>CAVRUC010000007.1:0-866575 GCA_963724295.1 uncultured Chloroflexia bacterium | reverse complement strand
ACCCCTTGATGATCTCGACCTCCTGGCAGCCCGAGATCGCGATACAACTCGGCAACGATCTCCGCGCAGTCGCGGACGCCGAGGCTGTCCCAGCTCACGCTTGGCTTGGCGCACCCAGGCGCGAATGTGCTCGACGTGCTCCTCGAGGTGCTCGTCGATGTGTCGATGAATCGCGTCCCGGTTCACGTGCCAGAACTCCCTTCGAACTTGGAAAAAAGGAAGGTGACAAGTGCGTGGATAGCAGGCGTACGGGCATGATCAGACTAGGATCGTCGCTCCGGTGCGGCTCACCGGGATTGTCGCACGCCGTGGGAAGGCTCGAATTTCTTATCGGTTTACGAGGGAACTGCGGTTAAGAAAGTCGTCTCCACAATCAGAGTCTCCATACCTGTCGGGGACGCGAGTATACCAGCCGACCGGAGCATGCCAAGACAGCACGCACGGAACTCCATGAGATAGGATGCTACCGTCGGGAATGCCAACTCCATGATGGCATGGCCACCCTTAGTGAGTACGCCAATTCGAGCCAGGCGGAAGACGTGCGATCACTTCCCGGCAAGAGGGCAACCATGCAACAACCACGGGCGAGGCGAGCCCTTGCGGTCACGTCCTAGTCTGCGGAGCAGCGAGAGCACAGCGTCGTGAACGCGGTGGCGGAAGCGACGGGGATCGGTTCCGCGTGCTAGAGCTTTTCGTCCCTCATCGGATTGCCGTCCCCGACTGCCGCATCAAGTCCTTTCTTGCTCCTCGGTCGCCATCGCGACGTCAAGTGTCATTGCCGCTCCGATATCGTTCTCGAGCTCGCAAGCTGAATCCGGAACAAGAGTCTGCAATTCGCACCCTCGCCGCGACCAGGAGTCTCCGTTCATTAGCCGCAGATTTCGGCGTCAGCCACGAAACGATCCGGATGATTCAACGGGATCGCTGATAGGAGGAACGTAGTCAATGGTGACCAATATCCAGTGATGAGACGTTTGGACTGAGCTTAGCCGCGCTTGGCCATCCACACGGTGTGTTCGCGCGAGATCGCCACCTCCGTCTCCTCGACCCCTTGCCGGAACGCCTCCTCCGTCTCGGCCAGCCCCAGCCGGGAGTGGAGCACCATCAGCTCGGGTGCGGTGAGGCCGTAACTTTTGCCCAGCTCATCATGCCGGCCCGTTGCGTCGGAGCCACCGCCACGTTGTGGGATGCGACAAGCGGGTACGGCCCCATGGAGGCGAGTCGCGCCGACCATTAGAGCCACTGCAAGCGTGGCGTGCATCACACCCTCGCAGAGAAGGTTGCGGGCCAGAGGTGCGATCCGGCCGTGCTTCGAACTGAGTTATGAACCCGGGGACGCCGTCTTTGACGTCCCCGGTTTGGCGTTCCTGGTCACTTCCCGCTGCGGGTCCGTGACGCCTCGTTTGGGGCGCTCGGCTCGAAAGCGGCCGGGCGCTAGCGCGGGCCGCTGCGGGGCTCGACGTAGGCCGCACAGGCGGGTTCGACCGTCAGCCAGGTGCTCCAGGTCGTCGTGTTCGAGTCGTAGGCCCGCATCATCGCCGTCGCCCCGCAGAGGTTGGCGAACGCCTCGCGCAGCGTGCCGCCGCGCCAGCCCAGGTGAAGGACGCTGCCTCGTGACCGCTCGGCCCCGGACTGCCAACATGGGGGGGCTGGCGGTGATCCAGCGGGTCTCGTAGAGCCGAGCCCCCATCTGGTCGTAGATGGCGAGGTAGACGCGGCCACCGGCCGTGAAGTCCCTCCCGGTGACGGTGAACAATCGCGCGGTCTGGGTGGTGGCCGAGACGTCGGTCAGACTCGGTACGGGGGGCTGGCGGATGCCGGGCCTCGCCTCCCGAACAGCGCGTTGCGGCGATCCGGTCGTCCTGTCCCCGTTGCGGGAGGGGCGGCTGCTCGTCGACGACGCGCCCGCGCGCGCCCTATTTCCAGGGTCGATCGTGGCGATTCCGACGACCATGGCGAACCGCCAACTGAACCGCGATGTGCGCGTGCTGCCTGCATGGCTGGACTCCCTTCTGCCTGTTTGTTTGCCGCTCTCCGGCGATCAGTCCCGCGTGGGACACCACCATCTTGGGCCCGTGACCCCGGCGGCGCATCGAACGAAGGGCGCAATCGCTGGGGGCGCTGCGGCGATCTACGCCTTAGGGTGTAGAGGTGGTCACTATGGGTGTAGACGGACCGAGGGCGCGGCGGATCAGGTGAGGCCGTGGGTGTGGGCGTAGGTGTTGAGGGCCGAGCGCGAGGGGAGATCGAGCTTGCCGAGGATATTGGAGAGGTGGCGCTTGACCGTGGGGACGCTGACAAACAGTGCCTCGGCGATCTCGCGATTGGAGCGCCCGCCGCCACGAGCCGCAGCACCTCCAACTCGCGTGGGGTCAGTCCGTGGGCGCGGCCAGTCGCGCCCGGTAGCCCGTGGTTGCGGTGCCGCGCGCGGCGAGGACCTCTTGGACCTCGCGCGAGCCGCTCCGCGATGTCCGGCGCCACCCGTGTCGCACGCCGCCGCGAACGCATTGCCACCGAGCTGACTCCGCGCGTCGGCGATGCGCCCGATCGTGTCACCCGCTCCGGCGGCGGGCGGAAACGACCGCCCCGGCGGTCACGCACTCGCGGCCGTCGCCAGAGCCGGGCCGCCCGTTCCGCGCCCCCGCGCGCGCCGCGAGGACGCCACGTCGAGTCTGGCGAGCGAAGGGCGCCTCCTCGGGGCCGAGTGCGTGCCACCCTCGCCAGCGCTTCCTCCAGCGCGTCGGCCGGCGCGAGCAGCTCCCCGCGCGGCATGGACGAGCCCCCGGTACAGGGGTGCCGGCCATCGCGCGAGTGATCCCCCGCGGCCCGAGCCAGGCGCTGCGATTCTCGTAACTGCCATGGCCAGATCGTGGTCTCCTTGCCCATGGGCGTCACCCCGAGGTGAGCCGACTGACATGGCTAATCGTAGTGGCAGTCGCCGATCGCCTCGAAGCAGGCCCGCGCCTCGCTCATCAGCGCTCGCCCAGGCCGTAGGCGCCCTGATCCCCCGCTGCGACCCGAGCAGGCATGCGCATTGCCGCTGACCGAACCGGTCGCCCAGCGACCGGCAGAGCGCCAGGCTTCCCGCAGGACGGCCGTCCCTCGCTCCGGATCGCCGAGCACGTTCGCAAACCATCCCGCCCGAGCAATGCCCGGGCACGAGCGCGGCGGGGGCATCGGCACCGATGGCGAGGCTGGCTTCCAGCCAGGGCGTTCCCTCGCCAGTGGCCGCGCATACACCAGAAGCCCCCGAGGGCCGCACTCAGCGGAGAGCCGCCTCGCTCTCGCCGCGCGCGCCAGGGACCAGGTCAACGCGGCCCGCAGGTTGTCGTGCTCCGCTCGAGCCGGTCGAGCCAGCGTCGGCGCCCCGGTCCGCGACTGGGCGCGCGTCCGTTCGGCGAGCGCCACGCAGCAGGCGCGCATGGGCGCGCGGCATCGCGCCTCCTCGCCGCTGTCGGCCAGCCGCTCCAGCCCATACTCGCGGACCGTCTCCAGCATGCGGTAGCGCGGCTCCCCGTCCGGGTCCGTCGTCCTCGCCGCAGCAGGCTGTTGTCGACGAGCGAGGCGATCGCCCTCCAGGACGTCAAGCGCGCGATCGCCATCGATGCGCGCACGACCGCCTCGGCCGCCTCGAGCGTGCAGCCGCCGACGAAGACCGCGAGGCTGCGGAACAGCGTCTGCTCGTCGGGCGACGAGCAGGTCGTAGCTCCAGGCGATCGCGTCGCGCATCGTCTGCTGCCGCGCCGGCAGGTCGCGCGCCGCCCCCGGTCAGCAGCGGCAGCCGCTGCTCCAACCGCGCCAGCAGCGCGGCGGGCGGCAGCACCTTGATCCGCGCCGCGGCCAGCTCGATCGCCAGCGGCAGCCCGTCCAGGCGGCGCAGATCTCGGCGACCGCCGGCGCGTTCTCGTCGGTCAGCGCGAAGTCGTCCTGCACCGCCTGCGCCCGCTCGACGAAGAGCCGCACCGCCGCGGACTCGGCGACGCTCGACGGCGGCGGTGCTCGTGCGGCGTCCGGCAGCGCGAGCGGCGGCACGGCGTGCTCGTGCTCGCCGGAGACCCGCAGCCGCACCCGGCTGGTGACCAGCACCGTGAGGCGCGGGCAGGCGGCCAGCAGCTCGCCCACCAGCGGGGCGGCCTCCACCACCTGCTCGAAGTTGTCCAGCACCAGCAGGAGGCGCTTATCGCGCAGGAACGCCGTGAGCCGCTCGACCAGCGGCTCGTCGCCCGCTTCCCGCACCCCGAGAGCCTGCGCAATCGTCGGGCACAACCAGGTCAGGATCAGTGATCGGCGCGAGACCGACGAACCAGACGCCGTCCGGGAAGGCATCGCGCAGTGTCGGCCGCGACCTGCGAGGGCGAGCCGGGTCTTGCCCACGCCGCCGGGACCGGTCAGCGTCAGCAGACGGACATCGTCCCGGCGCAGCAGGTCGCGGACCGCGACCGCCTCGCGCTCACGACCGATGAGCGGGGTGAGCGGAGTCGGCAGCGTGGCAGTTAGTTCGCGGTGCTGGGTGGTGGCCACGATGCAATTGCCCTTGGGTTTCTCATGCTCGCTCCCTCCATTGTAGAGAACGTATGAAGAGAACGTGACAGAGGGCAGCATTGCCACGCCAGCCGAGTCAGGAAGCAAGCGGCCTCCATCTCAGAAGCGACCCAGGCTGTTGCACAACGCCCCGGATACCGCATCGGAGAGCCTTCGGGCGTGATGCTCCTGACCTCGCACGGGCGCTCAGTTGACCGTCCGCGGTGAGGCCTAGGCGCGCCGCACCAGCCGCAGGATGAATAACGACACCACCGCCCCGATGACGGCCACGACGAAGCTGCCGATGTTCCAGTCGAAATAGGTCCCCCGCCCGGTGAGTGGGCTAAATAGAAAGCCCCCCAGCAAGGCGCCGATGATGCCGACGATGATGTTCTCCAACCAGCCCTGCTCGCGGTTGGTGCCGGCGATCAGGCTGGCCACCCAGCCGGCCAACGCCCCGAAGATGATCCAGGAGATGATGCCGAGGCCGCGGCAGATGGCGTACCGGTCGATGCCCCGGTGGTCGTCGCCGTGCGCCAGGGCGTGTATCTGCGGGCCGAGGAGCTCGGCGAATACGTGGCCAACCAGCTCAATGAGATTGGTCTCAACGCGACCACGGAGGCCATCGAGTACGCCGCCTATATGGAGCAGTACATTCTGCCGTACGACGAAATTCCTGAAGATCGGGCTGGATCGGCACCATGTCTCACGGCAATGAGATGATGGACGTCGGCCTGACTGCCGCCTCGTGGTATCGCTGCGACGGGGGAGTCGCCCTTACTGCGACCCCAAGCTGGACACTATGATCGACGCGGCCAACCCACTCACGGGTGAAGAACGTGCGGCGGCCTTCGCCGAGATCACCCGCGTCTTCCAGGAGGCGTACTCGGTAGTGCCCATTCTGCACCTCGCCTTCCTCTATGGAACTGCGGCGGACCTCGAATGGGAGCCTCGTCTTGACGGATTCATGCTGGTCAAGGAGATGGCCTACACCACGTAGGTCTGAAGCCGGACGTGAGGAGTCAACAGTGCCCGGGGAGTGTGCCGGGTTCGTACTGCAGGTCCTCGCGAAGAAGGGATTGCCGCACCATCGCCACCCTTTCGCACTCCGGCAACAACAGTGGTTGCGCTCTCCCCGAGACGGCTGGTTTCCGTGCCCAGGCAGCGACCAACGGCGCCAACATGCAGGGGAAGCTGGTGCGGACCACCTCTGCCCGGTACCGGTCGCAAGGGTTTCGACCTCTATCTAAGGCGAAACAGGTCGTCAGGACCGGCCTGCATAGAGCCGAGCACGGAGGTGGCTAGCATGCTTCGCGGCTGGACAAGTGCACAGTGAGGCAATTGCTTCCAGTACCACCGGGGGGCTTGATACACGCCAAAAATTGGCGACTTGCTCCAGCGCGCTAAACGTTGATTTCGCCAAGGGCTGCGTCTTGTGGCCCTCAATAGAGGTGGAGCGGTCCGGCCACGGTCAGTTCGAAGGGATCCCGCCCACCGGCTGGACCTTCAATCGGCACGGCATCAGGACCCATCGCTCTGGTTCCTGCGCAGACGCCGGTCACCACTCGCTCAATATCAATCAAGCTGGTGCAGCAGTTGGTTTCATCCGGCCAGCGCACAGTGTCAGTCGCTGGGAACTGCGGACCCAGGTCGCTTCCCGTTACCGAGCGAGTAGGATCGCTGTAGTTCAGGACCACCTCGATTGGTATCTGCATGGGTGTCCCTGCGGGTACTCCGGCGACTCCCGGCGCGCCTGCTCCTGCGCTCCCGGGGCGATCGGCGAATCTAGGATCAACTGATCCGTCCATGGTCTTCCCTCTGCCCTCTCTGGAGTCCGGTCAATTCCCAGGTGACCGGGCCGCACAGGACCCGCACGGCGCCAGCGTCTATCGTCCCTCGACCGTGGCTAAGCGTTGCTCTGGTGCCGTGGTTAGCCAACGCTACATTAGCGTGTGCCGCCTTGCACCATTCTTGCGCATGGGTCGTCGGCCCGCACCTGCAGACCGGGGTGCAGGAGACGACGTGAGATTGCCCGTGGAAAACAGGAAGCCACATCCCCGTGCAGATTACCTACTGGTTCATCGTCGTCGGCGTGCTGCTCATCCTCATGGCGCTTGAGCGGCTCCGTGCTCAAACGCCTGCCGTTGTCGACCTCCATGCTCTACCTCGGCGCCGGCGTCCTCATTGGTCCCCTCGCGCTCAACCTCACCAGTTTCGACCCCATCGCGGAGTCGGCCATCATCGAACGGATCACCGAGGTTGCGGTCATCGTCTCCCTCTTCAGCGCTGGGCTCAAGCTGCGGGTCCCGCTGCGCGACTCCCTCTGGCGGCTCCCGGTCACGCTGGCCTCATGGTCGATGATGCTCACCGTCGGGCTGATCACGCTCGTTGGCGTCGTCGTGCTGGGATTGCCCTTAGGGGCCGCCATCCTCCTCGGCGCGGTGCTGGCACCCACCGACCCGGTGCTGGCCTCCGACGTGCAGGTCGACCGGACCGCGCGACCAGGACCGCCTGCGATTCAGCCTCACCGGCGAGGCCAGCTTCAACGATGGCACCGCGTTCCCCTTTGTCATGCTGGGGTTGGGGCTGCTCGGGCTGCACGACATCGGCGAGCTCGGGTGGCGCTGGCTCGCCATCGACGTCCTGTGGGCCATTCCCGGCGGGTTGCTCGTCGGAGCCCTACTCGGAACCGCGACGGGCCGTGTGATCCTCTATCTGCGACGGGAGCACAAGGAAGCGGTCGGGTTGGACGACTTTCTGGCCCTGGGATTGATTGCCCTCTCGTACGGGACCGCGCTCCTCCTGCACACCTACGGATTCCTGGCCGTCTTTGCGGCGGGTCTCGCGCTCCGCAAGATCGAGGAGAGCACCGCCCGGGAGGAACAAGCGCCGGACGAGGTGGTCGCGGCGGCCGCGGCGGAGGGCCGGCACGAGGAGATCGCGACCCACCCGGAGACGGCGCCCGCGTATATGACGCAGACCGTGCTGGGCTTCACCGAGCAATTGGAGCGGATCGGTGAGGTCGCCGTGATGCTCCTGGTCGGGATCATGATCTCGGTCACTGGCGTCCCCAGCGTTGCCCTGTGGTTTGTGCCATTGCTGCTGCTGATCATCCGGCCGGTTGCCGCAGGTCTCTCCATGGTCAGGTCGACGACGACGCCGGTCCAGCGCAGCTTCATTGCCTGGTTCGGCATCCGGGGCATCGGCTCGATCTACTACCTGATGTATGCCATCGAGCACGGACTCACCGGCAGTTCCGCCCAGGTGCTCACGAGTCTCACGCTGGCCGTCATTGCCACCTCGGTGATTGTCCACGGCGTTTCTGTGACCCCGCTCATGCGCCGGTACAGTGACAGCTCGACGGCGCAAGAAGTGAGGGCACACCGTCATCATGGAGCGTCCGGGCAACGAGTATTTGATCGACCAGGGGGTCGTCGCGTGAAGAAGGAGGCGTCTGCTTAGCCTCAGCTTCATCATCCGCAGCGGTGATCAGTCCGGGAACGCCCGCCCCACGACGGCGAGCGCTGTGAGGCCGACACGTGTGACGCGGGCCGTTTGATCTGATCCTGCCACGGCCCTACACGACATTCTCCTCGCCGGACTCCAGTGCCTGCTCCTCATTGATGACGGCTTGATCGGTTGGTCTCCCCGCATCCTTGTGCTCCGGCGGGGAACCGCTGCTCGATCGCCCGACCTCCGGTTCTGCGGGATCCGCGTCCGGTCCGTGCCTCATCACGCTCTCGTTCGGTCATGCTCCACCTCCATGGTGTCCTGCCGCGCCGCAGACTGACGCACTGGCTGTGCCATCGCTCTGGCTGCCTGCCGATCGGTTCCGACACTGTCCGTGTGTCGCTCGTGCGGGAGGACACCCGGCACGCGGCGTGCACTGACAGCACGACGTGTCCGTCGATCACGCGAGGTCCATCATGGCGAACGAGTCCCTGGCGACGTATCTGAATGACCATCTGGCCGGCTCGGTGGTGGCCCTGGAGCTCCTGGACCACCTCGAGGAGGACGGCGCCGGGACTGCTCGAGGCGTCCCTCCTGGCCGCCGTCCATGCTGACATCGTGGCCGATCGGCAGGAACTGGAAGCGTTCATGGCGCAGCGGGGGATCGCCGTGAGCGCGCCGCGGAAGGCCACGGGCTGGCTGGTCGAGAAACTCAGCGAGGTCAAGCTGCGCCTCGACGATGCGGGAGACGGGGCGTTGCGACGGCTCGAAGCGCTCGAAACCGTCTCCCTCGGCATTGCCGGGAAACAGGCGCTCTGGCACTCCTTGGCCGCGGCGGCGGAGGATGCGCCGGAGCTGAGCGGGCTCGACTACGCGCGTCTGGGACGCCGGCGGAGACGCAGCGTGAGGTGGTGGAGACCCCTGCGGCTCCGCGCTGCCAAGGAGGCGCTTCGGCACAGATCCTGATGGCGCGCGCCGCGTTCATGCGCCATTGGCCGTACTTATCGACCTGCATAAGGTCGTCAGTAGAAACCGGTTCTCGGAGCTGGGGAGGCCTCGACCGACCAGCGTCCGGTGGCATGCCGCGTGCTGGATGAGGAGCGCGGACGTCCCGTGATGGAGCAATTCGCAACTCTCGGAGGTAACGCATGAGCAGCAGTGATCACAGTTCCGGTCGAGAAACGACCCTGGTCGACAACGAGGTCTACAACTTGATCGCGACTATTCCTCGAAGCTGGAAGGCTTCGCCGCCTACCAGAAGTTCGAGCAGGATGGGCAGGCCAACGATCCCATCTGGCGCGAGTTGCGGCAGCAGGACGAGCAGGCGGTGCGGCGGCTGATGCAGCAACTCGAGCAGTTCGCCCTGCTGGGCAAACTCCAGGCACGATAGAGGGTGAGCGGAGGCGGCATGGGATCCGCCGTACGGCGGAGTGCCGAGGTCGGGTATTGACAGATCGCTGATGAGGGTGTACGTTCACCCTACACCGAACGCGGATGGGAGCAATCCCTGAAGCCGACGGTGGAGCAAACGCCGACGGGCTTGCGCTTAGGCGCCGGACTTGTCGGCGTTTTGCTGTGTCCGCGTTGGAACGTGTCTTGCATCCCGCTCCCCATGCGCATTCGCTGGCATCCGCACGCAAAGGAGAACCCGGTGAACACCCGCCACGTCGCCGTCAACGGGACGGCCCCATCTCCCGCGGCCGCCAGGACCGACGCTGCCGACACCGCGGCGGTCGCGCCGCAAAGGACGACCCAGGCCACCGCCGTCGCGGCGCCCGAAACTCTCGTCGTCGCCGAGCCACCGCCGAGCGCCGGACTACCCGCGCTATCGCATCGACCCGGGACGAACCTTCGGCTGAGCGAGATCGATCCCGACGAATCCGAGCACTACACGGAGCAAAAAGGATGTCGAGGACGAGCTGGAGCACCAGCGCGAGCGCATCCGCGACCTGCAGGCGCGGCTGTACGCCGAGCACAAGCACAGCCTGCTGATCGTGCTGCAGGCGATGGACACCGGCGGCAAGGACGGCACCATCCGCGGCGTCTTCCGAGGGCGTCAACCCGCAGGGCTGCCAGGTCTGGTCGTTCAAGGCGCCCAGCGCCGAGGAGCTGGAGCACGACTTCCTGTGGCGCTACCACGCCAAAGCGCCGCCGCGCGGGCATGATCACCATCTTCAACCGCTCGCACTACGAGGACGTGCTGATCGTGCGCGTCAAGAAGCTGATGCCGGAGGACGTCTGGCGGCAGCGCTACGCGCATGATCAACGAGTTCGAGCACATGCTGACGCTCAACAACACGACGGTCCTCAAGTTCTTCCTGCATATCTCCAAGGACGAGCAGAAGCGCCGCCTCGCAGAGCCGGCTCGATGACCCGACCAAGCACTGGAAGTTCTCCAGCGCCGACCTGAAGGAGCGCGCCTGCTGGGATGAGTACATGGCGGCCTTCGAGGACGCGATCGGCAATGCTCGACCGACGTACGCGCCGTGGTATGTCGTCCCCGCCGAACAAGAATGGTACCGCAACCTGGTGATCGCCCGCACCATCGCCGATACGCTCGAGGCCATGAACCCGCAGTATCCGCCGGCGGAAGCGGGACTAGAAGCGCTGCTCATCCCGGACTGAGACCGAGACTCCCGTCGGGGATGGCGTGCCCAGAGTAGGCTGGTCGGGATGGTGCGGCGGCCTGAAGGGCGCCGGAGGTGGAGATGCTCACCGCGCTGCTCTACGGGGTGCTGGCCAGCTCGAGTCTCCTGCTCGGGGCGGCCATCGGGCTCGTCACCTCGCCACCGCGGCGGTTGGTCGCTGCGGTGGTTGCCTTCGGCAGCGGGGTCCTTGTCTCGGCCCTCACCTTCGAGCTCATGGAAGAGGCGTTCATTGAAGGGATCCCGGCCTTCACCATCGGCGGCTTTCTCCTCGGCGCGGTGATCTATGTCGCCGCCGACGTCGCTCTGGAACGGCTGGCTGCGCGCTCGCCACGACGCGAGGGCCGCGACCCACAGGATGTGGTGGCGGGAGCGCAAGAGATCCCGCAGACGACGGAGCAAGCCACCGTCAGCGGTACGGCCTTGCTCGTCGGGGCAGCGCTGGACGGTATCCCCGAAACGCCGCCATTGGCATCGGGCTGGTGGCCGATGGTCAGGGTCTCGCCCTGGTCTTGCTGGGGGCGGTCTTCCTCGGGAACCTCCCGGGCAGCATGAGCAGCGCCGTCGGGATGCGTCAGGAGGGCCGATCGCGGACCTACATCCTCGCCGCCTGGGGACGGTCGCCGTGGCCTGTACGCTGGCCACCGTGCTCGGGTACGGCCTCCTGTCCGGGCTCCCAGCGCACCTGACGGCAGCACTGCTGGCCCTGGCGGCGGGCGGCATCCTTGCGATGCTGGCCGACACGATGATGCCTGAAGCGTTCGAGAACGGCGGGCCATTGGTCGCCCTCGCCACCGCTGTCGGCTTCGCCTGTGCCTTCTTGCTTTCCCATCTCGCGGGCTAACCGTGCGAGTCATCCATGTGACAGGCACCGCTCCGCATGCTGCTAGTCCCCGTGCCCAGGCGTACGTGTGCTGATGCCACAGTGCAGGCATCAGCTCAGTATTGGTACTCG
The DNA here is from genome assembly GCA_963724295.1 of uncultured Chloroflexia bacterium. Lineage (GTDB taxonomy): Bacteria > Chloroflexota > Chloroflexia > Thermomicrobiales > UBA6265 > JACCXM01. Next base: position 855,004 of record CAVRUC010000007.1, on the reverse strand, counting down.
GCGATGTGGGCGTAGGCCGGGAACAGCAGCGCCTAGCAGCTGACACCTCCTCCATTTTCAACTGGGTGGAGGACGATAGGTAGAACGCGTCGTGCTGCGGTTCACGGCAGAGGATGCGGCGCGGGACGTCGTGACGTGACCGGAGAGCAGCGTTCCCGGAACCGCACGTTCTCGGCGCCGGCGGCCACTCTGTTCTGCTCGGCCAGGACAAGCATCCCATAAGTCATATCCAGCCCCGGGTCGGGCCAACGCGCCCGGCCGGCAGCACGTCGGTCCAGCCGAGGGATGTCTGTCGGCTCACCTTTTTGCGATTATGCCGGCCGGTGGAACGCAGGGTGACGCGCGAGAGGAGCCTTCCCAATGCAGGAACTCCGATCGGCTGAAGCGGCCTCGGTCGCCAACGGCCTGGCCAATCGCCAAGTCAACCCGCGGAGGCCGAGGAGGGACTCGTTGTGGCGATCCTCCTCGCCCTCGCCGCCACGGTGGCAGCCGTTCTGGGAGCCAGGGCGGCGGTGGTGTCGTCCGCCGCCTCGGAAGCGTGGCAGACCGCGGTCCGCGAGGAGGTCAAGCGGTCGGCGGCCCTTGTCGAGGATGTCCGCTACGTCTACGCGGTCGAGGCCGCCGTCGGGCTGCGGGCGGCCGCCGCGGCGGTCGAGGCGGACGAGCTCTGGCAAAGCGCCGAGTCCCTTGACGACCCGGAGAAGGCGGCGACGGAGGCCGAGGCATTCGTCCGGCAGGCCAGCGCCGACGCCCTGGCCGGGGCCTTCGACCTGACCAAGGACCCGACGTACCGCGCGGGCGACGGGTACGACGTCGCCGCCCGCCTCGCCGATGTTCGCAACGAGCATCCTGAGCTCGTCGCGCTCGATCCGGGCGCGACGATGGACACAGGGAGCGGGGACAGCTCGCACGGGTGGCGCCTGGTTGCGGCGACGATCCCCGCGGCCGTCGCCTTCCTGTGCGGCTCGCTCGCCCAGGGCTTCCCGCGGTACCGCTCGCCGCTCACGGTCGCCGGCTTCGCCTTTGTGGCCCTTGCCGCCGCGGCGGCTGTCCTGGTGGAAGTGGGGGTCGCCTAGGTGGACATCGAGACTGCGCACAGAGGTTCGGCCGGTCGCGCTTCGAGCGGGCGCTGGCGATCCTGGCCGGCCTCGCCGCCGTGCTCGCGGCCCTCATCGCCACGCTGCAGGTCGACGCCAGCCGCTGGGAGGAACAGGCCATGGTGAACGCCACGCGGCTCGCCGTTCGGGTCTTCGAGGCGAGCGCCGCCACCGGACTTCTCAGCATGTACCAGTTCCAGGCCGGGCGGGAGGCCACGCTCCTGAGCATCGATGCGTCTTCGCGCGACCTACTGGCCGCGGAGGCGCCCGCGGTCGCCGAGGCCCAGCGGGCGATGGCCACGGCGGAGGCGCGGGCCGCCGAGCGCCTGACGGTCGCCGGGGAAGCGATGAGCCGTGCACCGGAGGAGACGAGCCCCGTGGACCCCCACACGCGCGCCGTGCTTGCCCTGACCCTCGACGACATGGCCGGGTCCGTCGAGGAGCTGAATGACCAGCTCGCCTTGGCCGAACGCTACGGAGCCCGGGGAACCCGGGCCGTCTTCGCCCTGTCGCTCCTGGCGATCGGCGCCGTGCTGCTTGGACTGGCGGGGGTTATGGGTGCGACGAGGACAGGGCGGATCGCACTCGGGGCGTCGGCGGTGGCCTTGCTGCTCTCAGTCGGCTGGGCAGCCGCGGCCCTCGCGGGCTGACCCGCCTGCCCCACGACGAGCGAGTTTCCGCACCCTCTCCTGGCCACCTTATTGATCACCGCTATGAACCCGTGTCTTTGCGCGGACTACGCCGACCCTCGGCGCGCCTGCGCCTGCACCCCGGGGCGATCACTCGATCCAGAAGCGAGAGTCAACTGGGGACCAACCAAAGAGCCCAATCGAACTCAATTGCGTGTCAAGTTCGAGAGAGGCCGGAAAAGTGAACGGGGATCGGTTCAGTGTCTTCTATCTCCTAGAACGACGCTGCCGCATTCCGTTCCCCAACCTGTGCACCGAACCCGCACGCGATAGGCAGGGGCCATCGCGTTGTGACGCGGCCTCACTCTCCCGGTATCGCGCGTCGAAGTATTGTGCGAGTGATAAGCTAGAACAAAATGAGCCCATTGTTCCTGATATGAATATGTTGCCAATGGGAAGTTGCCTTTGAATAACCAGGGCAATCTATGGGCAGTGGAGCGCCAGATTCGGCAACTCTACGTCGCTCCTCATGGCAATGACTTGTGGCCGGGCACTCAGGCGAAGCCGCTTAAATCGTTTCACGCCGCTCAAGAAATGGTTCGAGCTAACAAGCTTCGAACCGTGGGACCAATTCATGTCCTCTTCCGTGGCGGCGTCTATTACCTAGACGCCCCTCTGGAATTCCGAGCCGCCGATTCCGGGACAGCAGATGCCCCCATCGTCTATGCCGTGCACCCGGGTGAGTTGGTGACAGTCAGTGGCGGCCAGCGTCTCGCCTGCGATTGGCGTCCCTACCGTGATGGCATCGTGACGTGCACGCTCCCTGATCCGGGAGCGCGGCCGTGGGATTTCAGCCAGTTGTTCGTCAACGGACGGCGCCAAACATTGGCCCGCTTTCCAAATCGCGACGACTCTGACCTTCGGGCCTACAGCGGATACGCCCTCGCCGCTGGCAGCATCGGCGCCGATGTCGTCGACCCTCGTCCAGGCCCGAACGACGACATGGTCTTCTCCGGAGCCCCGCCATCCGGAATCACGTTCGACCCCGCGACATTCACGTCTCGCCGTTGGGCACGGCCGCAAGAGGCAGTCATTCATATCTTCCAGGCGCACTACTGGGGAAACCTGCAATGGCGACTCAAGGATGTCGACTGGGAGAACCACCGCCTGTGGTTTGGCGCGGGCGGAACGCAGATGGGCGCGAAGTGGGCGGATTCACCCTCCGAGGTCAACGAGCGCTCCCGTTTCTTCGTCGAGAACGTCTTCGAGGAGCTCGACGCGCCGGGAGAGTGGTACCTCGACCGGGAGTCGCGAACCCTCTATTTTCTGCCGCCGTCCGATCTCAACCTCGCGGAAGCCGTCGTTGAGATTCCGGTGCTGACGCAACTGGTCCGTTTCCTCGGCACCGCGGATGATCCCGTGCACGACGTATCTCTGCGCGGCTTCCGGTTCGCGCACACCGCATCGACCTTTCTCGAGCCTTATTCTGTGCCGTCATTGAGCGATTGGGCCATCCATCGTGGCGGCGCCGTTTACCTCGACGGGGCGCGGAGCTGCGCCATCCATGACTGCTTCTTCGATGCCGTCGGGGGCAACGCCGTCTTCATGAACGGGTACAACCGGGACAATGCCGTCTCCGGCTGCCGAATCACCGAGGCGGGCGACAGCGCGATCTGCTTCGTCGGTTCGCTGGAGACGACTGTCGGCACGCAACGCAATTTTCCGTACGAGTGTGATGCGACCGACAATCTCATTCACGATTGCGGCATCTTTGGTAAGCAGATTGCTGGCGTGTATATATCGCGCGCCAAACGCATCACGGCGTCCCACAACGAGATCTTCAGGATGCCGCGCGCGGCGATCTGCATCGGCGACGGCACGTGGGGCGGACATCGCATCGAATACAACATTCTCCGCGACACCTGCCGTGAAACGGGGGATCACGGGCCGTTCAATGCCTGGGGCCGCGACAAATTCTGGTGCCTGGTGCAATCGCATACGCCCCATATTCCAACGCGCAGCCATGACGCAGGCAATGTCCTGGCCGACGCCATGGAGACGGTCTTCGTCCGCTTCAACTACTGCGAAGAATCATCAGGCTGGGGCATCGACCTGGATGATGGCGCGTCGAACTACGTGATCTCCCACAATCTCTGTGTCGGCGCGAGCGTGAAACTGCGTGAAGGCGCCTTCCGCACCATCGAGAACAACATCTGGGTCCATCCCGCTAACTCGCCCTGCTTCCACGTCGGCAACGAGGGCAACCATGATCGCTACGTGCGTAACATCACCGTGATGCGCGTGGGCGCGATGCGAGCCGAGGATGACCTGAACTTCGAGATGGGGCACGGCTTCGGCGAGGTCTATACCCTCATCTATCCGCCGGTCCACGGACCATGGCTAGCGGAGATCGACAACAATTGCTTCTTCAGCGATCGAGGGGAGTTTGTCGCCCGGGTGCGCCCGCGACCGGACGGCGACGAGGAGACCAGGGAATCGAGCGAGGGACTGAAGTACACCCTGGAGGAGTGGCAGGCGCTTGGCTTTGATGCCCACTCTGTCTTTGCCGATCCGCTTTTCGTCGATCCCAGGAACGGAGATTATCGGGTGCAGGACGACTCGCCAGCGCTGAAGCTGGGTTTCGAAAACTTTCCGCTGGACCTGTGGGGGCTGACGAACGACGCTCCCCGGCGCTGGCGGGACTGAAGCGGATGATTGGGGCGCACGTTTGAGTCGGAAACTGCAGATCCGCTCCGATCGACGCACTTCCTTAGCACGCGTTGACGACGCAACACCTGGACGATAGACTACGCTCTGGTAACAAGAAATATGATTTCATCTTCTGAAATCCAAGGGCGATCTGCAGGTGCGCGGGCGAACGGCACCATCCGCTCCGTCGACAAGGTCGTGGACATCCTCGAAGTGCTCTCGAGGGAGAGTCGGGGTTTGGCGCTTGGCGAGCTGGCGAAACGCCTCGAGCTGAATGCCAGCACCGCGCACCATCTTCTCGCGACGCTCAAGGCACGCGGAATCGTCGCGCAGGACGAGCGAACCAAGACCTATCGCATCGGGTACCGACTCGTCTCACTCGTCAGCCGCTTCCTCTCGGGCACGGACCTGTATCCGGCGGCAATTGGCCCGGCGGAGGAATTGCGCGATCTCTCTGGCGAGACCTCGTATATCTCCGCGTTCCAGGGTAGCGAGGTGGCAGTCATCATCGCGTTGACCGGTGCGCGGCCGGTGCAGGCCCGTCGGTTCCATCGCCCGGGTCAATCGAACTTGCACTCCACTGCCACGGGCAAAGTCCTCCTGGCGCATCTACCGCCTGAAGACGTGGAGGCGGCGCTCGCAGCGAGCGAACTCGCGAAATTTACACCAAACACGATTACGGACCGGCAGCGGCTGCACGCCGAACTGGAGCTGATACGAGGCCGCGGCTATGCGATCGACCGCGAAGAAGACTATGTGGGTGTCGAATGCGTCGCCGTACCAGTCTTCGACGCCAGCGGGGAGTGTGTGGCCGCCGTCAGCGTGTCCTACCCCGCCGCCCCGGCGGAGCGGACCGAAGAGCTGATTCGGCTCGTTACCGACTCGGCTGCAAAGATCTCCGCCAACCTCGGGGCTGGTCCGGTTCGCGTGGCAATCTGACCCGCACACATTGTGGTCGAGGAGAGAAAGCTCGATCGTCTCGATTCCAGTAACTGGCTGACAAGGAGGTCAGATATGAGGTGCAAGAACGGTCACGGTCAGTTTCAGGCGGCTGCAGAGAAGCATTCTCGCCGTGACGTGCTCAGGGGAGCGGCTGCGCTCGGGATCGCGGCCGGTGTCACGGGCGTTCAGCCTGAGGGAGGAGTGACCCCAGTCGCGGCCCAGGACGATCCGACCGCGGTATCCCCACCGCCGGACTACATCCCCGTCCACGAAGGCGATATCGTGGTGCCGATCGCCGGGCCGCTGACGGCGGAGCCGGTGAGCTTCTCGGTGGTCACGATGCAAAATGCCGGGGTTTCTTCCTTTGAGGACAACCGCTATAGCGACTGGCTGGAAAAGAAGACGAATGTTCACATCGACTGGCAATTGGTGCCGGAGGAAGAGGCCGAGGGTCAGCTCAATCTGATGCTGGCCAGTGGCGACATCCCGGAGATGATCTTCGGCATCGTTTCGCCATCGCAGCAGGCGCTGTACGGTAGCCAGGGACTCTTCCTGCCCCTCAACGACCTGATCGAGGAGCATGCTCCCAACCTCAAGAAGGCGTTCGAGATCTACCCTGGGATGCGGGAGGTGTTGACGGCGCCCGACGGCAACATCTACGGGATGTTGACGCTCGAGGACTGCTATCACTGTTCGATGTCACAGAAGCTATGGATCTACCAGCCGTGGCTCGACGCGCTGGGGCTGGAGATGCCCCAGACCACGGAAGAGTTCGAGCAGGTGCTGCTGGCCTTCAAGGAGGGGGACCCGAACGGCAACGGCGAGGCGGACGAGATCCCCCTCTCGACCACGATCGACGCCGAGGGCTGGCAAAACAGTCTAGACCTCTTCTTCATGAACTCCTTCATCTACAACCCTGGAGAAGATGCCACCGGTCCCTGGTTGAGTCTCCAGGATGGCCAGGTCACACCGGCCTACAACACGCCGCAGTGGAAAGAGGGTCTCAAGTACCTGCAGCGGCTCTACGCGCAAGGGCTGATCGACCCACAGTCCTTCACGCAGGACCTCGATGGTCTGCAGCGGCTCGGCAACAACCCGGACGAGGTGATCCTGGGCTCCGCGCCTGCGGGCTGGATGGGCGTCTTCATCGCTGTCGACGAAAGTCTGGAGGAGACGCGCTGGACCGACTACGTCCCCGTGCCACCACTGGAGGGTCCGGAAGGCGTTCGCTACGCGGCCTGGGGTCCGGCCACCGGAGAGCCGGCCATCGTCCTCACCAATGCCTGCAAGGACCCGGCATTGGCGGTGCGCTGGATCGACGCGCAGTACGACCGCGAGGCGACGCTGCGCTCCGAGCGCGGCGTGCTGGGCGAGGACTGGCGCTGGGCGGAGGAAGGCGAGACGGACTACAACGACGAGCAGGCGGTCTGGAAGATCCTGCGTCTGTTCACCGACGAGCCGACCGACCACGCCTGGCAGGGAACCGGACCCAAGTTCATCTCTCGCTCCCTGTGGGAATCACAGGCGGTCGATCCTGAGTCCATCGACCTCGAATTCCTGCTGGCATCGCTGACGGAGGAGGCGTACGAGCCGTACAAGCAGCCGGCAGAGATGGTTCTGCCACCGCTGGCGTTCACCGAGGAGCAGGCGATCGCCATCGCTGATCCGGAAGCAACCATTGTTCAGTTCGTGAAGGAGACGTTCACCCGCTTCGTGCGCGGCGAGGGTGACATCGACGCCGAATGGGATCAGTACCTGGCCACGCTCGATGGCATGGGGCTCGCCCCCTACCTCCAGGTCTACCAGGAGGCGCACGACGCGAAGTACGGCGGCTAGACACGACGGCATCTGGTGTTATCCCGAGGCAACGTACAGAGAGATCTCGTTGCGTCGCGTCCGCATAAGCACGAACGAGATTCCTCCTCCGTCGGAATGACACGTCTTACGCACCGCGCCCTACGCTCGGTGTGGCCAGGGAGACGGTATTGGCAGCGAGCGCGATCAAGGACACCCGCGGCGACAGAATAATTATCGGTTTCAACTACATCCTGTTGGCCGTCTACCTGGTGATCGTGCTCTACCCGCTGGTCTACCTCCTCAGCGCCTCGTTCAGCAGCCCCGCGGCGGTGACCTCAGGGCGGGTCCAGCTCTGGCCGGTCGAGCCGACCGCGATCGCCTACGAGACGATCTTCAAGGATCCGGCGATCGTGCGGGGGTTCCTGAACTCGATCTTCTACGCCGTCGCCGGCACCGCCGTGAATATCGTGCTGACGCTCCTGGCGGCCTATCCCCTCTCGCGCCCCGATCTGCGCGGCCGTGGTTGGATCATGTTCTTCTTCTTTTTCACGACGCTCTTCAGCGGTGGCCTCATACCAACCTACCTCGTCGTGCGCGATCTTGGCTTACTCAATACCCGCTGGGCGCTCATTCTGCCCGCAGCCCTTTCGGTTTGGAATGTCATCATCACGCGCACCTACTTCCAGATCACCATTCCCGGTGAGCTGCTCGATGCGGCCAGGCTCGACGGCGCGAGCGATTTCCGCTTTTTGCGTGACGTCGTCCTGCCCCTCTCCGGTCCGATCGTGGCGGTCAACGGCCTCTTCTACGCGGTTGGGCACTGGAACGCCTATTTCGACGCGCTGATCTACCTGCAAGACGAATCGCTCTACCCGCTGCAACTCGTGCTACGACAGATCCTGGTGCAAAACCAGACGAACCTGCAGATGACCGGCGACATCCAGAGCATGTTGGCCCGAGAGAATCTGGCCGATTTGCTCAAGTACGCGCTGATCGTGGTTGCCACCGTGCCCCTCCTGCTCGTTTACCCATTCGTGCAGAAGCACTTCGTCAAGGGGGCCCTGATCGGGTCCCTCAAGGGCTAGGCGGAGCCGGCAATGCGGATGGCGACGTCCTCCACGGCCCGCACCGAAATCCCGGCGGCACACCCCCCACGGGATCAGGCGCCAGCGCGGCGGGGAGTGCAAACCTGGCGAGAGATCAAGCGTACCTGGCAGCTCTACGTGATGCTCTTGCTGCCGGTCCTCTACCTGCTCATCTTTCACTACTGGCCGATGTACGGGGTGCAGATCGCCTTTCGCAATTTCAACGTCGTCGATGGCATTACCGGCAGCCCGTGGGTCGGGTTGGCGCATTTCGAGCGCTTCGTCAGCTCGTACAACTTCTGGCAGATCATCAAGAACACGCTGATCCTGAGCATCTATAGTCTGGCGGCCGGGTTCCCGCTACCAATCATGCTGGCGTTGTCGCTGAACAACGTCCGGCAAGCCTGGTTTCAGCGGACGGTGCAGATGGTCGGTTACGCGCCGTATTTCATCTCCGTGGTCGTCATGGTCGGCATCATCTTCATCGTGCTCGACCCGCGCTACGGTCTCGTCAACCAGCTTCTCGCACTCGTCGGTGTCACCCCGGCCAACTTCATGGGCAATGCCTCCTACTTCCGGCACATCTTCGTCTGGTCAAGCGTCTGGCAGTACCTGGGCTTCAGTTGCATCATCTACCTTGCCGCCCTGACGGCCGTCGATCCGACATTGCATGAGGCGGCGATCATCGACGGCGCCAACCGCTTGCGGCGCATTCGCGACATCGATCTGCCGGCCATCATGCCGGTCGCCATCGTGCTGCTGGTGCTGGAGATGGGCGCTATCCTCAGCGCCGGTTTCGAGAAGGTGCTGCTTCTGCAAAACGACATCAACCGTCCCGTCTCCGAGGTGATCGACACCTACGTCTACCACGTCGGTTTGAATTCGCCGCTACCGCAGTTCTCCTACGCCGCCGCGATCGGGCTCTTCCAATCGGTGATCGCGCTGATTCTCATCGTCGTGGTCAATCAGCTCGCGCGACGTATCGAGGGAGCGGCGCTCTGGTGAGCATTGTCGTCTCACGGGCCGAGGCCGCCACGCCAAGCCTCAACTGAAACCTTCGTTCGATCTCAATCACCCTGCTTGACAGCGGCTCCCGCACTTCATACACTAGCCACCTCGATCAAATGAAAGCTGCTTTCACATGGTGAAATCCAGCGCAAACTTCAGCCCCTCTGGTATGACGCGACAGCGGTTCGTCGTCGCCGACTGCTCCTTTTTGGCTCTGGGTCGCGTCCACCGCTGGAACCGCTCGTGAAGGACATCGCGCTCGCCCCGCCACGAGATCCTCGGGCACGCATGGGCACCCCGGCTGTAGCAAAGCATCGCACCGGCGCGTTCAGCGGGCTGCGGCGCGAGGAGACGATTGCCGGTTACCTCTTTCTGCTGCCAAACCTGATCGGTTTCCTCATCTTCAGCTTGATTCCCATCGTCGCGACCTTCGGTCTAACGTTGACCAATTGGGATCTCATCGGCGAGCGCACTTTCGTTGGCCTTGAGAACTATCAAAAGCTTGTTGCGGACGAGCTCTTCTGGAAGACGGCGCGCAACACGGTGACCTATACGCTGGGGGCCGTGCCAATTGGAGTCTTCATCGCCTTCTGGCTGGCGCTGCTGCTGAACCGTAAGATGCGGGGCGTCGTCTTCTTCCGCACCGTCTTCTTCTTGCCCTACGTGACGCTGACGGTGGCAATTGCCATCGTCTGGGCCTGGATCTATCACCCCGAGCTCGGTCTCGTGAACTACATGTTGGGGTTGGTCGGGATCGACGGGCCGCGCTGGCTGCAAAGCACGACCTGGGCAATGCCGGCCATCATCATCATGAGCAACTGGAAGGGGATCGGCTACGCGATGCTCATCTTCCTGGCTGGTCTGCAGGCGATCCCGCAGGAGTTGCAGGAAGCTGCGACGATCGACGGTGCCAGCGCCTTCCAGCGGCTGCGCCACATCACGGTCCCACTCCTCGCCCCGACGACGTTCTTCATCCTGGTCACGTCCTTCATCGCGGCCATGCAAGCATTCGACCAGTTCTACGTGATGACGCAGGGTGGTCCTGCTTACGCCACCACGACGCTGGTCATGTACATCTTCCAGAACGGCTTCGAGTGGTTCCAGATGGGGTACGCGGCGACCGTGGCCGTGGTGCTCTTTGCCAGCATCTTCGCCATCACGGCGTTGCAATGGCGGTTCGCGCGCTCATGGGCGTATGGGCACGAAATCGATCGCTGAAATGGCGAAAGGCGGAAGGTGGCAACGATGAGCCAGCGCAGCCCGGGTCTCGGCAATACGCAGCGCCGATGGCTGGGCAATGGGATGGCCTGGGTGGCACTGACGCTCCTCGGCGTCTTCTGGATGGTGCCCTTCCTGTGGATGGTCTCGACCTCGTTCAAGGGGCTCGACGAAGTTTACGCCTTCCCACCCCGCTTCTTCCCGGAGCTTCTGCGCTGGTCGAATTACGCCGAAGCCTGGCAGGCGATTCCCTTCTCGCGCTTCTTCTTCAATAGCCTCTTCGTGGCGGCCGCGACGACGATCGCGGTGGTGCTGACCTCGTCGATGGCCGGCTATTCCTTCGCTCGCCTGCGCTACCCGGGCCGCGATCTGCTCTTCCTGGCCTATCTGGGGACGATCATGATCCCTTTCCCGGTGCTGATCATCCCTCTCTTCATTCTCATGCGACAGCTTGGTCTGGTAGATACCCTGGCCGGACTCATTTTGCCCGCAGCTTTCACCGCCTGGGGAACCTTCCTCATGCGTCAGTTCATGCTCTCCATTCCTCGTGAGATCGAGGAGGCGGCGCGCATGGACGGAGCCAGCTTCTGGCGCATCTACCTCCAGATCATCATGCCGCTGAGCCGGCCGGTGGTGGCCACGCTCGGCATCTTCACCTTCCTCGGCAGTTGGAACGATTTCCTCTGGCCGTTGATCATGATCAGCTCGGTTGAGAACAAGACGCTGCCGTTGGGACTGACCATGTTCCAGGCACAGGTTCCGATCAAGACCCCCTGGCAACTGGTCATGGCCGCGGCCACGTTCTCAGTGATCCCTGTGCTGCTCGTGTTCGTGCTCGGGCAGAAGTACTACGTGCGCGGCATCGCGACGACGGGGTTGAAAGGGTAGTCAGGTCGAGGAGTCGAGGAACGGGCGGCCAGAAAGGACCGGGTTGGTGGCGTTGCGCCGGGAGCGAAGGAGCGGTCGATGACGTAAGGCGGTTCCGAGGTCCAGGGTGTAGCTCGAGGGATCAGGCGGTTTGACGACAAAGGGAGTAGCGAAATGACATCCCCGATGCGCCGAGACAGGCAGCGCCAGTTCACCCGGCGGCAGATGCTTCAGGCGGGATCCGCGGCCGGCGCGGGACTTCTCATCCCGAACACGTTCGTCAAGCCGTCCCTGGCGGCGCAGTCCGACCAGACCGGTAGCTTCCGCGCTATGAGCTGGGAAACCGAAGCCGAGATGCGGAAGTGGCAACAGCACATCGACACGTTCTTCGCCGATAACTACCCGAACATGGAGGTCCAGATCGACTACGGCATCTCCTGGGAGGAGTACTGGACGAAGCTGCAGACCACGGTTGCTGGTGGCGCGCAGCTCGACATGTGCTGGATGCATGATTCTCGCGCCCAGTCGTATGCCCAGCTTGGCATGCTAGTGCCGCTCGATGACTACATCGCGGCGGAGCCGCCGGAGGGCTGGCCGGACGATTTCTACCAGTCCCAGGTCGACGCGTTTCGTTACAACGGTGTGCAGTACGCGATTCCCTATGACTGGGCAGCCGGCGGCTTCTACGTCAACCTGACGGTGCTCGATCGCGCTGAGGTAGAGACGCCGACGGCGGAGTGGACCTTCGACCAACTCCTTGAAGCGGCGTTGAAGATCAAAGAGAGTGCGCCCAACCCGGATGAGGTGTGGGGAGTCCGCATGCCGACGCAGTCGCACGATACCGGCTGGATTGTGCGCAGCTTCGGCGGCAACCAGGTCACCGCCGATCCGCTGACCTCGCATTTTAACGATCCGAACACCATCGCGGCATACCAGTACCTCTACGATGGCATCTGGACCCATGGGGTTTTCCCAGGACCGGATTCGCTCGAAGAAATGGGGTTGGCCAATTCGGTGGCGTTCGCTAGTGGTCTGGTCGGGATCATGTATTCCCTCAATGACGAGGCGTTCGTCTTCAGCGAAGTCGTCGGCGACGACGCCGAATGGACGATGGCCCCGACGCCCAGCGGCGTGGACGGGCGCTTCCAGTTCGTCGGTGGGTCCGGCTTCTCGATTCCCACGACCGCCGCATTCCCCGATATCTCCTATGAGGCCCTGAAATTCATGGCCACCGACCCGTCGACTGCCCCGATCACGGCCGAGATGGGATCGATGTTCGTTTCGCGCATGGAATTCTGGGAAGACGCGCTGCCCGACCCGGAGCAAGCTGACCCCGAGGTCTACAAGGAGGTCTTCTACACCCTGGGCTCGCGCGACGGTGTCGCCCCTCTCTACTTCCCGGGCTATCAGCAGTGGGACTCCACCATCTACAAGAAGAACATGGATCAACTCTGGGCGAATGCCACGAGTGATGTTGCGGGAGTCCTGCAGCAGATCCACGAAGAAACGCAAGCGTTCCTCGACAACATCGAGGCGTAACGTTACCGCTGGGGCAGGTTGACGGGATGGGCCGGCCCCAGAATCCAACGTGCATCATGAGAATCTGGAAATCGGTCGTCTGGGCGCCGATGTCCTAGGCTCAAGAGGAGGAATGGTGAGACTCGGAGTCTCCGGGCAATTGCTCTCACAAACGCACTCGTTATCCGAAATCGTCGACGTTTTGCAATCACTCGACGTCGACGCCGTCGAGTTGTGGCCACGCAATGTGCCTGGTGGGGCCGGGCCAGAGGAGGAGCAGCGCTACGAGAAGAAAGATGTCGCGGGTACGCGGCGACTGCTCGATGAGCGTGGTATGTCAGTTGCCTGCGTCACACTCGGGTTCGGGATCCTCAAGAAATGCGAGGAGGCGGGCGCAGGCTACGGCACCGGAGCGCTCAAGGGCGCGGTCGATGCGGCCGCGGCACTTGGCGCTCCCATCGTCAACTGCTACCTTGCGGGGATCGTCCCCGAGCTCTTCGTGGCGGCGGCGCAACCGGCGGCCGAGTACGCGGGGAACGCCGGCGTGACGGTCGTCCTCGAAAACGAGGCGCACGACGACTCCGGTCCGGCCGCTAGCGTGCGCGCGATTGTCGAGGCGATCGGATCGCCGCACTTCGGCACGCAGTACGACCCCTGCAACTATTACCATGCCAACGAGGAGCCCTACCCGGCCGCCTACGAGCAGGTCAAACCGTACATCCGTTACGTCCATCTCAAGGGTGGCTGTCTCTACGATCCGGTGGCCCGGCCCGGTGACAAGCAAGGTGGCACGATGCGCGGCAGCACGGACCGCTTCATTGGCTACACGTCGATTCCGGACGGCGTCGTCAATGCCGACGGTGTCCTGCGCCGGTTGGCCCAGGACGGCTACACAGGCTATGTGACCCTCGAGCCGCATGTCAACGCGGAGGAGGCGCTCGACTACTACCGGATCGACGTGCCCTACGTCCAGGAGCGAATGCGGGCGCTGCAGCAGGTCGGAGTCTAGATCGGTCGGGCCGCCGGCGCGGCACACGAGACGGCTGGGGAGGCATCCCCAACCGGCGTAGTGTGCTGGCGCGCTGCTTAATCGCAACGATTGACGGGAGAGGTTGCATGTCCGTGATGCTCGGCGTCCTCGGGGATTCCTACCGGCGCCAGCTGCGCAAGCCGCAGGATCGTCCACCCGTTGACATCATCATCGACAAGGTCTCGGCGGTCGCCGAAGAGATCGCCACGCGTCCGTTCGGCGTCGATTTCGGGGTCGGGGGGTTGTCCAGCACCGACGCTGCCTATCTCGAGGATCTGCGGGGACGGCTGGCTGAGCGTGGCCTCGTGCCGACGGTCATCGTCGGCTCGTTGAATCTCCATGCGGACAGCGACATCTCGGAACCGCCGCTGGCGAAAGCGATCGCGAATCTCGAGGTCGCCCACCAGCTGGGATCGCCGCTGGGCCTCTTCTACTTTGGCTATGGCGGGCGGGTCAACCGCGATGGCCGCATTCGTCTCGCCGTCGAGCAGGTGGGACGATTGGCCGACGCCGCGGCCGAATACGGGATGATCGTCACCACCGAAAACTACGACTACTTCACCAGCGAAGATTTCCTGGAGATCTTTCATCGCCTCGACCGCCCCAACGTCGGTCTGCACAACGACACCGGCAACTGGCTGCTGCTGGACGAAGACCCACTCGAGGCGACGCGAAAGGTGGCGCCATACACCTTCCACGCACACGTGCGTGACTACGACCTGCGCGGTGGCGTCTTCACGAGCGTACCAATTGGCCGGGGCAAGCTCGACTTCCCGCCGATTCTCGACGAACTGGTGCGAGTTGGCGAGACGCGTGACCGATTTGTGCTGGCAATGGAGATGGATCTCGACAGCGGGGGTCCAGACGAGGAAGACGAGGCCGTGCGTGAGTGCGCGCGGTACATGGCGGATTGGTACAGCCGGGCTGTTAAAGCGCCAGTGGCGTGAGGGATCGCACGGTGACGGAACTGGAAAAGCTGCGCTGGGGAATCATCGGCTGTGGGCAGATCGCGCACGATCGAATTCTCCCCGCACTCAATCTGGCGCAGAATGGCGATGTCGTTGCGCTTTTCGATCCCGACCACGAACGGGTAGCGCGTGCACTGCTGAAAGCACCTGGCGCGGCAACCTATGACACAATCGAAGGCATCCTCGGAGATCCCGGCGTCGAGGCGGTCTACATCGCCACGCCGAACCATCTTCACGCTGAGCAGACCATTGCCGCCGCCGCGGCTGGTAAGCACGTCCTCGTCGAGAAGCCGATGGCCCTCGACGCGGCACAAGGCTGTGAGATGGTCGAGGCTGCCGACCGCGCGGGTGTGAAGCTCATGGTGGCCTATATGACGCTCTTCAACCCCGCGTTCCAGGCGGCGAAGCGGCTCGTCGAGACGGAAGCGCTCGGCACCATTGTGTCGGCGCGGGGCCGCCATTCCTATCGCATGTCGCCCGAGTCGCTCTCGACGGCGAACACCTGGCGCCTCGACCCCCAGTTGGGTGGTGGCCCACTGCTGGACGTCGGCGTTTATTCGATCTTCACTCTGCGCGAGCTGACTGGCTCACGCCCGCGTTTGGTCTCGGCAACCGGAACAGTCAAGCAGTTGCATGGGAAGACGGAGTACGACTCGATCATATTCAGTTATCTAACTGATGACGATACGCCGGGGGTGATCGAGGCCAACTTCACTTTTACCTCCTCCAACTACGAATTGGAGGGCACCCGCGGCCGGGTCAACCTGACCGGGCACATCACGCAATTGATCGCTGGTCGGCTCGACGCCGAGCTATGGCCCGATGCGAAGCCGCGACAGGTGTCCGAGAAGGTCAGCCACGAAGTGGTGCCGGCCGGTCTGCCCGAGTTCGCCAACTATCTGGGCGAAGTTGAGCACTTTGCCGATTGCGTGGCGACCGACACCGAGCCGATCTCCGCGGGCCGGATCGCGGTAGGCGACCTGGCGGTGGCGGATGCGGTGCGGAAATCGCTGCGGACGGGAAGCCGCGTTGAGGTTCGTGCGTGAACACGAATTGGGATAGTCCGAGGGCAGATGGGGCCAGGATGAGCATAGGGATTGCACTGCAGTTGTATACGCTCCGCGAGCAGGCAGGCGACGACTTCGTCGGCATGCTGAAAGGTGTCGCGGACGCAGGCTATGACGCTGTCGAATTCGCGGGCTACGGAGGGTTGGACGCTTCGGTGTTACGGACGATCGTCGACGATCTGGGACTTCGGGCAATCAGCTCGCACGTCCCATTTCAACGCATGGTGGCAGACCCCGGGGCCGTGCTCGAAGAGCTAAGCGTCCTAGGCTGCGATTACGCCATCGTTCCCGGGATCCCGAAGGAGATGCGCGGAATCGAGTCGGCGCCATATTTGATTGAAAATTTCAACCAATGGGGGGCAGAAAGCAAGGCGGCTGGATTGCGATTCGGCTACCACAACCATGGCTGGGAGTTAGAGCCGGCGGACGGTTCGACCATTCTCGACCTACTTACCTCAGGGACTGATGCTGCGCTGGTCGATTTTCAGATCGACATCTATTGGGCTCTGGTTGGTGGTGCTGATCCGGTAGCGCTGATCCGACAGCTTGCCAGACGGGTGCCGACACTGCACGCCAAAGAGCTGGCGGCGGGAACCGACCAGAAAGACACCACGATCGGCGATGGCGTAACGCCCTGGCACGAGGTGATGGCGGTGGCGAAGGCAGCCGGCACTGAATGGTTCATCGTCGAGCAAGAGGACGATCCAGCGAACGCCTATCGGGACATTCGACGAAGTCTCGCTAACCTGAAGCTGATATTGGCACAGGCAGAAATCACCACAGCGGGTTAGTCACACGGTCGGAAACCACACTGCAGTCAGCCTTTGAAGCTGCGCTGTCTTGTCCTGGAGGGCCGCGGGGTGCGAGAGGAGCGTGGTCAGTTCCGACAGGTCTATCAGGGAGCAGAATGCTGCCGGCTCCGTGTCCACGGGTGGTTGCCCTCATTCTAGAGGATTACCCAACGGGTTCCGGTAACGCCCATGATCGACCCCTGCAGCCAACACAGACGCTGTTTCATCGAACGACGCAGCGGATACGAGGATCATCGACGATGGAACACTGGGAGAAGACCTACACCTCGGACGTCGATATCTATGAGGCCTTCGGCGCCGCCTTTGATCCCGAGGGCAAGGTGTGGCACCGCGTGCTCGAGATTGTTCCTTTCGCGGGTAAGACTGTTCTCGAGATCGGGTGCGGCCTCGGATACTACGCGCAAGCCATCGCGCCCGAGACGACGGCCTACGTCGCGCTTGAGGTCTCCGAGAGCATGCTCGCCAAAGCCAGGCAGCGCAACGCCGATACCGCCAACCTCACGTTCCTGCAAGCCGATGCCCAGGAGATCCCCCTCCCTGACCACGCTGTTGATCTGGTCTTCGGCACGTGGGCAATCGGCGCCATAGGGCCACCGGAGGCAAAGGAACGAGCCATGGGCGAGATCCATCGCGTCATCAAGCCTGGCGGCGCGATCTGGGCCGTGGAAACCCACTGGGCCAGCGAGTTCATGGATCTGCGTGGGCCAGACGAGCAAGCCAACGACCACCAGACGTTCCTCTGGTATCAGTCGCACGGGTTCGATCTGATCGACGTCATCAAAGCCCCCTTCGTCTTCCCGTCGCTGGCCGAAGCTCAGCGCGTGCTCGGCTTCATGTTCGAGGAGAAGGCGCTGCGCTATCTGGAGCACCATCCGAGTCCGCGGCTGGAACACGGCGCCATCATCGTGCGGAAGCGCCTCGCCGCAGGATGACGAGCCAAGACATCGTGCAGTAGGCGTGGCTCGATGGCCCCGTCGTTCGCCGAGAGCTCGGCTGTGGCGTCGACCACTTTTGCATGTGCCACGTCCTTCAGCCCCATCAAGCAGATCGAGACTTGACCTAGCGGTCAGTGCGGGGTGTCCGAGGCCAATACACGGTCAAGCACTGGACTTCTAAACTCCTCGGCAAGGCAATCCATAAGAATCACGTCCCAGAATCTGCCACCCATGAAATAGGAGCGTCGGCGGCGACCGATCTCTTTGAACCGGGCGTTGTTATACGCACGCGGGCCAGCTTGGTTACACTGATAGACTCGGAGTTGCATGTTGTTCAGACCATACCCGGTGAAGGCCAGATCCTGTAATAACGTAACAGCCTCGGTGCCATAGCCCTTTCCGCGGTCGGCACGGTCACCGATGGTGAGACCAAACTCAGCGGTGCGGTGACGCAGGTCCATGTCACGCAGGACACAGAACCCAATAGGCCGCCAGGCACCCGTCTCGTAGATGGCGAAGAAGTTCATCTCTCGATCGGTCGCGGCTTGCTCATACCACTGCGCCATCCGCTCCTCGGTCCACGGCTCGGGACTGCGAGGGTATCCAGCCGATCCCTGAGTGGCGATGTCGTTCATCCAGGCGCGGTAGAGCGACAACAGCGTGCGCGACAGAGGGCCCAACGCAACGTGCTCTCCGACAAGATTGACGAGTGGTCGATCAGCCAGTGCACCCTGGATCGACTGCATATCTACCCCCCTGGGTCTGCGCGAAGTCATGCTGGGCTGCTGTCTGCATTTCTCATGTGGCCAACGTTCCACAAGACGCGGCGCACACGCATCCCGATCAGGAGGGTATCACGGGTCTGCAGCCACACCCTGGGCGCAATTCTGATCTGAGTCAAACCGAAATGAGACCGGGCGAATCAATTGCCCGGTCTCATTATTTGGCTCTGTCCCTTGCATTTCCTGGGGTGCCTAGCGGGGCACGATCCCGCAACCTCTTGTTCCACAGACAAGCGCTCTGCCAATTGAGCTATAGGCACCATGACGGTGAGGAATAGGGTGGGAGAGTAAGCCGAGTTCTGTTCCCGATGGTCATCTCTCTCGGCCCCAAAAGGGACCGGCCACGTCGTCGCCTTCGTGGCGGCTCTCGACTTCCGGCCTCGGCGAGCAACCTGCTAGCGGCCGATTCGGAGATTGCTGCGGGGAGGATTGCCCTTTTCACCCCGGTAAACCGGTATTGGTCTCTGTTGCTCTCGCGCGGTCTCCCGCGCGCCAATCTGGACTGTCGACGCGCGGTTCCCCGCGCGCCTCCCCGGCTTTCACCGGGCACCCGTGCTCTGTGCAGCTCGGACTTTCCTCTGGCGCCGAAACGCCAGCGACCATCCTTGCCCACCCTATGCCTCGGTTGTCAATGTGCGGGACGCTTCGTGGGTGGCAGGGTGGCGGGGTATCAAGGTGGCAGGGAGAAGCGATTCCCCAGCACCCTACGACCCAGCGACCCTGTCACCCACGCCCGTCCGCGGTGCCGAAGGGGAGATTTGAACTCCCACGAGGTTACCCTCACTACGCCCTGAACGTAGCGCGTCTGCCGGTTCCGCCACTTCGGCCTGTTGTGCGCCCGCCATCGAGGGGGCCGGAGCCGACCTCCGGACTCGAACCGGAGACCTGCTGTTTACGAAACAGCTGCTCTACCAACTGAGCTAGGCCGGCACGCAATCGACCCCAAACGAGCCAATCAATTGTAGCAGCATGGCCTGGCCCGAACAACAGGACTACGCCGTTTTCAGGGTGAACTCGACGCCCCGGTTGAGCGGGATCGTTACCGTCTCGAGGTTGCCGCGCGCTCGCACCGACGCCTGATAGGCCGACACGTCGTGCGAGATCACGTTGTCTGCCAGGATGAGGCCGCCGATCCGCACCCGGTCGACGACGGCGTCCAGGTGATCGACATAATCGTCCTTCTCGGCGTCGATGAAGACGAGGTCGAAGGATCCGGGAAGGCTGGCCACGGTCGTCCGCGCGTCGCCGGCCACGACCCGCGCCACCGCGTCCAATCCGGCGGCCGCCAGGTTGCCGTTCGCTTCCACAGCGCGCTCGGGAAGGATCTCGGTCCCGGTGACCCGGCCCCCGTTCTGCCGTGCTGCCGCGGCCAGCCAGATGGTTGAAACGCCGTTCGATGACCCGATCTCCAGTACCTGCGGTGCATTCATGGTGCGGACGATGAGCGCGAGCCAGTGACCAGTCTCGCGTTCGACGTTGCGCGTGCGCTGGGACGAGGGGAGGTTGGCGGCACGCTGAGCGGCGTCTTCCGCGTACAGCTGCTCCAGAACCGCGGCGATCAGTTCGTCGATCACGGGGCCGGCTCCGCGGTAATCGCCTCCACCAGCGACGGGAGATCGGAGACCACGACGTCCGGCAACGCCTCGGCCGAGCTCAGGTCTTCCCGCGTCGAGACGCCGGTCAGGACCAGCACCGTCGGCATGCCGGCCCGCTCGCCGGCCAGGATGTCGGTATCGAGACGGTCGCCGAGCATGACGGTCTCCGCTGGTTGCGTACCCATGCGCGTCATCGCCGTTTGCAACATCGGCGTCTCCGGTTTGCCGATGACGATCGGCTGTTGACCGCTGGCTGCCGCCAACGCGGCGACGATGCTCCCGGCTCCTGGCACCAGACCCGCTTCCGTGGGCAGTGTCGAATCGGCATTCGTGGCGATGAAGAGCGCCCCGCGCTGGAGCGCCTCGTGCGCGGCCTTGAGCTTGGCGTAGGTGAATTCCAGATCGAGACCGATCACCACCGCCGCGGGTTGCTCCTCGCCGTATTGCACGGGGTGAAACGAGGTCCCTTCGAACAGCTGCTCGCGCAGGGCAGGCATCCCGATGACGTAGATGCCGGCTCCCTCAGGAAGCGTTTGCAGCAGGTAGTCGCGTGTTGCCAGGGCCGAGGTGATGACGGCGCTGGCCGGAATCTCGAGCCCCATCGCCGCCAGCTTGCGCTCGTAGGCCTCCGGCGTCGACATCGAGTTGTTGGTCGCCAGCATCACCGGGCGCTCGCGCAATGTCAGGGCGTCGAGCAGCTCCTTGACGCCCGGCAGCACCTCGGCGCCCCGGTAGAGGACGCCGTCCATGTCGAAGATCCAGGCCTTCGCCTCTCGCAGCCGGCGCAGGGCGTCGACAGGGAGCGAAGGTCCGGAAATCGTCTCGATCGCGTTAGTCACTGGCAACAGTCGGTGCCTTCACCCCGGCGCTCATCGCGAGCGGTACGCGGCCGCGAACCGGCTACGACCCGACGAGGGCGGGAGCCTTCTGGCCCAGCCCGATGGCCTGACCCAGCGCCTCGTTGAACTGCGGCAAGTCGCCCGGAACGCGAGAGGTAATCAGATTGCCGTCGATGACCAGCGGCTCGTCGACATAGTTAGCGCCGGCGTTCATGACGTCATCACGGATCTTCTTCACGCTGGTGACCGTGCGCCCGTCGAGCACCCTGGCCGAGATGAGGAGCTGCGGACCGTGGCAGATCGAGCCCACCGGCTTCCCGGATTCGACGAAACGCCGCGTAAAGGCCACCGCCTGATCGACGATCCGCAGGTTCTCGGGAGCGCCGCCGCCGGGGATGACGAGCATGTCGAACTCGTCCGGCGTTACCTCGTCGAACGTCCGCTCAACCTCGAGCTCGCCGCCCTTCTTCCCCTGGACGGTCCCCCTGGTCTCGCCGATCGTCACGACCTCGGCGCCAAGCGATTCGAGGTAGTTCTTCGGGTCGATCGCCTCGGAGTCTTCGAAACTGTTCGCCAGGACCATCGCTACTTTCTTCGCCATCAGTCGCTCCTTTTCGTCGCCGCGATCCGCGGCTATAGCCGAAATATGCCATCGGACCGCCAGTATACTGGCCCCTCGACACTGATCCGTCAGTTGCCGCACCCCATGCACTTGCAAGGAGCGCGCCGCGTGGACCAATCGTTCCCGGTCGGAATTCGCGACAACGATGCCCGTGCGGTGCTGGCCGCGATCGATCCCGACGAAACGATCGCCTTCCTGCGCGAGCTCGTGCGGGCGCCGTCGGTCAATCCTCCGGGCGACGTCGTCGAGGCGGCCGCGGTCTGCGAGCGCCCTCTGGCAGAGGCCGGCTTCGCGATCCGGACCCTGGCGCACGAACCGGGAAAGCCGAACATCGTTGCGGAGTGGGGAGCCGCGGATACCCCGACGCTCTGCTTCAACGCCCATCTCGACGTGGTGCCGACCGGCGACGAGGCGGCCTGGTCGCACCCGCCTTTCGCGGCGGAGGTGGCCGATGGCCGGGTCTATGGGCGCGGTGCGGGGGACGACAAGGCCAGCGTCACCGCTCAGGTCATGGGCGCTATCGCGCTGGCGCGCTCGGGGGTGCCGCTGCGCGGCCGGCTGGTGGTCACCGAGGTGGCGGATGAGGAGACCTCGGGAGCCGGAGCCCTCCATCTCATCGCCGCGGCCGGTCTCCGTCCGGATGGCGTCATCGTCGGCGAGCAGACGCTGAACCAGGTAGCGGTAGGGGAGAAGGGGACGGCCGGGGTCGAAATCGTCGTCAGCGGACGCACCGCGCACGGCGCTCTGCCCTGGGAAGGCGCCAACGCCATCGAGGGGATGGCGCGGGTCATCAGCGCGCTGGCTGAGGAGCTGCAGCCGCGCCTTGCCGAGCGGACCCATCCCTATTTCATGCCGTCGTCCGCCTCGGTGAACATGATCGACGGAGGCGTGAAGTCAAATGTCGTCCCGGATCGCTGCGCGATCTTTGTCGATCGCCGCCTGATCCCCGGCGAGGACCCCGTCGCGACGACCGCCGAGATCCGGGCCATCGCCGAAGAAGCAGTCGCCGGCGTAGCCGGGACCGATGTCCAGGTGATCCCGGCCGAGGACAGGTTCGCGGCCACCATGAGTGATCCGAACGGCGCCCTGGCGCGCGCGATGCTCGCCGCGAATGCGTTTCTCGGCCTGTCGACGGAGCTGACCGGGTTCAGCATGGCGTCGGACGGCCGGCACTTTGCCGCGGCGGGCTACCCGACCATCATCTACGGGCCGGGCGATCCGCGCCTGGCGCATGTCCCCGACGAATGGGTCGGCATCGACGAGGTGCTGGAAGCGACACGAGCGTACGCGCTGGCGGCGCTGGCATTCCTTGGTCCCGGCGCGGGTAAGGCAGAAAAATAGACCGTTCCGGAGCCGATCGCACGTCTCCCCGCGCAGGCTGGGTTCCAACCTGCCACAAGTTTGGCGTCATCTGCCGGAACAGGCTGGCGCGGTTCCTGCGGTATAGACCGAAAAGGAGGTGCGTAGGCCATGTATATCGGTGGCGGATTGCTCCTGGTAATCATCGTCATCATCCTGCTGGTCTGGGTCTTCTAGATCGGCGCCGGACCCCGGTGGTGACTGACGGGTCGGAGGTCGGACGTCGGAGGTCGGAGGTCCGTTCTCCCGACTTCCGACTCCCGACCTCCGACTCTCGTCTGGCGCAAAGCGCTGATTCGCGCCGGACACCAGCACTCCGATACCAAGCATGAGGAACCCGGCTGGCGTCAATCGCCAGCCGGGTTCGCTTTACGTGCCGATTCGACGCCGGCCGGTCAGCCGTTGCTGACGACTTCGGCAGTCTGAGCAGCGGTTTCGCCGCGATCCCGCAAGACGACCGCGCTGAGCGCGGCGACCGCCGATGCGATCGTGAAGACCGAGGGTAGCGAATTCGCATCCAGCTGGCCGACACCGGTCGATGGTAGCGAATCGGCCCGCTCGCGGCGGCCTCTCTCACCACCGACACCGGCGCGCCCTGCCCGGCGCCCACCGCGAACACGGCCACCACCGCCACCGCCGCCTCGGACGCGACGCCCACCGCCGCCACCTGCGCGAGCGGCACGAGCGCCACGGCCTCCGCCTCCGCCACCACCTGCACCGGCCGCGGGAGCGGCTGGAGCAACGACTTTCGGCGCTGCCGGTGGGGTTTCGGCGACGTCATCCTGACTCGAGGCTGAGGCAACGGCGGACGCGCTTTGCGCAGTGGCGCCTTGACCCGGAATGGCCACGGCGGAGGCCGCGGCGCCCTGCGCGATTGCGCCTTGCTCGCTGTCGGCCTCGGCAAGGGCCGCCGCGGCCTGCACGCGAGCCGCGCCGCGAGCGGCCACCGCCTCTGCTGCCGCCCCGCGTGCTGTCGCGGATCCCGGGCGGGCGCTGACCTGCGCGCCACCCGCGATGAGGATCACCTCGTCATCGCTGAGCCCGCGCTGTCTGCACCAGGTGACCCGCGGGGATCGCGGCCGCCAGTGCGCCCGCGGCGAGCTTGGCCGTCCAGCCGACGACCGCACGGCGGGTTGTCTTTGCTGGTACGGGGATCGGCCCGTTGGGGCCCTGTCCATGCTGAACCATTGTCGTTCCTCTACCTGAACTCGCGGGGCGATGTGCGCGGACTCCCTACGCTGCCCGATACCGTAAAAAGAGCATGAATCGTTCCACGCGCTCGATTCGCGGAGCCACGGGCGGCTCGTGTTCCTCATCGTGGCGTCAGGGGAACAAATCAGCGCCAGCTGGTGGCTATCATCGGCTGGCGCTCTTGAGTCCTGGACGTGAGACGGGGCGGCCTATTGGCCGCCCCGCTCTCGTTCCGTCTTTTCCCGGTTGGCTCTCGCCAGCGGGTTAGTCCTCGCGCCGGCCGCGCAGGGTCACTGACCCGAGCGCCGCGGCAGCAGAGGCGGCCGCGAAGAGCGAGGAGAGTCCGGCCATCCCGGCCATGCCGATGCCGGTGGCTGGCAACTCGGCAACCGGAGGAGCCTCGGGAGCCTCAGGTGCCGGAGCCTCTTCCTTGGGAGGAGCCTCTTTCTTCGGCGGAGCCTTCTTCTCTTCCTCATCCACGTGGCACTTATTCTCAACGACCCTGCGGATGGGCTCGTCGTTATCCTTGTTGTTCTTGGCTTCCGCGCTGGTGAGCCAGGTATCGGTCGCCGCGCCCTCATCCGGGTGCGCGACGGCGAGCGCCGCGGCGCCCTCGGCAAGTGCTCCATCTTCACAGTCGGCGACCGCGCGTGCGGCGGCGGCGATCGTCTCCGCGTGACCAGGCGAGGCATGCGCTTCGGCCACGGCCGAGACCGCGGAAGCATTGCCAGGGCTGACCGTCAGGGTCGAGCCACCGGCGGTGAGCACGATCGTGTCGTCATCCTGGGCCGCGACCGGCTGGACCAGACTGGTGCCCAGGAGCGCGGCGGTCAGGGCTGCACCGCAGGCGATCTTGGACCAGGTGACCATGGCGCGGCGGGTCATCACGGCCCCCCGCCCTCGCTGGTCGATCCGCATCTCATGCATCATGGTTCCCCCCTTTTTCGGTGAGCGCGGGATGAGCGGCACTTCGCGGCCTCTCACCGGTCGCTGCCTTCCAGCATGATTCGTTCCACGCCGCGCGAGGACCGGATGGTCTCGTGCGTCCTGAAACAACCATCAGCATGCATTGAAACGCTTGGGCGCTCAGAGTGTTTCGCAGAGGCAAGGACAATGGTCCTGATTCACGAAACTGCTGCCAGGGCCGCCTGTTGCGCTTCGGCCTGCTCAACGTCATCCAGATGCAGCGATCGCGACTCGACCCGCGGCAGCGCCATCTCGAGGAAGGCGCCGACCGGCATCGCGCCGAGGTCCCGGCCATTGCGTAGCCGGACCGCAACCGCGTCCTCGGCCGCCTCTCTTTTCCCGATCACCAGCATGTACGGGATCTTCTGCAGCTGCGCTTCCCGGATCTTCGCCTGCATGCGATCGCGCCGGTCGTTGACTTCGACGCGAAGTCCCGCATCCGTGAGACGTCTGGCCACGTCGCGCGCGTAGTCGATCTGCTCGTCGGTGATCGGGATGACCGCTGCCTGCACTGGAGCCAGCCAGAGCGGGAAGGCCCCGGCGTAGTGCTCGACCAGGCCACCCACAAAACGCTCCATCGAGCCGAGTAGGGTGCGGTGAATCATGGCGACCCGGTGCCGCTCGCCATCCTCGCCGATGTAATTGACGTCGAAGCGCTCCGGCAGATTGAAATCGACCTGGATCGTCGGACCCGTCCACTCCCGACCCAACGCGTCGACCCACTTGATGTCGATCTTGGGCCCATAGAACGCCCCGCCGCCCTCGTCGATCTTGTACGACAGACCGCGAATCTCCATCGCGCGCCGGAGATCTTCGGTCGCCGTCTCCCAGACCTCGGCGTCGCCGATCGATTTCTCCGGTCGCGTCGCCAGATACGACTGGAACTCGTAGCCAAAGACGTCGGCCATGTGCATGGCCAGGTCGATTACGCCCCCGGCCTCGGCAACGACCTGCTCCGGCGTGCAGAAAATGTGAGAGTCATCCTGCGTAAAGCCGCGCACGCGCAGCATGCCGTGCAGGGTCCCGGACCGCTCATAGCGGTAGACCGTGCCCAGCTCGGCCAGCCGGATCGGAAGGTCCCGGTAGGAATGGACCCGGTTCTTGTAGATCATGATGTGACCGGGGCAGTTCATCGGTTTGAGGTAGTAGTCGACCTCCTCGATGCTCATCGGCGAGTACATGTTCTCCCGGTACGTCTCCAGGTGGCCGGATGTGCGGTAGATCTTTTCCGATGCTATGTGGGGCGTATAGACCAGATCGTAGCCGCGCGCGAGCTGTTCTTTCTGCTCGAACTGCTCGACCAGATAGCGGACCATGGCCCCCTTTGGATGCCAGAGGATGAGACCGGGGCCGATCTCCTCGTTCACCGAGAAGAGATCGAGCTCGCGCCCGAGACGGCGATGATCGCGACGCTGGGCCTCTTCCAGCCGCGTCAGATGAGCATCCAGCTCCTCCTGTGTCGGCCAGGCCGTACCGTAGATGCGCTGCAGCATTGGCCGCTTCTCGTCACCACGCCAGTAGGCGCCGGCGATCGAGAGGAGTTTGAAGGACCCGATCTCGCCCGTGCTGGGCACGTGCGGACCGCGGCAGAGATCGAGGAACTCGCCCTGCTGGTAGGTCGTGATGATCTCGTCCCGCGGCAGACCCTCGATCAACTCGACCTTGTAGGGGTTGTCACCGAAGATGCGCAGCGCTTCATCGCGCGTCACCACCTCGCGCACGAACGGTTCCGCTTTCTGGCGGTTGGCCGCCATGCGACGCTCGATCTCCGCCAGATCGTCCGGTGTCAATGGTCGCGGCAAATCGAAGTCATAGTAGAAGCCGTGCTCGATGGCGGGACCGATCCCGAGCCGCGCCTCCGGGAAAATCTCCAGCACCGCTTCCGCCATGAGGTGGGCGGCCGAGTGGCGCATGCGCGCCAGCTCATACGCCCGGGCATCCTCCAGATCGACCGCGATGTCCATGTTGGCAATTTCGTCGTGTGTGTCTGTCATCTCGGTCACTCCGCTCTGGTGCATCGCTTCCCGCGACTCGCGCCAATCGGCGCGCAGGGCATGAAAAACGGCCCGTGTCCCCAACAGGGACGCCGGACCGGCGTGGTTCCACCCTCATTTCAGGCTGTGGCACCTCAGTGCCGCCTGCTCGACGTGGCCGCTAACGGGGCCTACCGGGCCAGCCTACGCTCCCGCGGAGTTTCGGTGACCGGCTCCCGGGTGGTTTTCGCCGGGGCCATGTCGAACCGGACTCTCAGCGTCAGCCGGTCTTTCTGGCGATGGTCCCGCAGCTACTCGTCCCGATCGACGCCGTGGCGCGTCAATTGACCAGTGAAGGATAGAAACATCGCGTCGAACCTGTCAATCGCTGGCCGTTGCCACCGGCTCCAGGAGCGAACCTGGCCCGGGTGCCGCTAGCAGATTCGTCTCCAGGAAGATCGTGCCGGCCCCGTTGCGGAGCCGTCCAGATCGCAGGCGCCAGGTCGCGGACCCTTGCACCGCGATCAACCCCGCGGCAACCAGGAGCGCGGCGGTCCATCCGGCCCCGCTGACCCCCAATTGCTCCCCCGGAACCGAAATGGGTTGCGGAACTGCGGGCTGGATTTCCATCGGCTCGAGCGCCGCCCTCAGCGCGGGCTGCCCGATCGTGCCCCCCGCCGAGCCCATGGCCAGGATCGTGGCGGCGTCCGGATCGCGGAAGCGGACGACCTCTCCGGTTATTCCCGCGCCGGTCTCGGATCGCAGCGCCTGTTGCTCGAGCGCGTAGTCCAGCAGGACGCGATTGTCGTCGTACCAGTCGTCGGGTGCGACCCCGTTCATGGTCACGGCGATGACCCGCCTCCCGTTCCGCTCGGCGACATTGATCAGACACCACCCCGCGTCATCGTCGTACCCGGTCTTGCCGCCGACGATGCCCTCGTAGGTGCGCAACATGCGGTTGTTGTTGCGGAACTCATACGAGCCGTCAGCCGTCTCGTAGATGCCCGTCGAGAAGGCCTGCACGAATCGTGGATAGCGCAGCGCGTACATCGTAAACGCCGCGAGGTCGTAAGCGGACGAGTAGTGTCCCGGAACTCCCCAGCCGTCAGGATCGACGAGGTGCGTGTTGGTCAACCCCATGTTCTGGATGCGCTGATTGATGCGGGCCAGAAATCGGTTGAGCGCTTCCTCGTCGGTATCGCCTTCCTCGGCGCCAGCAGTCCGCGCCAGCGCACGCGCCGCATCGTTCCCCGACGGCAGCATCATGCCGTAGAGCAATTCCTCGACCGTGAACTGTTCGCCGGGGGAGAAGCCGACCTGGCTGGCGAACTCGCTCACCAGGTCCGATTCGCTGGTGATCACCGGCGTGTCCGGCGGAAGGGACTCGATCGTCTCGATGGCCGTGAAGACCTTGGTCAGACTCGCCGGCGCCCGCTGCTCGTGCGCGCCGCGCTGGGCGTAGATCTCACCGGTCTCGGCATCGATGGCGATGTAATTGGTCGAGGTGATCTGCAGCTCGGGTACTTCCTGTGCCAGTGCCAGGGGCGTCCAGAGCGCCGCGACAACCAGCAGCACAACCGCGAGCGAGACCGCGCCGTGGGCGCGTCTACACCAGTCAGCAGCAGCGGAGGGAGCCGGAATCGTCACGGGGGTGATCCTAATCAGTTCCGAGTAGGGGCGTCAAGCTGAGTAGCACTCGCGGGTCAGAACGGCATGGCACACATTGACCCCAGCGAACCTGCTGCGACATCTTGACAAGGGAGACCGCCGCCGATAGCATCTGTGTATTGGTCAACCAGTCAACCACTGAACCGGTTATTGCTGCCGAGGACCGGCTCGCCGCGAGCGAGCGCCCCATGGCCATATCGGGTCTCAAAGGGCGTGCGCAAAACGCTAGCGGCCAGTCGGCGCGCTGAGGCTGATTCGGGGAGGGGATGCGGTGGGGCGCCTGCAGGGCAAGGTTGCCGTCGTCACCGGGGCGGGGAGTGGGATCGGGCAAGAAGCCGCCCGCGCGTTTGCTCGCGAAGGAGCGACCGTTGGTGTGCTTGATCGCAATGCGCCGGCTGTCGAGGCCACAGTCCAGGAGATCGGCGACCAGGCGTTTCCGCTGATCACCGACGTCTCGGACGAAGCGAGCATCGCCGCCGCATTCGACGAGGTGCGCCGCCGACATGGGCGCCTCGACGTGCTCTACACCTGCGCCGCGGTGCAGCTCATCGGCGAAGATGCGCCGGTACACGAGCTGGATATCGACGTCTGGCAGCGAACTCATGACGTCAATCTGCGCGGGGTCTATCTCACGTGCAAACATGGGGTGCGGCTGATGATGGAGAGCGGCGACGGCGGTTCGATCATCAACGCCGGCTCTCCGACAGGGCTCACCATGTCTGGCGCGGGCTGGCATGCCTACTCGTCCTCCAAGGCTGGGGTCATGGGTCTTACCCGCGTCATGGCTGCCGACTACGCGCCATACGGCATTCGCGTCAACGGCATCGTCCCGGGCTCGATCGAGACGACACTGACCAAACCGCTGATGGACGACCCGGAGGTACGAGCCAAGCTCGTGGCGCTGCACCCGATCGGGCGGGTCGGTACGCCGCAAGACATGGCCGGGATCGCGGTCTTCCTGGCTTCGGACGAATCGGCGTTCGCCACCGGCTCCCATTTCCACGTCGATGGCGGTATCTCCGTACGCTGAGAGTGAGGGGCATGAGCGAGACTTTTCGCGTCGGCGTCACGCGCGATTTCATCCGTCCCAACGGCGAGCTTGGATTCGGTGGGGCCGGAGTGCGCTTGCTGGAGCGCACCCCTGGTATCGATGTGACGTTTCTTCCGGAGCACGGGGGCGAGCTGCGGCCCGAGGAGATCGCCGGTTTCGACGCACTTGGGGTGCTCGGACCGCGCGTCACCCAGGCGACGCTCGAAGGCAATGAGCGCCTGAGTCTGGTCGCGCGCTTCGGCGTCGGCTACGACAACATCGACGTCGCGGCCTGTACCGCCAACGGGGTGTTCCTGACGATCACCCCGGAGGCGGTGCAGCGGCCGATGGCCGTCGTCAATCTGACCTTCATGCTGGCCCTGGCCGGGCGCCTGCTCGAACAGGACCGGCTGACGCGCGAGGGTCGCTGGGCCGACAAGCAGGATGCTCGCGGCACGGGACTGGTCGGCAAGACCCTCGGCACCATCGGGTTCGGACGAATCGCGCAGGAGACCCATCGCATCGCCAGACCGCTCGGTATGCGCCACGTCGCGTACGACCCGTACGCGCTGGCCGCGGTTGCGGAGGCGGAAGGGGTGGAGCTGACCGACCTCGACACCCTGCTCAAAGAGTCCGATTTCGTCGTCGTGGCCGCGGCGTTGACGCCGGAGACGCGGCACATCGTCAACGCCGAGCGCCTGGCCATGATGAAGCCGACGGCCCACCTGATCAGCACGGCCCGCGGGCCGCTCGTCGATCAGGTCGCGCTGTACGAAGCGCTGCGGGACCGGCGCATCGCCGGAGCGGGGATGGACGTTTTCGAGCAGGAACCGGTCGATCCCAACGATCCCATCCTGAAGCTCGAAAACGTCATCGTCACGCCGCACGCGCTCTGCTGGACGGACGAGTGCGAGGGGATCATGGGTGAGAGCGTGCTGCGCTCGATCCAGGAGGTCGCCGCCGGAAAGGTGCCGACGAATGTGGTGAACCGCGAAGCGGCCGACACCCCGGCGATGCAAGCGAAGCTGCGGCGGTATCGGGAGCGGATGGAGCAGCAATGAGGGAGAACAGGGTCAAGCGGGCGCTCGCGGCCGGAGAACGGTCCCTGGGGACCATGATCTTCGAGTTCTCGACGACCGGCATCGGGCGCATCGCCGCGGCAGCGGGCGCCGAGTTCGTCGTCTACGACATGGAGCACACCGGCTGGAGCATCGAGACCATCCGGGGCCTGATGGCCAGCTCTCGAGCCGCCGATCTCGTGCCGATGGTCCGTATCCCGGCCACGCAATATCACCTCATCGCGCGGCCTCTCGACGTCGGGGCGATGGGGTTGATGGTGCCGATGGTCGAGAGCGCCGAACAGGCGCAGGTCATCGTCGATTCGGCCAAGTACCCGCCGGCGGGTCGCCGCGGAGCAGCCTTCGGGATGGCCCACGACGACTACACCGGTGGCGACATCATCGAGAAAATGGAAGTCGCCAACGACGAAGTGCTGCTCATCGCACAGATCGAGACGGCACGGGGCATCGAGAATGTCGATGCGATCGCGGCGGTCGATGGCATCGACGTCCTCTGGATCGGCCACTTCGATCTGACGAACTCACTCGGTATACCCGGGCAATTCTCCCACCCGACGTACCTGGCGGCCGTCGAGCGGGTGTTGGAAGTTTGCCAACGGCACGGGAAGGTGCCCGGGATCATGGCCGGCGCTGTGGCCGACGGTCAGGCGCTCCTGCAGCAGGGGTTCCGGGCGATGGCCTATTCCGGCGACCTCTGGATCTATCAACTTGCGCTGCGGCAGGGACTCGACGCTCTGCGCGCGACGCACTAGGCCAGGTTGGACCACGTGGCCCGACCGGCACCACCGGCGCGCGCTGGCGCGTGCGGACTGTTGCTGACCCACGCCGTGGTGGGACGGAGTTGAGAGGAGCCTGAGATGGACTCGAAACCGACGATCGATCCGAAGCATCGAGAAGCCCTCGAGTCGTTTGCCCGAGCGCGAGCCTCGCGCCGGCAAGTGCTGCACGGTGCGGCTGGTCTTGCCGCGCTCGGTATCGCCGGCCGCGCACGACCCGTGGCCGCCCGCAGCGCCGCCCCTAGCCTCTCGCCAGCGGCGATCAGTGCGGCCCAGCGCGCGCTGCGTCAGAACGCGGATTCGGCCCAGGCGGCAGTTGACGCGGCGAACGCGCTCGATCCGAAGCCGGCCGAGCTCAATATTGTTTATGAAGAGAATCTGCAAGCCCAGGATCCGCTGCTGTTTACCGGGCCGCTTTGGGAGGAACTGACCGGGATCAAGATCAACGTGATCACCAAGCCATTCATTGAACTTTTTCCGACTCAAGTTGCGGAGCACCTGGGGGCGACAGGCGCCTATGACGTGATCACCTTCCCGCCGTCCTGGACCGCCGACTTCGTGGCGCAGGGAGTCGCTGAGCCGCTCAATCCCTACATCGAGGAGTTCATGGCGCCGGCGGATCTGGACGACTACCACCCGCTCTACAAGGAGCTGATGAACTACGGCGGACAGCGCTATGGGTTGTTCGACGATGGCGACGTGATCATCCTCTACTACCGCACTGACCTGTTCGAGGATCCCGCCAACAAGGACGCGTTCATGGGGCAGTATGGTCATGAGCTGGCTGCGCCGAAGGACTGGACGGAGTATGACGAAATTCAGGCCTTCTTCACCGAGCGGGGCGGCGGCAATGCGTGGGGCGGCGCTAGCCAGCGTGGTCCTGGCCAGGTCTACGGCTGGTTCTCAGAAGAGTTCCGGAACCGGGGCGGTCGCTTCTTTGACGATGAAACGCTTGATGCAACGCTCGACAGTCAGGCTGGCATCGAGACGTTGACACGCATGGTTGCGTCGAACAAGACGATGCCACCTGGGGTCGAGACCTGGGCGTTCCTTGAGGTCCTCGCGAGTTGGATGAGTGGGCAACTTGCCATGATCGGCGGCACTTGGCCGCCAATAGGCCGCTGGTCCGAGGGAACGACTGTCGAACAGCTCAATTGGATACCGGAGACACAGGTCCAGGGCAAGGTAGGTTACGCGGTTATGCCGATGGGTCATAGCCTGCACAACGCTGGATTCTCGCTCGGTGTCTCAGCCGATAGCGCCAACAAGGAAGCCGCGTACTTCTTCGTTCAATGGATGACAAGCCCAACGATCAGTATGCAGCGGGTGATGCTGCCGTATGCGCTACGCGATCCGTACCGGCTCAGCCACTTTGCCTCGGAGGAGTACCGAGGGCTGTGGCCGACAGCTGGTGATTATCTCGACACCCTGCAGGCAGCGGCCGACGGTGCACTCATCGATATCATCATGCCAGGATCCGCCGAGTACCACACGGTGCTCGACCAGGCGGTGACCTCGGCGCAAGCAGGCACCCCGGTCGAGGAGGCTCTAGCCACCGGAAACGCTGGCTTCAATGAGATCACCGACCGCATCGGCCGTGAAGCTCAGATTGCGGCCTATGAAAACTTCAAGGCGCTGCCGGGCTCGTATTACAGCGAGTGATCCCGATTCGTGGCGCCCGTTGTTCGATGAGCGCGACGGGCGCCACGAATCCCACGCGGAGATCCCTCGAGGCAGCGCCCTGTGCGCGGGCAAAAGGACACTGCAGTGGACTTGGTCGAGACAGCCCCTGCTCAAGCGACAATCGCGCCCGCTGGCGCAGGCTACGCCACAAGACGGCGTATCGAGGGCTGGCTCTTTGTCTTGCCCGCGTTACTACTCATCCTGGGATTGACTGTCTTCCCGCTGATCCAATCGCTGTCCCTCAGCTTTCAGCGCTGGGATCTGCAGAGCCAGGAGCACCCGTTCATCGGTCTCCAGAACTATCGCGATGCCCTCATCGATCCTCGGGTCTGGGGAGCATTCCTGAACACGGGGATCATCGTTACCTGCGCTGTGGCTGTCGAGTTTCTCCTCGGGCTTGGACTGGCCCTGATCTTCGTCGGTGATTTCAGGGGCAAGCGGTTCGCGATGCCGCTCCTGATGCTCCCGGTGATGGTCGTCCCGATCGTGGTCGGCCTGACCTGGCGCATGTTGTGGGACAACCAGTATGGCGCCATCAATCAGACGCTGAGCTGGATCGCCGGCCGCGACGTCAACATCTTGTGGCTGGCCCACCGCGATACCGCGCTCTTCGCCATGATCGTTACCGACGTCTGGCAGTGGACGCCGTTCATGTTCCTCGTCCTGCTGGCCGCGCTCTCAAGTGTCAATCCCGAGCTCTACGAGGCGGCGTCGCTCGATGGCGCGGGGTGGTGGCAGGCCCTGCGCGACGTATCGCTGCCAGGGATCGCGAAAGTGATCGCGGTCGCCATCCTCTTCCGCGCGCTCGATGCGTTCAAGGTCTTCGATCTGGTCTACATGTT
Source organism: uncultured Chloroflexia bacterium (assembly GCA_963724295.1). Taxonomy (GTDB): domain Bacteria; phylum Chloroflexota; class Chloroflexia; order Thermomicrobiales; family UBA6265; genus JACCXM01. The sequence goes on along the minus strand of CAVRUC010000007.1, from coordinate 820,917 downwards.
CACCCAGGGCGCCCCAGGCACGTCCACTGAATCGATTTCCTGGTACATCTACCAGCTCGGCTTCAAGTTCTTCCGTCTCGGCTATGCCTCCGCGGTTTCATTCATCGTCGTGATCTTGCTGACAATTGTCGCCACGATCTACGTTGGGCTGTTCGTGCGTAGGTCAGACACATGAGCGCCGCCAGTAGCCATGCTGGGACACTGGCAGGGCATCACGTCCAAACGCTGGCTGGGGTCCGGCGAGACCGCTGGCGCGCAGTGCGCACGGCCGCACGATACGTGGTGCTCCTCGTGGTGCTGGTCTTCTGTCTCTTCCCAATCTTCTGGGTGATCGCCACTTCCGTGAAGATGCCCGCCGAATTTCTGAGCAACCCGCCGGTCTGGATACCCCGGAACCCCACGCTGGTCCACTACCAGAACGTGATGGCGCAGCGGGGCAACCTGGCCCTGAAGAACAGCGTGATCATCGCCACTGGTGCGACGTTTCTCTCGATGCTCGTTGGTAGCCTGGCGGCGTACAGTCTGGCGCGGCTCAATACAGGCGGACGCCATTTTGCGTTCTGGCTACTGTCGCAACGGTTGATGCCTCCCGTCGTCCTTATCGTCCCGTTTTTCCTGTTATTGCGGGACTTGGGGCGCATCAACCCCGCGCTGGGACTCGACTCACACGCCGCGCTGATCGCGCTCTACACTGTCTTCAATCTGCCCTTCGTTATCTGGATGATGCGCTCGTATTTCGAGGCGGTTCCTGCCGAGATCGAGGAGAGCGCGCTCGTCGATGGTTCGACGCGGTTCGGAGCGTTCCGACGCATCACGCTACCGCTGGCGGTGCCCGGGCTGATTGCGACCGGAACCTTCGCCTTCATCTTCAGCTGGATGGAGTTCCTCTTCGCGGTCGTCTTCACGCGGACCAAGGCGGTCACGCTGCCCGTGGCCATCGCCGGTTTCTCGGGATCCCAGGGCTCGAACTGGGGTCAGGCATCCGCGCTGGCCGTCGTCGCCATGGTGCCCGTGTTTGCGCTCGCGCTGTTGGTGCAGCGGCATTTCGTGCGCGGGCTGACGCTCGGCGCCGTCCGCGGCTAGGGGGAGGACCGGCAGGTGAAGATCGTCCTCCTCGGCCCGGGGTTGATGGGATCGCACATCGCGTGTGAGTACGCGCTTGGCGGTCACGAGGTCGTGGTCCTCGCCCGCCGCCCGGATGTCGCCGGCGAGCGGATCGAGAGTGGGTTTTCTACCGCGCGTGTGCACGGGCTGGCCAATCCTGAAGACGTCGCTCGGGCGCGTAAGCGGATGACGATTGGGGAGGAGAGCGCCGGCGCCGACGGCGCGCACATCATCGTCGAGTCGGTCGTCGAGGATCTGGTGGCGAAGAAGGAGGCGCTGCTGCCGGTCGTGGCCCGCAATCCCGACGCCGTCGTCGCCTCCAATACCTCCTCGATCCCGATCACGGCCATCGGCGCCGCGATCGAGGCGGGCGAGCGCACCGTCGGCGTGCACTACTGGAATCCTCCGCTGCTGATGCCGATGGTCGAGGTCATTCGTGGCGACGAGACCGCTGAGGGTGTTGTCACAGCAATGACGTCGACCCTGCGGGAACTGGGCAAGCGGCCGGTGCTCGTCGAGCGCGACGTGCAGGGGTTCGCCTGGAACCGGCTCCAGCTTGCGCTCCTCCGGGAGGCGGTCTGGCTGGTAGAGAACGGGGTCGCCTCACCGGCGACAGTCGACGAGATCGTGCGGGACGGGTTGGCGCGGCGCTGGCGCTACACAGGGCCGTTTCAAACGGCGGCGCTCGGCGGCGCGGCGACGTTCGAGCGGGTGGCGAACCTGCTCTGGCCGGCGCTGTCGACGGCGACCTCGCTCGAGAACCTGCGGCGGTGGCTCGACGAGTCGCCTGAGACGACGGGGCCACTTCGTGAACGGCGGGATCGCGGTCTGGCCGCTGACATGCGGCCAGACCGCGAGCGCGAGACGGGAGCCGGGTCGTGAGCGGCCCATTGCCGAACGTGGCGCCAATCCGGCGCGAACCGCTGGCGGCCGAGGTCGCGCGGCGACTGGTCGACTACCTGCTGTCAGGTGGGGTCGAGCCCGGAGGCCGCATGCCGTCGGAGCGGCAGCTGGCGGAGGCATTCGGGGTTGGCCGCTCGGCCGTGCGAGAGGCGATCGCGGCACTCACCCTGATCGGTCTGATCGAGGTCCGGCATGGGGATGGAACCTACCTCAAGCGACCGGACTCGTCGCTCTTGCCCCAGGTCGTGGAGTGGGGTCTGCTGCTGGGCGAGCAGCGCACCATCGATCTCGTCGAAGCGCGGCAAAAAATCGAAGTCGATATCGCCGGGTTGGCCGCGCAACGGCGCACCGAGGACGATCTCGGCGATCTCGCCCACATCCTCGCTCGCATGGAGCAAGAGTCGCGCGATGGCGCGCGGACCGCGGCCTTTGTCGATGCCGACGTCGAGTTCCACCTGCGGCTGGCAGAAACGGCGCGGAACTCGGCCCTGCGCGATGTGCTCTCCAGTATCCAGGCGCTGCTCCGGGCCTGGATCGGACGGGTGATCGCGGAGGGCTATCGAGATATCTCCTACGCCGAGCACGTCCCCATCTTCGAGGCCGTGCGGGCGCGGGATGAGCGGGCAGCGGAGGAAGCCATGGACGCGCACATGCGCTCCGCCGCCGGGCGCCTGCAGGCCACGCTCGACCGCGCCTCCGGTGACGCGGACCTGATTGACCCGAGCGCTGCCGCGAAAAGTGTTTCCTGAACCCGGAGACCAGAGTGACATGGTTGAGCACCAGGGAGAACGAGTCGCGTTTCCGGCGCCGGTGAGCCAGTATGGCCAGAACGAGCCACTGCCTCGACGCCACCACCTACGGGCCGGCCCATTGACAGCCGTTCTGGAAGGCGGCGATCTGCGCTATGTGAAGCTGGGCGCCGACACTGTCGTGCTTCGCCTCTACGCCGCGATCCGCGACCGCAACTGGAACACGATCGAGCCGAGATTCCTCAGCTATGAGCTGGACCAGGAGGACGATGGGTTCGCGGTGCGCTTCGTCGCGGAGAACGTCAGCAACGACGTCGATTTCAAATGGCAGGGGTCGATCACCGGCAGCCGCGACGGCGTGATCACCGCGACGATGGACGGCGTGGCGCGCAAGAACTTCCTGAGAAACCGAATCGGCTGGTGCGTTCTCCATCCCATGGAGCTCGCCGGTATCGAGGCCACGGTCGAGACGCCGCGGGGCACGGTTGCGGGCGCGTTTCCCGACCTGATCTCACCCCATCAGCCATTCATCGATATGCAGTCGATCACGCACGCGACGACGAGCGGTGAGATCTCGATCCGGTTCGAAGGCGACCTCTGGGAAATGGAGGATCAGCGCAACTGGACCGACGCCTCCTACAAGACCTATTCGACGCCGCTGCGGCTGCCGTATCCGGTTGAGATTCACGAAGGAGACCGAGTCTGGCAGCGGGTGACGATCGAGGCGCGAGGCGGCGAGGTCGCGACTCCCGCACCTGGCGGGCCGGTGCGGGTCACCGTCGATCCGTCGCGCGGCCGAGCCATCCCGCCGATTGGTCTCGGCGTGGCCAGCCACGGCGCGCCGCTCGGCGACGAAGACGTGGCACTGCTGCGGGCGCTCCGGCCAGCACATCTCCATGTCGCGCTCGACCTCACGGAGTCAGACTGGCGGGAATCCCTGGCACGGGCGAGACAGGAAGCGGGGGTGCTCGGCGCCGCCCTGGCGGTCGAAGCGATCGCCGGCGCCGGCGGCGCTGGACTGAAGGATCTCGCCGATACCCTGTCGGCATCAGAGGTCGACGTCGCCCGGGTGCTGGTCTTTGCCGGCGGGGAGATGGTCACCGATGAGACGGTCCTCGCCGCGGCGCGCGAGGCGCTCACGCAGGCTGGTGTCGAGACACTCGTTGGTGGTGGCACGCGAGCCTATTTCACCGAGCTGAACCGCGCCACGCTACCGCTCGACACCATGGACGTGGTCAGCTACACCCTCAATCCGCAGGTGCATGCGTTCGACAACGCCTCGCTGACAGAGACGCTGGCGGCTCAGCCCGAGACCGTTCGCAGCGCCCGCGCGATCGTCGGTGACCGGCCGCTCGTGGTCGGGCCAATCACCCTGCGCCCGCCGTTCAATCCGAACGCGACCGGGCCAGATCCGGAACCGGCCCCGGGCGAGCTGCCCTCGTCAGTCGATTACCGCCAGCCATCACTCTTCGCCGCCGGCTGGCTTGCCGGTAGCCTCAACGCGCTCGGCAACGCCGGTGTCGATGCCCTCACCTACTTCGAAACCACCGGCTGGAGAGGACTCATCGAGCGGCGGGATCACCCGTTGCGCATCGGCAAGTTCCACTCCTGGCCGGGGATGGTGTTTCCCGTCTATCACGTGCTGGCCGATGTCGGCGAGCTCGCGGGTGGACAGATTCTGCCGGTCACGCTGGGCGACGGGCTCCGCGTGCAGGCGCTGGCGCTGCGCGACGGCGAGCGGATGCGTGTCATCCTGGCGAACATGGGCGATGAACCGGTGTCCGTCTCTCTGGAGATTCCGGGGCTGGACACCGCGACTGTCCGCCGTCTCGACGGTCGAACGGTTTATCTCGCAGCCACCAATCCAGTCGAATTTCGGAGCTCAGCGCAACCGGTCGCCGTGACGGATGGGGCAGTGAATATCGACCTGCCGCCATTTGGGTTGGCCACCGTCGATGTCAAGAGTGCCCCCGCATGAGCGCAACCGGCGGTGATCGGCAGGTCCGGCGAAAGGGTGGAGGCAACGGCGATGGGTGAGTCGACGATCGGGCTACCTGTCAGGGAAGAACCGCCCCAAAGGGGGCTGCGCTCCCTGGCGCGCCGGATCGGCCAGGTCGACGAGATCGGCGTCATTGGCGCCCTGATCATCCTGATCGTGTTGCTGGCCGTGCTGGTCCCGGACACCTTCCTTACCGCGCAAAATGTCATCAATGTCTCGCGCCAGGCGTCGTACGTCGGGATCATGGCGGTGGGGATGGTCTTCGTCATCGCTATGGGCGACATCGATCTCTCCGTCGGATCGATCTGGATGTTGAGCAGCGTAATGATGGCTATCGCGCTCCGCGAGGGCTATGAAATCTGGGTCGCGGTTGCCGTCTGCATGGTTGTGGCGACGGTGTGCGGGCTGTTGAACGGCGTGCTGAGTGTCGCACTCGGCATCCCGACCATTATCGTGACTCTGGGGACGCTCAGCCTCTACCGCGGTCTAGGACTCGTCGTGACCAATGCGACGCCGGTATCGGGTTACAACCTCGAAACCTGGTTCTTTGACTGGATCGGCGGTCGCGACCCCGTCCTCGGTATTTGGATCAGCGTCTGGGCCATGCTCATCGTAGGTATTGTCGGCTGGGTGTTGTTCAACCAGACGGTGTTCGGCCGCCGCGTGCAGGCGATTGGCAGCAATCGCCAGGCCGCGTTGTTCTCCGGTATTCGGATCTCGCGCACCCGAATCCTGGTCATGACCCTGATGGGTTTCTTCGTCGGGATCGCTGCCGTCGTCGCTCTTGCTTTCAATCGCAACGGCAACCCGACGGTTGGCGTTGGCACGGAGCTCGGAGTCATCGCGGCGACAATCATCGGCGGTACGGCGTTGACCGGTGGCTCCGGTTCGGTATTGGGCGCCATCCTCGGGGCACTGATCATTGCGTTGATCCAGAACGGGCTGGCGCTGCTGGCGGTTCCTCCAGCGTGGTCTACCGCCGTCACCGGGATCGTGGTCATTGCCGCCGTGACCCTCGACTACCTCATAAAGCGGCGCTCCTAGCACTGCGCCGAATTGTGCCTGGCTCAGTTGGGCCTTGCGGGAAAGGGAGGTGGGAACGACAAACGGTGGGACATCGACTGTCTGAAACGCGTTTCACAGCCCGGCGACAGGAAATGAAGCGGTCGTCCTGATGCCGGGCGACAGATGCAAGGGAGCACTGAAGTGAATCGACTACGCACGTTATTTGCATTGACGCTGGCACTTTTCCTTGTTGCAACGCCGGTCCTCGGTACCACTGCAGGGGCCCAGGATGCAACGCCCGCGGCGGATCACAGCGACGTCGAAATTGCATACGTCCTGCACGGGTTGAATACCTTCACCGAGCGTATGAAGACCGGCGCCGAAGACGCGGCGCGAGATATGGGCGTCACGCTCGAGGTCTTTGGCGACGCGTCCTTTGACACTCCGACGCACCAGGCGCTCTTCGAGACCGCGTTGCAACGCGGATTCGATGGCATCGCCGTCGTCACAAATCCAGGCGACCTATGGATCACCCCGATCCAGCAAGCGGCCGACGCGGGTGTGCCAATGGTTGGCGCAAACGTGACCGGGCTGGAAACCGCGCTGACCGCGTGGGTCGGCCAAGATGAGTACAACTCCGGCGTCATTCTGGGCGAGGAGATGCTCAAGGCGTTCGAAGAAGCAGGCATCTCCGAAGGCAAGATCGCCATGGGCACCTGCGTTCCTGCGGCGCAAGTACTACAGGATCGCGATGCTGGAGTCCGCAAGGCATTCGAGGGAACCAATTTCGAGATCCTTGAGACGCAGGACGTCCAGATTCCCTTGCCGGAGAACTACAGTCGCTGGGAGAACTTCCTGGCGGCCAATCCCGACGCGGTCGGCGCCATCGGCCTCTGCTCGATGGATATCACGAACCTCTCCCAGATCAAGGAGCGCTCAGGTGGTTCGTGGCTGATTGGCGGCTACGACCTCGATCCTCCGACGCTGCAGGCGATCAAGGACGGATGGGCCCAGGTGACTCTCGGCCAGCAGGAGTACCTGCAGGGCTATCTGCCGGTGCGCATGCTCGCTGAGCACCTGATCAACGGGACGCCGCTCGTGGAGGCCTGGATCGAGGTCCCGACCGAGATCGTGACGGCTGAGAACGTCGACGACTACGTCGCGCGGCAGACAGACAATCAAGTGCAGTACGACTACTACCAGGAGTACCTAGCCGAGAACTACGCAGATCTCGAAGCCGTAGCCCGGCCGTATGATGATCTGCGACACCCGGGAATGCCTCGCGCTACTCCGGAACCGTAACTATTGAGCGGTTTTCGGGTGAGGGCGACGTATCGCGGCGGTACGCCCTCACCCCCTGACCCCCTCTCCCGTCGAGCCGGGAGAGGGGGGAATGGCCAGGCACGACAAGCATCGCCATGACTGAATCCAACTCGACCGAGGACATCATCCGGCTGGACCGGGTCACCAAACGCTTCGGCGGCATCGTCGCGGTCAATGAGGTCTCGTTCGGAATCTCTCCTGGTGAGATCCACGCGGTCGTGGGGGAGAACGGCGCCGGCAAGTCGACGATCATGAAGATGCTGGCTGGCGTGTACCAGCCGGACAGTGGGTCGCTCATCCTGCGTGGCGAACCGGTCGTCATCGGCGATCCCTTGCAGGCCAGGAAGCTCGGCGTCAGCATCGTCTTTCAGGAGCTGAATCTTTTTCCTCATCTGTCGGTGGCAGCCAATATCTTCGCGAATCGCGAAGTGACCCACGGACCGGGGCTGCTCGACGAACGTCAGATGGTGACGGCGACGAAGCGGGTTCTCGACGCCATGGGCGTCGATCTCGATCCTCATGCCAAGGTGGGAAGGCTCTCCGTTGCCGAAAAGCAGCTCGTCGAGATAGCGCGAACGCTGGAGCAACAGTCCGCGATCATCATCATGGACGAGCCGAATTCGGCCCTCAGCGCCGCCGAGACGGAACGGCTTTTCGCGCTGCTGCGCCGGCTGCGGGACAAGGGACTGACCATCATCTATGTCTCGCATCGCCTGGAGGAAGTCTTTGCCATTGCCGACCGCATCTCGGTCATTCGCGATGGTCGCTATCAGGGAACCTGGTCCGTTGCCGAAACGTCGATCCCCGACGTGATCGCCCAGATGATCGGGCGACACCTGGGTGAGACCTTTCCTCACCGCGAGGCCGTTGCGGCGGAGGCGCCCGTCGTCGTCGCCGTGCGCGGGCTGCGCACCGGCAGCCAGGTTGGACCGGTTGACTTCGAGGTCCGTGCCGGGGAGATCCTGGGGTTCGCCGGACTCGAGGGCTCCGGGATCAACGACGTCTTTCAGGTTCTTTTTGGTTTGGCCAAACCGACCGCGGGAGAAGTGGTCTACAAGGGCCGCAGCGCCGCGCCACGATCCCCCTTCGAAGCCATTCGCAATGGGTTGGCGCTGATCCCGGCCAATCGCCGGGACGAGGGGTTGATGACCTCCTGGTCGATCCGGCGCAACTCGAGCCTGGCTGTGCTCGACAAGCTCCTCGACCGGCTGGGGATGATCGACCGGGACCGCGAGCGGGGACTTGCGATCGACTACGTGCGGAAGCTCAACGTGGCCACCGATAGCATCGACAAACGGGTGATCAATCTGTCAGGCGGCAACCAGCAAAAGGTGGTCGTCGCCAAATGGCTGGCGACTGGTCCCGAGATTCTGATCCTCAATGACCCGACGCGCGGTATCGACGTCGGGGCGAAATCCGAGATCTATTTTCTGTGCGACGAGCTAGCCCGGCAGGGGTTGGCCCTGCTGTTCACCTCCTCGGAGATCGAGGAGACCATCGGAGTCTGCGACCGCATCCTGGTATTTCACAAAGGGCGTGTCATCCGCGAGTTCGCCCGCGGTGAGGCGACCAAAGCCGACGTGATGCACTGGGTCGCCGGAGGCGTGATTCCCGAGGTCGAGCGCGTCACCGTGACCGAAGGGGAGGATCCGCGCCTGGCATCGACGCTCCTGGGCGATTAGAGCGATCGACCACGTCTTGCTGGCGATTCGAAGAATTTGAAGAGTTTGAAGAGTTTGAAGAGTTTGAACTTTTTGGGAACCGCGAAGATCAAACTCTTTGCCACGGGACTCATTTCCAGTTGAGACCCCGGCGTCCCCGATGTCTCTCTCCACCTCGCCTTCAAACCCATCGAGCCATGCAAGGATCAGTCCCGCGACAGCGTACAGGTGCCATGCTGAGGCACGAACGTGCACTTGCAGCATCTCGGCCGCGAGCCGCGTTTTCTGAATCGCCGAGATTCTGCAAGTTCGCCTGCGGGCTCGGAATGACACCGTTGCTGGGTCAGAGCCATCATCCTGTCGAACGTGGGCTCGACAGTGTTGGACTCGACTGCACTACACTAGCGCGCAAGTTTCCCGACCACGCTCGATTCGGTCTTCAGCACACGATGTGTGAGAAGGGCTGCGCCACGATGGACCACGAACGATTTGATGCGCTCAGCCGCGCCCTTGCGTCCGCAAGACCCCGCCGGGGCGTGCTCGGCCTGATCCTCGGCGCTACCCTCCTTGGTCATGGCTCATCGGTCTTCGCCGAGCCCGGCAAGGCCAAGGGGAAGGGCCACAGCAAGGACGGTGGCAGCGGCCATGAAACCGGTAAGGGCAAGGGCCACGCGTTTGACAGGCTATGCGCAACTCTGGCGTGCGAGAAATACCCGGTGCCCTCCACCGAGAAGGCGGAGTTCTGCTGTAAGGGCGGGTTCTGTAGCTGTGGCGGCAGCTGCTGCCAGGGGCAGTGTTTCCAGACCGGTGACGTAACCAACCCCACCAAGGTGTTCTGCTGCAGTGGACCGAAACTGGTCGTCTGCGAGACGGCGTCTGGAACTCAAACCTGCTGCGAGGGCTCCTGCGAGAACTGTAATCCAATCGGCCCGTCCGCGATCGTGGGCAGCTACCGCCGTCGCTAGCGCAGGCTGAACTTCGCGAATCACGCGGCTGACTGCCAGAGTCCGTCAGCGAAGCCTTGAGTCAACGTCCGCGCGGGTGCGGTGGGACAACTCCTACCGGGAGGCACGGACGGCGATATCCGCTTTGCTGGATTGCCGTGGCCACCGTCTGATCGATATCGGGGGGCGCCGTGGTTATGTGGTCGCCGACGGCGGCCAGGACCCGCTGGTAACGCGCCTCGTAGACCGGCTGCCGCACGAGACCCGTCTCCTCCCGCAAGCCGTCGGCCGCCTGAAGGAGCGTGGCGGCGACGTCAAGCTCTCCCAGGCGCCAGGTCGCTTCGGCCAGCCCCTGGAGCGCATCGGCGGCGGAGCCACGCAGGCCCGCATACCATAGGAGCCGCAGGCTTTCACACAGCAGCTGCCGGGCCTCCGTCGCATTCCCACGATCGAGCGCGAGCAGACCGATCTGGCCCAGAACGAAGCCCTGGCCGCGGGGATCGCCGAGTGTTTCGAAAAGGGCGAGCGCATCCCGATAGAGACGCTCCGCCTCGTCGAGCACACCGCTGAGATGTTGCGCTTCGCCGAGATTGGCGAAATCGGTGGCGATCATCTGCCGAATGCTCATGGCGTGCCAGAGGCGGAGACTCTCCCCGAACCACTTGATCGCCTCGGGCAGGCTGGCTGTCGCCATGGCAAGAACCCCGAGATAGTGCAACGCATGGGCCTCCCCCAAATCGTCGCCGAGTCGCCGGAACAGGCCCAGGCTCTCCTGCAACGCCGGTTCGGCGCCTGCGTAGTCCCCCTCAAAATGACGGATCATACCCAGGTCGAGGAGCGCACCAGCCGTTCCTGCCGCATCGCCGGCGACCCGCCATGCATCCAATGCCTCCTGGTGACGCGAGCGCGCGGTCTTCAGGTCGCCCCGCTGGCGGGCAATCACACCGAGCCCGGTCAGCGAGTCCGCGACACCGGCCATATCACCCGTCTCGCGCTGGAGTGCCAGGACCTGTTCGTTGAGACGCTCCGCCCCGTCCAGATCCCCCTGTGCTTCGGCGAGGAGGGCGGCGCCCTTGATCGCGGGCGCACGCTGAGCGGGTGGAATGTCGCCGTCGGCCGCGATCGCCTCCTCGAGCTCGCGACGGCCTTCGGCGAGATGTCCGTGCGTCCGCCAGAAGTGGGCGAGGGCGGCTACGAGGCGCACTCGTTTGGCCAGGCCAGCCGAACCCTGACTCGTGTAGTACGCGATCGCCTGGCGAAAATTGGCGTGATCGGCTTGCAGCCGGAGGAGGAGATCGACTTCCGCGGAGACATCCTCCTGGTTGACGGTCTCGGCTAGGTCGAGCAACGTATCGGCGTGGGCCTGGCGCAGCGCATCGGCCTCCGGCAGCTCGTTCAGGCGCTCCTGGGCGAACTCCCGGATCGTCTCCAACATGGTGAAGCGGGGATCGCCACCGGGCCCTTCCTCCTGCCGCAGCAGACTCTTCTGGACGAGTGAGTCGATCCCGTCGAGCAGATCGAGGGGGAGGCCCCCACTGGCGCTGCAAACAGCTTCTGCTCCCTCGATCGTGCACCCGCCGGCAAAGACCGCTAACCGGGCAAAGAGGGCTTGCTCGGGGGGCACCAGAAGATCGTAGCTCCAGGCAATCGCCGCCCGGAGCGTCTGCTGCCGCTCGGGCAGATCTCGCGCGCCGCCGGTGAGGATCGAAAGGCGTTGGTCGAGCCGCGCCAGCAGGGCGGCCGGCGTGAGAATGCGCACGCGTGCAGCAGCCAGCTCGATGGCGAGTGGCAGTCCATCGAGGCGACGGCAGATGGCCACCACGTCGGCGACGTTGGCGTCGTCCAACGCGAATGATGGTTTGCGCGCCTGCGCCCGTTCCACGAAGAGCCGTACCGCAGCGGCGTCGAGCGCATCCTTGACCGAGATGCCAACGTCCGAGACCGGAAGCGGCAGCGGATCGATGGGAAACTCCCGCTCCGCACGCAGGCGCAACGGTTCCCGGCTGGTGACGAGCACGACGAGCCCCGGCGCGGAGTGGAGCAGGTGTTGGATCTGCGGAGCAGCGTCCCGGAGGTGCTCGAAGTTGTCCAGCAGGAGCAGGGTTTGGCGCGAGCTCAGGTGAGCAGCCAGGCTCTCCAGCAGCGGTTGGGCCGGACCCTCGCGGATGCCAAGGGGGGCAGCGATCGCCTGGGCCACATTCTCTGGATCGGAGACTGTCGCCAGTGGTACCCACCAGACTCCGTCGGCGAAGTGCTCCAGCGATTCGGCGGCCGCCTGCAGGGCGAGCCGGGTCTTGCCGGTCCCTCCCGGACCCACCAGTGTGATGAGCCGGGTTTCCTGAGCAGAGAGCACGGTGCGTAAAGCAGCAAGCTCGCGCTCCCGGCCGATCAGCGCGGTCGGCTGGGTGGGGAGGTTGGTCGACTGCTGATCGAGGCTCTTCAGAGGCGGAAAATCGGGCGGTAATCCCGGTCCGCAGAGCTGAAAGATACGTTCCGCCTCGATAAGGTCCCGTAGCCGATGCTTGCCCAGATCCTGTAGGGCATAGCCGAGAGGAAGTGCTGTGGCCAGGGCGCGCGCCGTATCGGTCAGCAGGATCTGCTCGCCGTAGCCGGTGGCAAGCACGCGGGAGAGGCGATTGAGTGCGGGGGCGAGATAGTCGCCATCTTTCGGCGTGGCCTCACCAGCGTGAATCGCCATCCGCGAACGCAGGGGACCAAGCTCACCCCAATCCTCCCGCCGCAAGGCGATCTGGGCGGCGATGGCGGCGGCTATCGCGTTCGGAACCGTTGGGAAGGCCGCCTGGGCGGCATCACCTATCGTCTTGAACAGGACTCCATCCTGGGCGGCGACGGCTTCGCCAAGGATCGCGAAGTGGCGATCGACCGCGGCCGACATCGCTTGGCGGCCTCGCTCCCAGAGCGCGGTACTGCCCTCGATATCCGTGAAGAGGAAGGCGACGGTGCCGCCGGGAAGAGGGGCCATCGTCCGTCTCCGGACATTTTGCTGAACGTCGTCGAGAAGGGATTCTCGCACAGACCGTCAGCATGCCACAGATGCCACGAACTTCGTAGATTCATCGCGCCTGTTGCCGGTTCTCTTTGCGGTGTGTCGCCTCCGGATGACCGTGTACCCCATGACGTCTTGGGAAACGGCTGAAGCATGCTCGGGAATACGCAGGGGATCCGGCGGAAACACTCAACCTCCGCACGGAGGTGACTGAAGCGTTACGCGGACGCGCCAGAGTAGTGGCGGACGCCGATCCGCCAGAAAACGCGTGCGATCAAGGGCAGGACAACCGCCAGCGCAATCGCGCCAAACAATTCCGGCGAGGTAAGTCGGCCGACCAACCCTTCGGCGGGGACCGTGATCGCAAAGCCGATCGGCACCAGAAAGGTCAGCATCGCCCGTAGCCAGGGCGGGTAGATGCCGATCGGCCACTTCCCCGCTTCGTACATGCTCTGAAAGATGTTGAGGATGTTGTCCAATCGGATGAACCAGAAGACGCAGGTGGCGAGGATCAGCAGGAAGCTGTAGATGATCGTCACCCCGGCCAGCAGCGCGACCAGGAACGCGACCGCCTCGGTGGGACCAACAATCTCCCCGAGCTGAGCGATCGCGACCCCGAGCACGACGATTCCGACCACGACGTCGACCAGTTTCCAGACCTCGACCTGGCGCACGCTGATCAGGATCTGGGCGTCGACCGGTTTGGTCAGCGTGAAATCGAGCGTCCCCAGCCGAACGTCCTCCATGAAACGGGCGAGACTTGGCTGGAATACAAGTTGGGTGATCCCTGAGACCAATGTGTAGACGCCGATGATGGCCAGCAACTCGGGCGCGCTCCAGCCACCAAGCGAGTCGGTCTTGGAGAAGACGACTCCCAGACCGAGCAGTGCCGTCATAAGCCCGACTGTGGACTGAATGAGCTGGATGAACAGGTTCGTGCGGTACTGGAGCTCGTTCAGGATGCCGAGCCGGAGGTGAATCCCGAGCAGGCGGAGGAAGGTCATCGCCTCACGCTCCGACCGCCGAGTACTGCCGCACGCCGCGCGCCCAGGTGAGATTGAGGAGCAGGAGAGCGACCGCCAGCCAGCCGAGCTGGGCGCCAAAGCCGGCCAGGGCCTGGGTTGGGCTGAGCCGGCCCAGGAGTAGCTCGACCGGGAAGCCCAGCATTCGGTAGAACGGCAGCAGCTCGGCGATTGCTTGAGCTGGCTCCGGCAGGAGGGCCAGCGGCGCCACGAACCCGGACAGGAAGAGGAACACTACATAATAGAGCTGGTTGATCGCATTGACTCGCGTGACCCAGAACGCGAGCGAGGCCATGGTCCATTCCACGGCGAAGCGCAGCGCCATCGCCAGGAGCAATGCCGGGACAAAAGCCAGCGCGGTCCAGGGCGAAATGGTGAAATTCGGCTGGAAGATGATCGTCAACACCACCACGACCGGTACGACGACGGCCATGGTCAGCAGCTTGAACGTGAGATTGTTGGCGATGTGTTGATGAATCGGATGAACTGGTCGCACCAGGAGAGGGGATAGGTTCCCCTGCCTGATCCAGTACTCCATCTCCCACATGATCCAGGTGAATGTCGCCTGGGAGACGACGAGCGCGGTCAGGTAGTACGCGGCAAAGTCGGCGGCGGTGAATCCGTCCACACTGCCACCCTGGGACATCGCGACTGTCGACCAGACCGAAAGGTAGATGACCGGTTGCAGGATCAGCCCGATGATCCAGATTACGAGAGCGCCGCGATACTGGAGCTGGCTGGCGATCGTGGTCTTGAACTGGGCGCGATAGAGCACGAGGAGATCGGTCACGCCGGCACAGGTTCCCGTTCGGACACGACCTCGGGTTCATGCTCGGGAAGTGCCTCACCGACCGGCTCTTCGCCGCTGGTGAAGACGGTGTCGATCACCTCGTCAATCGGTGGGTCGCTGACGGATAGATCGACCACCGGCAGCTCCGCCAGCAGTCGTGCCGTGACAGCGGCCGCGTCGGCTTTCGGCACGCGCAGGGTCGCTCGCAAGCCATCGACGGCGACGACCTCGCCGTAGCGCTCGAACCCGTCCGCCGGCGTACTCGAGGTCGACGACGACCGTCTTGTGGGGCGAGAAGCGCTCGACGAGCGCATCCAGGGCGCCGTCGAAGAGCAGCGCGCCGTGGTGGATGACGATCACCCGCTCGGCCAGCGCCTCGACGTCGGCCATGTAGTGGCTGGTCAGGAGCACGGTCGCGCCATAGCGGGCGGCATATTCGGCGATGAATCCGCGGATGCGGCGTTGCGCGGTGACGTCCAGACCCAAAGTCGGCTCGTCCAGGAAGAGCACGCGCGGCCGATGGAGCAGCGCCCCGGCCAGCTCGCACTTCATCCGTTCACCGAGGGAGAGATTGCGCACCGGCTTGGTCAGCAGCGGCCCCAGGTCAAGTAATTCGCTCAATTCATCGCGGGTCTGGCGGTACTCAGCCTCGGGGATGCGGAAGATAGCGCGATTCAGCTCGAAGGAGTCGGCGACCGGGATGTCCCAGACAAGCTGGTTGCGCTGGCCCATGACGAGCGTGATCTGACGGAGATAGGCCTTGTCTCGTTGCCAGGGAACATGACCGAGGACCGTGGCCTCGCCGCGCGACGGGTAAAGTAGACCGGAGAGCATCTTGAGCGTGGTCGTCTTGCCGGCGCCATTCGGTCCCAGAAACCCGACCACCTCGCCCGGCGTGACCTCGAATGAGATGCGGTCAACCGCAACGACCTCTTTGGTCTGACGACGAAAGACGGAGCCCACTGAGGCGCGCAGACCCGATTCCCGCTCGGGGACGTCGTAGGTCTTACCGAGATCGCGAACTAGAATCGCCGGCAAAATGAAGGCTCCTGCGCCACGTGACGCGTTCGGTGCAGCGGCGGCCCGGAGCGGGCTCCTCCCTGACGGAGACAGACTCCGAGCAGGTCGGTGAGCAAGCGCCTCTGGTTGTCTCACGGGGTGGGCGACACTGGACTCGAACCAGTGACCTCCACGATGTCAACGTGGCGCTCTAACCAGCTGAGCTAGCCGCCCGGATACCGCACAACTGTACGCAAAACCGTGCCTGGTGTCAACGCGGGATGCGCGATCAGGCAGTCCGCTGGTAGCTTCTGACGCCCACCGCCGAGTCGGCCCGGGAGCGTGGCAAGCAGGGTTGCCGCATCGCAATCAATGGCCGAATGTGCGTACCGATTCTCGCCTCGGGTGCCACGCCAGGTCGCACGTTCCTGAATCGCCGCAGCAGGTCGGCAGCCCGCTGGTGCAGTGGCTGCAGCCCGGGGTGTTTGACGCGCCACTCCCCGCTGAGCCCGCGGATGACGAGCTGGCTGTCGCCACGGACGGCGACCGAAAGCGCGCCGGCCCGCGGGCCAACGCGCTCCAACACATCTTCCAGGGCGGCGATGATGGCGTGGAACTCGGCCTGGTTGTTGGTCATGTCATTGCCGAACTGGACCTGCCGCGCGGCGATGGTCCCTTCCGGCCCGGCGATCTCGTAGCTGCCGTACCCCTTTCCGGGGTTGCCAAGAGATCCGCCGTCGAAGAAGACCGTGTAATCGGCGCCAGGGACGGCGCTGACCGGGCGCAAGCGCGCGTTGCCCGTGGGACCGGACGCGGGCACCTGTCCCGCCCTGCCGGCCAGTGCGCCCTGGAGGTCGCGCACGAGGTCGATCAGCTGCTGGTGGGAGAGTCCCTCCGGGTCGATATCCAGCAGCCCGTTGACTGGCCGGTTGCTTCCATTGCCCTGGGTCACGCGTGAGCTGCTTCGGCATGCTTGGCGGCCGCGGCTTTGACCTGGTCCGCGATGTGCGCGGGGACGGGCTGATAGTGTGAAAACTCGGTCGTGAACGAGCCCCGTCCCTGCGTGATGGAGCGGAGGTCGGTCGCGTATCGCTGCACCTCGGCCGCCGGGACGGTGGCCTCGATCGTGGTCGTGCCGTTGGCGCCGGGGTTCATGCCGCTCACATGCGCTCGCTTGGTGTTCAGGTCGCTCATCACGTCGCCGGTATACGATTCCGGAACGGTGACGCGCACTGTCATGATCGGCTCCAGCAGCACCGGCTTCCCCTGCAAAACGCCTTTCTTGAACGCCTCTTTGGAGGCGATCTTGAATGACATCTCGCTCGAGTCGACCGCGTGGTAGGAGCCGTCAGTGAGGGTGACTTTCACGTTGGTGACCGGGAAGCCGGCAACGGGACCGGACTCCAGTCCCTCCCGCACGCCTTTCTCCACGGCCGGGTAGAAGTTGCGTGGCACCGATCCGCCGAACACGCGTTCGCCGAACTCGAACTCGGAGTCCGGCAGCGGCTCCAGCTCGAGGAAGACGTGACCGTACTGACCCGCGCCACCGGTCTGCTTCTTGTGCTTGTACTCGGCGACCGTCTTTGCCGAGATCGTCTCGCGGTAGGGCACGCGCGGGAGGCCAAGCTCGACGTTGACGCCAAACCGCCGGGACATCCGGTCGAGGGCAATCTTCACGTGCGGCTCGCCGAGTCCGGAAAGGATCGTCTCACCACTACTCGGATCACGGGAGAGCCGCAGCGTCGGATCTTCCTCCACCAGCCGTTGCAGAGCCGGTCCCATCTTGTCGAGGTCGGTCTTGGTCTTGGGATGGACCGAGGTCGAGTACGACGAACCGGGGAAGTCGACACCGGCGAGCGCAATCGGTTTGCCCTGATCGCTGAGGGTGTCGCCGGTCATCACCGAGCCCAGTTTGGCCACCGCGCCGATATCGCCGGTGCCGATCACATCGGTGTTGATGTGCTCTTTGCCCCGCGTGAAGAAGAGCTGCCCGAGCCGTTCATCCTCGCCGCGCGTCGCATTCCAGGCATGGGTGTTTGATTTGATCGATCCCGAGTAGACGCGCAGGTAGGTGACGCGTCCGACGTGGGGATCGGCCACCGTCTTGAAGGCCAGGGCAACGACCGGACCACCTTCTGTGGGCGCTACGTCTACCTCGCTGCCGTTCAGCGTGCCCGTCGATCGCGCCTCGGCGGCAGACGGCAGCAGATCGACGATGGCATCGAGGAGCTGCACGACGCCCCGGTTCAGCGCCGCCGAACCGACCAGCACCGGGACCACGACGCCGTCCGCGACGCACTGCTTGAGTCCGCTGGCGAGCTCTTCCGTCGCGATCGGCTCGTCCTCGAGGTAGCGCATCATCAGCTCTTCGTCCTGCTCGGCGATCGATTCAACGAGCTGACGGCGGTAGAGCTCCTCGTCCTCTTTCAACTCGTCGGGAATGGGACCCGACGTGAATTCGCCCGACGTGCTGTCGGTGTAGCAGTGGGCTTGTTCGGTGAGGAGATCGACCACACCGCGGAACTGCTTCTCGGAGCCGACCGGGAACTGGATCGGCGCCACCGCATTGCCGAACGTGGCGCGGGCGGAGGCCAGCGCCTGACCGAAATCGGCGTTCTCACGGTCCATCTTGTTGATGAACAGCAGGCGCGGGATACCGCGCTCTTCGGCAAGGCGCCAGACCTGCTCGGTGCCGACCTCGACGCCGGCTGAGGCGTCGATGACGATGATCGCCGCATCGGCCACTCGCAGCGCGGATTTGACGTCGCCAATGAAGTCGGCGTAGCCGGGCGCGTCGATGACATTGATCTTCGTGTCCCGCCATTCCACGGGAGCCAGTGCCGCGCTGACCGAGATGCGCCGTTTGATCTCGTCCGGATCGTAATCGGTGACGGTGTTGCCTTCGTCGACCCGGCCCAGGCGCGTGGTGGCTTTGGTATCGAAGAGGAGCGCCTCCGCCAGTGACGTCTTCCCCGCACCGCCGTGCCCAAACAGTCCGACGTTGCGGATGCGATCGGCGGGATACTGGCGCAAGTTCACCGTACTCCTCCTCTGGATTGTGATCGACCACGTGTTGACGCGTTGATGGCGAGGATTCCACGACCGCCGCGAGGGCGGTCGGGAGCCGTAAGCCAGGTAACGCTCGCGATGGCCGGTATTATAGGCAAGATCCCTCTCTTCCCCAACCCCTTTTGCCTCCGAAGATTCCTCTTCCCCCGCCCTTCTCTCAACGAACGCCCCTCATCCCCGGCCCTTCTCCCCATGCGCGGGGAGAAGGGAGAACGACCCCGGACGCGAGAAGCGCCCCTCTCCCAGCACACTGGGAGAGGGGTTGGGGTGAGGGATTCTTGAGAGGCGGTTGGGGATGACGGTCGTTAGGGCGAGGGACACCAAGAGAGGATTTGGTGCTGAGCGCTTACCCAAGCATCGCCAGGAACGTGCGGTCAACGGCGAAGACGTCAGTCACGCCGAGGCGGTCGAGCACGGCGAGATGAATGGTGTCCGCCAGGGTGGCCTGTGGAGCGCTCCAGCCCTCTTCGATGGCGCGCCGCCCCTCCTCCAGATCGGCGGGCGCGATGCGTTGGACGAGGATGTTGCAGTGCGCGAGCCAGGAGCGGGCAACGTCGTGGCCGAGCGCGACGGCGATCAGCTCGTGTGCGGATGCCAGGGCCAGGTCTGTCGTAAAGAGGCGGAAGCCGCCGGCGACGAGATCCTGGTAGGCGGCCACCGCGGCGGCGTGCGAGGCGTCGTCCCGGTCCGCGAGGGCGACCAGCGCCGACGCGTCGACGAAGGTGACCTCTCGCGGGACTTCACCATTCGCGAGGTCTGAAGCAATGGATGGCTCGGCCGTCACGTGAGACTGCCTCCCGCCAGCGAACGCAGATAGGTACTTCTCCCGGCGGCGATATCGCCACCGCCGCTGTCGCCGATCGCGATCACATCGCGGAGCGGATCAGGGTCGCTATACGCGAGCCGGCGCTCGAACTCGGATCCCTCTCGCCGCCGTTGCAGAAATGCCTCAGCCTCCGTGCGGTCGATGAACCACTGGCCGCCCAGCCGGCGGCCAGGGAGCTCCCCTTCCCGCAGGTAGCGGCGAACCTGCTCCGTGGAGCGACCGAGGAGTTTCGCCGTGTCTCCAACAGTGATCAAGCCGTCCACCTGCTCCGCCATAGGAACTCCCTTCGATCCAGACGCTCTCAGGCCCGACGCGGTTCAGATCCGGTATTCACCATCTCGCAGCACCACCTCGCCATCGGTCGTCGCTTCGCCGCCCTGGCGCAGGTCGCAGATCATGTCCCAGTGAATGGCCGACGTATTCTGGCTGCCAGTCTCGGGGTAGCCCAGCCCGAGTGCCATGTGCACCGTGCCCCCCATCTTTTCGTCGAGCAGGATGTTCTTTGTCCATCGCGTAATCCCGGAATTCGTCCCGAACGCGAATTCGCCGAGGCGGCGCGCTCCCGGGTCGGTATCGAGCGTCTCGATCAGGAATGGCTCGTTCTTGGAGGCGCTGGCGTCGACGACGAGGCCGGCGGCGAACCGCAGCCGAACATCGGATACCTCCCGACCCTGCGTCACCACGGGGTAGGAGAAATGAACATGACCCTCGGCTGAATCCTCGACCGGTCCGGTGAACACCTCGCCCGATGGGAAGTTGCGCTTGCCGTCGGAGTTGACCCAGGAACGACCGGCAACACTCAGGTGCAGGTCCGTACCCGGCGCGGTGATGTGGATCTCACCGCGCTGCTGGAGCCAGTCGATCATGCGGGCTTGGCGGGCCGAGAGCTCGCGCCAGGCGGCAATCGGATCGGGCCGGTCCAGCATGCAGGCCGCGTCCAGAAATGAGGCGAACTCATCGGTCGCCATGTCCGCGTCCTGGGCGTGGGCG
Organism: uncultured Chloroflexia bacterium; assembly: GCA_963724295.1. Classification (GTDB taxonomy): domain Bacteria; phylum Chloroflexota; class Chloroflexia; order Thermomicrobiales; family UBA6265; genus JACCXM01. The sequence continues at coordinate 800,526 of CAVRUC010000007.1, read as the reverse complement.
GGGGTCGGAAAGATCGTGGACGACCAGCGACGTTCACCCCGCGCGGCACGCTCGAAGGCGCTCTTTCGTAGCTCCGTCCGGGCGCGGCTCCAGACCGCCTGGCGGGAGGGATCGACCGCGGAGAGCGCTCGCGTGTTGGTGCTGGCGAGCACGTCGATAGCGACGGTTGCTTCCTCGCGCACCCAGCGTTCGACGGGTGAGATAAACGCCAACTGCTCGTCGGACGCATTCGTGAAGAGGTCGCCTTGCGTGTCGCTGAACGACGGCACGAGAACCGCATTCCCGCCCTTACGAAGCACCGCGCGGTAGATGGCCCGCAGCAAAGGCTCGGCGGCAACGCCGCCACTGATGGCGACCTGATCGCCGCTCCTGACCTCGGTCGAATAGTCCACGAGGACATTGGCCCAACGATCGAATGACGATTCACCCACCTGGTGCTCCTCCGACAGGTCTAGCGGAATCCGCGCACGAGGACGACGCCGGTGAGCAACGCGGCGACGCCGAGCACCCGGATCAGGTCGATGGAACGCGTCGCGCCGCCCAACACGCCAAAATGGTCGAGGACGACACCGCCGCCGAGCTGCCCGGCGATCAACGCGGCCAGGAACAAGCCGACGCCGATCTTGGGAGCCAGGTACGACGCGGCCAGGAGATAGGGCACCGCGGTGAGCCCGGTCACGGCGTATGCCAGGGGAAGCCCACGCAGGCCGAGCAGCAGAATCGTGCCACTGGCGAGGGCCACGGCGCCGGTCAACGCGGGATGATCGAACGGGGCGGGGAGCACTGGGCGCGAACCCATGAAGCTCCTGATCGTGAGTGCCAGCGTCAGACCGGCAAGTGTGCCCAGGATGGAGATGTAGGCGGCTTCCGCGGGTCCGCGAGCGCGGTTCATCGCGGCGAGCAGTGCGATCTGTAGCGCCTGGGTGACGCCGAGGGACACGACCACCGCGATCCAGACCGCGTCGCTCACGATGGGTATCCAGCCTTCATTCCGCTTCCACCGTCCACCAGCCGTCACTGAACTGGCGCACGCGATCGACGTCGACGGTGATCCCGAGCCCGGGGCTATCCGGCACGGTGACCATGTCGTGCCGGTACCAGGCGCCGGCGTCCCCGATATCTTCCGCCAGCATGAGAGGACCACCCATCTCGACGGTTCGTACGTTGCTCATGGCGATGGCCGTATGCAGACCTGCCGCCGAGGCGATCGAGCTCTCGACCATCGTACCGACCTGCGAGGGGATGCCGGCGGCCTCGGCGATGGCATTGAGTTTCAGCGCATTCAGGATGCCACCGCTTTTCATCAGCTTGATGTTGACCAGATCGGCGGCGCGCAGCGCGACGGCGCGCAGCATGTCGCGGGGGCCGTGACAGCCCTCGTCGATCATGATCATCGCACCGGTCTGGCGGCGGACCTCGGCCAATCCTTCCATGTCCCACCAGAGGACCGGCTGCTCCACGTATGCGAGAAGCGACGGCGCCATGGCACGGATGGCCGCGATCGCGGTCCCGGGGCTGCGCCAGCCCTGGTTCGCATCGACCTTGATCGCCACCTCCGGACCTATGGCCTGGCGCACCGCCGCGACCCGGCTGGCATCGAGGAGGGGATTGGCGGAATCACCGACTTTGACCTTCACCGTGCGGAACCCGGCCGCGACGTGATGCCTTGCCGCCGCCGCCATCGCCGCCGGCTCGCCCATGCTGACGACTCGTGAAATCTGCAACGCCTCGCGGGCGCGTCCGCCGAGCAATTGCCAGAGGGGCATACCCGCTGCCCGCGCCACGAGATCGTGCAACGCGATGTCGAGGGCGGCCTTGGCCGCTGGCGCCCCTTCGACCCTGGCGTCGAGCGCGTTGAGCGCTGCCTCGCGATTACGCGCATCGCAACCGACCAGGGCGGTGGCCAGATCGCGACGCAAGGTCTCCGCCGTTCCGCCCCATGTCTCACCCGTGACGTTCGGATCGGGCGTCGCTTCGCCCCAGCCCTCCGCGCCGTCACGAGTGCGGATGCGGACCAGGACGCTCAGGGTATCGGGGTAGCTGGCGTAGGCAACGACGAAGGGCTCGCGCAGCGGCAGGCGGACCGGGATAACCTCGATGGACGAGATGATCATGGCAGGCATCGTCTCACACGCAAGCCACGAGCGGGGAGGTCAGTCGTTCGATGCTCGTCGCCGCTCGAGGAGATAGGCGGGGTCCGCGTCGCTGGGCGCTGGACGGAATCCCGTGATGGCGAACCCTTCCCCGAACGCCTGGCACAATGTCTCCCGGATGCGCAGACGCCACGCCAGCGCCTGATCAGGGCGAGCCGCGAGCAGGGCGTCGATATCGGCGGGGATCGCGACGAGGGCGGAGTCCGCGCTCATCCCCGGCGCAAATGGGGCACGGTCATCGTTCTCCGCGGGCTGCAGCGTCTCCTCCTGTCCGAGCAGACGTGAGATCACGCGCGGCGACAGGATGTCCCAGGTGATGTGCAGGCGGTCGGTTGGTAGGCCACCGTAGAGCGTCGTCGCGAACGTGGCCCCATAGCGATCCGTCTCATACTGGTGGGCCATCGCTCCGAGTTTGCCGAAATTCAACCGGGCGTTGGCGGCTCGCAGGGGATCGACGGTCCAGACGATCTCTGCGAAACCGCGGCTCAGGGCTATGGCGGCTTGTAGCCGTTTGAGCTCGGTGGCGAGCCCGAGACTCCGTGCCTCGGGAACGATGGCAAGGAAATCGGAGACGATGCGGGGACGGCCGACGAAGCCGCCCCAGCCCACCAGGATGCCCACGGCGCGATCCGGGTCTTCGGGGAGAAACGCCGCGATCACCGCGCCGCCGGTCTCCGGCACGACGATCAGCTCGTTGGCGGGGATGAGATCCCGCTCGCTGACGCCGAACACCTCCTCCTGCAAGCGCTCGGCCTGCGCGAGGTCCGCGAGCGTGCGCAGGAGCCTAAAGTGGATCTCGCGTCCGCGCGTCGAGCGCACCCAACCCGTCTCTTCGTGGCCGCTGAAGCCCAACGCCGCCGGGTCGGGAAGCGCCGGAAGAGGCCCCGAACGCGCGCACTCGCTCACAGGATGATTCGGCCCGCGACTAGTCGTGGGCCAGCGGCGTGGCCAGCTCAGGCGGAACGCTGACTGGCGTTGCCGCCAGCGGCGGTTCGATCGTGAACGAGCCGTCGATGTCGCTGTAGTCGGCACGGCCCTGGGTCACTCCACCGGTGCCGGTTTCGATGAAGCAGGGGAGGTCGCGGTCGTCGATAGCGATGGTGTAGTCGACTCGCATCCCGGTCGCTGGGACCGTGTCCGCGGCGCCAAAGACGCGGCACTCTCGCCCATCGTGCTCGACGACGTCCATCTCGCGGACGAGCTGTGGCAGCAGCCGCTCTGGTAGCGACGCCAGGGGACCAGCAGGGATTTCGGGTAGACCGCCCAGCAGGCTCGAGAGCGTCGAGCGCTCGGGCACCGACGATGGGTCGACGACGATCCAGACGTCAACGGGCGTTCCTGGCGCGATCTGCTCAACCAGCGGCCCGCGGACATACAGCCGGTCGCCGATGGCAATCGCTTCGTGGTCGACGTCGCCAAGGCCGCGCACGTCCTGTCGCTGCCGGTCCGGCAAGACCACTTCGCGAATCGATACGAAGGCCTCACGCTGCCGGGCCACCGGCGTGGCCCCAAGGGAGGCCATGGGCGTTGCGGCCGGTGTTGCCAGCGGCCGCGCGATCGGAGTGCCAGGGCCGGTGGGTATGGACAGGGTCGACCCGGTGAATGTGATCCGGTAGGAGCGTACGCCTGGCCATGCGGCATTGACCCCCTCGGCCAGCTCGCCCAGGGTCAATTCAGTGGCAGCGGGGGTAGCCGGTGTGGCGACGCTCTCTTCGACGGGAGGGGGAGTTTCAGGGATGGGCGTCGGTGACGCCTCCGGCATCGGTCCGCAGCCGGCAAGCATCGCGAAAAGAGCGATGACCGCGATGACCGATGGCATGCTCCTCGTTCTGGTCATGACACCCTCGACCGCCGCGAGGAGTCGCGGACGCTTCAACCTACACCTCCTGCAAAGGGAAACAGCGCATCGGAGCTCGATTAGTCGGCTGGGAGCAAGACGTCAAGCGTCCCCCGTAGCATGGAGAGGGGCATGTAGGCCGCGCCCCCCGGTAAGAGCTCGTCCGCGGGCGTGCGGGCGAGTGTCCTGGCCAGCGCGAGGACCTCAGCCCGGAGACGATCGCCGTCAAACGCCGGCGCCCTCGCTGTTCTGGCCGCGGCCGCCAGAGCGTCCGCCGATCCTCGATCGCCGGCAGCCGCGGCTTCGATCGCCGCGAACAGCCCCGCCGCTCGCGAAAGCGCGTCTCCCTCGCCAGCGGCGTCGTTCTGCTCGGCGCGGAGGGCGTCGATGAACGCCGAGGCGGTCTTCATGTCATCGGCGAGCCCGGCCCGTTTGAGCGCCCTGGCCGTGCGCATCGCCTCTTCCGCGGAAAGCTCATGCCGGATGATGGCCTCGTGCAGGGCCTCCTGGTGTCCTACCGGAAGTCCTTGCAACGCTCGACTCTGCTTCTCGCTCAGCCTGCCTCCGCGGATATCGTCGCGGACTCGATCGGGCAGCTTCTCGGTGCCGATGAGCTGGAAGAGCCTGCTGCGCCGGATGCCGACCATCTCGGCGACTGCTTCCCAGGGCGCATCTCCGAGCTGCGTTTTCAATGTGCGCAGGGCCGCCGCCCGGTCAACCGCATTGAGGTCGTCGCGAACGATGTTCTCCATGAGCTGCTGCACGAGGCGGCGATCCTGCGGCACCTCGCGCACGATCGCCGGAATCGCAGGCAGCCCGGCCTGGCGGGCGGCTCGCAGGCGTCGTTCGCCATGGACCACAACGTAGACATCACGATCGGCGTCGTAGCGTACGGCGATCGGCTGCAGCACTCCCTCCCGGCGGATGCTCGCCGTCAACTCCTCCAGACGATCGGGATCGAAGGTCTGGCGCGGTTGCTCGGGATCGGCCTCGATCCGCTCCAGCCGGATCTCCTTGGCGGTCGGGAGGTCCTCGACACCAACGGCCTGGGGCCGATGGTCGGTGAACAGCGCGTCGACGGTGAACCGGCGGCGACCTTTGGCCGGCATCTGACCGCTCTCCGGGACGGCTGAAACGCTAGACATGGATGCTCACCGCCTCTGTTGTCGCTGCCACATGCGGATCGTGCTCCTCGAGCCACGATCCGACATCGCGGTATGCCTCGGCAATCGCCGATCGCGGCATGTAATGAAGGACGCTGGTGCGCTCGGCGGCCGACTCGGCGCCGCGCACCGAGAGGGGCACCGAGGGCAGCAACGCGTAGTGGGGAAATTCCTCAGCCAGTGCCGCCAGCATGTCGGTGGCGAGACGCGAAGAGTGATGCACCTTCGTCGGGAGAAACCCATGCACCCGCAACGCGGGGTTCAGCCGGCGCACGCGCGAAACCGTCTCGAACAGGCGGCGCAGCACCATCAGCGAGAGCGGATGAGGTTCGATCGGAATGACCAGCTCGTCGGCGGCGACGAGGATGTTGATCGAGAGCACGTTCAGCGCCGGCGGCGCGTCGATCAGGACATAGTCCCAGGCGGAGAGATCGCCGCGTTCGAGGCGCTGTTCGAGCTGGCGTTCCCGTTCCAGGACATTGAGCAGCTCCAGCTCGGCGGCGGCCAGATCGGGATGGGATGGGACCAGTGAAACTCTTGGGATCGAGGTTGGGACCGCGAGCGATGGCAGATCGAGCCGATCGTCGAGGAGCAGGTCATAGATCGAGGCGTCGAGCGCGGCGATATCGACGCCGGTGGCCATGGTGAGACTCGCCTGGGGGTCCATGTCGATGGCGAGGATGCGCCGCCCGCGCTCGGCCAGTGCGGCAGCGACGTTGAGCGTGCTCGTCGTCTTGGCGGTGCCGCCTTTTTGATTGAAGAAGGCGATGATTCGAGCCATGCGACTCCGCTCTCCCACGTGGAAAGATCAAAACATGGCAAGCGGGCGATGCTGCGGCCGGTGTACGTACGCAAATCGAGGATACCACACCGCCGTCGGTGAACAAGACGATGCCCCGAGCGGTTTGCCCGCCCGGGGCATCAATCATGCTGCCTACCGTCGCGATCACTGTCCGGGCCGAAGCTCGAACGCGACCGGACTATTGCAGGCTTCCGGCGTTTCCTCCGGCATCAGCCAGGAGCCCGCGCGAAGGAGCAGTGTGGCTACTGTCGCTCGTGCCTCCGAAAGGCCGGCTCGTCGCCCTCGCGGCCGCGCATCGAGGGCGATGGATGCCGAACGCTCGCGCTCGGCTTCGGCGAGCAGATCACGGAAGTGCGCTTCCGATATCTGATGCTTCAGGATGATATCTGTTCCGAACATGGCGGTCGATGTCTCCCCTGGGGTGATCCCCATCTGTCGGCAATGGATTGCGGGGGCTCGCTCTCTGGCGAGCCAGTCGACGTCTGCGCCGCGGTCTGAGTCCCACGGCCATTGGTCGTTGCCATTACGGCACTGAACCCGGCCCGATCAGGGCTTTTCAGTTGGTGATGTTCATGCATTGAGTTGCCCTCCGACTCATCCCGCGTTGCCGCGTCGCCCTCCCGGACAGGGTGACCGACTTCGCCGGGCAAACAAAAACCCCGGACCTCCAGGAGGCCCGGGGCGCGCGGATCGCGCAGCGTGAAGGTCAGCCGACGATACGGCAAACCCCCGGGCATCGAGTGATAGACACAGCCAGACGTGCGTGAGGCATATTCACCGGCTGTCTCCTTCCTACGATGACCCGGACCGCGAATCCCGCGTCCATCTCATGCTGCCTGGGCGATCCCAGACCGCACTGAAAGGTTGTATCACCTGAACCTGGAAGAGTCAACCCCTACGATCAGTAATTCTTCGAGAATGAGGGTTGCAGCGGAATCCGCTGCACATAAGAAGATTGCATAACCTCGTCGTTCGCCGCGCGAGTGGCTCAGGCGGTAACCGCCGCCATTCCTGCCGCCACCGGCAAGCTCCGCCCAACCGCTTGGGCGACCGCGGCGATGCGAGGGGCCAGCTCGTCGAACTGGTCGAACGTCAGCGACTGCGCGCCGTCGGAGAGTGCCTGATCCGGACTGGGATGGACCTCGATCATCAGCCCGTCGGCGCCGGCGGCGATGCCGGCCAGGGCGAGGGCTGGAACGAGTGCTCGCTTGCCCGCGGCGTGGCTGGGATCGATGAAGACGGGTAGGTGGCTCATGCCCTGAATGACGGGCACGGAGCTGACATCGAGCGTGTTGCGGGTCGACGACTCGAAGGTGCGGATACCTCGCTCGCAGAGGATCACGTCCGGGTTGCCCTGGGCCATGACGTATTCCGCGGCGAGCAGCCACTCCTCCATCAGCATCGACAAGCCCCGCTTGAGCATGACCGGTTTGCCCGCCTTGCCAACCTCTTCCAGCAGCAGGTAGTTCTGGGCGTTGCGGGCGCCGATCTGAAAGATGTCGGTAAATGCGCCGACCTCGTCGATATCGCTCGGGGTCATGACCTCGGTAATGATTGGCATGCCGGTCTCCTCGCGCGCCGTAGCGAGGATCTCGAGCCCGCGGCGTCCCAGCCCGCGAAACTCGTAGGGAGAGGTACGCGGCTTGTAGGCCCCGCCGCGCAGGATCGATGCACCGGCGGCCTTGATCGCTCGTGCCGTGCTGACGGTCTGCTCTTCACTCTCGACCGAGCAGGGACCGGCGATGATCGTCACCGCGTCGCCGCCGATGACGACGTCGCGGACCGCGATAGTCGTCTTCTGCGGATGAAAGTCCCAGCCGGTGAGCTTGTACTTCTTGGTGATGCGCACCACGCGCTCGACCCCCGAGTGGATCTCGAGCTCGTCGTCGAGCGACGGCGGCAGCGGCGAGCCGACGACGCCGATGATGGTGCGCTCCTCCCCCTCGGACAGGTGTGCCCCGAGGCCAAGCGCCTTGACCCGCGCCACGATGCCGTTGACTTGCTCCCTGGTGGCGTTTGTCTCCATGACGATGATCATTGGTCTCCTCCTGACCGGCCTTGCGGTGCAACCGGTCGCGCGGGTCTATGCCGTCGTTTCGGGGGCCGTCGTCATACGGCCAAGAATCTGCGCGAGCCGCGCGTCGTCGTAGGCCCATTCAGGGCGCAGCGCTCCTGCCTCACGCAGGTAGACATGGCGAATCTCGGATGGCGTGCGCGTTGTATTGATATGGAGCAAGATGCGCACGACGCCGCGTAGGGCCCCCGGCACGGCCATCTCATGAGCGCACAGGAGCGGAACGTCGGTCCAGCCCAACTCTCGCGCCGCCATGGCGGGGAAGGAGGCGGTGATCTCCGGCGTGGTCGTGAAAATGGCGCTGACCACGTCCTCCGAGTCGATATCGTTGAGGCGGATGATGGCATCGAGCAGGTCAGTCGTCGCCTCGAGGATATCCTCGGAGGTGTTGGTCTCGACCGTCGTCGCGCCGCGTATCCCGCGACAGGCGACGTAACGGTGGCCGGTCATTGCTGGCTCAGGCACGGAATCTCCCTGGGGGTCATGTCCATCCGCTTCAGTCGTGGCTGAGGTCGCGCCTTGAACGGAGACCTGGGGTGGGAACGGCGCCTCGCCGCGCAACCCGCGCACGAACTGCTCCGCCGCAACGCGCTGGTCGGCGTCCGGGACGGTGTCCAGGAAGTTGATCAACGCCGACGCCACGACGGCGCCGTCCGCGACCTCGCCGATGTCGCGCACATGCTCCGGGGTCGACACGCCGAACCCGACCGCCAGCGGCACATCGGTGCGGGCGCGGACGCGCGCCAGATACTGGCGAAAGTCGGGCAGTGCCGCTCGTTGCCCGGTGACCCCGATCAGCGAGACGCAGTAGATGAACCCGCTGGCGCGCTCGGCGACGGCGGCGATGCGCTCATCGGTCGAGGTGGGCGCCAGGAGGAACACCAGGTCGAGCCCATGCCGGCGACACGCGGCCAGCAGTTCATCGCTCTCTTCGGCGGGGAGATCCGGCACGATGTACCCGTCGACGCCGGCGGCCGCGCTGTCCCTGGCGAGGTCTTCCAAGCCGTATTGCAGCATCGGGTTGAAATACCCCATGAGCAGGATCGGGATCGACACATCGTGTTGCTCGCGCAGCCGCCGCGTCATCGCCACCGCATCGGCCAGGGTCACGCCGTGCCGCAACGCCACCTGACTGGTGCGCTGGACAGTCGCGCCGTCGGCAAGCGGATCAGAGAACGGGACACCGATCTCGATCAGATCCGCGCCACCACGGACGATAGCCAGTGCCCACTCCTCCGATCGCTCCGGTGTTGGATAACCGGCGGTGACGAAGGGCATGATCGCGGTGCGGCCCTCGGCGCGGGCGCGAGCGAAGGCGTTCGCGACGCGGCTCGGCGTTGTCGACGAGGTGTTCCCGGCCACTGGCGGCGATTCTGTTGCCGTCACAGCGACATCCCGAGCGCGTCGGCCGCGGTTTGCAGATCCTTGTCGCCACGTCCCGAGAGACTGACCAGCAGCGTCCGATCCGGTCCCAGACGCCGCGCCAGCGGGAGCGCGTGGGCGATGGTGTGCGACGACTCGAGGGCGGGAATGATTCCTTCGCTGCGGCAGAGGGTCTGGAACGCTTCCAGCGCTTCAGCGTCGGTGACGCCGACGAACGTCGCGCGGCCGGTTTCCTTGAGGTACGAGAGCTCAGGTCCGACACCGGGATAGTCGAGACCGGCCGAGATGGAGTGCGCCTCCTGCACCTGGCCGAATTCGTCCTGCAGGACATAGGTGCGCGATCCGTGCAGGACGCCGATGGTGCCCGCGCAAAGCGATGCCGCGTGGCTGCCGCTTTCGATGCCGTGCCCGGCGGCCTCGACCCCGACCAGCTCGACCTCACGATCCTGGATGAACGGATAGAAGATGCCCATCGCGTTCGAGCCGCCACCGACGCAGGCGACGACGGCGTCCGGCAGCGCGCCGATCGCGTCGAGCATCTGGGCACGCGCTTCCCGCCCGATGACCGATTGGAAATTGCGGACCATCATTGGGTACGGGTGCATGCCGACGACGGAGCCGATGATATAGAAGGTGTTCTCGACGTTGGCGACCCAGTCGCGGATCGCCTCGTTGGTCGCGTCCTTGAGTGTCCGCGAGCCGGATCGGACGGGACGGACTTCCGCGCCCAGGAGCTTCATGCGGAAGACGTTCGGCGATTGCCGCGCGATGTCGACCTCACCCATGTAGACGATGCACTCGAGACCGAGCAGGGCGCAGACGGTCGCCGTCGCCACGCCGTGTTGGCCAGCGCCGGTTTCGGCGATGATGCGTTGCTTGCCCATGCGCTTGGCGAGGAGACCCTGGCCGAGGGCGTTGTTGATCTTGTGCGCGCCGGTGTGCGCGAGATCTTCCCGCTTGAGGTAGATCCTGGCTCCGCCACCGAGATCGGTCAGATTCCGCGCGAAGTAGAGGGGCGTCGGGCGGCCAACGTAATCCCGCGCGAGACGGTCGACGACGTCCTGAAACTTGGGATCGCGGCGAGCCTCATCGTAGGCGGATTCCAGCTCGTCAAGCGCCGGCATCAGGGTTTCCGGTGCATATTTGCCACCGAATTGCCCGAATCGGCCGCGCGCATCCGGCACCGCGGCGGGCGCACCCACGACGGCCGCGACCCCCTCGTCCATGTTCAGATCGACCGCCATACCCACTCCCGCATCGCCGGTCAGACCGGCAGGCGCCTACTTCAGACCGAGACAGATGGCGCGAACTATACCCGTTTCCAGGTCACAGACGGCGGAATAGCTCGTCGAGATGGTACGGTTGGTGGTTGCTCTCGGGGCCGCACGTCAGTTGCCCTGAGAGCCAGACGCAGAGGGTTGAGAGGAACAGGGTGGAGAAATCTCCTGGCGGCAGGAATGGGCGGACCGAAGTCGTCCGCGCGCTGCCACCCGCCGAGCAGCAATACCAACGGCATCTGATCACGATTGGGGAGCGACGTCGCGATCTGGCCCACCTCGAGCGTGACCTCGTCGCACTGCGGGACGCGGTCACCGGATTCGAGGCGCTGGCCCAGGCCCGCCTCGGCGAGCTGTTCGCCGAGCTGCGACGTCTGGAAGGTGCGACCGCCGACTTCAGCCATCGCGTAGCGCGGCTGCGAGCGGCGCTCGACACCCGGGATCTGGACGAGCTCGATCTCGATGGCCTCGATCTGGAAGACGACGGCGACCTCCTCAGTGGTGGACCATTTGGCGCTCCCGGCGCCCGCGGCACACCGCGCGGACCCCACGTTCCCGCGGCCGCGCGACGCTGGTTGGCGACCGAGGCAGTCGAAGCCAAACGGCTGTACATCGACCTGGCGAAGCGACTGCATCCCGATCTGGCCCGCGATGACGAGGAGCGGCAGCGGCGAGAACGCATCATGCAGCGTGTCAATGAAGCGTTCCGCCTACGCGATCTGGCCGGGCTCCGGGCTGTGCATCTGGAGTCGATCGCCGAGGATCCCGGCTGGGCCGAGCGGCCGGTGACCGACCGGCTGGCCTGGGCGGAAGAAGAGTTGCGCCGGCTGGGTGTGGCCCTGGAGGAGGCGCGCCTGGCGATGGCGCGGCTCCGTGGCGGCGAGCTGTTCCGGCTCTACACGCGGTATGAATCGGGCGAGCCGGTCTTTGCGGATTTGCGAGTCCGCATCGAGCAGCGCATCTCCAAGGAGAACCGCCGGCTCGATCGGCTGAAATCCTCCTACCGGCGATTGGTGGATCGCTGGCGGAAGGCCGAAATCGCCGAGGCATAGCGATCGCAGCTCTCGCTTGCGATGAGGTCCCAATCCAGAACGTGAAGGAGGGCAGCCCACTCGGGCTGCCCTCCTTCAGGGGGAAAGGGATGGGATCGGCGACCGGCAGGGGTGGTCGCCTGCAACTGGAAGAGAGCTAGTCGGTCATCTCGGGGCGCTCGCCGAGCGTCACCTGGAAGGTCTGCGGCGTGCCGTCTCGATCGACCGTGACCGTGACTTCGTCTCCCGGCTCATGCCCGAAGAGAAGGTCGAGAAGGGAGCTCTGACGCGTGATGTCCTGACCGTCGAAGGCGGTGATCACGTCGCCCGGCTCGATCCCGGCGGCGGCGGATGGTCCATCCTCGACGACTTCGACAACACTCTGTCCCGCGGAGGTCGCTTCGCCCTGGATACCGAGGTACGGCCAGTCGATCTTGCCATCAGCGAGCAGGTCGGCGGCGGCCTGGCAGACGGTATTGCCTTCGACCGCGAACGCCATGTCGGCCGATCCGGAGTCCGCGCCCATCATGCCGGAGCCAATGCCGGCAGTATTGATGCCAACGACCTCACCGCGCAGGTTGAGTAGTGGCCCACCGGAATTGCCATGCCAGATCTCGGCGTCGTGCTGAATCCAGGTAGTGAGACCGCCCTCGTAGGGGAACGAGCGATCGGTCGCGTTGACCGTGCCTTCGCTCACCGTGTTCGGGAACGACCCCAGCGCGTTGCCGATCGCCACAACCTGTTCACCGGCCCGCAGGGACGAAGAATCACCAAAGGTGACGATGCTGGGGACCGATTCTCCCGCGGGGAAATCCAGCTCCAGGATCGCCACATCGACGTCGGGTAGCGATGAGCTGCCGACGACCGTGGCCGGCACTTCGGTGCCATCGGCAAGTGCCACCGTCAGCTCCTCGGCGCCCGCGACGACATGGGCGTTGGTGATGACGTGGCCAGCCTCGTCGACGATGAACCCGGATCCGGTTCCGACCGGGACGAGCGTGTCGCTGTCTTCAGAGTCGTCGATCTGCGCCGTGCCATCATCCTCGGCGCCCGGCGCCTCTTCACTGCCTGGGAGACCCTCGATACCGGGGATCTCGGGGATGCCGGGAAATCCCTCGATCCCGGTGAAGCCATCCAGGCCGGCTTCACCGATCGGCTGCAGGTTCACGATGGTTACGACCGCGGGATTGACTTTCTCCGCGACGTCGGCCACAGACATCTCGGTCGTCTGTTCGGTTGCAGGGGCGCCAAACGCGGCACAGCTCCCGCCGTCGGTTACCGACTGCGCGGTGACCCCCGTGGGAAGAATGCCTCCAGGCAGGATGCCAAACCCGGCCGCACCGAGGATCAGCCCCGGCGTCAATGCCCCGGTCAGAACCACCTTGTGCAGGCGGCTTACTCGCTGTCCGGCCATGCTCATGCTCCCTTGTTCTCGATACGGGCATCAACTGCCCGGCGACTGATATGAAAGTGACCGGACCCGGAGGCGGAATGGCCCGCCCAGCACCGCCCCCGGGAACCGATCGTGAAGCGAGTATGCGGACGGCCGCTGAACGACCCCTGAACGAACGCTGAGGGTTTGCTGAACGTCGGAACACGCAACGCCAGACGTGTGTGCCATAGCGGAATCCGCAACGATCAGGGCGTTCGCAAGGCTGTCTGGATCGCGCCGGGCACCGCCGAGGGCCGGTCGACGACGCGAACCCCAGCGGCCTCGAGCGCGGCCATCTTCTCGGCGGCGGTGCCGGAGCCGCCGGAGATGATCGCCCCGGCGTGACCCATGCGCTTGCCCGGTGGAGCGGTCTGGCCGGCGATGAAGCCAACGACGGGTTTGGTCACGTGGTCCTGGATGAATTGGGCGGCAGTCTCCTCGTCATTGCCACCGATCTCGCCGATCATGACGATCGCTTCGGTGGCGGGGTCGGCTTCAAACAGGCCAAGCACGTCGACGAACGAGGTGCCGATCACGGGGTCGCCGCCGATGCCGACGGCCGTGCTCTGACCGGTCCCAGCCCGGGAGAGAGCGTCGACCACCTCGTAGGTCAACGTGCCGGAGCGGGAGACGACCCCCACCGGCCCCGGCGTGTGGATGAAGCCGGGCATGATCCCAACTTTCGCCTCATCCGGGGTAATCAGTCCGGGGCAATTTGGCCCGAGCAGACGGGTCCCCCGGTTCTGGGCGTGCGCATAGACGGGGACCATGTCGGCGACGGGAATGCCCTCGGTGATACAGACCACCAGCGGCAGACCGTTGTCGATGGCCTCGTAGATGGCGTCCGGAGCGAACCGGGCCGGCACGAAGATGATCGCCACATTGGGCGCGGTCTCGGCCACGGCATCCGCCACCGTATTGAAGACCGGCACACCGGCGACGCTCTTGCCCCTGCCGCCTGGCGTGACACCCGAGACCACGTTCGTTCCATATTCAACCATCTGTTCGGTATGGAACGAGCCCTCTCGACCAGTTATGCCCTGCACCAGCACCCGGGTATCGCGATCGACGAGGATGCTCACCGAGAGGACCCCTCCTGCCTGAGCAACGTCACGTGCAGATGTGCATGGCCGGGCAAGCGCAAGCTCATGCGGCGTGTGCCGCGCGAACGGCCTGCGCGGCCGCCTCGTCCATGCTGTCACTGGCGGTCAGCCCTGCCTCGGAGAGGAGGCGCTGCCCTTCCGCCGCGTTGGTCCCGGAGAGGCGGACGACGATTGGCACCGGGACAGCGACTCGCTGCAAGGCTTCCGCGATGCCCTGCGCCACGACGTCGCCGCGGGTGATGCCGCCGAAGATATTGATGAGAATCGCGCGCACGTTCGGGTCGGCGGTCACCAGGCTGAACGCCTTGGCGACCTGATCGGCGCTCGCACCGCCGCCGACGTCGAGGAAGTTCGCCGGCTCCCCGCCGTGGAGCATCACGGCGTCCATGGTGGCCATTGCCAAACCGGCGCCATTGACGATGCACCCGATGTCGCCGCCGAGCTTGACGAACGAGATCCCGGATTGGCGCGCGTCGAGCTCGGTCGGGTCTTCGGCGTCGAGATCGCGCAGCGACTCCGAACCGGGGTGACGGAACAAGGCGTTGTCGTCGATGGTCATCTTGGCGTCGAGCGCGAGCCAGTCGCCCTTCGTGGTCAAGACGAGGGGGTTGATCTCCGCGAGCGTCGCGTCTTCGTTCAGATACGCGTCGTACAGCTGCCGCGCCATCGTTGCGAACCCGTTGACCCGGTCGGCGGCGAGTCCGAGCGCAAAGCCAATCTGCCGCGCCTGCCAGGCGTGCAGACCGAGGAACGGGTCGACCAGGGTGCGAACGATCCGTTCCGGTCGTTCGCGAGCCACCTCTTCGATATCGACGCCGCCCTCCGCGCTGGCCATGACGACGTTCTGACGACGGGCGCGATCGAGCGTGACCCCGAGGTAGAACTCCTGGGCGATGTCGACGGCGGGCGCGACCAGTACCTTGCGTACCGTGTGCCCGCGGATGTCGAGACCCAGGATCGCCGAGGCAACCTCGCGGGTCTCTGCCGGTGTACGGGCGAGCTTGACGCCGCCTGCCTTGCCGCGACCTCCCGTGAGCACCTGGGCTTTGACGACGACCGGGCCGCCCGCGGCCTGGGCGAGCGCCTCCGCCTCATCCGCGGTGGCGGCAACCCCGCCGGCGTTCGTGCGGATGCCGTGGCTCGCGAAGATCTCCGCCGCCTGGTACTCGTGCAGATTCACAATCGAGTCCTCATGTTAAAGAGTGCCAGCGACGGCGACGCCGCGATGGCCTCCGGCATCCTAGCATAGGGATTTGGAGCAACGGATGGCCGGGAAATCGAATGAATCTCAACTGAATCGATCGGAACCGCTTGACAGCGGCCAAATCGTGATATATTCCAATCTCGGACGATTCCCTGCGCGCGCGATCGTCGGGTTCCCGGTGAGCCCCCACACGTGTCTCGTTCCGCCGGAAACGTCTCTCGGTCTTTTTCTTTTTTCGTTCGGTGCCGCGGCGATGGTGACGCGGCGGAGGGTTCAGGCGGAATGAGCGATCGGACGCTCACCTGTCGCGATTGCGGCCAGGCGTTTACGTTTACGGCCGGCGAACAGGCGTTTTATGCGGAGCGGGGGTTCAGCGAGCCCCAGCGTTGTCCGTCGTGCCGGTCGGCCCGCAAGGCGCAGCGCGCCACGCAAGGGTACGACTCGGGATATAGCGGCGGTAGTGGTGGCGGCGGAGGGTACTCCTCCGGCGGATACAGCGGCGGCGGATCGTACTCCGCGGGCGGTGGTGGCTACTCGTCCGGTGGCGGCGGGTATTCATCCGGCGGCGGCGGGGGTTACTCCAGCGGACCGCGCCAGATGTTTCCGGCGGTTTGCTCGGAGTGTGGCCGGGATACCGAGGTTCCCTTCGAGCCTCGCTCGGACAAGCCGGTCTACTGCCGGGAGTGCTTCCAGTTGCGGCGGACGGCGGCGCCTCCGCGCAACTACAACTACTAGGACCCGAAGCAGTCCAGAAAGGGGCGGCCACCCGGCCGCCCCTTTTTCAATCAGCGGCGCCTGCGTCCCCGGCTCGCCGTTGGCTTATATGCCGCGCCTGAGATACCCTCAGCGTTCAGCAAGTCCGTCACCCATGAGGGGAGATTCCATGGAGGGGAAACGCTTCGACCAGCTGGCCCGGGCCCTGGCGACGAGCAGCTCGCGGCGGCGGGTGCTCGCAGGGCTGCTGGCGGGGGCGTTGGGCAGTCTCCGCATCCACGCGACCGCTGCCCAGGACGACGGCATAGTCATTGCCGACGCGAGCGGTGGTGACGACAATCAGGCCACCGTTGTCGATCCGGCCTCGGCTAGAAGCGACCGCGATTCAGACCAAAATACCAGTGATAACGACAAAGATCTCGATGGAGAACGGCACGGTTGCGACGAGGGTGCCTGCCCGGCCGATGAGAGCACAAGCTCCAGCGGACCTGGCTTTTGTTGTGACGACGGATTCTGTAGCTGCGGGGGAGAGTGTTGCGGAGGACCGGACTGCTGGATCTTTCGTCCTGACCGCCAAAACCAGGAAGAGCCGATTGTCATTGAGACTTGCACACGCCGTGAAGGCTGCCTTCAATGTCCCAATTCCGGCAGCCAGTGTTGCGCAGATTGCACGAGAAGCGGCGACTGCGTGAGTCCGTGCCTTGAATGCCTCGGGGAGCCATCAAGAAATCACTGCTGCGTTAAGTGCGTCGACGAGTCAACCCCATGCGATCAAGCCCCCGATCCCTTCCCGATTAGCGGAGGCATAATTCGCCGCCGCTGAGGCAACGACGGCTCGCAATTCCGGTCTACTGAATGCCAAGAGGCGCCGCGGCACGGCTGCCTCTTGACTACGCCGCCGGTTGGCTAACTTCAGCTACAACATCAATCGTCGTATCGAGCGTCAATTCTTGCCCATGACTCCACTCTTCCCTGAATTGCTCTTCACCCAGGGTGTCGCGTGCCAACGCCAGGAACAGCTGGTGCTCCTTGGCATAAGATGCCGGCAATGGCACACCAATAGCCCGTCGGTGTGCCTCTGCAGCCGCGAACAAGCGTGCCGCCAGGGATGCCGCACCCTTCACGGCCGCTACTCCTGCCAGGCCTTCGACACTTTCGATAATCGCGGACTTTTCTCCAAGCTGACGGCGGAGAGCCAAGCTTTCGAGAAAGAGAGAAGCGGCCTGACCACAGTCGTTTCGGCTCAACGCAACCTTTCCGAGTTGGAAGAGCGCGAAGGCTGTCCCGCGTTTCTCTTCCAACTCCCGAAGGAGGGTTAGCGCCTCCTGGTAGTGTGCCTCCGCGCTGTCCACGTCTCTCTGGTGATGAAATACCTCACCCAGGTTGACGAGGGCGTGGGCGATCATTCGTGAGTCACCGAGCTCGCGCGACAACGTCAAACTCTCTGCGTAGTATTTAGCCGCGCTGTCGTATTCCTCCTGGTAGAACGCGAGGATGCCTAGGCTCTCGAGCACACTGCTCAAGGCAGTAGCATCTCCAGACATGCGACACAGCTCCAAACTCTCATTGAGCAGCTGTGCCGATTCCACATAGTTACCTTGGGTCAGGGCCAACAAGCCAAGCTCATAGAGTGAACCGGCAATCCCACGCTCATCTCCGATGTCGCGCCAGAGGGTTAGTGCCTGCTCGTGCAGAGTGGTGGCGCGGTCGAGGTCACCGAGCAGGCGAGCAATAATTCCGAGCTCGGTCAGGGATGTGGTCGTTCCCAGTTGGTCTCCTGCCTGCTCTCGAAGAGCCAACGCCTTCTCATGGAGAGCGGTCGCCCGCTCATAATCGCCCTGGCTGGAGGCCAGGATGCCGGCGCTGCTGAGCGCATTTGCGTGGAGGGTGGGCGGCAGATTGACTCGCTTCGGCCAACGCTCGCTCCAACCACCCCCGACCCTCCGCCAAGTGACCGCGCATCCACCAAAATCGCCACAGTGCAGCCGCGATTCTGAGTCGTGTCTCGATCTCACTCCCCTGCTCGAGCCACCCCATCGCCGAGCGGAAGTTGTCATGTTCGGCACCAAGCCGGTTCAACCAGTCAACTTGATCTGCGCCCGTCAACTGCGGTTCGGCCGCCTCCGCGAGCGTCACGAAATAGTCCGCGTGTGCTCGCCGCACCGTCTCGGCATGCCCGGTCGCGTCCAGCCGCTCCAAGCCGTACTCCCGGATCGTCTCCAGCATGGTGAAGCGGGTCTCGCCATCGGCGCCGTCTTCCGGTCGGAGCAGGCTCTTCTGGGTCAGGGAGTCGAGGCCGTCGAGGACGTCGAGCTGGAGAGCACCCGCAGCACCGCAGACAGCCTCTGCCGCCTCAAACGTGCAGCCACCCGAAAAGACGGCCAGGTGGGCGAAGAGCGCCTGCTCGCCTGGATCCAGCAGCTCGTGGCTCCACTCGATCGCGGCGCGGAGGGTCTGCTGCCGGGCCGGCAAGTCGCGATTGCCCCCAGTCAGTACCTTGAGGCGGGTGTCGAGCCGGTTCAGGAGCTGGCTGGGAGGAAGGATCCGCACGCGTGCGGCAGCGAGCTCGATCGCCAGCGGCAGACCATCGAGCCGCCGGCAGATGGCAATGACGTCCGCCGCGGTTGCTTCGGTGAGCGTGAAGTCGGGCTTGACAGCCTGCGCGCGCTCGACGAACAGGCGGATCGCCGAGTAGTCCAGAAGAGCGCCGGGACTCAGCCCGCGCGCCTGGCGCGGGTCAGGGAGCGCCAACGGCGACACGGGCAGCTCGCGCTCGCCGGTAATCCGGAGTGGCTCTCGGCTGGTGACCAGCACCTGGACCCCGGGGCAGGCGGCGAGCAATGCCGAGACTGCCGCGGCCGCGGCCGTCAGATGTTCGAAGTTGTCGAGCAGCAGCAGCGCGTGCTTGTTGCGCAGATACTCCTGGAGCGTCGTCAGCAGTGGCTCGCCGGGGATCTCTCGCACTCCGAGCGGCTGGGCGATCGCCGGAATGACAAGAGCGGGATCGGCGATCGCGGCGAGCGGGACGAACCAGACGCCGTCAGTGAACGCCTCAACCAGCTCCGCGCCGACCTGGAGACCGAGTCGCGTCTTCCCGGTGCCACCCGGTCCGGTCAGGGTCACGATGCGGGCGCCCTCTTGCTCCAGCAAGGCGCGCGTCGCGGCGACCTCAGATTCGCGGCCGAGGAGCGCGGACGGTTGCGCGGGAAGATTGTGCAGGTGGCGGTCGAGACTCTTGAGCGGAGGGAAGTCGACGACCAGGCCAGGACCGAGCAACTGGTAGATGTGCTCCGGCTGCAAAAGGTCTCGCAGGCGATGCACGCCGAGATCGAGGAGATCACAGCCAGGCGGCAGCGCCGATACAGCCATGGCGCGGGCCGCCTCAGAGAGGAGGATCTGTTCGCCATACCCGGTGCCGAGGAGGCGCGCGAGGCGGTTCAGGCAGGGAGCGAGATAGTCGCCGTCCCGGGGTGTAGCCTCCCCTACATGGACGGCCATTCGCACGCGCAGCGGGCCCAGATCGCCCCACTCTTCCTCTCGGAGTGCCGACTGCGCGGCGACGGAGGCCGCGACGGCAGCGGGCACGGATGGGAACGCCGCCTGGACCGCATCGCCGATCGTCTTGAAGAGGACGCCGTTCTGCGCGGTGATCGCGTTTGCAAGCACGGTGAAGTGACGCTCGACCACCGCCCACATCGCCGTGGAATCGCGCTCCCAGCGCTTGGTGCTGCCCTCGATGTCGGTGAAGAGGAAGGCGACGGTTCCGCTGGGATACTCGGGCATGGCAGACTCCGACGGTGCGACGCCTTTGCGAGCGTAGCGACGATGCTGGTTCCGGCGCAACGTGAAGTCTAGGAAACTCCGGAGGAATCTTCCGTGCCAGTCCACGAGAGATCCGCTTCACAGGGTCAAATGACCGCGTTTCAGCCGGAAGATGTGCTGCGCCAGGCGCAGATCCAGGATGCCGCGCTCTCGCCGGACGGCTCGACCGTCGTCTACAGCCGGCGCGTGATCGCGGACAACGCCTACCGCACGCATCTCTGGATCGTGCCCTGGTCGGGAGGCGATGCCCGTCAACTGACCCACGCGGCGGTCAACGACACCCGGCCGGTGTTCTCACCCGACGGTCGGTCACTGGCATTCATCTCGGATCGCGGCGGTCGCGAGCAGCCCTGGATCCTGCCGCTCGATGGCGGCGAACCGCGCCTGGCGACAGACATTGCTGGGGATGCGAGGGCCGTGCAGTGGTCGCCAGATGGGCGACGGTTGCTGATCATGGCGCTCAGCGGCGTCGAGCGGCTGGCCGTCGGCGATCCGAAGGACCCGATCGCGCGCGTGATCGACGACTTCGCCTGGAGGCTCGACAAGACCGGATTGCGAAATCAGCTAGTGAGCGCATGGGTCGTTTCAGTTGACGACGGCGAGGCGCGACGACTCACCGATCCGGCGTGGGAGGTGCTGGACGCGCGCTGGCTACCGGATGGACGGCACATCGCGGTCGTCGCCGACGCCGAGCCGGATGCCGGGATGCGTCGCTTGAGCGAGCGAGCGGCGGCCTGGCGCATCGCCGTCGATGATTCGGCCGAGCCGGCTTCCCTCGCCGAGCTGCCGGGAGGTATCGCGGCGGTCCGCCCTGCCCCGGACGGCACGCGCGTCGCGGTCGTCGGCAAGGACTATCCGCGGCAACCGTCCTGGGCCGACAACCATCTCTACGTCGGCGATGGCACGTCGCTGCGACGACTTGGGGCAGATCTCGATCGCCCGGTGAGCAACGTCACCACCGGCGATCTCGTCGTTCGCGGGTCGGTGGTGTCCTGTGAGTGGATCGACGACACCACCATCGTGGCGCAGGTCGGCGACGAAGGACGGACCATTCCCTATCGCTTCGACGCGGCGTCGGGCGAGGCGTCCCCGCTCGTTACCGGCGAGATCGTTTGCAACGCGATCGTGGTCGCCGGCGATCGGATCGCGATGGTCGCCAGTGACCGGGGCCGGGCCACGGAGATCTACGCGGTCGAAGATGGCGCCATGCGCCAGCTCTCGAGCAACGGCTCAGATTGGCTCGAGCCATACCGCCGCGATCCGGTCCGTCACCGGTTGACGCACCCGGACGGACATTCCGTCGATACCTGGCTGATCGAGGGCCGAGACGCGCCACGACCCGGTCCGGTCGTCATCCAGATTCATGGCGGTCCACACGCCGCGCACGGGCCGACACCCTGGCTGGAGATGCTGGCCCTCGCCGGCGCCGGGTTTCACGTCCTTTATCCGAACCCGCGGGGATCGAGCGGCTACGGCGAGGGATTCGCCAGAGCCATCCACGGTCGTTGGGGCGACGTCGACGGCTCCGACCACCTCCAGCTCGTGGAGTGGGCGGTCGAGAGCGGGCTCGCCGACCCGCGGCGCATCGGGGTGATGGGACTGTCCGGTGGCGGCTACATGACGAACTGGCTGCTCGGTCACCATCCGGGGCGCTTTGGCGCCGGGGTCAGCGAGAACCCGGTCAGCAACTGGGTCTCCTGGTACGGCGGGTCCGACCTCTCCGGCTACACCGATGAGCGGTTCGTCGGTATCGGTCGCCTCCCGGAGGACATCGAGGCGTTCCTGGCGGCATCGCCATTCATGGAGATCCACCGAAACACCGCGCCGCTGTTGCTGTTGCAATCGGAGGACGATCTTCGTTGCCCACCCGAGCAGTCGGAGATCCTGTTCGCTATCCTCCGCTCGCGAGGGGTGCGGACGCAAATGGTGCGCTACCCCGGCGAGCCGCATTTCCTGGCCGGGATCGGGCGTCCGGACCGCCGCGTCGACCGCATGCGCCGGATCGTAGAGTGGTTCCGAGAGTACCTGTGAGTGAGTCGAGGAGTCGAGAAGTCGAGGAGTCGAGAAGAAGCCTCGTCCTTCTCCTTCACCCCCTGAGCCGAAGGCGACACCCTCTGAGGCGAAGCCGGCACCCCCTGAGCGCAGCGACACCCCCTCGCCTAATCGTCAGAAGCCGTCCGGGTCGCCTCGCGGATCGTTTCCACGACGCCGGCATCGGCCAGGGTCGTCGTATCCCCGAGCTGGCGGCCGACGGCGATGTCGCGGAGAAGCCGGCGCATGATCTTGCCGGAGCGCGTCTTGGGCAGATCGGGTGTGAACATGAGCTGGCGTGGTCGCGCGATCGGACCGATCTTGCGCGCTACATGCTGGCGCAGCTCCTCACCAAGTTCGTCGCTGGGCTCGATACCCGACTTCAGGATGACGAAGCAGCAGATAGCCTCGCCCGTGATCTCGTCTTCACTGCCCACCACAGCGGCTTCGGCGACCCGCCGGTCGTCGACGAGCGCGCTCTCGATCTCGGTCGTGGAGAGGCGGTGACCGGAAACATTCATGACGTCGTCGACGCGACCCATGAGCCAGTAGTCGCCGTCCTCGTCGCGGCGGGCGCCGTCACCGGGGAAGTACATCCCGGGGAACTTGCTCCAGTAGGTCGCCTTGTAGCGCTCTGGATCACCGTAGATGCCGCGCAGCATTGACGGCCAGGGCTGCTGGAGGACGAGATAGCCGCCCTCGCCCAGTGGCACCGAATTGCCCTGGTCATCGACCACGTCGGCGAAGATGCCGGGAATTGGTTTGGTCGCGGACCCTGGCTTGGTGGTGGTAATCCCGGGCAGGGGCGAGATCATGATGCCGCCCGTCTCCGTCTGCCACCACGTGTCGACGACCGGACAGCGGCCACCGCCGATGTGCTCGTGGTACCAGATCCAGGCCTCCGGGTTGATCGGCTCGCCGACCGTGCCCAGGAGACGCAGCGACGAGAGGTCGTGTCGCTCCGCGTACTGGGGGCCCCATTTCATGTGGGCGCGGATCGCGGTCGGAGCCGTGTAGATGATCGTCACGCCGTAGCGCTCGATGATCTCCCACCAGCGGCTGGGGTCCGGCCAGTCGGGCGTGCCCTCGTAGATGACCCCGGTGGTGTGGTTGGCCAGCGGCCCGTAAACGATGTAGGAGTGCCCGGTCACCCAGCCGATATCGGCTGCCGCCCAGAAGACGTCGTTCTCCTTGATGTCAAAGACATCGCGGTGCGTGCTGGTGATCCCGGTCAGGTAGCCGCCGGTCGTGTGCAGGATCCCCTTCGGCTTGGCCGTGGTCCCGGAGGTGTAGAGCAGATAGAGCATGTCCTCGCTCTCCATCCGCTCCGGTTCGCACCACTCTGATTGGCGCGGGACGACGTCGTGCCACCACAGGTCGCGCCCGTTCATCATGGTGACGTCTTGACCCGTGCGCTGAACGACCAGGACATGCTCGATGCTCGGTGTCCGTTGCACTGCCTCGTCGACGTTGACCTTGAGTCCGGTGGCCTTGCCCCGCCGGTAGCCGCCGTCGGCGGTGATCACCAGCTTCGCCTGTGAGTCGTTGATGCGGTCGGCGAGTGCCTCGGCAGAAAACCCACCGAAGACGACAGTGTGTGGGGCGCCGATGCGGGCGCAGGCCAGCATCGCGACGGGGAGCTCCGGAATCATCGGCATGTAGATGGCGACCCGGTCGCCGCGCCGCACGCCGAGCTCCCGCAACGCGTTGGCGGCTCGATTCACGTCCAGAAAGAGATCGTTGTAGGTGATGACCTTGCGGTCTCCGGGCTCGCCCTCCCAGTAGTAGGCGACCTTGTCGCCGCCCCCGGCATTGACATGGCGATCGAGGCAGTTCACGGCGACATTGAGCTGACCACCGTTGAACCACTTGGCGAAGGGTGGATCCCACTCCAGGACGGTGTCCCAGGGGCGGTACCAATCGAGCTTTGCCGCTTCTGCGGCCCAATACCCCTCTGGGTCAGCCGCGGCCCGTTCGTAGATCGCAGGGTCGTCGACATTGGCTTGAGCCGCGAAATCGGCCGGAGGCGGAAACCGTCGCTGCTCGAGGAACAGCGTCTCGATGGCTACCTCACGTGCCCGCGTTCCCGATCCCGGATGCCGGGCACCCGTAGGGTCGTCGTTCATCTCGCCCCTCGCATGGTGGGCGGCAATGGGTCGCGTTGCCGCGCCACCAGTTGACCTCTATCGATTGTGATGGAGCGAGTATAGCCGTGCCTTTTTGGGTGGCAGGGTGGCAGGGTGGCAGGGTGGCAGGTTCCGGGCCACCGATTCCCCGCCACCCTGGCCCCACCACGAGCGGAGCGAGTAACGACCCCGCCACCCTCGTCCGACTCTACCGTGTGAGCAGCGCGCGCTGAACGGCTGAGGCGTGGGCGGTGTGTTCCACGTCGTCCGGCAGCGGGGGGAGATCGACGTACCCGTGGCGCCGTTCGAGGGCACGGGCCACCAGCCAGTCGGCCAGGACCGGGTTCTTGGGTAGCAGTGACCCGTGCAGGTAGCAGCCGACGGCGTTGCGGTAGATCGCGCCCTCGGTGCCGTCCCGCCCGTTGTTGCCGCGGCCGACGCGGACGCGGCCCATCGGCTCGACGCCTGGGCCGAGTGTGGTCAACCCACTGTGGTTTTCGAACCCGACCAGCTCTCCCCAGCGGCTGTCGATGACGACGTTGCCGATGAATCGCTCGGGACCGGCAATGCTGGTCGCGTCGAACAGGCCGATCCCTGGCAACGGTTCGGCGCCGTGCGGCCGATACTCGTGGCCGAGAAGCTGGTAACCACCACAGACGGCGAGCATGGCCGCCCCGTCTTCGACTGCCGCCCGCAGCGACGCGCCCTTCGCACCCCGCAGGTCGTGGGCGACGGCGGCTTGCTCCTGGTCCTGGCCGCCGCCCCAGAAAAAGCAGTCGACGTCGCTCGGAATCGGCTCGCCCATGCCGATCTCGCGCACCTCGGCCGCGATTCCGCGCCATTCGGCACGCCGTCGCAACGCGATGACGTTGCCGCGGTCGCCATAGATATTCATCTTCGAGGCGTAGAGCCAGCCGATGGTCAGTCTCATATCCCCTCCGCCATCCTCATTGCTCCCAGAACTGGTCGACTGCCCCCCGGTCGGCGAGCGCCTGACGTAACCCGAGGAGCGCGGTGTAGGTCAGCAGGACGTACCCGGTCGCGCCTTCGGGGAGGCTGTCGACGAACGCGTCGAGACCGGTGGAGAGATCCGCCGGCAGAGGCATGATCCGTTCTGACGGCACCCCCGCGTACTTGAGCCTGTTCGCCATATCCGCGCCGCGAATGCCGGTCGTGAAGAGCGGCGCCGACCCTTCACAGAGCATCTCGAAGTCGACGTCCCAGAGCCAGGAGACGTCTCGTCCGTCCGCGGCGAGGTCATTGATCGCGATCAGCGTAGGTACGGTCAGACCGGCGGTCGCCACCGTGAGCATGCGCAAGGTCTCGTTGAACCCCACCGGATTCTTGACCAGGGCCAGTGTCAACGAGCACCCGCGATAGGTCACGCGCTCGATCCGGCCGAACGCCGATCGGTACCCACGGAGTGCGCCGGCGATGGTCTGCCGCGCCACGCCGAGCGTCTCCGCCACGGCCGTCGCGGCGACCGCGTTGTAGGCGTTGTAAAGCCCCGGAATCATCAACTGCAATGCGAGCGATTCCTCGGACTCCTCAGGGAGCGAGACCTCGAGACGCAGCGCGTCGACACCGTCCAGCACGATCGATGTTCCCGCGAAATCGAGAGGCGGGCGCTCGACGCCACACCCCGGACAGCGCCACGCCCCAAGATGGGCGCTGTACAACCGATCGTAGGCAAGATCCCGTCCACAATGCCGGCAAGTCTTGGCGTCGGCGGCATGCGGAATCTGGTCGAGGAGGAAGCCCGGGTTGCGATCGTCGAGCCCGAAGGTGACGCGGCGGGCGTCAATCCCCTCCGTGATCGCGGCCAGTGTCGGATCGTCGACGTTGACGACGACGGTGGCCTCCGCCGGCAATCGTCGCAGCGCGGGCTGCCACTGCGACGCGATCGTGTCGAGCTCTCCATAGCGGTCGAGTTGGTCCCGGAACAGATTGTTCAGCAGGACCACCGACGGCTGGACGCGGCGCACGATCTCCGGAAAAGCCGCCTCGTCACTCTCGATGACACCGATATCGGCCCGCGGACTGCCGGTCAGATCAGACTGGCTGGCCAGAGCGCTGGCAACGCCGCGCACGAGATTCGAGCCGGAGCGGTTGTGGGCGACGCGTGACCCGTGCGCCTGCAGGATGTCGGCCAGCATGCGGGAGACGGTCGTCTTGCCGTTGGTCCCGGCGACCACGACAGTTCCTTGCGGCAGGCGTCTGGCGATCTTATCGAGGAGACGGGGATCGATGCGTTCCGCAACGAGACCAGGCGCCGCGGTGCCACCGCCGCGTCCCAGACCCCGGATCGCGGCGCCGGTGGCTTTGGCCGCCGCCAGCGCGGCGATCAGTCGTGCGTCCCGCGGGGGCGAGCTAGGCACTTTCGGTGAGAACGACGGTGACCACCTCGAGCCGCTCGAAGACGACGAGCGGGATCACCGGCACTACCTGGGTGTCTCCCTGGGCCGCGTTCGGCGGCGCGTCGCCAACGCGGCCGACGATCAGGCCGCCTGGGACCCGGGCCGTGCGCAGGGATGGACTGTCAGTCGTCATCACAAGCTCGCCGGGTTGAGGGTCGCTGTCGCGATCGAGGTAGCGCAGCTGTAAGCGGCCACCATTCTGCCACTCGCCGAAAACGACGCCGTCGCCGCCGCCCTCGAGGCGTGCCCCGACGCGCTGGGTGACGTCGACGATGAGCATGACACGGGAGGACTCCTCCCACACCTCGGTCACCTGACCGATGTAGTTGGGTCCCTGGGCGACGACCGCCATCCCGACCTCGACCCCGTTCTTGGCTCCCTTGTCGATGGTCAGGAATTTCTGCTGGTTGGTCGGGTCGGGAGTCTGGACCCGGGCCTGGAGCATTTTCCAGGTCGGCCGGTCCTGTTGCAGCTTGGCCTGCAGGCGGAGCTGCTCCACCTCGCGCACCGCTGCCTTGAGCTGCGCGTTCTCGGCGGCAAGTTGGTCGCGTTCCGCCTTCACGGCGGCGATTTCGCGCTCCATGGCGACGTCGCCGCGCCGGCCGGCATTACCGACCTGGGTGACTATCGGGCCGACGACCGCGCGCATCGCATCTTTCACCGGGTCGAGCGCGCGGCGGCTGTCAAGCTGGATAAAGGCCAGGCTCGTGATCACGAACAAGACGACCAGAAAGAGCGTTTGCCGGGTGTTCAGCGTCGTCAACGGCGAACCTCGTGAGGCCGGTGCTGTCCCGATGTCGTTGGGGGCACTCCCCGGGATGGGCGGGACAGCCAACGATACCACGCCGCTTACCGGCTGCAGTCGTTCCAGGGATGGTCGGTTGCGGCCTTATCGCGCGCGGCGGATCTCCGAACCACTCGCCAGGGCCCGCTCGTAGAGGTGCAGGGCTTCGGCGACGCGACCGGTGCCCCGAGCCACGCAGGTCAGCGGATCGTCGGCACGGTAGACCGGCATCTTCAGCTCGGTCTGCAACCGCCGGTCCAGCCCGAACAGCAGCGCCCCGCCCCCGGCCAGGGTAATGCCCTGCTCCATGATGTCGGCCACCAGCTCGGGTGGCGTCTCCTCGATGGCGGTTTTCACCACCTCGACGATGGTGTTGACCGGCTGGGAGATGGCGTCGCGTAGCTCCACCGAGCTGACCTCCACCGACTTGGGCAAGCCGGTCAGCAGATCGCGCCCGCGCAAGGTGGTGCGAATCTCCTCTTCCAACGGGTAGGCCGAGCCGGCCGCGATCTTGGCGTTCTCCGCGGTCCGCTCGCCAATGACCAGGTTGTGGTCGCGCCGGGCGTACTGGATGATGGCATCGTCGATCTCATCACCTGCCACCCGGATGGAGTGGTTGACCACGATGCCGCCCAGGGAGATAACCGCCACCTCGGTGGTGCCGCCGCCGATGTCGACGATCATGGACCCGATCGGTTCATTGATGGGCAGTCCCGCCCCGATGGCGGCGGCCATCGGCTCCTCGATGGTGTAGGCCTCGCGGGCCCCGGCCGAGAGCGCGGCGTCCTTGGCGGCCCGTTTTTCCACCTCAGTGACACCGCTGGGGATGCCGATGACCACCCGCGGGTGGGGCGCCATCAGCCGCTGCATGTGCACCTTGCGGATGAAGTAATGGAGCATCATCTCGACGGTGTCGAAGTCGGCGATGACGCCGTCCTTGAGGGGCCGCACGGCGACGATGCTCTCCGGCGTCTTGCCGACCATGGCCTTGGCTTCAGCACCCACGCCAAAGGCGCGCCGGGTGCGGGTGTCGATGGCCACCACGCTTGGCTCGGAGATGACGATGCCTTTTCCCCGCACGTAGACGAGGGTGTTGGCAGTCCCAAGATCGATGCCGAGATCGCGGCTGAACATCCCGAAGAGCTTTGACAGGGGTCGGAACAACCAGGCGCTCCTCTAAACGCAAGAGGCACACGTCGGTCTTAGCGTGTTGGCCGCGTGCATGGCGTCATCGCGACCCGCGCCGGAATCGACGTCAAGATTGACGTTCGCCGCGGGAGACGGCCGGAGTATAGCACGGGGGTGTGCTACATACATTGGAAACCGAATCGCCGCCGGGCCGCCGCCGTTCATCGATGAGGGAGGCGACGAGCCCGGTCCAGCCGGTCTGGTGCGAGGCGCCCAGCCCCTCTCCGGTCTCGGCGTGGAAGTACTCGTGAAAGAGGATGAGGTCGCGCCAGTAGGGATCCTCCTGAAACTTCTGGCGATCACCGTGGACCGGCCGCCTCCCGGACGCGTCGCGGGTGAAGATGCGGATCAGACGGTCGGATAGGTCGTCGGCCACCTGCTGCAATGTCACCGGTGGCCCTGACTTCCCGTTCGCGGCCACCATGAAATGCGAACCGTACGCCTCGCCCAGCGTGCGTAGCGACTCGATCATCACGTAAGTGGTTGGGAACCAGACTGGACCGCGCCAGTTCGAGTTCCCGCCCATGATCTTGACGTCTGCCTCCGCCGGTGCGTACCTGACCTCCTGATCCGCGAAGCGAAACGGGTGGACTTCGTGCTCCCTGGAGAGGCTGCGCAGACCCCAGGGTGAGAGGAATTCGTCCGGGTCGAGCACTCGTTGCATCATCCGTCGCAACTGAGCCTCATCGACGACGGCGAGCAGGTAATCGCGCTGTCCGTCCCGGTCGAGCGGCAGGCAGAGGTTTCCCACGATGTGCGGCTTGTTCCGCAGGAACCAATCGAGACTCTCCCGGAACCCGGGCATGGGTTCGGTCGACTCCTCCTGCAGGCGCTCTACCGCGTAGAGGGGGATCAGCCCAACCAGAGAGCGAACCCTGAACCTCTCGAAGCGGTCATCGGGGAAGCGCAGAACGTCGTAGAAGAACCCGTCCTCGTCGTCCCAGAGCTGGAAGTGACGACCGCCCATGTTGGTCATCGCGGCGCCAACATAGACGTAGTGTTGGAAGAATTTCGTGGCCAGCCCCTCGTAGGCCTGGTTCTCCTTGGCCAGCTCCAGGGCGATGCGCATCAGGTTGAGACAGAACATCGCCATCCAGCCCGTGGCATCGGACTGCTCGAGGACCGCCCCCTCGGGCAGCGGCCGGCCGCGGTCGACGACCGCGATGTTGTCGAGCCCGAGAAACCCGCCCTCGAAAATGTTGTTCCCCTGCCGGTCGACCTTGTTCACCCACCATGCGAAGTTGATCAGCAGCTTGTGAAAGCACTTCTCAAGAAACTGGCGGTCCGCCTGACCCGAGCGGATGCGGTCGAGGTTATAGACGCGCCAGACCGCCCAGGCGTGGACGGGTGGATTGACGTCGGAGAACTCCCACTCGTAGGCCGGAATCTGTCCCGAGGGGTGCAGGAACTGCTCGAAGAGGAGGACCCACAGCTGCTCCTTGGCATAGTCGGGATCGACCAGGGCCAGCGGCAAAACGTGAAAGGCCAGGTCCCAGGCCGCAAACCAGGGGAACTCCCACTTGTCCGGCATGGAGAGGATGCGCATGGAGTTCAGGTGCCGCCAGTGGCTGTTGCGGACGAAGCGCCGTGACTCGGGCAGCGGTCCGTGGACAGCGTCTCCCTCCAACCACTGGTTCACATCGAAGAGGTAGATCTGTTTGGTCCAGAGCAACCCGGCGAACGCCTGTCGCTGCACCATCCGTTCATCGTCGCTAGCCGCCGGCGGATGGATCGTCGCGTAGAACTCGTCAGCCTCGACCTGACGCTGGCGGAGCACCGCATCGACGGCTCGCAGAGGCGCCTCGAGCACGTCAGGCGCGAGGCGCATGCGGAGGGTGACGGACCCGTGTGCCGGAACGACATAACGATAATGGGCGCATGATTTCGTACCGAATTGTTCCGGGTTGGTAGCGCTCTCACCGTCGATGACGTGCCGGTGAAACGCGTCCTTGGCATACGGTCTCGAGTCCGCGCGTTGCGTTCCTGAATCCACTGCCCGCCGGGCGTTCGTCTCGTTGTCGGTGAAGAGCAACTCGCCGCCCTCCTCGACATAGAGGTATCGCGGTCCCAGGCGGTACTCGAAGAGGAGATTGCGCGGCGGAGTCGCCGTCCGGTCATCCGCCAAGAGGCTGACGAACCCGGGGCCGGTCGGTCCTGGCTCAATTCGCGGTTCCGGACCTGGCGGCTCGCTCCAGGCCCACGTATTCCGGAACCAGAGATGAGGGAGGAGGTGGATTGGCGCCGCATCGGGGCCACGGTTCTCGACCGTGACCCGAATGACGAGATCCTCGGGCGACGCCTTGGCGTACTCCACGGTCACGTCGAAGTACCGATCGTCGTCGAAGATACCGGTGTCCAGCAGCTCGAACTCCCGTCCCTGTCCATGCCGAGACCGGTTCTCGTCGATGAGTTGCTGATAGGGATAGGCGCGCTGCGGATACTTGTAGTGCCACTTCATGAAGGAATGGGTAGGCGTGGCGTCGAGATAGAAGTAGTACTCCTTGACGTCTTCGCCGTGGTTTCCTTCGTTTGGCGTGAGGCCGAAAGCACGCTCCTTGAGGATCGGATCCCGCTCGTTCCAGAGGGCGAGCGCGAAAACCAGGATCTGATAGCGGTCGCAGAACCCGGCGAGACCGTCCTCGCCCCATCGATACGCCGTGCTGCGCGCCAGATCGTGGGACAGGAAGTCCCAGGCGTGACCCTGCGCGCTGTAGTCCTCACGGACCGTGCCCCAGGAACGCTCGGCAACATACGGACCCCAGCGACGCCAGGCCGTCAGGTCGCCATCCATGCCGGCGAGGCGTTCGTGCTCCTTCGACCCAGGGTGAGGCCCAATGCTCGTCATGTGCGTGTCCATGAGGATTCCTGACGACCGTGTCCCGACGCAAGTGCAAGCGAATTCGAGAGCCTTCTCACACGCTCCGTCGTTGACGTGGCGCGCCCGACTCTGTAGAGTCTCTCATTGGGAAACGGCAAAACCGTTTCCTCTTGGCGTGTGCCCGGACCGTAAACATGCAGCGCCGTGTCGCTGGCCAGCCGGTGCGCACTCGACCCCGTGAAGGGAGTCTCGTTGGACGCTGGCAGTCCTAGCTGTTCGACAATCGAGCGCCCCCAGGACTAGCCGGCCCGGCGATTCCGTCCCACCGCGTGGACATCCGCCAGCCCCCGGCCAGTTCGGGGGCTTCCAGCGGACCGTAAGACGGTCCCTGAGAAAGGCGGTGCATCCATGCAGGAGCCGATCCGCTACTACATTACCAAGCGCGGCGAGGAGTCGACCGTGCGCAGCGTCAAGGTGGCGCAAAGCGCGCCGGAAGGCGAAGATGGCGTGGCGCCGAGCGAAGACGCGGCGGCCGAGCCGAAGGCGCCACAACGACCCGCTCCCGCCCCGGCCAGAGCCGTCGAGCGGCTGGTGAAGGGTGCGATGCGAGGGCGATCGTCGCAGCGCTAGCCGGCAAGGGGCCCCGACTGTTGGACGGAACGCGCTGATGCGTCCTGACGCTCCTTCGTCTCCGGCAATCGATCACGTCGTGGGCACGTTCCCGCGCACGGAGCTCAGCGCGGCGCTGGCGGCGACCCATCGCGCCGGCTTCGGACCTCAGACTCGCGTCTTCGACGGAGCGCGGGGCGACACCGCACGTCAGCTGGAGCGGGCGGGGCTACGCGTGCTGGATGGTGCTCCGCCGGCCGCGGACGCGCTGCTGATCGTGGTCACCGCGCCCGGGCGGACGGCGATCGTGGCCGAGCTCTTCGAGCGACTTGGCGCGGAGGCGGTGCTCCTGGCCGCCCGCGGTGGCGATGACAGGCCAGCCGCGGCGCCGCCCGCGGCGCTGCAGCCGGACATTCGCATCGGCGATGCGGGGGTCGCGTCCGAGTCCTGAGCCTCGGTCTCGTCCCGCTCCGGCCGGCCGGGCGTTCCCGCGGCTAGCGCTTGCCCTGACCTGATTGACCGCTCGAGGCGTGAATCTCGACCTCGGTCGGTTGCTCTTCCCCGGATGACGGGTCCCGTGACCCGGCGCCCTTGATCGGGATGCTACGAGGCTTCACGACGTCGGCCTTTGGCAACGTGATGGTCAGGACCCCATTGTTGAAGTCGGCGCTCGAGCCCTCGCTGTCGACGACCGATGGCAGAGACACGGTCCGTTCGAATGCCCCGAACCGGCGCTCCCGCAACAACCACCGGCTCCCTTCGCCCGTCTCCTCGACCTCCTCCTTGCGCTGGCCGCGGATGCGCAGCGTGTCGCCGAGGATGGTAATGTCGATGTCGGAGGGCGGTACCCCCGGCACCGAGGCAGTCACGATGAACGTATCCGGAGTCTCCTTCACATCCAGCGCCAGACTCGACGCCATTCCCGGCCCCGGGGTCCCCGGCTGGGGGCGGACAAAACTCTCTTCCAGCAGGTTGTTCATCGCCTCGCGCAAACTGACGATATCGCCCCAGGGATCCCAACGTGTCGTGCTCACGGTGCCGCGCTCCTTTGCCTGAGTGGACGTCCACGGTTCGGCGCGACGGGAAGCTGAACCCGGATCCGAATCCGCCTCGACATTTTGTCAACAAACCGGCGGCGGCGACAACTCAGAGGCAGCCCCATTGAAGACCCAGTCGTCCCACAACCGGCTGATTCCGGAGTCGGACAGCTTCGAGCCGCCAGTAGCGCGGCCGGCCCAATTGCTGACCGTGCCTGGCCAGCGCTCCCTGAGACGGACGGTGCGGGGCTATCTTCTGTTGCCGCACCTGGCGCCGGTGCTGGTCGTCGAGCTGGCGACGGCGGCATTCGCGGTCATCGCCTGGGGCGGCGTGCCCCCGGCGCATCTCCTGGGGCCATTGCTCCTGGCCATGCTCGGCGGTCAGCTGGCGATCGGCGCCACGAATGAGTTGGTCGACCTCCCGTTCGACGCCGCCGGCAAACCGTGGAAGCCATTGCCGAGCGGAGACGTCCCGATCCGCGGCGCTCAGGCCATGGTCGTCATCGGTCTGATCATGATGGTCGCGTTTGGATGGCGCTTCGGCATTTTTGCGCTTGCGCTCCTTGCCGCCGGCACGGCGTTGGGGATCGCGTACGATCTGTGGTTCAAGCGCACCGCCTGGTCGTGGCTGCCATATTTTCTCGCACTCCCTCTGCTGCCGATCTGGGTATTTGCGTCCCTGGGAAAGCCGGAGCCCAGGTTGCTGCTGCTCTACCCGCTCGGCGCACTGGCGACGGTCGGCGTGCATCTCGCCCAGGCACTCCCCGACGTGGCGATCGATCGCGCGGCCGGCCTGCCGACGGCGACGACTCGCCTCGGACAGCGACTCACCTTTGTCGTCGCCTGGCTGACGACGCTCACCGCGCCGGTGTTGGCCTGGCTCGCCGCCTGGCGGCTCGGCGTCGAGCAGCCGTTTTTCGCCATCGAGCTGGCCGCTGGACTGACGCTCCTGTTACTGACAGGCAACGTCATCCTGGTCGCGGCCAACCGGCGCGTCGGGATCGCCGCCTGCTTTCCACTCGTCGCTCTGGCGACGCTAGGGTGCGCGCTGGCGTGGACGCTCATCGTATCGAGGTAGGCGATGCAGTCGTAGGCGGACCGTCCGCATGGTCGAAGAACGTCCGCTCGCGGAAGGGTATTGACCGGCAAGGCGGAGACCCGTATAGTCCTGCGGTCCACACAGGGTGAGCGCGCCAGCAGCGTGCCGGTGCGTCAGTCATAGCTCGAAGGGGAAAGACGATGCGTAGTCGCTTCGGATCCCAGCGCCGGCTTCGGCACGCCGGCAACGCCCGCCTCTGGTTGGCGATCGCGCTCCTGATGAGTGCGTTTCCGCTCCTCACCGCCATGCAACCCGCGGCGGCACAAGATGAGCAGGTCATCGTCGGGTTGATCACCAAGACCGAGACGAACCCGTTCTTCGTCAAGATGAAGGAAGGCGCACAGGCGGCAGCGGATGCGGCGGGCGCCGAGCTGTTGACGGGAGCCGGGGCATTCGACGCTGACAACGAGGGTCAGACCACCGCGATGGAGAACATGGTCACTGCCGGCGTGCACGGCATCCTGATCACTCCTGGTGATACCAAGGCCATCGTGCCCGCCATTGAAAACGCCCGCGAGCAGGGAGTGCTCGTCATCGCGCTCGACACGCCGACCGAGCCGATGGAAGCGACCGACGCGCTCTTTGCGACGGACAACTTCAAGGCCGGATTTCTCATCGGCCAGTACGCGAAGGCCGCGATGGGCGACACAGAGCCCATCATCGCCACCATCGATGGCTCAACCGGCGCTTCGGTAAGTGCCCTCCGCCACAATGGCTTCCTCGCCGGATTCGGGGCGCCCGAAGGAGCCGCGAGCACGCCTACCGCGGATATGATGACCCTTGCTGAAGACCCGCGCGTGGTTTGTAGTCAGGATGCCGACGGCGATGAGCCGCTTAGCCTGACCGCGATGGAGAACTGCCTGCAAGCGAACCCGGACATCAACCTGGTCTACACCATCAATGAGCCGACCGCCCGCGGCGTCTACACCGCACTTCAGGCCGTCGGTCGGGAGAACGACGTGCTGATCGTTTCGGTTGACGGCGGCTGCACTGGGGTCGAAGACGTCAAGGCCGGCAAGATCGCCGCGACCTCCCAGCAGTACCCGCTGAAGATGGCGCAGATGGGCGTCGACGCGGTCGTCAATTTCGTCCGGACCGGTGAGGCCCCATCAGGCTACACCGACACCGGCGTCACGCTCATCACGGACAATCCGGTGGAAGGTGTTGAATCCGAGGACACCACCTTCGGTCTTGAGAATTGCTGGGGCTAGTCGCGAGCGAGGATGACTAAGGATCTCAGGTCCGGCGCTAGCGCCGGACCTGAGACCTCCCCTTGTCTCGCAAGGACGACATGATGGGTGATGCAGTCAGGGTCGAACAGCCAGCGGCGCGACTTAATGGTGGTTTCCGAAGCCTGGTCACGTCGCTGTCTGGCCTGGGACCGCTTCTCGCCCTGATCCTGGCTTGCGCCTACTTTACGACACAGACCGATCGGTTCCTGACCGGACCGAATCTCTCGCTCGTGGTGCAGCAGTCGATGGTGGTCGGCGTACTGGCAATCGGCCAGACGCTCATCATCCTCACCGCTGGTATCGATCTCTCATGCGGCGCGATCATGGCGCTGGGGTCGATCGTCATGACCAAGCTGGCGGTCATGAACGGGATCCCCGTCGTACCCGCGATCCTGCTCGGGATCGGAGTCTGCACCCTGTTCGGCGCGGTCAACGGCGGGCTGATCACGCGGATGGAACTGCCCCCGTTCATCGTGACCCTGGGAACCTTGAACATCGCATTCGCGGCGACGTACATCTACTCGCAGAATCAGACGGTGACAAACGTTCCAGAGGCGATGACGTTCTTCGGCAACACGTTTCAGGTCGCGGGAACCTCGATCACCTACGGCACGGTTTTGATGTTCGTGCTCTATCTCATTACATGGTACGTCTTGCGCCAGACCGCAGTCGGCCGCCACGTCTATGCCGTGGGAAACAACCCAGAGGCGGCCCGTCTCAGCGGCATTAACACGTCTGTCTTGCTGCTCGGGGTGTATACCGTCGCGGGGCTCTTGTACGGCATCGCCGCACTGCTCCTGGTCGGCCGCACCCACGTTGGCGAATCCGAATACGGGGCAGACCGAGAATCTGGCCAGCATTACCGCGGTTGTGCTGGGTGGTACGAGCCTTTTTGGCGGGCGTGGCAGGATCATGGGCACGCTCGTCGGGGTGCTCATCGTCGGCGTCTTCCGCAATGGTCTGCAACTCATCGGAGTCGATGCGGTCTATCAGATTCTGGTCACCGGTATTCTGGTGATTCTCGCCGTGACGGTCGACCAGTTCGCACGCCGAAGGCAGCAATGAGCGACGCATCAGGTGCAAACGGAACCACGCCCGTCCTCGAGGCCCGCGGCCTGGTCAAGCGCTACGGCCATGTCACTGCTCTGGATGGAGCCGATTTCGAACTCTATCCCGGGGAGATTCTGGCTGTGATCGGCGATAACGGGGCCGGCAAATCGACGCTGATCAAGGCGCTATCGGGGGCGCTCATCCCGGACGAGGGGGAGATTCTCGTCGACGGCACGCCAGTTCAGTTCCGCGGTCCACTCGACGCCCGGCGGCATGGCATAGAGACCGTCTATCAGGATCTTGCGCTCGCTACCGCGCTCGATATCTCCGAGAACATTTTTCTCGGACGCGAAATTCGCAGGCAAGGTCTCGCGGGATCGTTGCTTCGTATGCTTGACAAGCGACGGATGCGCAGAGAAGCAAACACGTACATGCAGGATCTCAAGATCGGGATCAATTCTATGGGTCAGGCAGTGGAGACCCTCTCGGGCGGCCAGCGCCAGGGTGTGGCGGTGGCACGCAGTGCGGCGTTTGCACAACATGTCGTGATCATGGACGAGCCGACAGCGGCGCTGGGCGTCAAGGAGTCGCACATGGTGCTCGACTTGATTCGCCAGGTGCGCGACCGGGGACTCCCGGTGATCCTGATCAGTCACAACATGCCTCAGGTGTTCGAGGTCGCGGATCGCGTCCACATCCAGCGCCTCGGGAAGCGGGTGGCGATCATCGAGCCGCGGAACTTCAAAATGTCCGACGCCGTTGCGATCATGACCGGCGCTATGGTCGGCGAGCGCGTCGAGCGAAACTGAGCGCTTAGGCGATCAAGTCCATCCGACAAACGACCGGACCCATGCGCTCGAACCGCGGCCAGTCGAAGGCGACGCCGGCTGAGACGCCGTCGCCGAGCGCGAACTGACCTGCCTCGGCCACGAGTGGCGACTCGGTGACGTCCTCGACGAAATAGGCCCCACCGGGTGAGAAGTGGTCTCCGGGAAGTGCGATCTCGGGCAGGCCGTTGAAATTGAGATTCATGGCCTTGCCCCAGGCCGAATCGAGCATCCCGCCGATCCAGGTCTGAATTCCCTTCTCCTGACAAAAGCGCGCGATGGCGATCGCTTCCGCGAAGCCCGAGACCCGCGGTGGCTTGATATTGACGATCAGGCGGTCGAGCGCGTCGTTCCGCTCCCAGAGCGTGGCCGCCGCCTGGGCGTCGCGCAGGGAGTGGATGCTTTCGTCGAGGCAGACCGGTGTCCGCAACTCGCGGGAAATCTCGCTGTGCAGCACGATGTCGTCGTCGAAAAGCGGCTGCTCGATGAGCAGCAGATCGAGATCGTCCAGCGCCTGAAGACGACGCCAGTTGGCCATGGTGTAGGCCGAGTTGGCATCGACCTGAAGGAGGATATCGGGGAATCGGCGACGCACCGCCCTGGCGATCTCGTCGTCGAACCCCGGCCAGATCTTCACTTTCAGGCGGCCATAGCCGAGCGCGACTGCCTGCTCGGCCAGATCGAGCACCTGTGCTTCGGTCTTGCCGCCGATACTCACGCCGACCGGGAATGTGCGGCGCTCGCCGCCCCACAAACGCCACAGTGGCTCGCCGCTGCGTTGGGCCACGATGTCCCACATCGCGGCCTCGACACCGCTCTTGGCGAAGACCGCGCCTTTGACCCACGCGTAGCTCTCGCGCAGCGCGGAGATCGAGTCGATCGGACCCTGCTCCCGCTGAAAGCGCTCCACGCTTGGCACGATGAACTCGCGCAGCGACGTCAACACGGCTGGCGCGTCAACTTCGGCCTTGTAGGCCGGGTCGAGCAAAGTCGGAACCTCGCCCACCCCGCGCAGACCGTCGCTCGTCTCGATCACCACGAACGGGCGATCCAACGTCTCATAGGTGCCAAACGACGTCGTGAACGGCTGCCGGAGCCGAAGCGGCACGCGGCGGACGGTGATGCTCGAGATCGAGGTCTGCACGGCAACAGCCTTTCGGCTCGTTACGCCTGGCCGCCGCGGCGACGAAGGACGTACCAGTTTTCGCGGTCACCCGGAGATCGCACGTCTGTCGCGAACGCGACCACGTCATACGCGCCCGGCCGCAAGTTCGACGCCGATCTCTATGGGCGCGGCATCGGGCGTCCGTGCCACGCGCGCCGACTTGATCGTCATGAAGGGTGAGAGCGCGGCGCGCATCTCGGAGCGCCAGCTGTTTGCCCGGCGGTCGTCCGCGGCCATCAAGTCATCGATGTCGGCCGGAATCCGGTAGCGAGCGGCGGGAGGAGCCGTCTTCACCAACTCCTCGGCGTTGTCCTGGGTGATCTCCGGGAGGGCGCGCACCAGCTCCGGATCCGGTCCCAGATAACGCTCGGTTCGCACGTCCTCGATCCGGCCATGCGTGGTCGCGGAAACGAGATCCCAGTATGCGGTGAAGCGATCGCTCGGCACGTTGCCGTACAGGTCGCTCCTGAGCACCCCGTATTTGTCGAGCGTCAGCTCGCGGACAGTCGCGCCGAGCTTTTCGAGATTGAGACGAGCGTTCGCGCCGCGCATCGGATCAAACGTCCAGACGGCCGAGCGGTGACCTGCCCGCAGCGCTTCATACCCCTGGAGGAGCTTGAGATGCCAACCGAGGTCGCGCGTGCCCCGCTGCTCCTCGCGCACGCCGAGCATGTGGGAGACGAGGGTGCCGGAGCGGCCCCCAGCCGCGATGACAAATCCTAGCCAGCCGTCGGCGTTGAACCCCAGGTCTTCCCGATAGGCGACGATGACCGAGCCCCCCGTGTCGGGGAGGATGGCCAGGATGTTGACCGGGACGAGCTCTTCCGGCGGCATGCCCCAGACCCGCGCCTGGAGGCGAACCAGAAACCGCAGCGCATCGAGCGGCTCCCTGGCCCCGTCGACCTCATGGAGATCGTATGAGGCGCATTGCGCATGCTGCCAGCCGAGTGGCGCAAAAACCACGTTGCCAAGCCCGGCAATGGACTTCCGCCAGCCGTCACGGTGACGCCGCAGCCCAAATCGCTCCGGATGGAGCGCGGCCACGGCAAGCTCGATTTCCGCCCGCTCGCGGGTGTCTCGCGTTCTTTCCAGGGCAATGGTGTCGTCCGGCATTGCCCTGGCATTCTAACAGTGGTGCGATTGCTGCAAGGGCAAGGCGCGGGTCGATCGGACATTGACGCTCATAGGTGACCGGCCTATGATCCGCCCCGAAGTCCCGACCGATCGGCGGTATGTGCATGAGGCAAGGGCTTCCCAAGCTAGTCCGGCGCGGCGACACGAATCCCGCGTCACAGGAGGCCTTTGAATCGTGAACGGCGCGGAGATTCGACTCGGCCAACTCTTCGACCGCGAGAGCGGGCGATCCTTCATCGCGGCGTTTGACCATGGCCTGACCCTTGGTCCCAAACCGGGCTCGGAAAGCGTTCTGGGAGGACTGGAGCGCATCATTGCCGGCAATCCCAACGGCGTGCTGATCTCACCAGGAACGATGAAGATTGGCGGCCAACTCTTTGCGAGTCATGGATCGCCGGTCCCGATCGTACGGGCGGACTGGATCTACAACGGCGAGGTCTATCCGGGGTTGCCGGCACTTCTCCAGGATCCCCGGCAGGGCGAGCACTATGAAGTGATCTGCTCGCCGGAGGATGCGCTGGCCATGGGCGCCGGCGCGATCACCATGTTCCTGATTGTTGGCACCGCGGACGGCGCCACGTTCTCCAGCAACGCGCGCCAGGTTGCGGCGAATATTCAGGCGGCGCGGCGTGTGGGCATTCCGGTCATTGTGGAGTCAGTGCTGTGGGGATCCCGCATCGAAGACAAGCGGGACCCGGAGCTGCTGGCGTTCGGGGCCCGTGTGGCCGCCGAGTTTGGCGCGGACGCAATCAAGACTGCCTATACCGGCGATCCGGAAACGATGCGCCAGGTGGTCGAGGGGTGCCCGGTGCCGGTCCTGGTCCTGGGCGGTGTACGCTCGTCAGATCCCGAAGTCGTGCTGGAGGCGACGCGCGCCGCGCTCGACTCGGGCGCGAGGGGCGTCGTCTACGGCCGCAATGTCTGGCAGGCGGACGACCCGGTCGCCATGTGCGGGTTCCTGCGGGATGTTATTCATCGTCCCCAGGCCGTACTGACCTAAGCGCGGCCGGTGAATTGCGGCCCGTACGCTCGCCAGGCAGGATGAAGAGGTAGCCCTGGGGTGACGCTCCTGCTCGGGCTGGACGTCGGCACGACGAGCGTCAAGGCGGTCGTCTACCGGACCGACGGCACCGCGGCCGGCGCTTCGTCTCTGCCAACGCCAACCCATATCCCGCGCCCAGGATGGGCGTTCTACCGCCCGGACGAGCTGTGGCAGACCGTTGTCAGGGCGATTCGCGGCGCGCTCGCCGATCTGCCCAATCCTGAGCAGATCGCGTCGGTCGCGGTCGCGTCGGTCGGCGAGTCCGGCGTGCTGGTGGATGCGACTGGAGCGGCGACCACCGACTGCATCGCCTGGTTCGATATCCGCACGCGTCCGCAAGCCAGGTGGCTCTCGGAACGGATCGGTAAGGACGAGCTGTTCGCCCGCTCGGGCCTCTCGCTGCAACCCATCTTCTCGTTGAACAAACTGCTCTGGCATCGAGAGCACGAGCCTGACGCCTGGGCGCGATCGGCGCGCTGGCTGATGCTCGCCGATTTCATCGCCTACCGGCTGAGCGGAGAAGGCGCAACCGACCTGTCCCTGGCCTCGCGAACGCTGATGCTCGACCTGCACCAGAAGCGCTGGCACGAGGAAACCCTCGCCCAGGCCGAGATCGATCTGAATCGGCTGGCGCCGCTGGTGCCAGGGGGCACGCCGCTTGGGCATGTTACGGCCGACGCCGCTGCGCTGACGGGTCTCCCGGTAACAGCCGTCGTGGCATCCGGCGGACACGACCATGTCTGCGGTGCGCTCGCGGCCGGAGTCACGCGGCCAGGGCAGATGCTCAATTCGCTGGGGACGGCCGAGGCGCTGTTTCTGCCGACCGAGCAGCCGTTGGTCGCGCTCGAGGCCGGACGCCAGGGCTACACCCAGGGGGCGCACGTGGTCGGCGGGGGCTACTACGCGTTCGCCGGCCAGTACACCTCGGGCGCCAGCATCGAATGGCTGCGCGATCTCCTTGGCGCTTCCGACGATCCGGTTGCGTACGAGGAGCTGATCGCCGGCGCGGAGCGTGTTCCGGCCGGCAGCCTGGGCGTCCTGTTTCTGCCTCACCTGAGACTAGCGAGCCCGCCGTACGACGACCCGCGGTCGCGGGGGGCGCTGATCGGTCTCACCATGGATGCCGGTCGCGACGCCGTGACCCGCGCCATCTTCGAGGGTCTGGCGCTAGAGAGCCGCAATACGCTGGAGCCGCTGCTAGCCTATCCGCAGGTCACGCCGCCACAATCGGTGGTCGCTATCGGCGGCGGCACGCGAAACCCGCTCCTGATGCGCGTCAAGGCGTCGGTGAGCAATCTCAACCATCACGTCGTCAACGCGGAGGAGGCGACTGCCCTGGGCGCGGCACTGTTAGGTGGACTCGGCGCGGGCGTGTACGAAAGCGTCGACGACGCGGTTGGCGCGATGCGCTACGGTCAACAGGAGATCGCGCCAGAGCCGAGCGAGGTGCCCGTCTATGAGACCATCTTTCGCGAGGTGTACCAGCGGTTCTACCCCTCCGTCGCGCCGTTGAGTCAGACGATCAGCGATCTCCAGGCAACGACTCCCACCGGCCGGGACCTCAAGTGAGTCGAGTCGCCCCATGAGCGAGGCATTTCTGGGCATCGATCTTGGCACGTCCTCGGTCAAAGTGCTGGTGGTCGACCCCGACGGGACCGTGCGTGGCACGGGGAGCGCCGAATACCCGGTTCTGCGGCCGCAACCCGGCTGGGCGGAGCAGGACCCGGACGCGTGGTGGGAGGCGACCTGCACCGCGGTGCAACAGGCCGTCGGGTGGTCGGGCACAGGCGTCTCGATCGGCGGGGTTGGCTTCTCCGGACAGATGCACGGCGCGGTCTTTCTCGGAGAGAACGAACGGGTGCTCACTCCGGCGGTCATCTGGGCCGACCAGCGGTCGTCCCGCCAGGCGTCCGACGTGACCGCCAAGGTCGGCGCTCAGCGGCTGATCGAGATCGCCGGCAGCCCGCTGGCGACCGGTTTCATGGCGGCCACGGCAGTCTGGATGCGCGAGGAAGGAGCCTCGATCTGGTGGCGAACGAAACGGGTGCTCTCGCCCAAGGATGAGATCCGGCGCCGCATGACCGGGGCCACCGCGACCGATCCCGGCGACGGCTCGGCTTCGTTGCTGTTCGACGCGCGCTGGCGCAACTGGTCCCCCGATCTGCTCGACGCGGTGGAGATTCCCAGCATCCTGCTGCCACCGGTCAAGCCCTCGAGCGCGGTTGCTGGTGAGATCACACCTGACGCGGCGGCGGCGCTCGGGCTTCCGCCGGGAATACCCGTCGTCACCGGGACAGGGGATGCGCCGAGTGGACTGCTGGGTGCGGGCATCGTCGAGCCGGAGACGATGCTGCTCTCGCTGAGCACCGGCGCCCAGGTCATGGTCCCGGACAGAGGCTTCCATCCCGATCTCGCCGGCCGCACTCACGCCTTTTGCTCAGCACTGGAGCCGGGGTGGGGACATCCCGGGTGGTACCGGATGGGGGCCACCCTCGTCGCCGGCATGGCGCTGCGCTGGCTGCGCGACGAGATGCTGCAACTGCCGGCGGCGGGCGCCTATGAACGGATGACCGGCTGGGCAGCAAAGGCTCCTCTTGGCGCTCGGGGTCTCTTGTTCCTGCCCTATCTGGTTGGCGAGCGCACGCCACACATGGATCCCGGGGCGCGGGGGGCGTTTCTCGGGCTGGCTGCCCATCACGACCACGGTGATGTGGTGCGGGCGGTGATGGAGGGTGTCACCTTCGCCTGCCGGGATGCCTTCGCGGCGCTCCAGGATGCTGGCGCACACCCGGAACGGATCGTCATGGCTGGTGGTGGCTCGCGCAGCCCCTTCTGGCGGCAGATGGTCGCCGACATGTTCGGGCTCCCCGTTTATGCGCTGGCTACCACGGATCAAGCCGCCATGGGCGCCGCGCTCCTGGCGGCCGCCGGTATTCGTGAGCTTGATCCGGTCGAGACCGCGCAACGCTGGGCCCGCTACGGTCCGGCAACGGAACCGAACGCGGCGATGCACAGCCGATATGAAGAGCTCTACGAACTCTTCCGGGACGCCTACGCACCGGTCATCGGCGTTAGCCACCGGCTCGGCGACTGGTACAAGGCAAGCGTCGGACCGAGGATCGTGCCACGACCGATCCGCAAGCGCGGCTAGATCGGCTGTCCGACCTTCAACTCGTCGATCATGTGGCGTCGTTCCTCGAGGCGGAAGGCCTCGCGAAACTCGGGTCGCGGCTCGATGCGCGCGACGACCTCGGGACGCCATCGTGACACCACCGCGTCGAGGGGCTCCTGGCGGGCGATGGCCATCGCTTGGATGGCCGCTCCCCGCGCGGCGTGTTCCCTTCCACCGCGGACGACGACGGGCAGACCGGTCGCGTCGGCGATCGCCTGTCGCCAGGCCGGGTGCTGACTGCCTCCCCCAACCAGCGTGATCTCCGGCGCGGCGATCCCCAGACGCGACAAGACCTCGACCGCGTAGGCCAGACCCGCCGCTACGCCATCGAGTGCCGCCCGCACCATGAACTCCGGGGTGGCGTTCTCGGCGGTCAATCCGGCAATCGAGCCAGTTGCCCGCGGCAGGTTCGGCGTCCGCTCCCCGGTCAGGTACGGCATCAGGAGCAGCCCGCCCGCACCCGGCGGCACTGACGCCGCCCGGGCCAGCGCGTCCTCCCGCGGCAGTCCCACCATGGCCGAGACGGAGTCGACGACGCGGGTGCAATTGAGCATGCAGACCAGCGGCAGGAAGCGGCCCGTGGCATCGGCGAAGCCTTCCACTTCCCCGGTCTCGTCGATGATCGGCTCCAGACTGACGCCAAACGCGGTGCCGCTGGTGCCGAGGCTGACCACGATCTCCCCGGGCGCGGCGCCCACCCCCAGTGCCGCCGCCATGTTGTCGCCCGTTCCCGGTCCGACCGGGATCCCTGCTGGCAGACCGAGCGTTGCCGCGGCGTCGTCCCGGAGCGTGCCGGCGGTTTCCTCCGGTCCGTGAACCTCCGGCAGGCGC
Source organism: uncultured Chloroflexia bacterium (assembly GCA_963724295.1). Classification (GTDB taxonomy): domain Bacteria; phylum Chloroflexota; class Chloroflexia; order Thermomicrobiales; family UBA6265; genus JACCXM01. Next base: position 755,969 of record CAVRUC010000007.1, on the reverse strand, counting down.
AGCCGTGCCGCCGTCTCCGCTCCGACCGCGAGCGCCAGCAGGTCGCGCCGTTCGCGATTGTCCCGTGGTGACCACCAGCCGGAACCAGACGCCTCGCCCCGGTCGGTGACGAGGTTTCCGGTCAGCCGCAAGTTGAGCCAATCGTGCGGCAACCCGACCGCTGTCGTGCGCGCCAGATCTTCCGGCGAGGTCCGCGCCAGGTGAGCAAGCTTGGCGATAGTGATCGAAGCGACCAGGCGCGTCCCAACCTCCCGGCCGAAGTCGGCCAGGGCATTGAGACGTTCGGCGTCGGGAGCGGCGTCGACGTTGTTCCAGAGCGGCGCCGGACGGATGACCCCGTAATCGGCATCGAGGGTGACCATGCCGTGCTGTTGGGCGCCGACACTCATGGCCGCGACCTGCATGTCAGGCGAGACGGCCGCCCGCGTTGCGGCCACCAGCGCGTCCCACCACTCCGCTGGATCCTGAATGTCCAGGCCGCTGTGCGGAGCGCGGCCCTCGCCTGCGACCTCACCTGACTCGAGATCGACGGCGATGACTTTCGTCGACTGGGTGCTCGAGTCGACGCCAAGGACAACCGATTTGGGCATGACCTCCTCCGCCGGAGACGACGACCGACGCGGCGCGCATTGTACGCCTGGCAGGAACCGGCTACCTCACCGCGCCGCTCGGGACGATGGGCGGTTGGAAAAGAACGCCACCGGAATCAGACCCAAGAGCGCAATTGCGCCGGCCAGAAGGAACGTCTCACGTGCGACCTGCAGACTCACCGGCAGGACCGTTTCGTAGAGGAGTGCCGTTTGCCGCGCCAGGAAATCAGTGGTGCTCTCATTGGGAGCCTGCACGACCTCCCCCAGGTTCCCGACCAGGCCTTGCAGGCGGCGCACCGCGATCGCGGTCAGCGTCGAGATCCCGATCGTCATCCCCAGCAGGCGAAAGACGAGGGTCATGGCCGCGGCAATGCCCCGATCGGGGTCCGGTGCGGCGTCGATCGCAGTCGCGCCAATCGGTGCGAACACCAGACCGAAGCCGGCTCCCGCGAGCACGAGACCGGGAACCATGCCGATCAGCGCGCCGCCGCGCAGCCCTAGCCAGAGCGCGGCGTAGCCGATGGCGACCAGCACCAGCCCGAGCGACGCCGTCTGCCGAAATCCGACCCGTGACACGATCCGCCCGCCTGCCAACGAGAGGAGCGCGATCAAGATAGTGAAGGGAGCCAGCATCAACGCGGATACGCGGCTCACCGACGCCTGATCGACCAGCATCGCCGTGATCACCGGGATGTCGACCATGGCCACGATCAATGATGCGCCGACAAGGAAATTCGCCGCGATAGCGGCCGAGAATTGGCGATCGCCGAACAGGGTCACCGGGAGGAGAGGCCATTCAGCGCGACGTTGCTGCCACACGAAGAGCACACCGAGCACGACCGCCACCCCCAGCAGCGGAAGCACGATTTCGGCGACGGGATTGCGCGATCCGCCGAGTGCGCGCGCTCCTCCTGCCGGCGCGCCGAGCTCGCCCCCCGCCGATAGCCCGAGGTTCAGCGCAAGCAAGGTCCCGGCGAGGAGGAGCGCTCCCGGCATATCCAACCGGCTAGCCCACCCCGGCTCAAACGGAGATCTGGCCCCGCCAACACGACCGATGGCCACAGCGGCCGCGACGGCGAGGGGGACGTTGACGATGAATACCCAGCGCCAGGGATCCTGACCCGGGGCAACCTCGACCAGGGCGGCGCCCCAAATCGGCCCCAGAACCCATCCCAACGTATCGACCGCGCCCACGACACCGAGCGCGGCGGCCCGCCTGCCGGGAGGGAGAAGATCGCCGACCATGGCCATCGTCACCGGCAGCAGCGCGCCGCCGCCCGCGCCCTGGATGGCTCGCCCCGCGACCATGCCTGGCAGGTCGCCCGCGAAGGCACAGACGATTGAGCCGACAAGAAACAGCGCCAGCGATGCCTGGAACGCAAGCGTCCTGCCGACGATATCCGAGAGCCTGCCGACCACGGGAATCGCTACGATGTATGCAAGGAGGTAGCTGTTGACGATCCAGACGTAGCGATCGACGTCGGCGGCGTTGATGCGAAGGTCGGTCACCATCCCGGGCAGGATGGTGGCGATGACCGTGAGATCGAGGGCGCCCAGCAGCACCGCCAGCAGGGCAGCCCCGAGCGCACGACGGTCGGTTGAGCTCAGCTCCATCGCCGGTGCGGCCGGCTAGACCGGGGGCTCGATCGAGACCTCTTCGCCATGGTGCGAGAGGTTCAGTGTCCAGACGGCGGGGTTCGGCCGCTCCGGTCCCGGAGGCTCTGAGAGTCGTGCGCGCAGCAGGTCGTACGTCTCCTGGTCGATCCACAAATCGACTGCTACCGGCGACCCGTTGATGGTGTAGTAAGTCAAGGGGCCGACCACGGACTCATCGACCGTTGCATGCAGATGATAGGTCGGCCGGCCATCGATCTCCTCGTCCTCGCGGCGTTCGACATCCTCGACGCGTCCCATCACCGGCCCGATGCCATCCTGGGTCGAGAAGAGGATGTCAGGCTGGTAGGCAAACTCCAGAGGAGCGTCCTCCCACTCGCCGGTGAGGATATTGGTCGTCCAGGACTCGTCGCCGATGGTCACCAGCTGGAGGGAGATGGCCCGACCCATCACCTCGGCCTGAAAGGCGGTCTGCACCCGGTCCGGCCGCTCCAGGTCGCCCTCGGCGCCAAGAAGGCGGATGTTGCCACCGCTGTCGATGAACGTCTCTCCTTGCACATCGAGTGCGAAATGGACCGTCGGTGTCTCCGCGAGGCGTTTGCTCGCCATCTCGAGAACCGCGGCCGGCGTCGGCGTTAGTTCGGGAGTGATTGCCGCGTTCTCGGCGGGGCCACAGGCACTGAGCGCCAGAACGCTGCCCGCGCCCAAAAGGTTCAGGAACCGGCGTCGGGGCAGCGGCAACGGGTCTCCTTCGCGCCACCAGTGCGCACTCTCAGCTCGAACCGGCGCGTCGCATCCGAGTCTAGCACCAGGACTTTCACGACCGAAGCGCGGCGGCAGCGCTCCCTGGCACGCGTGCTACCATCGGGCCGACCGATGCCACCAGCAGGGGACGAGAACGATCGTGAGCGCGTTACCGAGAGCAGTTGAAACGCCCGAGGAGACGCTGCGGTTGGCCGTCTCCGCGGTGACCGACGCCGCTGGGCGAGACGAGAACCAGGACGTGGCCGCGGCGCTGGCCATCGACGGGCTATCCGGCGCCGGTGAAGATTTCCTCCTGGTCGTGGCCGATGGCATGGGTGGGCATCCGGCCGGAGACGTCGCCAGCCAGATCGCGATGAACGCGCTGGTGGAGGCCTTTCCCGCGCTTCCGGACGGCGATCTGGGACTGGCATTGAAGCAAGCCTACCGCCGCGCGAACGAGGCGGTGTTCCAGGCCGGTGAGGACGAGCCGGCGCACGCCGGCATGGGGACGACGCTGACATCGGCGCTGCTCCATGGCAAGTACGCCACCATCGCTCATGTCGGTGACAGCCGCGCCTACCTTCTGCGCGGTCAGGTGCTGACGCAGGTGACGCGGGATCACACGGTCGTGGCCGAGGAAGTTGCCCAGGGCCGCATCACCGCCGAGGCGGCGCGGCGCGATCCGCGTCGGAACCGGCTCACCCACGTCATCGGCACGCATCCGCGGCTGGAAAGCAAGCTGCCGGCCATCTTCGAGCTGACGCTCCTCCCCGGCGACCGGTTGCTGCTCTGCAGCGATGGTCTCTACGACGTCCTCGACGACGGCGAGATGCGTCGCGCCCTCGTCGAGCAGGACCCTGGCGACGCCGCTCGACAGCTCGTGGAGGCGGCAAAGGAGCACGGCACCAGCGACAATGCCACGGCCGTCGTTGCCGCGGCGATCCCGACGCGAGTGCCGGCGGCTGCCGCGCTACCCAGCCCGGCCTCCCGCACCGGTGGTGTGCCCGGAACCGTGATCGCCGCCGTGATCGCCATCCTCCTCGTCGTGCTCCTGCTCCTCGCCGTCGTGGTCCTGGGAGCTCCGCTCTAAACCGATGGCGGACGACCCGCCGGTTATCGTCGACGCGCACACCCACGCGTTTCCCCCGGAATGGATCGCCGACCGCGTCAATCATTGCCGGCGAGATCGCTGGTTCGGCGACCTCTACGAGGCGCCATCCGCGAAAATGATCGACGCGGATGAGCTGATAGCCGCCATGGATACCGCAGGCGTGGTGCAGGCAGTCGCCTGCGGTTGGCCCTGGCTCGATCCTGGTCTTTGCCGCGAGCACAACGACTATCTTGCCGATGCCGCCAGGACCAGCAACGGTCGCCTGGCCTGGCTGGGGATCGTGGCGCCGGCCTCGCCGGATGCGGCCGCGGAGACCGAGCGCTGTCTGGCGCTGGGCGCCGCCGGGATCGGAGAGCTGAACGCCGATGCGCAGGCCGTCGATATCGCGCACCCAGGGCTTCTGGCGGACGTGGCCGCCGTGCTGCTAGCCGCCGATCGGCCGCTCCTGCTCCATGCTTCGGAGCCGGTCGGTCACCGTTATCCAGGCAAGGGCACCGCCACCCCGGATCGACTGCTGAGCTTTCTGGCGGCCAATCCTGACCTGCGAGTCGTTCTGGCGCATTGGGGAGGCGGTTTGCCGTTCTACGAGCTGATGCCCGAGGTGGCTGCCCACACCCGGAGCGTGGTCTACGACACCGCCGCCTCTTCCTATCTCTACCGACCAGGGGTGTTCCGCACCGTGCTCGACATCGCCGGCCGGGAGCGGGTGCTGTGGGCAAGCGATCATCCCGTGCTCGGCATGGGGAGATTTCTGGAACGGACGAACCGACTGGCTGCGATTCACCCCGATGAACGCGCTCTCGTCATGGGCAACAACGCGCGCCGCGTCTACCGGCTGGACGATACTGCAGAGAACGTCGACATCGTGGAGATGCCGCAATGATTGCCGGACTGAAGGGGCGCATCGAGCGCAAGTTGGACGACGCGGTGCTGATCGACGTCGGTGGCGTGATCTACCGCGTCAACACCTCGCTGGTAACGCTGGAGGATATCGGCGAGACCGGGGAAAGCGCGCGGCTGTTCACGCATCTCTACGTACGCGAAGATCAGCTCACCATGTATGGGTTCGCCTCGCCGGACGAGTTGCGGTTGTTCGAAACACTCATCAGCGTCTCCGGAGTCGGTCCCAGATTGGCGCTGGCGATCCTCTCCCGCGTGCGGCCGGAGGCGCTGGAGATGGCGATCAACGGCGAAAACGCGGAGCTCCTCGCCACAGTGCCAGGGGTTGGCCGCAAAACGGCCGGGCGGCTCATTCTCGAGCTGCGCGGAAAGATCGTGCCGGCCAGCGGTGCTCCCCTCAGTGTGCCGTCTCGAGCGGACGCCGAGGTGGTCGAGGCGTTGCGATCGCTGGGTTACACCTCGGCTGAAGCCCACGGGGCGCTCGTGCGCGTGCCGCGAGATCCGGACATGACTGTCGAGGATCGCGTGGTGACCGCCTTACGCGAGCTGGCCGAGATGTAGAGTCGTGTTTCCAGACTGGGGCGAGGTTGCATGACGGCGGGTCACTAACGCCGCATTGCTTATCGCTGACGATCATTAGCAAGCCAAATAGTTCCACTCGATGCGTGGAACTGGCCAAGCCAAGAGGCCGTCGTCCTACCGTCCCGGGTCCTACCGCTAGTCGACCACCCCACCGGCGTTCCGTTCTTCAGCCCACCGGTAGCCTCCAACTCACTGCCAACAGGTCACACGCGTCCCGGTTCCTGTGACACTTTTCGCGCGCACTCGTCTGGATGGGTGAACGACGGAAACAGGTCCGGGCCCACCAGGACCCCCGCCTAGATGGGAGATGAACGGCTTCTGCTTCCTGCCGGCGATCGCTGCGATCGCCCGCGCTGACAGTGTCGCGCCGCTCCCGGGCGTGAACGAGCCACACGTCGGCTATTTCCCACCGAACTGAAAGGAGGGACCACACGTCTGACCTCGTCACCTGTCCCCATGCCTTCGTGAGCGGCGGCGTCGCCGTGATCCTGGCTGCACTCACCATCCTCGTCGGTGGTGCCCCCGGCGCGCGTCTTCTCCATGGCGTGGATGGCGCAGAGGTCGCGGGGCGGCGTTGCGGCGCCTCGACCACGGCCTAGGACGACCAGCACCCGCCATGCCCACCTGGTTTTCTCCTCACCGGACACATGAGATACTGCGCATCACGGAGTACCAATTCAATGCCCACGACGCGGTGCTCGGTGAGGAGTCCACGTGGTGCGGTGGCAGCGCAGCACGCCTGCGGTCAGGGACGAAGCAGTACACGAGCGGTGACCGGCTCGCTAGCACCGCCGTGGCCGGTCTGGTGGCGCGCGCCAAGGACGGCGACGGCGAGGCCTTCGGCGAGCTCTTCGACCACTACGTGGATGAGGTCTACGCCTTCGTCGCCGTTCGCCTCGCCGATCGCCAGACCGCCGAAGATGTCACGCAGACGATCTTCGTGCGCGCCTTGCAGTCGCTCGCCTCGTGTCGGGACGACGCGGCCTTTGCCGGCTGGCTCTTCGCCATCGCTCGCAACATCGTCACCGATACCTACCGAGCCGATCGGTTCCGCCCCGAGGCCTGGGACGAGACGCTCGAACCTGAGGATCCCGCCCTGACTCCAGAGGCAGTCGCCGTGCAGCGCGACGACGCTCGCATTCTGCAGGAGGCGCGCGAACGATGCCTCTCGATAGGAGAGCGGGAACTGTTCGACCTGTTACTCACCGAGATGAACGACAAACAGATTGCCCAGGTCCTCGGCCGCACCCATGGCGCGATTCGCACCGCCCACTATCGCTTGATGAGCAAGCTGCGCGAGTGTCTCGAGATGCTCGGCGCCGTCGGGGAGATGCACCGTGCCCGCGTCTAGGCGGCGAGCGACCCCGGCCGAGCGGCTGAGCCGCTACCGAGAGGCGCTCGTGCGGGACGCCTCTCCTGAGGAGTTGGAGCGGTTGGCACGCGGGCTCGATCCCGATCTTGTTGCCACGGTGCGCTGGAGCCTCATCACTGGGCGCCAGGACCGGCCGCAGCCGCATCCCGACTTCGTACGGAGTCTGCGTCGTGACCTGGTGGCCGCGGCCGCTAGATCCGGCGCGACCCAGACGCCGCGGCGACCGGCATCTCCCGTGGCGCACGATGACCGCCAGGCGGTGCTTCCACCCCTGCGCCCATTTCCAGTCCACGATGAGCCGTCCCCAACTCCTCTCTCCCACCCCCGCTGGACGCGAGGCCAGTTAGCCGCCGCGGCGGTGCTCGCGCTGTTCCTGGTCGGCAGCGTGCTCCTCGTGCGCCAGGTGACCTTCGAGCGGCCACAGACTCAACTCGGCGCTACCGGCGAGCCGACGACCCAGACGCTGCTCGATACCAGCCTCACGGGAGCGGCTGAGACCTGGACGCCGCTGGCGGTGGAGCGCTGGCGCTTCCAGCCGGACGCCACGCTCACGATCCCACCCGTGGACGGACCGCAGTGGATCGTGGCCGATACGGAGCCGATCGTGGCCACCGTCAATGGCACGGGCCAGACCCTGGCTCCGGGTCAGAGCATGGTCATCCCCCCTGGGCAGGAGTTGGGCGTGCGTAACCCCGGTCTCGCCGAGACCGCGGTCTACCGTGGGGTGGCGGCGCTGGGGTTCTCGCTGGAGGAGTACGACCGCGGTCTGGTCACCCGGGAAGTCGCGCTCGATACCGAAGCCCACGAGTCGCTCCCACCAGGAACCTCCCACGTTGTCTTCGACCGGCTCTCGATCCCGGCGGGGACGACGATGCGGGCGGAGGCAGCCACCGGCCAGGACTGGTTCGCCATCATCACCGGCCAGTTGGGACTGACCCTCATCGGGGATGCGCTGCCCCAGGGCTGGTCGTCCGGGCAGGAGCGGGAGCTGAGTCCGGACAATCCCGTCCCGATCCTCGTTCCTGGCACGCACATCACCATGCGCAACCTCGGCGACGATCCGCTCGTCCTGCTGCGGCTTCGCGTCCAGCAAGTAGCAGGTGACACAAGTCCGGCGGGAACGATTGCCGGCGGATAAGCAGCCCAAGCCCAGCGGCGAGCTTGTGACGGGCGCCATCGCCCGCTCGTTACCGCCGCCGAGATTCCACCGCCAGCTCCGGTGAGCTAAACAGTAGCCGCCGCGTAACACGCTTTGCGCTCCCCGGGAGTGGATGCAGGCCTGGGTCAAATCGGACCTGCTGCCTTCCGCCCAGCACGACCTCGCGCGCTACTCCGTGGATGGCTGCGATTTCGCCATCGTGATCATTGTCGATCAGCAGGGCTACGCCGCCGAATCCCACGAGACGAACAACCGGGTCGAAGCACGCAACATCTGCTAAGACCGCTCGCCGCGGGGGCCTCCGCGGGCGGTCCCTGTCCACGATCACCCTGAGCTAGCTGTCTGCCGCTGTGAAGTCGCGTGTCGGCGCGATGTGACAGTTTTCGGCTTCGTTCGTCTGGGTCGGTGAACGGCACAACGATGGAAAAAGATGAGTCGCGGCGCACCAGGCCAGGAAGGAATGGGCAATGACGCATACAGACCGTGGGCCGCCGTTCGGCGGTGCTGAGTGCAGACGAGACGGGCAGGACTCCGTGCCACCGGTAGTGCCCTGCCCGCTCGCGGATCTGGCCTGACCATCTCCGGAGGAGACCGCCGTGCCGTTGCCAAGCCTACTCCGACCACTGATGGCGATGGCCCCAACGGCTGGGAGAGGAGAGCCTCAATGCGCAAGCCCGATCAAGGAACGGCAACCATCTCCCTGGTCACAGCACTAGGCCCCGGCATCCCGAACGCCAACGATGGCTCGACGTCCGCAACCCGCAGGCGTCGGCACCCGTGGGGCACGGGCCAGAGAGAGGAGAACCGAGCTGCAGACAATGAAACTGGCTGTCTGAACACGTTGACCGCTCACCGGGCAGCGAGCGCTGCACCGGCGAGCAGCAAGGAGTTCCTCATGCACAAACGACGCTTTCTTTCCGGACTCGTCGCGCTGGGACTGGCGCTCACGCTGAGCGGCGGCGTCCACTGGGCGACCACGCTGGCGGCAGACATCACCTGCACCGGCCAGGTCGGCAAAGACTCGGAGAAGCCGACCTGCCACGGCACTAAGCGTGACGACGACATCACCGGCTCCCCCCTACGCGACAACGTCGTCGCGGGCCGCGGCGACGACACTGTCAACGGTCTCGGTGGCATGGACTTCCTCCAGGGCCAGAAAGGCGACGACACCCTCGATGGCGGCGCCAGCAACGACTGGCTCATCGGCCAGCTCGGCTCCGATCTCTCCATCGGCGGGCCCGGCTCCGACGTGGTGTACGACAACGTCGACGAAGTAGTCAGCGACGTCCTGGAGGGCGGCGACGGTGACGACTGGGTGGAGGGCGCCGCAGGCGACGACACGCTAGACGGCGGTCCCGGCGACGACAAGATTTTCGGCTGGACCGGCGACGACACCATGACCGGCGGCGACGGCGGCGACCAAATGGAGGGCCAGCAGGGCAGCGACACTATCGACGCCGGCGACGGTGACGACTACATCGACGCGGAGACCGACGAGACGCCCGGCAGCATCGACACGATCACCTGCGGCGATGGCGAGGACGAGGTGCGAGCTAACGACAACGACGACGTCGCGGCCGACTGCGAGCACGTCACCAGCGTTCCCGATGCGGCGAGCGCGCTCTCGGCCAAGGAGCAGCAGGCGGCGGCGGCCACGATGGAGCGGGAGCGGGAGCGGTTCTGGAAAGGGCACCGCAGTGATCGGTAGCGCAGCGCAGCCGGCAATCGAGCGAGCGTCGCGCACAGGAGGACGGGTAACCATGAACAGGCAGACACTGATTCGGGGACTGGCGATGATGGGACTGGTCTACGGGCTGGTCAGCGGCATCGCGCTGGCGGCGGACGTGACCTGCATTGGCGGGGAGTGTCTGGGCACCGAGGCGAACGACACCATCACCGGCTCCGACCTGCGCGACAGGATCTTCGCCCTGGGCGGCAACGATACCGTCGAGGCCGGCAAAGGCTTCGACATCATCGAGGGCGGGGACGGCGACGACGAACTGCATGGCGGAGCGGGCACCGACGAACTGTTCGGCGGGGCGGGCAAAGACACCTACTTCGGCGACGACGCGTGGGACTTCATGCAGGAAGATGACAATATCGTCAGCAATGACGTGATGCACGGTGGCTCCGGTCTCGATGGTCTGCAAGGCGGCGGCGGGGACGACGAGCTCTACGGCGAGGAGGGCAACGACGCCTTCGGCGCCGACCCCAACCTGTGGGGCGGACCAGGCAACGACGTGGTGGACGGCGGCCCCGGCGACGACGCGTTCGCGGGCCAGCAGGGGAACGACACTCTCATTGGCGGCGAGGGCGACGATTTCATCTTTGCCCAAGTCGATGAATCGCGGCGGGCCAAGGACACGATCCACTGCGGGCCCGGCAACGACGAAGTGATGGCCAACCGCAGAGACATCATCATTGACGATCCTGGCAACGACGACGTCTGCGAGGTGGTCCATCTGCCCAACCGCTCGAAGAAGGCCACCAAGGCGGAGGGGCGGGCGGCGAAGGTGGACCAGCAGCGCTGGGAGGCGGACTTCCTGGCGCAAATAAGAAGTGCGGCCCCGGATGCGCCAGCAACTGAAGAAACGAAGGGCGATACGCACCGCGACAAGGGCAAGCACGGTCACTGAGGCCGGCACGAGCTCCGCACGAGACAGTGCCGAGCTTTGACGGGCGCGCCGGTATCACTGCCGGCGCGCCGCCCCGACCGGATCCGTCTCCCGGACCCGGCCATGAGCGCGGCATCCATTCAGCATTCATGGAGGCTCTATCATGTCCCGTCTGCCGACCATCGCCTTCTCGCTGGTTCTCGTCATCCTGTTGCTCAGTCCCGCTCGACTCGCCGCACAGGATGCCTCTCCTGCCGCCGGCGTCGGACCGGCTGATCTCGACACCGTCGCCGGCGGGTTGACCAACCCCCGCGGCTTCACCTGGGCCGAGGACGGTACGCTCTATGTCGCCCTCGCCGGAACTGGTGGGCCAAACCTGCCAACGGAGGATGCCCCGGCGCTCGAGGCTTTCCTCGGCTTCTATGGCGGACCGTCCGCTGCGGTAGCCCGCATCCAAGACGGCTGCCCGGTCACCGTTGCCGCTGGCCTGCCCTCGTACATCGATGGGACAGGAGGCGTGGTCGGCGTCTCCGATGTCGCTATCCTCGGCGGCCAGCTCTACGCCACGGTCGACGGTGGCGGCGCGGTCCATGGAAACCCGGAGCAGCCAGCTGGCCTCTACCGCATCAACGCGGACGGGACGTTCGCGGTTGTCGCTGATCTGTCAGCCTGGATGCGAGCCAACCTGGTCGCCGACATTACCGAGCAGGACTTCGACCCGGATGGCGAGGTCTGGCAGATGGCACCGATGGCCGACGGCAGTGGCTTCTGGGTGGTGGAGACCCATCAGGGACAGGTGCTGCGGATTACCCCCGCCGGAGAGATCACCCGTGTGGTCGATCTTTCGACCCAGCACCCGGTACCGACCGGGATCGCCCCTGCCCCGGACGGCGGGGTCTACGTCGGCAACCTCGCCCCCTTCCCCTTCCTCGATGGTACGGCCAAGGTGATCCACGTCGCCCCCGATGGCACGGTCACCGACCACTGGACGGGGTTGACTGCCGTGGTCGCGCTGGCGGTTGGGCCGGACGATGCGCTCTATGCCCTCGAGATGGTGACCGGCAGCATTGACGAGGACCCGTTCATCCTGCCCGACTCCGGACGCATCGTGCGTCAGACCGGACCGGATACCCTGGAGGTAGTGGCCGACGGGTTGAACTTCCCGATCGGCATGGACTTCGGGTCCGATGGAGCACTCTACCTCAGCCTACCGGCGCTGGGCGCTCCTGCCGGCCAAGGGACGATTGCCCGGCTCGATCTCGAGGGTTCAGCCACTGACGAGGCAGCAGCCACGCCCATGGCTGCTCCACCATGCTGGGCGGTGCCGTCCGCGTAGGGCGTGTTGGGGGACCCCCAGCCGAAGCTGGATGAGCGCCACAAGCCGGATCACATGCGGAAATGGAGGAGGCCGAAGACTATCGACAAGACGGGGTGAAGTACGGCGCCATCGCCTGCTGAGCGCTTGACACCGTTCGCGATCCGACGCCTCCCGGATCTATCCGGGAGGCGTTGCGCGGCATGATGCGCTACGATGCCGTCCGGCGTCGCGATGCTGCGGCGTCGTGCGAGAAGGAGCTCGCCATGCCTCGCCAGCTACTCAGTGTCCCCATACTTGTCGCCCTCTTACTGGGTTCGCTCTTCCCCAGCCCCGCCCCGACCGCGGCAGCGCAGACGCCGGGCCAAGCGCACGTTCTGCGAATGAACTGGGGTCCTGAGATGCCCGAAACGCTCGATCCTCAGCACAGTGACCTCGGGCAATGGTCGATGTCGGGCGGGCTCGACTATGAAGGACTCACGCGCATCGACGAAGAGCTGCAACCCATCCCCGGCGCGGCCGAGTCCTGGGAGTTCAGCCCCGACGGCACGACGGTCACCTTCCATCTGCGCGACGGTTTGGTCTTTAGTGATGGCGTGCCGGTCACCGCCGAGCACTTTCGCTACGCCGCGGAACGGGTCTGCAGTCCTGAGCTCAACTCGCGCTCGCGGGGTGAGCTCGCCGAGCTCATCGGCTGCGATGCGCTCTTCAACGCCGGGGATGGCGCCGCGGCGGCCGCAGCCAAAGCCGCCTTCGGCGTGCGCGTCCTCGACGACCAAACGCTGGAGTACCGATTTACAAAGCCTGCGCCGTACTTCCCGGCGCAGGCGGCGGTGTGGCGCACGATTCCGTTGCGCCAGGACCTGATTGAAGCGGGCAGCCCCAACTGGTGGGCCAACCCGGCCATGCGGATCGGCAACGGCCCGTTTCGAATGGTGGAGTACAACGCGGACGGGCCGGACCACCGCGTCGTCTATGCCCGCAACGATGCCTACTGGGGCGGCCCCACCAAGCTGGACCGCATCGAGTTCGTTTTCATCGACCACGGCGATCCGGCAATCGAGGGTTATCGCCGCGGCGAGCTCGATGTCATCTGGCCGCGGTCACAGTTGATCCCCGCGCTCGAGGCCGACCCGGCGCTGAGCCGGGATCTGGTCCCGCTGCCCATCGCGGGGACGGTCTTCTTCCACTTCAATCAGACGCGCGAGCCGTTTCAGGACCCGAAGGTGCGGGAGGCCTTTGCCTACGCCTTCGACCGCGAGGACTATTGCGGGAAGCGATATGATCTGTGTACGCCGACGCTGAGCATGATCCCATCGGGTGCGCCCGGTTCCATCGAGACCGACGCTTACGCCTTCGACCCGGATCAGGCGCGACAGGCCCTGGCGAAATCGTCATACGGTGGACCGGAGCACCTGCCGGAGATCACCTGGTACTACGAGGAGGGCAGTGAGGCAGACCTGCGCAACGCGCAGTGGTACTACGAGCAGTTCCGCCAGGTGCTGGGCGTGGAGCTGAAGCTCGTCCCGATCGACTGGGAGACTTTGGACGCTCTCTATGGCGAGCCGGCGACCGTGCCGCAGTTGCACTGGTCGGTCTGGTGGGCCGGTTCCGATCCACGGAGTTGGTTCGTCTTCTGGCGCTGCGATTCGACGTACGATAGCGGCGAGGGCTACTGCAATCCGGCGCTCGACGCGCTGCTCGATCGCGCCGATGCGGAGCTCGATCCGGATACGCGCGTCGCGCTCTACGAGGAGGCCGGGCGGATGCTCGTGGCCGATGCACCGGCGATCTTCGTCCACACGGACTACTCCACGGTGCTGGTCAAGCCGTCCGTGGTCGGCTACTCGCGCACGACGCCCTACGTGAACGGGAACTGGCCGGGCTGGATGAACCTCATGACCGTCGACGTCGAGCGGCCCGCATGACGACGGTTGACTGACTCGCTCGCACATGAAAGATTCGCAGCGAGTGCACCCTGCCCATAGGCAGTCCGCATGCGGCGGCATCGATGAACGCGGATCTCGCGGGTGCATACCGCCTCCATGGGTTCGTTCGTCAATTCATAGCACTCTGACGTCCCAAAGCAATCATCTTCGTCATCCGGGGCCATCGTTCTCAGCGAACCCGTGATCCCGGCGTCAACGTCGCTGTGACACTTTTCATCCTCCCTCGTCTGGTGGAGTAACGGGTATACATCAGAGGAGGAGTCGCATGAGACGCACGTCTGTTCGCTGGTTCCATCTGGCTCTGTTCGTCGCCTTGCTCGCTCTTGTTATCCCACGGCTAACCACCGGCACCGCGGCCCAGGAGGGCGATAAAGTCCTGCGCGTCCAGCATGCCTTCTACCCGGATGTTGTCGACCCCCAGAAGAGCTCATTCACCAACGAGATCGACATCATGGCGCTGGTCTATGAGGGCCTGACGCGGCTCGACACCAACCAGGAGACCGTGCCCGCGGCGGCCGAATCCTGGGAGTACAACGAGGACGCCACCCAGATCACGTTCCACTTGCGCGAAGGGCTCACGTACAGCGACCGTTCTCCGCTAACGGCCGAGAACTTCCGTTATGCGGTGGAGCGCACCTGCGACCCGGTGACTGCTGGCGAGTACCAGGCCATCCTCTTTGAGATCGTCGGCTGTGCGGAGTTCGCGGGGCTTGCTACTGATGCGCAGGGCAACGCCCGCGAGTACACAGAAGACGAGCACGAAGCTGCTCGCTCCGCGCTCGGGGTGCGCACGCTGGACGATCGGACCCTCCAGCTTGATCTGACCAACCCCGCCCCCTATTTCCATACGATTGCCTATACCTGGGTCTTCTATCCGGTCAAGGCCGAAATCGTCGCCGCCAACCCGGACAGCTGGTGGCGCACAGCGGAGAACCACATCGGCAACGGACCGTTTACAGTCGTGAGCATCGATGAGGAGCAAGAGTGGTCCTTCGTCGCCAACGACAACTACTGGCAGGGACGACCCAAGCTCGACGGCATCGAGTACGTCTACGTCGCGGACCCGGCCGTTGCTCTGGAAGCCTATCGGGCCGATGAGCTCGACATCGTCGGGGTCGGGGCAACGCTTTTCCCCGAGATCTTGAACGACCCCAAGCTCTCGGCTGAACTCCTCGAGTATCCGGTCGCGGGCACCATCTATCTGGCGATGTCACTCACCAAGGAGCCGTTTACGGACGAGAAGGTGCGCGAGGCCTTTGCCTACGGCTTCGACCGCGAAACCTTCTGCACCGAGATCCAGTCCGGCACCTGTGTGCCGACGCTCTCGTGGATCCCGCCTGGCGTCCCAGGATCCCTCGAGACTGACCAGTTTGCGTTCGATCCCGCGGCAGCCAGGCAAGCACTCGCCGACTCCTCCTATGGCGGTCCGGAGAACCTCCCCAAGATCGAGCTCACGTACATCAACGACGATCCAACCGAGGTCGAGCGGGCGGAATGGGTAGCCGGGCAGTTTCGCGACATCCTGGGCATCGACCTCGAACTCAAGCCGCTTGACGGCACAACAGTCTTCTCCTTGACCAAAGATGCCACGACCTATCCCCAACTGTTGATGTACGGCGGCTGGTTCCAGGATTACCCGGACCCACAGAACTGGCTCAGCGTCTTCTGGACCTGTGATGCAACCTTTGCCCAGGCGGCCGGCTATTGCAATGAGGAGTTCGATCGGCTCACCCAGCTTGGCGACACCACGATTGATCCCGAGGAGCGGCTCAGCTACTACCATCAGGCCCAGCAGATCCTCATCGAGGACGTGCCAGGAGTGTTCCTCTTCAATCCCGCCGGGCGAGCTCTGGTCAAGCCAAATGTGACCGGCATCACGCCGACAGCCAGCGAGGCCGAGTGGCCAGGCTCGCTCTCCTCGCTTATGACGATCGATAAGATCGGGTGAAGCCGCGCCGCCTCGCGTGTTGAATGCGCGACACCGTCAACTATGCGATGCCTCCCGCAGATGGAGGGAGGCATCGCGGCGCCTCCAAGGGATTGCCCTGGAGGCGCCGTTCTGTTATGTTGCGCCCCACACGATCTTGCAGTCGGAATAGTGCGTCATCACCCGGGAAGGGGCTAACCATGCGTCGTGGGATCACTGTTGCTCCCATTGTCGTTCTCCTCGTGCTCACCTCGCTGCTACCTGGCCTCAGCCTGGCCGCGGCCCAGGATAGTGGCACGCCCAAAGTCCTCCGCATCAACGCGGGGGATTTCTTCCCGGAGCCCTTCGATCCCCAGCTCAGCGACAACGGCCAGGGGTTTTACCTGTTCGATTTTGAGGGACTCACCCGCATCGACGAGGAGCTGCAGGTCGTCCCCGGGGCTGCAGAGTCGTGGGAGTTCAGCCCCGATGGGAAGACGCTGACCTTCCACCTGCGCGAGGGGCTTGTTTTCAGCGACGGCGTGCCGATTACCGCCGAGCACTTCCGCTTCGGCATCGATCGGATGTGCAGTCCGGAGCTTGATTCTCGGATCGCGATCCAACTCTTCGACATCGTTGGGTGCGAGGAGCTCTTCACCGGCGGCGACGCGGCGAGCACCGCCCAGGGCGACGCGAGCCCCGCGCCGGCGACGAGGCCGGTCGCGCTTGGCGTGCATGCCCTCGACGACCGGACCCTCGAGATCCAGTTTGAGCGACCGGCGCCGTACTTCCCGTCGCTCGCCTCGTCCTGGGTCGCATATCCCTTGCGCCAGGACCTGATCGAAGCGGGCGGACCGGAGTGGTGGTCCAACCCGGCCACCCGGATCGGCAACGGCCCCTTCCGCCTTGTCGCCTATGAAGCCGAGAAGCCCAACCAGCAGCTGACCTTCGCGCGCAACGACCGGTACTGGGGTGGCCACACCAAGCTGGATGGGATCGACTTTCGTTTCGTCGACTACGGGGATCCCGCCAACATGACCGGCTACGAGCAGGGTGAGTTCGATATCACCTGGATGCCGGAACCGATGTTGCCGATGATCGAGGCCGATCCCGTTCTCAGTCGGGAGCTCATCAGCCTCCCCATCCCCGGGACGATCTACTGGGCATTCAATCTCAAACGCGAACCTTTCCAGGACCCGAAGGTGCGTGAGGCGTTCGCCTACGGCTTTGACCGTGAGGGGTATTGCCGGCAGATTACCCTCGGCGCGTGCACACCGACGTTGAGCTGGATTGCCCCGGGCGCGCCCGGCGCGATCGAGACCGAAGCCTTCGCCTTCGATCCGGCCAAGGCGCGGGAGGCCCTGGCGGCCTCCTCCTACGGGAGCCCGGAGAACCTGCCGGAGATCGTCTGGTATGTGTTCGAGGGGAGCCCCATCGAGGAGCGCTTCGGCCAGTGGATCTCCGAGCAATACCTCCAGGTGCTCGGCGTCGAGCTGACCCTGGTGTCGTTGCCGGAGGAGGAGTACGACGGGCTCTACGACGATCACGACGACTGGGCCACCTGGCCGCAATTCCATGAATCAACCTGGTGGGCAAGCGCCGATCCCAGCACCTGGTTCGCGGTCTGGCGCTGTGGATCGGAGCTCAACCAGGGCTACTGTAATCCGGAGCTCGAGGCGCTGCTCGACCGCGCGGATGCCGAACTCGACCTGGAGGCGCGGATCGCGCTCTACGAGGAAGCGGGGCAGATGCTCGTCGCCGATGCGCCGGCCATCTTCGTCCACACCGCATCCAACTCGGTGCTGGTCAAGCCGTACGTGACCGGCTACAGCCGCATCACGCCCGACGGCAACTGGCCGGCCTCGACGAACCTGCTGACCATCGATGTCGCGCGTCCAGCTTGAGCACTGCCCGACGTGTGCTGATCGGCACCCTCGCGGACGCCTCACGCGAAACCCTGGTAGATATCTGGTGTGACACTTTGGGACCTCGCTTGTCTGGGTGACTGAACGGTTGAGCGAGTACCAAATGGCCCGGGATTCAGCCGCGTTGAAATCACCGGAAACATAGCGCCCAGCTGTGAGGTGGGTGGCACGCCCAGTCCTGACCTCCCCAACTGCACAGGTAATTCGAATAGTCTCGCCTGCGGCCTGAACACCCTGCCGTAGCGGATAGGTGGGTTTTCAGCCGAGCCCAGGCCGCTTGACGCCAGGAAACGAGCCACTACAACCGGCGGGGAGTCACGCCGACCTCTTTGTCGGCTTGTGCCGTTCCCGTGCTTGCCTCTCTATCCGTGGCAGCCTTGCCGACATGCTCTTGGCACGTGCTCACTCCTGGTCCAGTCGCTCCAGGCGACGCTCGATGGCGCGAGCATGAGCGGTGAGGCCTTCGGCGCGGGCGAGCATCGAGGTCGCTGGTCCCAGGCGGCGAATCGCGCTGTTGTTGGCGGCGATGACGCTGATCACCTTCGTGAACTCGGCGACATTGATCGGCGACGAGAAGCGAGCCGTACCTCCCGTCGGCATGACGTGGCTCGGCCCCGCGGTGTAGTCGCCGAGCGCTTCCGGGCTGTCCTCGCCGACGAAAATTCCGCCCGCGTGTCGCACCATCGGTACGCACGACCAGGGATCGTGCAGGAGCAGGCAGAGATGTTCCGGCGCGTAGCAGTTCGCGAGGTCGATGGCTGTGGCGACGTCCGGCACCAGCACGACCAGTCCGTTCTCGGCCAGGGATTGCCCCGCGATGTCCGCGCGCTCGAGCGAGGCGAGTTGCACAGGCAGCTCTTCGAGCACCGCATGGGCGAGCATCGGGCTGTTGGTGATCAGGATGGCGCTGGCCATCGGGTCGTGCTCGGCCTGAGCGAGGAGATCGGCGGCGACCAGCTCCGGGTCGGCCGATTCATCGGCGACCAACAGCGTCTCGGTCGGACCTGGAAGCTGGTCGATGTCGACGATGCCGAAGACGCGACGCTTGGCGAGCACGACGAAGATGTTGCCCGGTCCGTAGATCTTGTCGACGTGAGGTACGGTCTCCGTGCCAAAGGCCATCGCGGCGATGGCCTGCACCCCGCCAATGCAGAAGACGCGATCGACGCCTGCCACTTCGGCGGCGGCCAGCACCAGGGGCGAGATCTCGCCGTTCGGGCCGCGCGGCGTACAGACGATGATCTCCTGCACACCGGCGACCCGCGCCGGCACGGCGGTCATCAGCAGCGACGATGGATAGACCGCCGTCCCACCCGGGGTGTAGACGCCGACGCGGTCGAGCGGACGGACCACCTGCCCTAGCGCACCCTCGTCGCTGTAGTCGAGCCATGACGTGCGCAGCTGCTTACGGTGAAACGTGGCGATCTGGTCGGCGGCCAGGTGAAGTGCATCTTGCAGCGCCGGATCGAGTCCGGAGAGCGCCGTCTTCCATGCGCTACGCGGGATCTCCATTTGATCTGACGCCTCGCCGTCGAACGCGGCGGAGTAGCGCAAGATCGCCGCATCCCCCTCGTTGCGCACGTCGTTGAGGATGCGGTCGACCACCTCATCCGCGCTCAGATCAGTCCCGAACACGCGGCGAATGCCCTCCCGCATGCGTGGGGAGAGATCGGGCTCCTCGAAGCCGCGTCGCCTGGTCAGCTCGAGTCTCGCTTCGTCCACATCGCGGATGAGGCGGGGCATCGGCGTGGTTGTCGTTGCGGTCTGCATGGTCATCCAGGATGCCTTGGTCTTCGATTACTACGCGCGAAGCTCTCCGCCGACCTTCTTCAGGGACCGGGCAATGCGGTCCCGGACCTTGCTCAGCTCCGCGTCGGTCAGCGCGCGGTCCGGAGCGGTGAAGGTTACGCGATAGGCCAGGCTCTTGCGGTTTTCCCCGATCTGGGGACCGCGATAGATATCGAACAGGGTCACCGCGGTCGCCAGCGGCCCGGCCCCCGCGCGCAACGCCGTCTCGACCTCGGCGGCTGCAATCTCTTCGGCAACGACGATGGCGAAGTCTTGCTCGACCGGGAGAAACCGCGGCACCGAGACGGCAGTCGGAATCGGATGCCCCGCCGCACGTAACGCGTCGAGATCGATCTCGGCGATGGCGACCCGAGGCGCCTCGATCCCGAACGACTGAGCCCGGTCGGGGCGTAGCTCGCCGAGGATGCCGATCTGATCTCCGTTCACGTAAAGCCCCGCCGCCCGGCCGGGATGGAGTGCGGCGGACTCGATGCGACGGAACTCGCTATCGTCGACGCCGAGTCGCGCGATCAGCGCCTCGAGCGTCCCTTTGAGATCGAAGTAATCCAGCTCGCCGTTGTCCGCGGCACTGAATCGCCCCAGTGGCTCCCGCCGGCCGGCAAACACCATCCCCAATACGTTCGCCTCGCATGGCAGCTCGCCGCTGGAGGGAAGATAGACACGGGCCATCTCGAAGAGCCGCACGCCGCCTTCGTGCTTGAGGTTTTCCGCGGCGACGGCAAGGAGGCTTGGCAGCAGGGTCGGCCGCAGCACGTCCCGGTCCGCCTGAAGTGGGTTCCGCAACCGGATCAGCGCCGAGAGATCGACCGCATAGGCCCCGACCGATTGCTCGGCCGTCGGGGTCAAGGCGACGCAGGTCCTCGTCGCTGATGGCGACATAGGTGACCGTCTCCCAGCCTCCGGCGCCCGTGAGCACCGAGCGCACGGTTCGCTGCAGGGCGTAGACCGGATCGCGCTGCACCGGAGGGGTTTGCCCGATCGGCAGGCGCTCGGGCAGCGTTTCGTACCCGATGACGCGCGCCACCTCCTCGACGACGTCGGCCGGCAGCGTGACGTCGCTGCGCCAGGTCGGAACGACCAGGCGGAGAGTTGCCGCGTCTCCTTCGCCGTCGAGCTCCGGTGAAAACCCGAGGCGCCGCAGCACGTCGAGCACTTGGGCGGGCTCATAGCGGACCCCAAGCAGTCGCTCGATCTCCGCGAACGGGAGCGATAGCGGCCAGGGCGTCAGTGGCTGCGGATAGACGTCGGCCACGGCCGACACGGTCGCCCCGGGCGTGAGATCGAGAATGAGACGGGTCGCCCGCGCCGCGGCGTCGCGCGCGAGATTCGGATCGAGACCGCGCTCGAAACGGGCCGAGGCATCGGTCCGCAGCTTCAGCTCTCGCGCCGTGCGGCGGACGGACTTCATGTCGAAGTTCGCCGACTCCAGGACGATGCGTCGCGTCTCGTCGGTCACCTCGCTGTCGAGCCCACCCATGATCCCGGCGAGACCGACCGCGCGCTGCGTATCGGCAATGACGAGCATCTCCTGGTCGAGTTTCCGCACTTGATGATCGAGCGTCTCCAGCGTCTCGCCCGGCCGCGCCCGCCGCACAACGATCCGCCCATCCTGAAGGCGGTCGGCGTCGAAGGCATGCAGCGGCTGGCCATACTCGAGCATGACGTAGTTCGTGGCGTCGACGATCGTGTTGATCGGGCGCACCCCGGCCGCCAGAAGGCGCCGTTGCAGCCATGCCGGCGATGGGCCGACCTCGATGCCTTCGATAACGACCGCTACGTAGCGAGCGCAAAGATCCGCCGCCGCGACGGTCACCAGATCCGCCGGACCGGATGGCGCACCGGCGAGATCGTAGGTCGGAGGCGTCGTCACCGGACAGTCCGTCAGCGCCCCGGCTTCACGGGCGATGCCCAGGATCGAGAAGTTATGGACCAGGTTCGGGGTGATCTCGAACTCGATCACCGTGTCGCCGAGCCACTCCGCCAGCGGCGCCCCTTTCGGCGCCTCGGCTTCGAGGACCATGATCCCCTCGTGCTCGTCGGAGAGTCCCAGCTCTTTCTCGGAGCAGACCATCCCTTCCGAGCGGATGCCGCGGATCGCGCTCGGCTTCAGCGTGCGGTAGACCTGTCCATCGGCATGACCGTCGATCAGTCTCGCCCCGGCCAGTGCGAGCGCCACCGTCTGCCCCTGAGCGATATTGGGTGCTCCGGTGACGACCTGAAGTCGATGCTCCCCGGCATCGACGGTCGCCAGGACCAGGCGGTCCGCGTCCGGGTGCTGTTCCACCGCTTCGACGTGACCGACGTAGATCTTGTCCCACGCATCGCCGATGACCGAGATCTTCTCGGCTTCCAGGCCGGCCATGGTCAGGCGGTGGGCAAGCTCCTCGACCGTCAAACCGGTGTCCACGTATTCAGAGAGCCAGCGCAAGGGAACTTTCATTGGATCATGTCCTCAAGCAAGACCTACCGTGTCTCCACTTGCCAACTAGCCGTCTTGCCGTCTTGCCGTCTCACACCTAGGCGGCACGGGCGAACTGGCGGAGGAAGCGAAGATCGTTGCCGGCAAACGCGCGCACGTCGTCGACGCCGGAACGCATCATCGTCAGACGCTCGATGCCGAGTCCGAAGGCAAAGCCGCTGTAGACATCCGGGTCATAGCCAACCGCGCGCAGGACATTGGGATGGACCATGCCGGCGCCACCCATCTCCAGCCAGCCGCTGCCCTTGCAGACCCGGCAGCCGGCGCCACCACAGATGGCGCAGTCCACCGCGAAGTCGACGCCCGGCTCGACGAACGGAAAGAAGTCGCAACGGAACCGGATGCGCCGCTCCGGACCAAAGAGCTGACGGGCCATCTCGGCCAGGGTCCCTTTCAGGTCGGCCATCGTGATCTGCCGGTCGACCGCAAGCCCTTCCAGTTGGTGGAACATCCATTCATGTGATGCGTCCTGCGCTTCGTAGCGGTAGACCCGGCCGGGCACGACGACGCGCACGGGTGGCTGCGTCTGCTCCATGACTCGCGCTTGCATGGGTGAGGTGTGCGTGCGGAGCACGATCTCGCCCGGCAGATCGACATGGATGGTGTCCCAGACGTCACGCGCCGGGTGGTCGCTCGGAATGTTCAAGAGATCGAAGTTGTAATGTGCGGTCTCGACTTCGGGACCGAACACGGTCTGGTAGCCGAGCAAGGCGAAGATCTCGCTCAGCTCGTCGATCATCTGCGAGACCGGATGTGAAGCGCCGAGAACTGGCGGACGACCGGGCAAGGTCACGTCGACGGCGTCCGCGGCGAGACGCTGCTCGAGATTCTCAGACGCGAGCGCGGCATGCCGGGCGTTCCAGGCGGCGGTGAGCTCGTTCTTGAGCGCGTTGCCACCGCGACCGGCGATCGGCCGCTGATCGGCTGGCAGGGAGGCCAGACCGCGCAGAAAGAGCGTCAACTCCCCCTTGGGACCGAGAAATGCCCGTTCCCAGGCGACGACCTCGTCGAGTGATGCGGCGGCGTCGAGTTGCGCCGTTGCCCTGGTTCGGATGTCGTCGATAGTGTCTTGCGCCGTCATTCCGCGATCTGTCCTACGCCGCCCGATTCCGGGCATGAAAAAACCCCTCGGCAGGGACGAGGGGTCTCCACGCGGTACCACCCTGCTTCGCCGGCGAACCGGCGCGCTCGAATCTGCCCGCTAACCATGGGCCTGGGGACGACTACGCAGCGCGCTCGGCGCGTTCACCGTCCGGCTCGGGAGGGAATTTCTCCGCCGCGCCACCCGGCGGTTCTCAGTCTCGACCGCCGTCCCTGTTTGGCGCGCCGGCGGGTACTCGTCTCCGTCAACGCCATCTCTCTCGATGTCGTTGGCCAGTATACCAAGGGATGAGCGGTGACTAACAAAACGTGCGCGACCAGCGCCCTATACTCCGGCGCTGAGTTGAAGTCGCCAATAGATGCAAAGGGCGCCACGCGACGAGGAGGATGGTCAGTCACGCTTCGACTTACCACGTGCCAGGCGCCTGTAGGGGCGACGCCTGCAACTTGCAGTGCGTCGCCCGCGTCACGACGCCGAGGCACAACGAATTGCCAGAATTCGCTGGCCGGTCGCTTAGAGAGGGGAAATGGCAGGTGTATTCCACCATCGAAACGGTGCGAGGGAGGGAGATTCTCGATTCGCGTGGTAACCCCACGCTGGAGGTCGAGGTCACGCTGGCCGGCGGTGAGAGCGGCCTCGCCGGCGTGCCCTCCGGTGCGTCGACCGGCGCGCATGAGGCCGTCGAGCTGCGTGACGACGATCCCGCGCGCTATGGCGGCAAAGGCGTCCAGATCGCGGTCCGGAACGTCAACGAAGCGCTCGCCGAAGCCGTTGTTGGGCTCGATGCGTTCGATCAGATCGAAGTCGATTGCGCGATGCGTGAGCTCGACGGCAGCGAGAACAAGGGGCGGCTGGGCGCGAACGCCATCCTCGGCGTCTCCCTCGCCGTCGCCAGGGCCGCGGCCGAGGCAGCGGGGTTGCCGCTCTATCGCTATCTGGGAGGACCGAACGCGCGGACGCTGCCCGTGCCGATGATGAACATTCTCAATGGCGGCAAACACGCCTCCGGATCGAACGTCGACATGCAAGAGTTCATGGTGATGCCGGTCGGCGCGCCGTCATTCGCCGAAGGAGTGCGATGGGGCGCCGAAGTCTTCCACGCGCTGAAGACCGTGCTCAAGGCGCGGGGAGCGGCGACGACAGTCGGCGACGAAGGGGGCTACGGTCCGAGCTTGCCCTCCAACGAGAATGCCATCGATGCGGTGCTCGAAGCGATCGCCAAGGCCGGCTACGAGCCGGGGCGCGACCTGGTAATCGCTCTCGACCCGGCCGCGACGGAGTTCTTCGATGCGGCGACCGGGAATTACGTCCTCAATGGCGATGATCGAACGCTTTCGGGTCAAGAGATGGTGGCGTTCTGGGAGAACTGGACCGCGCGTTTCCCGATCGCGTCCGTCGAGGACGGGCTAGCGGAGGACGACTGGGCCAATTGGAGCGCGCTGCAATCAAGCATTGGTGACCACGTGCAGCTCGTCGGAGACGATTTGTTCGTCACGAACCCGGAGCGACTGGCGCGTGGCATCCGAGGAGACGGCCGCGAACGCGATTCTGGTGAAACCGAACCAGATCGGGACGCTCACCGAAACGCTGGACGCCATCGCGCTGGCGCAACGGAATGGCATGAATGCCGTCATCTCGCATCGCAGCGGCGAAACCGGCGATACCTTCATCGCCGATCTCGCGGTGGCGACCAACGCCGGCCAGATCAAGACCGGCGCCCCATCGCGGGTCGATCGGGTTGCAAAGTACAACCGGCTTCTCGCGATCGAAACCGAGCTCGGGGCCGCTGCTGTCTACCCCGGATCTTCCAGCCTGACCTAACGCGGCATCCAGCCACGGGTGTCATCCCGAGGAACGAGGGATCTCGACGTACTCGTCGCGGTGACTGTTGAGTCGGAGGTCGGAGGTCCGTCCTATCACTCCCGACTTCCGACTCCCGACTCCCGACTTCCGCCGTCGGAATGACACATGGTGCGTGAGGCGCTTCATGCGACGTCCGTCGTTTGATTGACCGAGGCCGGCTGCTGAACTGCCCCGGAGGCAACGATCTGCTCCATCTCGGAGACGATGGCCTCGAACTCGGCGAGCCCTGCCTCGATCGGAGCAGGGGAGGTCAGGTCGACGCCAGCTTCGGCGAGCAGCACCAGCGGATAGTCGCGACCGCCGGAGGCCAGGAGTCGGCGGTAGCGCTCGCGGGCAGGCTCACCTTCGTCGCGAATGGCGCGGGCGATGGCGATTGCCGCGGAGAGTCCCGTTGCGTACTGATAGACATAAAATGCGCGATAGAAGTGCGGGATGCGCGCCCAGTTCACCCGCACGCCGTCGTCGATGGTGACGCCCGGCAGGTAGGTCTCAAAGAGCTCGCCGTAGATCTCGTTCAGGACGTCGACCGTGAGGGGCTTGCCGGACTCCGCCATCGCGTGCACGCGTTGCTCGTACTCCGCGAACATCGTCTGCCGCACCACGGTGCCGAAATAGGTCTCCGCGAACCGGTCGAGGATCGCGAACCGGCCCAGGGCGTCGTCCTCGGCGGTCTGCTCGAGCAGACTCCAGGTGAGCAGCACCTCGTTGACGGTTGAGGCGATCTCGGCGAGGAATATCGGGTAGCCGGCCTCGTGGAAGGGGAGGTTGGCGTCGGCGTAGAAGCTGTGCATGGCATGGCCGGCCTCGTGCGCGAGCGTGAACACGTCGTTCATCGTGCCGTTCCAGTTCATCAGGATGACGGGCGGAGCGGCATAGGCGCCCGACGAATACGCCCCTGAGCGCTTCCCCTTCGTCTCGTGCACGTCGACCCAGCGCCGGGCAAAGCCGGCTCGCAGATCGTCGACGTAGTCCTCGCCAAGGAGACCGAGACCGTCGAGCACCAGCTCCACGCCATCGCGATAGTCGTGTCGTTGCTCCGGTTCAGGGGACAACGGCACCACGAGGTCATACGAGGCGAGCTCGTCGAGACCAAGCACCTGCCTGCGCAGCTCCAGATACCGCGCCAGAACCGGCTGCGCCGCCCGAATCGAACTAATGAGGGTGTCGTAGACCGCGGTTGGGACGTTGTCCCAGAACAGCGCCGCTTCCCGGGCCGAGGGGTGGTTTCGCACGCGGGCCTGAAAGACGTCGCCACGCACCGAGGCGCCGTGCAGCGCTGCCAGCGTGTGCCGGTGATCGAGATAGGCTTTTGTGAAGGTCTCAGAGGCCAGGCGACGCGTCTCCCGGTCTTTCGAGCGCAACAGAAGCGCGTGTCGCGCCTTCGTCAGCTCGATCTCGTTGCCAGTCTCATCGCGCACGCGGCCAAAGGCCAGGTCGGCATTGTCGAGTGCGGTGAATGCGTCCGATGGCGCGCGGGCCACATCAGCGCCCTGGGCCAGAATCTGCTCGATCTCAGCGGAGCGCACGTGCGGCCGGCGGCGCGCCAGATCGTCGAGCATGTGCTGGTAGGGTGCGAGGACCGGGTCGGCGCGAAGGTCGTCCAATCGCTGGGGAGGCAAACCGAGGAGCTCCGGCTCGACGAAGGCGAGCGCTTCGCCTGCCTCGATCGCGATTGCCACCGACCGCTCGTAGCGGGCCAGTGCCTCGCTGTTGGCGAGGTTCTCGTCACGCCTCAGTGAGGCGTAGACGCGAATCCGCTCCAGGGTCTGGCGAAGGGTCATGATGTCGTCGAGTGCCTGGCGTAGACGGGCGGCTGACTCGCCGAGCGTGCCACGGTGGTCGACGACGGCCTCGATCAACGCGGACATGCGATCCGCGTCGCCTTCCCAGGCACGCTCCTCAGGGTAGATTCCGCTCAGGTCCCACGTGTCGTCGAGGGCGATCTGGTCCCGGGTTGGGACCTCGCCGGTCGGGATTTCGACGGCGTTTCCGGTGGTCATGCTTCGTCCTGTTCTCTCGTTGATATGGCGTCCTGACCCGCCGGCTCGTGTTTCCAACCGGCGTGGCATCGATTCAATCTAATATTATCCGGGCATGATGCCGCGGGACTGACGGCCAAGCGCGCGGCTAGACTATCCCGGCCATGCAGCCAACGGCCAAGCCGGGAGGCGACGTTGCAGCCTGAGCTCATCGATACCGGCACCGGGCAGACCCGTGCCCTCTGCGTCGACTGCGGCGAACCGTTCGACCGCGCACCGGGTGAAGTTGCTGCTAGGCGCGGAACTGGTCTGCCCGTCTCACCGCGGTGCCCGGCGTGCCGCATCGCGCGGCGAGAAGAGCGGAATGCCCGCATCCTCGAGGCGTTGCGCAGCGGCGACATGCGATGCGCGCGGCCGGTCACCGTCGGTCCATCGGATGCGAGCCAGCGCCTCTACTCGGCGGTCTGCTCCGGCTGTCTGCGCCCCATCCGTCTCCCGTTCAAGCCGAGCCTCGACCGTCCGGTTTTCTGTCGTTTCTGCTTCGATGCGCGAAACGGCCGCTGACGGGCATGGATCCGCCGCTGTCATCCTGATGAACGCACGATTTCCCTCTCGCGGACGGCGCACGCACTGACGCTTCTCCCCTCTCCCAGCGCTCTGGGAGAGGGGGTGGGGTGAGGGCCACGTTCAGGCCGTGATCTCGGCGGCGAACTCCCGCTCGGCAATGGTGAGACTCTCGTCCGCGATCTCGACCATCCGGTCGATCTCTGCCTCGCTCATGACCAGCGGCGGCGCAAAGTGCATGACGTCCCAGACCCGAGTCACCAGGCCCCGCTGCAGGGCCAGCTCGCCGACGCGCGCCGAGAAGGCAGCGGTCTTGCCCCAACTTTCTCGCGTCTCCTTGTTCTTCACGAGATCGATGGCGTACATCAATCCGAGCCCGCGCACGTCGCCGACCGTGGGATGGGCGCGCAGCTCCTCGAGCCGGGACTTGAGATACTTGCCCTTCTTGGCACTCTGCCCGACCAGATCCTCGCGCTCGAAGATAACGAGGTTCTGCAGTGCCGCGGCACAGGCCGCGGGGTGACCACCAAACGTGAGCAGGTGGCCCATCGCCGCTTCCTTGTTCTCCTTAAAGACGTCGTAGACCGATTCCCTGACCATTGCGGCGGCGACCGGCGCGTAGCCTGAAGAGAGTCCCTTCGCCATCGTCATGATGTCGGGCACGAACCCGAATTGCTCGGTAGCGAACATGGTGCCGGTGCGGCCGAAGCCGTTGATGACCTCGTCGGCGATCAAAAGCACGCCATGCCGGTCGCAGATCTCGCGCAGCATCTGCCAGTACTTCGGCGACGGCACGTGCACGCCGGCGTTGGTCGAGATCGGTTCGCCGATGACTGCGGCAACCGTCTCCGCACCTTGGTTGACGATTTCCTGCTCGACGTAGCGGGCCGCCATCAGGTCGGCTTCTTCGCCCTCCAGTCCGAAATCGGACCGGTAGCGATCCGGGTGCGGCACGTGGAAGACGCCGTACATGAACGGACCGAACCAGGTTTCGTTGCGGGTCGCCGTGACACTCATCGCGCCGTAGGTCATGCCATGGTAGGAGCGGCGGCGGGCGATGATCTTGTAGCGCTTGGGGAAGCCGCGCATCGCCTGGACCTGCTTGGCGATCTTGATCGCGGTTTCGACGGCCTCGGATCCACCGGAGACGAAGAAGAGCCGGCTGAGGTCACCCGGCGCCAGCTCGGCGAGTTTTTCTGCTAGCTTGACCGCCGGTGTGGTGGTGTATGTAATCGCCGAAGCGTAGCCCAGGCGAGCAGCCTGGTCGGCGTACGCCTGCGCGATCTCGCGGCGGCCATGCCCGGCGTTGACGACCCACAAACCGGCGATGCCATCGAGATACTCCCTGCCGTGCACGTCGTAGAGGCGAGCGCCTTCACCGCGATCGAAGATGCGGAGTTTGTCGCTTTCGAACTCGGCCCAGGGCAGTTGGTGGATCCAGACGTGATCGCGCGCGGACTGCTCGATCGCCGCGGCGCCACCCGGATGCCCATTTTCCTCAGCCGGGGCGCTTGATGCGCGGCTCCCGTGTTTCGACCTGTTCAACTGTCTTCGCGCTCACCATCAACTAGTGCCTCCCGCAATCGATCGTCGCGGCCAACGGGCGGCGTCAGGCGTGACCGCACCGCTCGCATGCGGTGGGCACGGCATTGGCGTACTCCACTTGACCGGCGGGAACTATAGCAAAGGCCGCCGGGCTGACTTGGTTGCCGGGTTCATTGACGGCACTGTGGTGGAGACAGATGATCCCGCTGGATCAGCCGCGTGCACAAGCACGCATCGCTCCGGGAGCCGACGTTGAAGGACCGCGGAGAATCAGACGATCTGGGGGCGACTCGGATTACAGCCCACCAGATCCTCGGCGATCTGCCGCATGGGCGACGCATCCAATTCACCTTTGATGGCGCCTCCGTCGGGGGACGAGAGGGAGAGCCGATCGCCGCCGCCCTCTTCGCCGCCGGCTTTCGCGTCTTGCGCACCATGCCCCGGTTTGGTGACGCCCGGGGCGGGTATTGCATGATCGGACGCTGCACCGACTGCATGGTTGTCGTCGATGGCATCCCGAACGTGCCGGCTTGCCTGACACCCATCTCAGCGGGTCTCGATGTGCGGACCCAGCGCGGCCTCGGCGAGACCACAGCCGAGGCGGCTGAGCAGGGCCCATGACACCGTCGATTGTGATCGTGGGCGCAGGTCCGGCGGGTCTGGCCGCCGCCGCCGAGGCGGCCGCCGCTGGCGCCTCTGTGACCCTGTGCGACGAGCGAGCGGAGCCTGGCGGGCAACTGCGCTATCGCGTGCAGCCGGTGATGAAGGCGACCACGTCGAATGCCGAACGGCCGGACCGGCTTGCCGAGCGCCTGATCGACGATGCGCTCGCCGCCGGGGTGCAGATTCGCACCGGCGCAACCGTAGCCGGCTGCTTCGCTGGTCTCGACCTGCTCGTGATCGAAGAGGGTGTCGCGTCTCGCGAAGTCGCTGACGCCGTGATCGTGGCAACCGGTTCGACCGATCTGCCGTACCCGTTTGCTGGCGCCACCTACCCCGGGGTGTTCAGTGCACGAGGGTTGCGGATTCTGCTGAACGTGCATCGGGTGCGACCGGGGCGGCGGTTCGCGATCATCGGTGGCGCCTCGGACGCGGAGGAGCTGGCGGTCGACGTCATGCTGGCCGGCGGCGAGGTCGTCTGGAGCGGAATTGCGCCCGCACCGTTCCTGCGCGCTGAGGACGCCGATGGCGTGCGAGGCTTGACCGTCGGAGACGATCACTACGCCGTCGACGTCATCGCTATCGCCGTCGGCCGGCAGGCCGACGCGACCCTGGCAACCATGGCCGGCACGCCGCTCGCATTCTCCGCGGAGCTGGGGGGGCTGATACCAGTGATCGACAACGCGTTGCTAAGTCCTGTTCGCGGGATCTTCGTCGCCGGTGATGCCGCGGGCGTGGGAAGCGTCGCCGCCATGATTGCCGAAGGTCGCCTCGCCGGAATCGCGGCGGCGGCCTCCCTTGGTCTAGCCAGCGAAGAGGACGTCGCGGCGGTTCGAGCCGACGGTGGACCGGAGTTGGCGTGGCGGCTCGAGAGACGGACGGCGCTGGGCGCTGTCACGGTGCAGCCGTACGAGTGAGCTGAGTCGCCATGCCAGATACTGATCGAGACGAGAGTGAGATGCTCGATGCGGGAGCCGCATTCACCTGCCGTTGTGAGGAAATCCTGCTCGAGGAGATCGTCGCCGCGATCACCGCGGGGGCGCAGACGGTCGATGACGTCAAGCGTCGCACCCGGGCCGGCATGGGTACCTGCCAGGGCATCTTCTGCGTGCCGGTGATCGCGGCTATGGTGGCCCAGGCGACGGGTGTGCCCATCGATCGCGTGGCCGGGATAACGGCGAGACCACCGGTACGCCCGGTAATGCTGGAGGCGCTAGCCAACCTGCATCGCGTTGCTGCCAAGGGAGATGAATCGCCGGCGAGTGACGAGGAGTAACCGTGAACGATCATCATGACACGGAGGCGTCTCGCCTCACGATTGACTATCGCAATGCCATGGCGGGCGCCGTCGGTCCAGAGCACGGCGTGACCGATGCCATGCTCGATGAGATGGCACCGGTCGTCGCCGAGCACCATGCGCGCCTCAGCGCGGAGCACTCAGCCGGCGGGCAGCGCTGGATGGACCTCCCCTCCGACACGGCGCTGGCCAGGGAGATCAATACCTTCGCCGCCGAGGCTCGAGCCCAGTACCGGGATTTCATCCTGGTCGGTATCGGCGGTTCATCACTCGGAGCGATCGCGACGGTCCAGGCCCTGGCCCACCCATTTCGTAACCTGCTGCCGTCCGAGGCGCGGGGCGGACCGCGGTTCTTTGTTCTCGACAATCCCGATCCGGAGAAGGTCGCCGCGACCCTGGAGACCGTCGATCTGGCGAGCACCCTCGTCAACGTCGTGACGAAGTCGGGGCAAACCGCGGAGACAATGGCGAATTTTCTCGCGGCGCGGCAAGCGCTGGAGGCGGCCGTCGGTCCTGAACGAGCGCGGCAACAGATCGTGGCGACCACTGATCCAGAAGAGGGACTCCTGCGCGCGCTTGCGGACCAGGAAGGCTATCGCACGTTTCCAGTGCCGCCTGGGGTCGACGGCAGGATGACGGTTCTCAGCGCTGTTGGCATGTTGCCGGCGGCGATCTGCGGCTGTGACGTGGACGGTCTGCTCGCGGGTGCGCGAGCCATGCGGGCGCGCACCGCGACCGGAGACGTTCGGGAAAACCCTGCCTACCTGCTGGCGGCACTCTGTATCCTCGCCGATACCCGTCTCGACAAGTCGATCCTGGTGACAATGCCGTACGCGGACGCGCTGTTCGGGATGTCGGACTGGTTCCGTCAGCTCTGGGCGGAGAGTCTCGGCAAACGGCTCTCACTGCACAACGAGGTGGTCTTCACCGGCCAGACGCCGATCAAAGCTCTGGGCGCCATCGACCAGCATTCGCAGATCCAGCTCTACACCGAGGGTCCAAACGACAAGCTCATCAGCCTCATCGCTGTCGATGAATACCGCGCCGGTGTGACGGTCGAAGATGTACCGGATGGGATTCCCGAGCTGGATTACCTTCAGGGCGCGGAGCTCGGTCAGCTCCTGCAGCGGGAGCAGCTGGCGACGGCGTGGGCTCTCACCCAGGCGCAGCGCCCGAACTTCACGATCGCGGTGCCGACCGTTGATGCCGCCGTCCTGGGCGAGCTGTTCTACCTGTATGAGCTGCAAACGGTGATGGGCGGCGCGCTGCTGAACATCAACCCGTTTGGTCAACCGGGCGTCGAGGCCGGCAAGAACGCCACCTACGCGCTCATGGGACGTGAGGGCTATGAGACGTTGCGGGACGAGCTGCTTGCCTCTAGAGGCAGTGAAAGCGAGTACCAACTCTCATCTGGTTGATGCGGGGGCAGAACAGCTCGGATGCGGGTCGTGGCAACTCGTCAGGGCCGAGCGAGCTCACGCGTCGCGTGTGTCGTCGACATCGTGCTTTGCGGGCGTGAGCCAGAGGATGAAGCCGAGTGCCGCGATGACTAACGCGATTGCGGCGCCGAGCGGGAGCAGGTCGCTTTCCCCCTCCCAGTTCACGACTTCGCCCAGGAAGCTGACGCCGAGCAACACGACCACGACCCCGATCAGGTCTCGTTTCAGGTCAGTAAGGTCGTTCACTTTGAGCCAACGCGGCAAGGGCAGGTTCTGGTCAATGAATAGTTGGTATAGCCCCAGCGCCACGATGTAGAGCACCGTTCCCAACAGGATGACATCGGTGATCTCGATCAATTCGACGGCGAGACGGTCGATGCGGCTTCCGGTCAGATTGGCGGGATGGAAGTTGACGATCTGGTTCCAGGCAATGTTGAAGAGGGAGGCGGTCGCGATCACCAGCAAGATTGCCGAACCGACGAACGACCCGAGCACCGCGAACACGATGACGAAGCGGCTCGCGGCGAAGATGTTCCGCGGCCTCATGCCGACCCTCCGTCACCGCCGCGCTCAGGCAATGGCCCGCTCGGCGTCGAACCGGCCGGCGCTGGCGGCGGTGCGGAACGATTCGATCGTATCTCGAACGCCCTGGTCGAGCGGTCGCCAGGCGATTGGTCCCAGGAGCTCCTCAACCGCCTTGCCTTCCACACCGTCGGGCGTGAACAACGACTCAGGGGTATAGGTGATCGTGCCGGCGCTCTCCGGAGCCGCCCGTTCGATAGCGGCGACCACCTCGGCCACCGACGCTACCGTGCCACCGAGGTTGTAAACCGGCGCTCCGGCCGGCATCGTACGTGCGGCCTGGATGAAGACGCGGGCGACGTCGTCGGCGTGCTGGTAGGTGTCGGTGCCACCAAAGGAGATGGTGTAGGGCCTTCCCACAGCGGCAGCCGCCATCGCCTTCGTCGGCGTCGAGCTCACGCCCTGGTCGCGACCCGGTCCGTAGACGAAGAATGGGCGCAGCCCCACGCTCGGCACCGCGTAGTCTTGCCAGTAGATAGCCGCCCAGCCCTCGTTGGCCTCCTTGGTGACTCCATAGAGGGTGACCGGGATCAGCGGCGCGTCGTCGGCAAGTGGTCCCGGGGGGTAGAGGTTGGCCGATCCATAGACGGCGATGGACGAGGCGTAGGTGAGTCCCTGGATCTGGTCGACCAGCTTGCGCGCGGTCTCGAAAACGATCGCGGTCCCCACCACGTTGACCCGGGCCCCGAGCACGGGGTTCGCCCGCACGAATGGCACCTGTAGGGCGGCCAGGTGCAGGATGTGGGTGATGCCGTGCTCGCGGACGACTTCCTCGAAGCGAACCTCGTCGGTGATATCTCCGTGCACGAAATTCACTTTTGCGATGCTGGCGTCATCCATGATGATGCGCATTCGGTGCGGCTCACCCGGAAGATCGTATGTCGTCACCGGGACGCCTTCGTCGACCAGCCGCTTGGCGGCCCACGATCCGATGCAGCCCAGCGCTCCCGTGATCAGGAAACGCTCCGAAGTCATCTGCTAACTCCCATTGCACGCCGCCGTCGCGGCCAGTACTCCTCGCCCTGAAGGTCTGCTCGAAGTCAGACCCGTGACGACCCACAAGATACCCGACAACGCCCCGATCCGAGACCGGTCGTGCTCGTGGACCGAGAAGATGGCCGAGATTCTGAGTCCCGTATTCTTTGCAGCCTTTGCAGCCTTTGCAGCCTTTGCCATGTTTGCCATCTTTGGCCTCTTGGCTCTTTCAGCCGCCGCATCGGGCCACGGTTAGGTGGTGAACCCAGGGAACCGCTCGCGGCAAGCAGCACCGGGGCAGGCCAGGCGTGTCAACCGGAGTGCTGCGACACAGAGAAGGGTGTCATTCAGACGGAGGAATCTCGTCGATTGTCCCGTTAGCTCCCGCGCACCGAGATTCCTCGCCTGCGGGCTCGGAATGACACCGTCTTTTTGCGACGGCGTCCACTTAGACCGCGAGTCGCGGTGTGTAGTAGTTCGCGTACTGCCAGAGTCCGGCTGACGTCAGTTGCTCGTCATCGAGGGGGCCGGGACCAAAACGTCCGGGGTCGAGGCTCGACAGGTCAATCGCCGGCTCTCCGCCGACGATCCATTCCGCCAGCGCACGCCCGATTCCGGCCGAGATCGAAAAGCCGCTGCCGTTGCACCCGGTCGCCGTCCAGAGCCCGCGCACCTGGGACACGGGACCGGCCAGAAAGCGGGCGTCAGGCGTCATCGTGAAGAGACCACCACGGTGCTCGGCTACCGGCGTATCGCCGAGCGCGGGTACGAGTGGCCCGAGCGCCGCCGTGAATTCGTCGAGCACACGCATGTCGAGCGGCGTATCGGGCATGCTGAAGTCTGGATCGTGCCGTGGGTCGATTGAAATCGGGTCACTCTCCATGCCGCCCATCATCAGCCCGCCGCGCGCCGGTCGCAGATAGGCGGAGGCATCGACGATGCGCGCGATCGGCTCCCGTGGGGACATCCCGGCGATCGCCCGGGTGATGAGGAGTTGGTGCCGCACCGGTGCCACCGCCACCTCAACCCCTGCCAATGCGCCGACCCCTCGCGCCCAGGCTCCCGCCGCGTCGATCACCAATGGGGTCGCGATGTCGCCGCGGGGTGTGGATACGCCCGTGATCTCGCCATTGTTGACAAGGATGCCGGTCACGGGTGCTTCGCCCACGACGAGCGAGCCGAGTTGCGCGATCGCGGCCATGTAGGCGTCGAGCAGGGAACGAGGCTCCTCGATGTAGATGTCGCCGGGCACGTAGTAGGCGGTGCGGATGCCGCGTCCAGTGAGGTAGGGCGCGATGCGGCGCACACCGTCCGCATCGATCTTTTCCAGCTCGACGCCCCAACCCGCTGCCGCCTCAGCTTCCTCATCGACCAGCGCCGCGTGCTCAGCCGTGCGCGCGGCCAGAACGCTTCCCGACTGCACGTAGGAGAGTGGGACCCCGGTGGCCTCGCTGAATCCGCGAATGACTTCGATGCTCGATTGCGCCAGGCGGGTGAGCGTCTCGTCGGCCTGAATCAACTTGTAGAGACCGGCGGCGCGCGGCGACGTCTGCGAGCCGGGGGCGAACCGATCAAGCACCACGACCCGGCCCGCGCCGTGAGCGGCAAGCTGATACCCGGCGCTGAGCCCGAAGGCTCCAGCCCCGATGACGACGGCGTCGGCCTGGGTGACGGGAAGCGAACTCTCCATACGGCCCTTTCCAAACGAACGATGAAGCGGCGAGATTCCGTTCAGGCGGTGGCCCGCTCCGGCGCGGCCCGAGGGACGGGCCGGCGCTCGCCGAGCTGGCAGCAATTAAGGGCGCAGAGATCGTGACTGGCGCCGAGCTCGCCGAGGAAGCGCCGCTCCGGATTTTCTCGAAGGCGCTCCTCGATCAACTCCCGGATCATGGCGACGAAGACCGGGTCGGTTCCGACCGTAGGGACGCGAACCATGTTCATGCCGAGCTCGTGGGCTCGGTCTTGCGCCTCGACGTCGAGATCGAAGAGCACTTCGAGATGGTCAGAGATGAACCCGATCGGGACCACGATGACGTCTTCCGCGCCCGACGCATGCAAGCGATCCAGCTCGTCGAGAACATCGGGCTCGAGCCACGGGACGTGCGGTGGTCCGCTGCGGCTCTGCCATGCCAGCCGGTAGCGCGCGGCGCCGGCGAGTCCGGCCACGAGCCGGCTGACCTCGCGCAGCTGACGCTCGTAGGCGCTGGTCCTGGCCATCGAGACCGGGATGCTATGCGCGGTAAAGACGACCTCGGCCGCGTCCCGCCGATCTTGCGGCAGTGACTCGAGAGCCTCGCGGACTCGCCGCGCCATCGGTTCCACGAATCCCGGGTGGTTGTAGAACACGCGGATCTTGTCAAAGCGCATATCCTGCTCGCCGATGGCGTCCAGGGCTCGCATGACATCCTCGCGGTATTGCCGGCAGCTGGAATACGAGCTGTACGCCGATGTGACGAAGAGGAGTGAGTTTTTCACTCCTTCAGCTCGCATCACCTCGATGGTGTCTTGCAACAAGGGATGCCAGTTGCGGTTCCCGAAGTAGATCGGCAGGTCGATGCCGTGTTCGGCCAGCTCCCGTTCGAGCGCGGCAATCAACGCCCGGTTCTGGGCGTTGATCGGACTGATGCCGCCAAAATGGGCGTAGTGCGCGGCGACTTCCTCGAGCCGTTCCCGCGGAATATTGCGACCGCGGGTGACGTTTTCCAGAAATGGCATGACGTCGTCCATGCCCTCCGGGCCTCCGAACGAGAGCACGAGGAGCGCATCGTAGGCGCGCGAGGCGTTGTCCATGAGCGGTGCGCCCGGCCGTTGGGCGCTGAGAGTGGTCATCGAAGTCTCCACGCTAACCCACGTCGCCGATCGTGAACCGAGCAAGCTCCTCGTAGACCGTCACCAGCGCGCTGTGATCACGGTCGCCATTGCCGGCCGCCGCGGCCGCTTCGAAGAGCTGGCTGACGACGGCGGTCACCGGAAGAGGAGCCGAGTTCTCAACAGCGGTGGAACGCGCTATGCCGAGATCCTTGCGGTGCAGATCGACACGGAATCCGGGTTCGAATTGATGAGCAACCATGGACGGACCCTTCAGCTCGAGCACCCGGCTGGCGGCCAGTCCGCCGGAGAGGACCTGCACGATCTTGTCCGGATCGACGCCGGCCTTCGCGCCAAGCACCAGCGCCTCGCTGACGGCCGCGTAATTGATGGCGACGACGACCTGGTTGCAGGCCTTCACGATTTGACCGGCACCCGCCCCGCCGACATGGACGATGGTCTTGCCCATCGCCTCGAAGAGAGGCATCGCCCGTTGGAAGTCTTCGGCGTCGCCGCCGACCATGATGCTGAGCGTGCCGGCGATGGCGCCCTTGTCACCGCCGCTTACGGGAGCGTCGAGCGCACGCGCGCCGCGCTCCCGCAGCGCGGCATCGACCTCGACCGAAGTCGCGGGGGCGATCGTGCTCATGTCGACGAGCAAATGCCCCGTGTCGACGGCTGACAGGACGCCGTTCTCGCCAAAGACGACGTCGCGGACATCGGGTGAATCGGGAAGCATGGTGATGACCGCTCTGGTTCGCTCCGCCACTTCGCGCGGGTTTCCCGCCGCCTGGAACTTGTCGCCCTCGGCGAGCAGTGCGTCGACGTCGTCCCGGCTGCGGTTGTAGACGACCAGATCGTACCCCGCCTTGGCCAGATTTCTGGCCATAGGCTTACCCATGATGCCAAGCCCGATGAACCCGATCGGTGCGCCTTCGAAATCCGCCATGCAAGCTCTCCCGTTATCCGTGTTCTGGTGCCCAGTACCCCATGTCAGTCAACCACTTCAGGGACGACTCGGTGGTCTGCCGCGGCCGGTATTCGAGACTCACCCAGCCATCGTATCCGGCATCGTCCAGCGCTTGCAGCACAAAGGGATAGTTGATCTCCCCCGTCCCGGGCTCGTTGCGGGCGGGACTGTCGGCGATCTGCACGTGACCGATCAGGTCAATCCGGGCGGCGATCGTGGCCGCCAGATTCCCGCTCATGCGCTGCGCGTGGTAAACGTCGTATTGCAGCAAGAGATTGGGATGCCTGGCTCGTTCGACGATGGCAAACCCCAACTCCGGTGTCGGCACAAAGTAGCCGGGAGCGTCGAACGCGTTGAGCGGCTCGATGACCTGCAGGACCCCGACCCTTGCGGCGGCGTCGGCCGCATAGCGCAGGTTCTCGATGAGGGTCTCCGTCTGCGTCTCCTCCGGCACGTCGGCCAGGCGCAGCCCCGCCAGGCAGTTCAGCCGGCCACAGCCGAGCTCCGCCGCAATGCGTAATCCCTCTTCGACTCCGGCGCGGAATTCCTCGACCCGGTCGGGATCGTTAGCCATGCCGCGATCGCCGGCCGTGAAATCCCCCGCGGGAAGATTGAACAGCACTTGCTCCAGCTCGTTGCGCCGCAGCTCGCGGGAGATGGCATTACTTTCGTACTCGTAAGGGAACAAGAACTCGACAGCCTGAAAACCGGCCGCCTTGGCGCGTGCAAAGCGTTCCAGAAATGGATGTTCCGTGAAGAGCATTGACAGGTTTGCCGCAAATTTCGGCATCTTGCCTCCTCGACACCGCGACAGGCACGACCGGGCGCATCCTAGTCGGCACGCGAATTGCGGTCAAACCGCAATAGCAGTCGCCCGCAGGGAGCTGACTGCCGAAGAGAGGCAAGGATTTTGGGGCTCGCGATGACGATGCAACGGTCAAAAGACCGTCCCAGTCCGAATGGCCAACACCATTCCGCGATTTCGGTCTTTCATGAAGCAAGCACACGATGACTCGGAAGTGTGGAATTCAGCTAGCAGGTGTACCATGTGTTTGCGCCATGCAACGTAGTCTCCATTTCCGGGCGCACCCCACAGGTTTTCGAGAGCTAGGCTCAGGCGGCAAGCAACCTCAGAAAAGGAGTCTCGGGTGAATGAAGTGACTGGCACCGGCGACGTATACACGATGGCCGAGGCAGCACGGCTCAAAGGAGTCTCCTATCACACGGTGTCGCGTGCCGTGCGACGTGGCAAGCTGCCGGCCACGCGCCTGGGGCGAATGGCGCTGATCACGTCGGAAGACCTGCGTGACTGGCGGCCTATGCGGGAACGCGCCCCCCGCAAATACCGGCGGCGGGAACCGAATCCGGAGGCGACGCCAGCTCTGCTCGATCTCGCCTCCGCCGAGCGCGTCGAGCTCGCGAGCCGGCTGGCATCACTATCCGAAACGATCTACGCCGCGGCTGCCAGGACGCCTCAGGAAGAGTTCTTTGGTCTCCTCGCGGAGCGGCTGGCCGGTGCGCTCGGCATGCGGCGAGTTGCCATCCGGGTCATCGACGACTCGAGCGGAAGAACCACTCGGGTTGGCACGTACGGCCCGCCGTTGACCAATTTGCCGGACGAAGTTCCGGTCGAAGACTCGCCACTGGCGCGCGATGTGTCGCGCCCGCCCAAAGCGGTAGTCGAAGACCTCAGCGCACGGGCGGGTTCCGGGACGGAGACGATCAACGTCAACTCGCTGCTTATTGCGCCGATCCGGATTGGAGACCGATTCGCTGGGGCGATCGTGGCCGACAGGAACGGAGAGCCGTTCCGCCTCGACGAGGGAGAGCTCGATCTCGCGCAGGCGATGGCCAATGTCGCGGCACTTGCGCTGGAAGGGGCCGAAACTCGCCAAGGGGCCGCCGCCGCGTAGTCGGGATGAATGGCGGCGCATGGCGCGCGATTGCGCCTACGACGCCGGAACGGGCACCCCATGAGCGGCGTCCGCAGCGGCCGTGTGACGGTTGCCACGTCCGATCCCGACATAGCGAAGTCCCGCCGCTTCGACCCGGACCGAATCAAGCATATTTCTGCCGTCGAGTACCAGATCACCGCGCATGACTCGCTTCAGCCGGTTGAAGTCGACCGAGGCGTACTCGGGCCAGGGAGTGCAGAGCGCGACCGCGTCGGCGCCCACCGCGGCTTCATAGAGATCATCGCAGAGCACAATGCCTGGCAGCCGGGCCGCCGCATTGGCAAGCGCCGCTGGATCGTGGGCACGCACCGCGGCTCCCCGTTCCACCAGCATCTCGACAACCTGAACGGCCGGCGAGTCCCGCAGGTCGTCCGTGCCTTCCTTGAACGACAAACCCCAGACGGCTATCTCCCGGCCATCGAGGCCTCCGAGCAGCTCATCGGCGCGGGTGACGAACCGGCGCTGGGCCTCGCGATTGATCTCCAGGACCGACCGGAGCAGCCCGGGGTGAAGCCCGGCCCCCTCGGCCATGCGGGTCAACGCCCCGACATCCTTGGGGAAGCATGAGCCGCCGAAACCGATCCCGGCATGAAGAAAACGCGGCCCAATCCGCTCATCGGCACCGATCCCCGCGGCCACCACCGTGACATCGGCGCCCAATCGCTCGCAGAGGCGAGCAATGTCGTTGATAAACGAGATCTTGGTCGCCAGGAACGCGTTCGCCGCGTATTTGATCAACTCTGCCGAGCGGTGATCGGTCTGCAGGATGGGAGCGCCGAGTGGTTCGTAGAGCGCGGCGACTTCTGCCAGCGCGTCGACATCGTCACCTCCGAGCACGACGCGGTCGGGGTGAAGGATGTCGTGCAGCACCCGGCCTTCGCGCAGAAACTCGGGATTGCTTATCACCGCAAATGCGGCATCTCGCGGCGCGTGCTCGGCCACGATGCCGGCGACCAGTTCCGCGGTACCGACCGGCATGGTGCTCTTGTTGACAATGATGGTCGAGGTTGCCGGCTGGAGATGCGCTCCAATCGACGCCGCCGCGGCCCGTACTTGACGCAGATCGGCCTCGCCGTCGGAAAGTGAAGGCGTCCCGGTGCAGAGAAAGACCATGCGGCTGCCGGGTACGCCGTCAGCATAGTCGGTCGTGAAGCGGAGACGTCCTTCATCGAGATTGCGACGGAGCATCTCCGGAAGACCCATCTCGTAGATCGGGCTGTCGCCACGATTGAGGCGCTCGACACGGGTCGCGTCGATATCTAACCCGACGACCTGATGCCCGAGCTCGGCAAGGGCGACCGCGTAGCCAAGACCGACATATCCGCCGCCACCGACCACACAGATCGGCTTCATTCCCACAGATCCTCCTCGTCATCCTCGTCGGACGCCGCGTTCGCCTTGACAGATGGCTCGTGGGCTGCCGCCAGCAAAGCGGTAACCATTTCCTTGCGCCGGAAGAACTGGCGAATTTCGTGCCAGAGGTCGGGCTCGGTCTGGCCAAGCTGCATGAGCCGTTCCGAAAATTGGACATCGCCGCGGGCGCGCTGCTCGGTCATGAACTCGGTAGAGAGCAGCTCGGCCAGGTAGAGCGGTCCGACGTCTACCCACTTCTGGCGATAATAGTGACGCAGCTCGTCACGAGCGACGGGGTCGAGCGGCTCGCCCTCGATCGTCACGAATGACGACCAATCGAGCGCATCGAGTACGGACTCGAGCAGGTTCACGCGCTCTCCGGCGCGAACCCGATCGACAAGCGCGTCAATGACCCCGCGGTCGAATGGCAGCTCATGCGGGGTCTCGGGCAAGGCGGACCCGCCCAGCCGATTCACCTGACTTTCAAACGTCTCGGACATAGGGCCTCGGGGTCGGACGCGATCATTCCGGCAGTATAGGGGCCGATCTTGTGAGGCTCGGTTCCTACGCGGGTCTACGCAACACCAGTGAAACCCAGTCCTCACACGTTTCGCGCCGTATGAGCGAGAGACCGACGTCGTTGAACGCGTCGTGAACCGCGGCCTCCTTGCTATCGATGATGCCGCCGAGGATCAGCGTTCCTCCCGGGCGGACTACCCTGGCGAGGCTGGACGCCAGCTCGATCAGGACGCGGGCGATGATATTGGCGACTACCAGGTCGTATTCCCCTTGAAACGGCTGCCCTTCGCCCACGCTGCCCTGCTCGATGCGGACTACGCTTCCGACGCCGTTGCGATCCGCGTTCTCTCGTGCGGAGCGGACGGCGACCGGTTCGATGTCGACGCCATCGACCGCGCTCGCACCGAGCAGGGCAGCCGCGGTGGCCAGCACGCCGGAGCCGGTGCCGACGTCCAGGACCCGGTCTCCTGGCTCGATCTCGTCTTCGACCCCGATCATGGCCAGCTGCGTCGACGGATGGAGACCTGTACCGAACGCCATGCCGGGATCGAGCTCGACGACGATCTCGTCAAGAGCCGGCTGGTATTCATGCCAGGGCGCCTTTACCAGCACGCGGCGTCCGACGCGATGGACGCTGTAGTGGGCTTTCCAGGCGTTGGCCCAGTCTTCTTCCTGCCGTTCCGTGACGCGCAGATCGCTGATCGAGCGGAGCCGGCCGAGGTGCCAGAGCGCTCGTCGAATTTCCTCGATCATCTCCGGCGCGACGTCGGCCGCGTTGAGGAACGTTCGGACGACGACCGGCCGGGTAGGATCGACGGCAAAATTGTCACCGTCCAGGTCCTGGGTGAAGGCCTCCTCGATGGCGACACCCTGATTGAAACCGTGGGAGGCAAGAAGCTCGGACACGGGCTCGACCGCTTCGCTGTCGCAGGTTACGGCTAGCTCCAACCAGCGACCAGCGGGCGCTTCCGCGCTCATGCCCCCACGACCGCATCATCACCGACGTTCAGGCCGCGAGCCAATCCGCTGATGCTGGCCCGGCGTCCAACAATCGAGCCTTCGAGGAGGGCGTCGCTGATTGTGGCGCGTTCTTCGATGATGCAGTCACGGACGATGCTCTCGCGAACCGTGACGCCAGGACCGATGCTGGCAAATGGCCCGACTATGGAGTGCTCGATGACAGCATCGTCGGCGACGAACGACGGTGGGACGATCACCGACCCGCTCCGGGCGGCCACTTCCTGGTTTTGTCGTTGCAGCAGAAAGCGATTGGTGCCAAGCAGGGTCTCCGCGTTGCCGCAGTCCTCCCACTCCGTGACCGGCAGTGGAATCACCTCGGCGCCGGCGCCGATCATCAGCTGGATCGCGTCGGCGATGAAGTACTCGTTCTTGAGCGAAAGACCGCGCCGCATCTGCTCCTCGATCGCCGCGTAGAGGTCCGGCATGTGCCGCACGTAGTAGATCCCGATCACGGCCAGGTTGGAGATCGGTTCCCGCGGTTTCTCGACCAGGCGGACGATGCGGCCATTCTCGACGACGGCGATGCCCAGAGCGGACGGGTCCTCCACCTCCTTCGTGAACATCACGACGTCGGCCGCGACGTCTCGTAGCGGCGAAAAATCGGCCTCGAAAAGCATGTCTGGAAAGAGGATCAGCGCGTCTCCACTGACCAGGTCTCGGGTGCGCAGGATGGCGTCGGTCTGGCCCCGCATCTCCGGCTGCTCCACGAACGCGACGGGAACGTCGAGGTTGTCACGGGCCCATGACTCGATCTGCTCGCCAAGGAACCCCGTGATGAATACCACCTTGGCGGGATCCAGCGGGAGCACCCGGTCCAGCACGTGCTCTAGCATTGGCTTGCCGGCCACGCTGACCAGTGGCTTGGGTTTCGTCCAGGTCTGCGGGCGCAGGCGCGTGCCGAACCCTGCGACGGGCAATACGATGTCCACACTCTTCTCCAGGCGCTACGATGTCAAACGTTGGGCGCCTGCAGGGCCCAATGAGAAACCTGTG
The DNA here is from genome assembly GCA_963724295.1 of uncultured Chloroflexia bacterium. Classification (GTDB taxonomy): domain Bacteria; phylum Chloroflexota; class Chloroflexia; order Thermomicrobiales; family UBA6265; genus JACCXM01. Next base: position 712,275 of record CAVRUC010000007.1, on the reverse strand, counting down.
ATCCTCGCCGCACTGTAGCAAAGTGCGGGCCGGGCGGTGCAATTCGCCTCTGCATTGGAAGAAAACGACCGTCTAGACCAGCTCTCTCACGGATCAATCAAGGTCGTCCTCGTCTCCGTCGGGCGTTTCCCCTGGGAAGCGGCCGGTGAGGATTCTCTTAAGTCGTTTGGCCGTCTCCCGGTCGCACATGCGGGCGATGCGGTTCGCCATCCCAAGGACATCTCCACGATAGTAGGCCAGTCGACTTTCGTCAGTTTCAGCGTCCACGAGCGCCACGAACTGAGTTGCCAGGGCAGTCGCGCGGGCTCGGTCTCTGGCGCGGGCGTGATAGAGCGCCAGCATGAAACACACCGGCCAAGACTTCGCTGCCAGCGTGGCTGCCTCGCTCGCAAGTTCAGCCGGCAGCGAACCGGGCTTCGAGGAAGTTTTTCGAAGCCGCGCGTAAACCCACGCCTCGTCGTACCGTCGTCGCAAATCGACGGCCGAGGTCCGGCCAACCGTCGGAGTTGGCGAGTGTTTTTTCAGGAAGCCATTCTGCTCGAGGTAGTCGATCATTCGATCCATCTCGACGAGCTGCGGCACGGACTGCTGTCCTGCTTTCGAATCCCCGGAGTGTTTCTCCTCCGAGTTCTTGGCCGATGCGGCGCGCCGGTTGAGTCGCTCGTCGTTTGGACTTACGCGCCCGCCTGATCCCAAGCAGTTGACAAACGTCGTCGGGGCGTCAGCGAGCATCGAGCAGAGATAGAAATTTGAGGGAATGGCGTCCTGGCTCGCCAAAAGGTGCAGTCTAGGATTGTGGCAGGCAAAGAGAATGCTGTGGGCGGCGCTCCCCAAGCTCGAGAAAATAGTCGCGTGACTGTTGATCAGGCGAATCTGGTCCTCAATCGACAGTGTCTCCGGATAGGCGATTGCGAATCCGTTTTCCCGCAGCAGCTCTTCGAGCTCGGCCTCTCCGACAATTGGCCGTTGCCGGCTGGTAAGACGGCGACGACTGAGGTACAGCGGTTGCTCCGACAGCGATACATCGGCGGCTAGACGCTCGGCCACCTCCCGGAACGGGCGAGCCATGTCGACGTGCGCCGAGTAGAACTGTTTGAACAATGGCTCGGGAACGACCGCGCGTCGTAACCTGGTCGGTTCATGGAGAGAGAGTATCCGCTCTGGCGGGATGCCGAACGCCGTCAGGAGCTTTGGCACCCACGAGGCGTGGCCCGCTTGGGCGGAGTTGGCGTTATTGAACACAACCTTGACCGACGGTTCGACTTCGTTGAGATACCAGACGCGCGCCAGTGATTCCAGCAGGACGCGGCCAAAGTGGTTGAAAAGCATGCCAACGTAGATGATGTCCTCGTCCAGCTCACTCGCTGGTGTGACGATGACCGTTTCGACCGGACCACCGACGCGCTTGCCCCCTTTTCGCTGTATCTGCGCGGTTTCGACGGGCTGCCCGTCAGGTGTGATGACGCCGCCACCGAATTTTTGGGATTTGTCGCTTGACTCAGGCCCATTGGGGATGAAGATGGCTCGGTCGACGACCGACACAGCGGGCGAATTGCTGCGGATACCAAGCCGCATGATCTTGCGCAGTTCATCACGCCGTAGCTCGCCAAAACCGTGGAACGAGAAGTCGCTTGGTGTAAGTGGACGCGAGCCCTCATACTGCGCGCTTCGCACCACGGTCTATCGACCCAATCATGCCGCTTCGTTCCCCTCCACGCTCGCGCGACCAGCATTCTACTGACTGGCTCAAGATCGTCCGGCACGCGACGCTCAATGCGCGACGGATCGCGTGAGCCGGCGCTTGTAGGAGGGGACTGATCCGTCAGCGACTCGGTCCAGGAACGCACGACCCTCCCGCAACACTTCCTCGATATGATGTTGATGATTTTCGCCCCGCCGTTGGCAAAGACCAACCGCTCGATAAATGCTCGTCATGGCGTGATGCAGTGGAAGCCGGGCACGCCAGGAGTCCGGGACGTGCCTGAAGTATTCGTCAACGAATACTTGACCAACGTCTTCGGTTTCCGCGCGGCGAGACCGAGCGCGCTGCTGGGGCTTCCGCAGGAACCCGATGAGATGTGCGATGTCGACTATCGGATCGGCCGCGCCGTAGAGATCGAAATCGATAAGTCCGACGCGATCGCCATCGATCAGGATGTGAACCGGTTTGAGATCGCCATGGATAAGCGAGGATAGGAGCGCTCTCGAGGCCCAAGGCTACGGCCTCCACAATGACGCTAACCTCGTCGGCTAGCTCGGGCCGAGCAGACGCGAGGACCCCCTGAGCTGCACGAAGTCGAGCCATGTCTTCGGCATGAGATCGTTGCGGCGCGACGACGTCGAGTTGGTGAAATTCGGCAATGGCCCGCGCCGCGGATTGCACCGCGCCGATCGAACCATTGCCACGCCCGATGATCTTGGACAATGACGTGCCCGGTATAGCTTCTGTCACGAGGGTGCGGAGACCATCCGAGTAAACGATCGGCTTCGCCACGACGAGGTGCTTTCCGACCGCAGTAGCTTGCTCATGGATCTCGCATTGCGCGCGATGGGCGCGTCGTCCCTGATCGACGTCCCGATAGATCTTGGCATAGAACTGGCGCTCGGAGGACCCTCGGTTGAACGAATCCGCAGCTCCGACAGTCAACCGCAAAATTGCCCTCATGTCGACGCGATACTGAACCGTTTCGGCCTGCCAACTCATCAGTTCTCCAGTCTCCTGGACCAAACTCGTCTATGAGGGCCGACACGAGTTCCGGCGGTGGTCCTGCTATCAATTGGACGAGGCCTGGCAGGCGATAGTCGTGTGGAAACACCTGAAGCAGCAGATCGAGCTCGGGCACGTAGGCAAACGGTGGCAAGGCGCTCCGCGCTTCTGGCTCGGCGTCGAGCGCGGCCGAGCGGCGAATTGAATCCCAGGCACGCCGGGTCCGGACACCTCCGAAGGTGATACCGGTTACTAATTGGTTCCAGGCGAGTCCAGTCGTTGCATCCTCGAGGCGGAGTTCGTACTGGACAGTGCCGCGTGAGCCATCGCGCTGGCGCGTGTTGGCGATACGGCACTCCTGAACCCGCAATGGCGCGCTCGCCGATGCTTGCAAGTGTTGCTGCAATATCACCCGCATCCGCTCCGGGTCATGAGCAACGACTACTGATGATGCTTCCACGAGGATAGGTCCTTCCCCGTTGACCGATCGCCAAAGCTGTCCACGATGTCTGACGGACTGTAACTGGTATCGTCATCGCCGAGCCAGGATCACGGCCCGGCAAACTCCTGAATCACCAGGAGCTCGTGGTCGGTGCTACGGAGCGCGGCGATGCCGACCCGGGTGAAGCCGGGATTGAGGATATTCGCGCGATCCGCCGGTCTGTTCATCAGTTGCTCGTGAGCCACCTCAGGTCCCGCCGCCAGCGCAATGTTTTCGCCGGATAGAGGAGAGACCAACCCCGCAGCGGCTAGCCGATCCGCTGCGCTCCCAGTCGCCGGCGAGACGTGACCAAAGTAACCAAGCGCGACCATCTCACGGCCGTGGGCGCGACCGACCTCGGCCAGGGTGGAGTCGGGTTGCAGCGGGGAAAGTCCGGCATCGGCACGTTCCTGATTCAACAACTCGAGCAGCGTTTGCTCGGCCCCCTGGTCGTTTCCAGATTCGAGCGCCGTGGTGCCGGGAAAGGGAAACTCGACGGAGTCGACAGTTGGAGGTAGGGAGAGCATGTCAAGCGGTCGCGCATCGACCCCTGCCCACACCAGACCAGCATCAAGTGCCTTCCGCCCCGTTTCGGCGATAGGCGCGGCGAGCCGCGATTCCGCAAGTCGATCGCGCAGCCCCAACTCTGGCGGCAGCGCCGAGACGACGAGCACGAGGAGCGCGGCAATGGCGAGACCGCGGATAGCGCCCGGAAGCAAGCCGAGCACGCCATTGACCCAGCCCAATGGCGTGCTCGCACCGAGAGTGCCCAGGGGCGCCAGTAGTACGCGGGCCGCCAGTCCGATCACCGCCAGGCTGACCACGGCAACAATCATGAAGCCCGCGCCGGCGGCAAGCTCGGCCGGCAGGCCCCAGGCAATCAACGGGTCGGCGACCGACCTCCCCAAGCCGGGCGGCGACAATCAGTGACAGACCAAAGGCGACGAGGTCCACAATTCCGAGCAGGAATCCGCGCCGCATTCCGCCCACGGCAAAGAGACCGACAATGGCGAGAATACCGATATCAACTGCGTTCGTCATTTCGATCGGGCGGAAACAACGGCTCTGACCGGCATGAGCTGATCAGATGGCCACGCCAGGCTATCGAACGTCGTACCCGAGCGACGTAAGCAGTTCGCCGTACTTCTCGCGGAAGATGGCCAGGTGTGACTCCCCCAGCTTGTCTCGCGAGTCTCCGACCTTCGCCGCGCGAACATGCCGACGACATACGCTTGCTCCTCTGGCGCATGTTGGCGGCGCTACACGCTTCAACCGCACGTTCGATGCGCGCGGTTTCGACCGGCTCGATCTGGTTCGTGACGCGAGTCAACGCCTCAACCGTTTCGCGGTGGAGATCCTCATAACGGACGACGATGGCCCGGCCGCTGTGGACCCACTCATCGGCACGTTTGATCGTTTGGCCGAAGCCATCGGCAAGAAAGTCCAGGACGACCGGGTCATCGATAGACTTCCCAATCATCACATCGCGCGGCCGTTGCTTCTTGCGGACCCGACCCAATTCTCGGTCGAAGTCAGTGCGGGTCTGGATCCAGTGGTACATGGAGACGAAGGCGTCGTACGGATCGCGCACGATGGTGACCAGATGCGCCGGAATCTGGTCGATGATATCGCAGAGCTGAGGCTTGTACCTGCAGTGCTGGTGAAAGATGGTGTTGTCGGGAAAGCGACCTTCGCTGACGAACCGATAAAACTGTTCGATGTTTGTGTCGGGCGAGTCTTCGCCGAGGATTCATTCCAGATCGTAGACCTGGCTCAACAGACATTTGAGCCACGTATTCCCCATCTTTGGGGGCGATGAGATGACGATGCGCATGTATGCCCTCTCTAGGAGTCCCGCCGCCGGGGCCGGCTCCCGGAATCTCCTGCCTTGGCAGGAGTCTTAGTCCCTAGCGAACCTCATAGCCGATTGCGCGGATCATGTCGGCGTACTTTTCGCGGAAGACGGCCAGATGCTCCTCATTCAGTTTTTCCCGCGAGTCGCCGACTTTGGCCGCCCGGACATGTTGGGACTTGGGTCCCCCCATTTGGCGCATATTCTCCGCGCTGCACGTCTCGAGGGCGGCAGCGATGCGCTCATCCGGCACCGGCTCGATCTTGTCGGTGATGGTGCGCAACTCGGCGATCGGGTCGGAGTGCAAGCGCTCGTAGCGCACGACCAGGGTCCGTCCGCTCTCCAGCCACTCCCTGGCGCGCCGCATATTGTTGCGAAAGCCTCCGTTGCGGAGGTACTCGACGACATCCGGGTCGCTCAAGGACTTGCCGGCCATAAAATCCTTGCGACGACCGTCACGGTGCCCATCGTCTTTATGCTGCTGGATAGTGAAATAGGACGAGACGAAGGTGTCGTACGGATCGCGAACGATGGTGGCGATGTGCGCCGGCACCGCTTCGACCAGATCCGCCAACTCCTCTTTGTAGTCGTAATGTTGGTGGAAAATCGTCCCGTCCGGAAAGTTGCCCTCTTCCAACCAGGCCTTGAGGAGGTGGAAATATGGTCGCTGCGGCGTCTCGTTTCTGGAGAGGGGACGCAACCCGTAGATCTGGCCGAGCAGGCATTTGAGCCAGACATTGCCGGCCTTGGGCGGCCCCGCGATTATGATCCTCACCCGGTCGCACTCCTCGTACGCTCGTTCGGCAACGAGCTGGGTCAACTCCGGCGGTACTTGGATTCCGCGCCACGGTCCCAGCTCGAGCGAACTCGTTGCCGGCGAGCGAGACGCGGGTTTTCGCTCGGACGACTGCGCAGTATAACAAACGTGGCAGGATGGTCCTCGGTTCGACTCATAGCGGACATGGCCTACCGCACCGAATAGCCGAGCTCAACGATGATCGCGGCGTACGCCTCGCGGAATGCGTCGAGGTGGTCTGCCGTGAGCTGCCGCTCCGAATCGCCGACAGTCGCCGCACGCACGTGCTTGCTACCGCCTTTGGTTCGCTGGCGCATCCGATCGGCGCGGCAGTAGTCGATCGCTGTCTCGAGGTCTTCAACGCTTACAGGGGCAATCATTTCAGTCGCGCGTTGTAGTTCTGCCAGCGGATCCCGGATCAAGCTCTCGTAACGCAACACGACAGCTCGGCCGCTGTTCGCCCAGTCGCGTGCTTTCTCGAGGTTGTTTCGGTACCCCCCTTGACGCAAGAACTCGATCACCGCGGGATCATCTAACGGTTTTCCCATCAGCTCCGTGAACTTCCGTCCCTTTTCGATTGTTCTCGGACGAATGTTGTTGGAGCGTGTAATACGTCGACACAAACGCGTCGTAGGGATCGCGAACGATCGTCACTACGTGCGCAGGAACGGCATCGAGCGCGTCAGCGACCTCGGACGCGTAATCGTAGTGCTGGTGAAAGATGGTCCCGTCAGGAAACCGGTCGGCCGCGAGCCAGGATCTGAGTGCCTGGAGGTCGGCGCGCTCGGGCGTCTCGAAGGGTCGGAGCCACCTGAGACCATACGCGCGGCCCAGGAGACACTTCAGCCACATGTTACCGGTCTTCGGTGGGCCAGCAATGACAATCCTCACCGTGCTGTCTCCATTGGTCTGAGAACCCCTCTTGCACGTTGGGGAAGTTGCCCGGGTTTCAGTCAGACCTGGTAGCCGAACTGTTGGAGGACATCGCCGAACGTGCTATTGGCGACGGATTGCAATTCGGGAGAGAGGGACGATTTCCACCGGCCGAGAGAGGTCGAAACCTCACTGCTGGTCAGGTGTCGCTTCATCTCCGGGTTCTCGGCCGACGCCCGGTCGATCATGCCGTCGATCGTTGCGTCTGATGCGTCGAGCTCGAGATAGGTCAACACCCCGTGCAGGATCTCCGTAGGCCGGGTGATGAGATCTTCATAGCGGATCAGGTGTGCCCGGTCCTTTCGCTTTGGCCAGGAACGACTGAGATTCCGGATAGTGCTATTGCGCAGGAAACTGGCGAAGTCGGCGTCAGATTCGATGTGCGCGGGCCCGAAGGCGCGACGTCCAAACTTCTCGTTGAACGCGAGCATGGAGCTGTAGACATCGCGAAAATCGCGAACCAGAAAGATCTCTTTGGCCTTTGGATAAAGCTCCCAAACCAGCCAGGGGAGATTGTCGGCGCGGTGCTTCTCCGCCATGTACTTCACATTGGGCTGACCTTGGCCGGCCGCGATGCGCAGATAGGTCTCCTCGGCGCTGCGCTGGCAGAATCGGGCGAAATCTTCGACGTAGTCACGACCCATCCATTCGCCGAGACCGGGCGTCACCGCGATCGGCTCGGGGTAAAACGGGTTGTAGCCCACCCATTGCTTATTGGTCTGAAAGTGATCGGCCTGCGCTGAATGGTATGGGTCCCGTGGCTCCGAGAGGGTCTTGAACATGTGCCACCAGTAGCGAGCCGTGCGCAACTCGTACGGGTGCCAGCGATGGACGACGATCTCCGGGTGCTCGGAGAGGAGGCGCATGGTCCATGTCGTACCGGCGCGACCCATCGTGGTGAGCATCAATGGTTGCAAGCGTGGCTGGAACCCGGACTGGACCGGTTGATGACGGAGCGTGATGCTGCCCAATCGCGCCCTGGTGCCATCAGCGAGCACCGCGCGTACCTGAAGCTTGGGATCTGGCTCGAGGCCGATCACGCTCACCCAGGTGCGAAACCCGCACGTCCCTGAACCGGGAGAATCCGGGTAGTCGTGAGCGACGTCGCGGCGCTCCTGATCAAGTGGGACCTTGCGAATGACGGCGCCACCCTGATGAATTTCGATCTCCTGCACCGGCTCGTTGATTCCCAGAACCCATCCGGCGAACTCGATATCGTAGACATTGCGACCGCCGATGCGTGGAGCGTCGACGGAAAACGCCTGAATCTTGTCGGGCTGGGGCGCACCGAATTCGATGTCGTCGACTTCGACTAGCGCCATGAAGCTGGCTTCCCTTTCGCTTTCCCTACGCACACTGCCGGACGCTCACCATTTCTGGGATGCCGGTTACGCCACCCGCCAGCATATGTTCAGCGTCAAAACCCGGCAACCTTGACAGTGGCTAGGGGCGGGACTGACGCACTGTGTCGTCGAGTGATAATTCGGCTGAAGGGGGTCTCTTTACGATGAGTCCCGTGCGCCACGAAAATGCAGAAGCGTTCGTGAGCACGTAATTGTCGTGACAATGTGAATGGTATCGTTCCCCTGGCCGAGCACGGGCAACCTATGCATTGTTTGGCTGGTCGTCGGGAATTGGATCATGGAAGTACCAGCAGACCCCTCGCAGAGAGTGACTGATGGTTACCATCGAGATCCTGGAAGTTCGTTACGCGTCTGCCGAAAACCGCGAGTTCCCACGTTTCCATCTCGATAATCCCATAGAGGGAAAGCAGTATCGGCCCTCTAGTGTAGAAGTTGCTGGCTGGATCCTGCCGGGATCGGTTCCTGTTGTTGTTGTCGAGGCGCGAGTAAATGGTTGCCTCGTTGATCCGCTGCCCGTAAATCAACCCCGCCCTGATGTCGCCGCCGATTACCCTGACCATCCCGACGCCATGCTCAGTGGCTTTGCCGCTCACGTAAATCTCGAGGGACCTGAGCACGATGTCCAGGTCCATCTCGCCGCCGTCCTCGCGAACAATCAGTCTGTCGATCTGGCAACGCTGGTGGCGCGCCGCCGCGCGGAGACAGCCTACTTTGCAATTCTCACCGCGTCTCGGGCCGCTGCCTGTCGATCAACCGGGAAGACCATAGCGACGACCCCGCGCGGGCTTCCCGGCAACGCGATCTCCGACCCCCTCTGCTCGGTCGTAATCCCTGTTCATAATCAAGCCGGGCTCACTCGCCAATGTCTCGATGCCCTGCTGATCGGAAACGATGACGATCCCGCGGTCGAGATTATTGTTGTCGATGATGCATCGACCGACGATACGCCGGGACTCCTCGCTTCCTATGGTGACCGTCTACAGGTCGTCACACGTGAGCTCAACCGTGGGTTCGCCGGTGCCTGTAACGCAGGTGCGGAGACGGCGCGCGGTGAATTGCTTGTCTTCCTCAACAACGACACGGTGCCCACCCAGGGTTGGTTGACGGCGCTTGTCCGCTATGCCGACGCCCACCCTACGGCCGGGGCCATCGGTTCGAGACTCCTCTTCCCTGATGACACCATCCAGCATGCCGGGATCGTCTTTGGCTCCAACGGCTTACCTCACCACATCTACGCCGGCTTTCCGAAAGACCACCCGGCGGTCAATATCTCTCGTCGATTCCAGGCGGTTACCGCGGCGTGTTGTCTGATCCGGCGACAGGCCTGGGCTGATGCCGGCGGGTTCGACACCTCCTTCATCAATGGTTGGGAAGATGTCGATTTGTGTCTGCGTCTTGGGGCAGCGGGCCTGGAAATACACTACTGCCATGAAAGCGTTGTCTACCATTTGGACAAGGCGACTCGTGGTCTAGATTCGCCGGGTGAGCAGCATAACCGCGAGCTCTTCCAACAGCGGTGGGGCGACCGCGTGGAGCGGGATAGCATTCGCTACTACAGCGACGACGGATTGTTCTCAATGTTCGACACCGCCCTCTACCCCCTCGTGGCGAGAGGCTCGCAAGATCTGGTGGTGGTGTCGGAAAGGTCTGATGACGCGATTGAACGCGTCCTTGATCAGTATGCGGAGCAGGTGACGAAACTGCGGGTCCTCGTCTCGGCCCTCGAGGCGCAGTTGGCCGAGAGCAGGCAATCGGCCGTGGCATCGGCCCTTAACTCCAGCCGGGGTCCCAGCCCAGCAGATCGGCTAACCGAGCATTGAACGGAGAAAAGTGCTCGGACAACCGGCGACGGGTCGCGGGATCGAGGGGTGATCCGGATGATTGATTGTGCGTCGCGAACGGAATCATCTCGTCCGGGTTGATTGTCAGGAAATCCGCGACGCGAGCGAACGCCTCCGCGGTTCGCTCGTACAGGTCTTCGGTACGGATGACCAGAATCTGCTCCCTGGGGAAGACGCCGAACCAGCGCTCGAGTTGCCGCGCGTACTCGCCCCTCGCCAAATAGCTGGCGTGCTTGTGGGGATCACTGGCATACGCAGGATCCTGCAAGAGCCGAGCTTCTTCGCCATCGAGCCGCTCCAGTTCGGCATCAAGCGCGGCGGCGAAATCGAGTGTCTCCTCCCCGCGTGACCGCTCCAGGAGGAAATGCGAGTATGCCCGGTCGACTGGATTGCGCAGCAACACGATCGTTTTTGCCGCTGGTGCTATCTCCCGCAATCGCAGTGGCGCCAACGGGTGAAAGAGCGCGTAGGGCGTCGCTTCGCCAGTGATAACGTGCGGGGGCGAGCTCTGCCGGAAATTGCCCGAGGTACCAGTCGAGCCCGCGTTCGTGGCGGTCCGTGAGGAAATGCAACTCCTTCGTCGCTGGGGTAATCACCTGCGGGTGGGCACTCAAATACGCATGAAGCGACGTCGTCCCGCCGCGTTGGGTGCCGATGATGACGAAGTCTGGCGCCGTAACCAATCGGTTGCCCGGACTTGGGACTTGCAGACCTTCAGCGACTCGCCCCCGAATCCGGGCGATCCGGGCCGTTCCGCCGTCCGCGAGAACGCTGTCGACGTCGATCTGCCAGGCACGCCCGCGCGGATCGATCGACACCCAGGCTGAAAATCCAGAGAAGTCCGCATGTGGGTAGTCCGGGTAATCCGCGGCGACATCGGGGCGTTGGACACCGAGCGGATGGACGATGCCTTGCTGGTCCGAACGAGAAGTACGTATGCCTCGAACAGGTCCATCCCGCCCGATGACCCAGCCGTTGACCTCCACGCCGAGACCAGGGGAACGGTCGCCGGGCCTCGGCTGATCGATGGCGAAGGCGGTGATAGCCGTCGGATCCGGAGCATCGATTTCGAGCGAATCCACCTCGATCCAGGTGGCGCAGCCGCGCGGAAAACCGGCGCTCACGGGGTTGGCGCAGACGCTGGAAGGGGGCGGTGGCGCTCCCAGCAGATGCCCCATTTCTCCTCGAATCGTCCCTGATTCAGCTTCACCAACCGCATATAGTCACCGGTCGGAAGCAGCTTGCCGATCGACGCGTGGTAGGCGTGGTGAACGTAGACCTCGGGAGTCCAGGCGACCTGTAGCCCAACAGCCTTGGCGCGCAGCGCGTAGTCCTCGTCCTCGAACATCCCGACCTCGTACCGCTCGTCCAGCGGACCGAGGCGCTCGTAGGTATCACGGCGAAATGCCACGCAGAACATCATCGGCATGCGGATGAGGAAACGCTCTCCCTCGTGCCGCTCACCCTGGGACCGGGCCACCGCCTGGAACTCGCCGTACGTCTGGTAGGGAATGTCGATCTGTGCCTCATTGCAGCTTCGGTTCGTCGCGGGACCGATAAGCCCGATCGCGGCATCGTCGAGATGCCGGACCAGCCGCGTGAGCCATCCGCGAGGAACCACGGTGTCGTTGTTCAGGAGGACGAGTATCTCGCCAGTGGCGGCAACCAAGCCCTGATTGTTGCCCGGGCCAAAACCGGCATTGTGCTCGTTCAGGATCACTTTGATGTTCGGAAACCTACCGGCGATGCTCTGAAGCTCCTCCACCGTGCCGTCGCTTGAAGCATTGTCGACCACGATCAGCTCAACGTTCGGGTATTCCGTGTTTTCGAGAACACTCGTCAAACACATCCGCGAGAATGCCAGGTTGTCGTGGGTGAGGACGATGATGCTGGCACGCGGCCACGAATCCCGTATCGCCCGGTCCATGGCTGCCCACCGTGCCGGCCACGGCATGCCGGCCGGTAGTTGAATTGAGCGTTCGAGTTGCCCGTTCGTTTCCGCCGTATCAAAACTGATCCGGACATCCGCGTGCTCGAGCAGGGTGGGTAGCGCATCGGAGTCGACCACTATGCGCCAGCTCCATCGCTCGCGCATCTCGTTGGCGGAGGCAATGTCGAGCGACCCCGGACCGAATAGGGCGGCCGCCTCGATTCCCTCTCGCTGGCGGAGTGCACCTAGAGTTTCGAGTAGACGCTGGCTGTGGCCGGACACCGTGGTCGGTACGTCGATGCGGTTGAGCGTTGGCGCCGCGGGCCGCTCACCTGCAATCGAGTGGTCCCCGAGGTGAAACACGCGGTGCTCATGCCGGGCGAACTCGGCCGCGATGCGCGCGTCTCGCTCCCCGTCCCCTGCACCGCTGGACACCACGATCACGTCGTAACGCGCCAGACGAGGAGCGATTGGTGTCGATAGCGCACGGGCTAACGTTGCCTCGGGCAGCTCTGGCTCGCGGGCGCGATCACGGGCGGCAATCACCAGGTCACGTGTGAAAAGCGGGGTCTCGAGAGCGCGTGCCGCGGCGGCCACAATTGCAGCCCACCGGGCCGTTCGTCGGGCGCCGCATGATTGGTGTTCGGTCGAGGCGCCGACGATTCGAGCTCGTCCTCAGGCGGCACGACTCTTCTCCAGGTTGAGGCGGGCGTCCTCCGCCTGGCGGGTCAGGTTCGGGTTGTAGTACGGATCGTGGGCAATGACATGGCCCCACCGTTGCTTGAGAAAAACCGTCTCATAGGGGTGAGCGATCACGACTTTCGTGACAGACTCGTAGTGATGCAAGCGGCATGCGGTGTGTAGATCACCTCGTACCCTGCTTCGCGCGCCCTGAGGCAGAAATCGGTGTCATTATACGCCACGGGGAGATTGACCTCGTCCAACCCGCCGATGACCTCGAACACTTCACGATCGATGAGGGCGCAGGCAAAAGTCACGGCGCTGACGTTGCGAGTGACGTCGGGTAGGTCGAAGAGGCTGGGTTTGTTCCCTGGCAGTCGCTTGAACACGTGCACGGTCCCGCCAAACGGACCGAGCACCACGCCGGCGTGCTGAATGGTGTCGTCGGGGTAGAGGAGTTTGGCGCCGACGATGCCGACATCCGGCCGCTGGGCAATCTCGACCATGGCGCGCAGCCAGCCGGGATCAATCACCCTGATGTCATCGTTGAGCATGAGCACGAACGGGGTGGTGACGTGCGGAAGGGCCGAGTTTACCAATGCGGAATAGTTGAAGGGTTGGAGCGGATTATCCAGGCGACGCACGTTCGGATGTCGAAGAGACAATTCGGCCACGAGCCGGTCGACTTCGTCACCTCGTGAGTTATCGACGAGAAGAATGTCGAGTCCCGGATAATCGGTTCGTTCGAGGAGATCTGCCAGGCAGGGACGAAGCAGGTCCAGCTTGCCGCCTGTTGGGATCACCGCGGTGACTCGTGCGGTTGGAGGCAACGGGTACCGAACCCGCCAGGTGCCGGGGTGCATGCCTCGCTCGACGTCTCCATCCAGGCCGCGCCTCGCCAAGGCGTCCTGGACCGCCTGGCGTTCTGATTCTTTCCAGTCGGAGACGTGCCAGGGCTCACCGAATCTTGGCGCCGTGACGATGCTGGTCGCCAGAACGTCTGATACGTGGTGGGTCTGGCCGGATTGTTCGGTCACACGCAGTGCGAGGTCAAAAACCTCGGCGCCTGAAACGCCTTCGCGCAGACCGCCAATATCGAACGCGGTCTCACGATGAAACAGGGTCAACGGCCCAAGATAATTCATCGACAGCAAGAGGTCCGGAGACCAGTCGGGTTTGAAGAACGGGTTCCACCGCTCCATGCTTTCTGGATCGATGCGGTCGTCATCCGTGTAGAGCAGACGGGCGTCCGGATTTGCCGCTAGTTCACGAGTGATGGTCGCCAGCGCGAACGGGGCGAGGATCACGCCCGGGGAGAGAATCGCCGACCCAGTCAGCGTTGCGTGCGGCGAGCGCCGCGTTGAGATCAGCGACTATTCCATCCCCGCTCGGTTCCCGGTAGGTTACGCGGCGCTCCTCGCTCGCCAGGTTTCGACCATATTCGCGGGCCGCATCGCTGACGTTTCCGCTGTCCACCAGGGTCAGGCGCCATTGTGGATATGTCTGGGCCTGTAACGAGGCCACGACCACTTCCAGCCCATCGTCGCAATGACCTTCCAGCGGAACGATGATCTCGAATACAAGGCGCGAATCGGTGTCTGCCACCGTGCCGGACATCACGGCGAGGTGCTTTTCTCGCTGCTCGAGCCAGGCGGAGTACTGCCGGTTGATGTGGGGCATGCCGCCATCGACGATCCCGGCAATCACGACCTCGATGCGCGTGGAAATCTCCTGCTGACGACCGTCATTCGCGGTGACCAGCACTCGAAGCTCGTGGCTCCCTTCTTGTGGGATCGAGACAGGATCGTTCGGCAACGAAAGCGGGACGGTGCCGGCAAACCCACAGTGCTCCGCGTCCGTGTATTGGCGACGGGTCCTGGCGATATCCGGGCGAAGAACCCGGTGATCGATTGGACCGCGAGCCTGTCCGTCGACAAACACCTCGACGCGGTTGACACCCGAGGGAGCCAGGGCCCAGCCAGAGAGCGTGATCGTTTCCCAGGGAACGAAGAAGGCGCCACGGTTGGGTTGGTCAAGCCGGCCGATGATACGGCCGTTCTCGAAGGCGTGATTGTCGACTTCGAATGACGTCGAAAGCTCGGCCAGGGCTCCATCCGACGCGGAGATACGAATGGTCGCCGTGTGCATGCCATCCGGCAGATCCCCGACGGCAATCTCACCCAGGAAATCCGCAATTGGCGGCGGCGGGAAACTCGGGGTAGAGGGCCGCGGCATCTGGCCGGGATTCGCCGTAGGACACCGTCCCGCGTGAACTGCCGTTGACAAGGATCTCGATCGTGGCGTCGCCCGCCCCGGTCAGTGTCCATCCGGAGACGGTCAGCACGCCGTCAGTGATGACGTCCGGAACTCGGCCCGGAGACTCGACCATGCCGACGATCTTATGCGGGAGCGGGACCGGGCGGCTCGCGCGCGGTTCTTCCCGCGGCGTGCTCTCGGTAGTGGAAGTGCCTGCCGGTTCGTCCGCGCTCATCGCAATATCGTCTCCGCTGCAACGGCGTCAGAACCCGGTCCTGACGCCGTTTGTCCTTTCTTGAGTAGCTCCGCGAGGCGACGCTCGGCTGCTGCCGCGCGAGCTTCGGCTTCTTGCACCCGGACGTTGAGAACAATGTTGTTGCGAAGCAGGATCATGACCTGACGGGCCCGGTCGTGGAGCAACCTGTCAGCGAGGCGATCGTTCTCGCCAATCGTCACCCCTGCCAGCAGGGGCGACACCGACAGCTGAATGGGATAGCGAGCTCCATACTCGACCGATAGAAGGCCGTCCTCCCAGAAGTATCGATAATCATCGGGGGTGACCTTGTGGTGCCATCGGGTCGCAAAGAGCTCTTTATTCGCTTGCTCGGTATCCGAGACGAGGTTCCGCGTCGCGGACTCGAGATGATAAACAATGCTCTCCGCGCAATAGTGGATCTCGTGGCCAGCCTCACCCGCGCGCAGGCAGTAGTCAACGTCTTCCCAGCCATTCCGAAAAGCCGTATCGAGTCCACCGAGATCCCGCCACGGTCCACGGCGAAAGAGCGCGCACGCCGCGGTGACTACCTGGAAGCGGCGGGACACTGAAGTAGCCGGATGGTCGGCAGGGAAGCCGGCATAGATATGGTGCGGGCGACCATTGAGGCCGATGGCGACTCCGGCATGCTGCACGGTGTCATTCGGAAAGAGGAGCTTCGCCCCGACCACGGCCGCGGCCGGGTGCGCGAGGGCGTAGTCCACGAGTGCCGAGAGCCAGCCCGAGGTGGGGACAGTGTCATTGTTCAGGAGGATGACAAACTCACCGGCGGCTGCCGCGACTCCGGCGTTGCATGCTGCGGCGAAACCGAGTGCGGTCTCGTGGCGAATGACGAGAATGCGGTCGCCGTATGTGGCAAGTAGCGATGGGGTCCAGTCAGTCGATCCGTCGTCGACGACGACAAGCTGCCGATTGATCCCGTCATCGGCCTCGGCGAGGAGCGCATCGAGGCACTGCCGCGTAATTGTCGCCTTGTTGTGCACCGGGATGACAATCGAGGCGGTCGGCCGGCTCTGAGCGTCCGTGGGTCCGGGCTGCGTTGGGTTAGCGAAGGCCATCGTAAAGGAAAACGTCCGATCGGCTGTCAGCCGTCCACTGCGTCACCGTAAGCGCGTTGCGGTCCTTGTCGGTCATCAACGCCGTGCTCTGGGCGATAGTCTGGAACTGATCGGCCAGCTCAGGATGACACAGGGACCAGTCGAGGTCACCGGCCACCGGCGAGATGCCGGCTTCATTGCCGGGGCTGTACTCCCCGGAGCAAAAGTATTCGATCACGGTATCGGCTGAAAACGTGTTGCCATGGGCGAATCCGGGTGGAACCCAGATCCATTCGGCGTAATCCTCGTCGCCTTGAACCGGCATGTCGTGGGCGATGATGTTGCCGTACGTTGGTGATCCCTTACGGATATCGAGAACGACGTCGATCATGTGACCGCGAATAGTCCGCACGAGTTTGCCCATGTACGGGTTCCATTGGAAGTGCAACCCACGAATTGTCCCCGCGCGGGAGTAACTCTCGTTGGCCTGGACGAAGCGGACGCCGCGCATGAAGGGCAGTGCGTCGCCGGTTTCAAAGTCGCTGAATCGATACTGTTCGCTGAAATACCCCCGGTTATCAGGGAACCGCGCGAAGCGAATGACTTTCACTTCGGGAATCGCGAGTTCGAACACGTCCAAGATCTTCACGCACCGCTCCCGGTCATTGGCTCTTGGCTATCGGCTCTTGCTGTCTCGACCCAACGAGCCCCTTGGCATGCAAATAGTGCTCCAGAGCCTCTCGCCATGGCCGCAACTGCGGGACAGCGGCCTCGGTCAGCCGCTCACTCGCGAGCGCGGAGTATGGGGGACGCCTGGCGCGCCGTTCACCGGTGACGGTCGCCGTGGGTTCGAGGTTGACCGCGATGCCGGTGATGTCAAAGGTAGCCTGGGCGAACTCGTACCACGAGCACTCGCCCTCGTTCGTGAGGTGATAGAGCCCGCGTGCCTCCCGCTCCATGAGTGCCTGGGTTGTCCCGGCGAGGTCATGCGTGTAGGTCGGTGAGAGAACCTGGTCGGTGACGACTTTGACCCAGCCATCGCTCTGTCCCTTGGACACCATCAGTTCCGGGAAGGTCCAGCCCTTGCGGCTCGTCGCTGTGCCGTAGAGCCCCGCCGACCGGATGACGAGATGCCGCGGATTGGCATTCATGACGAGGTGTTCGCCAGCGACCTTCGATGCGCCGTAGACGTTGCATGGGTCGGGCTTGCTCGATTCCGTATGCGGGTCATGCCGGGGGCGACCTTCACCGCTGAAAACGTAGTCGGTGGAGTAGAAGACCACGCCCGAGCCGGTTTCGGCAGCCGCGCGGGCCACGTTCGCGGCGCCGATGGCATTCACCGCGAAGGCAAGCGTCGGGTTCAACTCGCAGTCATCAACGCGATGGAACGCGGCAGTGTTGATCACCCAGTCCGGCCGGTGCTCCCGCACGATGCGCGAGACGCTGACTCCGTCCGTGACATCGATGTCAGCGTGAGTGAGGCCGACGGCCTCTGCGCCGAGCGTCCGCATGAGATCCTGACCGAGTTGCCCCGAGGACCCGAGGATCAGCGTCCTCACGCAGGCACTCCGCCAAGCACGGTCTCTTTGAGCCAGCGAATATTGAAGAAGCGGGGATCCTTGTCAGGCTCGAGCCCGAAATCGCCACGCTCGAGCGCATCCCAGATGGCGACAACGGCCTCGCTGGCGCCTCGGTCCGCGCTGAACCCCAGAGTCCGCTGAATCTTCGCCCCGCTCACGTAGTATGACCGCGCTCCCGCGTTGGTCGAGCGGTCACGCTTGACCCGCACCTCGACGCCATATCGCTGCTCGATCACCTCGGCGACCCAGTGGGCGAGCTCGAGCACCCGGTAATTCTTGTGAACGAGGTTGAACGCTTCGCCGCGAATCTTGTCAACCGGCGCGGACAGGAGATGGATGTAGGCGTCGGCCGCGTCACGGATGTGGAGCAAGGGACGCCATGCCTCGCCATGCCCATGGACCGTCAGTTGCTGGTTCTTCCAGGCGTGGAGCGTGAACACGTTGACGACCAGGTCGAATCGCATCCGTGGTCCGAGCCCGAAGATCGTACCCTTGCGGAGCAGGACCGGCACAAAGAGGGGATTCTGATCGGCGATGCGAAGCAGCTCAACCTCCGCCAGCCGCTTGGTCTTGCTGTAGTTCGCCGTCGGTGCGATCGGCATGTCCTCGGTCATGGGCGTGACGTTCGCTTCATCCGCGGAGGTAGGAGCGTAGTAGACCGAGCACGTCGAGGCGAAGAGATAGCGCAACTCCTTGTCATCGCGCCGGGACTTCGCGGCGGCCATTTCCGCGAGCTGGCGGGTCGCGTAGACGTTGCTCTCGCTGTTCAGCTCGGGGGCAAAATCAGCGGTTGGGTCGTTCGACAGGCCGGCCAGATGGACGATAGCGTCGACGTCTTCCAACCACGCTGGCTCCGGGTGACGCAAATCACCCTCGACAACTTCCAGCCGCTCGTGTGGCGGAAAGGGATTACCGAACCAGAGGGTGTCGACCACCCGCACTCGCTCGCCGAGCGCGAGCAACTCGCGCACCAGCACGCTGCCGACATAGCCCGCCCCACCGGTCACCAGAATCATCCCGTCTCCCCCTCTTCCCTAACCGCAACCCGGGGGCTCCCGCGATCCCCACAGGCAATTGTGGCCCGAGTATCACTCAGGCAGGTATTCGACCCTGGCCCGAGGCCAAGGCGTAGATCGTGCCGATCCCCCGCTCGTGAGCGACCACAGCGTACCGCTCTTCCAGGTGGCGCTCGAGCTCGGGACGTGTGGCCAGCCACGGTAACGCCGGGCTCGGCAGCAGCAAGAACTCCGCCCCCGCCTCGCGGAGTGTCTCCAGCTGGGCAATAGCCTCGCTCTCTCGTACGTCAGTGTAGTCGGCTGAGACACCATGGACCGACTGCGGAAACGACTCGGTCAGGCGATCACCGAGACTCAGCATGGCCTCGTCTCCGTAGGTGGTGACCAGCATGCGCGCGCCAGGCGGCACGTGGGTTTCCACAAACTGTCGTACCTGACCAACCAGCTTGCGATGGTAGATCGAAGCCGGAGCATTTGGTGCGTGCCGGCTGAGAACTGCGCCCAGGGTGGCCATGATCTCGGAGTCGCGATGCAATTGCACTGCCTGCAAATCGGTCAACATCGATCGCAGTTCACGCTCATGGATCTCAGCGATCTCCCGATCGCGTTCGCTCTGCGACAGGGACTCGGTCAGGGTGGCGATCTGCTCGCGAAGACCTGCGAGCTCTTCCGAAAGCTGGGCAAGTCGTTGCTGCTGCTCCTGGATGGTGTGATCGCGACGCGCAATGAGCGCGTTACGCTCGAGGAGCCGGGCATCTCGCTCGGCAATCTTGCCATCTCGCTCCGCAATCATCACATCTCGTCCGGAAATGAGCTCCGCTCGTAGCACCTCATGGTTGTTGAGCGCCTGCTCCAGCTCCTGGATCCGGGCCTCACGATTGACAAGCGCGGCGGACAGATCGGCATTGCTTCGTTTCAGTAGTTCGTTTTCGACTCGAATGAGATCGACATACCCGGCGCTACGGGCGATCGAGAAGCGTTCTTCGTCCGGGACCGAGGGGTGCCAGGCGTTGCCGTCGGCCGCTTCGATGTCGCCCTCTACCCATCCGGCTTCACGGCAGAGACGAAGGTAGAGGTCGATGACCTGAGCGGGGATGCCATGATCGTGCAGATCGCGAACGGTCTTGCGGTGGTGACGCAGATCTGGAATTGCCGCCGTCTTCAAGGCCTGCCGGTCCTGGCCGTGGTCGAGACCGAGAAAGGCCAGGACTCGCGTGATCTCCTGGTCAGGCTCCAGAAAGTAGGAGTCGTAATGGGTTATCAGACGTTCGGCCGGCGAGGTGTCCTCCAGGATGCGTTCAGCATAGATCTGCCACAGCGTCAATCCCAGCGCGGTCGAGAATTCGTTCCGACGATTGAGCGAGATGACGACCTCGAGCGGGTTGCGCACGACGGCGACAACCTGCAGGGGGCCCAGCGCACCGCGCCAGAACGGCAGCGTCAAGCTGGTGCGCGGGTCTTTCCAGCCCCACGGGAGCTGCTCCCGCAGTGGCAAGGCCAGGCATCGGGCGCGCTCGCGAAATGAATCGAGTGCATTGTCGTCCCAGTTGAAGCCGGCCGCTGGAGGACAGTCCCATCCCGCTCCGGCAACGTTGAGCACCTCGTCGTTCAGCCTGACGAATTGAAGGTGTTCGTAGAAACCTTCTGGATTCTGCTCCGCCGGCGGCATGAGGTCCGCCTCATCGCCAAGGTTCAAACCAGCCAGTTGCAGCAGCTTGGCCACCATGGAGGTGCCGGAGCGATGCATGCCAACGATGGCGATTGGACGCGAAAGCGGCGCGCTCGGTGGGTCGCCGGCGATCCTCTCGGCTTCTTCGAATCCCATATCGTCGAGCGTTCGATCCATTAACACCTCGAGCCCATGTCACCGGATCGCCATCATGACCGTGGCGAGCGATGCGCGATCCGGCAGTTCGGGCGGGGTCCGAATCGTGGAGATCAGTCTGCCGGGAGACGTGCCAACTCCCGAGCGATCTGGTCCAGACCGTCAAAGGCTAATGTCGGTGCGGGGATGTCCGCGCGACTCAGCTCACCGTCAATTGCCTGCCAAAGCGCGGAGGCGCTCAGGGGATCGGGCCCCACCACGGTAGCGAGTCCGAGCCGGGCAAATCCCTCGGCCCGCAGCACTTGCTCCTCCGACCCTGGCACCCGGGGCACGACAATCGGCCGCTTGCCAAAGTACACCGACTCGGCGAGCGAATTGTAGCCTCCCATAGAGACGACAGCATCGGCAGCGTGGACCGCGGCGACGAAGTCAGGGTCGAAGTCGAGCGCACACACGTTTGGCAGCGCGTCGATCATCTCCATGATCTCGCGCCGGTCCTGCTCCGGAAGCAGCGGTCCGGTAACCATGTAGGAGTGAACGGCTGGTCCCGGCCGGCTGCGCAGGCCGTCGAGATAGGCGCGCAGCAGCGCGCAGCCATCGGCCCCGCCGCCAACGGAGACGGCAACCAGGGGAAGGGCGCCCGCTCCCACCTCGTCACGGACCTGGGCCGTTGATCGCCGCGGTGGCGGCGGCGCCAGGTATCCGCAAAAGCGCGTGCGCGAGGCGGCAACGTCCGATAGCTCGTAGGCGGCGATGGGATCGAAGACGCGGCGATCACCGTAGATGAGAATGCGGGCATACGCTTCATCGAGCAGGGGATAGACCCCTTCGTTCTTCCAGATCGATCGCGTCTGCTCGGGTCCGAACGTAATGTCGCGCATGAGGAGGGCCAGGGACGGCGACGGATCACGCCGACGCAGCCAATCGATGGAGGGCGCCAATTCGCGAAACAGCCCCGCGGGAGCATGATCGATGACGACCAGATGTGGGTCGAATGCCTGCACGGTCGCCAGGGCCAACGCCGTGCGAAAGCGGATGGTGCTGTTATGTGAGCCGCTGTAGCCTTCTGTAGGGGGCAGAGAGGCGTACAGATCCCGCTTCGGCATGGCAGGGAGCTTGACGTAATCGAGATTCTCGGGGAGCGCGAAGGTGCCGGCGTGGAGCGAGCCGGTCATCAAGAGCAGGCTATCCTGAGGCCGCAACCTGGCGTACGCGGTTGCAACGCCAAGGGTGATGCGGAGATGACCGAGACCAGTCCCGTCGTGGCTATAAAAGAGCACCCGCCGTGCGGCGGGTGAAGAGTCTGTCATGCGGGGACCCGGATCCAGGACTTTAGCTGCGCATCGTCGGCAATCGGCATAGGCGCATCATACAAAGAAAGCGGGGAGGGCATCGCCCTCCCCGCTTTTCTGATTCAGCTTGCGAGCTTAGCTCGCGAACAGCAACGCCCTAGCTAACGAAGGCGAGGTTGTAATCGCCACCGGAGGCGTCCGCGATCGCGGTGCCGCCATTGGCGGAGATGCTCAGCTGGGTGCTGTTGGCGACGGTGCCGCCATCGACGCCGACCGAGCCGCCCCAGGTGTCGCCAACGCCGATGGCGTTGCCGGCATTGCCGCCGCTGTTGACGTCGCCGATTGCGACCGCGCCGCCATTGGCGGAAGCGGTAGCAACGCCGCCGTTACCAGCAGAAGCGGTATCCGTGAACTGCATGATGTTATGCCCTCCCTTGTGCCCACCTAAGGCCACTCAACCCGACCCTGAGCCGCAATGTCAGCCGGTCCGCAGCTGTCATCCTTCCTGCGACCCACGAGCAAGTTACCACCGGTTGGGGGGGTGTGTCAATGGGGGTGTACGAAAACCGTACCGGTTTTGGATGCATCGATTCCCGCGTGAGCACATTTTGCTGGTCACGGACCTGGGAAGGAGTCATCGCGGACATGTCGGCGAACGGTGAAAGCCGACGTTGGAACCGGCGGATCAGCTCCGAGCGGGCCTCGAGAATGCGCGCGTGCAATTCAGAGTTGGCGTCAGCCAGCCCGGAGGCGAGGAGCTCGTCCTCGTCGCGGAGTGTGAACGATCCATCGGGCAACCCCACCAGGTCGAGGTAGAGATCGTGCCAGAACAGGACCGGCGGATTCGTGGTGGCGTCCAGCCGAGCCGGATAGGCTACGTTCGCGTACCACCCCTTGAACGCGAAGCCGTCGTGTATCGAGAAGACGGCAAACGCGTTGAACGCGTGCCGAGGTGAGAACCACTCCAGGATCTCGTCACCCGGGCAGAATGAGAGCCCTCCGAGCTCGATCGTGCGGTTGGTCCAGGTCGCCTGGACGAGAAGCCATGAGTCCTGGTGGTGGCCGACGACCTCGCCTTGGTATCGCGCCGCCTCTGAGCCATCGGGCGCCAATTTCACGATGGTCAAAACGGTTCCAGAGGGCAGCTCCGACCAGTTGACGGTTTGGAGCTGACGCCGCTCCTCATCTCGATCTGTCACTGGTGGTCTGCCGTGCCGCGGATCATGGCGAGCACCTCCGCGGTCTTCTGCTCGAGCATTTCTCGTTCGTCGACTTCGACGTTGAGGCGCAGCAGGGGTTGTGTGTTGGAAGCCCGGACGTTGAACCACCAGGTTGGAAAGCTGACCGTCACGCCATCAAGGTGATCAATCTCAGCGCCTTCGGCCCGGTAGTGCTCCTCGATCGAGCGCATCACCGCCGCCGCGTCCCCGACTTCCGAGTTGATCTCACCGGAGCGAAAACGATGATCCAGCGGCGCGATCACCGCCGAAAGTGGCCGGTCGGCCTCAGAGACCGCTTCCAGGGCAAACAGCAGCGCGGCCATGCCGCTATCGGCGTACCAGTTATCGCGAAAATAGAAGTGCCCCGAATGCTCGCCGCCAAATACGGCATCTTCCTTCCGCATCGTCTCCTTGATGTAGGAGTGACCGACACGAGACCGGATCGGTCGCCCGCCCTGGGCGGCAATCGTCTCAGGCACGCCGCGGGAGGAGATGAGGTTGTAGACGATCGCTGCGCCGGGGTTGCGCTCGAGCATGCGTGACGCGACCATCGAGGTGAGGATATCGCCGCCGACGGCATCGCCCTTCTCGTCGACGAGAAAGACCCGGTCGGCGTCACCATCGAACGCGGCGCCCAGGTCGTACCCATTCTCGATAACAACCTTGCGCAGCTCGGCGATATTTTCTGGTTCGATGGGATTGGCCGGGTGGTTCGGAAATGTGCCGTCCGGCTCGAAATACATTGGAGTGACCTGAACCGGAAGATCGCGAAAGACGCGTGGCACGGTGATGCCCGCCATGCCATTTCCGGCGTCGATCGCGATGCGTAGTGGGCGCAGCTTGTCACGATCAATCAGGCTCACCATGTGGGACGTGTAGTCGTCGAGGATGTCCCGCTCAGTTAGCCGGCCCCGCTCGGCTGCTGGCTTGATCGGGGGCAAATCGTCGTTGATGACATGGTCTCGTATCTCGTCGAGACCTTCGTCCAGCGACAGCGCCCGCGCTTCCTCCCGCGCGATCTTGAACCCGTTGTACTCGGGGGGATTGTGTGATGCGGTGACCATCACCCCGGCTGGATAGCCGTACTTGCCGATCGCGAATGAGAGGGCGTCGGTCGAGACCATGCCGACGTCGACCACATCCGCGCCGGCATCCCGGATGCCTTCGATGAGCGCCGCCGCCAGGAGCGGGCTGGAGACCCGCATATCGCGACCAACGACGACGGTATCCGGCTGGATCGTGGCTACCAGCGCCCGTCCGATTTCCCGGGCCAGGGCGGGGGTCAGCTCCCGCGGCACGATCCCGCGCACGTCGTAGGCCTTGAACAGTGAGGCCGCTCGCTGCCGGTCATCTCGGCTCAGCTCGTCATTGGCGTCTGTCACGGGATCGTCGACTCCGGGGTTGTGGCGCTAGCCGGACGCACGCTGCGGGCGGCGCGATTTGGACAGCGTCATTCTGGCACAGGAGCGTCGCCACTCCACCGCTGGCGCGACATTGCCGCCAGCCAGCACCGCGAGTCAGGGGCCGGCACGTGAACCGCCGCGTCGTCGGGGTCGGGTACCCTGCCGCGTATGGCACGCGACACGCCGGCGAAACGCATCGTGCTTGCCACGTTCGGCTCCCCGGGGGATCTCTATCCATTCCTCGCCATTGGCGCCGAACTGCGGGCTCGTGGTCACCAGACCGTCGTGGCGACCAGCGCGCTCTATCGTGGTCACGTTGCTGCCGCGGGTCTTGAGTTTGCCCCGGTGCGGCCCGATCGGTCGCCAGACCAGCAGGACCCCGATTTTCTGGATCGCGTGATTCGCGATCGAGCAACCCCGGCCGCCGTCTTCCGCGCGATGTTTCTGCCGTCGTTGCGGGAGTCATTCGAAGACCTGCTCAGCGCAGTAGAGGGAGCGGATGTGGTGGTTGCCCACACGCTGGCAAGCGCCGCGCGGCTTGCCGCGGAGGGCCGCGGTCTGCCCTGGATTTCGGCAGTCATGCAGCCAATGGGCTATCTCTCCGCGTACGAGCCGCCGCTCATCGGACCGCGCGCGATCTCGCACGTTCTCCGCCGGCTCGGACCAGGGGCCGCCCGCCCCGTGCTGAAGCTGGCGCGCCGGCTCACCGATACCTGGGCCGGCGAGTGGCACGACCTGCGCGCTGAGCTCGGCTTGGCCCCGGTGCAGGATCACCCGCTCTGGGAAGGGCAGCACTCTCCCGTTCGCTCCCTCGGGCTCTTTCCACGGGTGCTTGGTGAACCGCAGCCCGATTGGCCACCTCAGGCGCGCATAACCGGGTTCCCGTACTATCGGCCTCCGCGCCAATTGCTCGAACCAAAGCTGCGCCGGTTCCTGGACCATGGCGAGCCACCACTCGTGTTCACCCTGGGGACGACCGCGATCAATGATCCCGGGTCGTTCTTCGAGGAGAGCGCCGCGGCCGTCCAGCGACTCGGACAACGGGCGATTTTCTTCGTCGGTCGTGGCGATCGGGAGCGCGATGCAGACATCTCACCCGACGCGATCACCGTTTCGTATGCGCCGCATGAGCTCGTCTTTCCATTCGCGCGCGCGATCGTTCATCAAGGGGGTATCGGGACCTTGTCGGAAACATTGCTGGCCGGGAAGCCGATGCTCATCATGCCGTATGGGCATGACCAGGCTGATAACGCCTGGCGGGCCAGTCGCCTCGGCGTGGCGCGCGTCGTTTCGCGCGGGCGGTACCGTGCGGGTGTCGTCGCACGCGAGCTGTCCCGCATGATGGATGACCCGATGCCGCGTATGGCCGCGCTCCGGGTCTCGCGGGAGGTTTCCCGGGAGCGGGGTTCCCGGCGTGCCGCCGACCTGATCGAAGCCGCGCTGCGCTAGGTTCGCCACCGGCCCCGGGCCGTCGCCCGCTGGTGTCCGTACACCACGTTGAGGTGCGCTCTGCTATTATGGCAATGACCGCCTGGAGGAATCCGCGGTGAGTGCGGCCGCTCGGTGTTGAGGGACACTGGGCATGGTGTTGCCGCAGGTGGGGAGGGCGACTGACGCGTGACGCGTCCCCTGTTCGGAGTGCTCCTGATCGTTGCCGCCTTGCTGCAAACCGCGTTGCTTCCACGGTGGCAGCTCCTGGCGGTAACCCCCGGCCTGGTCGTCGTGTTGCTCCTGGCGTGGAGCGCCTACCGCGGGATTCCGGAAGCACTGGCATGGGTGTTGGTCGCCGGTTTTGTGCTCGACGTTCTCGGTCTGGACCGGCTCGGCGCGAACGCGCTCGCGTTGCTCCCCGTTGCGCTGCTCGGCGGCCTGTCAAGGGGGCGTTTCTTTCACAGCGCGCTGGTCTTTCCGATGGTGTTGGCCATTGTGGCAACGTTTCTGTATGTCGGAACGTTGCTCGCATTGCGCGGGCTCCTCGGAGAAGGTGGGGATGTATCCCAAATGCTGGGGCGAGTGACGGTATTGCAAGCGCTCTTGAATGCGTTGCTGGTGCCCCCGGTGTATGGGCTTATCGGGTGGCTGCAGCGCATGGAACCTGAGCGAACGTAATGGGTCGCAACAAGCGCATTCCCTACGATCCGCCACACCTTCGTTCCGGCCGCAAACGCCGCTCCGGGACTCCAACTCGACCCGAGCAGGCGAGGATGACGCGGCGCATGCTGCTCAGCCGGGGCGCGATTGCGGCGGCATTTTCCGTTCTTGCCGGCCGGCTTGGGTACATGCAGGTCCTGGAAGGGGAGCACTATCGGTCCGAAGCGGTCCGGAACATCACCGAGGACGAGACCCTGAAGCCAACCCGAGGCATTGTTTACGACCGCAAGCACCGGGAACTTGCCGTCAACCGGGAGACATGGGAGGTCCGCCTCCTGCCACAGGAGCTCCCGGTCGATCCCGTCACTCGACGCGGCGTGCTCGACCAGATCATCAACGCGTTGAGCCTCCCGGACGCGCTCATCCTCGACCCCCGTGACGTTCCCGCCGGCGCGCTGGAGACCGTTTACGTGCGCACGGCCCAACTTCTTGGGAAAACGCTGACTGTCGAGCAAACTGATCAGACTGTCTTGCATCCCTTCTTCAGGGTTCCGGGTCAGGTCGTGCGAGTCAATGGCAACGATCTTCAAGTCTTCGTCTATCCAGACGCAACGTCCCGGAAATCCGATTCCGCGCGTATCTCAGCGGATGGCCGGCTCATTGCGGGTGAGGTCGTCAACTGGCCAGTGCCTCCCAAGTTTGTGTCATCTGGAAACGTGCAGTCAGTGTTGCTGTCGTCGGACAGCCGACTTGCCGGGCGAGTCGATCGCGCCATTGGCACCCTGGGCGACCAGAGCACCATGGACAGCGTCGTCAAGGCACTCGGCGAAGACGCGCTGCGAGCCTGGACGGATTACATCGAATCGGAGATGGCGCAGAACTTCCTCGTCCGCCTGGAAGACGACCTGACGACTGACCAGGCGGCGCTCTGTCGCGCCCATCTCAACGAAGTCCCGGGTGTCAAGGTCATGAACCAGCTCGATTACATGGTCGAGAACGGTCGCTACCAGGAGCGGATCGTCGTCAAGAAGGGTGTGCCCCGGGAGACGGCCCTCAAGCTGGAGGCGAACAAGCTCTATCTGCCTGGCGTCGAGCTCGAGGATGGCGTGCTGATCCGTCGCTACCCGGGGGGGGAGGCGATGTCGCACATCCTCGGATACGTAGGCCAGGTGAGCCAACGCGAGCTCGACAACCCGCGCAACCAGGACGAGCTGGGATACGCGGTCTATGACCCAAATGACTCGATTGGCAAAGATGGTTTAGAGCTCGACCTGGAGTCGACACTCCGCGGTGAGCGCGGTCGTCGCCTCATCGAGATGGACGCGAGCGGCTCGTCGTGGCGGGTGGTTCCGGGGTCGACGATCGACCCCAAACCCGGCAAGAACGTGGCGCTGACGATCGACCTCGAGCTGCAACGCGCCGCGAGCGAGATTCTTCGTGCCGGAATCGCATACTCGAATGCCGATCGCCATGCAATCGAGCGCGCGGACCCCACGCGGCGGGTGAAGCAGGAATCGGGCGCCGGTGCGGTTGTCGCCCTCGATCCGCGGACCGGCGAGGTGCTGGCGATGGTCAGCTTCCCGCATTACGACAACCAGCTCTTCGTCGACGGCATCTCGCAGCGGAAATACCTGGAATATGCCAGCGAGGAGGCCAACAAACCGCTGGTGGACCGGGCGCTGCGCGGCGAATATCCGGCGGGCTCCACGATCAAACCGTTTCTGGCGGCGGCGGCGCTCCACGAAGGCAAGCTCACGCTGGAAAAGACCTACACCTGCACCGGCGCCATCCAGGTGCCGTTCGCCTGGGATGAGTCCAAGGGTAATACCCACCCGTGTTGGTCCTGGAAGCTCGGTGGGCACGGGCCGCTCGACGTCTACAACGCGATCGAGCAGTCGTGCGACGTGTTTTTCTACAACGTTGGCGCCCCCCGGCAACCAATTGACGAGAGCAAAAGCGAATATCTGCACTACCGGGACAAGGATGTTGCGGCAAATACGCTGGGCGAGAAGCACTATTTCGAGGGACTCGGCATCCAGTTGATCAAGAAGAACCTGACCGAGCGCTTCTGGTTTGGTGAGCAGACGGGCATCGAGCTGCCAACCGAAGCCCCGGGTGTGGTGCCGGACGCCGAATGGCGAGCGCGCACCTTCCAGGGTACAGGGTGGTCAGTCGGAGACACCATCAACGTGTCGATCGGCCAGGGGTTCTTCCTGACGACGCCACTCCAGCTCGCCTTGAATACCGCGGCCTTTGCCAATCGCGGCAAGATTCTCAAGCCGCGGCTCGTGCGTGAGGCATTTGAGGGTCGACCGTCCGCGGGCGTCGACGTCAAGCCGACCGTTCAGCGCGAAGTCGGCATCGGCAAGGCCCATCTGGAGGTCGCGCGCGAAGGCATGCGCCGAGTCGTTCACGGTCCGTCAGGCACGGCTCGCCACGCCGGTGGTCTGCAGACCAAGTGGCCGATGACGAATCCGGACAACGAAGAGCAGATCTACATCGGCGGCAAAACCGGAACAGCGGAAATCGGTCAGGCCGACGAAAATGGCCTGTACGATCGCCAGCACGCCTGGTTCACCTGCTTCGCGCCGTTCGATGATCCGGAGATCGCTATTACCGTCATCGTCGAGGACGGCGGAGAAGGGTCGGCCTACGCGGTTCCTGTCGCCGACCGCGTGCTCCGCGCGTACTTCGAGATGACCGGCCGGCGCAAACGTGGTCTGGTGATGCGTGAGGACGCCGACCCGATGCAGACGGATCTCCCCGTCCTTGCTGACTCGGCGGCCTTCCCGGAGCCACCGGACTACGGACAATCCGTTCCCATCGCCGCGGACTAGTGACCAGTCCCGATCTCACCTTGTCGCCGCACATCAATCCCATGCTGCATCATGTCGCGGTTGTCGTTGCCGACCTCGATGAGGCACTGGCGCGTTACCGAGCGCTCGGTTTTTCCGGAGGCGAACGGTTTGTGCTTGTCGAGCAGGCGGTCGAGGTCGCGACGGTTCGCTCCGGAACAGGCTGGATCGAACTGATTCGCCCGACAGATCCGGAGGGTCCGATCGCGCGGTACCTGGCCAAGCGCGGTGAGGGAGTGCATCATGTCGCGTACGCCGTGCCGGATCTGCGAGCCGCTCTGGTTGCGTTGCAGGCGGCGGGCATCCGCTTGATCGATGCGGCGCCTCGCGTCGGCGCGCACGGATGGCGGATCGCTTTTGTCCATCCTGAATCGTGCGCCGGGGTGCTGACGGAGCTTGTCCAGGAGTAGGGGTTGGTCCGTGCTCCGGAGGCGGTCGCCTAGGGCCGGCCGCACCACTCTTGCCGCGGCCTGTTGACCACGAACGCCCGAGGCGACATGCGCATGGCTGCCGTAAACGACGAGATCGTGACCGACTCGGGGATCGCCATCGCTCCTGTCTATCGGGAGAGCGATCGAGATGCGCCGGAACCCGATCCGGGGTGTTTTCCCTACACCCGCGGCATCTATCCGACGATGTACCGCGGCCGGCGATGGACGATGCGCCAGTACGCCGGATTCTCTTCAGTCGAGGAGAGTAACGCCCGCTACCGACTCCTGCTGGAGCGGGGAACCACCGGGCTGAGCGTCGCCTTCGACTTGCCGACGCAGCTTGGTCTCGACTCGGACGACGAGCGCGCCTGGGGCGAGGTCGGACGCGTCGGCGTGCCGATCTCGACCGTCGACGACATGCGCCGGCTCTTCGATAACATCGACCAGGGCGCCGTCACCACCTCGATGACGATCAACGCCCCCGCCGCGCTGCTGTTACTGATGTACGAGATCGTGGCTGAGGAGCGGGGCGTCGATCCGACGTCGCTGGGCGGGACTATCCAGAACGACATCCTGAAGGAGTATGCCGCGCGTGGTACCTACATCTTTCCGCCGCGCCCGTCGATGCGGTTGGTGACCGATACCTTCGCCTACTGTGCGGAGCGACTGCCGGTGTGGAATACGATCTCCGTTTCGGGCTACCACATGCGCGAGGCGGGTTCCTCTGCTGCCCAGGAGATAGCCTTCACCGTCGCCAACGGGCTGGCATACATCGAGGCGGCGCTTGGCGCGGGACTGAGCATCGATCAGGTCGCGCCGCGAATGAGCTTTTTCTTCTCCGCTCATTCCGATCTCTTCGAAGAGGTCGCCAAGTTTCGCGCCGCGCGCCGTCTCTGGGCTCGGCTCATGCGCGAGCGCTATGCGCCGCGGGATCCGCGATCGGAGATGGTGCGCTTCCATACCCAGACCGGGGGCGTCACGCTGACCGCGCAGCAGCCACTGAACAACGTCGTGCGCGTGGCCTATCAGGCGCTGTCCGCGGTACTGGGTGGCACCCAGAGTCTGCACACGAACTCGTACGACGAAGCGCTGGGACTGCCGACCCAGGACGCGGCGACGCTCGCGCTGCGGACGCAACAGATCCTGGCGGACGAGACGGGGGTTCCCCGCACCGCTGACCCGCTCGCTGGTTCGTATTTCGTCGAGCGCCTGACCGACGAGGTCGAAGAGCGGGCATGCGAGTGGCTGCGCCAGGTCGAGGAGCGCGGCGGCGCGGTCGTCGCGATCGAAAACGGATTCGTGCAGAATGCGATTGCCGAAAACGCCTTCCGGCGCGAGATCGGCCGCGAACGCGGCGACGAGATCGTCGTCGGAGTCAATCGCTACGCCGAAGAGGAGAGCGTCGACGTTCCCTTGCAGGTGATCGACGAGGGCGCGGTGCGCCGGCAGGTGGAGCGCGTGCGGGACCACAAGTCCGCTCAAGACCGAACTGCCGTCGCCCGGACCCTGTCCGAGGTGACGGCGACGGTCAGTTCCGGGGGAAACCTGCTGCCGCCGATGCGAGAAGCGCTGCGCGCCGGGGCAACGCTCGGCCAGGTTGTCGACACCTTGCGCTCTCAATTTGGTGAGTACCGAGCGCAGGGTTAGCGAGCTACAGCACGTGACTCGTGACGTCCCCAGGGCAAGACTCTCGCACAATGCGGCAGCTAGAGGACCGGCGGACGTGATCAGAGACGTTGCTTCGCCTCGGGTGCGTGGTTTCGGCACCTCGGTCTTTAGCGAGATGAGCCGGTTGGCCAATCAGCACGGCGCGGTCAACCTGGGTCAGGGCTTCCCCGATTTTCCCGGCCCATCCTTCGTCAAGGAGGCCGCCAAGGCGGCTGTCGATGCCGATCTCAATCAGTACGCCGTGTCCCACGGCGCAACCCGCCTGCGGGCCGCGATCGCCAGCACGTGGAACGAGCAATACGGAATGGACGTCGACCCGGACCGCGAGATAACGGTAACATCCGGCGCCACCGAAGCCATCTTCGACGCGGTGCAGGCGCTGGCCGGTCCCGGGGACGAGATCGTCGTTTTCGAGCCGTTTTACGATTCATATCTGCCCAGCGCGATCATGGCGAACGCGACGATACGGACGGTAACGCTGCGATCGCCGGACTGGTCATTTGATCCCGGGGAAGCCGCCGCCGCGTTCGGGCCACGCACGCGAGTGCTCCTGCTGAACACGCCGCACAACCCCACCGGAAAAGTCTTCACGCGCGATGAGCTGGCGAAGCTGGCCGAGCTCTGTCAGCGGTGGGACGTGGTCGCGGTGACCGACGAGGTCTACGAGCGGATCGTCTTCGACGCCGCCGAGCATCTTCCGCTCGCCACCTTGCCCGGTATGTGGGAGCGCACGCTGACGATCAATTCGACGGGCAAGACGTTTTCCATGACGGGCTGGAAGGTCGGCTACGTGATCGGGCCGGCACGATTGACCGCACCCCTGCGGGCCGTTCACCAGTTCGTGACCTTTGCCTCGGCCACACCATTTCAGGAGGCGATGGCGGTCGCGCTCGAGCAAGCCCCGGGGTTGGGCTATTACGCCGATCTGAGCAGGGACTACCACCGGCGCCGCGACGCGCTCAAGGTCGTCCTGGATGGGGCGAATCTGCCGACGCTCCCTATAGCAGGCGCCTATTTCCTGATGTCCGACATCTCGCATCTCGGCTTCGAGTCCGACGTCGAGTTCTGCCGCTGGCTTACGTCCGAGATCGGAGTGGCGGCTATTCCACCCTCCGCGTTTTACCTGGATCCGGCGCGGGCGCCGCTGCTGGCGCGGTTCTGCTTCGCCAAGCGTGCGGAGACGATCCAGCACGCCGCCGAGCGCCTGGCGATGGTGCCGGAGCGCACCCGGGCTGGCGCCTGAGATTCAGACGACGACCCGGATGGTCCTCAGCTGAGGGTCTGCAGGTCCTGAGATGTACATGCCGTGGTCGACGCCTTCGGTCAGGTACGCCACCTTCTCAGCGGTGATCACTTCGCCGGGGGCGAGAACCGGGATGCCCGGCGGGTAGGGGATCACCAACTCGGTCGAGATCTCGCCGCTGGCCTCGTCGAGCGAAATAGCTCGGGACGGCGAGAAGAATGCCTCGCGCGGTGACATCGCCAGCTCGGCGGCGGCAACCGCGGCACCGGATGACCGGCGATCGGCGCGTCTGTTGGCGCCCCGCCAGTGTTCCCGAGAGAGGGTCGCGAAGGCCTCGACAAGGCGCTGGATGCTCGCCTCGGTGTCGCCGATCGTGATCAGACAGACGACGCCAACGAGATCGCTCATCTCGGGGCCGACTCCGAAGCGGTTGCGAAGTGCGTCTTCGGCCTGGTACCCCGTCATCCCTAACCCGTCGACGTCGATGACGAGCTTGGTGAGATCGAAGGCGTCGATCCCCAGCTGCTCGGCGTCGAGGACGCCGATCCCGGGAAGCGCCTGCAGCCGTCGCCGCGCGTTCTCCGCCAGGGCGATGGTCCGCTCGAGCAGGATCTCGCCCTGTAACGCCATCTGGCGCCGGGCGGCGTCAATCGACGCCAGCACGAGCACGGAGGGACTGGTCGTTTGCACCATGCCAATCGTCGTGCGGACGCGATCGGGGTCGACAAGGCCCCCCTGCACGTTCAGGATCGCGGCCTGGGTGAGACCGCCCAGCACCTTGTGGATCGACGAGACCGCGCCATCGACGCCGCTGGCCATCGCGGAGCGGGGAAGAGCGGGGTGAAACGCGAAATGTGGCCCCCATGCTTCGTCCACGTACACCGGAATCTGCCTCGCGTGCGCGACGGCGGTGATGCCTTCGAGATCGGAGGCAACGCCGCAGTACGAAGGGCTGACCAGGACGACGAGTTTCGTGTCGGGGTGGAGCTCCAGCGCCGCGGCGACCTCCGCCACCGAGATGCCGAGTCCAACGTTCAGCTCCGGATGCAACCGCGGCGCGAGGTAGACGGGGACCGCGCCGGACAGGATGAGGGCCACGAGGAGCGACTTGTGCAGGTCGCGAGAAACGATGACCTTGTCACCCGGTCGGATCGTCGCGAGCAGGAAGGCGTGGTTGCCGGCGGTCGAGCCATTGAGCAGAAAGAAGCTGCGGTCGGCGTCCCAGGCGTCGGCCGCCATCGCTTCCGCGACGCGAAGGGCTTCGCCGCCGAAGTGGGTGTCTCCGACGCCCCCTCCGAGGGGGATATCGCTGCGGAAGGCTTGCTCGCCGAACGTGTCGCGCAGCTCGGCGTCGGCGCCGATACCGAGCTTGTGTCCCGGCGTCGAAAAGGGGAGGATGCCCTGGTGGTGGTACGCGAGAACGCCTTCGAGAATCGGTGCGCGCCGGTGGTCGATCGTGGGTTGTTCCCGTTGTCTCCGTCCCGTCGCGATCACCTCAGCCACCGAACAGGTACTCCTCTCGGCCATGTCTCTTGTCGAGCGCATCGCGGGTGCGTTCCCACGTCACTCCGCCGGCAAGGATATCCGCGTCGTCGCGATCGAGCCCCGATCAGCCGCGCTCAAAGTACCGGCGGCGCTCCCAGTCGGTCACGGCCATGTCGTAGGCGCGCTGCTCGACTTCAGCCATATTGAGGTAGTGGGCCACCACGTCGTCGCCGAATGCTTCCCGCGCCAGACTGCTGTCACGTAGCGCCGCGATGGCCTCGGACATCGAGCGGGGCACCCGTGGCACGTCAGTCGCCTCATAGGCGTTGCCGCGGAACTCCGCTGATGGCTCGATGCCCCGTTCGATACCGTTCAGACCCGCCGCCAGAATCGCGGCGTAGGTGAGATACGGATTGGCGTCTCCACCGGGAAGCCGGTCTTCGATGCGCAATGACGAACCATGCCCGACGATACGGAAGCCGCAGGTGCGGTTATCCCGCGACCAGACGATATTCACCGGAGCCCACGATGCCACCGCGTACCGCTTGTACGAATTGATATTGCTGGCGATGAACAGCGACAGCTCGCGCGACCCCGCCAGCAGACCGCCCAGGAAGTGACGCATCGTCTGCGACATCTCACCGGGCGCCCCGTCGTCCGCAAAGAGGTTCATCCCGCCGGCGGCATCCCAGAGACTGATGTGGACGTGGCTGGAGGAACCGGTCCAGGTCTCGTCCGGTTTGGCCATGAACGTAATCGAGCAGCCGCTGAGATGGGCGATCTCCTTGGCGCCGTGCTTGTAGATGGCCGCCCGGTCAGCCGACTCCAGGGCGTCGTCGTAGTGGATGTTGACTTCGTGCTGGCCAGGGGCGGCTTCTCCCTTGGAGAACTCGATCGGCACGCCCGCGCTCACCATCTGATTGCGGAGCTGGCGGTAGATTGGCTCTCCCTTCGTCGCCTGCAGGAGCTGGTAGTCCTCGTTGTACCAACCCCAGGTCCGCAGCCCATCCCAGCCCTTGTCGGCCGCTTCTTCGTAGGTGTCGCGCAGGAGGTAGAACTCCAGCTCCGAAGCCATCATGGGACGAAAACCCATGCGCTCAGCGCGCTCGACCTGGCGCCGCAGGATCGATCGTGGCGCGATCGGAATGAGCTGGTTGCTCGCCTCGTCGACAAGGTCGCCGAGCACGAGCGCCGTTTTCTCCAGCCAGGGAATCACTCGCAGCGTCGCCCAATCCGGGCGATTGAGGTAGTCCCCATACCCGGTTTCCCAGTTCATGAGCGCGTACCCGGCGGGGGTGTTCATCTCCATGTCGGTACCGAGGAGGTACGTACAGAGGTGGGTCCCGTGATCGAGGCAGTGGTCGACGAAGAATTGACCGGTGACGCGCTTGCCAACGAGGCGTCCCTGCATGTCGCAGACCGCGGTGACGACCGTATCGATCTCACCGGCGGCGATGAGCGCGGCCAGATCCGACACGCTGATCTTGCCGCTGACCGCCTCGACCATGCTCAACCCCCCGCGCGGTCGACACGGCGTGCCTGCCGTGCCGATCGCGTCTGATCCAATCTCGTCCTGAGTCGATGGGACTATATCGGAGGTTGCCGAAATCGTGCCGGCACCGGCGGAGATAGTGACCCGGCGTCGACACGAAACGACGGGAGGCCGACACAACCGTGTCGGCCTCCCGCCGGGTTCTCGCGCGGCGATGGATGTGCTACGGAACGAGCGTCACGAACTGATCGCTGACGAAGCCTGCCTGTCCCGAGCCGGGCTCGGTCACCGGCACCCAGCCATCGACGGGGGCGCCGGTGACTTCCAGCTCGACGCCTTGGCCAAGGATAGAAATGACTTCCGCGTCTTCAGCCGGCGCGGCACGGAGATTGACGTCGATCGAGGTGACGACGCGGGCTCCGGCGCCAAGTGGCGTCGCGGCGCCGACCACCGGGGTGCCGGCGGGCTGGGCAGCCTCCTCGACGGCGGGTGCGGCCTCCGGCTCCGCCACCTCGGTTGCGACTGTCTGCGCCGCAACCGCCGTGTCACCGCTGTCCAGGCCTCGCGCCAGGAAGACTCGCACCAGCGTCCGCTCTTCTTCGGCTTGCAGCCAGGCGATTCCGGAATAGGCGGACTGGCCTTGCTCCCGGAGGCCGACCGCGAGCTCTTCACCCTCGGTGCCCGCTTCGATTGGGCCGCCGATATCGCCGCATGCGATCGAGGTGGCGGGATCGGCGTCATCGACCCGAACGTCGATCGCGTGCTCGGTGCCGAGGAGATTGGCGAGCGGCGCGTTGACGACCGTCGTGCTGAACTCCGCCGGAATCGCGGTGAGCGCGCCCTGCGGTGCTTCTCCCTCTTCGGCGCCTTCGACGGCGCCGACGTCGATGAGCTGGAAGGCTGGGTCCGCGCCGAGGCTGCCGCAGCGGCCGGCGTAGATCCGGGCCGGCAGCGGTTCACCTGGCTGGATGAGCCCGCCGACGCCCGTAAGGGGAACCGTCTCCACCGTCTCCGGCGCCGCAACGGGCGTGGTCCCAGGAGGGCTGTCGCCAGTTGTTGGCTCGCCCACCAGCTGCCCGGTCGATCCATTCCCGGTCGACCCGCGGGGGGCACAGCCACCGTTCAGACAAACCTCGCCGGCGGCGCAGTCCGCCCCACTCGTGCAGCCGACGCTACCGACGGCAGGCTGGACCGGAACGGGACCGCCGTCGAAGGCTCGGGCCACGCCCGGGGCAACCCCGAAGGCGGCAAGCATGGCCAGCCCGCGCAAGACGCGGCGCCGGCTGGCGCGTTGCGCGCCGGACGTCATCGCTACCGTGAGCGCATCGAACCTGCGGGCGTTCATGCTCTCTTGCTCCCTCAATTGCGGTGCAATTTGGCGCTTTTGCCGGATGCGCCACGTTCACGACTGTGACGGCCGAGGAACGGGTCTGACCGGCCGTCATCACTGGCGACCGCGGGTCAAGGACTCGCTTCCGCGCAACTGTGACTGATATAAGGTTACAGGAAGAAAACCTAATTGCAAGATTTGTCGAAATGTCAACGGGTAGGACTAATGGATAGCCTATCGGAACTGTGACAATGAGGAAATATTCAAAGCAAACGCTCGTTCTCACACCAATTACGGGCAAGTCTGACCCGGCGGGGCCTCGAGCCGCGAAGCGAGGATTGTGATTGTGGTGTCACGAATGGGGGAATCTCAGCCGTTGACAGAGAGCTCGGCAGCGGCAATCGGACACTCGAAGCAACGACGCGGCTGACAGAGAACTGTGTCTAGATGGATCAGACCCTGCGCCCCACGGGCACCGATTTTGCCCAGAGGTGACCTGCCGGCAACCTGGCGCAACGCGCGCCGCGTGACCGCGTTAGGACTCGGAGCGGGGAGGCGGTCCCACTGGCTGGACGCGGCATCGGCGAGGTCGAGATCGCCGGAGTGGGCGGCGAGTGCGAGCGCCAGCGGGATAATGCCGCTCACCAGCATGTCGATCGCCCGGTCGGCGCCGATTCGGGAGCGGCCCTCGCTCTCCGTCAACGCTCGCAGGCGTTCGACGGCGTCGGTGCGCTCGAGCACGATTCCCAGAATGGTGGCCAGTGTGCCACCTCGCGCGCTGGCAGCGGCCAGGAGGCCGGCCGCGGCCAGGAGCCTGGGTACCGGGTGATTGACCGGTCGTACGCGCGTCCGATTCCACGCGGTCGGTGACAGTGGACCGTCGCGCCAGGGGGCGCCATGGTCGCGCCACCGGCTCTCGATCTCCGCCACGTCGTGGTTCGCGAGTCCACCCAGGTGCGCTTCGGCGGGTGAGAGGGGAAGAAAGCCGGCCACACCGAGAAGGACTCCGCGCGCGACTGCCTCCCGGGAGCTGGTTGGCACAGCCTGCAGCAGCGCCTCGATCGACGACAGCGGCACGGCGCGGGCGATCTCCCGCATTGGCTCGCGGTTCATCGCGAAACCGAAGCCGTCGAGCAGCTCTTGCCAGAGGATCTCGCCAGGTGGCTCACCTGATAGGCGACCCTCGAGCCGGGCGGAACGCGCGGCAAGGCGCACGTCGCCGAGCTGATGGACGATCTCGCGGGCGGAAGCCGGGCTGGTGGCCGAGAGACAGCTGGCACAGGTGGCGCCGCCGACCGAGGGCCAGTCCCAGGCGGCAAACTGGGGCACCGCGAATCGCTCGAGGGGACCGATCACGGCGACGGGAACGATGGCCCCGTCCAGGCGACGCGTTTCGGTGCCGTCGTGCTCGCCGACGAGATGAAGGACGACGGCGTCATACGCGGAATCGAGGTGATGGCCGTGATCGCCCCAGCCGCGGGTGCGCAGGTGGATCTCGACGCTGCCGGCGCGAAGTTCGCGTCCGTCGAAGAGAATGAGCGCGTCGCGGAAATCGGGCCCGAGACCGTGACTCCACGTTCCACGGTGAACGATGTCCAGGGCAACGCCGTCAGTCGTGTCGAGGCGGGCCGGCACCGCTCCCGTATGCCAGGCGGCACTGAGAGTGATCTCGGCAACCCGGGGCCGGTTCTCCATGTCGTGCCTCAGAGAACGGCGCCGCGGGAGCGGACCTGGGTCGATGGTGACCCGTTCCAGCGGTCGCTAGACCTCGAACGGTTTTAGTTCGACCGGCGGTAGACCTGCCTCGTGCCGTTCGCGGTCCCTGCGGAATTGATCGACCGCGGCCTGCAGCGTACCAAGTGCCAGGGTAGCGCAGCGGACGCGGCTCTTGACGACTTCCTCGCCCATCTCGTCGTTGATCTCGGCGAGACCCAGCTCCTTGACCTCGTCGAGGGTAAGACCCTGGGCCAGCTCACTGACGATCGAGCCGCCGGCCTGGCTGATCGTGCAGCCGTCTCCTTCGAAGGAGACGGCTTCGACGCGGTCATCGTCGCCGACTTTGACGTACATGGTGATGAGATCACCGCAGCCAGGGTTGCCGCCGCCGAGCTGAACGCTGGCATCCTCCATGCGCCCCTTATTTCGCGGGTTCTGATAATGATCGATGATGTGCTCGACATACGCCTGGCGGTCCAACGGGCTCCCTTTCTACTCACACGACTGTCTGTCAACAGCCGCGGGTAGGCGAAGTATACGAGCCCCCCGCGGTCAGAACGGTCGAATCGGGCCGGGAGCACTCCACAGCCGGAGCGGGCCATGCAGTCGAAGATTCCGAAGATTCCTAAGGCTGCAAAGGCTACGAGAGGCAGGAGCGGCAACGCAGCAACGCGACTCCATAATCCGAGTATCGAATTTCGCATCTCAAGCTGGCGCGATCGATCCCTCCAGGAACGCCCGGACCCGGGACTTCGCCGCGGTGATCCACTCCGGCGATGTGACGTCGAGCCAGGTTAGCCGCGCATTGCGGCGCAGCCAGGTTTCCTGATGGCGCACGTAGCGGTGCGTGTCATGGCGAATCCGCTCGATGGCCTGCTCTAGGCTCGACTCGCCGCGGATATACGGCAGCAGCTGGCGATAGCCGAGGCTGCTCATGGCGGGAGCGCTCTGCGGCACACCGCGTTCGAGCAAGGACCGCACCTCAGCGACGAGCCCACGCTCGATCTGGCTGCGCACCCGGTCGTCCACGGCGCGATAGAGAGCATCTCGAGGCATCGTCAAGCCGAGCTCGAGGGTCTCGAACGGAGGAGGGCCCTTGCTCTCCTGGGTCGACATGGGGAGGCCGGTTTCCTCGTAGACCTCCAGGGCGCGAATGATGCGGCGCAGGTTGCGGCCGCATCGCTCGGCGGCCACGGGATCGACCTCACGCAGCCGCGTCGCGAGGGTCTCGACACCGCGCGCGTCCGCCTCGGCCTCGAGCGCGGCGCGAAGCGAGGGATTGGGAGGAACGCGCGGCATGTTCCAGCCTTCGACGACCGCGTTGATGTAGAGC
This sequence comes from uncultured Chloroflexia bacterium, assembly GCA_963724295.1. Lineage (GTDB taxonomy): Bacteria > Chloroflexota > Chloroflexia > Thermomicrobiales > UBA6265 > JACCXM01. The sequence goes on along the minus strand of CAVRUC010000007.1, from coordinate 672,143 downwards.
GGGGTGCCGCCGACCAGGATCGGAAGCTTGCTCCTGTGCAGAACCTCCCCGATGGTTTGCAGCGCCAGATCCTGATAGCGAGCGAGGCTCATGTCGCCGTCCGGCGGCAGGATGTCGATCAGGTGATGCGGGATGCCCCGTCGCTCGGCGAGGTCCGGTTTGGCAACCCCGATGTCGAACCCCTGATAGAGGTAGCGCGAATCGGCGTTGACGACTTCGCCATCGAATTCCTCGGCCAGCGCAATGCCGAGAGCCGTCTTGCCGACGGCAGTGGGACCGGCAACCACGACGATGCGTGGCCGCGCTACTTGCCGCCGCGCCGTCTGTTGAGTCGGATCCATCTGGTTGTTGCTCGCTGCCACGGAAACTATTATGACGACATCGAGGTGCGACCATTAGCTTGGCTGGTCGTTCGACACGTTCTAAGGCGGAGGGTTCCGACAGCGTGTTGCGTGTCTTCACCCAATCACTCAAAGTGGTGACTATTGCCGCTCTGTCGGTTGTCGTGCTCGCCACGGGCGTGTGGGCGTTCTCCTACGCGGCGGAGCTCGCGCGTCCCAGCGACGCGGGCGAAACCGTCATGCTCACCGTCTTCGAGGACCAGACCGATGCCGAAATCGCCGACGAGCTGGCGTCGCAAGGGCTCATCAAATCGACGCTCTTGTTCCAGGGACAGTTCAAACTCTCGGGCGGCGCCCTGATCCCGGGGACATACACCTTGCGCAAGGGCATGAGCGTCCCCCAGATCGTGGACCGCATCACCGGAGCCGCGCCGGCGGAGGAGGCTCCCGCGGAGGCCGCTTCGAACGCTCCGCAGTCATTCGATATCACCATCCCCGAGGGCTGGCGAATCGAAGAGATTGCGGAAGAATACGCGCGGCTTGGCGGCGAAGGTGGGACGCAGGCATTCCTCGACGCCGTCAAGGGCATCGACCGCTCGCAGTTCGACTTCCTGGCGGGGCTGCCGGCTGACGCCAGCCTCGAGGGGTATCTCTTCCCCGATACCTATACGTTCAACGCAAAAGACCCGGTCGTCAATGTGGTCACCATGCTGACGAACTTCGGCAACAAGTACACGCCGGAGATGCGACAGAGAACCCAGCAGATGGGGCTCACGATCCACGACGTCGTCACGCTTGCATCGCTCGTCGAGAAGGAAGCGCAGATTCCCGAGGAGCGGCCGACGATCGCGGACATCTACCTGAGCCGCTGGGAGCAGGGGTGGCGGCTCGACGCGGATCCAACTGTTCAGTACGCGCTTGGCACCCCGGACGATTGGTGGCCAAAGCTGACGGGAGACGATCTCTTTTACGACAGTCCGTACAACACCTATCAAAAAGATGGGTTACCACCGGGTCCGATCGCCAACCCCGGGTTCGCTTCCATCCAGGCGGTGCTCTTCCCCGATGACACGCCATACATGTACTTCGTGGCCAAGGGTGACACCGGTGAACATGCCTTCGCCGTCACCAAGGAAGAGCAGGACGCAAACGTCGCGACTTACTTGAACAGCGACGGGTAAGCGGGTGGGGCAGCGGGCCACGCTCGACCCGTCCGGCGGTCCATACCGGCTGGGCGTAATCGGCGATCCCGTCGCGCATTCCCTCTCGCCCGCTTTGCACCAACCGGCGTTGGATCAGCTGGGCATTCCGGCGGTCTACGAGCGCTGGCATACGACCGCGGCTGAGCTGGAGAGCCGGGTGGCGGGACTGCGCGAGCCGGGATTCCTCGGCGCCAGCGTCACCGTGCCGCACAAGATCGCGGTGAAGGACCTGCTCGACGAGGTGTCGCCGGCGGCGCGTCGGGCCGGCGCGGTCAACACCGTCGTCAACCGCGGCGGCGCGCTGTTCGGGGACAACACCGACATCTACGGTTTCGGCGTCACGGTGGCCGATGGTCTTGGCGGGCGCGCGCCTCAGTTAGCGATTGTCCTTGGCGCGGGGGGCGCGGCGCGGGCGGTCGTCCTGGCATTGGAAGCCGCGGGGGCCGGCGAGATCATGGTCGCCAACCGCGACGCCGAACGAGCGGCCCGGCTCGCGCGGGAGCTGGCTCCGGCACCGGTGCGTCCGATGCGGTTCGGTGAAGATTTCCTGGCGCGGGAGCTTCCCCGCGCCGACCTGCTCATCAATGCCACCTCGCTCGGGTGGCATCCCGGCGAAACGCCGATCGCGTTGCCAACCCTCGAACTGCTGCCAGCCGGCGCCCTCGTTGCCGACCTGACCTACCGGGACACCGATCTGCTGCTGGCGGCGCAGGGGCGCGGGCTGAAGACAGTCGACGGACTGCCGATGCTGGTGCACCAGGGTGCTCGCGCATTCGAGCTGTGGACCGGGTCTCCCGCGCCGGTGGAGACGATGCTGGCGGCCGCCCGCGCGGCGCGAGCCCGAACCTGATCGGCGCTCACGAGGAAGCGGGCGGCGTAAACGTCGCGGCGCGAACCGAAAGAATCTCGGTCACGTTTGTCGATCCCTCCGGCTGATGCATGTAGACCACCCAGGGCGTCCCATTCTGGTCCAGGGCGATGGAGGCCCGCGCCGTGATGCCGTCGTCCGCCGGCGTGAGGGTGACGGCCCCGGAGCTCTTGCCGGAGGGATCGGCGATCAGGCCGCCGATGTCGACGTCGCGATTACGGCCGTTGTTGAAGACCGCGAAGATCGTGCCGTCGCTGGCGACGGTAACGACCGGCAGGTATCCGAAGTCGCCACGGGCGATCAGCGCCGGTTCTGTCCATGCGTCTTTCCCGGCATCGAGTCGTTGCAGCATCAGGTCGTTCTGGCCGCGGTTGAAGAGGCCGTAGACGACTACCGCCCCTCCGCGGGGGTCGGAGGCCAGGTCGATCAGGCGGCCCCCGGCGTCGCCACCTTCGCGCACGTACAGTATTTGCGGCTTGCTCCACCCGCTGGATGCGTCCAGCGGCCGGCTGCTCCATTCGACGCGGACCGCGCTTTTCATCTCCTCGGCGGTCGTGCCGCGATAGATCGACCACACGACCACCAGACGGTCGCCGTCGGCGACGAGGTGGGGCCAGGCGGGATTGACATCCGGGGCCTCGCGAACGTTGATCAGCGCCGGTTCCGTCCACTCACCTTCGACGAGATCACTGGAGAGGAGATCGGCGTTGGTGGCCAGCGCCGCGCGCGCTTCAGGCGCCACGAATCGCTGGTCCCGCCAGACGACGTGCACGCCGTCGCGCTCATCGACGGTGAGCGAGGCCAGCATCTGGTGCCCGGCGTCCGGGTGTGGCGCCACCGGAACGGGGTCCGTCCAGGAGCCATCGACAAACCGCTGATAGACGAGCTGACTCCAGGCTTCGGAGCTGTCACCCGCGCGATTCGAGTAAACGAGGTGGACAACCCCCTGGCTGTCTGCCGCGGCCGTTGCGCCGAACTGGGTCGTGCTGGAGCCCATGGCGCGCGCCGGCAGCCAGACTCGTAGCTCAGGATCAAAGCGGGATGCGAACAGGCGGCGATTGGTGTCGTCCTCCTGGCTGCGAATCTGGGCGGTGAAGAACACCCAGGCGCCGCCATCGGGCGTGGTCACGACCTGGGGCACCCACTCTTCCCAGACCCGGTAGGCGCGTCCGATGCCGTTGTCGTCGACGCGGAGGACCTCGTAGGCCGGTTGCGACACTTCCGGTGGCGCGAGGAATGTCCGGCGTGGGGGATGCGGTTGAATCCTGGGCCAGCGTCGCACCCGGGCTGAGCCAGGCGAGGAACGAGCCGAGCGCCAGCAGGCGAAACCAGAACAACGTCATCTGAAAGTCTCTCAGCGAGCCGGCACGCTCGCGTGGGTCCGGGCTAGAGCGCGGTCACACATGTGGCCAACCAGACGTCAAAGGCGGAACGATTCGTGCCGGGGCGAACCGTTGCGCGGCCACTGTACCCTACACGCGCTCGCCCTTGCCTTATCGACACAGAGCGCGCTCCGCCCTCACCGGCCGCGGACGGATGAGACGAGCTGGGTGAGCATCGCCGTCGTCGCGCCAGCGGCCGTGGCAATCGCATTGACCGTGTCGTTGTCGCACCACCGCGCCCCGCGTAGCACTCGGGTGTGCGCGCCGCAGCGATGAAGCCGTTCTTCGGTCTCGACGCAACAGGTGTCACAGAAACGCACCTCCTGCACGGTCGCACCGAGCACGCTGTCGACGAGCGCACCGGTGAATCCGCCCAGGGCAATCGGTATCGTCCATAGGGACGGATGACGAGCGGTGCTCGCGACCGGGGCGGACGCCATAAGCCCGATGAGTGCCGCGGCAACCGCGGACGCTCCGAGACCAGCCACGGTTACGCCGCCGGACGCGCCGGGTGTGGTCGGTTGTAATGTCAGAATCGAGCGCGGTTGGGCGCCGGAGCGGGATCCGATCTCGGTCGCCCAGGTGTCCGCGGCGGCAGTCGCCACGGCGCCGCCGAACCCGGCCACGAGCAACGAGCGGGTCCGTTCCCGGGACAACGACGATGCCAGCGCCAGGATCGCCGCGACGCCGCCGTTGGCGATCACCTGCACGGCATCCCGTTCCCTGCCGCGGCGCTGCTCGAGATGATCACCGCCCGGGAGCCGGCCGAGCAGGGTCGAGGTGATGAAGAACGCGAGCAGCATGCCGCCGCCGCGGATCCCCGACCCGGCGACGACGCTCCCGCCGACAGCCGTAGCGGCGAGGGCGCCGCTGGGGGAGAGGGCGCGTACGCGGCGCGCCGCCAGCGAAATGGCAGCCGCGCCGGCAAGACCGACGGCTGCTCGCACGGGTAACTGAGTCCATCATCGTTCGCGGGTGACCGTAGCCGATCCCGTCACCTGGAGCAACGAAGGACGCCGGGCGTGCATGAGACCGGCACTATCGGCGAGAATGGTGGCGCACGAAGCGGCCCTCTAGCTCAACGGCAGAGCAGTGGACTTTTAATCCATTGGTTCAGGGTTCGAATCCCTGGGGGGCCACCAGAGGAAAGCTACGAAATCGAGCTAAGTCTGGCTGTTGCGCAATAGCCGTTCCCTGGCCATCTTCCTTCGTTGTCGCCAATTGCTAGTCGAGGACACTGGTGCCTCGCGCTCGCGCACGCACATCGGTCGCAAACACCATCGCTCTCCAACGGAAGCCAAGCATGCTGCGCATTTGGAGCTGGAACGTCAACGGGCGGCATCTCTGGGATCAGCTCTCCGCGAGCGAGGTTGATGTTGCGCTCCTGCAAGAGGCGCCCGTTCCCTTGGGTCCGTGGGAAGGCAAAGTCGTGCCGCATCCCACGACTGGCTGGGGAACGGCCGGTTCGTACAGGCATCGCCGCACCGCGGTCGTCGCCGTTTCCGAGACGACACTGCTTGAGCCGCGTCCGCTGACGTCCCTCGAGGAGCGGAGCACCGGGAGCGCTCCTGGTCAGCCGACGTGGCACGCTCGCGGCAGCGGACGTGGTCGTCGATGGCGAGCGCATCACCCTTGTGTCGATGTACGCCGTTTGGGAAGGCGGCCGCCCGGGACCCATCTACGCCGATGCATCGGCGCATCGGCTGCTATCGGATCTCTCAGGCATCGTGGAAGATGCCCGTTCGCACCGGGTCATCGCCGCCGGCGACCTGAATATCTTGCATCGGTACGGCGACTACGGGGACTCGTATTGGGCGGCACGGTATGCGACGGTGTTCGACCGCGCCGAGGCGATGGGGCTGCGATTCGTGGGGCCGCAGGCGCCCTGCGGCAGGCAGGCGAATCCGTGGCCGGCGGAGTTGCCAGAAGACTCGCTGAATGTCCCGACGTATCACACCCGGCAGCAGGGTCCGATGGGTGCGACACGCCAGCTCGACTTCGTCTTCGCTTCTCACGCGTTGGCGGACCGGCTATCCGTGCGTGCCCTCAATACCGATCCCGACGAGTGGGGGCCGAGCGACCATTGCCGCGTGGCGATTGAGCTGCATAGCTGACGCGGCGAGGGCCTTGGCGGTGTTGGCGACAACGACTCCTCGGGGACGCCAATCAGCCGAGAGCGCGGCCATCGTTGACTCGCGGGTACTTGTCCATCCACTGACATGCTGACGTGGAGCCGGAACATGTACAGCTTGCTCTGAACCCGGTCGTACTCCTGATCTATTGGCGAAGCGACTCTCTCGCGGTGGAAGCTCAGCATGCGTGCAAGCGCAATCCATACCAGTGTGGCTCGCCTCGTGGGTCCGACTCTTGCGAACGGGGACAGCCAGCACGCGCATCGCGAGCGACGACGCTGAGCTGGGCCAGGAGGAAAGAGGTGCGGAGGGGCCAGGTGCGGAGATTCGAGATCATTTTTCGTCCGGACACGGATGAAGCCCCGATCCCGCTCGAGTCGGCTGGCGACGCCAATCAGGCGACGATGGTGTTTCACGCCCAATTCCGGCGACTGATGCGAGAAGGGACTCCCGGCGAGCTCGTGATCGTGAACCACCATGACCGGCCGGGCTCTGCTGAAGGGAACGCCGTTCTGCGCCAGCCGCTGCGTTAGCGCCCGATTGCTCCCTCGACCTGTCCGGAACCAGCAAACCAGAGACCGGTTGAAGACACGCTTACCGCAAGAGTGGGGAACTCCCTGATACCTGAGCCGTGCTCTGTACCGCGACCGCGTACCGGTGTGATGCTGAGGCACGAACTTGCAGCATCTCGGCCGCAGGCCGCGTTCCTGCCCAGCAGACGAGATTCTTCGCCTGTGGACTCCGAATCACACAAGGCCTAGGGTTCAGAATGACACCTGCGTGACGAGATTCCTCGCCTGCGGGCTCGGAATGACACACGGTTTGCGGGCTCGGAATGACACCGTTACTGGGTAAGAGCGTTTAGGATTGCGCCACGACTTCAGCGGGTAGCGCGACTCCGTGGTCCCGCGCCAGCTCTTCCAGCTCTCGCCAGGTCGAATCCGCGACCGGCACTCCATCGCGCTCGCGAACGGCACGCATCGCCAGCTCCGGCTGACCGGGCAGGAGCACGGCCTCGACCCCCTCGGCCGGGAGGCAGTTCGTCACCGCGGCGCACTGCGCCTCGACCTCGGCCCGGAATCGCTCGAGGTCGGTGAAACGGCTGATGTCGATGGCCAGGATGAACGGACCGTTCAGTCCACGCGGGCCGTCATAGCCCGAAGGATCCATCTGCGCCAGGCCGCGACCGATGAACTGGGCGAGCAGGCTGAATCCGCTCCCCTTGTGCCCCCCAAACGGGATCAGCGCGCCGCCGGCGTAAAAGTCGCCTGGGTCCGTTGTCGGCCGTCCTTCGCGATCGACGATGTTCCCGGCCGGGACGGGGAATCCTCGCGCTCGGGCCACCCGCAGCTTCCCTTCGGCGACGCCCGCCGTGGCGACGTCGAGGCAGATGGGCGGCGCATCGACGGCCCTGGGCACGGCCCAGGCCATGGGATTCGTGCCCATCACCCGTGACCGTCCCCCGAACGGGGCGACCGCGGGTGCGGCGTTGGCCATCGCCTGACCGATCATGCCCTCCCGCGCGATCGACTCGACATAGGGGGCGACGCGACCGATGTGATAGCTACGGTGGACGACGGCGGCGCCGAGGCCGTGCTCGCGCGCGCAGTCGATCGCGGCTCTCGTTGCCAACCACATCGCGGGTTGACCCCAGCCGTCGGCCGCATCGACGATCGCGGTGGCCCCAGATTGTGAGAGCAGGCTGGGAACCGCGGCGGGATCGACGTGACCCTGTCGCGCCCCCGCGAGATAGGCCGGCAGCCGCAGGACGCCGTGCGAATCATGTCCGGCCAGATTGGCGTCGACGAGGGAATCGGCAATGATCTGGGCCGCGGCCGGATCGGTGCCAACCGCGCGAAGGAGATCGCTGGCGAGTCGATGCAAAACCGCGGGCTGAACGTCAGGCATGCGAGGTCGATGGGGTGCTCGCGAGTCGAGCGCGCCGTCCGGGACCGAGCAGCCGAATCACCATTGATCCCAATGGACGATGGTGTCGAGCGGTTTCCGTGGTCCAGGGCGAAATTGGTCGCCAATGGTGTGGGCGACGGGGATCATCGCCGCCTGCATGACGTCGTCGTACGGGATGCCGAGCAGATCCGCGGCCTCGCGCTCGTGCGGGAGGTGCAATGTTGTCCAACAGGTGCCCAATCCGCGGGCGCGGGCGGCGAGCATGAAGCTCCAGACGGCGGGAAGGATCGATCCCCACTGCGAGGCCTGCTCATAGGCGCTGGCTCCGTCCGTTCGTCCGTTGATGCAGGGGATTACGAGCACCGGGACTTCTCCCATGTGGTCGGCGAGGTATTGCGCCGAGCGATACCTGCGCAGGGCGTCCCGCCCTGGTGTTGTAGCCGGGGCTTCAGACGCGACCCGAGCCGCTATTGACTGCAGGTACGCGTCCCAACCCTGCTTGTAGAGCGCTCCCAGATCGCGCCGCTTGTGCGGATCCGTCACGACGACGAACGACCAGCCTTGTTGATTGCCGCCGCTGGGGGCTTGCTGGGCCAGATCAAGGCATTGCTCGAGCAGTTTCACGTCGACCGGGCGGGTGAGATCGAGTCGTAGCCGGACCGAGCGCGTGGTCGAGAGCAGTTCGTCCGGGCTGAGATCGAGCTCGGTGAAGCCGCCGGTTGCCGGCACGTTCAACTCACGAAATCCATCGAGTTGTCCCCGCCGTCGCTGATGCCTGGCTCAGGCTGGGAGTCGATGGGTTTGGCTCGGGTATCGCTCGTCGTACCAGTATCACCGGGATCGGGCGGCTCCGTCGCCCTTGGCGCAACGACGATCGTTGAGCTTCCGAAGGGGAAGTCCTCGCCGAAGGGGAATCCGGGGTCGCGCTCGGGAAGCTCCAGGACCGGCAACGGTTCCGGTGTCGGTGTGGGCTCGGCGATGTAGGTGATGTTGTTCGTGACGATCTCCAGTCCGTCGGGACTGGTTATCAAATCAACCGAGTTGGTTTCATAAATCGACTCGCCGTCCGGATCGACGTCGACGAACGTGCGGTCGTCTTCCTCGTCTCGATTGGCGTTGTCGAAATCATTGGCGCGTCGACGGGCCTTCGTGGCAAGGGGATTATCGAAAACGCCGCTGCCGGCGTTCGTACCGCCGCCGTTTCCTCCGCCACCACCACCGCCGCCGCCACCGCCGCCGCCACCGCCTGGCTCAGGGGTCGGGGTAGGAGTGGGGGTGGGGGTAGTCTTTGCCGCGGCGTGGACGCCGCCTGATTCATCGCCGTGGCGTTCTTGCTTCAGTTCGCGGTCAGCGTTGTCGCCATCCCGGTCCGACCTCTGCTTATGCTCGCGCTGAGGACCGCGGTCCTCTGTGGCATCGTTTCCTGATTTCTCTCCTCGGTTTCGGTCGCCGCCGTCTCCATCCGCTATTGGCTTGATCTCGCCGGTCACGATCGTCATTGCGACTCTTCTGTTTGCGCGCGGCAAGGCCGTTCGCCATGCCCGCGGCGAGCAGCGCCGCCGCTGAGACGTGGGCCGCGACATTGGAGATTTGCTTGAACCAGGGTTGCCGGCGCCAGGGCGTACGCGACCGTCCGGCTTCGTGTTCCCGCATCGATCCTTCCCTCGCGGCCGTCGCCGTGATGGCGCGAACCCCGGCGCATGCGGGGCGCCGCTCGTTCGATTCTACACGGATCGTCCGCTCTGACGCTGCTTCTGCTCGACGCTTCACGCGCCGTTGAGTCCGAATTCCGCGGCGGGAAAGCTATGCCGTGGGCACCGCCGCCTGCTGGGGAGCCGCAGAGCAACGTGAGAGCGCGGGAGCCGGCATGCGCCAATCCAACTGCCGCCGTGATCCCGCTCGGACTCGTGCCGATGACCAGCACGCCATTTTTTTCCACCACGGTAGCTCTCGGGGCGCTCGTGGCGGCCCAGCACGCCCGGCGATTCTTCGTGCTTCTCCAGGAAACCACATCGGTCCATGATGACGTTATAGACAGTGTATCGGGCGAGTTGGCCCGATCCGCGCCTTCACGGCTGTGCACATGGATGCGGGTCGGGTGCGATGGATAGGGAGGGAAGGGCCATGCGACGATCGATCATAGCCGCGGTGGTGGCCGCGGCGCTGGTGACGGGTTGGGCGATGCCGGCAGCCGCCCAGCAGAACGGAATCGTGATCCAGAACAACGGCGTCGACAGCAGCAACAGCGCCGCCGGCGCCGACAATGTCCGTATCTCGAACAGTCCGGGAACTGGGCGGACCGCAGAGCGGCGGGGGTCTGAACAACGCAACCGGTACGGCCAACGACCGCGACCGCAAGGATCGGGGGGCGCGAAACAATGCGGAAGCGGCTCCGGTCGAGGAGTATGCGGCCGCCGGTGATGGATATGTGCCCCCGGCCGAAGGTGCTTACCTGCCCTCCGGGGAGGAGGGGTACGCCGAGCCCGTGCCAGCTGTCGAGGAGAGCGTCGACTCGTCATCCGAACAAGTGCTGAAACTGCCGAGCACGGGAGCCGGCATCGAAACCTCGATGCCGGTGGCCTCGGCTGCCGGTCTGGCGGCCCTCGCGCTGGGAGCACTGAGCCTGAGGCGACGCCGCCTCGTCTAGTCTTCCAACTCGATTGCCGAAACACGCGGGCCGGTCATGTGACCGGCCCGCGTGCTCTGTCGCTCATGCGATGGGCCACGGTTCCGCGGACGGACCGTACCCTTGACACGTTTTGCGGGCTTTCCTAGAATCGAAGCAAGTGCAAGATTTGCACAGATTAGCAAGATTTACCTAGGTTATAAATGCCCGTCACTTCGCCAAAGCGACCCCAACCGCGGGTCTCACATTTGGACGACGCGGCCCGGAACTCGTCTCCCTCCCCGGTCCTCAACGCATGACGCTCACCCCACCGTTTCCCGACCGGCCGGTCCGGTTCGGCAGTCGCGGCAGCGCGCTCGCTCTGGCCCAGACCCAGCTCGCCGTGGACCGGTTCCGCGCCATTCATCCCCGGCGCGGCGTCGAGGTTCACGTCATCTCGACCCAGGGCGACGTCGACAAGACGTCCCCGCTGACCGAGATCGGCGGGCGTGGCGTCTTCACGACCGCAATCGAAGCCGCCATCCTGCGCGGCGAGGTCGACGCCGCGATCCACTCCGCCAAGGATCTCCCCACCGCGCTCCATCCCGCCGTACCGATCGTGGCCTACCCCGATCGCGACGACCCGCGCGACGTCCTGGTCTCGCGACATGGCACCACGCTGGACCTGCTCCCCCCGCGTCCGCTGATCGGCACGTCGTCGCGCCGGCGCGAAGTGCAGATCCAGCGTCTGCGACCGGATGCGCGCATCGTCAACATTCGCGGCAACATCGACACGCGGCTGCGCAAGGCGGAAGGGCCGGAGTTCGATGGGATCGTTCTGGCCGCCGCGGGGATCCGTCGCATGGGTTGGTGCGACCGCATCAGCGAGTACTTCGAGGTGGAACGGGTGGTTCCGTCGCCCGGTCAGGGAGCGATCGCCATCCAGGCTAGAGCCGGGAGTGACGCCGCGGCCGTGCTGGAGACGATCGACGACGCACTCGTCTCGACCCCGGTCGGTATCGAACGGGCGTTTCTCGCCGCGATCGGCGTGGGGTGCGCGTTTCCGGTCGGCGCCTACGCCGTCAGGACGGATGAGGGATACCGCCTGATCGCGATGCTCGCCGCTGAGACGGGTGATCGCGTCGCGTTTGCCAGCGAGCGACTCGCCGCCGGCGAGGAGCGGGTTCACGCCACCGAGATCGCGGCGTGCTTGCAGGCAGAGATCGCGACGAGTTCCCGTGCCAGATCGTGGATAGGCGCCAACGGCGACCATGAACTTGCACGTGACCCTGCCGCGGACGACCTCACGGGCGCGCGCGTCGTGGTGACACGCCCCCGCCGGCAGGCCGGTCCTTTGATCGACTCACTCGTCAGGCGAGGAGCGGAACCGCTGCCGCTCCCCACAATCCGCATCGAGCCGATCGACGACCTGGCTCAGCTGGACGTCGCCATTGAAGAATCGCGCCGGGGAGTGTTCGACTGGTGCGTATTCACCAGTGCGAACGCGGTCGAGGTCTTTGCCAACCGGATGGACGTCCTCGACGTTCATCCGGATCAGCTCGCAACCATGCGTGTCGCGGCGGTCGGCCGGGCGACGGCGGCGGCCGTTGCCGAGGCTGGACTCAACCTGACGCTGGTTCCCGAGCAGGCAACCGCCGATGCCCTTGCCGCGAGGCTCCGTCAGGTCATGGGCGCGAGCGCGCGGGTCCTCTACCCACGGTCGGCGATGGGACGAGACGTCCTACCGAACGAGCTGAGGGCGGCTGGATATGACGTGCTGGCGGTCGACGTCTATCGCACGCTGCCTGAGCCGAACGTCGATCGGCGGGTACTGGACCGCGTACGGCGAGGTGAGGTGGACGTGATTACGTTCGCGTCGCCGTCGAGCGTGCGGCACCTGGTCGCACTTCTGGCAGCGGAGGACATCGCCCTGAACGCGATTCCGGTCGTCTGCGCGGGTCCGGTGACCGCTCAGGCGGCGCGCGAGGCGGGGCTGTTAGTCGTAGCGGTCAGTGAGAGTCCCGACATGGCGGCGATATCCAAAGCGATTGCGGAGTTCTGGCTGCATGCCGGCGCTGAGGCGCCGCTTGACGAGGCGACGGAGACAGCGCCCGCGGGAAGGAGTGCACGGTGATGCGGCTGGAGCGGAACGATCTTCAGAGCGCATCGCTCCCGGATTTTCGCCGGACCCGCCGGCTGCGCGGAAGCGCGGCGGTGCGCGATCTGGTGCGCGAGACCGCGATCGGGCCGGATGATTTCATCCAGCCGCTGTTCATCACCCACGGCGCCGGCATCCGTCGTGAGATCGGTGCGATGCCAGGGCAGTTCCAGCTGTCGGTCGACGTCCTGCCGCGGGAGATTGCCGAGCTAGCCGAGGCCGGCATCAAGGCGGTGCTCCTCTTCGGAATCCCGGAAGAGAAGGACCGCTACGCCAGCGGAGCGTTCGATCCTGACGGTGTCGTGCAGCGCGCCACGCGGACGATCAAGCGCGAGATGCCGGAGATGCTGGTGATCGGCGACGTCTGCGCCTGCGAATACACCGACCACGGCCACTGCGGCATCCTCGACGGGTGCGAGGTTGATAACGACCGCACGGTCGAGCTGCTGGTCAGAATCGCGGTCAGCCAGGCGGAGGCGGGCGCCGATGTTGTGGCACCGTCGGACATGATGGATGGCCGCGTCGTCGCCATCCGGGCCGCGCTGGACGCGGCCGGGCATGTCAACCTGCCGATCATGTCGTACGCGGCCAAGTACGCCTCCGCGTTCTATGGCCCCTTCCGCGAGGCGGCGGCGAGTATGCCGGCCTTCGGCGACCGCCGCTCTCACCAGATGGACCCGGCCAATGCGCGCGAGGCGCTCACCGAAATCGCCATCGACCTCGACGAGGGCGCCGATATCGTGATCATCAAGCCGGCGATGGCGTATCTCGACGTCATCCGGATGGCACGCGATGCCTTCGACGCTCCGATCGTGGCCTACAACGTCTCCGGTGAGTACGCCATGATCAAGGCCGCGGCGCAACTCGGTTGGATCGACGAGCGCCGAGTGGCGCTGGAAACGCTGACGTCGATCAAACGAGCGGGCGCGGGTCGGATCATCACCTATCACGCCAAGGATGCCGCGGGATGGTTGCGGGAGGGCGATCAGTCAGCCCGCCGTGCGGTCGACGTGCTGAGCGAATGGGAAGCGTGACGCTGGACAGCAAATCCGCCGTCGTGGCGAAGGAGAGCCTGTGAGCCGAGACGAGCTGGGGTTCCAGCCGCGACCTGGTCAGCGGCAACTGGTGAAATTCACCTTTTTCAAGGTCGCGCCCGAGTGGCGGCGACTTGAAGGCGAGGAGCGACAACGCCAGATCGCCGAGCTGGCCGCGGTCGTCGAGTCCTGGGAGGGTCGAAATCTGGTTCGCTGCTACTCGACGATGGGAACGCGCGGCGATACGGACTTCATGATCTGGCAGGTGAGCTACGAGATCGAGGACATCCAGCAGATGGCCGGTGAGCTGCTGGGAACCGCGCTCGGGGGCTATCTCTCCACACCTTATTCCTATCTCTCGATGACGAAGAGCTCGTCGTACGTCGAAAAGTACGCCGGACCCGGTGAGGACCGCGCCACGCGGCTAGCGCTCGCCCCGGGCGCACACAAATACCTGTTCGTCTACCCGCTGACCAAGATGCGGGAGTGGTACGGGCTGCCGGCGGAGGAACGCCAGCAGATCATGAATCAACACATCGCCATCGGCGCGACGTACTCCTCCGTCAAGATCAATACGACCTACGCGTTCGGCCTGGACGATCCGGAGTTCGTGCTTGCCTTCGAGAGCGATCACCCTGGCGACTTCCTCGACCTGGTGCAGGAGCTGCGGGGGTCCGTGTCGAGCGCCTACACCCAGATCGATGTGCCGGTATTTACCTGCGTCGCCACGACGGCGAGGGGGATGCTCCAGGCTCTGGCGGTGAGCCGCGAAGCCGTACTGGCCTAGGCCGTGACCGTTTCCACCGCGGCCGGCGCCTCGCCGGGAACCATCCCCATGACGGGCCGCCAGCGCTTCCTCGCCGCGGCGCATATGAAACCGGCAGACGTGACACCCGTCTGGTTCATGCGACAGGCGGGCCGCTCCTTGCCCGAATACCGCGCGCTCCGGGAGCGGCACGACTTCATGACCGTGGCCACCACGCCGGAACTTGCCGCCCGCGCCACGCTCATGCCAGTCGACCGCCTGGGCGTCGATGCGGCGGTGCTCTTCGCGGACATCATGCTGCCGCTGGCCTGCATCGGCGTGCCGTTCGAAATTCGGCCCGGCGTTGGCCCGATCGTGGCCGCGCCGATTCGGTCCGCCGCCGACGTCGAGCGCCTCAGCTTCGTTCCGGCGCGAGAGGCAACGCCGTATGTGATGGAGGCGCTGCGACTGACGAAGGCCGCGCTCGGCGATCGGGCGGCGTTGCTCGGTTTTGCCGGCGCGCCGTTTACGCTGGCGTGCTACTTGATCGAAGGCGGACCGGCACGGGAGTTTCCGCGGGCCAAGGCGCTGATGTATGGCCAACCTGAGGTCTGGCACCGGCTGATGGAGCGGTTGACCGAGGTCACCGTGGATTACCTGAAAGCCCAGATTGCCGCCGGCGCCGACGCGGTGCAGCTCTTCGATTCTTGGTTGGGCCTGCTCGATCCCAACAGCCACGCGACAATGGTGCTGCCATACACGCGACGCATCTTTGCCGAGGTTGCGCCGCTGGCGCCGACGATCCACTTCAGCACGGGGACCACGTCGCTGTTGGGAGCGATTGGCGGCAGCGGGTGCGCTGTCGTCAGCGTCGACTGGCGATTGCCGCTGGACGTTGCCTGGGAGCGTCTCGGCTCGCACGTTGCCATCCAGGGGAATCTCGATCCCGCGCTGGCGCTTGCGCCGTGGCCGGCGGTCGAGGCCGGCGTCCGCGACGTGCTGGAACGGGTGGGTGGGCGAGCGGGACACATCTTCAATCTCGGGCATGGCATCCTTCCCGAGAGCGACCCGGAGACGTTGGCGCGTATCGTTGGTCTCGTTCACGGAGAGACCTGAGCGCGTCGCGATTGGAGGACCAGACCGTGTCAGACGTTTCGAAGGAAGATGGCGACGTCAATTGGAGCGCTGTCTTCGATCTCCTGCGCCAGGGCAAGACGGCGGAGATTCCCTGCGCGACCGAGCGCGACTACGCGCGCCGGACAGCGAAGGTTGGCAGGCGGGCTGAGAGGCATGGGATTGCCGTCGAAGTCATTCGCGGTGAGGGTGTTCTCCGCGTCGCGCCTCGCCCAGCCGCTGGCGACACCGGCACGGCGGGCCATGCGGCAGAAGGAGCGGAGTCCGAGCGAGAGCGCCAGCAGCGGCGCGAGGCGCGCCGAGCAGAGCGCGAAGCCGGGCGAAGCCGCGATGAGTGACGGTCCGGCAAGTTTCTGAACCACGATTGCACGGTGGCCAAATTGCCGCGCGACCCATCAAGTGGCGGTTGCGGGGTATCATCAGCGACTAGAATCAGCACCTTCACGATCATTCCGGGAGCCAACTGACTTCAGCTATGGTTTTGCCGCTTCTCTATGGCCTGAGCGCCAAGGATTTCCTTGAGCCGAAGGGCTTCCTCTTGCTGACCTGCCAGAAGTGCAAGTCGTCGGGTCCGTTCGCGGTTTTCGACTCGAAGCGAAAAGTGACGCTCTACTCGATCCCGACCTTCTCGGTGCGCGAGCAGATGGTGCTCGAGTGCCGGTCCTGCACGCAACGGTTTGCGGTCCCGGCGGAGATGCGGCAATCGTTTCTCGACCAGGTGCTGACCGAGCCGGAGCTCCTGGCTCGCCTGCGAAACGCCGCCGTTGCCACGATTGGCGACGGCGGCGAGCGGACGTATTACCAGACGCTCCAGGTCGATCCCGCCGCGGACCCTGAGGTCATAGAAGCGGCGTTTCGCCGCCTGGCCATGAAGTACCACCCGGACACCTCGTCCGATCCCCAGGCGTCGCTTCGCATGCGAGAGATCATCGAGGCCCGGGAGTGCCTGAGCGACCCGGCGCGGCGCCTCCAATATGACCGGTCGATCGGCATCGTACGGCGGACACCGGGACTTCGGCCCGAGGACATCTAGAGCCGCCCGGCGGCACGTCGAGTCTGACGATCAGTCCAATCGGTCACGGATTCGGTCTCTCGCGTTCCTGCGGTCGTTTTCGCGATCGTTTTCGGGCTCAGGTGTAGGTTCCACGACCGGCGCCGGCGTGGGCACCACATCTGGTACAGGAGTGGGTTCCTCGTCCGGAATCGGAGTCGGCTCCTCGACCGGCGACGGCGTAGGCTCAGTCACCGGGGTGGGCTCCACCTCCGGAGCCGGCGTTGGGCTCACTTCTTCGGCCGGGGGCGGCGTGGGCTCCTCGGTCACGGGCGGGGTCGCCTCTTCGCCGGGTTCCTCGGCTGGGGGCGTCTCTTCAACCGGCGCAACCGTCGGTTCCTCAACCGGCGCAACCGTCGGTTCCTCAACCGGCTCGGGCGTTGGTTCCTCAACCGGTGGCGGAGCAGGTTCCTCGACCGGCGGTGGTTCCGCTTCCACGACTGGGGCGGCAGGTTCTTCGGTCCGCTCTCGAGTTGGCCTCTCCCTTGGGACCTCAGTGGGCTCTGTGGTTACTGGCGACCGGGGCTCTACGATCTCGAACTCGACGAGGCGTCCCGACAGAGACGCGAGTCCAGTGCATCCCCCGGCTTCGATGCACTCAACCTGGAACTCCATCAGCCTGGCCACGTCATTCAACGGCAGGTCGGCGCTGCTGGCGATGTCGAAGTCCGCGACAATGGCGCCAACGCGGGCAAGAATGCGGAATCCCTCAGCCGTCCGTTCATCGGCGTCAGGCGCCGTATCTGTCTTGAACGTGACGGAATCGTCGCCAAACTCGGGAGCATCTGGCACTTCAACGAAGGTTTCTTCGCCTGATGCGGCGCCGGCCGCTAATCGCTCCTGGTTCGCCATGAGCCACGTATCAGCCTCGGCCTCTCCGGGGAATGCATAGAGGGCACTCGTTGCGGAGACCTGCACCGCATCGGGCTCGTCTGCTTCGTTGTCACTTTCGGTCTCGATCGCCCGAGGGGTCGCGATAATGACCGAATTCGTGGAGTTTGCGGACTCGCCTTCGATAGATATGACCGATGTTGGCGCTGGTGCAGCGGGCGTGGCAGGTTCCGGCTCTCGGTTGCCGCTATTTCCGCCGTCGACGGCGAACGTGCCCTCGGTCATCGAGGAGAAGGCGTCGGTCGTGCCGGTGAAGGTCTCGATCCGGTCGTCCCGAGTCGCTTCGTCTTCGGCAAAAAGCGCCGTCAGGGCACCGGCACGAACGTCGTAGATGTCGCGTCGCACCAGACGGTCCGTGGCGTCCGACGGGTCGAGCCGCAATGCCATGGCGCCCAGCGAGACGGTCTCGCGATCGGCGACGACGGCCGCCCGGGCAGCGACGCTCTGGGCAACGCTTTCGAGGAGCGCGAGATCCGGCTGCTGATTCAACAGATCGGCATAGACGATCATGGCGAGCATGGGGCCGACCCGGAAGACCAGGCGCGCGGCCTGGTATTCCGCTTCGGTGTCCGGCGTCACGCCGCTCATCAGCGTGAGCGTAGACTCGTCGCCGATACGAGGGAACTCAACCCCGGGATCAGCGCCGGCTAACGTGGCAAAAGCCGCGCTGGCATGGTCCCCAGACGCATACTCAACCACGAACGACGATATCTGAAGATCGAATGTGTCGGGGTTAGCGGTGTTGGGTGCCGCCAGCCGGTTCTCGTAGCGCTGCAGCCAACCGGCTTCGCCAAGACTCCGTTGCGTGTCACGCACCTGTTGCGCTGTTGTCTCATCCGCGGCCGCGGCGGTGCGAGCGGCTTCTTCCTCGAGTGTAAAAAAACGACCATCAAGCAAGCCGATCCCGGGCAGGGCATCGCCAAAGTCCACGGGATAGGGCACGACCCGAGCAATGTCGAGGAACGGCTCCCGATCGCGAGCCTGCCTGGCCTCGTCCGCGGCCTGACCGGTCTCGTCCGTGACCTGAGCGGCGCTGTCGACCGCGAACGAGCCGACGGGAAGATCATTGATGGCGAGGGAATGCTGGCCTTCCGGCAGCGCCTGTGGCACGGCGGCACGGAAACGCCCGCGATCGTCGAGCTCCGCCGTAACCCGGATGGCGCCGTCATCACCGACAACCAGTTCGACGGCCGTCACGCCGAGATCGACCCGGCCGGAGATTTCCGGCGTTGGGTTGTTCGTGACCGGCACCGTGACGGCGTCGAGTGGCTGGCCGTCCACCTCGACGCTACGGATGCCGGGCGGTAGCTCTGCACTCTCCTGGGCGAACATCGCTGGTGAGACGAGGGTGGAGATCAAGATCAGGATCGTGACAAGCGCTGCAAATCGGGCGTTCAACACCTCGACGCCTCCCGCATTGGCGAGCGTTGACACGAACGGACCGCTCCGGCCGTGCCCGCATGATACCTAACTGACTTGAGCGCCTCGGCTAGCAGGGCGAGTACTCCGTGCACGCACTCAGTGTTCGCGATGATCGCGTTGGCAGGGCGCACTTTTCGCTCAAGCGCGCAAAATGAAGCGGGGTATGCCGGTTGCCGGATCACGGTCCTGCTCGATGTCAGGACCAACCTGGGCCAGGCTCATCTCGACCGCGCGGGCAACGTTGGCGCAGGCTTCGTCGACCGCCGTCGCCCATTCCGGAGTGAGGCGCTCGGCTTCGAGCTCAGCAACGAACTCGTCACGATCGAGCTCTGTCGCCGTGCCGTCCGGTTCGATCCACAGGTCGAGCTCCAGGTCGAGATCGCGGTAGTAGTTCTCGCGGAGCTCCATCAGCGGGCGGGAGAAGTTCACATAGTAGCCGACGGTCCGATCGTCGGTTGTGGTGAACCGCAGCAGCGAGAACCAGCGATCGGGGAAGAACCACTGCTCGGCGCCGGTGCGAGAGAGGCGCTCGGTGCCATGCGGGGTGCGCACCTCGACTTCACGGGCTCGGTAAAACGCGAATCGATGGTGGAGCAGGCGCCGCGGACCCTCGTCGGTCGGCACCGCGATCCAGCCGCCCGCGACCTGATATTCCCAGCACGCGCCGCGGAGCTTCTCTTTGCGATAGAAGATCCGTGCAGCCATCGCCGGTCAGGACCTTTCGCCGAGCGGCTCGCGGCTGGGGATACCCACCCGGCGTGGGTACGGCGACAGCCGTCGGCGCAATCTTGCGAACCACAACCAACCTCGTCGTACCGACCGCTAGTGCCGCCGTCGAGACGATCTCGGCCCCAAGTGCCGCGGCGGCGCGCCGGCCGCGCCGCAGCTCTTCTGCGATCTCTAACCCTTTAGGGAGAAGCGCGGTTCCGCCGAGGGTGAGAAACGGGACGACGTACTCCAGGAGGACCGGTAGGGTTGCGACGGCGCGTGCCGTGGCGATGTCGAACCGCGCCCGGTAGGCGCCATCCTGTCCCAGATCTTCGGCGCGGCCCTGCACGGCTCGGACATGATCCAGCTCGAGCGCGGTGATGACCTCGTTGATGAAGGCAACTTTCTTGGCCGTGGCGTCTACAAGCGTCACGTCGAGATCGGGACGGACGATCTTCATGGCCAGTCCGGGGAACCCGGCGCCGGCGCCTACGTCGATCAGTCGCGGCGAGCGGCCGGCTCGATCACCACCAGCGTCAGCGAGACGGTCGAGCTCCGGGATCATGGCGATCGCATCCAGAAAGAGCCGCTGTTCGATTTCTTCAGGTTCGCGGATCGCCGTCAGATTGAATTGCGCGCTTCGTTCGAGGAGAAGATCCCGGTAGCGGGCGAAGCGCCTCAAGGCATCCGCGTCAAGCGACACGCCCAGTTGCCCGGACGCATTTTCCAGACCGGACCAATCATCGCGGGGCGGAAGCGGAGTCGTTACGGCGTCGGTCCCGGCCGTGGCCGAGAGCGACGAAGCGCCGCCGGTTGGGTTCACGATGGCCTCGCCGGACTCGATTGCGTACCTGGCGAAACACCAGGAGACGCTCCCAATGCCGGCGAGTCTACCCGACAGGCAGGCGCGAGGCGAGAACCTTGCTGGACCCGGTCCGCTGCTTGGCCTCGACGAGTTGACGCGCCGCCGAAGCGACGTCGACGGCCGTCAGCCCGGCGAGCTCCCGTAGTCGACCCTGGGTCGCCTGCTCGAAGACACGGTCCGGGACCGCCAGAACCCGCGTCGGGACAGAGACATCCCGACTCGTCAGGCACTCGAGAACCGCTGATCCGAACCCGCCGGCTTTGACATGCTCCTCGACGGTCACGATCGCTCCACAGCGAGCCGCAAGATCCAGGATGAGCTTCTCGTCGAGCGGTTTGACGAACCGGGCATTGACCACTGATGCGGAGATGCCTTCGGCGGCAAGGAGATCGGCGGCCCGCTCGGCGGTGAGCACCATGGCCCCCAGGGCCAGAATCGCGACGTCCGGGCCGGAGCGAATCAGCTCGGCGCGTCCGATGGGGAGGGTATGCACTGCGTCGGTGAGTGACGATCCGACGCCGGCGCCGCGCGGGTAGCGGATCGCAACCGGGCCATCGACCGCGTCCAGCGCCGTCT
The DNA here is from genome assembly GCA_963724295.1 of uncultured Chloroflexia bacterium. Taxonomy (GTDB): domain Bacteria; phylum Chloroflexota; class Chloroflexia; order Thermomicrobiales; family UBA6265; genus JACCXM01. The sequence continues at coordinate 651,121 of CAVRUC010000007.1, read as the reverse complement.
TCAACATGTGGCGGAGCTCGTTCTCATCCTTCGGCGCCATGACGGTCATGTTGGGTAAGCAGCGCAGATAGGTCAGGTCGAAAATGCCGTGATGCGTGCGGCCGTCGTCTCCAGCAAATCCCGCGCGGTCGATGGCGAAGGTTACCGGCAGGCGTTGCAGACAGACGTCGTGAATGATCTGATCGTAGGCGCGCTGCAGAAATGTCGAATAGATGCCGACGACGGGGCGCATCCCCTCCGCGGCGAGACCCGCGGCGAAGGTGACCGCATGCTGTTCGGCAATCCCCACGTCGAAGAAGCGATCCGGATAGACCGCCTGGAACTTGGCGAGCGACGTCCCGGTCGGCATCGCCGCGGTGATAGCCATGATCCGGGGATCGTCCCTGGCGAGCTCGATGACCGTCTGGGCGAAGACGTCCTGATATTTCGGCGGTGACGGCGGCGCTCCCGGCGACGATGGAGCCGATACGGCGTGCCCGCGTTCGCGATCGGTCGCCGCTCCGGCGAAGCCTCGTCCTTTTTCGGTCACGACGTGCAGGAACACGGGTCCGGGCACCAGGGTGGCTTGCCGCAACGCTTCGACGAGCGCGCGCGAGTCGTGCCCGTCGATCGGACCCAGATAGGTGAACCCCAGCTCCTCCCAGATCATCGCGTGGTAGATGAACTCCTTGAGCGAGTCCTTCCAGCGTTTGCCGAGCTCGACGAGCAGCTCGCCCTGGGGCAGCCGCTCGGTGATGCGGGCGAGCTCATCCTTGGCCCGATGGTAGCGAGGGTCGGTGCGCACCCGATCGAGATAGCGGGACATGGCGCCGACATTTGGCGCGATCGACATCTCGTTGTCGTTGAGGATCACCAGGAAGGGAAGATCGAGGATCCCCGCGTTGTTCAGCGCCTCGAAGGCCATGCCTCCCGTGAGCGCGCCGTCGCCGATCACCGCCGCCACACGCCGGTCGGGTTCGGCGCTCTGAGAGAACGCGACGGCCATACCCAGTGCGGCCGAGATCGACGTCGAAGCGTGTCCCGCGCCGAAGGCGTCGTGCTCGCTCTCGTCCCGGGACAGGAACCCCGAGAGGCCGTCCTCCTGGCGGATCGTCGCGAATCGATCGCGACGCCCCGTGAGGAGCTTGTGCGCGTACGCTTGATGGCCGACGTCCCAGACGATGCGATCTCGGGGGGAATCGAAGACCCAGTGCAACGCAATGGCCAGCTCGATGGCGCCGAGCGACGCGCCGAGGTGTCCGCCGTTGCGGGTGACGATGTCGATCAGCTCCTGGCGAATCTCGGCGGCGAGTGCGGAGAGCTGAGAGAGGGGCAAGGTCTTGAGATCCGCGGGGGAGGAGATGCAGTCGAGCAACGGAGTGGGGCTCCGCTTCGAACTCGCCGCTTGATCTCCTTGAACCGCCATCATGCTGCTCCTCGCTCGGCCGTTCGCCTCACCGCGGGTCATCGGCCACTATGCCGACTGGCATGTATAGCACAGGGGTGAAAGCGGTCCTGGTCTCCGCAATCTCGTTCGCATGAGTCAGACCAGCCCTGATATGGGACACTGCCCGCGAGGCCAGACATGGTGATTGAATCAGTTGCGCCACGACATTTGTCGAGAGAGGAGCACGGCGGATGCTGGTCCTGACGCGGAGCCAGATTCGCGAACTGGTACCGATGCCGGATGCCATCGAGCTCATGAAGATGGCCTTCAGCGAGCTTTCGGCGGGACGCACGGTTTCTCCTTTACGCACGGTGATCTCCCTGGAGGATCGCGAGGGGGACGCGCTCTTCATGCCGGCCTATGTCCCAGCCATGGACGCGCTCGGTCTAAAGACGGTGAGCGTCTTCCGGCGTAACCCGGAGCGCGGGCTGCCGGTCATCCACGCGATTGTCGGGCTGGTCGACCCGCAAACCGGACAGCCGCTGGCGATCATGGACGGGACCTATCTCACCGCGCTGCGGACCGGAGCCGTCTCCGGCGCCGCGGCCGATCTGCTGGCCCGTGCCGACAGCCACGTGCTGGCCGCGATTGGCGCCGGCGCGCAGGGGGTCACGCAGATCGCGGCGGTCTGCGCGGTGCGGCCCATCGAGCGGGTGATAGCGGTCGACGTCAGCGAGGAGGCATTGGAGCGGCTGCGCCAGACGTTGCGCAACGATTGGCCCGAGATCGAGTCACATCTCGAGACGACGACAGATTCGAGCGCGGCGGTGCAAGAGGCGGACATCATCTGCACCGCAACGACCTCGCGCAGCCCCGTGTTCCGGGATGAGGATGTTCGTCCGGGTACCCATGTCAGCGCCGTCGGCGCCTACACGCCGGAGATGCAAGAGCTTCCGGCGGCGACGGTCGCCCGCGCCACGGTTGTCGTCGACGCCGTCGACGCCGCCCTGGCCGAAGCGGGTGACCTGATCATCCCGCTGCGCGATGGATTGGTGTCACGCGAGCACTTCGCTCGGGAGCTGGGCATGGTGGCGAGCGGAGCCGCTCCGGCGCGGGAAAGCGCGGATGAGATCACGCTCTTCAAGTCAGTCGGCAACGCGGTCCAGGACGTCGTCGTCGCCAGGCGCGCGGTCGACCGGGCCCGCGAGCGCGGACTTGGCACGGAGATCAACCTGAATTGAGCGGGAGCCCCTAGTCGGCAGCCGCGGCCAGTGTCTCCGGTCCCGAGATCGGGCAAGCGCCGGCCGCGCAGACGTGGCGCTCGATGTGGTCCAGGAAATCCTGGGGGTACATCTTCATCATGCCCAGCAGCGGCATGGGCGCGACCTGTCCCAGTCCGCACAACGAGAGATCGATGATGTGCTTGGAGGTCCGCTCCATCAATGGAAGATCTTCGCGCGAGCCGCCACCGAGCCGGATGCGGTCGAGAATCTCGACGAGTGCCGGGTTGCCGCGATGGCAGGGAACGCACTTCGAGCACGACTCGACACGATTGAACGCGGTCAGGTAGCGCGCGAAATCGACAGGGCAGACGTGCTGGTCGAAGACGACGAAGCCGCCGGACCCAAGCATCCCTCCGATTTCCGTCATGGAGTCGAAGTCGACGGCGTAGTCCAGCTGCTCTGCCGTCAGCGGTCCGGCCGAGACGCCACCGGTCTGCACGCCGCGGAACTGGTGTCCGTCGCGCATGCCGCCCCAGACCTCGTCGATGAGCGTGCGCATGGGGATCCCCATCGGGGTCTCGACCAGCCCGACGTGCTGCAACGGTCCCTGCACGGTCATCATCTTGGTGCCGGCGCTTGTCGACGTCCCGATCTTGGCAAACCACTCGCCGCCCTTGTTGATGATGGCGGGGACATTGGCGAAGGTCTCCGTGTTGTTGAGAACGGTGGGACGCTTCCAGAGCCCTTCCTCGACCGAGCGCGGCGGCTTGGTGCGCGGCTGACCGCGCACTCCCATGACTGAGTACATCAGCGCCGACCCCTCGCCACAGATGTAGGCGCCGCCACCGGTGCGCACCCGCACCTCGACGTCATGACCGCTGCCGAGGATGTTCTTGCCAATCAGACCGAGCCGCTCCGCGTCGGCAACCGCTCTCCGGAACCGCTTGATGGCCAGGGGGTACTCGCCGCCGATGTAGTTGTATGCCCGCTCGGCGCCGCAGACCACGCTGGCGATGACCATTCCTTCCAGGATCTTGTGCGGATCGCCTTCATGGATGCGGCGATCCTTGTAGACGTTTGGTTCGCCCTCGTGGGAGTTGACAGCGACGAACTTGGGGCGAGCCCGCGCCTTGCGACCGCTTTCCCACTTGATCCCTGCCGGGAACCCCGCGCCACCGCGGCCGCGCAGCCCGGAGGCCGTCACCTCGGCGACCGCTTCTTCGGCCGTCATCTCGAAGAGCACCTTGCTCAGAGCGCTGTAGGCGCCGCGGGCGATGGCATCCTCGATGGAATCGGGTTCGATGACCCCGAAATCCTCCATCACGATCTGGACCTGATGCTTGAAGAATGGATGCTCGTCGAGTGGCGGGATGTCGCCGTACGCCTCGGGTCCGCGCACGCCAACCGCTCTGTCCTGGAGATTACCGGCCAGGAGGGCGGGCACGTCTTCCGGCGCAATCCAGCCGTAGACGACAGGCGGCTCGCCCGGTCGCTTGATCTCGACCGTGGGCTCCATCCACATGGCGCCGTTGCCGCTGACCTCCCGCACGACGGCGTTGCTGCCGGCGAGGGCTTCGCGACAGGCGGCGAGCACGCGCAGCGCGCCTTTGGGTTCCGATGAGCTGTCCACGCCGACGCTGACGACCAGCCGGTCACCCTGCCACAACGCGTCCCAGCGCTGGCGGACGGCCTGCTGCAATTTCTCGAAGTCGGCGCGCGTCTCGAGTCTATCGGTCATGGTTGCTCCCAGCGGGAACCGGGTGATGCGCGTCCCGCCAACTGCCACCGGCGGCGATGGCGCCGCGGATCGCCTGGTTGAGCTTCTCAGGGGTCAGATCGCCGAAGAAGTCGGCATCGAGCTTGCAGATCGGCGCCTTGTCGCAAACGCCGAGACAGCCGTTCACGACCTGGACGGTCAATTCGCCGTCGGCCGTCGTATCGCCATCGGCGATCCCCCAGACATCCTCCAGATTCTGGACCAGCCGCTGCGAGCCCATGACGTAACAGGCCATGCCGTGGCACAGCAGCATGAAGTGCTTGCCGCGCGGCTCGGTGCGAAAGTCGGCGTAGAAGGTCAGCAGTCCATAGACGCGGGTGGCGGTGGTGCCGAAGTGATGGGCTACGACCTCGGCGGCGTCGAGCGACACCCAACCGAAGTGCTCGTTGACTTCCTGAAGAGCGGAAAGGATGAGCTCTTGCGCTTCCTGAAAATCGCGGTACTGGAAATGGGTGAGGATCCGCCTGACTTCGTCGAGATCGATATCGTTTTCGTGATTGGTTTCACGAGACAGTTCCGAAGGCGTCCCCGGTTCCGGACCGGAGATGGTCGGCGCCAAGTTTTCCACTGCTGCCCCTGACAATTGACGGAAGATGTGAAGCGGTGCACGCCACGTTTGAGCCTCGAGGCGAGTATAGAATCGCCTCAGAGGCCGGTCAACGCGCGCCGAAAGCTAGCCCCGAGGCCCCAAGCCGGGTGCCGACGGGCGACGTTTCGCTGATAAGTGTGGCCCTATTGGTCGCGGAAGAGCGCTTTGAAATCGCCGTCGAATCCCTGCAGGAACTGGTGAACCTCGATGACATCGTCGACCGAGACCGGCTCGCCTGACATGCCCTCGTCTTCCGGCTCGATGTCGGTCCGGGTCCGCACGTGCTCTTCGCCCAGGCGCCGGAGTGCGAGTTGGGCCTCTTCGGCATCACCGTCGCCGATCACGGCCGCGACGAAGTTGCGGGCCTGGCACTCGCCGCACGAGACCATCAGCATCCACATGTCGGATTTGCGGGAGAGCACGTGGACGTCATCCGGCTCGAAACCGCGATGACAGACGCTGCACCGTTCCATGCGGTCCAGAACAATGCGCTTGATTTGCTTCTCAGAGGTATCCATGACTGTCGCTTTCGTAGGAGGATAGATCCTCAGTTTCCTGACTTGCGATCGAAATCGTCGAGATCGAGGCTGTCGATGAAATCCCGGAAGACCGAGAGTCTCTCTTCATCAACGCCTTCGGCGCGCTCCAGTTCCGGCTGGGACGTCCCGCCCTCGGCATCGGTGTCTTCCTCCTCGTCCGAACTGAGCATCACGCCTGCTTTGTCCATCACCGAATCGTCGACCATGATGGGGACCCTGGCCCGGACGGCAAGAGCGATGGCGTCGCTGGGGCGGGAATCGATCTCGACCTCACGGCCGTTCTGCTGCAGGACGATGCGCGCGTAGAAGACATCATCGGACAGGTCGGTCACCGCGATGCGATCGACGGTCCCGCCCATGTCGTCGATGATCGTCCGAATCAGATCGTACGGCAGGGGCCGCGAAGCGGTCACGCCCTGCAGCTCCATGGCGATCGCTTCCGCTTCGTAGGAGCCAATCCAGATAGGCAGGTGGCGCTCGCCGTTGACCTCCTTGAGGATCACGACGCGATGCTGAGTCACCAGACTGACTCGGATGCTTTCGACTACCGTCTCGATCATGCATAGCCCTCCGGCCGCAAGAATTGGGCCGGGGAAGGATGGACGTTTCCAGGGCGATGCATCTCGCCCGGACTGCTGGACCCGAATGAAGTTTACATCCCGGCTTCGAGGCCGGGCCAATGCCGCGTGAGCGGAGTTGTCCTGGTCCCCGCCGGGCTCTGATGGGCCGTGCCGCGGGCCGCTACGACGAGGGTGTTGCCACGGCGGCAGCCTGTTCGGCGTTGGTGTACGACTCGTGCGGAACGAACCCGACGTCGTCGACCGGCCAATACGCGAACCAGGCCTTGCCCACGACGTTCTCGACCGGGACCGGACCGAACACGCGGGAATCGGATGAGTTACTGCGGTGATCGCCAAGGACATAGACGTAGCCCTCCGGAACGATCACATCGCAATTATCGGACCGGGCGCCGCATCGAGTACGGTCCTGGATGTAATCCTCAGGAAGCACTTCTCCATCGATGAAGACGTTGCCGTCTCCAAAGGTCACCTCTTCGCCGGGCAATCCGACGATTCGCTTGATGTAGGGCTTGTCCGAGCCGGTCGGTGGGTCGAAGACGACAACGTCACCGCGCTCGGGAGGATCGAATGGGTAGTATCGATTGCCACCGATGTCGACATACTGATACGCGTTTCGGTTCACCAGCAGCATCTGTCCGTCGTCGAGATTGGGCAGCATGCTTTCACCGTCGACGCGAAAATTGAGCACCACGAGCCGGACCAGGAAAAAGATGAGCGCGGCAAGCAAGAGGGTCTCGATGACCTCTCTGACTGCCCGCCCCGCCTGATTCTTCGCGCTCGGCGCTGGCTCGGCGCCCTGCTCCACGAGGACGGCGTCCGCCGTGACGTCCGGGTTCAAGGCCGGTGTGAGATTGCCTTCTGGTGTCATAGTTGCCCCGAGGCGTTGGCGACACGAGCCGCGCCCGCACAAGAAGAGGAGCGGGGCGGATCGCCCCGCTCTTGGCGTAGGAACCGAATTCCGTCCGCGGGATAGAGCCTAGATCTCGTCGGCGCGAACCTTGGTGCGCTCAACGGAAGGGGCGCTGTCGAAGGCGTCGCCAGGCGTCGCCGACGCGGCCGCGAGGCTGTCAGGCGCCCCGGCTGCTTCCTGCTTGAATTCTTTCACGCCCTGTCCGAGCGATTTGACAACTTCCGGCAACTTGCCAGCGCCAAAGATGATCATGATGATCACCAGCACGATGACGAGCTCTTGCCAGCCAAGCCCGAACATATCCCATCCTCCTGCCAGAGCAGTGCGTCACTCTCTGGCGTTGTTCAGAACGGCCCAAAGTATAGGTCCGCCATCAGGGCGAGGCAACCGGCCGTACCCCGCTAGATGAGGAAGCTGCTGGCGATTGCCAGCACGACATAGACGGCCGCGGTCCCGATCGTGAACTGGAAAAGTGTCTTCTCCACGCCACGCCGGGTGCGATTGATCGATCCCGCGTCGCTGCCGAAGGCGCCCGTAAACGACGACCCCTTGGTTTGCATCAGGATCAGGGCGATCAAGAGTACCGAACTGATGATCATCACGATATTGAGCGCGGTTTGCATGAGTTGAGTCTTGCTCCAGGCGGTCGAGGCACGGCCTCGATTCGTCCATTGACGTTGCGCGCCACAATCGTACCACCGCAGCGAGCCGCTACGCTCATGCATCAGGCAGCGCGGCGATGCCGGGCAATGCTCGCCCTTCGAGATACTCCAGTGACGCCCCGCCGCCGGTCGAGATGTGGTCGATGCGCTCGCCGACGCCGGCCGCTTCGATCGCCGCCAATGAGTCGCCCCCGCCGACGACGGTGTAGGCCTCGGCATCGGCCACACAGCGCGCGATGCCCAGCGTGCCGTTCGCGAATGGCTTCCGCTCGAACACGCCCATGGGACCGTTCCAGAAGACGGTTCGCGCACCGGCGATCTGCTCGCAATACCGAGCGACGGTAGCTGGTCCGATGTCGAAGATCGCTTCATCGGCGGGTAAGGCGTCGATGGCCGCAACGGTCGCCTTCTTGCTGTCGAGCGAACCGGCGATGACGACGTCGGTGGGTGTGAGGATGCGCACGCCCCGCGCCTCGGCGGTGTCGATCAGGCGGCGAGCCTCGTCGACCAGGTCTGGTTCGGCGAGGGAGGAGCCGACCTGATATCCCTGCGCGAGGAGCACGGTGTTGGCCATGCCGCCGCCGAGCAGCAGCGCGTCGACACGGCCGAGCAGATGCTCGAGCACGGCGAACTTGTCGGACACCTTTGCCCCGCCCAGGACGGCGACGAAGGGCCGCACCGGATCGTTCAGGAGCCGCGAGAGCACCGTTTCCTCGCGCTGGAGGAGGAGCCCGGCGTAGCTCGGCAGCAATTCCGCCACTCCGACAGTCGAGGCATGAGCGCGGTGAGCGGCGCCGAACGCGTCGTTGACGAACAGATCGCCGAGCCGGGCCAGGCTGGCGGCCAGCTCAGGGTCGTTGCTCTCCTCGCCGGGCTCGAAGCGCGTGTTCTCGAGGAGCAGGACATCGCCGGGCTGGAGGGCGCTCGCCGCGCGTTCCGCCTCGGGGCCGGCGACCACCGGGACCGTGGCAACGCGCTGTCCGAGATGCTCGCTCAGGCGCCGCGCGACCGGAGCCACGGAATACGCGGGATCCGCCTTCCCCTGCGGCCGCCCCAGGTGCGTTGCGAGGACGACCGCCGCGCCTCGCTCCAGCAGATTCCGAATCGTCGGTAGCGCAGCGCGAATGCGGGTGTCGTCGGCCACGTCGCCGTCACGCAGGGGCACGTTGAAATCGACCCGGACCAGCGCTCGCTTGGCGCGAACCTCGGCCTCGGTGACCGACCGTTTTGGCATGGTTCGGTGCTCCGTCCGGACCAGGGATCAGCGCGGGGGGCTACTCGTCTTCGTCCGAGTCGAGCCCCTGCTCACAGATGAGGGCGACGACTTCGGCGACGCGGCAGGCGTAGGCCCACTCGTTGTCATACCAGGCCAGCACTTTGACCAGGTTGTCGCCGAGGGCCATGGTGGATAACCCGTCGACGATCGCGGAACGCGAGTCGCCCCGGAAATCGGACGACACCAGCGGTTCCTCCGAGTAGCCGAGGATGCCCTCCATCTGTTCGCTCTGGGCGGCGGCCCGGAAGGCGTCGTTCACGCTCTCGGCGCTGGCGTTCTTCTCGGTCTCGATGACGAAGTCGATGATCGAGACCGTGGGCGTGGGCACCCGCAGCGAGGTGCCATCGAACTTCCCTTTGAGCTCCGGAATGACGAGCGCGACAGCCTTCGCCGCTCCGGTGCTGGTGGGAATGATGTTCTGGGCCGCGGCCCTGGCCCGGCGGGGGTCCTTGTGCGGTCCGTCGAGAACGACCTGATCGTTCGTGAACGAGTGCACCGTCGTCATCATGCCCCGCTTGATGCCGAAGTTGTTCAAGAGCACCTTCGCCACCGGAGCCAGACAGTTGGTCGTGCATGACGCGTTCGAGATGATGTCGTGCTCGTCCGGGTCGTAGGCAGTCTCGTTAACCCCGAGCACGATCGTGATGTCCTCGCCCTTTGCCGGCGCCGAGATGACGACTTTTTGCGCTCCCGCCTTGAGATGGGCTTTCGCGTCGTCGGCATTCGTGAAGAACCCGGTCGACTCGATGACGATATCGACCGCCTGCGACTTCCAGGGGATCTTGCGCGGCTGCTTCTCGGCGAACACGGCGATCTCCTTGCCGTCGACGCTGAGACTCTTCTCGCTCGCCGTGATCTCCGCGTTGTAGCGACCGTACGTCGAGTCGTAGGTGAGGAGTGTCGCCAGCGTCTCGGGCGGCGCCAGGTCATTGACGGCTACGACTTCGAACAGGTCCGCGAAGTTGCCCTGATTGATCGCTTTGAACGCCTGCCGGCCGATCCGGCCGAATCCATTTATGCCGACCCGATAGACCATCGATTACTCCCTGGCGCCGCCGGCAGCAATCAGATCGCGCTGCCGGGCGCTGCCATCGTTGGTGTGACGCTGGACCTCTGAGTTATGGCTCTCTTCCCGCCAGCGGCCGTTGGCGAGCTCGAACAGCGCGATCGCCAGCTTCTCTGGGTCGTGGCGGAGTGGGTTCTGCTCGGAAACCAGATCCCGGGCGATCACGCGGGTGCGCGGATCGATCCGCTCCCTTGAGTCGGGCAGAAGCGGTTCGATGGGAAGGTCGGGACCAATAGCCTCGGCCGAGGCCATGTTGCTGTTGATCAGCACAGCATCCAGCTCACCCGGTCCGAGCTGCTCGTCCACAACCGCGAGGTGGTCGAGCGCGGTGAAGTGATCGGTTTCGCCGGTCTGCGTGGCGACATTCATGACGTAGACCTTCGGCGCGGACGAGGCCCGCACCGCGCGGACGATGTCGGGGACCAACAGGTTGGGAACGATGCTCGTGTAGAGGCTGCCCGGGCCGAGAACGATCAGATCGGCGTTGAGAATCGCGGTCACGGCCGGCATGTATGCGGCCGGGTTTTCCGGCGAGAGCCGCACGCGGTGGATCGGAGACTCCTTGTACTGGATCTTCGACTCACCCTGGATCATCGTGCCGTCGGTGAGCTCGGCATCGAGCCGGACGTTCTCGAGTGTGGAGGGGAGTACCCGCCCGCGGATGTTGAGAACGGTGGCCGACTCAATGATGGCCCGATCGAAGCTGCCGGTGACCTTGGTCAGCGCGGTGATGAACAGGTTGCCAAAGGAGTGTCCATCGAGCTCGGAACCGGCCCGGGTGAATCGATACTGGAAGAGCCGCGAAACCAGGGATTCATCGTCGGCAAGCGCGACCAGACAGTTCCTGATGTCCCCCGGGGCGGGGATGTCATAGGCGGTACGGATCTTGCCCGTGCTGCCGCCATCATCGGCCACCGTGACGATCGCCGTGATCGAGACGTCGTGGCGCTTCAAGCCCCGCAGCAGGGTCGCCAGACCAGTTCCGCCGCCGATGGCGACGACGTTGACTTCGGGCCGGCTCAAACCAAAGCGATGCTCGGCGACGATCTGCACCAGATTCTTGTCGGCTTTGCTGTGCGCCAGCACCGGCAGAATAAGCTCCCGGCTGAATCGATACAGTCCGTAGACCATCGAAGCGATGCCGGCGCTGAGGACGATCACAAAGCGGAGCTCCCGCGGCAGAAACTGCAGCGTGAGCACCTGCAGCAGGCCACTCACCGGTTCCGGGAATGGGACGTAACGGTAGGAGTAGACCAGACCCATCGCGATCGCCAATCCCGTCAGGATTGTGCCGAACAGGAACAGGCCAGCCCACCGTTTGACATGCATACCGGGACGAAGCCAGGTACGCCAGCCGCGTGGAATCGTCACATCACCCCTCGCCCCGACCCAGCCATCGGGCATCGACGATATCGGCACGGGCACTTGCCGCTGCGGACAGCGACGGGAGTATAACAGGCTCCTCCAGCGAGACATAAACGCGTTGTGCGGGAAGAGAGACACGCTCGAAGACCCGCCGAACGGCGGCAACGCGACCTCTTCAGGAACGCTTGGGTGGTCTCCCGCGTTGACAGGGTGGGACGCACGCCGCGTTCAGGTGCGAAGGGGTGGAGGGGAGACTATGGATAATGTCCGATTCGACAGATGGACGAAGACATTGTCCAGAACGCGCTCCAGGCGCGGTGTGCTGGCGGGTCTGACCGGCGCCGTCGTTGCCCTCGGCTCACGGCGACGGAGCTCCGCGCAGATATCGGCTCCAGGCGGCATGTGCGGCGGGATAGCCGGTTTCCCGTGTCCAGCGGGGTTCGAGTGCGTCGACGATCCGAGCGACAGCTGCGATCCCGCCACCGGCGGCGCCGACTGCTCCGGAATCTGCCAGCCGATTGACTACAACCCGTGCGCGGCGATTCTCTGCATCGAGGGAACGACCTGCTGCCCCCAATGCGGTGGCATCTGCATCCCGAACTACCTACCGTGTTCCGAGGATCTCTGCGTCAGCGAGCCGTGCAACCAGGTCATGTGCGGACCCGGAGAATATTGCTGCAACGAGAGCTGCAGTCAGTGTGTCGGTCTCGGGCAGGTCTGCACGGACCAGTACTGTCCGCCCGATCAACCCCCTGGGGAGCCGTGCGGCCCAAACTACTGCGGAGTGGGAGAGTATTGCTGTAACGAAAGCTGCGGTATCTGCGCTCCGCTCGGCGGCGGCTGCATCGAGCTCTTCTGTGAGCCCCCCGGTCAGGTGGGTCTGCCGTGCGGCCCGACCACCTGCGCGCCGGGGCAAGTCTGTTGCAACGAGAGCTGCGGCATCTGCACCCCGCCCGACGGCGTCTGCATCATGATCGCCTGCGTGGACTAGAGACTATTTCAAACCCGGTATACGACGCCCAATCGCGTCCGGCGTCAGCATATCGCGCTTGCGGCGTCGGCTCGAAGCGCTTGTTGGGCCGTGCAGACAAGCCGTCACGCCCGTCAGCAGTCGAACGCCGACCAGCAGATCTCGTTTCGCAACCGCTGATCCTCCAGGACGAGGTCGCGAATCGCATCGGGAAGCTGTTCGCGCTGCCAACGGCACTCGAGCCGGCCGGCGCTCTCACCCTCGCATCCGGGGGCGGCCGCACGCGCGGCCTTGATCGCGTAGGCCGCGGCACCGAGCTCGTGTGCGGCGACATGCGCCACCGCTGCCGCCTGGCCGGCGGCATAGGCGGCGTGCCTGGCGGCTCCCCTCAGTTCTCTTGCCGCGGCGTTGGCAAAGCCAGCCGCCGCGCGGGACTGCGACATCTTGATCTCGCCGCGCGCCCATGCCCGAGTCTGCTTGATCGCCTGGCGAGGCCGCGGGTCCGAGGGCTGCACCGACTCGAAGAGGTGCAGGACATGCTCTGCGCACGCGGCCGCCCACAAAGCCAGGAGCCGATGGTCGGAGTCCGTGAGCGTCCCCCCGCGACGGATGGTGATGAAGCGGGGGTCGCGGTCTTTGGAGAGGATCACGGTTGCACCCGTCCTGTCCGTCGTTCATTCTGTTTGCGAGGGATCGTCATCCTCTTCTCAAGGCGGCACGGATACCGCCTGATCTTGCTGCTGTGGCCCTTGTCGGCGACGACGCGCTTGGGCCGCAGCTTGGGCCGATCTCGCCCCGGGTTCTTGACCGCTGCTTGCTCCAGTAGAGCCTCGAACGCCACCGCTTCGTGGCGCTGCCCTGCCGAGAGCAGAAAGGTCAGCGGCCTGCCGCCTCCGTCCGCCCGCAGATGGATATTGGTACTGAAGCCGCCCTGCGAGCGGCCTAACTCCTCACGCTCCGAGCGCCCCTTTTGCTCTGGAGCCAATCGAATTTCCCAAACTCATGTATCGAGCAGTCGGCTTGCCTCGGCGACTGCCTGCTCCGTGTCCATGTCTTCGAGCACGATCGAGCGGATCACTCCGTCGCGGTCGATGAAGATGTGGGTCGGGAAGTTGAAGATCGGGTAGGCCGGCCCGGTGTCCCGCTCGTCGGGATCGCTCAAGACCAGAAACGTGGCGCCGTTCGCGGCGGCGTAGGCCGCGGCGTCGATTGGAGCCTCGCGCAGGCTGACGCCGAGCATGCGCAGTCCCTGTGGTTCGAGCCGGGCATAGGCGGCCTGGATATCGGGGAACTCGGCGCGGCAGGGCGGGCACCATGAGCCCCAGAACATCAGCCAGACCGGCTGGCCGCGGAACTGGGAGAGCCGAACCGGATTACCAAACAGATCCTCGGTTTCGAAATCGGGTGCGACCTCGCCGACTTTCGGTAACAGGCGCTGGTTGATACCGCCGCTCCCGATCGAGTCCCAGCCCGATCTGGCGCCGATCGCTAACGCCGCGGCGACGATCAGTGCGGCGACGGCAAGACCGACGATCGCAGAACCAGTTCGCCGCGAATCGCCAGCAGTCTGCCATTCAGTCGCGGCTCCACCGTGAGCGGTGGACGGCGCCGCGCTCTCAAACTCCGCCATATGCGTGGAGCCCGCCGAAAACATAGTTCCCGAAGTAGGTGAAGACCACCGCGGCGAATGCGACCAGCAAGATCACCGCGCTGCGGCTCCCTCGCCAGCCCCGCAAGGAGCGGGTGTGCAGGTAGACGCCGTAGATGAGCCAGGTGAAGAGAGCCGCCGTTTCCTTCGGATCCCACTGCCAGTAGGTGCCCCAGGCGCGATATGCCCAGACCGAGCCGAGAATCAGCACCAGCGACATGGCGGGAAATCCGATCGTCACGGCACGGTAGCCGAGATCGTCGAGCAGGTCCGGGCTGGGAAGCCAGGCCACCCGCCAGCGATTGGCAATCAGAAAGAGAACGGCGGCCGCGAACGCCACGGCGAACGTCGCGTAGGCGAGGATCGCCATCGAAACGTGGACCGTCATCAGCGGCCGGTTCTGGAGGGCGGGGATCAAGGCGTTGACCTCGCGCAGGTCGGCCGGGAGCAACCAGACATAGGCGCACATGCCGACGATGAGCGGCAACACGATCGCGCCGAGCTGACGCACCCCATACCAGCGCTCGAAGAGCAGGTAGACGACACCGGCGAGCAGGACAAAGGTGCACGAGAACTCGTACATGTTCGAGAGTGGCAGCCGGCCGCCGGCGAGCGTCCGAAACAGGATCGACGCCGCTTGAAACGCGACTCCGAACCAGGCCAGCAGGGTGGCGAAGCGGCCGACCCCCAGCGACGCCGGCTCGAGGCTCGCTTCATGGGCGACCAGGGTTGTCCCGGCATTCGTCGCCAGCGTCGTCTGCCGCAGGCGCACGCGGCCGACGGCGTAGGCGAGGTAGCACGCCGCCGACGCGACGAAGGCGATCGTCGCGGCCGCGAAGCAGTAGAACGACAGGCGGACAAGTGTTTCCATGTCGGATTCCTCTAGCTCCGGCTCAGAGCGATGGCCGGACGGACTGACCTGATCCGGTCGCTGAGCCCGCTGGCTCGTTGACGTGCAACTCGGGGCTGGCTCCGTTTTGGCGACCGATCTCGATCGCCAGTTGTTCGAAAACGCGCTTCGCACTCCAGTCGCGCCGCGCGATGGGTGCGAGTCGCGCCGAGCTGCCGTCCGTCGTGGTGGAGACGATACCCCGCACCCGCCGGTGGGGGAAGTAGAACGTGACTGCCAACCCACCGACCAGCAGCACCGACGCCGCGATGAACAATGGAATGCCCGGGTTGCTCGCTACCTGGAGCACAGAGAACCGCCTCTCCCGGACAAAAGTCAGCGAGAGATCCCCTAGCTGGATCGACTCGCCCTGGCTGACTGCAGCGCCGACCGGCTCGGTGATCGGACTGTCAGCCCCGAGCGGTCGGATCATGAAGAACATCTCCCCAGGGCGCAGCCGCAAGGTATCGAGCTGGGGTGCATTCGCGGGGTCCTCGTCGGGGGCGACGACGCTCAGGGCCACGCCTGCCGGGAGGAGCTCCATGCGCGCGGCCGGTGAATCGGGATTGAGCCGCGACTGAAACGGACCGAGCGGCAGCGCGTCGTCGAAAAGCACCTGACCTGTGCTGTTCTCGATCTTCAACGCAACGGCCTGACCGAACCCCGACTGGTAGAAGACGATGTTGCCGAAGGTCAGCGGGTTGTTGACCGTCATCGATCCGGACTGGAGCGGTTGGCCGTCCCGCATCACGGTGATATCGCTGCGATAGGCGAGGGCCGTCCCGTCCTCGCGGTAGACCTCGGAGAAGTCGTCGAGACGGACATCGAGCCCGGTGCCGTGACCCAGCTCGCGAACCGAGCCCTCTGGAATGTAGAACTCGTTCTCCCGGAATCCCCAGGTGGCCCCCACGATCCCGCCCGCCAGGATCATGATCAGCGCCAGATGGAAGGGAAAGGTCGCCAGCCGGGAGAACCGCCACCGGTCCGCATAGAGATGGATCTCGCCGTTACGCTCCTCCGAAAGCACGCGATACCGTCTGGAGCGCAACGCGGTTTCGAGCTGACTGGCGAACGCGTGAGGCGGGATCTGAGTCGCGAAAACGGCGGACGTTTCCGCGTTCCGCAAGAAGCCATGCGTCGTGGAGACCGAGGGATGGGCGATGGCCTGCCAGATACCGGGGGCGCGATTGATGGTGCAGACCGAGATGGCCACGGCCAGAAGCGTGAGAATCCCCGCGAAAGGGAGCGAGCGAAAGACATCCCAGGCGTACCAGCGATCGACGACCGGCGCGGTGATCGGAAACTGGTCCGCGATCGACCGCGGCACGGAGCTGCCTCGGAGCGTGCCGGCGAGCACGAGAATGGCGAGGATCGCGATCTCAACGACAGCGGCGCGAACCGAGCAGAAGAACCTCCAGACGCGGTCGACAACCATCTCGGGGAGGGCGCGGGGTCGCAACGCGCGCTGCTGGACTGAGGCGTGGGTCATCCGCGGGCGCGGCGTTCACGAGCCGTTCGCGCCCATCTCACAGCGCAGGCTCCCAGGGGGTCCACGGTGAAAAGGCGACCAGCCGCGCGAAGAACTGCTGGTAGATGCCGAGCGTCATGATCGCGCCCATGGCAATCATCACTCCGCCGCTCACTGACGTCACCAGGGGTAGTCGCTGGTTGACACCGCGAATGACGTTAGGCGACGAGCCGATGGCGACAGCCGCCAGCAGAAACGGCACAGCCAGCCCCGCCGAGTAAGTAGCCAGGAGCAAGGCGGCGCGATCGATACTGCCCTGACCCGCCGCCATGGTCAGAATCGCGCCCAGGATCGGCCCGACGCATGGCGACCATCCGGCCGCAAACGTCACCCCGACCAGGAAAGACGAAGTCACCTGACCGGCGGGAAGGTGATCCGGTGCAAGGCGGCGTTCGCGCTCCAGCAGGGGGATGCGGATGATGCCGATCTGATGAAGTCCGAGAACGATCAGCAGCGCCCCGCCGATACGTGCCAGCCAGTCGCGGTTGCTGGCGACGACCGAGGCCGTCGAAGCGAGTGCTCCCGCGGCTCCCAGCGCCACGCCAAGTGAGACGAAGACCAGGGAAAAACCGAGGACGTAGGCGAGGGCGTTCGGCAGGACGCGACGGCGACCGATCCCGTCGACGCTCCCGGCCGAGGCTCCCGCCAGATGCGCCAGGAAGATCGGCACCAGGGGCAGCACACAGGGCGACGAGATGGAGAGCACGCCCGCCAGAAAGGCCGCAATAAAGGAGACTTCGACACCCATGGAGCAACCGTACCATCGCCGTCTGGGTGCTGCAATTGACCGAATTCTGCCGAGGGTTGGGGATCGGTGTTGAGCACTGTGCGCCAGAGGCACCGGGCGGTGTTGCCGCGCAACGTGTTGCCAGTGTCGCCTAGTCCTGCATTCGCTCGATTGAGTCGTTTGGCACTGGTAGGCGCCGCAGGTGCGGCCATTTCGCGGCCATGCGGCCAATCAGCCGCCCTCAGATCCGAGCTGCTAGTCTTCGGACAATGGGCTCGCCGTCGGCGGGTCGGGTCACGAGGGCCGGGGTTGATCGCCCGGCCCTCCGAATTGCGATCACCCCTTAGCACCAGTCCTAACCTGCAGTGCTTGGCCCATGACACGCTCTAACCGATTGGCGGCACATCCCACTCGTCAGAGACTGTGCGTCTCGGTTCTCGAAACATCTGCTTCTTGAGGTCCCAGCACGCCTTGGCATCGGCTTGAATAGTGACTTGGTTGGCATCTTCCTCGACATTGAAGTGGAGTAAGTCGTATGAGGTAGGTTCCTGTCCCAGCTCTGAAGAAATTCCAATAATCAACTTTGATGTGGGAATGTCAACAAGTGAAGCGAGGACCATCTTCTTGAGAAACTCTGGGCGTTGGCGTCGGTACTGATCTTGAGCCATCCCGTCTGGCCGCTTCCACGTGAGGAACACATAGGTCGCCGCATCATTCTCGCCGTGAGGCACCGTCCGGAGATTCCAGTCTGCCCGGGCTCGGCATTCAAGCACGCTTTCATCCAGCCCCGACCAAGCACCCGGCGATGCAAGCGGGGCTCTAGGGCCATGTAGCGTACGGCGCGTTCCACGTCCTGAACACTGCTGTAGGTCGAGAAGTCGAAGCTCTGTCGCTCGATGTTCTCCGCCTGACGCTCTACCAGAAAATCCCAGAGGTAACTGTCGCGATTTGCTTCTTTCCTTGCTCTGAGTGCTGCATTGGTACTCTCTGCTTGCCGTTCGCCGTCACCCAGCCGGGTAAATCCAGGATTGGCACCATCGAGTGGCAGCGAATCACCGTCCTTAGTAAAGGAGAGCAGATAACGCGTCAGCAGGCACCACTCGGTGGCGGCAGAATTGCGGCCGCCCCCTCGAATGAATCCTTTTCTTGCGTCGAGGTAACGGGCGAAGTCCGTGATGGTATCCAGCTCTGACAAAACCGCCCACAAGCCGGCAAAGTCGATCACATGCACGAACTCAGTATTCGGCGACACATCCCCCAGACTAAATGGGATCGCACCATCAGTGACATGCTGGTCGCCAGCCAAAGCCCCGTTAATTGCCAGAAATGGCGTACGTAATACGGGATCGTCTGCCTTCTTTGTCAAGCTTCCGACTGCAACACGATAGATCCTGGCCCTCTCCGGCGAAGGCAAGGGAAGCCCAAGCGGCACGGTACAGGATTTGTCCTTGAAGATCGGCGTTCCGAGGTCGAAGAGATGGCGCACGGCTCCATTGACTTGGCGGACGGACTCCTCAATTGCCTCTCGGTACCACTGCCGCCAGGCTACCTGTTTGCCCCTGTGAACCTTAAAGTCAACGCTCTTGTCCGAGAAGACGATGACGTAATCGCCGCAGACGACCAGCAAGTCACATAGCTCTTCCTTCGGGGTCCTGTGCGGGTTGGCGTGGCTCCAGAAGCGCAAGAAGCTACGCTCCCCAAAGTACTTGAGCAGCTGCTCAGTGGGAGTGAGCCCCTCACCGTAACTGATGCGGAATTGATCGAATGCCCCCATGTCGGAAGGGGTCATCTCAAGACGTTCCTTTGCTTCAACCTGCTAGCACCGAAGAGGAAGCGGTCAGTCTGCCGCGGCAGGGTTGAATCTTCCATCTCGCAAGCACACAGAGTCCATAACAGGCTCTACCCCTGCGGGGCCCAACGCCGGCTCGATCGCCGGCGCGCGCCCTGACGGGACGCGCTGGTTCGCTTCGCCTCCGGGCTCGCTCAACGGAAAAGCCCCCCTGTCTTTTCACTGCAGCAGGTGCCCCTCCCGCGGCGGCTAGGGCCGGTTCCTTCGTCGCCGCTTCGCGGTTTCAGCCCTTGCCTTGCGGGTCCCTCCCCACGTGAAAAACACGGTCGGGGGCGTTCTCCCGGTTCGGTGGTTGGTTGCGTTGCCGGCGTTGCCGGCGTTGTCCGGCAGGGGTGTTACCGTGTCTGACGCGGCTCGCTTCCTCGCTTCGGGCGGAGCTCCGTCCCGGCCACCCCGTAGGGACCCCGGCTGGATCTCCGCTCTGATCGCCCTTCGTTCGTCGTGGCCCGCTGACCCTCTGGATGCCCGGCACGAGATCACAGCGCGAACTGCGCGTTGCGATTGCCGGTAACCCGCAGGTGTAGGATGTTGGATGCCAGGGACGGCGCTGGTGCCGTCCTGTTCCAGCGAAGGAGACCCCGCCATGACCGAAGGTAGCATGTACCATGATGGGTCGCGAGACCTTCAGGATCAGTTCGATACCCGCCGCCTCGCTGACCGGCTCGAAACGACGCGGCTTCATGCCACCTTCTCCGAGCGCGACCGGGCCTTCATCGAGCGAGCCGCGATGTTCTTCCTAGCTACCGCCGACGTCGCTGGCCGGCCCGACTGCTCCTACAAGGGCGGATTGCCGGGTTTCGTCCATATTCTCGATGAGCAGACCTTGGCCTTCCCCGACTACGACGGCAATGGCATGTTCCGCAGCCTCGGCAACATCCGCGTCAACCCTCACGTCGGTCTCCTTTTTATCGACTTTGAGCAGCCTGGGCGACTTCGTGTCAATGGGACGGCCACGATCGGCGAGGACGACCCGCTGCTTCCTGACTGGCCCGGTGCACAACTCGTCATTCGCGTGCGCCCCGAGCAGATTTTCCCGAACTGCCCGCGCTACATCCACAAGATGACCCTGGTTGAGCGGTCAGTCTATGCTCCCGGCCAAGGCTGCGCCCCGCCAGAGCCGGAATGGAAGACACGAGAGGACGTCCGGGATGCGCTGCCAGTGCCGCGGCTCGCGCGCAACCGGAAGCGCGAGGCGGAAACGCTCTAATCCACCTCGATCACCGGCAAGGGCACGAACAACCAGGAACCAAGAAAGACGCCTGCTCGCACGGACCGCGCCTCGCGCTCGATGCTCGCACGATTAGGCGCGGACCAGTTCACCACTGCGGAGCGCGGACTGCCGATTGCGATTGCCGGCAGACTGCGGTTTCAGGGCGTGCTGGTTGCTTACCCTTTCAGGACAAAACCGTATAGTGAACAAGAATGGTCTGGCAAAAATTGCGATGACCTAGCCTAGCGATCTGCGAAATATGACGACAAGATGACCAGCGGCGTTTCTCGAACTTCAGAGCGGCTCTACCGGTGCGAAGCCATCGTGCTCGGCCGGATGGATCTCGGCGAGGCCGATCGCATCCTGACGCTCTACTCGCGACAACACGGCAAGCTCCGCGTGATCGCGAAGGGCGCGCGGCGACCGCTCAGCCGCCTCGGTCCGCACCTCGAATACTTCAGTCGCGCCCGGCTGATGCTGGCCCGCGGGCGCGAGCTCGACGTGATCACCGGCGCGGAGACAGAGGACGCGCACCTGGCCATCCGCAACAATCTCGATGCCTTCGGACACGCCTCACACATGGTCGAGATCCTGACCCGGCTCACCGAGGACCGGCAGGAAAACGTTGCCGTCTTCGATCTGCTGTCGAGCTCGCTGCGCCTGCTCGCCGATGGAGTGGATGCGTTTCACGTCACCCGGCACTACGAGCTGGCGCTGTTGGTCTTACTGGGGTACCGACCCGAGCTTTATCGCTGCATCGAGTGTCACGCGGACTTGACCCAGGCTCCTCATCAATTTGCCGTCGGCCTGGGCGGGTTCCTCTGCGAGCAGTGTCGCGGCCGCGAGCCCGGGTCGCGCATCGTCAGCGTCGATGCCCAGAAATACCTGCGCGCGCTCGACCGCGGTGGTCTGGGCGCTACGGTTCGCATCACGATCGCCAAGCCATTGCGCGAGGAGCTGGAGGGTGCGCTCGGAGCGTACCTGCGGCACGTCGCCGAGCGCGATCTCGGCAGCCTGCGGGTCTGGCGCGAGCTGCGCGACGGCACCGCGAATTAGCCGCACTCGCGGCTCATTGCCAGCTCCTGCTCGACGATCTCCCGCTCTGGTGGAGTTAGGGTCTCCAGATCGAGCAGATCGCGGCGCAGGCGTGCCGTGCGGCGAAGGGACTGCTCCCTACGCCACCGCTCGATCTCAGCATGGTGCCCGCTCAAGAGGACCGGGGGCACGGCGTGCTCGCGGAAGACGGGTGGCCGGGTGAACTGCGGGTATTCGAGCAGCCGCTGATGATGGGATTCCTCCGCGACTGATGCGGCATCGATGACTCCCGGCAGCAGGCGCGTGACGGCATCGACGACGACGCTGGCCGCGAGCTCGCCGCCGGTCAGCACGTAGTCCCCGATGGAGATCTCTTCCGCACCCAGGATCTCGATCGCGCGGTAGTCGATACCCTCGTAGCGCCCGCAGACGATCCCGATCCGCGCGCTCGCCGCCAGCTCCTTGGCCAGGGACTGGGTGAAGAGCCGGCCCGCGGCAGACATCACGAGGATTCTCGTCCCGGCGAAATCGGGTCCGAGCGTCGCCTCCACCGCGGAGACGATGGGTGGGGCCATCATGACCATTCCCGCGCCGCCTCCATACGTCGTGTCGTCGACGGTGCGATGCCTATCGATGGCCCAATCCCGGATGTCGTGAATGTCGATCCGCACGATGCCGCGATCTCGAGCCCGGCGCAGGATGCTCTCGTCGAGCGGACCGGCGAAGATCCCCGGGAAGAGCGTGAAGAGATCGAATCGCAGGAGGGGCGTCTGCGTCGCGGCCGCGGATTCAGACATCAATCGCGTCTTGATCTAGCAGCCGAGAGCGCAAGACCATCAGGATCTCCGGCGCCGCCGCCACCAGGCTGGAAAGAACGAGATCAGGATGAAGCGAAGGATCATCGGGTTCTGAGTGATCGCGACGCAACCAGACCGTTCCCATGCCGGCGCGGCTGGCGCCGGCGACGTCGAAGCGGAATGAATCACCGACGTGAACCATGCGCTCCGGAGTCGATCCGAGCAGCTCCGCCGCGTGAACGTAGAGCTCCGCGCGAGACTTATAGAACCCGGCACTGGCCGAGGTGATGACGACGTCAAACGCGTTCCGAATGCCGAAGGCCTCCAGAGTCCACTCCAGAAACGGGTGATAGACCGCGCTGGAGACGATACCGATGGGGACGCCTGCCTGGTGGATCTCCCGCACCGTCGCGACCGCCCCTGGGATCGGCGTTGCTCCCGCCAGCGCCCCATGCATGAGCTGCGCGACCCCATGCCGCACGTCGTCTTCGGGGACCTGAATCCCCATAGCGCCAAAAACTTGTTCGAGACAGGCTTCGGCGGTCAGCTCGTTCCCGTGCTCGATGATCTCGCGACGCAGCTGCTGGTAGCGGGCGTCTGCCTCGTCGAGTTGAGCGGGGTCGAATTCCCGGCCGTCCCTTTTCCGCCCACCAGCGAAGAAACGACGAGGGTAGGCAACGGACCTCCAGCTCGAACCACTCCGGACAGGAAGCGAGCGTGTTGTGGAAGTCGAACGTAATTGCCTGATCGTTCATTTCGCTGCCGCATCTCCGACGGGAAGCATGGTTCCCGGAACGCCACGCGGCGAATCCGATGACAGTGCCGCGCTGATCCTGAACGAAGGGCGACTCGAAGTTGCTCGCCGTCGTCTAAACTTCCCCATGGTACGAGCGCCGGGCAAGAACTGGCGAGTAGAGCCGGTTTGGGCGTTGTTGTGCATCGATACGCCTCCCTGATATTGCCCGGGTTTCGCAAGAGGACAGCAAGACGATGGACCCCGCACCACTTCCCATGGCGCCTGACCCGTTCAATGCGCGGTCGACGTTGTCGACTCCGTTCGGAGAGACGGTCACCTACTACCGCCTCGAGGCGCTCGAGGAGCAAGGGCTGGCCGACCTCGACACGCTGCCCTTCACGGTGCGCATCCTGCTGGAGAACGCCCTGCGCTACGCGGGAGGAGAGTTCGTCGACGCCGAGACCGTGAAGTCCCTGGCGCGTTGGGAACCACGGCCCACCGGCGAAGGGCCGGGAATGGAGCTCCCCTTCCTGCCGGGGCGAGTGGTGCTCCAGGACTTTACTGGAGTCCCGGCCGTCGTCGATCTGGCGGCGATGCGGGACGCCGTGGCCAGGCTCGGCGGCGACGTCACCCGTATCAATCCCCTGGTGCCGGCTGATCTCGTCATCGATCACTCCGTGCAGGTCGATCGCTTCGGCTCCACGATGGCGTTCGCCCAGAACGTCGATCTCGAATACGACCGGAATCGCGAGCGGTACGAGCTCCTGCGCTGGGCACAGCAATCGTTCCAGAACTTCCGGGTCGTTCCTCCCGGGACCGGGATCGTGCACCAGGTCAATCTCGAGTACCTGGCGCCAGTGGTGATGACGAAACTGGTCGGAGCGGAGACCGTCGCTTTCCCCGATACACTCGTCGGGACCGACTCCCACACGACCATGATCAACGGACTTGGTGTCCTCGGCTGGGGTGTCGGCGGCATCGAGGCGGAGGCGGTGCTGCTCGGCCAGCCGCTCTATCTGCTCACGCCCGAGGTGGTTGGCGTGCGACTGGTCGGGGCGCTGCCGGAAGGTGCGACCGCGACCGATCTGGTGCTGGCGGTGACCGAGATGCTACGCACGCTTGGCGTCGTCGGTCGGTTCGTCGAGTTCTGCGGCGCGGGATTGAGCACCTTGTCCCTGGCGGACCGCGCGACGATCTCCAATATGGCGCCCGAATACGGTGCAACCGCCTCTCTGTTCCCGATCGACGCGGAGACGCTCGATTACCTGCGGTTGACCGGCCGCTCGGAAGAACGCATCGCCCTCGTTGAGACCTACGCCAAGGCACAACGCCTGTTCCGGACCGACGAAATTCCGGAGCCGCGGTTCAACCAGCTCGTCGAGCTCGATCTGGCCGACGTCGTCCCCAGCGTGGCCGGTCCTCGTCGTCCTCAGGATCGGTTGCCGCTGCCGTCCGTCCGTGACGCGTTGCGCACGACCTACCCGGGGGCCTTCCCGGAAAACGGGGGTGGATCGGCGGCCACCAGAGATGGCGGCGTGGCCGTTGCTGTCGACGGCGTTACGGCACGAATCGACAACGGGGCGGTGGTCATCGCCGCGATCACCTCCTGCACCAATACGTCGAACCCATCGGTGATGCTCGGCGCGGGTCTGCTGGCGCGCAAAGCCGTCGAGCTCGGGCTCGACGTTCCGGGCCACGTCAAGACGAGTCTGGCACCCGGTTCCCAGGTGGTCACCCGGTATCTGACGCAGGCCGGCTTGTTGCCGTATCTGGAGGGGCTCGGTTTTCACGTCGTCGGCTATGGCTGCACCACTTGCATCGGTAACTCGGGACCGCTGCCCGAACCGGTGAGCCGCGCCGTCGAAGAGAACGGGCTGGTCGTTTCGGCCGTGCTCTCCGGCAACCGGAATTTCGAGGGTCGTATCCACTCTCAGGTGCGGGCGGCGTTCCTGGCCTCGCCGCCGCTGGTCGTCGCCTACGCGCTGGCCGGCACGGTCGATCTCGACCTCGCCAACGACCCGATCGGCTGCGACCCGAACGGGGAGTCCATCTACCTGCGTGACATCTGGCCGACCCAGGAGGAAGTCCGGGCCGCTATCGAGGCCGCGGTCGACCCGGCGATGTTCCGTGAGGAGTACGCGATGGTCTTCGCCGGCGATGAGCGCTGGCAAGGGCTGGATGTCCCATCCGGCGACATCTACGAGTGGCGCGAGGACTCCACCTACGTGCAGAACCCGCC
The DNA here is from genome assembly GCA_963724295.1 of uncultured Chloroflexia bacterium. Lineage (GTDB taxonomy): Bacteria > Chloroflexota > Chloroflexia > Thermomicrobiales > UBA6265 > JACCXM01. Next base: position 626,139 of record CAVRUC010000007.1, on the reverse strand, counting down.
CTTCTTCCAGGACATCGCCGATGATCCAGCGCCGCCGGGCGACATCCACGGCGCCCGGGTGCTGGCGCTGCTGGGGGATTCGGTCACGACCGATCACATCTCTCCGGCGGGAAGCATCGCCAAGGACAGCCCGGCCGGCCGCTACCTGATCGAGCACGGCGTGCCCCCGCACGAGTTCAACTCGTACGGCTCTCGCCGCGGGAACCATGAGGTGATGATCCGGGGAACGTTCGCCAACATCCGGTTGCGCAATCAGCTCGTGGGTGGCAAAGAGGGCAACTGGACCATCCATCTCCCCAGCGGCGAGGAGATGCGCATCTACGACGCGGCGATGCGCTACATCGCCGAGGGAACGCCGCTCGTCGTCATCGGCGGCAAGGAGTACGGCACCGGCTCCTCGCGCGACTGGGCCGCCAAGGGAACGCTTCTCCTTGGCATCAAGGCGGTCCTCGTCGAGAGTTTCGAACGCATCCACCGCTCCAATCTGGTTGGTATGGGCGTCCTGCCATTGCAGTTCCTGCCGGGTGAAAACGCGGCTTCGCTTGGGTTGACCGGCGAAGAGACCTTCGATGTCCTCGGGCTGCAGGACCTCGCGCCACGGCAGCGGGTGCATATCAAGGCAACGCGGCCAGCTGGCGAGGTCATCGAGTTCGATGCGATCGTGCGGATCGACAGCCCGGTAGAAGTCGAATACTTCCGCAACGGAGGCATCCTGCAGACGGTCCTGCGGCGCTTGACGCGACCCGCCGCTTGAGAAACCCCGCGTCGAGGACCGGTATCACGACGTGAGCGAGCGGCAACGAGTCAGCGTGCCGCACGAGGCCGACACCGTCGTGCTCGGAGGTGGCACGGCGGGGGCGGTCGTGGCCGGGCTCCTGGCGGCGCAGAGCGACGAACGCGTGGTGGTCCTGGAAGCCGGTCCGGATTACGGCCCGTTCGGCGACAGCCGCTGGCCGGCGGATCTCCTCGACGCGCGAGCCCTCGGCTACACCCACGACTGGAACTACGCCTCCGGCGACACCTATCCCAACCGGGTCGTGAATTTCGAGCGGGCAAAAGTCATCGGCGGGTGTTCTGCGCACAACGGCTGCGCGGCGATCTGGGGAAGCCGGGTCGACTACGACGGCTGGGCTGACATGGGTCTCGCCGGCTGGTCGGCGGCGGAGTTGCTTCCGGTTTTCAGACGCGCCGCCGAGCGACTGCGGGTGCGGCGCTATGCGCGGCACGAGGTCACGCCATTTCAGCAAGCATGCCTCGATGCGGCGCCGGGCGCGGGAATCCCCCTCACCGATGACCTCAACGATTTCGATGAAGACGAGGGAATGGCAACCAGTCCGGTCAATATTCTGGACGGCACGCGCTGGAATGCCGCCTTCGCCTATCTCGATCCGGTCAGGCAGCGACCGAACCTGATGATCGCCGGCTGGTCAACGGCCGATCGCCTCGTCATCGAGCAGGGGGTGGCCACCAGCGTCCATTACATCGGGCCCGACGGTCCCGGCCAGGTTTCCGCGGCGCGGTTCGTGGTCGCCGGTGGGACCTATGGCTCGCCGGCGATCCTGCTGCGATCGGGGATCGGCGACCCTGGCGATCTGCGCGAGGCTGGCGTCGAGCCGGCACTGTCGTTGCCGGGAGTCGGCCGCAACCTTCACGATCACTCCTCGGTCCGGCTGAGGTTTGCCGGTACCACGGCGCTGGAGGCGGCGATGACGGCCTTCGCGCGGGAGCGGTGGATGCCGGAGGAGCAGACGATCGCCAAGATTCGCTCTGGTCTCTATCCGCCATCGATGCGCGGGTTCGATCTTCATCTCTACCCGGTGGGCGGGCCCGACAGTGAGAGTGAGACCGGCTGGCACTGGTCATTTCCGGTGGCGTGCATGACGCCCAGGTCGCGCGGCGCCGTGACGCTGCGCTCACCAGACCCTGCACGCGAGCCGAAGATCGAGCATCGCTATCTCTCCGATCCGGAAGGTCACGACCGGTCAGTGCTGCGGGAAGGACTTCGCACGGCGCGGCGGCTTGCAGCCCAACCGGCGTTGCGTGATCTCCTCGGGGCGGTGCTGGACCCGGGACCGGCGATCGAGGACGACGCGGCGCTGGAGGAGTGGATCGAGGATGGCATCGAGCACTACTACCACCCGGTTGGCACCTGCGCCATGGGGCCCGACGATGATCCCCTGGCTGTCACCAACGCGCGGGGCCGGGTCTATGGGACTGAAAATGTGTACGTCGCCGACTGCTCGATCATGCGGGTGATCCCGCGCGCAAACACCAATCTCCCGGCCGTCGTGGCCGGCGAACGGATCGTGGGTTGGCTTCTTGGCGAATAGTGAGGAGTAGCAATCGGTGGAGGCAGCGGGTCAACCAGATCACCGGCTGATCGTCGGGAATCGCGATGAATAGCATCGGGTTCGGTGTGATCGGGCTGGGGCGGATCGGTGGGTTCCATGCCAACTCGCTGGGCCACGCGGTCAGCGGGGCTCATCTGGTGGCGGCCGCCGTCGACGTCGATCACCGGCGCACCCTCCTTGAGTCCGGCGACGCTCCCTGCGCGCTCGAGCCGGACGTCGCGGCGCTCCTGGCCCGCAACGACGTCGAAGCGATCGTCGTGGCATCGCCGGCTGTCGTGCATGACGAGCACATCGCCCTGGCGGCCAGAGCGGGGAAACCAATCTTCTCCGAAAAGCCGCTGGCCGATTCGGTGCCAAAGGCGGAAGCTGCGGCCCAGGCCGTCCTCAGCGCGGGAGTGCCGTTCCAGATCGGGTTTCAGCGGCGGTACGACCGGGGCTACGCGCGGGCCAGGGAGCTGATCGCCGCGGGATCGATCGGCGCCGTCGAGATGTTCCGCGGTATGAGCTGCGACCGCCTCGGTCCGATCGATTTCCTGCGCACCAGCGGCGGCATCTTCATGGATCTGGCCAGCCATGATTTCGATGCGGCTCGCTTTCTGACGGGAGAGGAGATTAGCGAAGTCTTCGCCATGGGCGCGGTCCTGGTCGAGCCGGAGCTGGAGACATTCGACGACGTCGACTACGCCATCGTCTTGCTGCGATTTGCCAACGGCGCGCTGGGGGTCGTGCAGGAGAGCTGGCGGGCCCCGTACGGCTACGACATCCGCGCCGAGGTCCACGGCAGCAAAGGCAAAGTGATCGCCGAGCTCGACGAAAAATACCCGGCGGTGCTCTATGACAGCCGGGGTAAGGTGTCGGAGCGGCATGACCAGTTCGTGGAGCGATTCAGTGACGCCTATCGGGCAGAGCTGCAGGCGTTCGTCGATGCGCTGCATGCCGGCCGCGCGCCGACACCCGGGATCGACGACGCGTTGCAGGCCATGCAGGTGTCCGCGGCGGCGACAAGGAGCCGTCGCGAAGGGCGCTGGGTCGGAGTCCACGATGTTTGAGCCGCGGTTGCCCGCAGGCGGATGCCTGACCAACCCGGCGTACAATCGTTTGTCGAACGATATGGCATGAGCAAGGGAGAGTGAATATGGTCGCGTCCCCGCCACGGGCCGAGACTGTCCAGAACGTACAAACCTACGGCAACTACATCGCCGGCGAGTGGCGACCCGCCGCCAGCGGCGAGAAGATGGAGAATCGCAACCCGGCTAATCGCGACGAGGTCGTCGGTCTCTTTGCCTCATCCGGCGCCGACGACGTCGATGCCGCGATCGCCGCTGCCGAGGAGGCGTTTCGCGGCTGGCGATTCAGCTCGCCAATGACGCGGGCGAGCATCCTGCACAAGGCTGCCAACATTCTCGAATCCCGCATCCCGGATGTTGGGCGCGAGCTGACCCGGGAAGAAGGCAAGACCCTCAAGGAGGGTATTGGCGAGTCGACCCGTGCCGTCCAGATCCTGCGCTACTTTGCCGGCGAGGCGCAGCAGCCGAGCGGCGAGCACTACCCGTCGGTGAATCCGCACACCCTGCTCTATACCACCCGGGAGCCGCTCGGGGTCGTGGCGGTGGTCACGCCGTGGAACTTCCCAATCGCAATTCCGGCCTGGAAGATCGCTCCGGCGCTGGCCTTCGGCAACACCGTCGTCTTCAAACCGGCCAGCCTCACGCCCCTGACCGCGGTGCGCCTGGTAGAGGCGCTCGACGAGGCCGGGCTGCCGGCGGGAGTGCTGAATCTGGTCACCGGGTCCGCGGGGAACGTCGGCGATCCTTTGGTGCGCGATCCGCGGGTGGTCGCCATCACCTTTACGGGCTCGAACGAGACCGGCGCCGAGCTGCGGCGTTCCGCGGCCGAGCGGGGAGCCAAGCTCCAGCTCGAGCTGGGCGGGAAGAACCCGGCGATCGTGCTGGCCGACGCCGATCTCGACCACGCCCTCGGGCAGGTCGTTGCCGGCGCGATGATGAGCGCGGGGCAGAAATGCACGGCCACGTCGCGCGCGATCGTCGATCGCCGCATCATCGACCGCTTTACCGAGATGCTGGCGGATCGCATCGGTGGCCTCAAAGTCGGCGACCCGCTCGACGCGGAGACCCAGATTGGGCCACTGATCGACGACCGGGCCGCGGAGCGTCTTGCCGGTGAAGTCGACTCCGCAAAGCAGGCGGGCGCCGAGCTGGTGGTCGGCGGCGAGCGGCTGGGAAGCGGATTGGAGCGCGGCGCGTTTCTAGCACCCACACTGTTCGCGGACGTCGATCCAAAGTCCCGGCTCGGCCAGGACGAGCTCTTCGGACCGGTGCTGGGGGTCATCCCGGTCGATAGCATGGAAGAGGCGATGGTCGTCGCGAACCAGGTCAAGTTCGGGCTGTCGGCCTCGATCTTCACCCGCGACCTGGGCCGGGCGCTGACGTTTGCCCGCGAGATCGAGGCTGGCGTCGTGCACGTGAACAGCGAGACGGCGGGTGCGGAGCCCCAGGTCCCGTTCGGTGGCATGAAGGGGTCGTCATCGTATTCCCGCGAGCAAGGCAAGTCGGCGCGCGACTTCTTCACGCAGGTCAAAACCGTCTACATCGATCCGCCTCCGGCGTCATAGCGGCCGGTGAGGGCGGTTCAGCGGCTACCCAGGGTTACCAGATTCGAGAGTTTGTATCAGGCTCGGGGCCGGAAGGCCAACGGAAAGGGAAAGACAGCAACCATGAGCAACCATGCCGAGGCGGTACACGAGGCCCAGGCTCACTGGGAGGGCGGTCTGACCGACGGCCGTGGCCGCATCACCGGGAGCAGCAGCGGCCAGCTCGCCGAAGTCCCCATGACGTGGAATGCGCGGACCGGTGGTGACAGCTCGCTGACCTCACCAGAGGAGCTGCTTGCGGCCGCCCACGCCTCCTGCTTTTCGATGGCGCTGGCATTCGAGCTGCAGGGGCGCAACGCCGCACCGCGCAGTCTGGATGTGACGGCCAGGGTCGGGTTCGATCCCAAGGTCGGCGGTGGCTATGAGGTCAGCTTTTCCGAATTGAACGTCAGGGGTGACGTGCCGGGGATCAGCGCCGAAGACTTCCGCGAAGCGGTGAGCCAGGCAGCCGAGGGGTGCCCGATCTCGCAGGCGTTGAAGGGAAACGTACAGATCTCGACCGAGGCGGAGCTGGTTTAGCGGAGACGGCCAGACGGGAGCACCCGCAGGGTCACGGCAAGACAGGACGACAGCTGCTGATCCGTCGGTCGGCCAGCCCGAGGGACTTCGCTCCAGGAGTCATATCACGCGAGAGGTGGGAAACCCCACCTCTCGCCTTTTGGACTAACCAACAGCGTGTTGCAAACACTGTCCTGCTGGCGCCGCCGTCGAACTCCGACTGGGAGTGGCGCACCTGTTGCCAGTCCGCAGTCGGTGTCTCGATTTTCTCGTTATCGCTGAGGAACACCGGCCAGCCACTAGCGCGGCCTGCTCGGCGTCGGGCAAACTGAGCGTCGCATCCGGCTCCGGAACCGTGGGGACATCTCCTATGCCTGTGTCCGCCTCGGCGCTCCCGCCGACCCCCCGCACCCAGCTCATCGGTCGCGCTGCCGAGCGATCGACGGCGCGCACGCTCCTGCTCGACGACGCCGTGCCAATGCTGACATTGACCGGTCCCGGTGGGGTTGGCAAGACGCGGCTGGCCCTGGCCGTCGCGCATGAACTCCTCGATGCCTTTGCCGATGGTGCCGTCTTTATCGATCTGGCCCCGCTGGCTGATCCGACATTGGTCGTGCCGACGATCGCGCGGGCGCTGGAGGTGCCAGACGCGGGGGACCACCCCCTGCTGCAACGTGTCATCGAGGCTCTCCATCGCCGCCAGCTGCTTCTCGTCCTGGACAATTGCGAGCATCTCATCGAGGCGGCCGCCATGAGTGCCGCGGCACTGGTGGCTGGCTGCCCGGCCGTGCAACTCCTGGCCACGAGCCGCGCTCCCTTGCGGGTGCAGGGTGAATACGAACTCGCCGTCGATCCACTCACCTTGCCCGAAACTACGCAACGGTCTGCGGCTGCTTTGCAGCACGTGCCTGCCGTGGCGCTGTTCACTCACCGGTCGCATGCCGTCGATGCCACCTTTCGCCTTGGCGATCACAACGCCCCGGCGGTAGCCGAGATCTGCCGCCGGTTGGACGGCTTGCCACTAGCCATCGAGTTGGCTGCGGCGCGCACCAAAGTCCTGTCGCCAGAGGCGCTCCTGGCCAAAATGGGCGACCGCCTGAGTCTCCTGCGTGATGGCCCCCGTGATGCACCAGCCCGGCAGCACACAATGCGGACAACAATTGCCTGGAGCGAGGCATTGCTGACACCCGTTGAGCAAACGCTCTTCCGTCGCCTCGCGGTCTTTGTCGGCGGGTTCACGTTGGACGCCGCCACCGCCGTGATCCGGGTGCCGACGGATCTCGGGGTCGACGTCCTGGCTGGCGTCAGCGCCCTTGTCGGCCATAGCCTGCTGCGCCGCGTGGAGGTCCAAGGGCGTGAGCCGCGCTTTGTCATGCTGGAGACGGTCCGCGAGTTTGGGCGGGAACGGCTCATTGAAAGCGGTGAGGAACGTGCCGTGCGCCGCGCCCATGCCGAGTGGATCGTCGGGCTCGTCGAAAACGCTTGGTACCCCATGTTCATGTTCGGGGCCATGGAGTGGCTGCTCCGCCTCGAGGCCGAGCACGACAATGTGCGGGCGGCCCTGTCCTGGTTGGATCAGATCGGCGACGGCGCGGGACTCGTACGGTTGACCGGATCGGCCGCGCCCTTCTGGAATCTTCGCAGCTCCCGGAAGGAGGCGTTTGGTTGGCTGGAACGTGCGCTCGAACAGACATCGGACGCCACTGCTCCCGCGGCAGCACGCATCCGGGCGCTGCGCGCCTCGGCCTCGACGGCGCGGAACCAGGGGAACCATGCGCACGCGGTGCGACGCGCAACCGAGTGTCTGTCGCTGGCGCGCCGGTCAGGCGACAGCTGGGGCGAATACATGGCGCTGCAAGTTCTCGGCAATGTAGCCCTGGCCGAAGGCGACTATTCCAGAGCGAAGGCGTACTTCGACGAGGTACTCACGCTTTCTAAATCAGCGGGTGACCGAACTCTCGTCGCTCTAACAAAGCAGGAGATCGGAATTGCCGCCTTCGGGCAGGGTGACCTCCTGGGGGCAACGGCGCACTTGGAGAATGCCCTTGCTGACCAAGGAGAACTTGGCGATCAGTGGCGCGTCGCCCTGACGATCAACAGACTCGGGTTTGTGGCCTGCGCACGTGACGACCGGATAATGGCGGCAAAATGGTTCTCCGAGAGCCTTCCCCTCTGGCGGAATATCGGCAGCCGGGAGAACATCGCCGAGTGGCTGGCCGGGGTCGCATCCCTGGCAGCGATTTCAGGATCACCGGAACGGGCGGCCTGGCTGCTCGGAGTGGCAAGTGCGCAGTGTGCCGAGCTGGGTCATGCCATCCCACCGCCGGATCGTACGAGTATTGAGCGAGCCGAAGAGACCGCGCGAGCGGAACTCGGCGAGGCCGCTTTTGCGACGGTCTACAACGCAGGGCGCAGCATCTCCTTAGAGCAGGCGCTGGACGAGGCGTCGCGCTTCCTCACCGAGGTGCCCCGAGGCTCGCTGCCTGCGCCCCAGCCAGAGCAATCTAGGCCGACTGACCCCGTCACTGGTCCGGCATTGACCCGGCGCGAGCGAGAGGTGCTGGGGCTACTCTGCCAGCGCCTGACCGACCCGGAGATCGCCGCGCAACTGTTCATCAGCCCCTACACCGCCAGCAAGCACGTCTCCAACGTGCTGGGCAAACTGGGGGTGGCCAATCGGCGAGAAGCTGCCGCCGTTCGCCGCCCGCCACGCCTTGGTCTAGCGTCCCGCTTCCTCTTCCCCAACCCAAAACTACTGAGGTTTCTACTGATGTTCTCGGCATGACGCTCGGGTGCGGCGAGCGCATGCTGCAGGTGTGCCCGGGACCAGCCAAACGGGCGCCGCTCCCGAAGCGACCGGGGGTGTCGGAGCCGCAAGGCGCCAGGCGACACGAGACCCCGCTCGGGGCTCGGCACGACAGAAAGGAACTCGCGATGTCCACGATGCATCAGGCGCGCCGTCTTGTCTTCGGCAGTGCCGTCGTCTTCGCGCTGACCCTACTCGCCCCCGTGGCCGTCACGGCGGAGGATGCGGCCGCGGCCCTTGCCCCGGTCCCCGCACCAGCGGTGGCTGGCCCCAGTGCCGACGACGTCCGGGCCACGCGTGCCCTCGCCGCGGAGCGTGCATTGCTGAGCGGCGACATTGGCAGCATGCAGGAGGAGGCCCTGGTCGCCCTCGTGGCCACCAGCCCGACCGCCGAGCAGACCCGGGTGCGCTCGGCGCAGCAGGCGCTGCGCTCCCCCGACCTGGGCAGTCTGCAGAAGGAGGCCTTGACCGCGATCGTGGCCGCGAGCAGCGCCGAGGTCGCGCGCTAGACCGACCACCGCCAGGTCCTCACTCACCCGATCGGGTCGCGGCACTCGCGACCCGATCGGCGTGCGCCGAGCGCTTGGGGTCATAGCCGCCATGGGCAGCCCGTCCGCGACACGAAGCTGATGCCACCTCGCCACGGTTTTGAAACCACGCGCTAAGGTTTGATGGCATCCGCGGGTGGCTGACAGCGAGGGCAGTGGGACGTGCCGCGGCCACCGACGACGGTTCGCACCAGCGGCGTGCCGCAGCGTGGACACGGTCCCTTGTCGCCGCGTCCGTAGACGAGCAGCCTGCCTCCATAGCGGCCGGCATTGCCCTCGGCGTCCTCGAAGGTCGAGAAGGTCGTGCCGCGGCCATCGATGGCGGCGCGTAGCACGCCACGGATGGACCGGTGCAGGCGGCGGACCTCTTCCGGCGTGAGGGTGTTCGCCCGTCGCTCCGGGTGGATTCCCGCCCGGAACAGGGACTCGTCGACGTAGATATTGCCCAGACCGCCGATGAGTCCCTGATCGAGAAGCACGGCCTTGATCTTGCCAGGCCGGTGCCGCAGGCGCTCCGCGAGCCATGCCGACGTGAATTCACGCTCGAGCGGCTCGCGCCCAAGCCGTTGTTCGAGGAGGCCGAGGTCGTCGCCATCCACGTGAATGACGCGACCGAACTTGCGCTGATCGGAGAAACGAAGATCGAGACCGTTGGCGAACTCGATCGCCAGGCGCTCGAAGCGAAGTGGCGGCTCCTCATGGGAGACCGCGCTCAGCCGGCCGGTCATCCGCAGGTGGACGACGAGGGCGGTCTCGTCGTCGAGGTCGATAATCAGGTACTTGGCGCGGCGGCGGATCCCACGCACGGCGCGTCCTTCGATCCGGGCCAGGACGTCTTCGACGCGAGCACCGGCGAGAACGCCGGGAAAATCGGTGACCCGCAGCGAGCTGATCCGTTGACCGACGATCTTGTCGATCAAGGAGCGGCGGACGGTTTCGACCTCGGGAAGTTCTGGCATACTCGCACGACGGTTGTGCGCCTGGTGCGCCGCGGCTGAAGGAAGTCCGAGCGTACCACGGAGCCGTTGCCTGACTGTTCGGAGCGCGTGAAGTCATGACCGACCCGGTCACCGTCGACTGTATCTTCTGCCGCATCGCGCGCGGCGAGCTTGGTACGGAGCTCGTCGCCGAGAGCGAGCACAGCGTCGCCTTCCGCGATCTCCATCCCCAGGCGCCGGTGCATGTGCTGATCGTGCCGCGACAGCACTTCGCGGCCCTGCGCGAGGTCGGCAGCGACGATTGGCACGTCACGGCAGACGCACTCGCCCTGGCATCGCGCGTCGCCGCCGAGCACGGGCTCTACGCCGGCGGCTACCGGGTCATCACCAACGACGGGCCTGACGCCGGGCAGACGGTGCCTCATCTCCATTTCCATCTGCTCGGTGGAGCGCAGCTCCAGGCCGGGCTCGGGTGAGCCCGGGACAGGCGAGTCGAGGTTGAGTGGAAGGTTCTGATGACCGAATCATCGGTGCGACAACGTCTCGAGGACGATCTCAAAACGGCGATGCGCGCCGGCGATACGGTCTCGCGTGATGCTATTCGCTACATCCTGTCGGCCGTGAAGAACGCGGAGATCGATGCCCGTGGCTCGGGCGCCGCAGCCGATCCGGTGGCTGCGCTGCGGAGGCTCGGCAAGCAGTTGGCCGATGCCATCGAGCAGTACGAGGCGGCGGGGAGACAGGATCTCGCGGATCACGAGGCCGCCCAGCTCGCGGTGCTGAAGCGATACCTGCCGGCCGAGCTCTCCGACGACGAGCTGAACTCGCTCGTCGCGGCGACAGTTGCCGAGACCGGCGCCTCGGGGCCGAAGGACATGGGGCGGGTCATGCCGGTCGCAATGCAGCGCGTGGCGGGACGTGCCGATGGCCGGCGCGTGAGCGCCGCCGTGAAGACCGCCCTCGCTCAGTGACGGGTGGGTCAGCCTCACAGCGGCTGGACCTCTCCTTCTCACTGGTCGCCGATGCGGAGGCCCCGCAGGGCGTCGCCAGCGACGAGCTGGAGTCGCTGGCGGCGTTCGTCCTCGCCGCGGAAGGGGCGACCGGGATCTGGGAGATCACGGTCGCCCTCGTAGACGACGCGCGCTTGCAGTCGCTCCACCGGGACTTCATGGGAATCGATACGCCGACCGACATCATGACGTTTCCCGCCGGCGATTCCGCTGACGAGGCTCAGGGCGGGGAGCTGGCGATCTCGGTCGACCACGCCATGACGCAGGGGTCCGCGTGGGGTCACTCGCCCGGCGAGGAGATCGCCTTTCTCGTCGTGCACGGTCTTCTGCATCTGGCCGGCTGGCGGGATGACACGGAGGAGCAGCGCCAGCGCATGCTGGCAAGGCAGCACGATCTCATCGACCGGTGGCGACTGGAGTCAGCCGGCGAGGGCTGTTAGAGCGCGTGGCGTAAGACGAGTCAGTCCGGCGACGGAAGTTGGGAGTTCGTGTCGGAGTGATTACTCGCTGCGCTCGTGGTGGCAGGGTGGCAGGTAGAACGACGAACGACCCCTGCCACCCTGCCACCCCGCGACCCCGTCATCCGTAGGTGACGAGAACCTCATGCCTCGGGATGACGCGAGATGATGTCGCCGCATCAAGTTCCTGCCAGCGCCCTGCGCAGCACGTCGGCGGCATTCATTGCCGCTCGCCGCTGAATCTCCTGAAACGCCGCCCGGATCGGAAACGACTCTTGTCTCTCACACTCCCCGGAAACCGCGACGTCGATCGTTCCCTCGAACAGGCCCTGGGTTGCGGGAGCGGCCGTCGCCTTGATGCCGACTCCGACGCTGGTGCTGAACTGCTCCCGCGCGCTCCGCGCGAGGTCACCGGCGGATTCAGGTGGTTGACCGGAAGCGTCGGCAACCGTGCCGCGCACGACATCCGCCGCGGACGGCTCGGAGAGAAGCAGGCAGGCGAACCGGCCACCAGTTCCGGACTCGGCAATGCCAATCGTGAACCCACGCTCGCGCAGGGCGTCGAGCAGGACTTGCGTCAGCGAGCGGTCGTCGTCGGCGTAGAGGTAATCACCGAGCCGCTGCCGTACTTCAGCGACGGTCTCAGACAGCTCCCGTTCCGCCTGCGCGGGGTCATCGGCGGAGGCGGTGACGCGAACGTGGACCCCGTCATCCTTCGCATAGGTGCCGATGTAGGGTTGGGGGCGGCGCGTCAGCTCGTCGAGCAATTGCGAGACGGCGGACTCGCCGATGCCAAGCGTGCGCAGATTCGCGGAGCGATAGACCCGGCCGGTCAGGCGAGCGGAGATGCGAGGGAGCGCCTGCTCGCGCCACATGCGGACCATCTCCCGGGGCACGCCGGGCATCGCGACGATCATCGTATCGTCGATTCGGGCTAGCCAACCGGGCGCGGTGCCCACGGGATTGGGTAGCACCTCGGCGCTGGGGATGACCCAGGCCTGCTTCGCGTTTCGCTCCGGCATCTCCAACCCACGTTGAGCGAAGAACTCCCGGATGCCCGCGACAAGCCCTTCATCGACCAGCGGGTTCTCGCCGGTGAGGGCGCAGATGGCCTCACGTGTGAGGTCGTCGTCGGTGGGACCGATACCTCCGGTGCAGACCACCAGATCGGCCTCAGCGACGGCGGCGGCCAGGGTCCGCTTGAGACGGTCCAGATCGTCGCCGACCTGAATGACATGCAGCAGCTCGATCCCCTTGGCGGCAAGCTCCTGGGCAAGGAAGGTGGCATTGGTATCCGTGAGGTGACCGCCGATCAGCTCACTGCCGATGGAAAGCACGTAGGCGCGCATCCTAAAGGCTGGTGATGTCCGCGCGCGCGATGACCAGATCCTGCCGGGCGGCGCCCTCCCGCTTCAGGGGATCGACGGACACGACGACCGCACCCTCCGGCGGAAAGATCGCCGCGTGGTACGAGAGGGCATCGTCGGTGAGCTTCATGGGCACCATCCACTCCTCGTCGGACCCATCCTGTAGGGAAAGCCGCACCCGAGCTACCACCACGACGTCGTCATCCGTGTCCACGCTCATCCCGGTATCCCCTGCCTGGGCCGAGCGCCCCATGACCACCCGCTGTCGATCAACACGCGGACCAGCATCATATCGTCATGGGGACTCTCGCGGCGGCTTACGCGTCTCGAGCGAGCAAGGGAGCCCGCGCCAGACAAGCTGGTCGGGTCTGGCGACCTGTCTCTATCCCAAGAAAAGCCGAGGGGCGAGGATGTCTCCAGGCCCCTCGGCTTGACTTCTGGTCTACGGAGTCGGCGTGCCGGCGTCGTTGGTGAACAGAGCCACGTTCGTCACCCAGGCCACCGCGTCCTCTTCACCATCGTTGCGCAACTCACCGGACACGTTCGGTGGGAAGAGGGCGGAGTCGCCCTCGCTCATCGTGAACTCTGTACCGGCCGCAATTTCCTCCGGCTCCGTCGGAGCCGGCGTGCCGGCTTGCGCACCTCGGGCCACCGACATCGGGGCGTCTACCCGCAAGGTCAACGCTCCGGAGCCTATGTACACGAGGTCCACCGTGGGATCCGCTGGGTCAAAGGGGACCGTGGCCCCGGGTGCAACCCTGACGCGCCCAAACGCAATGTTTGCCGTGCCGGGCGACAAGACATCAATTGTTCCGGAGGCGAGGGTCACCAATGTCACACCCTCGGGAGCGCCCGCCTGCTGATCGACCGGTGGCGTGGCATCCTGGGCGCTTGTGCTCGGGTTCATGCCTTGACTGGCAATGAGGGTGAAGACCAATGGGATCAGCAAGGCAACGGCGGACACTCGGCGCATAAGGCGCTCCTTTCATTCGACCGATCGACGACTCTGACAGCTGCACGTCAGACAGCACACGGTCCGGTGCAAGATCAATGCCGACCCGCGCACCGGGACGTTTCGCGCCATGATCTTACCCGAACGAGCAAGCTTCATCGTCGATGACGAGCACAAGCGGGTTTTCGGCGACACCAATCCCGCTGGATGAGCCCTACCTGGCTCGCTTCGCCGATGAGCCTGTCATGGTTGTCGATCCGAGAAGACTGGCCTGCTCGGCCTTCAGCCGGCTGAACGCGGCGGCCGCATAGTCGGCCAGTTCTTCACCCGGGAAATTCACGATCGAGATGTTGTCTTCCCGTGCAACGGAGATCTCGCCCGTTTCCCATTCCTTCAGCACCGCCTGGTAGCCAGCAACATGGGCGCACATGGCCAGCAGGCACGGTGGCATCTCGGGCTCTTCAATGAGGGCGGCGTTATCGAGCACGAGCTCCACCATGCGCTGATGCAAGGGCATGAATACGGTGGTCATCCATAGCCGCCAGGCAACCGCGTCTTCCCTCGTCGGTGGGGGATCGCTCTTCCAGAACGACCCGCCACCGGGCCGGTAGCGCTTCCGGAATGCTTGCCAGGACTCGCCGCTCGATCGGGTGAGGGCTAGAAGCGGGCCGTAGAATTCATTCAGCTGACGGTTGATCCGTTCGAGGCGATCGTTACGCTGCTCGATTTTCAGGTCTGTCCAGTACTTAACGAAGTAGCCGATTACGGCCGCACACACGCCAACGAGCGCGACAACCTCCGTTGCGTCCATGTCAGCTCCAATCGGCTTGATCGGCCCCGCTACACCCCGACGATTTGCTTCGAAACCTTCCCCTTCCCTGTCCGCTGGCGCAGGAGGAATGGCGCGATCCGCGGCTGCACGCTATTGCTGACGCCGCGCACGAGCCGAACGACCTGCGTGAGCAGTGGCTGAACCCGCCCGACGCCTCCGAAGCCGAACTGAAGACGCGAACGCTGACCAACCTCTACCACGCCCGTCCGGCATGGCTGGCCGCCGCGCATGAGACGCTCGATCGCGCCGTGTGGACCGCTTACGGCTGGGATGACCTCGACCCGGAGGCGATGAGCGACGAAGAAATCCTGATGTGGCTACTGCTGCTCAACCAGGAACACTCCGAGACCCTTCGTCAGTAATTGGGATAGCAGGGCATCCTGCAGGGCGCGGCCGCCGAGGCTTGGATCGACTACTGCCTGAGCGATGGTACTGGCTAGATGCGAAGCGAGGGTGGGGACCCCCCTTTACGCTCTCCCTCAGGGTGCGCTCTCCGCGTAAAGCCCTAGGGCTCGCGGGAGGTCGACTGCATCCTCCCACGGCACGCCGCAGCCAGAATTCCAAGCAGCCGTGAATGCCGACTCGCTCAGTGCCGCGCGCACGGCTTGGGTTGTCTGGGCGTGATGCATGTAGTTCGTGAGTCGCTGCTGGTGGCTGGCTTTACGCAAGGTCTCGGTAGCACCTAGCAACTGGGCGGCAGTGGTGAACTCTCCACGCGCCGCGGCAACGGCGGCGAATCCAGCGAGCGCGCTGGCGATGGCCCAATCAGCATCGACGCCCAACCCCAGGTCGAGGGCCTCCTGGTAAGCGGCAGCAGCGCTGGACGTGTCGCCGTGCGCCAGCGCCACCGCACCAACTGTAGTCAGGCCCAGGCTCAGCACCCACTCATCGCCTGCTGTCCGGACCAGCGCGACGGCTTCCGCACTGAGTCGCTCGGCTGCCTCGAGATCGCCTCGTCGGTAGGCAGCATCACCGAGTGAGTAGAGCACGACGCCCGTGGCCTGGATATCGTTCAGCTCGCGGGCAACGGCGAGGGCCGCCTCGTAAAGCGGAACCTCCCGCTCGTCGTCGCCCTCCCATTCCGCTACAACGCCGCGCTGGAAGAGCGCCTGCCAGAGAATCGTCGTGACTTTGAGCGCTCGCGCCAGCTCTTCGCTTTGCCGCAGCCACGTTTCTGCCACCTCCAGGTCTCCCTGACACTCCGCGATGCGACCGATGCCAAGCAGTGCTTCTGCGCGCTGTGGCGTAAGTGAAACCGTGCCGGCCAGCGCATGTTCCAGGTGCGCTCGACCCTCGACAAAGTGGGCACGCAAGAACCAGAACAGTCCCAGGTTGGCCGCGAGCTGCAGGTGTGCCTCATCGTCGCTCGCCGCTAGCGTCGCGAGGGCCAAGCGGAAGTTGGGATGCTCTGCCTCCAATCGCCGCAGCCAGACGCGTTGCCCAGCACCGTACATGAACGGCTTCCCTTCCTCGGCGAGATTGAGGAAATAGGCCGCATGCGCCTGTTTCAGCGCGCCTTCCTCGCCGCTAGCGGCAAGCTGCTCTGCGGCGAACTCGCGGATCGTCTCCAGCATCCCGTAGCGCAGTTCGGGACTACTGTCGTCCATCCGAAGCAAACTCAGGTCCGCGAGCGCGGCGAGCCCCTCGAGAACATCGAGATCACCCTCGAGATTGGCCACGGCCTCCGCCGCCTCCAGTGTCCACCCACCGATGAAGACACCGAGGCGACGGAAGAGGTTGCGTGCGTCAGGACTGAGCAGGTCGTAGCTCCAGGCGATCGCGGCGCGTAACGTCCGCTGTCGCTCCGGAGCATCACGCGTGCCCCCTGTCAGGACTGGAAGCCGCACCTCGAGGCGGGACAGCAAGGTTGAGGGAGCGAGAACTTTGGTTCGCGCCGCGGCCAGTTCGAGCGCGAGCGGCAGCCCATCGAGGCGGGCGCAGATCTCGGCGATGGCCGAGGCATTATCGGCGTCGAGGCAAAAGTCCGGGCGTACGGCTTGCGCCCGATCAATGAAGAAGGCGGTCGCCTCACTTGCGGCCAATACCTTGAGATCGCGGCTGTCCTCTTTGCTGGGGAGGCGCAACGTGGGCACCGGGTATTCCCGCTCGCCCCGCAGGCGCAGCGGAGCACGACTCGTCGTCAGGATCTTCACGTTCGGTCCGGCCATCAGCAGGTCAGCAACAACCGGCGCGGCCGGGAGCACATGCTCGAAGTTGTCCAGGACGAGCAGCATCTCTCGCTCGCGCAGGAAGTCGTGGATGACCGCAGGGAACGCTCGTTCGGCAGATTCCCGAAGCCCAAGGGTTGCAGCCACATGCGATAGCACCAGGGACGGGTCGCGGATGGGAGCGAGATCGACAAATACCAGCCCGTCGGTGAACGCGTCGTCCATCTCCTTCGCGACCCCAAGCGCCAGACGGGTCTTGCCCACTCCTCCTGGTCCCGTCAGAGTCACCAAGCGAACCGCGTCGTCGAGTAGAAGATGGCGCACTGCGGACCGCTCCTCGCCGCGACCGATCAAGGGCGCAAGGGGAAGCGGAAGCGCAGTGAGGCTGCCACGCCGCACCGGGTTGCGGCGGACTGGGCGCTTCGCTGCCATGAAAAAGGCAGATCGTTCACTGCCAGTCAGATCGAGAGCGTCGGCGAGTGCCCTCACCGTTTCGCGATAGGGATGGCTGCGAGCGGTCCGCTCGAGATCACTGATGCCGCGGCGGCTCAAGCCGGCGCGTTCGGCCAACTCCTCCTGGGTTAGACCTGCCGCCAGGCGATGTTGACGCAGCAAATCGCCAAACAGTAGGGGGGCGGTGCGTTCGCCCGCATCCACGGCGACTCCCAAGCACAGATCGAATCAAATGAGGCGTCAGCCGGACTGGCTCGATTGTAGGAAGCGCTCTGCAGGGACGCAATGCACGCAGTGCCGAACTGCGTTCACGTCCGCGTGCTCTGCGCATGTTCAGCGGCTGGACCGGCTCCTAAGGTGAATGCACATCGGCGAACCGGGATCTCGAACACGTAGACCGCCGGTGAGCACGCGACAGGAGGTTGCCATGATGCCGCATCCGACTACGATGTCATTTGCCTGGGACAAGGACGTGCTGCGAGGCGCGCAGGTACTCCTCTTCGTGTTTGGCCTCGCAATCGCCATGCTGTTCGGCGGTACCGTCCTTGTCGATCATGAGGCGGGCACTTCGGCGGCAGTTACTGCTGAGCGGGGCACGTCAGCAACGCATCTGTCCGCATCCTCGTCCACCGGCGACGCTCGATAGGCGGGGCCGTCACACGGTGCTCTCGGTCACAGCTCGCCCCTTGGCATGGGACGGATTGGACCCACTCAACCGCCTGCTCGACTATCAAGTGCAGGCGGCTGAGTGGGTTGTGCAACACGGTTTGGATTCATCACGTCTCCCTCCCTAGACATATGCGCCTCCTCACGGAAGCCCAGAAGGCCGGGAACCCAGCAAGGGAGCGCATGACTCCAGAAGCCTCGGAGGGTCATCATGCCTCGACCTGCTCTCTGCCTCGCCGTAGTCATGCTCTCGCTTGTCCTCGTCGCCGGGACGGGGCAGGGCGTTATCGCGGAGGAGGCCACCCGGATACCAGCATTGCCATGACATCCCACTCACTCGTCGGCACCTGGCAACAACATGACCTCGAGAGTCCCGCCGCAACAGGCTTTGTAGTCTTCCACGCGGACGGCACGGTTGTGGCGACGAGGCGCTACCGGGGTGGCGCTCGGTATCTGGCGTCCAGCCGGAGAGCGCACCGCCGAGTTGGTGCTGATTGAACTATTGCCGGTTGGCACCGAGACGAATGCCACTCCCGAAGGTGAAGAAATCGGCACCATCACGTATCTGGAAACGGTCACCATTGACGAGACTGGGAACACGCTATCGTTCGATGGCATCTACGATACACGGGACGCGTCAGCGGACTCCCTCGGAGGTCCGCTCTACGCCGGGTCGCTCACGCTGGCACCGGCCACGCGCGTGACGTTCGACCAATATCCTACTCCGGGCAGTAGCGCTACGGTCACGCCAGCGGCATAGCCCGCACACACCCAGGGCCGGGAAGACTCCCGGCCCTGGGGGTGGTAGCTGTGTCACGAAGCGGCCACCTGGGCCGAAACCGAGGACTATCCTGCCGGTGCGCTCGTACTGGCTCAGGCGGCCGCCCGCAATGCTGCCGCTTGCGTGCTAAGGGACGCCACACCCGTGCCCTGACAGACAGGGCAGCCAGCCTCCGCGCCGCGACAGCGGAAGCAGAGGACCGAAGTGGCCGAAGCCGGGGGCTCCGGGTCCAGTTCCAACACGCCTTGGGCGTACCAGTAGGCGGCACGGTGCAGGCAGACTGGATCACCGCCGAGCATCGCCGCCGCGCGGTCGCAGGTGATCCGATCGGTGCAGTGGGCGATGCCCGGCCGCCTTATTCTCGGCATTACCATGCTTAAACTGGGTGGTACCCTCGGAGGGACTCGAACCCCCAACCTTCTGGTCCGAAGCCAGACGCTCTATCCGTTGAGCTACGAGGGCATGTGCGGCCCGTGCGCGCTGAAGTATACCAGTCCCGTACGGCAGCTTTTGACGCGAAACTCCGTCAGTAGCGATGTATGGGAGACCGCTTCATGACGCTGAAACCGCTCCATCTCGGCCGAAATGATCCAGCCGCCTGGCGAACGGCGGCCGCTGGACTCGTCCTGGCAGCGGCGATCGTCGGCCTGGCAATCGTCGTCGGGGGCACGACGGCACGTCTGCTGAACCCGATCGGCGCGGTGCTCTGGTTGGTGTCCGGGGTGTTCCTGGCGGTTTCTCTCCCGTCTGCGCAACGCCGTCTATTGGGATGGGCGGCTGCCATCGCCGGCGGCTTGATCCTCGGCGCGATCGTGCGGCCCAGTGGCCTCGTCGAGGTCGTCGTCTGGTTCGCGCTGGCGGGGGCGGTGGCCGTCTTCGCCGCCGGCGACCGGACCGGCGCCTGGGCGCTGCTGGTGCCGGCGATCTACCTGCCGGTGCACCTGCTGATCGGCATCGGCCGCGCCATCATGCGCAATGGTGGGATGCGGACCGATCCGCCGCCGACGGCCGCTATCGTGCCGCTGGCGATGCTCCTGGCGGCAGCGGCGGCCGGAGCGCTGGCGGCAACGATCGTCCGTCGCAGCCGATGATCGTCGGTTGTGGCGCTACGCCGCAAGGCAAGATCGAAGACGAGGACCGTGCGAGACATGTCTCGAATGGCCAGGCTGATCGGAAGGTGCGCCGGATTCACGTGGTAGGCGTCGAGCTCGGCGCGGCTGGCGAATCTCAGAACGAACCCGAACTCGAACTCTTGCGATAAAGGCTCTTCCGTGATGTTTGGACCGACCACGCAGTAATCCGGGCCGGCCACCGATTCGGCGAGATCGCGCACGCGGCGCTCGAGATCACCAAGCGCGGCGCCGGGCACACCGGGCCGCAACCGCATCAGCACGATGTGCACGAGCATCGATTGCGGCTCCCGCCGCGGCTACTCCCGGCCTCGTAAGGCTCGCTCCACGTCGCGTCTCGCCTGCCGGTCCGCGTCGGCGGTTCGCTTATCGTAGAGCTTCTTGCCCCGCGCGACGCCGACGTCGAGCTTTGCCAGCCCCTTTTTCAAGTGGAGCCGCAGCGGTACGAGCGTCAGACCTTTCTGCTCGACCGCCGTGCGCAACCGTTCCATTTCCCGGCGATGGACCAGGAGTTTGCGTGGCCGGTCAGACTCATGATTGGCTCGATTGCCATGGCTGTAGGGCGCGACATTCGAGCCGACAAGCCACAGCTCGCCGTTCTCGAAGCGCGCGTAGGCTTCGGCGATGGTCGCTTTCCCATCCCGGATCGACTTGATCTCGGTGCCGGTCAGGACGATGCCGGCCTCGACTGACTCCAGGATGTGAAAATCATGGAATGCGCGCCGGTTGCTGGTGACTACGCGGTCGCCCCGGCCACGGTCGGTTGCGGCGACAGCGTTCGTGGAAGAAGTTCTGGTTGCCATTCGCGCACTATAGGAAGCGTCCGGGAGAGCGTCAAACGGGCGCGGGACGCCATTGTCGGTAAGCCGTCGCCAGCGTGCGGGAATTTTCCGCCGGGGAGGCACGATGAACCAGCGGTCAGGACCCGATCTGGATGACCCGTACGCGGAGCTTCCGGAGCTGTACGATCTCGAACACGCCGGGTTCAGCGACGATGTCGATCTCTACCTCCGGCTGGCCGAGGTCGTCGGCGATCCCATCCTGGAGCTGGGGTGCGGTACGGGGCGGGTGCTTGGACCCTTGGCAGCCGCCGGCAATCGAATCACCGGGGTCGATCGCTCCAGACCGATGCTGGACCGGGCGCGCTCGCTGCTGCACGTGCAAGCGCAGTCCAGCACCGACTCGCGGCGCGTGACACTCGTCGAGGGCACCATGACCGAGGCCGAGCGCGCGCCGGGCGGACCGTTCGGGTTGGTGATCTTCTCCCTGAACGGGCTGATGCACCTGTCGCACATGACCGAGCAGCGCGCGGCGCTGGCCTCCGCGCGGCGAGCGCTCGACCCCCGAGGCATGCTCGTCGTCGATCTCCTCAATCCGACCCCCGAACTGCTGACAACGTTCGACGGCCGCGTCCGACACGAGGGGACCTGGCGGAAGTCCGACGGGACCATGGTCGATCGTTTCTCGGTGCGGACTCACGATGCGGCGGAGCAGACGATCGTCACCGAGCTCTGGTACGACCTGGTAGACCCCGCCGGTCACATCCGGCGCGTACGCAGTGGTTTCCCGATGCGCTACCTCGTAGCGTCGGAGCTGGCGTTATTGCTCGAGCTGACCGGGTTCGTGGAATGGAAGGTCTACGGATCCTACGACCTCGAACCGTATGACGACGGCAGCGAGCGCCTGATCCTTACCGCCGAGGTCACGCCTAGCTGACGGAGGTCGGAAGTCTGGAGCCGGAAGTCAGTACGTCCGTAGGGGCGACGTAGGCATCGCCCGAAGTCCGTGAAGGCGGCCAGCCGGCGCGTCGTCCAGCCGCGGCACTGGCGAACTTCCCGCCGTACCTGTCCCCGAAAAGTTCGGGAAGTTCGGGAAGTTCGGGAAGTTCGGCCAGTTCCCATGACCCACGACCCAAACGGCCGAGAGCCGCCGGCAACGATCCTCCGACTTCCGACTCCCGACCTCCGACCTCGGCGGCGCTAGATGCGCGCCGCGCGGTTCAGCAGCAACAGGTCCGCCAGGACGATGGCCAGCATCGCCTCGGCCACCGGGACGGCGCGAGGAACGACCGAGGGATCGTGGCGACCCTCGACCAGGATCGTCCGCGGTTCCATGCTGATATCGATCGTTTCCTGCTCGCGCGCCACCGAGGAGGTCGGCTTGATCGCCACCCGGACGACGATCTCCTCGCCGGACGAGATGCCACCGAGGGTGCCGCCGGCTCGGTTGCTTCGCGTACGCACCCGGCCGTTCTCGGCATAGAACCAATCGTTGTTCTCCGATCCGCGAGACCGGGCCGCCGCAAATCCGTCGCCGATCTCGACCCCCTTCGTGGCCGGGATCGAGAGCATCGCCTGCGCGATCAGCGCGTCGAGCCGGTCGAAGGTTGGTTCGCCCAGACCCGGCGGGACGTTCAACGCCCGCACCTCGACGACACCGCCCAGACTGTCGTGGCTCTCTTTGACGGCCAGGATGGCCTCGGTCATGGCCTCGGCGGCAATCGGATCGGGGCAGCGGACGAGATTCCGTTCGATCTCGTCGCGGTCGAGCGTCTGCATCTCGATACCGCCGATCTCCCTGGTGAAGCCGTAGATCTCGATTCCGACGGTGGCCAGGATCTTGCGGGCAATGGCGCCGGCGGCGACCCGCCCCCAGGTCTCCCGCGCGGAGGAGCGGCCACCGCCGCGATGATCGCGGTGCCCGTACTTGGCCCAGTAGGTGTAGTCGGCGTGGCCCGGGCGGAAGACGTCGCGCAGGTTTTCGTATTTAGACGAATCGACGTCCCGATTGTAGGTAATCATCGAGATTGGCGCGCCCGTGGTGCGCTCTTCGAAGACCCCGGAAAGGATTTCGGCGCGGTCCTTCTCGCCTCGTGGGGACGTGACCTTGCTTTGCCCGACGCGCCGCCGATCGAGCTGCAACTGGATATCTGCTTCTGTCAACGGGATACCAGCCGGCGTCCCCTCGACGACCACGCCGAGGGCCGGTCCGTGCGACTCACCCCAGGTGGTCAGCCGAAAGATCTTGCCAAAACTGCTGCCCATGCGTGCGGGGCTTCCCCTTCATCCGCGCGGCCGGTGTCGACCGCATGGCTCCTAGCCCGCGCCGAGCAGGCTCGCGCGGCGTTCCGGTCGGCACCAGGCGCCGAAGAGTCGATAGTCATGGTCGGGGGTTCGCCGAAAGCCGAAGCGGTCGTAAAGCCGCTGCGATCGCAGATTCGTGCGTTGCGTGCTCAATCCGACGCGCCGCGCCCCCCGCTTTCTCATGGTCTCGACGGCCAGACCCAGGGTCTCCAGTCCGAAGCCCCGGCCCTGATGCTCCGGGACGACCGCCACCCGGTCGAGGTGCCCCCAATCGGGGAACAGCGTCACGCCGAAATAGGCCACCGGCTCGCCGTCTGCCTCGACGAACCAGACTTCAACACCGGGCGTATGCAGATAGACGTCGAACTCAGTCCGGTTATTGCGCCACAACCAGGGGAACGACGCCTGGTCCATCTCCGTGACCCGCTCGATCGCTGCCTCATCGCTCGCGTTGACGCGGACCAGGCGAATGCGGTCACTACTCGACCATCGCTCGCGCGCGACTCCCATCTCGTAGGTGATGACCTCTTCCAGCATCTCCAGCCCGGCGCGCTCATACCGGGTGGGGGAGCGTCGTGCGTCGAGCTCGACCGTCAACATCAGGTCGTCGCCGTGCTCGGCACAGCGGTCGACAGCGGCGCGCAGCAGTTCCTCCATGTGGCGGACGGCGACAAGGTCCTCGATGCTGGCGATCTCTGGCCGGTTGCGCCACGGGCCGATTAGGGCATATTCGAGGGTCGAGGGTACCCAGACCGATCTCCCCGGATGGACGGCGAGCAGCTGACGTACCGACTCGGCGCCCCGCCTCCCCGGCAGACGCAAGGCGGGGATGTCTTCGCACTTGAGCGGACGCACCAGCGGTGCGGTGATCCTCGAGCCACGTGACGGCGCCAGCACCCCGGCCATCTACCGCTCCATCCACGCGTTTTCGAGATAGAGCATGCCAAGCGGCGTAATGTCGAGTCCCTTCACCCATGGCTTCATGAGGGTGTAGCGCACGTCGTGATAGAGGGGCAGCACCGCGTTATCGCCGAGGAGCTCAGCTTCCGCTTCGGCGTAGAAAGCAGCGCGCTCATCGACGTCGAGCGTCGCCGCCGCCTGGTCGAGCAGGGCGTCGTAGGCCGGATTGGAGTACTCCGAGTAGTTGTCCGGCGAGCTAGAGGCGAACAGGTTCCAGAGAAAAGTCTCTGGGTCGGGAAAGTCGGCGACCCACGTCAACTCATAGGCTGGGAACGTTTTCCTGGATAGCCCCTGGTTGAACTGCGGCCAGTGGACCTGGAGTACCTCGACGGTCAGTCCGAGCTCTCGCTGCAAGACATCCCGCAGGGCCTCGGAGCCAAACGGACTGGCGCCGTAGATCATGATCGGCGGCACCTTCTCGGCGCTGCCGTACGAGGAGCTGGCAATCGCCGCTCGCGCCGCGTCGAGGTTCTGTGCTGGCGCCGCCTGTGGCCAGTCGCGACCCAGGGTGCCGGGTGGGATGAGCCCGTTCGCCGTCTCCTGGCGGTCACCGAGGGAGATCTCGGCGATCTTCCAGCGAGGAAACGCCAGCTGCACGGCCCGTCGTATTTCCGGGTCGTCCATGGGGGCCACGTCGGTACGGAACGCGATGTAGGTCGTGGAGAGGACTGGTGATACGTCGAGCTCCGGCAGCAGGGGGCTCTCTTCGTCCGAGACACGGTCGATTGCTTGAACCGGCACGCCGGCGACGTCGATCTCATCGGCCTGGTAGAGGTTGAAGGGGTTGGCCGCGTTCGGCCCCAGGCGGAAGGTGACCCGCTTCAGGTCCGGCACGCCCCCTACGTACTCCTCGTTGGCCGCGAGCTGAAGCTCGTCTTCAGGCTCCCAGACGTCGACCACATAGGGCCCGGAAGCGTTTGGGTCTCGCCACCACTCGCCACCACGCGCGACGTCGTCGGGATCGACGATCGCGGCTGGCGCCGAGGCGAGCTTCATAAGGAACGTGGCACGAGGCGCCTCGAGCTCGATCTCCACCGTGCGATCGTCGATCACCCGGAGTCCGATCAGCTCGCTCGCTTCACCCCGAATGACCTCGTCCGCGCCGACGATATCGCCAAGGTACGAGGGACCGGCCAGCGCGGCGCCCGCGTCGGCCGCCGTCTGCGGGCTGAGGGCACGTGTCAACGAGAACTGGACGTCTTCCGCGGTGATCTGCGAGCCGTCGGCGAACCGGGCGTCGTCCCGGAGCTGAATGCGATAAGTCAACCCATCGGCGCTGATCTCGATCCGTTGCGCGAGCTCCGGTACGGGCTCGAGGTTCTCGTCGAACCGGGTCAGACCCCGGAACACCTGGCGGGTCATGAACGCCGAGTTCACGTCCCTCGCTACCGCGGGATCGAGCGGCGCTGGATCGAGCGTCGTGCCGGCGAGCCGTAGCTCCTGCCGGCCGGTGGGGTTCGATTCCCGGGCGCGATTCGTGGCTTCGATGACGACCACGTCGCCCGCCACTGGTGTCGCCGTGGCGGTCGTGGACAGCGGCGAGAGCCAGCCAAGAACGGCGATCGCGACCAGGGGAAGGATCATGCGGAACGAACGCGGGATCTGCGCGGGTCTGCTGCTCATGCGAGCGATGATAGTGCCCGCGCCGCGGTAGGGACAAACACGCCGGTCACTTCTCGTCCAGCCGTTCCAGGTAGGCGATGGCGCGGGCGACCACAGCCTGGGTGCTCAGCAAGGTGGTGTCGATGGCGAGGTCGGCAGCCCGCGACGCGGCGGCCAGGCGCCGAACTTGCAGGTCATGAAGCCACTCCGGCCAGGAGTCGCCGCGGCGGTCGCGGACCGCCGTAATATCGGCTTCGAGCGCAATCAACACGTCTGGTTGTGAGTGCTGCCAGAGCGTCGCGATCTCGCTGTGCTCCTGACCTGAGACATGGGCGTCGTAGCCAAGGGCTCGCAATGCGCTGACGAGCGTGGACTTCCCCGCGGCACAGGGACCCACCACCACGATCTTCCTCGATTCCGGCGAGGCGGACGGGATATCGCGAAGAAGGTCTCCTTCAGCCATCACGGAAATCCCACAGATGAAGGCGTTGACGTGCATGCGACGGGAGAGTTCACGGCAGCGGCACCTCGACGCCCATGCGGCGCACCAGCGTCGTCTGATCGTGGTTGGGCAGTGTCAGCGCCACAACGCTCATGTCATCCCCGGGTTTGAGCCCATCGCGGGCAATGGCCTCGCCGAGCACCAGGTCCGCGATACCCGCGGCAGATGCCTCCGCACCAGCGCTTTCCGCGATCGATCTCAGATCGAGAGGCGACAGACCGGAGCGCCGGCCCGAGTTCGCGACGCCGTCGCTGGCCAGGATAACGCGCACACCCGAGCCGATTGGAA
This sequence comes from uncultured Chloroflexia bacterium, assembly GCA_963724295.1. GTDB lineage: Bacteria > Chloroflexota > Chloroflexia > Thermomicrobiales > UBA6265 > JACCXM01. The sequence continues at coordinate 600,075 of CAVRUC010000007.1, read as the reverse complement.
TCTCGGCCGACCAGGGACGTGTGCGCGGATAGAGGCCGAGCGGCCGCTCCGCACCGGCGCTCACCTCGGAGCCATCGGCCGTCCGCGCGTAGCAGGCGGTATCGCCGTTGCGGGTGATGACGACCGTCCCCGTGTTCAGATCGACGGAAAGGATGTCGAGCGTCGCCGACACCTGACCGTTGCGCATGGCGAACAGAAAATCATTGGCCGCGCGCGCCGAGGCGCCGTCGCGCACGCCCTCCTTGAGCAGCGCGGAAACTTTGGCGGTCACCAGCAGGCTCAGCGTTTTCGCCGCGCGTCCGGATCCTTGCCCGTCGGCCATGATGACCGAGATCCCCCCGCCGGGCCGCTCGACGATCTCGACCGTGTCACCGCTCTCCCGCGACGCGTACTTGTTCGTCTTGACGACGGCCACGTCGATCTTCAACGGCATGACCGCGTCTCCGTCACCGGTTTCAACGACTGCCCGAATGGTTCGTGCCACATCCCGCTGGCTCACTCGTGGCATTGTCGATCAGGCGAATGCCGCCGGCCAACGCGGTGTCGAGCGAGCGGTCTACAGGGGTTCGGGGAGTGGAGTCGGCAGATGGACGGGAAACGGAGTGCGATCGAAGCGGATCATCGCCTCGGCCACGAGGTCCGGGCTTCTGGTCAGCTCGAACACCGAATCCGCAACACGGCGCCGCACACCGGAGAGATCGAGGTAAGTTCGCTGCCCTGCCAGGTCTCTCGTTCGGCCCTGGTCGCGAAAGCGGCCCCAGAGCACGAGCCAGCCTCGCTCCACGGGAGCGACCTGTACGAACCGGCTGAAATCCTTCCAGCTGAACACGGTACGTTCATCAGCGATGGTGCTCAGCGAAAGCTGCGGCTGATCGGGCATCCCTGGGTCACTCAATGCGTCTTGCGGGGGTCGAGCGCGTCGCGCAGGCCATCCCCGATGTAATTGATCGATAGCACGGTGAGAAAGATCATCGTGCCGGGGAAGATCGCTTCGTGGGGAGCGATCTCGAACCGATCTTTGGCCTCATAGAGCATGCTCCCCCAGGTGGGGATGTCGGACGGGAAGCCAAGACCGAGAAAGGAGAGAGCGGATTCGGTGATGATCGCGGCGCCGACCCCGAGGGTGGCGGCGACAATGATCGGGCTCATGACGTTGGGGAGGATATGCCGGAACATCTGCGAGGCTCGGGAGGAGCCCATGGCCTCGGCGGCTTCGACGAACTCCTTCTGCTTAGTCGAGAGAAAGCTCGCTCGGACGAGGCGGGAGGTCGGCATCCAATTGAGCAAACCGATGACCATGACGATCAGGATAAAGATGCCGGTAACACCGCTGCCGGTGCGGTCCTGGAAAAAATCGTAGAAAGCCTGCTTGTACAGGAAGCTGATCACCAGCAGGAGTGGAACCTGCGGCAGGGAGATAAAGAGATCCGTGAGGCGCATCAGCAGGGTGTCGCTGATGCCGCCAAAGAAACCGGAGATGGCGCCGATCGCGGTTCCCAGGAGGATGGCGACCAACGCAGCGATAATGCCGACTGCCAGCGAGATGCGGCCACCCCACAGTATCCTGGCCAGCAGGTCACGCCCCAGCGAGTCGGTGCCGAAAGGATGTTCCCAGGACAGGCCGCTGCCGCTGACCGAGAAATCGATCTCGTCAATCTCCTGCGGGTAGACTGCTGAGCCCAGAAACGTCGCGATCAGCATAAAAATGAAGACGAACAGACCGGCCATGGCGAGCTTATGCTTGCGGAATTGACGCCAGGCATCGCCCCATAGAGACCGATGCTTCTTGATCTGGAGGGTCCCGACGGGCAGCGAGGGCAGCGGATAGTCGACAACGGTCGCATGCCCAGGTTGGCTCGCGCTCACTGCGGGACCGACTGCGCCGGGCGCGCGCTCGAGGTTGATGTCGATCCCCTGCGTCATAGCCGGCCCCCTAGGATGAACCAGACCCGCGGCCGGACAGCCGCGCCCGTGCGATCAAGCCCCGGCTGACGACCGCGATATCGGCGTGGGTGGCGTCCAGTCAGGCTCATGGCGAATGCCCCGGCGATCGATGGCTACGTATATCGGATGCGCGGATCGAGCACGGCATAGAGGATGTCGGCAATAACGTTAAAGAGTACGACGAGGACCGCGATGCCGAAGGTGATCGCCATGACGACGGGAACATCCTTGCTGTAGATCCCGTCGATCAAGGCGCGGCCGATTCCGGGGATACGAAAGATCTGCTCGGTGATGATGGCGCCGCCAAAGATCTCAGGCACCTGCAGCGCCAGCACTGTTATCACTGGGATCAGCGCGTTGCGCATGGCATGAAGGATCACCACTGACTGTTCTCGCAGTCCTTTGGCGCGGGCGGTGCGGACGTAGTCCTGACTGATCGTCTCCAGCATCGAGGCGCGCACGAACCGCATGAGCTGGGCCGCGCCGGCCAGACCCAACACCATGATCGGCATGATTGACTGCTTGACGTTTGGCAGGAACCCCGTCACCTGGCTGTCATAGACAAACGGTAGCCAGCCTAAATAGACGCTGAAGACGAGGATCATGAGGATGCCGGAAAAGAACGTCGGAATGCTGAACCCGAGAAAGGCAAATGTCGTCGCGACCTGATCGAACATCGAGTACTGCTTGAGCGCCGAGAGCACGCCGATGGGCACGGCGACGAGAATGCTGATCAAGAGTGCCGAACCAGAGATCATCAGGGTGGTCGGCAAGCGGGACAAGACGTAGTCACGCACGGGGATCTTCGCGGAATATGACTGCAGCCAATCTCCGTGGATGTAAGCGGAGGCCCATCTCAGGTATTGGACGTGGATCGGGTCGTCCAAACCCATGGTCTTGCGGATTCGCTCTCGCAATTCGGGCGGGACATTCGGGTTGTTGGCAAACCCGGACAGGGGATCACCCGGCGCCAGCGCCAGGATCGTGTAGACGACGATGCTGATGGCGATAAGCGTGAAGATCGAGATGATCGCCCGGCGTATGAGGTAGCGTCCCAACCGGCGACCTCCTTGTCAGCCCTGGCGCGCCCTGAACCCGCGGCAGTCATCGGGATCGGGCGACGTGGGATCAGACGCCCTCGGCAACGCAGCCGCCCGGAGATTCGGCTGATGGTACGGCTCGTAATGCCGAGCGTCAAGCAAAGATTTTCGCGTCGAATTGAAGACGACAGTGCGCATCGGCAATTCATTTCTGTGGTAGGATGCGAGGTCGTTCTCCCAGGCTGGGTCGAGCTCGACCTTGCCGGGTTTTTTTGTTCCGTGACCCAATGGGCTCAGCGGTGATCGGATTCACGAGCAGGTATGGGTGATGGCAGGTCAGGAATTTGCGGCCCAGCGTCGCACGGTCGTAGGAAAAAAGGTCAAACAGCTCCGTCGCCAGGGACTGGTGCCCGGCATCGTCTACGGCCCGGTCGTCACGGGCACGGTCCCGGTGAGCGTCGATCGCCGGGAGTTTCTCAAGTTCTATCAGACCAACGGGCATTCGACGCTCTTCGTGCTCCGCTGGGAGGATGGCGACCAGTCGGTGTTCATCCGCGAGGTGCAGCAGGATCCGGTGCGCCGCGAGCCGATTCATGTCGACTTCTTCGCGCCGAACTTGCTGATGCCGGTCCGCGCGATCGTGCCGATCGCCTTCCACAATCCAAGCAATACGATCGACGGCATGCTTGCCGAGATCCGTACCGAGGTCGAGGTGGAGGCGTTGCCGGCGAGCATTCCGCACCAGATCGACATTGACGTCTCGGGGCTCGTGCACCCCGGCGACTCTATCCGGGTGGGAGACCTCAATCTTCCCGACGGCGTGACCGCGGTCACGGCCGAAGACGAGACGATCGTCCAGATCGAGGCGGTCTACCAGGAGCCGGAAGAGGCTGCCGAAGAGGCCGCGGAGGTTGCGGCGGCGCCAGACGAGTCCGCCGGCGAGGAAGCCGCGACCGCCGAGGCGGACGAGTAGTCCCAATCGGGCCACGGGTCCTGTGGCCGGTTCCGAAAGACGGACAACGGACAAAAAAACGAGGGTCGGACGATTGTCCGACCCTCGTTCCGTGGCATCACGGCAGCCGTGCCCTAGCGGCGATCGGCCTCCACCGTGATGCCCCTGGTACCGTGACTACTCATGGGCATCACCTCCTTTACCCTCAACGGTCTTGGAGTCGACGCCGCTGCTAGCGGCGTCAAGGGAACGGTACCATGACCCCAGGAATGGGTCAAGGGAATGACTCAGGATCTCGGTCCTGGTGCAGGCGACTCATGGTTGGGCGGGCGGAATTACCAGTTCCTGCCCAACCAGGAGTCGATCGCGGTCGGAGAGGGGGTTTTCCTTGAGGATCGCATCTTCCGACACGCCGAAGCGGGCCGCGATCCCCGAAAGCGTGTCCCCTTCTCGTACGACATAACGCTGCTGCTCACCAAGGGTCGGGACCGGTGGCGGGCCCGCGGTGGCGGTCACAACCGGGAGGGTCGGGGCAGGCTGCAGCGTCGGCTCCCCGGTGTTCTCCTGACACGATGCCATCAGCAGGGCCGCCGCGAACGCGAGACCGGCGGTTCTCAACGCGCTGGGGTGGTGTGGGATCAGAACGCGAGGCGTCCTGTCGCGAGGGATGCCGATTCTTCCGGCCACTTGTAGGCCCCGGGGCGCCGGTTCGCCAGCGATGGAATTTGACGGCGGACGGCCTCGACACGCGACGGCTCGACGGTTGCGTTGGCGATGCCGACGCCGTCGGACGCAGTTGTTACCACCGTGCCCCACGGGTCGACGATCATCGAACGCCCGTAGCACCACTTGCCAGGCGGGTGGGTGCCCCACTGTGCGGGGGCGATCATGTAGAGCTCGTTCTCGATGGCGCGGGCGCGGATCAGCGGCTCCCAATGGTCCTTGCCGGTCATCAGGGTAAACGCGGCCGGCAGCATGATCGCTTGAGCGCCCCTCAGGGCCAGGATGCGAAAGAGCTCCGGGAAGCGCAGGTCGTAGCAAATCGTGAGGCCGACCGCAACGCCGTCGATCTCGGTGATGGCGATCTCGTCGCCGGGAGTGATTGACGCCGACTCCTGATACTCGGCAACGCCATCGAGCACGACGTCATACATGTGGATCTTGCTGTAGCGGGCGATGATCTCACCCATGGGATCGAGGACGAAGGTGGTGTTGTAGATCCCCGGGTCACCCGGACGCTTCTCGTAGATGCTGCCCCCGTGAATGTAGATCCCGTGGCGCCGCGCGCGCTCGGCAAACAACTCGGTGATCGGACCCGGAATCGTCTCCGCCTGGTCGAGGACCACTTCGTCCGGGCCGAGATAGGGCCAGACTTCGGGCAACGCGACCAGGCGCGCGCCGGTCGCCGCCGCACGGTCGATCAGATCGAGAGCCGTGGCGATGTTGTCGCGCTTGTCGTCCCGTGAGTTCATCTGGACGATCGCGACGTCGAGACCGGCGCCCCCGCTCCCGTTGGCGCGGCCGTTGTCGTGTGCAGTCATCGCGGGTGTGCTCCCTGTCTCGAAGGACGTCGGTTCCTGCCGATCATAGCATCGCCAATCCACGAGTCGCGGAGCAATCTGCTACTGACCCACTCCGGTGGAGCGTAACCCGAGCCAGACGCAGAGGAGGAGAAAGATGATCGCCGCCAGCACGAGGATCGCCATGCAGGATCGCCCGGCGGACTCGATGTCCGCCGGTGAGCTGAGCACCCCATCGGCGTCCAGCTCGTCCGCGGCGGCTTCATCACCGTCGCCGGGAGCGCGTCCATTGTCCCCATCGCGGGCGTCCACGCCTCAGCCGGCTCGCGGCTCGGTCGTTCGTGCCAGGCGCCAAACATGGGCCATCCGGGTCACGACGGTGAGGTGGGTGCCAACGGCGAGAACCCACAGCGCCGGAATGACATATCCCGTGAGCAGGCCAACGGCGAGGATCAGCACGCGTTCCGGCCGCGCCAGGAGACCGACCGAGGCTCTGAATCCTGCTGCCTCGGCTCGGGCGCGCGCGTAGCTGATGAGGAGCGAACCCGCCGTGGCGACGATGACCAGCAGCGAGCCAAGGTGGTAGTCCCGCGTACCGAGCAGGTAGACCAGCACGCCGACGTAGACGAGCGATTCCGAGTACCGGTCGATCGTCGAGTCGAGAAAGCCGCCGAACTTCGTTACGGTTCCGGAAGCCCGGGCAACCGCGCCGTCGAGCATATCGAAGCCGCTGGCAAGCAGCAGGAGCGCGCCGCCGGCCCGCAGGCTGCCGCTGGCGATGACCGCCGCGACGAGCAGATTGAGCAGGAGGCCGATCGCGGTGAGCAGATTCGGCGTCAGTCCCCAACGCGCGAGAGTCTCGCCGAGGCGCAGCGTGGAGTTCCTGATGCGTGCGCCAATCAGCTCGGAGATCACGCGCGGTCCATCACAATACGCCGGTCAATCGAGGAGCGGCAGAGGCCTGAAAGGCCCGGTCATAGACCGCGAGAACCCGGGAGGCGATTTCGGGCCAGGCATAGTGGCTGGCAGTCTCTAGACCCGCGATGGCCATCCGCTGTCGCAACGGCGCGTCCGCCAGCAACCGGACGATCGCCAACGCCAGCGCATGCGGATTCTTGGGTGTCGCCAGCAACCCTTCCTTCCCGTTGGTCATGACGCTGCGATAGCCTGGAATGTCTCCGGCGACAACGGGTCTGCTCGATGCCATCGCTTCGAGCAGCACGATACCGAAGCTCTCTCCGGATATCGAGGGGGCACAGAACAGGTCGCAGCTCGCGTAGTAGCGCGGGAGCTCCTCTGGCGTGACGAGTCCGACGAAATCGACATTGCGCACGTCGTAGCGCTCCATGAGCCCGTCGAACCGGTCCCGCTTGCCCCCACCCGCAACCACCAGCCTGGCATCGGGAAATTGCTGGTGGATCGATGGCATGGCGCGCAGAAGGTACTTGAAGCCCTTTCGCGGCTCGTTGTACCTGCCCACGAAGAGGATGCGGGGAATGTCGTCGCGCGCCCAGGTGAACGGCTCGACATCACGGAACCGGTCCACGTCGATGCCATTGGGAACGATGTCGTACGGACCGTGAAAATACTGGCTGACGAAGTCGCGTGCCGGCTCGGAGACGGCAATGCGCGCGTCGAGGCGGGACATCATGAAGGTCATGTACGGCTTGAAGGCGGTGTACCACGGACTCGAGGCGCGAAACGCGTGGAACGTCGCCACGTTCACCGAACGCGAATTGAGCAGCACCAGATACGGCAGGACAGGAATGAGCGGTTCATGGAGATGGACGACGTCGAACTGTTCCTGGCGAAGAAGCGCCTTGACGGCCGCGTAGAGGGTCACGTCGAACGTCACGCGGACGGTGCTTCCGTTGGCTGGGATGGGCACGGTCCGCCCGATCCCGTAAAACCCGTCACGCACTTCCAGGCCGCCCTTGCGGCCGCGAGGGGCGAGCACGGTCACGTCGTGTCCATGCCGCACGAACTCGGTGCGTAAATGGGCAATATGCTCGAACACCCCGCCGGGGTGTGCAGTGTCATACGGGGATACCAGGGCGATCTTCATCGGACCGAGCCAGATCGCATCCCGACGCCATCGACATGGTCTAGAGCCATCGCGCGACCCACGTGTCTATCGGGGCGGACCAGAGCGGACGTCATCGCGAGAACCCGAGGACAGGCATCGCCAGACTCGCGACGCACTGACCAGACTTCCCGTGCTCCTGCCGATCATAACAAAGCCTGGATTCCTGGATAGTTCATGTTCAGGTCGTTTCCACGGCGGATTGGAGAGTTTCGGCGAAATGGCAGGCAACACAGTGCCGCGGTTCGAGCGCCCTGAGGGCTGGAGTCCCAACGGCGCAGCGCTCGTCAGCTGTGTCATTCGGCGTGTTTCCTCTTCTGATTTGCGTCGCGGATTTCACGGTGTCGTTGAATTCACACCCCAGGCGGCATCGACGCGGTCAAGAAATCTGAGCAATACCTCCCGGTAGTGCTCATGGTCTTCTAGATGGACGGCGTGACCGCATCCCGGGAATATCTCCAACACCGATCCGGGAATTCCTGCCTGAAGCGTGCGCGCGCATGACGGGTGGACCTCATCGAACTCTCCGACCGTTATGAGCGTCGGGGTTGTGATCTCTCCCAGCCGGTCGGTGCGGTCCCAGTCCAGCAGGGTCCCGGTGCAGGTGAACTCGTTTGGTCCCCACATCGTCGTGTAGATCGGCATGGCCATGTGCTCGGATGCACGCTTGAGGAGCGTGGGCCACGGCCAAACCCGGCAGAAATTGCGACGATACAGCGTATCCATGGCCTCGAGATAGTCCGGGTGGCTGTAGTCCCGGTTCACCTCGTGCCGAGCCAGGGTTTCCTGCGTCTCAAGCGGTAGTTCCCGGCGCCAGGAATTCATCCCGGCAATGCATTCGCGGGTGCTGGCCGCGCCGGAGGCAAGTGTCAGACTCCTCAGATGCTTGCCGAAGTGAAGCGCGTACTCGATGGCCAGGAACGCGCCCCATGATTGACCCAGCAGATGCATCTGCCCGAGATCGAGCGCCTGGCGAACCGTCTCGACCTCGGCGACGAACCGTGGAACCCGCCAGAGGGACGGGTCATTCGGTTTGTCGGAGCGCCAGGAGCCGAGCTGATCGTAGCGGACGACGCGAAAGCCTTCGGCGGCAAGATCCAGAAACGGTGACAGATCCTCGGAGTTGCCGCCCGGTCCACCGTGGAGCAGCAGAAGCGTCCGATTACCCGTGCCCGCGCTCTCATACCAGACGCGGCCATCACCAACGTTGATGTAACCCTCGCTTCGGCCAGTCATGGTGGAAAAACGCTCCCTTGCGGAAGGGGAGAGCATCTCAGCTTTGAGACTCTCAACTGTCGTCGGACGCTACCACGAGGCCGTCCCAGGCGATCTCGATACCCGCGGGAAGGAGGCGCTCGGCATCGGCATGACTCGTCTCGTGCGAGAGGTGAACCAGGTAGGCGCGACGGGGCCGCACGGTTTGGATGATTGCAATGGCCTCCGAAAAGCTCAGGTGCGTCGGGTGACTGCGCGCGCGCAGCGCGTTCAGGACGAGTACGTCGAGATCGCGGAGCAGCTCCAGGGACGCGGCGGGAATTTCTTTGGCATCAGTGATGTACGCCAGATCGCCAAAGCGAAAGCCGGTGATCGGAAGTCGCCCGTGCAAGATCGGAATCGGGACAATCTCCTGCCCGAAGAGTTCGAAGGGACCATCGATCTCGTGCAAGAGCAGGTCCGGTTTGCCGCCGTAGAACGGATAGAGATCGGTAAAGGTGTAGGCATAGCGCTCCCGGAGCATCGATGCCGTGCCGGGATCGGCAAAGACCGGGATATGCGCACCCTGTAACTCGTTGAAACGCCGAAGATCGTCGAAGCCTCCAGTATGGTCGGCGTGGGCGTGCGTCATGAGGACCGCGTCGACCCGGCGCACATCGCTGGCAAGCGCCTGAGCGCGCAACTCCGTAGCGGTATCGATGAGGACCGCGTGCCCGTCATAGCGGACCAGCGCGGACGTGCGGGTGCGCCGGTCACGAGGGTCGGTCGAGCGGCACACATCGCAGTCGCAGCCGATCACCGGAATGCCGTTGGAGGTCCCGGTGCCGAGGAAGGTGATCTCAGGCATACTCGGGCCAGTATAGCCAGGGGTCCTCGGCTCACCGGTCGCGCCGTGACCAGCGATTCCGACAAGGACGGAGCAGGATGTCGATCGTTCCACCGGCTGTGGACTCGATTGTTGACGCCATCGGCGCGACGCCCGCTGTCTGGCTCGATCGGCTCGCGGAGGGGCTTCCCGGCCGCGTCCTGCTCAAGCTGGAGTCGATGAATCCCGGCGGAAGCATCAAGGATCGCGCGGCGCTGCAATGCCTGAAAGAAGCGGAGCGAGATGGCCGGCTCCGTCCTGGCATGGTCGTCGTCGAGCTGACCAGCGGCAACATGGGCATCGGTCTGGCCGTCGCCTGCTCGATCATGGGCTACCGCATGATCGCCGTGATGAGCGAGGGAAACAGCCCGGAGCGGCGGCAGCTGCTCGCGGCCTACGGCGCCGAGATCGAGCTGGTGCCACAGGCGCCCGGGGGAACGCCCGGGCAGGTCAGCGGCGAGGATCTGGCGCTGGTCGAGCTGCGAACCGTGGAGCTCGTCGACGAGCTGGGCGCATGGCGCCCCGATCAATTCGCTAACTCCTCGAACCCGCGCGCCCATGAACTGGGGACGGGACCGGAACTGTGGCAGCAGTCCGGAGGCCGCCTGGACGCGTTCGTGGCCATCGTCGGCACCGGCGGCACATTCATCGGCATCGCGCGAGCGCTCAAGGCGCGCAACTAGGCGATCCGCTGCCTCGCCGTGGAGCCCGCAGGAGCGCAGGCCCTGGCCGGGCGGGTAGTCACCGATGCCGCGCACAAATTGCAGGGCGCGGGCTACGCCATGATCCCGCCGCAGTGGGACGCCGCTCTGTGCGACGGGACGATCCCGATCCTCGACGACGACGCGGTCAGCACCGCGCGCGAGCTGGCGCGGCGAGAAGGAATCCTGGCCGGGTTTTCGACCGGCGCAAATGTGGCGGCGGCGCTGCGGCTGGCCGCCGAGGCGCCGGGGTTTACGGTGGCCACAGTCGCCTGCGATACCGGCACGCGCTACCTGAGCTCAGACCTCTTTGCCAGCGGCTGAACCGCGCTACCGCATCGCCTAGAAAAGATCGGCCTCCGGAACGGTGAGGTAGACCGTGTTGTTTTCGACGCGGGCGATCTGGCCGGCACCGGCAAAGCGATCGTCAGCCCACGACACGTCGATGTGGATGAATCCGACTCGCATGAGCTGGTGTCGAGCCTGCTCGGGTAAGTCGCCCATGTCATACGAGTCATCGCCGAGCCCCAGGAGTCCCGGGTCGCCGTCGTCCTGGCCCTCATCCGTCACCGCGTTCGGATCACCCATCTTGACGAACTTGACCGTACCGACTTCCTTGCCGGTCGAGTCGACAACCGAGTCGCCGATCATGGCCTGGCTGATGGGACCGCCTTCGACCGTGTCCGAATACATTTCGCCGTCGGTTGTGTTGTCGGTCGACATCGAGAGTGGATCGCGCTCGCTCATCGGTGAGCCTCCTCACTATCACCCGCGACGCCTCCTGGCGCCGGTTTGGACAGATCCTTCGCTTCCCCGGCGATTGCTATCTGGGTCAGCAACTGGCCGATGGACAGCCGCGGCATCCTATCAGACTTCATGGCAGACACAAACGACAGACCGGAATGATCCAGATGCTAGCTCCGCGTTGCCGCGATCACGATGAGAACGGTACAGAGCAGGAGCAGCAACACGATGGACAGGGCAGCCGTCGTCCAGAAGTACCGCGATTGGCGTTGCGGCGTGCTGGTCGGCGCGTCGTCTCGAGGCGTCTCGTCCAATCCCGTCATATGCTGAGGTTACCAGCCGGGAACACGGCGAATTGTGCGGGGCGAGCGAAGGAGTGAACCATGATTGAGATCGACGGGTTAGCCGAGGTCGTGCTCAATGTTCGCGATGCCTCACGGGCCGTCGCGTTCTACGGCGGCCTGCTGGGGCTGGAGCGGATGACCCCGGCCGACCAGCCGGGTCCGATCTTCTTTCGCGCCGGACAAGCGACCGACCGCGTGCCCTCGCTCCTCGTTCTGGTGCCGCTTTCCCCCGGATCCGCGGCTTTCGGGGAACCGCGCACCCTTCATCATTTGGCGCTGACTGTCCCGGAGGCCATCTTCGATGAGGCGCGGGCAACGTTGACGAGCGCGGGCATCGAGGTTCGCGACGGGAAGCACCCGGTGCTGGCGGTGCGCACCATGTACGTGACCGATCCCGACGGCAACGAGGTCGAGCTCATTTCCCCGGAGCCGGCCGACTAGATCGCCGCTCCGAGGAGGGGCATCAGGAGCTTCTCCCACGACTGGGAAAGCGCCTCTCGGTACGGCTCGGCGGCGACGATCCTGATCAGGCGGCGGTGCTCCTCATAGCGCTTGAAGTCGTCGTCGGTGAGTCCGACGACGTCGCGCCACGGCATCAGTCGTTCGAACCCGACAGGCGGGCGCTCGAAGGTGACCCACACATCCGAGCGCCAGCGCTCCGGTTTGGGAATGTCGATCAGGACCGCCTCAGCCGCAACGGGTTCTCCGATCTCCTCGGCCAACGCCGCGGCAAGCCGCGTCTCGACGTCGCGTCGCGCCAGCGGATCGAAGAAAAGGTTCCCGAGTCTGGCGTAGAGCTCGAAAGCACGTGATCCGATCTCGACTGCCCGCTTGTGAATCTGGCGGTCACGCAGGCCACGCGCCAGGCGTTGCGTGGGGGCGGGCATCGCCTCAGAGGTGAGGCGCTTCAAGAGTGAGTCGTCGTCATGTCCGATCAGCTCTTCCGGTTGCAGTGCGCCGGCGAGGAGGGCCTCCTGCGTGGCGCGCAGCAGCATGACCATGCAGGCCCGGTTCGTGTGATGCCAGTAGACGTTGTCGAACATTTCCTGGCGCGCATTGATCAGCGAGTGAAGCGGACTGATGCCCTTTTCGCCGATGGCGATGCGCAGGGTGGTATCGCCTCCCGGTTGCTCGATCCTGGCGATGGTGAGGGCATCGATCAGTCGCGCGCTGTCGACGCCACCGTACGGCACATTGCAGGCCCGGGCGTCGCGAGGCAGGTAATCCAGCTTGTCCATATCGAGCGCGCCGGACAGAACGCCGCGCAGCAATTGGTCGGCAGGCGGCAGATTCGCTCCATCGGGATCGACAATGTTGGCGACCCGACGCGGATCGATGCCCCATGCCTCTTCCAGGATGGGAGCGATCTGCGGTCCCTCGATCAGACGCCGGCCGCCACGCTCGTGCGGAACGATCGGCGGCCCCAGCTCTTCGATGGCGTGAGAAAACGGATAGTGCCCGATGTCGTGCAGCAGCGCCGCGGCCACAGCCACGCGCGCGTCACCATCCGTCAGCCACTGGCCCTCCCGGGTGCCTCTGATGTGATCGACCGCCAGCCGAGTGAGATGCATGACCCCGAGCGAATGCTCGAAGCGGGTATGCCGGGCGCCGGGCCAGACCCGCGAGACGAACCCGAGCTGTTGGATGCGCTCGAGCCGAACGAAGGGAGACCGTGCCGATCAGGGCGATATCCGGTCGACCCAGGGGAATCCGGTCGTACAGGGCATCGCGGACGGTCGTATCGATCGGGAACGCGGTGGCCGGAGTGGTCCGTAGCTCGGTCATGACGGCAAGGATAGACCGGACCTGGATGCGGTAAGCGCGACCTCCCGGGGGCATGTATGCTCCGCGGCGTCAGAGGGCACGGGAGAGCGGGGACAGCGTGAGCGGGCTGGCGGCTAGCGAAGAGGGGCGGGCGCAGGCGTCGAGTGCGATTGCGACCGAGGCGACAGACGCATCCTCCGCGTTGCCGCAACGAATCTCGCTTGCCATCTTGCTCTTCGCTTACTGGTGCGTCGACATCGTGGCGCCGGCGCTGCCGGCCATTCAGGAATCGCTGGCGCTGAGTGCGACCAGCGCGGGGCTGGTCTTCTCTGTCTTCTTCGCCGGGCGTCTCATAACGAATCTACCCGCTGCATGGCTCGTGGAGCGTGCAGGACCCAAATGGACCGCGGTCGCCGGGTCCACGGCGCTCTTGCTTGGTTCAGGCCTGGCGGCGGTGGCCACGTCCCAGGTAACACTGCTTCCGGCGCGCGGCATCCAGGGCGTCGGGGTAGCGCTCCTGGCAACCGCCGGGTTGCTCTCCGTGCTCCGCGCTCGTCCCGGCGGAGGCGCGGCGATGACCGCCTTCAACCTCTCCACGGGTGCCGGCGGTAGCGCCGGGCTCCTCACCGGTGGCTACCTGACGGCCGAACTTGGTTGGCGGGCGGTGTTCTGGCTGTCGACGGTCATTTCCGGCGTGCTGCTGGCTGGGTCGATGTTGGCGCGGGTGCAGAGCGGCGGTCGTTCGCACCAGGCATATGAACGAGGAAGTCGTCAGCGCCCCAGTGCACCCGTCACGAACCGGCGAGGTCGCGGCTGTGGCGGCAAATCTCCTGGTATTCGTCAACTATTCGATCTGGGTCGTCTCCCTGCCCTTGCTGGGGGCGGAGAAGTTTGGGTTCGATGCCGGTCAGGTGGGGATGATGCTCCTGTTCGTCAATGTCGTTCATCTCGCGAGTGCAATTCCTATCGGCGGCATCATCCGCAAGGCCGGCGGCGCGCGGGCATTGGCCATCGGTTTCGGCGTCGGCGGCGTAGGCATGCTCCTGGTGCCGTTTGCGCCGAGTGCACCCTGGCTCCTCGCGCCAATGGCCTTGTACGCCGTTGGCCAGGTTGCTGGAAATAGTTCGGCTGGTGACCTGATCCTTCGCCTGGGAGGGGGAGGCGGGCGCGCGGTCGGCGCCGTTCGCCTCTCCAGTGACGTGGGACTTGTTGCCGGTCCTGCCGCCGTCGGCGCACTCGCTGATGCCGCGGGCGTGGCGGCTCCATTCGCGGTACTCGGCGTCGGGGCGCTGGCGGCGATGGCCACGGTGACCCTTGTGGGCCAGCTCTCGGCACGGTCGAGACTCGAGCACGGATGATGACCACCTTGCTACGCAACGGAATCCTGGCCACAGCCGAGCGAGATGAAGTGGAACGAATCATTCGTAACAGCCCATGGTCGCGCGCCCTGGTTGCCCGTTTCGTCGCCGGAGACCGGTTGGAAGATGCACTGGTGGTCGCGAATCGGTTGAGCACGCAGGGCTTGACGACGACGCTGGACCGGTTGGGCGAGAACGTCCTGACGCCGAACGAGGCTCGCGCCGCGGTCGAGACGTTTGCCGAGACCTTGCGAGAGATGGCCGCCAGCGATCTGGACCCGAACATCTCGGTCAAGCTGACCATGCTCGGTCTGGACATCGGCGATCAGATTGCGTACGACAACATGCTGGTGCTGTTGGAAACCGCGCGGAGCGCCGACGGGTTCGTGCGAATCGACATGGAGAGCTCCGCGTACACGGAACGGACCCTCGCCATCGCCGAGGCGCTGCACGAGCGATTCGAGGGGTATGTCGGGGCGGTCATCCAGGCCTATCTGCACCGGTCGGATCGAGACATCGAGCGACTGATTGGCCTGAAGATGCGGGTCCGGCTCGTGAAGGGCGCGTACGCCGAACCGGCGAGTCTGGCTCTGCAGCGACCGCGGGAGATCGACGAGGCCTTTGTCCGCCTGATGGAGCGCTTGCTCGAAGCCGGCCGCTATCCGGCTATCGCCACGCACGACCCCGCGCTGGTGCGTGCTACGCAGGGCTTCGCGCTGCGCATGGGTATCGACCCCGCGCGCTGGGAGTTCCAGATGCTTTATGGCGTACGCCGGGAGGCGCAGGTTGCTCTGGCGCGCGAGGGGTATCGCATGAGGATCTATGTGCCGTTCGGTGCGGATTGGTACCCCTACTTTGCGCGCCGAATCGCGGAGCGACCGGCGAATATGCTGTTTGTCTTGCGGCAGTTGGTATCTCGATAGGCGTGATCCCGCCGGGCGGGCGGCGGGCGTCAGGGTATACTGCTCTGAGGTCCCGAAGTGGGGCTTCCCCGGAGCAGAGCAGCTCCTGGGGCGCTGGTGAGACCCGGAAGCTCATGTCCGCGTCAATGTCAAGTCCATGTGGGACCTGGTGAAGCGTGGCGTGAGCGACGAGACGGGGGGCCGCCAGAAGAAGGGGTGGTTTGACGATGAGCCGCGAGCGACGCCGGCTCTTCCTCGAGGAAGAGCAGACGGCGGAGCCGGGGCGCTTTGGGTGTCCGATGCTTGTCCGTGCGCACTGCGGACCATTGCGTGGGAGTGTTGAGCCAGTTTATCGATGCTCGTTAGCATGGGCCCTCCATGGTGAAGACGACGTGATGCGTTGTCGCGCCACTGACGTGGTGACCGACTGCTGGAAAGTGCACCCTGAGCGTCTCCTGGCCGTGGCTGAGGTCGAGGTCATCGAGGTCGTCGAAGAGGCTGCCGTGAGAATCGCGGGAGACTGATCGACCGCTCGATCCCGAACGAAGCGACCGCCTCCGCGATTTTCGCGGAGGCGGTTCCGTTTCTTGCCCGAGCTTCGCCCGCTTGGCTCTAGTCCTTGGGGGCACGCTGTTTGATGAACGCCTCGACGTCCTGAGGAGCATGCTCGCGCAGATCCAGTGCCGGGTACTTCAGGTCCGGCGGAATGTAGAGATAAAATGTGAACCGGACTGGTTCGATACGCTCCTGGTCGGCCCACCAGTCATAGAGCGGTGGCAACCAGGCGAAGCTCCGGGCGCGAACGCGCCAGAGCGCAACGGCGGCGCCGCGCTCGTAGGTTAGCGCTTCGCCAAAATAGACCTCAGCGCCGGAGTCGCTCTCGATGATGCGGAGTACGTCGTCATAAAAGCGCGGCGACCCCTTGAGCGAGAATCGCCAGCCATCGGTCACCGGGCTGCCCTGGGTGACCTCATCGAGCAGTGACCCGGTAGCCGGCTGCGATCCCGAGTTACGACGCTTGCCGAACAACCCGGCCATGCTTCCCCCATGCCCCCTCGGTAGTCGGGACCTGGCCCCGCTCCACGCGATACCACCGGCGAGCGATTGTACCCCGCCGCGGCCGGCCAACCCGATCGAGGATGGGAGACGTCTTGGCGTTCTCGCTCCTGGCGACGTACAGTGCGGCGGGTTTCACCGCGCTCGGTGACTGCGGTTGCGGACGGTTCGGGGTCGAGGAGACGATGTGAAGGTCGGGATGCTGTTGCCGATCGCCGAGACAGACGACGGGACGATCCTGCGCTACGGCGACATCCGCGACGCGGCGCTCCAGGCGGAGCGCGATCAGTTCGATTCGATCTGGATCGTCGACCATCTCCTCTTTGAGTGGGAGGGGCAGCGGCGAGGTATCTGGGAGGGCTGGACGTTGCTTTCGGCTCTGGCCGAGGCGACGACTCGCATCGAGCTGGGGACGCTGGTCATATGCACGGCGTTCCGTAACCCGGCACTCCTTGCCAAGATGGCTGACGCGGTTGACGAGGTGAGCGGGGGCCGGTTGATCCTGGGCCTTGGTGCGGGTTGGCATCAGCCGGAGTTCTCGGCGTTTGGCTTTCCGTTCGATCATCTCGCCAGCCGCTTCGAGGACGCGCTGCGCATCATCGCGCCGATGGTCCGTGGTGACGTCGTCGACTACCAGGGAAGGTATGAACTAGCCGTCAACTGCGTCAGCCTGCCGCGAGGTCCGCGACCAGACGGACCGCCGATCCTGATTGGAGCCTCGCGGCCCCGCATGCTGCGATTGACCGCCGAGCTTGCCGATGCCTGGAACACCTGTTGGGTGGGACGCGCCGGAGAACTCCCTCAGCGGGTTGAGGAACTTCATGCGGCCTGCTCCGACGTAGGTCGCGATCCCACAACACTCGATGTCACCGTCGGCCAGATCGTGATGACCCCTGACTCGAGACAGGATCGAGACGAGTCCGATCGTGCCGCGCGGTTCACGTTCACCAGCGCGCAGGACCTGGCCGACGAGTGGCGAGGATTCGAGGCCCAAGGCGTCGCCCACCTGATCGTCTGGCCGCAGCCCTATGAGAGCGAATGTTTGCAACTCGTGACGGCGGCGCTGCAGAACTATCGCGCCGGGAGCGGTCGATGAGTCAACTCCTTACCGGCTTCGAGCATGTCAATGGGGTGCGTCTGGCGTATCGCCGCTGGGCAAGCCCGCCGGACGCCCAGCACCCACCCGTCGTCCTCCTGCATGGCGTGCTGCAGAGCGGGGAAGGCATGCGCCATCTCGCGGAGCAGCTGTCGCTCGACCGTGAAGTGCTGGTTCCCGATCTGCGGGGACGGGGAGAAAGCGATCGTCCGGAGGGCGGTTATGACCCCGCGACGATGGCCGACGACGTCGCCGAATTGGTCGATCGGCTCGGTATCGAGCGGCCGGCGCTCATCGGGCGCTTGCATGGTGGCCTCGTCGCCTACCACCTTGCCGCCCGGCGCCCCGAGCTCGCCTGTGGGGTCGTCCTCGGTGACGCCAATCCCGAGGTGACCGCGGATCGTGCATCGCACGCGCTCGCCGAGATCAACTCGCTGCCACAGGCGTTTGCTTCACTTGCGGACGCCACTCGGTTCTACGAAGAGGATTTGGGGCTGCCTCCGGACCGGGCCCGCCATGACATCCCGAGTGACCTCGAAGCGAGGTCAGATGGTGGTTACCGCTGGCGGCATGACCTCGACATCGTGCGCCGGATCGAGGCCGCCGCCGTGCCGCGATCCGATTGGGACGTCCTGGCTCGCCTGCATTGTCCCGTGTTGATCGTGCGTGGCCAGCGGGGTGAGATACGGCCAGAGACCGCCGAACGAATGCTGGCGACGATCCCGCAAGCCCGGGCGCAGACGATCTACGGCGCCAGCCACGACGTATTTCTGGGACCGGGATCCGAGCAGACCCTGGCAGCGATCCAGCTGTTTCTGTTCGGTCTCGACGGTGGCAACGCATGACCGCGTCAGCGGGAGCCGCCGCGATGACTCGCTAATAGGTGGCGCGGCCCCCGGAGATGTCGTAGACGGCGCCGGTGGAGAAGCTGAGGTCGGACGAGCAGAGAAACGCGACCAGCGCGGCGACTTCCTCCGGTTTGCCGACGCGCCCCATCGGGATGCGGCTGGTCATGTAGGCGATATGCTCGTCGCTCACCTGGGCCAGGATCGGGGTCTCGATCACGGCCGGCGCCACCGCATTGACGAGCACGCCCGTGGTGGCGACCTCTTTGGCGACCGCTTTCGTCAAGCCAATCACCCCGGCCTTGGCGGCCGAATAGGGAACCGCGTTGGGGTTGCCTTCCTTGCCGGCGATCGACGCGATGTTGACGATGCGGCCGGAGCCGACGTCAACCATGACCGGGATGACGGCTTTGCAGCCCAGGAAGACGCCGGTGAGGTCGATGTCCACAACCTGCTGCCACTCGTCGACGCCGAGCTCCCAGATGGGTGCGGAGCGCCCCGCGATGCCGGCGTTGTTGACTAGCGCGTCGATTCGTCCCCAGCGGTCAAGTGCGGCCCGCACCGCGGCGTCCCAGGAGACCGGCTCGGTCACGTCGAGCGGCTGAGCGACCGCGTACTCGCCGATCGCGGTCGCGGTGGCCTCGGCGGCGTGATAATCCACGTCCGCGATCATGACCGCCGCGCCTTCGCTGGCGAGGCGCCGGGCGATCGCTTCACCAATGCCTCGAGCCGCTCCGGTGACGATCGCTGTCTGTCCCTCGAACCGCATTCCGTCCCAACCCCTTGTCACGCAGGCCATCGCACATCGGCGGCTACTATAGCGGCAGGTTGCCATCGGCTCTCCCTGAGCGGCCTGGAGACGTGAGCTGAGCGCAGCTGAGCCGGCAGCCACGCCCGCATCGAGCCAACGGGCCGCGGTGGAGAAATCGCATGCTGGTTGAACCTCGGGGCGCGCCGACGCGACCTCGTCCTGGTCGCGAATGGTCGGACGAGTTCGATGACGCCGTGCGGGGGTTAGCCAGCGGGTTCCTGGTCGGTATCCCCGTTGTCTTTACGGTTGATTCGTGGTGGCTCGGCGATCAGAACGAGCCGCTGGACTCGCTGACGTTGCTAGGCTTCTCGTATCTGCTGACGCTGGTGGCGGTCTACTGGATCGGGTTCCGGCGCGGGCTGCGCCGAGGATGGCAAGTTTTCGGGGACGCAATCGAAGCGCTCGCGCTGGCGGTGCTGGCTCTGGTAGCGGTGTTTTGGGTTCTTGGGCAGATCGGGGACGGACAAGCGCCTTCGATTGCCATAGGCCGGATCGCCGTGGCGATCGCGCCGGTGAGTCTGGGCGTCGCCATCGCCAACCATCTCCTGGCGCGGGATGCCTCGCGCGTCGATCCCGATGCCGGTGATGCCAGCGCGGTGCGCCTGGGATGGCACGACGGCCGGCGGCGCACGCTTTTCGAGCTCGCCGCATCAGCCGCTGGCGCGCTCTTCTTGTGCCTGGCCATCGTGCCGGTCGACGATCTGACGGCCATTACAACGGAGGTGCCGTTCCGGAACCTGCCGCTGGTGATCCTGCTCTCACTGCTCGTCACCTACAGTGTCGTCTTTGCCGCGGGATTTGCCGGAGAGAATGACCGCCACCGCACGCCGGGACCGCTGCAGACACCGTTTGCGGAAACCGTGACCGCCTATCTGCT
Organism: uncultured Chloroflexia bacterium; assembly: GCA_963724295.1. GTDB lineage: Bacteria > Chloroflexota > Chloroflexia > Thermomicrobiales > UBA6265 > JACCXM01. The sequence goes on along the minus strand of CAVRUC010000007.1, from coordinate 579,958 downwards.
GGCGCTTCTCGTCTGCCTGATCGTGCTCCGGTTATTCGGTCGCATCGACGAGGAGTCGACCCCGGTCGAGATCTACACCAAGACGGTGCTGCTGGCGTTTCCCGCGTCGATGGCCGCGGCCGCGGGCCGGCTCGCCATATGACCGAGCGCGCCGCGAGACGAAAATCACTCGCGGAGTGGGTGACGCTCTCGCTCAGCGTGCTGGTCGTAGGCGCCTTGATCGTCGTCGCTCTGGTCGAGGAAGCGCGACGGCTGGAAGGAGACGGCGCGTCGCTGCAAATTACATTTGACACGGAACAGGCCGCTGTGCGCGACGAGACCTTCTACATTCCGTACACCGTGACCAACACCGGATCCGAGGCGATCTCGTCGGCCGAGATCTGGATCGATATCTACGATGGAGAGCGAGTCGTGGAGTCAGCGGAGATCAACGTTCAGTTTCTCCCGCTGCAGGGGACGCAGGACGGCACGTTCGTGACGACGCGGGATCCGGCGTCGCATGCCCTGCGCAGCCGGGTGGAATCGCTCCAGTTTCCGTAGTGGACGATGTGGAGTGTGTCATTGCGAGCCGGTGAAGAATCTCGTCGAATACGTGTGTACTCACGTAGAACGACGAGATCCCTCGTTCCTCGGGATGACACTATCCCTGGTCCCTCGGGATGACACCGGTGGGTGGCACCGCGTCAGTCGCCGGCGAAGTCGGCCGCTCGCTTCTCGACAAATGCGCGCATGCCCTCGCTCCGATCAGGCGAGGCGAAGGCGGCGCCGAAGCCGGCAACCTCAGCGGCTAGTCCCGCTGCTTGATCGCCGGCAAAAACGAGCCCAATCAGGTTCTTCGCGGCGCGAACAGCGGCCGGGCTGTTGCGGGCGATCTGAGCGGCCATTGCTTGCGCCGCCGCCATCAGCTGGTCGAGCGGGTAGACCGCATTGACCAGGCCGATGCGATGCGCTTCCTCGGCGTCCACCTGGCGTCCCGTGTAAATCATCTCCGCGGCGAGACCCGGTCCGATGAGCCGGGGCAGCCGTTGGGTGCCACCCCAGCCGGGAGGAATGCCGAGAGTGACCTCCGGCTGCGCGAAGCGGGCGTTCTCGGCGGCGAGCCGGATATCGCAGGCGATAGCCAATTCGCAACCGCCGCCGAAGGCATACCCGTTGACCGCGGCAATCACCGGCTGGGGCAGGCGTTCGACCGCGCTGGCCACCGCCTGGCCCTTGCGTCCGAAGGCCACCCCCTCGGCCGGGCTGAGATTCACCATCTCCTTGATATCCGCGCCCGCGGCAAACGCGCGATCGCCAGCGCCGGTCAGGATGACGACCCGGACGGCGCGGTCCTGGCCAAGCGCGTGGAACGCTCCTGTCAGAAGATCGAGCTGCTCGGTGTTGAAGGCGTTCAGGGCCTGCGGGCGGTTCATCGTGACGACCGCGATACCCTCGTCGATCTCGACGTCGACAGCCATGTCCGCCTCTTCCTTATTCGGCTCCCGCGACGACCAGACGGTGCGCGGCGGCATTCCGAACGTAGCGGAGCGCATTTTCTCGTGATGCGGCCCGTTCCGCGTCCGAGAGCGCGCGCTTCTCCCGCGCCGGCACACCCATCATCAGCGCGCCGGAAGGGACGACCGCATCTTCCGGCACCAACGCCGCGGCGGCGACGATCGCCTCCGCGCCGATCATTGAACGAGAGAGGACGACCGCTCCCATGCCGATAGTGACCCCGTCCCCGACGTTCGTGCCGTGAACGATGGCCGCGTGACCGATGGTGACCTCGTTGCCGACGATGCAAGGGGTTCCGGTATCGACGTGGAGGACGGCGCCGTCCTGGACGTTCGATCGCTCCCCGATGCGAATTGGGGCGACGTCACCGCGGATGACGGCGTTGAACCAGACGCTCGAATCCGCGCCGATCTCGACGTCGCCGACGACGACCGAGCCCGGCGCCAGGTAGACACCCGCCGCGATGCGGGGGAAAACGCCCTTGAACGGGAGCAGCAGTCCCTCGCTCATGCCGGGCCAGGCACCTCGAGGACGATGGCGTCCCCGCCGCCGCCGCCGGAGCAGATCGCGGCCACGCCGAGGCCGCCGCCACGGCGGCGCAGCTCCTCGATCAGGCTGAGGATGATCCGGGCGCCACTGGCGCCGATGGGGTGGCCGAACGCGATCGCGCCGCCATTCACATTGACGTGGCAGGGGTCGATACCGAGCCGCTTGGCGGAGATGATGGGCACACTGGCGAATGCCTCGTTGATTTCCCAGACTTCGACATCGGACGGCTTGAGCCCAGCCCGGGAAAGTGCCTTCTCCGCGGCCATGGCGGGCGTGTAGGCGAGATAGGGGACCTCCCAGGCGGCCTCGCCATGGGCCAGAATGCGCGCGCGGGGCGACAGTCCCTGCGCCGCGGCCCAGTCCGCGCTTGTGACGACGAGCGCGGCGGCGCCATCGTTGATCCCCGGAGCGTTGCCGGCGGTCACCGTGCTTTCGGCGTCGAAGGCGGGCTTCAGGCGAGCAAGCGCTTCCGCACTCGTGTCCCTGCGGGGAGCCTCGTCCTCGTCGACGATGGTGGTGACGCCTTTAGCGGCAATCTCGACCGGCGCGATCTCGCGGTCGAGGAGACCCGCGTCGCGCGCGGCCAGGGCGCGCTGGTGGGAGCGCAGTGCCCAGGCGTCCTGCTCCTCGCGGCTGATCTCTTCTTCGGCGGCGACGTTGCCCCCGTGGATACCCATGTGACAGCTGGCAATCGCGCACTGCAAGCCGTCACCGATCATCGTGTCCTCGAGGACGCCGTCGCCCATGCGGTACCCGGTGCGGGCCTTACGCAGGATGTAGGGGGCATTGGTCATGCTCTCCATGCCACCGGCCAGCACGACCTGGTAATCGCCCGCGCGAATCAGCGATTCGGCGAGGGTAACGGCGCGCATCCCCGACCCGCAGACGCGATTGATCGTCTCCGCGGGTATCTCGACGCCGACGCCCGCTCGCAGCGCGACCTGACGAGCCGGGTTCTGTCCTGAGCCGCCCTGGAGCACCTGGCCAAGAATCGTGTCGTCGACGTCAGCCGGGGATATGCCCGCGCGCTCGATCGCGGCCCGCGCGGCCACGACGCCGAGATCGACGGCACTCTGAGTCGCTAAAGCGCCGCCGAGTTTGGCGAATGGCGTGCGGGCCCCACCCAGGATCACCGCGCGCCGCGACGAATCGGACATTGTTCCTCGCCTTCTAGTGATGAATTGAGGCCTGCGCGCCCGGGAACGCGAGAAACCACGTGCCAGACCATCGGGCAGCGTCGTCAGCCCTGCCCGATGATGCTACTCCGAACCAGGAGCTGGCTGCCTGACGGAGCATCCGCGCGTCGTCGCGGATGCTTTCAATGTCCATGGGTCTCGCCCGATCGACGCTACGGGTCGAGTGAAACTGATCCGCCAAGAAGCCTGCCCGAACCATCGCCGACCGGCTCGCCACCGGCTGAGACCACGGCGAAATCGAATGTCCCGTCGAAGGCGCGACCGTCCGTATCGAGCTCGGCCTCGGCGTCGACTGTGACCGTGCCGGCGAAGCGCTGATCTGCGTCGTTCAGGAGGGCGATCAGTGAGATGCGGCAAACAGTCTCATTCACCAACCACTCCCCCCGACCTGACGCCAGGACGGCTGTGGTTGCTCCGTCGCCGGACTCCGCCGAAAAATCGGCTTCCATGGTGCCGTCGCCGTGGAAGGTGACCAGGGCCTGATGCGCGCCGAGTATCGTCTCGTCGTCAGGAACGAGCCGGATCAACCAGACACCCTCGGGGCCTGTACCCACCGCGGAGGGTGCGACCGGTGTCGCCCCGACCGCTCCGGTCCCGGGCGCCGCGTCGGCGTTCACGCGGATCGTTCCCGTCATCTGGGGGTGAATCGCGCAGACGTAGCTGAACTCACCGGATTCGGCAAACGTATGGGAAAAGGTCTGGCCAGGCTCGAGAACGCCCGAGTCGGCGAACTCCCCCGTTACGGTGTGCGGGGCCTGTCCGTCGTTCGTCCAGACCACCGTCGCACCGGCCGCCACATCAAGAGTGGCGGGTTCGAACGCGAAGTCGATGATGGATACGGCGCCTTCGCCCGGCGCGGCGGGTTGTGCCGATGCGGCATCAGCCTGACCCCCGTTAGGGGCGTCCGCGGGAGCGCCCGCCACCGCTTCCCCTTCGGCGATGATCGTCCCCTGCATCTGGGGATGAAGCTGGCATTGATAAGGAAACGACCCCGGCTGATTAAAGGTCCACGTGAAGTTGGCGCCGGGATCGAAGATGCCGGAGTCGAAGACGCCGTCGATTGATGTCGCAGTGTGCGGCACGCTGTCGTCGTTGATCCAGGAGACGGCGGTTCCGGTCGGAATCGTGACCTCGGCCGGGTCGAATGCCAGGTTGACGATGCGCACGGTGGTGGCATCGGCCGGGACTTCTTGGGCGGTCGTTTGGGGTTCCGGTATGACGCCATTTTCGTCGCGGACGCGGATGACGCCTGTCATCTCGGGATGAATCTGACAGGCATAGGGGAACGTGCCGGGCGTGTCGAGCACGACGGTGGCCATGCCACCCTCGTCCGGGATGATGCCGGTGTCGAAACCTGAGCCAGTGGCGGTGTGTTCGTCGCTGTGGATGTTGACGAACGTGACGGATTGACCGACGTCGACGGTCAGCTCGCCGGGAACGAAATCGCCCGCGTCGTCGCCGACGATGCGCACTTCCAGTGATCCCGCCGGCAATTCGACGGCTTCTCCAGCCTCCTCCGCGTCTTCCGCGTTTCCGGGTCCACTGTTGTCGTGGTCGTCTCCGCCACGACCCCGGCCGCGGCCGCGACCCGAGCTGTCGTCGGCGTCATCCTGGGCAATCGCGAGCGGGCTGCCCTGGCGCGTGGCGGCTTCGAGCAGCAGCAAGCCTCCGGCCGCCGCGGCAATCGCCTGGGCGGCCCGCCTGCGGTTGCCACGAGAGGCGAGCGCTTGATGCAACGTCTGCGTGGGATCCAACATCATGATCTGCTCCTTGAAACGGGGTGTAGCCAGCATCTCGACGCGTGGAGTTGCGGCTCGGTGAGAAGGGCAACCATAGGGAAGCCCTTCATGCACCGTGCCAGCGTTTGCGCAACGGGTGTTTTGAATTCAGGACTAGGGGTCGTCGGAGTCGGCTTGACTCCTAGAGCGCCAGGGCCGGGATACGCTCGTCCTGACGCTCGAATCCCTCTGCTGGTGGCTGCGGACAGCGCAGCGGCTTGTCCTGCCGGTAGCCAAGCGCGTAGTCCGCCTGGAGGATGGTGTGGATCTCCCGCGTGCCCTCGTAGATCACCGCGCCGCGCGCGTTCCGCCAGAAGCGCTCGACCGGGTACTCGTTGGAATAGCCATAGGAGCCGTGGATCTGGATGGCGTCGTTTGCCGCCGCCAGCGCGGCGTCGCAGCCGTACCACTTCATCAGCGATGTCTCGCGCGTGTTGCGGATGCCCCGGTTCTTCAGCTCGGCGGCCTGCATGGTGAGCAGCCGGGAGGCTTCGTACCCGGCCACCATCCTGGCGATCATCTGCTTGACCAGCTCGAAGCGGCCAATCTCCTGACCGAAGGCGAATCGCTCGTTCGCATACCGCGTGCTGGCGTCGAGACAGGCGCGGATGAGCCCAACGGCGCCGGCGCCGACGGTGAAGCGGCCCTGGTCGATGCAGCTCATGGCGATCTTGAAACCCTCGCCCTCCTCGCCGATGCGGTTTTCGAGCGGGATGCGAACGTTGTTGAAGGCCAGCTCGCCGGTATTGCCGGCGCGCACGCCCAGCTTGCCCTTGATCGTGCCGGTCGTCAGACCCGGCATCCCTCGCTCGAGCATGAAGGCGGTGAGCCCGTTGTGCTTCTGGCTGCGGTCGAACGAGGCGAAGACCAGGAAATGGTCGGCGAAGTCGGCGAGGGAGATCCACATCTTCGCGCCGTTGAGGACGTAGGCATCGCCGTCGCGGACGTACGTAGACTCGATCGACCCGGCGTCACTCCCGGCGTTTGGCTCGGTCAGCGCGAAGGTGCCGAACTTTTCGCCGCGGGCCTGGGGGACGAGAAATCGCTGCTTCTGCTCTTCATTGGCCCATTGCAGAAGCGCCAGGCTGTTGAGCCCCACGTGGACGCTCATGACGACCCGCAAGAAGGTGTCGACGTACTCCAGTTCTTCGCAGGCGAGGGCGAGCGCGACGTAGTCGAACCCGGAGCCGCCATACTCCTCCGGGATGGGAAGACCGAGGATGCCGAGCTCACCCATCTGGTGCAGCACTTCGGGATGGAACTCGACTTTGGCGTCCCACTCCTGGATGTGCGGTGCGACCTCGCGCGCGGCGAACTCGCGCACCGTGTCGCGAACTTGAACTTGCTCGGGAGTCAGGGAGAAGTCCATCTGGCCGATTGCCCCTTGCCTAGACGTGTCGAAAACCCGCGGTTCGGCGCGGATTCAGCGATGTACCGATTCCTCGCGAAAGCAGCAAGGAGTATAGCGGGGCCGGGGGTGATGGGTGTTGGGTTCGCGTGTCGGGTGTCGGGGTGGTTACTCGCTGCGCTCGTGGTGGCAGGGTGGCGGGGGGTCATCGTTCTCCCTGCCACCCTGCGACCCTGTGACCCAATTCGTCCGCAACTTGGCAATGCTTGGCAAACTTGGCAAACTTTCCGCGCACTGGTTGAAAAAAGGATCCGGGCATGGATGACGATCGATTTGATGCCATCGTGGTGGGGGCCGGGCCGGCCGGGATCACCGCGGCCAGGGAGATGGCGGCGGCCGGGCTCTCGGTCGTCGTGCTGGAGCGCGGCCAGTTTCCGGGAGCCAAGAACGTCTGGGGCGGGATTCTCTACCGGGAGCCGACCGAGGCCATGGCGCCGGGGTTCGAGGAAGAGGCGCCTCTGGAGCGCCCCATCGTCGAGCAGCGCTACCTGCTGCTTACCGATGACGCGATGATGGGCGCCACCTACCGCTCGCAACGCTTCGCCGAGCCCCCGTTCAACGCCTACACCGTGCTGCGCTCTCCCTTCGATCGCTGGTACGCCACCAAAGCGGAGGAGGCCGGGGCGGAGGTCTATGCCGAGTTCACCGTCGTCGATCTGCTCTGGGAGGAGGGCGCCGTCGTCGGCGTCACCACCGGCGATGCGGAGGGCGAGCTGCTGGCGCGCTGCGTCGTCATTGCCGACGGGGCGAACTCCATGCTGGCGCAGAAGATCGGATTGCACCGCGAGTGGGAGCCAATCGAGCAGGCGCTGGTGGCCAAGGAGCTGATCGCGCTGCCCCCGGACGTCATCGAGGCGCGCTTCGCGCTACCGGCCGGGATGGGCACCGCGCTGGAGATCTTTGGCGAGTCGACCTGGGGGCTCCTTGGCTACGGCTTCATCTACACCAACAAGGAGAGCCTTTCGATCGGCACCGGCGCGCTGCTGGAAGATCTGATCACATCCGGCTTGAACGTCAACGACATGCTCGACCGCTTCAAGGCCCACCCGGCAATCGCGCCGCTCATCGCCGGCGGGGAGACGCTCGAGTACTCGGGTCACCTGATTCCGGAGGCGGGCTACAACCGGCTGCCGCAAGTCTTCGCCGACGGCGCCGTCGTCGTCGGCGATGCCGCGCAGCTCGTCAATCCAGTGAATCGCGAGGGCGGGAATCTGGCCATGCTCTCGGGCAAGCTGGCGGCGCAAGCCATCATCGAGGCCAAAGCGAAGGACGACTTCTCGGCGATGAGCCTGTCGCGCTACCGCGAGCTTCTCGACGAGAGCATCGTGATGGCCGACCTGCACAAGATCCGCAATGTCACCGACTTCGCGCACGCGCGGCCGCACCTGTTGCGCGACTATCCACAGGTGCTCTCGGCAATGTTCGAGGAGTACTTGCGCGTCGACGGGGTGCCAAAGAAGGCGAAACAGAAGAAGATCGTCGCCATGATCAAAGCGCTCCCCAAGCGCCGCCTGCTCGACGACCTGGTTGGTGCGGCCCGCGCGCTGACATAGGCGCGACTTCAGGCATGTGGTTCTGGTTGGGACGATAGCCCTTGGCGCCAAGATCGGGGACCGAACGCAGATTACCAGGCGAAACAGGAATTTGGGGCCCCGTGATATGGAGATTGCGAAACCCCTTCGCCGGGCGGGGTCGAAGGGGTTTCGCCGGGTTATCGAAATACATCACTGCCAACTCGCTCCATCCTATCTCATTCGGAGCAACCTGAGGAGAGCCCCTGATCACCTGCATCATGTTTTTCATCCCGGTGCTCGATTGCTGAGTCGAGCTCATGCCGCGAGACGACGCTCTCCCACTCGTTTCGACGCGGTCGACTTTGAGCAAAGCGGGAATTCCGCGCGCATCGGAGGAGTTCGGACATTGCTCGATGCAGCGCTCCTGATTATTCGGGAGGTAGGCAGTTAGCGCATAGCGGATCGTGACCCGCGCGTGACTGAAACCGGCGGGTACTCCCAAGGGCGATCCGCACTCCTGGCTTGTTGCAGACCCGCCGCAGCCGGCTCCAGGCAATTGGCGGTTGGCTTGACGGGAAGGCGTTTTTGCATACGCTGCGCGCATGCACCTGCTGGAGCGCGAGCGGCATCTGGAGGCACTCGATGCCTGGCTGCGGGAGGCGGCGGCCGGCCAGGGCCGGTTGGCCCTCGTCGCGGGGGAAGCCGGTGTCGGCAAGTCGGCTCTGGTCGCACGCTTCTCGGAGGCAGTCGCCGCTGAGGGACGGGCGCGGATCCTGCTCGGAGCCTGTGATCCGCTCTCGACGCCGCGGCCATTGGCACCGCTGCAGGACATCGCGTACCAGGCCGGTGGCACGCTCGATCGTCTGCTGGCCGACGATGCCCCGCGTGACCGTCTCTTTCAGGCGTTCCTGACCGAGCTCACCAGCGGACTGACCCCGACGCTGGCCATTGTCGAGGACGCCCACTGGGCCGACGACGCGACACTCGACCTCCTTCGCTACCTCGGCCGGCGGTTGGAACCGCTGCGGGCCCTCCTGGTCGTCACCTATCGCGACGATGAAGTCGGCGCCAAGCACCCGCTACGGCTGGCTCTGGGCGATCTAGCCACGAGCAAAACGATGCGTCGACTGCACGTGTCACCGCTCTCCGTGGAGAGTATCCAGACGTTGGCCGCGGGCAGCACGCTGGATCCACTCTCCGTGCATCGATTCACCGGCGGCAATCCTTTCTTCGCCACCGAGATCCTGGCGGCCGACAGTGGCGAAGGCGACGGCGTCCCCGTCACGGTCCGTGACGCTGTACTGGCGCGCGCATCCCGACTCACTTCGGAGGCGCGGACGGCGCTCGATGCGGCGGCTGTGATCGGGTCCCCGATCGACGCCGATCTCCTGAACGGGACCGCCGGGACGACGGTCGAGGCGATCGAGGAGTGCCTGGTTAGCGGGATGCTCGTCGCCGTGAGCGGCGATGGCTTTGCCTTTCGCCACGACCTGGCGCGAGCGGCGATCTACGATGCGATCTCGGCGCCGCGGCGCCGCGACCTGCATCGGCAGGTTCTGGCTACGCTGCGAGCGAGCCCCATCGCTGGAGCAGGACGCCGCTCGACTGGCGCACCACGCCGAAGCAGCTGACGACCAGGAAGCCGTGCTCCTCTTCGCGCCGGCGGCCGGGCGGCGAGCGGCCAGACTGAACGCCCACCGCGAGGCTGCTGCCCAGTATCGCCCGGGCCCTTCGGTTCGCCCGCGACCAGCCGCCGACGGAGCGAGCCGAACTGCTCGAGGCGTGCGCTCTACGAGTGCTACTTGACCGAAGGTGTGGCGGAAGCGGTCGAGATGCGGCGGGAGGCGCTGCAGATCTGGCGAGCGCAAGACGACCGCGTGCGAGAAGGCCATGCGCTGCGCTGGATCTCTCGCTATTCGTGGTTCGCCGGTCACAACGACGAGGCGGTCGCCGCAGCCGAAGCGGCGCTGGCCGTCCTCGAGACCTTGCCGCCCGGCCGGGAGCTGGCGATGGCGCTCAGCAACCGCGCTCAGCTCTACATGCTGGCCGGGGAGACCGCATCGGCGGTCGCCTGGGGAGAGCGCGCGATTGCCCTCGCGGAGGCCCTCGATGAGCCGGAGATCCTGGTCCATGCGTTGACCAATGTCGGCACGGCGCGGCTCATGGCGGGCGACGAGCGCGGTCGCGACGAGTTGGAGCGCGGCCTCGCCCTGGCCCGCGCCGCGGGTTTCGAGGAGCACGTGACGCGCGCGCTGACGAACCTGAGCTGGCACGCCGTCCATGCGCGCGACCTGCCTCGCGCCGAAGCCTATTTGGCCGACGCGATCACCTTCACAACCGACCATGACCTCGATTCCTTACGACACTATCTGCTCGCCTTGCGCGGTTATCTGCGGCTCCTCCAAGGTGATTGGACGGCGGCCACCGACGATTCGGCCGCCGTCCTCACTGCGCCAAACGTCGCCGCCATCAGTCGGATCGCGGCGTTGGTCACGCGCGGGCTCGTCCGCGCTCGCCGGGGTGATCCCGACGTGACCGGCCCGCTCGACGAAGCGCTGGCGCTCGCGGCGCCGATCGGTGAGATGCAACGTCTGGGGCCGGTCCGCAGCGCCCGCGCGGAAGCGGCATGGTTGGCTGGGGAGACCGAGCGCGCCGCGGCGGAAGTGCAGGCGGTGCTCGAGCTGGCGCTCCGCTTTGGCTCACCCTGGGAACTTGGCGAGCTGGCGATCTGGCTGCAACGTTCCAGCCACAATGGAGCCGGCAATCGACCTCGTCGATCCGGAGCACTTGCCGACGCCGCATCGTCTCGCGCTCGGCGGAGACTGGGCCGGCGCGGCGGCGGCCTGGGAAGCGCTCGACTGCCCCTACGACGCGGCGCTGGCGCTCCTCGATGGCGACGAGCCGGCTTTACGTCGCGCCCTGGCGATCTTCGAGCGATTGGGCGCGCGACCAGCAGCCGCTCTCGCCGCGCGGCGGCTGCGCGAGGGCGGCGCCCACGCCATTCCGCGCGGGCCGCGCCCGACCACCCGGGCCAACCCTGCCAATTGACCGCCCGCGAGCTGGAGATTCTGCCCCTCCTCGCCGCCGGGCAACGTGATGCCGACATCGCGCAACGGCTCTACCTCTCGCCCAAGACGGTCGGCCACCACGTCGGCCACATCCTGGCCAAGCTCGGCGTCCATTCTCGCGGCGAAGTAGCGGCCGCGGCCGCTCGCCTGGGTCTTCAGCTCACCGTCACCCAAGATAGGGAATCTGCCTCCGCAAAGTAGGGTCTCCACCCGATGCGCCCCCTCTCCGGCGGCGCGCATGATGGCCCCATTGGTGGGACGGACGAAACCGGACATGGGATTCCAGTGAGGGATTCCGGCCGCTTCTGTCGCTTCCCCACCGGTGGGAGGTCATGTCATGCCACGCTATGTGGTGCAGCGCACGTTTCCTGACGGCCTGCAAATCCCGGTCACGGAGGAGGGGAGCGCCGCCTGCCTCAGCGTGGTCGAACGTAACGCCGACGCCGGCGTGACCTGGATCCAGTCCTACGTGAGCGCCGACAAGCAGACCACGTTCTGCATCTATGACGGCCCGGATCCCGAAGCCATTCGCCAGGCCGCGGCGCGCAACGGACTTCCCGTCGACCACATCTCGCAGGTCTCCGTTCTCGATCCCTACTTCTATCGCTAGCAGACGCCGACAGGAACAAGGTGACCTGGATGCCACGGCAACCGCGGGGACTGTCGGCCCTTGCCTCATGACGCCAGACGCTTCAGAGATGTGCTCGATGCGTGCCCGAAATGTGTCCCCTGCGGGTGGTGAGGGTCGTCTCACGAGCCCATGATCGCCGCAGGTCCACGCGACCAACGTGGAGTTCGGAACCGGAGACGAGCGCGGCCGGTGCGGTCGCTCTCAGAAGAACCAGGAGGAGTTATGGAAACCAAGAAATTCGATGCGCTGACTCGCTCGTATGCCGTCGCCCCGTCGCGACGCCAGTTCATCCGTGCCGGCGCAGGTGCTCTGGCGAGCTCGGCCTTGGCCGCTGTCGGCCTGAGCGGTGTCCAGCAAGATGCCGACGCCCGGCGCCGGCGGTGTCGTTCGGTGGGCCTCAAACAGGTCTGTAGCAGCAACAAGCAGTGTTGCCCGAGCAAGACCGGCTCCATCTGCGCCTTGAACTTCTGTCGCTCCGATGACCGCGCTGTCTGCTGCAAGCCAGCCGGCGGTTCGTGCCTCTTCAACTGCGACTGCTGCGGTTCGACCTCGTTTTGCAACGGCGCCGGCGTCTGCCAATAGGACCGCCACCTGCAGGAGAGCCGGTGATGGACGATGGACACTTTGACGACATGCTGCGAGTCGTGGCCGCTGGAGGCAGGGCGCGCCGCGCCCTGCCGGGCATAGGCTGCTCCGCTCTACGCGCGTCACGCGAGTGCGTGGTCACCGGCCTTCCAGCCGATCATCGTCGCGGCGGCGTTGGTGTTCACGGAGACGATGTCGGGCATGATCGAGGCGTCCGCAACCCGCAGCCCGGCGATGCCATGGACGCGGAGCGTGGGATCGACCACCGCGTCTGCTTCGACGCCTATGCGGCAGGTACCGACCGGGTGGAACCAGGTGCTGACGTCGCGCGCGACGTAGGCCGCGATCTCGTCATCGTCGCGGACCGCGGGACCAGGGAAATGCTCCCCGGCGTTCCACGCGGCGAGGGCCGGCTGCTCGGCGATCTCCCGGCTGAGGCGAACGGCCCGGATCATGGCCTGCATGTCGTCGGGGTGGCTGAAGTAGCAGGGGTCGATCTCGAGTGGGGCATCGGGATCGGCAGCCGTAAGGCAGACCGTACCGCGGCTCCTGGGGCGGGTGATCCCCGGAATGATGGTGAAGCGCGGCACACCGTCGTTCGTCTCCGGGGCGAAGTGTGGCTCCTTGGCGAATGAGATCTGGATGTCGCAATCGGCGCGATCCGGCGTCGAGCGGGTGAAGGCGCAGCCCTCGGTGGCGTAGGCGTTGCAGTCGGAGATCGGCTGCAACGAGTCGTAGACGACCCCGATCAGCAGGTGATCGATCAGATTCTCGCCCACCGGCAGGTCGGCGACCGGCGCGATGCCGAGCCGCTCCAGCTGGGCCGCGGGGCCGATCCCGGAGAGGAGCAAGATGCGGGGCGAATCGAACGCTCCCGCGCAGAGGATCACCTCTCCCGCGTTGATCGTCTCCAGGGAGCCATCATCACGCTGGACTTCTACACCCCGCGCGCGGTTGCCCTCGACCACGATGCGCAGCACCCGGGCGCCGGTCTGGAGATGCAGATTTGGCCGATCCAGCACCGGCGCGACAAATGCGCGGTAGGCGTTGAAGCGCTCGCTGTTGGCAATCGTCGACTTGTTCCAGCCGACGCCGTCGAGCGTGCCGCTGTCGAACGATGGGTTATAGGGGAAGCCGGCCTGGGTCGCGGCTTCGACCATCGCCTCGGTCAAGTCGTTATGTGGGTGCAAGACCGCCGGACGGAGCCACGCTTCGAGCTCCTCGAACGCCGTCCGCACCGACCGCCAGTCCCAGCCCGCGCACCCGGCCGCGGCCCAGCGGTCGTAGTCCGACGCGGCGCCGCGCAGGTAGACCATGCCATTGAGACTGCTCGTGCCGCCGAGGACACGGCCGCGCGGCATGAGATGGGTGCGGCCAGCCGTTCCGGACTGTGGCGTGGAGACGTACTGCCAGTCGACGTCGGTGCCCCAGAGTGAGAAGTACTGACGCGGGACCCGGATCGCCTCGCGATCGTCCGCGCCCCCTGCTTCCAGGAGGAGGACCGAGGCGGATGGGTCCGCCGAGAGCCGGTTGGTCAGCGCGCAGCCCGCGGAGCCTGCCCCGACGACGACGAAATCGTACCGATCAGCCGGCACTGGTTTGGCCGGCGGTGTCAGGTGTGAAGTGCCAGATCTCGCGCAGCTCGCGCGAATCGATGATGCCGTCGTCCCGGTAGTGCATCAGCGGGTTCATCAGCTCGCCCCAGCGGCGGTGGACGTCAGAGTCCCAGAGCCGCGTCCAGGCCTCGGGGTCATTGACGCGAGAGTGGAGAAAGATCATGTCGTCGAGCTGGAACAGCGAGATCTCGGCGATGCCTTGCCGGGCGATCTCCTGCTGCAGCTCCGGCCAGATGTTGTCGTGCCAGTAGATGTAGTCGTCCAGCGCGCCGGGCTTGAGCTTGAGGACGAATGCCTTCCGGATCGTTTCCGCCACGGGGTGACTCCTCCGCGCATGTCCATCATGCGCCACGATTGTCGACGTAGGCCGGCTGGATCGTACGAGATGGCCCGGTGGGCGTCCAGAGGGGAGACCGCCGAGTGCGCCTGCGGCGGGGTGCGCTGCCCTGGAAGATGTGTAACGATTGCGGGAAAGCGCGCAGTCAGCCTGACCGAGTTGAACGTCAGTCGCACCGCGATATGAGACAAGGAGCAGCCCCGTGGCGGAATCTTCGGCAAGCAACGGCAACGGGTCGATCGTCGCCCGCGGTGTCATCGCCCGCCAACCGGGAGAACCCGGCGTGGTCGAGGAGTTCACCATCGACCCGCCGGGACCGGGCGAAGCGCTCGTTCGCATCCTCGCCAGCGGTGTCTGTCACACCGATCTGTCGGCGAAGAACGGCGTCTTCGGGACGGAGGGGTTTCCCTTCCTGCTTGGGCACGAAGGCGCGGCCGTCGTGGAGCAGGTCGGCGAAGGGGTCACCAACGTGGCGCCCGGCGACCACGTGATCCTGGCCTGGCGTGCACCCTGCGGCCAGTGCCGTTTCTGCCAGGTCGGTCAACCCCACCTCTGCGCCGCGAGCCTCAACGCCGAAAAGCGGATGCGCACGATGGATGGCATCACGCTGACGCCGATCCTCGGTATCGGCACCTTCTGCACCCACACCCTAGTCCACAGCAAGCAGTGCATACCCTACGATCCGGCACTGCCGCCGGAGCAGATGAGTCTCATTGGGTGCGGCGTGATGACCGGCGTCGGCGCGGCACTCTATACCGCTGGCGTGAAACCAGGAACCTCGGTGGCGGTCTTCGGCTGCGGTGGGGTTGGGGACTCGGTGATCATGGGCAGTCGCCTGGCGGGGGCGACGACGATCATCGGCGTCGACATCGATCCGCGCAAACTGGAGTGGGCGCGCGAGTTCGGCGCCACCCACACCGTCAACCCGACCGAGGGCGACCCGGTCGAAGCGATCAAGGCGATCACCGGCGGTTACGGCGTGAACTACTCGTTCGAGGCGGTGGGACGCCCGGACACGACCATGCAAGCTATCTTCAGCCGGGACCTGGCCGGAACCTGCGTCATCATCGGCGTGGCCGGTCCACAATCGAGCCTGGACCAGTTGCCACTTGGCAAGTTGTTTGACCTCGGCGGCCATATCCGGCCGTCCTGGTATGGCGACTGCCTGCCGACGCGGGACTTCCCGCTGCTGGCGGAGTGGTATCAGCAGGGCCGCCTCGATCTGGATCGGGTCGTGACCCGGGTCATCTCGCTGGAGGAGGCGGAAGAAGGATTCCACGCCATGGAGCGGGGAGAGACGCTGCGCTCGGTAATTCGCCTCTGACGCGCCGCGTGGCGATACCGAGGATCGCGACAGCGTACCGGTGTCATGCTGATGAACGAACTTGCAGCATCTCGGCCGCAGGCCGCGTTCGTTCTGAATCGCCGAGATTCCTCGCCTGAGGGCTCGGAATGACACATGGTCGGCGGGCTCGGAATGACACCCTTTGGAGGATGCGATGGAGATTCCAACGACCGGCGTGCACCACATCACCCTGATCGGTTCGAACCGGCAGGATACGATCGATTTCTATCAGGGCGTCCTCGGTATGCCGCTCATCTTCGAGCAGCCAAATCTCGACGTACCCGAGGAGATCCATCTCTACTTCGACGCCGGCGATGGTGGCCTGATCACCTTCTTTGTTCGCGAGCGGCGGGCCACCGATAGCACGCCCGTACCGGAAGTGGTCGGCAACGTCCACCACATCGCTTACGCCGTTTCCCGCGAAACGTTCGACCGAGCGGCGGAGGGGCTGGAAAAGCTGGGATTCCCGAACACCGGTCGCGTCGATCGCGGGTTCATGGATTCGCTCTACTTTCGCGACCCCAACGGCCTTCTGCTGGAGCTGGCAACCTACACGTTCGAGCCGCCGCCAGGCATTTCCAGGCGCGCCGTCTTCGAGCTGGCGCACCGGCTGCGCGTGGAACGGGGTGATTACGCCATCGGGCAGGATCATCTGCAGGCCGCGATCGCGCAACTGGAAGCAGCCCCAGTGGTCTAGCGTGTGACATTCCGTCGTTTGCAGGCGGGCATGTGAAGCGAAGTACGGAGCGGATCCTCACCACCCATACCGGCAGTCTGCCCCGGCCGGCCGCCCTGGCCGCGGCGCTCCTCGGTTCAGACGGATCACTTTCCGATGGCGAGCACCTGCGCGAGCGGGTGCGGGCTGCCGTGCGCGAAGCCGTGCAGCGGCAAGTCGCGGCCGGGATCGACGTCATCAGCGATGGCGAGATGGGCAAGCCCGGTTTCGCCCACTACGTGAAAGATCGCTTGAGCGGCTTCCAGGGGCCGGCCGCGCCCCGCCCATTTGCGCCACGAGACCTGCTCGACTTCCCGGAGGTAGCGCAACGCCTCTTCTTCTCCGACGGCAAAGAGTTGTCACGGCCAGCGATGCCAACCAATGACGGTCCGATCGCCTACATCGGATGGGACCAGCTTGCCGCGGACCTGGACGCCTTATCTGCCGAAATCGAGAACCAGCCTGTGGGGGAGGCGTTCCTTCCGGCGGTCTCGCCCGGCAGTGTCGCCATGCTTATGGGCACGACGCACTACTCAAGCCGCCGGGACTTCCTGGACGCGCTTGGCGAAGCCCTGGGTGAGGAGTACCGGGCAATCGCCAGCCGCGGATTCCTCCTCCAGGTCGATTGTCCCGATCTCGCCCTCGGTCGCCACCTGGAGTTTTCCAAGATGTCGATCTCGGAGTTCCGGGCCGAGATCGAGCTCCACGTGGAGGTCCTCAACCGGGCGCTTGAGGGCATCGATCCCGAGCGGGTTCGCGTCCACGTCTGCTGGGGCAACTACCCTGGTCCTCACCACCACGACGTACCCCTCGCCGAGATTCTGGACATCCTGTATCGGGTGAATGCAAACGGTCTCTCGATCGAGGGAGCCAATCCTCGCCACGAGCACGAATGGGCGGTGTTTGCCGAGATCCCACTCCCTCCGGAGAAAGTGCTCATCCCAGGCGTCATCGACACCTGTACCAACGCCATCGAGCACCCTGAGACGGTGGCGCAGCGGATCGATCGATACGTGAGCGTGGTCGGGCGGGAGCGGGTGATCGCGGGTACCGATTGCGGTTTCGCAACGATCGCCGGCCGGTCCGCCGTCGTGCCTGACGTCGCCTACGCCAAGCTGGCCAGCCTCGCGGAAGGCTCTCGGCTGGCTACTGCTCGGCTCTGGTAGGGTCAAGAACGGAACCGGAGCCGGACCCGTTCAGCAGACTCCTCCCGCACCGGTTAGCACGAGTAGCGGCCCGGACGGCTTCACAGTAGCGCGGAAACCGCAAAAGCTTCGCCAGTTGACCACTCGTCGTCTTTTCCCCTCCAGCTCGACCGTGTCCAAGACAGCTTCAGGGCCTCCTGCGACAGTGCGGCGCCAGGTACGCAGTGGAGCTGCGCCTCTCCTCGCGAGCCCCGGTTAGCCCTGATTGCTAGTCTCCCCGCGTCCACGATTGTGCCGATCAGTTCCGAGTTCTGCGAGGTCAGCGAAGCGTAGCAATCGGCTCCTACCCAACTAGGACAGCATGCGTCCAGGATGCGTGCGCGAGGCGTACGGGCTGCGTCTCGCCGCACGCCGCGCGGGTGGATGCTGGGCGCGTGCCAGGACGGAAGTACCAACCCCCACCCCCGCTGGGATCGCATCCGGTACCAGAAATCTCAGTAGATATCTAAGTAATTATGCAGATGGTGCTGAGACGTTGTGGGCTCAAGCTTCGAGAGTGTTAGGACGAGGCCGCCAGGTCCCAACCGAGCAGGGCTCGCATCCGGGTGAGCCGAGTCGATCCAAGGCTCGTGTCGCGAAGGCGCCAGGCGACCCGAGCCACCGACCATGTGTCAGACGGTCAGAAAGGAACCAACGATGTCCATGAACTATCGGACTCGGAGTCTAGCCTTCGGTATCGCCACGGTGTTCGCTCTTACGCTGCTCGCACCGGTCGCGGTCAATGCGGAGGAGGAGGTCGCAGCCCTGGCTCCGGTCGCCGCTCCATCAGTGGACGAGACCAGTGCCGACGAGGTGCGGGCCGCCCGCGCTCTCGTTGCGGAGCGCGCATTGCTGAACGGCGACATCGGCAGCATGCAGGAAGAGCACTTGCTCGCCATCGTAGCCGCCGTTCCCTCCTGGGACGCGACAAGCGGGTATGGCGCGGTCGAGGCCAGCCGCGCCGCAATCGGACATCCGGCCGCCAGCACGACACAGGTCCCGGCCGATGTCCGCTCGGTGCCGGTAGGAATGATCGCGCCAGAATCATCGGTCGACGCAAGTCGGGTACTGGCGGCGCAGCAAGCGTTGCAATCCCAGAACCTCGGCAGCCTGCAAGAAGACGTGCTGCTTGCGGTTGTGGCCGCAGGCTCATCATGGGACCAGACAAGTGGTTATGGGTCAGTTGAGGCGAGCCGCGCCTCCATCGGGCACCTGGCTGCCAGCACCGCCAGCAAGCAGACCCGGGTGCTCGCCGCGCAGCAGGCGCTGCTCTCCCAGGACCTGGGAAGTCTGCAAGAGAACGCCTTGACCGCCGTGGTGGAGGCGAGCAGCGCCGAAGTCGACGCGAGCGTCGATGATCTGCCGGCACCGACTGCCGCCGAACTCTTGGCGCAGTTCCGCGCCATTGAACTGTCCCTCAGTCGTTATTTGGGAGCGGACTAGCGGGTCCATTCTCTGAAGTCGAGAGCGAGACCGACCACCAACGCGTTGTCTCTCATCCCGATCGGGCCGCGGCATCCGCGGCCCGATCGGCGTTTCCTGTCCATCCAGGAGCAAACACCGTTCTGTCGCTCCCATCGTTGCTGAGGCGCTCGGTGTTCGGCTGGCCCTTGCCGTATGCGTATGGACACCGTCCCCGGCCAAGCTGGCCGGGGACGGTTTATGCGCCGCGAAACGCTACCCCGCGGCCTCCTCGACGTTGTCGATGTTGTAGACGGTGAACGGACCCATCAGCACGCGCAGCGCGTCGACATCTGGCCGCGTCGGGTCCTTAGTGATCTCGTACTCGCCCAGGCGGCCAGCCACGAACCGTTTCGCCTTCCACGCCCTCGATCGCGCCAGTCGCCAGCAGGTAGGAGACGTAGTACGTCAGGTAGCCAAGGTCGACGAAGCTCCACAAGCGCGAACTCGGGCGCGCAACCGTTCTGGGTGTACTCAAGCATCTCCGCCGGCACGCCCAGTCCGGAGACCTTGATCTCCTCGCAGAGCCCTTCGTCCTGAAGGGCCTTCGCTGCCGAGACGATGCCGACCGAAGTCGGAGCCATGATCAGCTCCATGTCCGGGTACTTGGAGATGAGCGCCTGGGCCTGCTCGTAGCTCTTCTCTGACTGGTCATCGCCGTAGACGATCTCCAGCAGCTCGAGATTGGCGTACTTTCGGATCCTCCGAGCGCCGTCTCCATCGCCGCGATCCAGGCATTCTGGTTGGCGGCATCTGGCGACGCCGAGAGTATCGCGAACTGACCGCCGTCCTCACCCAGGATCGAGAGCGCCATCTCGGCCATCACCTGACCGGTCTCGTCGAAGTCCACCTGGGCCACGAAGAGCGTCTTCACCTTCGCCGGTTGGGATCGGAGAGTCCCAGGTGACGACTTGGTTCCGGCCTCCTGCGCGGCAACGGCCGCGGGCACGATCTGGTCGCCGGAGTTGTTCGAGAGCATGACGACGTCGTAACCACCAGCCGGCGCGTTGGTCACGAATTCGATCTGCCCGGCAACGCTGTTCTCGGCGGTCGGACCGACGAAGTCGAACGGCGGTCGGGTTTTGCAGCTCGGCGGCCGCTTCCTGGGCGCCCTGGTTCGCCTGGTCGAAGGGGAGGATCCCCAGGAACTTGGGCAGCAACATCATCTTGACGTCCTGCCCGGGCTCCGCGGTGACTGCCTCGCCGGAGACTGGGCTCCCCGCGACCGGGGTCTGCGCCAATGTGGCAGGCCCCATCGTTGCTACCAGCAAACCGGCGCCCATCACGCCGCTCAACAATCGACGCCTCGTCGCGGGTAAGTTCACCTGTTCCTCCTCTTCGTCGATTCGAAGATTGCCGGCCGTCATCATCGCATGATCTTCCCACGGATGGGCGCGGCAATCTGGCTAACCGGGCGCGGCCGGCGAGCGCGTTGGCTCCGTCATCCGATCCGGTGGCGCGCGCACGCTCGGGTCGACCTGCCGTCGCAGGCGCTCCTGCACACGCTCCGCCAGATTCGGTAGGAGCACGGACAGGATCAGCAGCAGGCCGATGATCCCGGTCTGGGTGTTGCCGGTGACGCCGGCGATGATCAGACCGTTTCGCAGATTGAGCACGAGATAGGTGGAGAGAAGCACGCCGATCATCGAGCCAACCCCACCGAAGATGCTGACCCCGCCGAGGAGTACGACGGTGATGATGTCGAGCTCGAAGCCCTCCGCGGTGCTGGCCCGCACCGCGCCGAGGCGAGCAGCCATCAGCACCCCGGCCAGCGCGGAGATGAGACCACTCATCATGAAGATGATGAATTTCGTCCGCGCGACCGAGACGCCGGAGAATTTCGCGACCTGGGCACTGTTGCCAATGACATAGGTGAGACGACCGAACCCGCTGAAATGAAGCACTACAGCGGCGACGATCGCAAGCCCGGCAAAAATCAGGATCGAAAGCGTCAATGGTCCAATCAGACCGTGCTGTCCCAGGTTCGTGAACCAAGCAGGGAATCCACCGACGGAACGGTCCTGCACGAGCAATCTCGCCAGACCCCGGAATCCGATGTAACCCGCCAGGGTGACGGCTAACGAGCTCAACCCCACGACTTGGCAACGAAGTACCCATTGAACAGACCGAATGCCGCGCCGACGCTCAGGGCTACCAGGATCGCCAGCACCATCGGCGCTCCGGATTCGATAGAGAGAGGCAGTCACAGCCGCTGAGAGACCCATCATCGAGGCAACAGACAAGTCGATCTCGCCGCTGATGATGACGAAGGTCATGATCAGGACCACGATCGCCTTCTCGATGCCCAGCTGAAAGAGATTGACCTGGTTGCTGATGGTGAGGAAGTTCGGGACGCGGGTGATGTTGTAGGCCAGGACCACCAGCAGGACGACGAGGAGCAGCCCCTCCCAGCTGCGCAGGCGACGCAGCAGCTCACGCGCCATGAACCACTCCTCTCTCCTCGGAGAAGGCGGCCTGCGCGCGTGCCTGGTCACGCCGGCGGACGCGGACCCACATCTCCCGCAGCCGGCCCAGGATGATGGCGTCAGCGGCAACGGCGATCAGGATGAGTACCCCGAGGATCGCGTCTTTGACGAACTCGCTGAGGCCCGCCCAGCGCAACAAACTCTGCTGCAGGGTCTCGATCATCAGCACACCGAGCATCGCGCCAATCACCGAGCCCGATCCACCAAAGATGTTGACGCCACCGACCACGACCGCGGCGACGACCTGTAGCTCCAGACCCTGCGCAGCGGTGACCGTGATGTTGCCGAATCGCACCAGGAACATGAATCCCGCCAGGCCCGAGAGGGCGCCGCAGATGGAGAACGCGGTGAAGACCGTCCGTTGCACCGGAAGTCCGGCGGTGCGCGCCGCTTCCGGGTTCGAGCCGATGGCGTAGAGCCGTCGCCCAAACGGCAGATAGCGGAGTGTCAGCTGGCCCAGCAGAGCGACCAGCAGCGCGATGGCGACCATCAGCCGCAGGTCGTAACCACCGGCCGATAGCACGGTTGCACTCGGCACGTCGTTCAGCCAATCCGGGAGATCGGCCGTGGTGACGGTCCGTGCCCCGGAGAACTCGACCAGCACCACCCGATAGAGCGCCAGCGTCCCGAGGGTGGCGATGATGGAGGGCACCCCGCCGTACGCCACGATCAGGCCATTGATCGAGCCCAGCACCAGACCGATCACCATGGCAAGCAAGAGTGCCACTAAAGGCGGCATATCCTGGTATCGAGTCAGCAGCGTGCCGACCACATAGGCTGTCAGCCCAACCGTCGAAGAGACCGACAGGTCGATATTGCGGGTCAACACCACGAGCACCTGCCCGACCGCGACGACCAGGGTGATGGCCAGACCAGTCGTGAGCCGGTTCACACTGCGCGGGTCGAAATAGTTCGGAATCTGAGACGCGAAAAAGAGAAGCAATCCGACGGTCACGGCGAGCAGGATGACCTCGCGGAACTGCTCGGGCCGAATGCGACGCAAAATCGCCTCGCTCACGAGCGGTCCTCCTCATCTAGTGAGCCGCCTGTAACCAACCGATCGATTGTTGCGATCGCTTCGGCCCCGGCCTCGCGGTCGATCCCTTCACCTTTGGGCACGATATCGCCGGACTGCCCCATTGCCGCAGAAAGGACCCGCTCCTGGGATGCCTCGTGGTGGTCGAAGATGGCCATCTGGCGGCCCTCGCGCATGACCAGGATGCGGTCGCTCATGGCCAGCACCTCCGGCAGATCCGAGCTGATGAGGATGA
Organism: uncultured Chloroflexia bacterium; assembly: GCA_963724295.1. Classification (GTDB taxonomy): domain Bacteria; phylum Chloroflexota; class Chloroflexia; order Thermomicrobiales; family UBA6265; genus JACCXM01. The sequence goes on along the minus strand of CAVRUC010000007.1, from coordinate 557,320 downwards.
TCGCCATGCCCCGTGCCGCCAGGTCGTCGATCAGCTGATGGACCTCCACCTTGGCACCGACATCGATGCCACGGGTCGGTTCGTCGAGGATCATCACTTTCGGGTTCGTCTCCAGCCACTTGCTGATGACGACTTTTTGCTGGTTGCCACCGGAAAGCGACGACGCCGGCGTATCGACCGATGGGGCGCGGATGCTCAGCCGTTGCCGGAATGCCTCGGCGGTGGCCCGCTCCTCGGCGCGGCGCACCATGCCGGCGGGTGTCAGGAAGCGGGGGAGTGACGGCAACGAAACGTTCGCCGCGATCGAGAGCGGCATGACGAGGCCAAGCTGGCGGCGGTCCTCGGTGCTGTAGGCGATGCCCAGCGCCATGGCGTCGCGCGGGCTGGACACGGACACCGGGGCTCCGTCGAGATCGATCTGACCCCCGTCCGCGGGGGCGATCCCGAAGAGCGCCAGCCCCACGTCGGTGCGCCGGGCTCCGACCAGACCGGCAAATCCGAGCACCTCCCCGGCGCGGAGGTCGAACGAGACATCCTGAAACGCGCCCTCGCGACGCAGATCCGCGGACCGACAGCCGCACCGCGCCCGGTTCGCGCCGCTCGCGGCGGAACAGCTCGCGCACCTCGCGACCCGACCATGCGGCTGATGGCAGTCGCCGGCGTCAGCTCCGCGCGAGGCGTGGTCGAGATCCAGCGGCCGTCGCGCAGGATCGTGACGCGATCGGCGATCTCGAAGACCTCTTCCATGCGGTGGGAGATGAAAAGAATCGCCACGCCTTGCTGGCGCAGGGTGTGCACGATGCGGAAGAGCCGTTGTACCTCATGGGCCGAGAGGGATGCCGTCGGCTCGTCCATGATCAGCACGCGCACGTCGAGGGAGATGGCCTTGGCGATCTCGACGGTCTGCTGTTCGGCGAGGGTCAGGCCGCGGGCCGGCTCGGCGACGTCGAGCCGCACGTCGAGCCGGGCCAGGACCTCACGCGCCTCGCGTTCCATGCGCCGCCGGTCGACGATCTTGCCGCGGTCACGGTGACCAATGAAGATGTTCTCGGCCACCGACAGGTCCGGGAAAATCATCGGTTCCTGGTAGATAGCCGCGACGCCGAGGCGCTGCGCGTCCTGGGCGGAGGTGACGCGGACCGGCGCGCCATCGATGCGGATCTCGCCGCCGTCCTGGTGCTGGACGCCGGTCATGATCTTGATCAGGGTCGATTTGCCGGCCCCGTTCTCGCCCAACAGCGCGTGGATCTCGCCACGTCGAAGCTCGAGGGAGACATCGTCGAGCGCCAGCGTGGCCCCGAACTGCTTCGAGACGTGCTCCATCTCGAGGACGGGGCGTTCATCACCCGGCGCCACGACTGCTTCATCGAGCGACCGCTCGACGGCGGGTTGAACCATCCCGTTCGCTTCCCTTGAGCCGGGCCCAGGTATCTCTGTCCCGACACTTCTGACTGTGACGGTTTGCTGGTGCGTAGAAGGCCGCCATCTAAGCACAGGCGGTGGCAGGGCGCAACTTGCTATGATCCTCGCGGACCGTAGTCCGCTCGGGCAAGACGAGCCAGTCGCGGCTCGGGGGCCCGTATCGCAAGGAGGCATACGAGTGGATACCCGCGTCACGGTTCACGAGCTTCTCGCGGGATACCGCGCGGGGCGCCTGTCCCGGCGTGATCTCCTGATCAAATCGGCAGCTCTCGGAGTCACCGCCACCGCGCTCGGTCAACTGCTGGCCCGGGAAGCGGCGGCCTCGCCTATGGCACAAGAGGAGCCAGTGGTCGGTGGCACCTTGCGCGAGGGCTACGACCTCGATTTTTCTCCGCTCGATCCGGTGGCCACCAACTGGTATGACCCGGCGTTCCACGCGCTCTACGATTCGCTCCTCATCGATGCGCCGGATGGAAGTCTGCAGCCGAACCTCGCCGAGTCCTGGGAGGTGTCCGAGGACGGGAAAACCGTCACGTTTGTCCTGAAGGAGGGCGGTCTGTTCCATTCCGGCCGGCCGTTGACCGCGGAGGCGGTGAAAGAGGACTACGACGCCGTCATGGACCCGGCGAACGCGTCGCCCCTGGGGAGCCTCTTCACCCCCGTGGAATCGATCGAAGCGGTCGACGAGCGGACGCTCGTGCTCACCATGGCGCATCCCTACTACGAGGTGCTGAACGTGGTGAAGACCGGGTTCTGGGCAATTGCGAACATCGAGACGCGCAACGAGCTCGCCGAGCAGTACGGCCAGAGCGGCGTCGACGGCACCGGACCCTTCCTCTTTGGAGAGTGGGTCCCAGGCAGTCATATGACGGTGACGCGCTGGGAGGACTACCCGGGCTCGATCGTGCCGTACTTCACCAACAAAGGCTCGGCGTACCTCGACGGCATTCGCTGGGAGACGATCCTCGAGGCGGCACAGCGCGCGGTTCGCATCGAGAACGCCGAGATCGACACCTTGCGCAACCCCGCACTGCAGGACGTAGCCCGGCTCCAGACCAACCCCGACCTCTCCGTTTCGACCTTCAGCGAGCCGTCTGGTTACATCTTCAGCCCGAGTTTCCTGCGCACCGACCTCGACTTCCACGAGCTGACGATGCGGCAGGCGATGTCGCACGCGATCGACCGCCAGGCCATCGTGACCGCGTTGCTCGCCGACCTGGGCGGTCCGCTCTACGGACCGATCGCCCCGGCCGACGTCTACTACAACTCGGCCGTGGAAGAGTTCAACCAGTTCGACCTCGATCGGGCCAAATCAATGGTCGCCGAGCTTGGCTGGACGCCTGGAGACGACGGCATCCTCACCAAGAACGGCGTCCGCCATGCCTTCAGCCTGACCGTGCAGGCCGAGTCGTTCAATCGCGATCTCGCGTCGGTGCTACAAGCATCGCTGGCCGAGCTCGGGATGGAGGTCACGATCGAGGCGCTCGATCGCGGTTCGTACTTCGCGAAGCTTGAATCCGAGGAGGGCGCCGAAAGCTCGCTCTTCTACTATCTGTGGCCCGTGCCGATCGATGTATTCATCCTGTTCGTCGGCTCCATCACCGCGACGGTCGGTGGCTCAAACTGGGGGCGAGCCAAGCTCCCGGATGTCGACGCCGCCATTGATGCCTGGAAGCAAGCTGCCAACGCAGAGGAACTCGCGGCAGCTGGGGACCAGTTCCAGGCAGTGGTGGCAGAGCAATTGCCAACCATCCCGCTTGTGGTCCGCAATAGCGTCTGGGTCTCGCGACCGAACGTCCACGGCTGGCTGCCGCACCAGTACGACATCTACCCGCATTACAACGACGTCTGGCTAGACCAGGCGTAAGTTGGTATTCGACTCTTGGAGGTCTGAATTGAGTTGAGCGGAGGGCGGTGCTATTGCACCGCCCTCCGCTTTGTAGAAATCCTCCGCACGCTTTGGCGCCGGAAGTGGAACTCGCATTCCAGGTAGCAAATCGACGACTTGTCCTTGGTCCCGAGTTCTGGAGACAAGCTGTACAATGCGCAGGCCCGTCGCATGAGGCGAAGAAGCCGGAGAGCCCCGGAGTAGGAACGGGTATGGACGACGCCAAGCTCGACCGACTAGCCCGAGCGTTCGCGAAGACCGGCAGCCGCCGCTGGCTGGTGGCCCTGACCGGTGGCGCGATCGGCGTGCTCGGTCAGCGGGTGGCCATCGGATCTCAGCTCGGTCCCACGACGTGCGGTGAAGAGGGCGCTGTCTGCACGCTCGTTTCAGGTTGCTGCGACGGACTGACCTGCGTCACCTCTGCCATCAACACCAGCTACGGCATCTGCGTCCCCGGTGAGGGCGGCATGGTCTCCACCGGCACCACGCTGATCTCCCCGTTCAGCGAGACCGCGGTCGAAGAGGCCACCGCGCTGGTGCAGGCAGCCTCGACCGCACCCACGACTGATCCCCTGGCCGAACAGGAAGCGCGCATCGCGGCGACCAAGGCCCGCAAGGATGCCAAGAGCACCAAGAAGCGGACGCGATTGGACACCAAGCGGAATGCTCAACGGCTTCGCAAGGACCAGCGGAAGGCAGAGCGCACGGCAAAGCGAGAGCCTTCGCCCACGGCTCAAGGTCGACCTTCTGTTCGCAGGACAGGTTGGTTCGGTTCCGACCGAAGTTGTTCAAGGTGACGAATCGCGAGGACGTCGATGTCGTACTGACGCGCATCGAGACGATACCGGAAGGTCTCGGTGAAGCTGACTCTCACCACGCCCCAATCACGCTTGCCCCTGATAAGTCGTACTCGTTCGTGTCCGGTCTGCAAACGGAGATGCCCGCAGATGAGCTGATCAACTTCAATGGATGGACCATACTCATTTGTGAGTGATGCTGTCGCCGGGGACGGATACCGGTTGAAAGCCGCGTTCTCACTCGACGCCAAAAATCTATGCGCAGTGGGCGATACATGCTTGGCACGTTGGGCGACAGCGCACGGCACAAGAAGAAAAAGCGGTAGGGACGGACTGGTCTAGCGCGTGGGTGGCTATCTCGTCCGCCGTGGCCTGCGCACGGCGATCGTGCTCGTGGTGGCGTCCATCGCCGTCTTCTACGGGCTGCGCGTGGCTCCTGGCGACCCAACCGCGGGCGTGCTCAGCCCGACCGTGGGCGCGGAGGTCCGCGAGGCCTACCGCGAGCGGCTTGGCCTCAACCAGCCGGTCTGGGTGCAGTACGGTGTCTACCTGAAGAATCTGGTCCGCGGGGACCTGGGTAGCTCGATCATCACCGGCAAGTCGATCGCGGACCTCCTCGGCTTCTACGGCCGCAATAGCGTCGCGCTCGGACTGGCCGCCATGTTCCTGATCTATGCGATCGGGCTGCCGCTGGGCGCGCTGGCCGCCGCCCGCCGCAACACGGTTGTCGACCAGGCGATCACCGGGATCAGCATCGCCGGGATGGGGATGCCCAACTTCTGGTTGGCGTTGCTCCTGATCTTCCTCTTTGCATCGAAGCTGCACTGGCTCCCCTCCGGCGGCTGCTGCGAGCCAAAGCAGCTGATTCTGCCCGCCATAGTCCTGGCGGCGGAGGGTGTGGCGGTGACCATCCGCATGACCCGCTCCTCGATGCTGGAGCAGCTGGGGCTGGATTACGTGCGGACGCATCGGGCCAAGGGGCTCTCTGAAACGACAGTTCTCTATGGCCGCGTTTTCCGCAATGCGCTCAATCCGCTGATTTCGCTGGCGGGTCTGCGACTGGGTTGGCTCGTCGGCTACGCCTTGATCGTCGAGACGATCTTTCAGTGGCCAGGGATCGGCTACCTGCTGGTCGATGCGGTGCTGCGTCGGGATTACCCGGTGGCCCAGTTTTTCTCGCTCCTGCTGGTGACCGTGGTCATCATCGCAAATCTGCTGGCGGACGTAGCCTACGGGATCGCCGATCCCCGGATCGGGCATGCGTGAGGCGGTCGGTACTCTCAGCCCCCTGGACGCGCCGGCACTCCCCGGTTCGCTCCCTGCCCGAGCCGTGCATGGAGCGAGCCCGATCGTGGTGGCGTGGCGCCGTCTGGCCCGGAATCCGCTGGCGCTGTTCGGGTCGTTCGTCGCGCTGGCGTACATCCTGCTCGGGCTGATCGGCCCGGCCTTCGCCCCCTACGACTACGCGAAGCAAAACTTGTTGCAGGCGAACCTGCCGCCGTTGAGCGACGGGCACCTGCTGGGGACCGATCAGGTCGGGCGCGACCTCTTTTCACGCCTGGTCACCGGCGTTCGCATCTCGCTCATCGTCGGCTTCGGGGTGACCGCGATCTCGCTGATCGTCGGCACCGCCGCCGGGGCCATCGCCGGCTACCGCCGTGGCTGGGCCGATAGTCTGATCAGCGGCATCGTGGAGTTCACCTGGGGGTTTCCGCTCATCCTGCTGGCGGTCATCCTTGCCGGCTCGCTCGGTCCGGGGTTGCCGGCCACGATTCTGGCGGTGGGATTGATCAACTGGGCGGGGTTCGCCCGCGTGGTGCGCGGTGAAGTGCTCGGGCTGCGCGAGGAGGAGTTCGTGCAGGCGGCGCGAGCCAGCGGCCTGGGCGAGCCGCGCATCCTGCTCCGGCACGTGCTGCCGAATGTCCTGGCCCCGGCGCTGGTGATGGCCTCCTATTACGTGGCACTGGCCATCATCGTCGAGGCCGGGCTCTCCTTCATCGGCATGGGCGCGCAGCCGCCACTGCCCAGCCTCGGCGTGATGATTGCCGAAGGACGGAACTACATGTTGCAGAGCCACTGGGTGACCACGGTGCCGGGAGTCGCGATCGTCGCCGTCGTCCTCGGTCTGAACCTGCTCGGCGACGGACTCCGCGACGTGCTGGATCCACGGCTGAAGTAGGCCCGGAGACGGCGAGACGGCGAGACGGTGACGGAGGTCGGAGGTCGGAAGGCGCCGGCGGGGTGGCAGGGTCGGCAGCGGCGAGCAGAGAGTGATGGACGACAGTCTTCCTGCGACCCAGCAACCCTGCCACCCTCTCAATATCTGGGCGGTAGCTCCGGGCGCGGGCCGTGCACCGGTCTGAGGTCGATCTGCTGTCCGGCCCGCTGGCGGGCGGCCTTGTGGAACCAGGGTGCGGCCAGCGAGACGTAGATCCGCCCTTCGAGTCCGTCGATCAGGTCTTGCGGGATGCCCGCGGCGCCGCCGGCCGCACCGGCCAGCGCTCCGGTCAGCGCTCCGATGGTGTCGGTAGCGCCGCCCGCGCTGACGGCGGCAAAGACCGCCTTCTCGAAGACGGTCTCGGTCATCGCCGCGGCGAAGGCCGCCGGGACTGATTCGAGCGCGTCGAGCCCCGTACCAGTCCAATCGAAGAGGGCGGGTAGAGTGGAGCCGTCAAGGCGAGCGTCGAGCTCGAGCAAGCGCTCGGCCAGCTCCCCGCCGCCGAGGAACTCTGCGGTCTCGCGTGCCCAGGACTGCCGCGGCTCGCCAGTGGCGGCCAGCCGCACGGCATAGGCGACAGCGGTCGCGGCGTTGAAGGCCGCTGGACCGCCATGGGTGAGACGGACGACGGCCTCGGCGTCGGCGCGCAGCCGGGCGGGATCGAATCGTCCCACCGCGTGCACGAGTCCGACCGGAACGCCCCGTGCCGCGATGTCCCCGGTGGCCGGCCCGTCCTCGTCGAGCGGTACGGAAAATTCCAGTGTCTCGGCGGCCGCGTCGAGGGCGGCCGCTGTCGCCGGCTGCATCCAGCGCCGGGACGGGCCGGCAGCCAGATGGAGCATCCGCACCCCGGCGGTGTCCGCATCGAGGACGCCGCGATTCGCGGTCATCGACTCCACGATGCAGAGGGCGAGCTCCGTCTCATCGGTGAACTCGCCAGGATGAACCTCTTCGGCGCCAGGCTGGGCATTGCCGTGATAGCGATCGATCGGGCCGAACCGGGCGGCGATCTCGGACCGCTCCATGCCGCTGACGGGTGCACCAAGGGCGTCGCCGATGGCCATGCCGAGCAGTGTGCCGAGGAACTGGTTCTCTGTAGCGTCTGGCATCTGAATCATCCAAACCCGCGAGCGAGCGTCCGCCGATCGTTGACGCTCAACCGGTCGAATCCTAGACTCCCTGCCTGTAATCAACGGCCGTCTTTCATGTCAGGAGCCCCGTTTTGACATCGCCCCAAACGAGCGCGGGAAAGCCCGAGGTCACTGACCTGGGGTTCGCCAGCCGCGCCGTCCACGCCGGAGAGCGCGGGCCGCGTCCCGACTTTACTCCAACCGCCACCCCCATCTACCCGGCCACCGCGTTTGTCTATGACGACACCGACACGCTCGACGCGGTGTTCGGCAACGAGCGCCAGGGATACGTATACACGCGCTATGCCAACCCGACGACGAGCGCCCTGGAGTCCGCGATCGCATCCCTGGAAGGGACGGAAGACGCGGTCGCGTTTGCATCCGGGATGGGGGCGGTCTACGCGGCGATGCTCCTCGACGTCCGCGCCGGGCAGCGAATCGTCGCCGCGCCGGACGTCTACGGCGCTACCTATGCCATCCTCAACAGGCTGCTCCCCAGCCTTGGCATCGAGACGATGTTCGTCGACCTGCTCGATCTCGATGCCCTCGAGCGGGCGCTGGACTCGGCGCGACCCGCGCTGGTCTATGCCGAAACGATATCGAACCCACTCTTGCGGGTCGCGAATTTGCGAGAGGTCGCCGCGCTGGCGCATCGGCATGACGCCAGGGTCGCGGTCGACAACACCTTCGCGACACCCTGGCTGGTGAATCCCGCGGCGCTCGGCGTCGATTCGGTCATCCACTCGACCACCAAGTATCTCGGCGGGCATGGTGATGTCACCGGCGGGGTCATCGCAACCACGGCCGAGCGCGCCGCCGCGCTGCGCGAGATCAACAAGCTGATCGGATCGGTGGCCGGACCATTCGAGTCGTGGCTGACACTGCGCGGGCTCAAGACGCTCCCCCTGCGGATGAAACAACAGAGTGACAACGCGGCAGCCGTTGCGACCTGGCTCGCGCATGATCCTCGCGTCTCACGCGTCAACTACCCCGGGCTCCAGGATCTCGGCGCAGCGGAGTCGATGTTCAATCGGAGCGAGCGCGGCGGGATGATCTCGTTCGACGTCCGCGATGCCGGCCGCGACGACGTGTTCCGCTTCTTCGAGGCATTGCGGCTCATCGTGCCGGCGACGACGCTCGGCGACGTCTACAGTCTGGTGCTCTATCCGACCATATCCTCGCATCGCGCGGTGCCCGCAGAGGAGCGGGCGAAGATCGGAATATCGGACGGTCTGGTCCGCCTGTCCGTCGGCATCGAGGACGTCGAAGACATCATCGCCGACCTGGACCGGGCGTTGGCGGCGGCGGACCAGCGGTAGACGAGCGGCAGCGAGGAGATCGATCGAACGATGGCTGTGGTAACCGCAAGGGCAACGGACGCGAAAGTCGACACATTGCGGGCGCAGCTGCCCGCGGTGCAGAGCACCGGCTACTTCAATACCGGCTCGAACGGCCCGATTCCGATCGTGGCTTTCGAAGCCGCTGATGCGGCCGCTCGCCGCGAGCTGGAGCAGGGACGCATCGTACCGGGCACCTACATGGAGAACCGCGACCGGAACCGCCGTTTCGCGGCCATGGCGGCGACTGTCTTTGGCGCTGACGCCGACGAGATCGCCCTCACCCACAGCGCCACGGAAGGACTGGGCACGGCGCTGATGGGGATGACCTGGAGTGCCGGCGATGAAGTGATCACCACCTTCGAAGAGCACCCCGGGCTGATGTTGCCGCTTGCGCTCCTCGCTCGCCGGTTTGGGGTCGTCACCCGGTACGCGAATGTCGGCGACGGTGGGTCGGGGGTAGTCGAGGCTCTCGCCGATCGAATCACCTCCCGCACGCGGGCGATCGCCATCTCGCATGTCCTCTGGTCAACGGGAGCCGTGCTTCCCCTGCGTGAGATCAGCGAGCTCGCCCGGCGTCACGAGCTGATGGTCATCGTCGACGGAGCGCAGTCCGCCGGTCAGGTGCCGGTGGATCTACACGCCATGGGCATCGACGCCTACGCGATGGCCGGTCAAAAGTGGCTCTGCGGTCCGGAAGGGACCGGTCTCCTCTACGTGCGACGAGCTCGCTTTGCCGATATTGCGCCGACCTACGCCCGTTACGGGCAGTTCGAGCCGAGCGGCTATTTTATCCCCGCGGAGGGCGCCAAGCGATATGAGGTCGGCGAGTTCTATAGCCCGGCGATAGCAGCCCAAGAGACCGCGCTGCGCTGGCTGCGCGACGAGGTCGGTCTCGACTGGGCGTACGACCGCGTCGCCACGCTGGGCGCTGATTTCCGGCGCCGGCTGACGAGCATCGATGGTGTCACGGTCATCACGCCGGGCGAGCCTATGGCGGGACTCGTGAATTTCACCATTGCGAATCTCTCTCCACAGGAGGTCACCGCTCAGCTCTACGACCGTGGCTACACCATCCGCTACGTCGAGACCGCGCCATGTACGGTCTCGGCGCGAGCGTCAATCGGCTGGTGGAACACCGAAGAAGAAGTGGAAGGACTCGCCGCGGCGATCGCGGACCTCGCACGTGCAGACCTGAGGGCCAGCGCGAGTGGTTGACCCGGGACCGGGAATGGCCGAGCGGTGGCCGCCGGGGTACCGCTGCGCGCTCTCGGTGACGATCGACGTCGACGGTCGCTACGGCGAAGCCAATTTCCGGCCGGACGACATGTACTGGATCTCGCAGACGGCCTATGACCCGCGAGGCACTGAGCGTCTGCTTTCGGTGCTTGGTGACCGCGAGACCCTGGCGACATTTTGTTGGGTGGGACGCGCCGCGGAGGACCAGCCGCTGCATGTGCGCGCCGCCGTGGCGGCGGGTCATGAGATCGCCCTGCACTCCTGGGATCACCGCCCGTACAACCGGATGACCCCCGATGAACAGCGCGCCGACATGCAGCGGTCACTGCAAACCCTGAAGCGTATTTCGGGAATGACTCCCGTCGGGCACAAGACGGCGAGCTGGCGCTACGACGAAGCAACGCACCGGCTGGCCCAGGAACTGGGCCTGCTGTGGGTGATGGACGAGCCCGCGGGCGATGTGCCGTACCTCATTCAGCCGAATACAGCGCTTCCGCCGCTGGTGCAATTCCCTCCTTCCCGATGGTTCGATGACTACACGTTCTTTGTCGATACCGTGCTCCCGCCCCAGCAGGCGTTCGAGATCTGGCGCGAGGACCTCGACGTCTTGCGCGACGAGGGCGGGATGATGTGCCTCACGCTTCATCCCTTCGTCTCCGGCCGACCCGGTCCCTCTCGGGCGCTGGCGTGGCTGCTCGACTATGCCATCGATCTGGGGGACGTCTGGATCGACCGGGCGGACAGGATGGCGAGCTGGTGTCTGGCCCAGGCGGGCGATCCGCGTGGCTCCGTCTGAGTCGATTCGCCTCGCCGCCTGACCGCGTTGCCGGCCACTGCCGGGTAGAGCGGGAGCGGGCTGGGGAAGTTGTCGTGTCGAGTGTCGACAATGTGGCGCTGGCCCCGTCCCAGTGACACGAGCGGCCACGACGGCCCGCGTGAGGAAGAAGGAGAGCCACCATGACCATTCAGCGGATGGACAACGTCGGCATCGTCGTCGACGACCTTGAGGCTGCATTGGCGTTCTTCGTCGAACTCGGCATGGAGCTGGAAGGCAAGGCGCAGATCGAAGGCGGTTGGGCAGACCGCACTGTCGGACTCGACGACGTCCGGAGCGACATCGCGATGATGCGGACCCCGGACGGACACGGCCGGCTGGAGCTGACGAAGTACCACACTCCCGCGGCGGTCAGCGCCGAGCCAGAGAACCCGCCACCCAACACGCTGGGCCTGCATCGGGTCATGTTCGCTGTCGACGACATCGACGACGTCGTTGCCCGCCTGCGCACTCATGGCGCCGAACTCCTTGGCGAGCTGGCGCAGTACGAGGACAGCTATCGGCTCTGCTACCTCCGCGGCCCCGCGGGGATCATCGTCGCGCTGGCCGAGCAACTCAGCTAACGGTGCGTTGCGGCCGACCCACGGCCAACCTAAGCGATCCCACTCGCGTTCCGCACGCGGATCCTCTTGCGCGAGGTCGGAGCGGTGCCTGGGAGTGCGTGGTTACATCGAAGTCCGCCAGAAATTATCGCGGTGGGATGTCGAGAATCCGTGCGCGGCTCCGTCCCTGGAGTGAACACGGCCACAATGGGCCGGACCGCACGAAGGAGAATATGATGGCCAAGTACCTGCTGCTCAAGCATTACCGAGGCGCGCCGGCAGCGGTCAACGACGCACCGATGGACCAATGGACACCGGAGGAGGTTGACGCGCACATGCAGTACATGCGCGATTTCGCAGCCCGCTTGGAGGAGACGGGTGAGTTCGTCGATGGCCAAGCACTGGCGCCCGACGGCGCGTTCGTGCGGTATGACGGCGAGGGGCGCCCGCCGGTAACCGATGGTCCGTTCGCCGAGACCAAGGACCTCATCGCCGGCTGGATGGTCATCGACGTGGAGTCCTGGGATCGCGCGGTCCAGCTGGCTGGGGATCTCTCCGCCGCCCCCGGAGCCGGAGGCGAGCCGATCCACGAATGGCTTGAGGTGCGACCGTTTCTCACTGAGTCGACCACAATCACCGAGTGAACGAGTCGCTGCTGCGGGGGCTCGTGCCCGCGGTGATCGGTGTCCTGGTCCGGCGCGGAGCCGACTTCGCGTCGGCCGAGGATGCCGTGCAGGAGGCCCTGATCCGGGCGCTGGAAACCTGGCCGGATGATCCACCACGCGATGCGAAGGCATGGCTCATCGCGGTCGCGTGGCGCAGGTTCCTCGACGCTGCCCGCGCCGAGGCGTCACGGCGGAGGCGGGAACTTACCGTGGAGGTCGAGCCTCCCTCCGGTCCAGTGCCCGCCACGGACGACACGCTGCGGCTCTACTTCCTGTGTGCGCACCCCGCTCTGCCGCGGACCTCGGCTGTCGCCTTGACGCTGCGCGCGGTCGGTGGCCTGACGACGCGGCAGATCGCGACGGCTTACCTCGTCCCCGAGGCGACCATGGCGCAGCGGATCAGCCGGGCCAAGCGGCGGATCGCGGGGCTGCCGCTCGACCAGCCCGGCGATCTGGGGACGGTGCTGCGCGTGCTCTACCTCGTCTTCAACGAGGGATACAGCGGAAACGTCGACCTGGCGGCCGAAGCGATCCGCCTCACCCGCCAGCTCGTCGCCTTGACCGACGAGCCCGAGGTCGCGGGGCTGCTCGCGCTCATGCTGCTGCACCATGCGCGCCGCGCGTCTCGCACCGGCCCGAGAGGTCGCCTGGTGCCGCTTGGTGAGCAGGACCGATCGCGCTGGGATACCGGCCTGATCACTGAGGGGGTGACGATTCTGCAGGCCGCGCTGGCCCGCGACCGACTGGGTGAATACCAGGCACAGGCGGCGATCGCCGCCCTGCACGCGGACGCCCGGACGACATCCGAGACGGACTGGCCGCAGATCGTGGAGTGGTACGACGAACTGCTGTTCCTCACCGACAGCCCGGTGGTGCGGCTCAACCGCGCGGTGGCGGTCGGGGAAGCCGACGGACCGCGGGCCGGCCTGGCGGCGCTGGCTGACGTGAGCCCCGACCTGCCCCGTTACGCCGCGGTGCAGGCATACCTGCACGAGCGCGCTGGCGACCTCGAGCACGCCGCCGAGCTGTATGCCGAGGCCTCCCGCGCCGCGATCAGCGTGCCGGAGCGCGACCACCTGACGCGAGAGACCGCACGGGTGCGGCAACTGCTGCGTCCGTGAGTGCGGTATCCGTCCACCCTGGTGTTCGCAGGGGACCCCTCATTGCTGTTCTCCGTATCCTGCCCGACCGTCTACCGCACGCTACGGCACGACAGCCGTTCAGTAGACACTCTCTGAACTCCGTTGCACTTCGGGACAGTTTCGGGACTTGCGGCCTGGAAAGCCGTGTCCCGCGACTCGCATGCGACAATCCACGTCATTGCGCCAAAGTGCTGTACTCCGGAGATTGAACTTGGCCGAGATGCCGCGCGGCACTGTCGCGTTTCTCTTCACCGACGTGGAGAACAGCAGCTCCCTGTGGGAGCGCGACGGAAGCGCCATGATGTCGGCGCTGGCGCGACATCTGTCGCTGTTGCGCGACGCCGTCAACGCTCACGGCGGAGTCCTCTTCAAGACCGTCGGGGACGGAACGCAGTCCGCCTTCCCGACGGCTCCGGCCGCTATCAGCGCGGCCCTGACGGCCCAGCGCGCGCTTCTGGGCGAGCCCTGGCCGGAAGCGTTGGGACCGCTGCGCGCCTGTATGGCGATCCACGCCGGCGAGGCCGAACCGCGCGACGGGGATTATCTGGCCGCTCCGCTCAACCGTCTGTCGCGGCTGCTCGGCATGGCGCGGGGCGGGCAGATCCTGCTCACCGAGGCAGTCGAACAACTGGCACAGGATGGATTGCCAGCGGAAGCAAGTCTGCGAGAGCTCGGCGAAATGCGCCTCCGCGACATCAAGCGTGCCGAACGCGTCTTCGTTCTCGTCCATCCGGACCTGCCGCGGGACGTCGACCTGCCGGTTGCTTCCGAGCAGCAAACCCGGAATTTCCCGCCCGAGCTGACGCCCTTCCTGGGCCGCGAGGAGCAGATCTCGGCAATCGCGGAGCTGGTGGCCGCGCCGAACGTTCACCTCGTCACGCTGACCGGACCGGGTGGGATCGGTAAGACGCGCCTGGCTATTCAGGTCGGCGAGCGACTAGCGTCGTCGTTCGCCGGCGGCGCTGTTTTCGTCGATCTCTCCACGTTGCGTGATCCGGCTCAGGTCTTGTCCACGATCGGCAGGGCACTTGGCTTGCGAGAGGTCACTGCCGGGTCGCTGGTCCAGCAGATCCATGGCTCCCTTGCCGACCGGGGAACCCTGCTGATTCTCGACAATTTCGAGCACCTGCTTGGTTCCGCGGGGGTCGTCGCCGAGCTGTTGGGTGGATCGGAGGTCGATCTGCTGGTCACCAGCCGCGCGCCGCTTCGGGTTCAAGGCGAGCATGAGTACCTGGTGCCGACACTCCGTCTCCCGGAACAGAGCCAGCGGACGAACGCGGCCGCGCTCGCCAGCAACGAGGCGGTGGCCCTCTTTGTCGACCGCGCCAGGGCGGTGCGGCCGGATTTCGAGCTCACGGACGCGATCGCTCCCATTGTCGCGGAGATTTGCGCCCGCCTTGACGGGTTGCCATTGGCGATCGAGCTGGCGGCTGCCAGAATCAAGGTCCTCCCTCCCGCGGCATTGCTGAGCCGGTTGGAGCGGCGGCTGCCGTTGCTCACGGGAGGCCGGCGGGATGCTCCGGAACGGCAGAGAACGCTGCGCGACACGATTGCCTGGAGTTACGACCTCCTGGGGCCGGATGAGTGCCAGCTCTTCCGGCGGCTGGGTGTGTTCGTCGGCGGGTGGACGATGGAGGCGGCAGAGGCCGTTGCCAATCCCGAGGGGAAGCTCGATGTCCTGGGAGGACTCACCTCGTTGGTCGAGATGAGTCTCGTGCGTCTGGATGAGACGGAATCCGAGGCACGCTTCCGGATGCTGGAGACGATCCGGGAATTCGCCGTCGATCGGCTGACTGAAGCCGGTGAGGATGCCGCGATCCGGGAGCGGCATGCCGCGTTCTATCTCGACTTCGCGGAAGCGGCCGAGCCCGAATTCGTCCGCGCGAACCAGGTGGAGTTGCTCGACCGGTTGGCCGCTGACGGTCCGAACATCACGGCTACTCTGGGCTGGCTCCTGGATCAGAACCGCATCGATGAGGGGTTGCGACTTTCGGTGGCGATGCGGTTCTACTGGCTCCGGCGGGCACCATTTGCCGAAGGGAGCCGGTGGCTCACGGCCTTCCTGGAGCGGCCGGCCGACGGGGTGCCGCCTCAGACCCGGGCCCGCGCGGTTGCCGCGGCCGGCTCCTTCAACCACAGGTTGGGACGCCTCGACGAAACGCGCGCGCTCTACCAGGAAGCGCTTGCCTTGTTCAGAGAAGCTGGCGACCTGATTGGAGAGGCGCGTCTCCTCCGAAACCTGGCCAGCGTGGCCATCGATCTCGATGAGTTTGAGGACGCTGAATCTTTGCTCACCGAGAGCCGCGCCGTCGCCGACCGCAGCGGGAATCCCCGTAGCGTCGCTGATGTCGTTGGTCTGAGCGGCACGCTGGCGTTCGCACAGGGAGACTATGACCAGGCTTCGGCGCGGCTCAGAGGAGGCGAGCGACCGATTCCGGGTCCTGGGCGATGTCGCATCAGTCATGGACGCGAGCGGTGACGCAGCGTACATGACCGAGCTGAATGGCGACGCCGTCGGGGCGGCGACGTTGTTTGCTGAGTCTCTCTCCTTGGCGATGGATCTCGAGGCACCTGACCGCATCAGTTGGGCACTTCTCGGCGCTGGCAACCTGGCCGCCGCGAAGGGAGACGCGGCTCAGGCCGTCAGGCTGTTCGGCTCGGCCGCCGCGATTCAGCAGTCGATGCAACGGGACCTGCGTCCCAGCGTCGATGCTATCCAGGCGCGAATCATGGCCGAGCAGCGACAACGACTTGGGGAGACTGAGTATCAGGCGGCCTGGGAAGAGGGCCGCACGCTGTCCCAGGAGCGAGCCGTCGCCGAGGCCCAGGCGGTCTTGTCCGCGGTCGCGGCGGGCGAAGGCTGATTCGTTCAATCCCGCTGACGCTAACCTCTATACTTTCAGGTGCACACCTGCCCCAGTAGCTCAGGGGACAGAGCATCCGCCTTCTAAGCGGCAGGTCGCAGGTTCGAATCCTGCCTGGGGTACCTGTGGGGGTGATGGGTGGCTGGGTCGCGGGGTGGCAGGGTCGGCAGGACGAACGATTCCCTGCCACCCTGCCACCGTGAGCGCAGCGAACAACCACCCTATCACCACGAGCGGAGCGAGTAATCACCCCATCACCCTAGGAACGGGCGGACGACCTCTCGCGTCTCCGCCGATGGCACGACCGGGACGATCTCGGCTTCGAAGAGATCGCCCCAGCTCAGCACCCACTCCTGGAGCAGGCGCGCGTCGTCACAGGCCATCAGCTGGAAACAGCGGCCAAATCCCGCTTCGATCCAGCTTCCTTCGTAGGTGAGTCCCTTCGGTAGCGAACGTCCTTCGTCTCGCAAGCGGCGGTAGATGTCCGGAACCGTGCCCGGTCTGAACCGCTCGATCACCATGAACAGCATCGTCGCCTCCTCAGTCCCGGCGGTAGACTCGGCGGCATGATTGCAGATCGAGCCTCAGGGTGCAGTTGGTGATTGCGTTACCCGCCGCGACCGCACTGATCGCGGCCCTCTGCGCCGCGTTCGTCGGCTGGGACGCACTGAGACGCCCTAGCTCCGAACGCGCGATCTGGGCTGTCGCGTTCCTGCTCTTTACAGCGGCAGCCGTCTGCGAGGTCGTGGGGGCCGCGATCGGTTGGACACCAGCCCTGGCGCGGGTCTACTACCTCGCCGGCGCCGTGCTCGTGGTTGGCGTGCTGGCTCTGGGCGAGCTCTATCTCTTGCTGCCGCGTCGCATGCCCGCGATCACACCCGGCGTTGCCTTGTTGGTTGTCGCCGTGGCTGTAACGGCCGTCTGGTCCGCGCCTGTCGACCCGGCGCGATTACCAGCGGTGGGTTGGCAGGCGCTGGAGCGCGGACCATTCCTTGTTGCCCTCGCCGCCACGATCAATGCGTGCGGCACGATCGTGCTTGCCGGCGGCGCGCTCTACTCCGCCTGGAAGTTGAGAGCCGCGAGCGGCTCGGGTCAGCGAGCGGCCGGATGCGTCCTCATCGCCATCGGGACCATAACCGTGGCGCTGGGCGGGACGCTGACCCGGTTCGGGAGACCCGAATATCTCTACCTGACGATGGCCCTCGGCATCGCGATCATCTTCGCCGGGGTCGTCTTGACGCGGCAGCCTCAGGCGGCGCGGTCGATGACGCGGCACGGGGCCGAAAGCTGGAGTGAACGTGACGCCGGCAATCACCGCGCGCGGTTGATACCCCTGTCGTCTCGATCCCGCTCCGAGCGGTCTGACAACGCGGAGACGGACGAAGGCATTCGCTTCGTGGTCGAGCGCCTCCTTTCCCTGGATGACGGCGAGATCGCGGAGGCATGCCGGCGCTGGAGCGCCACAGCCATGGACGGCGATGCCATGAATCGTCTCCAGGCCCGGCAAGTATGGGCGCTGCGGCTGGAGATGCCGGAGCGAGCCCGGACACGGTTTGATGGGCTGCCAATCGCGCTCCAGGTTCAGCTTGCGGAGCTCTACACCGAGGTCTGGTCCGCCGGAACCGCTGACGTGCGGAGGGAGCGCCGCGCCTGAAGCCCGCCGCTGAGCGCTGGCTATACTTGGCGCGGCGACGTGTGATGGGGACGAGGTGAGTCGATCGTGTTCGACTTTGGCGATGAAGTAACGGTGGCGATGCCGCGCGGCGTGAGCAAGCGCGGTATTCCGGGTATCAGCGTGCTCTATACGACCTGGCCGGAGGCGCGGTTCGACGGCGCCACCGGTACCATCATCGGGATCGACCCGCGCAGCACCTACGGCATTCCCCTGTACCTGGTCGATTTCTCCCAGCACAAGAATCGCGTCGCCATCCCCTGGCAGCGGCAATGGTTCAGGGGAGAGTGGATCGTACCGGCTGGGGACCGCTCACCGAAGCCGGTGGCTACGGAGAGTCCCGCTACGGCGGCGTCTGGCGCCGCGAAGACCTCCCTCGAGGAATCGACATAACGGTCAACGCCGGCACTCAAGCATCGGAAAAGCAATGGAGCCGGGGCATCGCCCCGGCTCCATTGCTTTTACTGCTCTCCGCTACGCCTTGGCTAGCGCCTGGTCGAGGTCGGCAACCAGATCGCTGGCAGTTTCCAGACCGACCGACAGGCGCACGTAGTCGGGGGTGACGCCGGTCGCGGCCTGGGCGTTCTCGTCGAGCTGGGAGTGGGTGGTCGTCGCGGGATGAATCACCAGCGACTTCGCGTCGCCGACGTTCGCCAGGTGCGAGAAGAGCTGGACGTTCTCGATGAAACGCCGCCCGGCCTCGAGCCCGCCCTTGATCCCGAAACCGAGAATGGCGCCAAACAGCCCGTTGCGGTGGTACCTGGTCGCTCGCTCGTAGGCGGGGTGTCCGGGGAGACCCGGGTAGTTCACCCAGTCGATCTTCGGATGCTCGGTGAGGAAGCGGGCAACGACCATGGCGTTCTGGCTGTGCCGCTCCATGCGCAGCGGCAACGTCTCGATCCCTTGCAGAAAGAGGAACGAATTGAAAGGACTGATTGACGCCCCGATGTCACGCTGACCCTGGACCCGAGCTTTGATGATATAGGCGATGTTGGCGCCGAAGTTCTCGACGTTGAAGACATCGGTAAAGACCAGTCCGTGATAGCTCGGATCGGGCTCAGTGAAGCCGGGGAACTTGCCCGATGCTTTCCAGTCGAACGACCCACCGTCGACGATGATGCCGCCGATCGACGTGCCATGACCGCCGAGGAACTTTGTCAGCGAGTGGACCACGATGTCCGCCCCGTGCTCGAGTGGCCGCACGAGGTAGGGCGTGGGCAAGGTATTGTCGATCATCAGGGGTACGCCCGCGGAGTGCGCTTCATCGGCGACGCCCTGGATATCAAGGGTCAGCAGATCGGGATTCCCGACCGTCTCTGAGTAGACCAGCTTTGTCTTCGGCGTTATCGCCTTGCGCACCCCATCTGGCGTCGGCTCACAGAAGTGAACCTTGATCCCCATTTTCGGCAACGTGTGCTCGAACTGGTTGTAGGTGCCACCGTAGAGACTGGTCGTCGAGACGATCTCGTCGCCGGAATTGGCGATATTCAGAATAGCGAGGGTTTGCGCCGCTTGACCTGACGACGTGGCGAGTGCCCCGACGCCACCCTCCAGGGCCGCGACGCGCTTTTCGAGCACGTCTGTAGTCGGATTCATGATCCGGGTGTAGATATTGCCGAACGCCTGCAGGCCGAAGAGGCTGGCGGCGTGCTCCGGGCTTTCGAATACGTACGACGTGGTCTGGTAGATCGGCACCGCCCGCGACTTCGTGACCGGATCGACGTCCTGTCCCGCATGAAGGGCGAGCGTCTCGAACCCCTGTTGGGTAGGGACGACCTCGGTCTCGCGGAGCGCTGCGATTTCGCTGTCACTCACGGCTGCTACTCCTTCTTCACGTTCGAACTGATGACGGTTCCGGACTCGCGATTCAGACCCGGCGACATGGCGTCCTTGGGTCCACGGGGCGGCCGCAGCGCGTAACCGGCGAGATTCATCGCTCGCTGGACCCGGAGACGCGGGCGCCGACAAAGGGACCAATGGCCTCGGTCATCTGTTGCCACTCCTTGAGAAATGCGTCGTGGCCGTGCGGTGAGTCGAGCTCGTGGTACTCGACATCCTTGCCCAGCCCACGTAGTCGATCGCCAAGCGCGCGTATCGGGCCAGGAGGGAAGAGCCAGTCGGAGCGAATGCCGACGAGTGAAACCGGGGCTTCGATGCGGCGCAGCCACTCATCCTCCCCGCCGTCCCGACCCACGTCGTAGAGGCCAAAGGCGCGCGTCAGGTAGAGATAGCTGTTGGCGTCGAACCGCTTCGTGAGAGCATCGCCGTGGTAATGGAGGTAGCCCTCGACGTCAAAGGTCGGGCCGAACGAGGGATAGAGCACCGGGCGGGTCGCCGGGTTGCGGCCGAAGCGAAGGTCCATGCTCTCCTTCGAGTGGTAGGTCACCATGCCGACCATGCGCGCTATGGCCAACCCGCGCGACGGGAAAACACCCTCCGCCGCATACGACCCGCCGCGCCAATCGGGATCGGCCATGATCGCGCGACGGCCAATCTCATCCATCGCCACACCCTGCGCGTCGAGTGCCCCGGTCGCCGCGACCGGAACGACCCCCGACACCAGCTCCGGATGTCGGGTCGCCCACTCCAGCGCCTGGAAGCCACCGAGGGAGCCACCGATGGCGACGAGCTTGCGCACACCGAGTCGTTCCACGAGTGCTCGCTGAGTGTTGACCATGTCGCCAACGGTAATGAGCGGGAATCGCATGCCGTAGGGGCGGTCGGTGAGTGGGTCATCGGATGCCGGTCCGGTTGTGCCCTGGCAGCCACCCAGAACGTTGGCGCAGATGACGAACGCCTGGTCCGTATCGAGCGCCCGCCCGGGCCCGATGAGGGGGTCCCACCAACCGCCGGGACCAGCCGCGAGGCTATCGCCGGTGAGCGCGTGCAGGACGAGGACCGCGTTGTCGCCCGCGGCGTTCAAGCGTCCCCAGGTACGGTAGGCGACAGTGACCGCTTCGATGCGGCCGCCGAGCTCCAGATCGAGCGACTCAATCTCCATCGAAAGGCGAGGGCCATCGAGCGCGGGCGTGGCCTCGCCGCGCCGGCGGACGACCCGCAGCCGGGCTCGGTCGCCCGGTTGCTCCTCGCGTTGGATGGCGTGTGGCCCTTCGACCATCTGCTGGTGGTCTCCCATCGTGACCGGGTCCGTGCCCGGTCTGCTATCTCCAGGTTTCGACGGAAGGGACAGCTGGCTCACAAAGAAACCCCCGCCGAGGCAGGGGTGCGTCTTCACGCCGTTCCCTTATCTCGCAGATCGCTCTGCCGGATTTGGCACCTTGCGGTCAACTGACCGCAGGCTGCCGGGCTTCACAGGGCCGATTCCCTCCACCCATCTGGATAAGGCAGCACTCTTCAGTTGTTTACCAGAATCTACGGAATAGCCGGGTCTGTGTCAAGCTGTCCGTACATAGACCGCTCGAGACGGTGACTGTCAGGCACGGAGCGTGCCGGTCGTCTACCCTTCAGCGGCCGCCATCTGGGCGAGCCGCGAGAAAGGAACCGATGGCCCATGCCAAGAAAAACCCTGACGGACACGGCGAGCGCCGTTGAGACAAACGAGCTGCCGCGCTGGGATTTGAGCGCGCTCTTTCCAGGTCTCGACTCTCCGGAGTTTGCCGAAGGGTTCGATCGCCTTGTGAGCGGCATCGATGATCTGGTCAAGCTCTTTGACGAAGTTGGTGTCTCCTCAGCGTCGGCGAGTCCCGCGCCCCTGGCCGATTTCGAGCGGGTGCTGAACGCGCTGAACGACGTTGTGCAGCGGCTCGATTCGATGGGCTCGTACCTGTACGGGTCCATCTCTACGGACTCCCGCAATGAAGCAGCGCAGGCCCGATATAGCCAGTTCCAGGAGCGCGCCGTGGCGCTCGACAAGCTGGAAACGCGCTTCACCGCCTGGGTGGGAACCCTGCCCATTGAAGAGGTTGTCGGGCGCTCGACCGTAGGCGCCGAACACGCATTCCCGTTGCGTCAGCTGCATGCGGCGGCACGGCATCTGATGAGCGAGGAGGCGGAGGCACTCGCGGCGGAGCTGTCTCCCTCCTCGGGGGCCGCCTGGGCCAAGCTCCACGACAATCTCACGTCGCAGATCACCGCCAGGGTCGAGGTCGAAGGCCGCGAGCAAACCCTCCCCATGAGCGCCATCCGCAATCTGGCGACCGAACCGGACCGCGATCTGCGTCATCGCGCATGGCGGGCGGAGCTCGGCGCCTGGGAGGCACATGCTCTCCCCATCGCGGCCGCGCTCAATGGCGTCAAAGGTCAGGTGCTCACGCTCGCCGCCAGACGGAATTGGGCGGATCCGCTCGACGAATCCCTCTTCTGGGGCGCCATCGACCGCGACATCCTCGACGTGATGGTCGAGGAGGCGCGCGCCGCATTCCCGGACTTCCGGCGCTATCTCCGGCTGAAGGCGAGACTGCTCGGGACCACCGAGCTCGCCTGGTACGACCTGTTCGCTCCGGTAGGCGATGCGGGGCGAACGTGGACCTGGCCGGAAGCGACCAGGTTCATCGAAGAGCAGTTCGGGGCCTACAGCGACCGGCTGCGGGGGCTGGCGAGGCGAGCCTTTGCCGAGCACTGGATCGACGCCGGCCCGCGACCGGGCAAGGTGGGAGGCGCGTACTGCATGCGGCTCGTTGGCGACGAATCGCGCATCCTCGCCAATTACTCACCGGGCTATGACGGCGTCACGACGCTCGCCCACGAGCTCGGCCACGCCTACCACAACCTGAACGAGGCCGGACTTACCCCCTTGCAACGACGGACACCGATGATTCTGGCGGAAACGGCAAGCACCTTTTGCGAGACGCTCGTCAAGGAGGCCGCGCTGGTCGATGCCGAACCGGGGGAGAGGATCTACATCCTGGAGCAGTCAGCTCAGGGCGCCTGCCAGGTGGTCGTCGATATTCTCAGCCGCTTCGATTTCGAACGGTCGCTGTTCGCTGGCCGCCGCGAGCGGGAGCTATCTATAGCGGAGCTGAATCGGCTGATGCTCGCCGCACAGGCAGCAACGTACGGCGACGCGCTGACCAATGAGGAGCGGCACCCGTACATGTGGGCCGTCAAAGGGCATTACTACAGCTCAGACTTCTCGTACTACAACTACCCCTATTTGTTCGGACTCCTCTTCGGGCTTGGTCTGTACGCGATCTACCGGAACGAGCCGGCCACGTTCCCGGATCGCTACGACGCGCTCCTGGCGGCAACCGGGCGAGCGAGCGCCGCCGATCTGGCCGCCAGGTTCGACATCGACCTGCGTGACCCCGGGTTCTGGCGGTCGAGCCTGGCGGTAATACGCGACGATATCGATCGGCTCGAGGAGCTAGCGGTGGGTTAGCGGGCTGCGCGGCCGACAATGGAGCGCTTCGTCTTCGCTCCACCGTATGCTTCGTCGAGCAGCTCGGCGATGTGACGGACTTTGACGTTGCTGCCGTTGCGGCGCAGGGAAGCCCGTACCTGCATCTGGCAGCCCGGATTGGCGGTGATGACCTCCGTCGCCGGTGTCTCCATGGCATGGAGCGCTTTGCGGTCGCCGAGCTCATTCGCCATCTCCTCGCGAATAATGTTGTAGATGCCGGCGCTGCCGCAGCAGAGTGAGCTTTCTTTCATCTCAGCCAGCTCGAGACCGGGGATCGCGTTCATCAGGTCGCGTGGCTCGCGGCTGATGCGCTGGGCATGGACGAGGTGACATGGCTCCTGGTAGGTGACCGTGCGCCGGATGGCTCTGGTGGGAGGCACGAGCTCCTGCTCTCCGAGATATTCGGTGAAATCGCGTACGCGATCGCTGAACCGCTGCGCGCGCTCGGCATAGTCGGGGTCCTCCTTCAGGAGATACCCATATTCCTTGAGGGCAGCGCCGCAGCCTGCGGCGGTGACGATGATGGGGTCATTGCTGGAGCGCTCGAAGGCATCGATGTTCTTGCGGGCGAGATTGCGTGCCTCTTCCATCATCCCGGCGTGGACGTGGAGCGCGCCGCAACATTGCTGCTCGAGCGGGACGTCGACGTCGGAGCCGTTTCTGGCTATGACGCGGGCCGCGGCGCGGTTGGTGTTGGCAAATACGGTCCCCATGATGCAGCCGTTGAAGAGTCGCGCGGAGCGTGGCTCGTTCCGAACCGGATCGGCCGACCAGCGTTCGTTCCCGGGAACAATCGGGCGGCGCGAGATCTCGGGCGTGAGCGTCTGCAGCTCGTCCATCTTCACCAGCTTCAGCAGCCCGCTCTTGCGCGTCAGCGCCGTCATGCCGCTCTTTTCGGAGAGGCGAAGCATGCGCACCAGGAGGCGCAGCCGGCGGCTATCGGCGAAGAGCCATTCGAGCCCAAATCGGCGCAACGCGCGGTCGCGTAGTGGTCGCGGCCGGTGCTGCTCTAGCTGGGCGCGAGACGCTTCGACCAGCGGACCGTAGTGCACGCCGGATGGGCAGACCGCCTCGCAGGCACGGCAGTTGAGGCATTGGTACATCTGCTCGTCGAAGAGTGGGTCGAGAAGATCAAGTCGCTCGTCGGCGACCGCGCGCATCAGCCAGAGGCGTCCCCGGGGAGAGGACATCTCCTGGCCAGTGAGCCGGTACGTCGGGCACGATGACAAGCACATGCCGCAATGGACGCAGGCACGCAACAAATCGTCCTCGGGGACATCCGGCCCCGAAAACCCACCAAGACGCATGAGATTCGCGTCTGTTTCAATCGCCACTGCCATGAACGGGAATACCTCCGGACAGGCGACGACCTCGCCACCACTGGTGTGGACTACAGAAAACCGGCGAACCTGCCGGGATTGATGGTGCGCTCCGGATCGAATTGGGCCCGCAGCGACCGCATCACATCGAATCCTTCAGGGAGTCGTCCCCAGACGTCGATACCCTGTTTCCACGAAGGCGGCGCGGCCAGGATCGTCACGGTTTCGGCGAGACCGAGCAGGATGCCTTGCACGTCAGCAAGCAGACCGGACGATCCCTCGCTGCCGAGGTCGAGCCGGGCCACCACCGTGCCCAGCCCCGGTGACGCGGCCAGGTACGGTGTTGCAACACCAATCGCGTTCAGCGCGGCCGCCATGCCGGTGGCGAGAATCGCCGTCTCTTTCGGGCGCACGCCGCAGCGGACCAGCACCGCATTCTCGTCGCCGGCGACCTGCTGCTTCGCGACGTAGGAAGCCCACCAATCGGCGCTCACCGACCCGTCGAGGCGGGTGACGTCTCCGCCCATCATCGCGCCG
Source organism: uncultured Chloroflexia bacterium (assembly GCA_963724295.1). Taxonomy (GTDB): domain Bacteria; phylum Chloroflexota; class Chloroflexia; order Thermomicrobiales; family UBA6265; genus JACCXM01. The sequence continues at coordinate 532,354 of CAVRUC010000007.1, read as the reverse complement.
ATGCGACCGGCGACCGCGGCGACCGTTTCGTCGCGCCCTTCGATGCGCGTCACCAGCTGCCACGCTCCCTCCAGGACCGCCACCTCGAGTGCCGCGACAGGTTCGCGGCCGTCACGCAAGGCGGTCGCCATGGCGAAGGCCGCCGCCGGACCGTCGTAGGCAGCAATGACCGTCGCCTCGGCGCGTGGGCGAGGGAGCACCTTGAAATTGGCGGAAACCACGACCCCGAGGGTGCCCAGGGAGCCGAGGTAGAGCCGCGGCATGTCGTAGCCGGAGACATTCTTGACGACCATGCCACCGGCCTTGGAGACGGTGCCGCTCGGGTGCGCGACCGCGATCCCAATCAAGAGATCTCGCAGCGTCCCGGCACTGTAGCGAAGCGGTCCCCAGCGACCAGTAGCGATGAGCCCGCCGATCGTCGCGTCCGCTCCGCCAGGAGGATCGAGCGGCAGACGCTGCCCATGCTCGGCCAGGACCGCCTGAACGTCGCCAAACCGGGCCCCGGCGCCTACCGATATGACAAGATCGGTCGGCTCGTAGTCGATGATACCGGCCAGGCGTTCGGTCGAAAGGACGCAGTCGACGCGTTCCGGCGGATTTCCCAGGTTCAACGCGGTGCCGCCCCCGACCGGGCTGACCGCGTGGCCACGAGCGGCGGCCTCGGCGAGGATCTCTGCTGTCTCTTGCGCATTGCCGGGAACCAGGAAATCGGAGACGGCGACGCCGTCGATGGAGACAATTCGGGCCTCGCGACGTCCGACCTCCGACGTCCGACTCGCTAAAGGGCATGGATACCGAGCTTCTGGGCCATCGCCTGCATGCGCAGGGCGCGCACCTCTCCACACATGTAGCCCTTCGGAAAGACCTTCTCCGGGTTGAACATCCCGGCGGGATCGAAGCTGTTCTTGAGGCCCGCCATCGCCGCGAGATCGTCGGCGGTGTAGACCAGGGTCATGTAGCCGCGCTTCTCGGTTCCGATCCCATGCTCTCCGGAGAGGGCGCCGCCGACCTCGACGCAGTAGGTGATGATCTCCTTGCTCGCCTCGAGCACCCGTTCCGTCGCGCCGCCGACCCGGCGATCGAAGAGCATCAGCGGATGGAGATTGCCGTCACCGGCGTGAAAGACATTGGCGATCGGCAGGTCGAAGTCGCGCGAGATCTCCTCGACGCGGCGCAGTGTGGCCGGCAGTTTGGAGCGCGGCACGACCGTGTCGTGCAGGTAGTAGTTCGGGGCGAGGCGGCCCATGGCGCCGAGGGCCATCTTGCGACCCTTCCAGAGGAGGTCGCGCTCGGCTCGCTCCGTTGCGGAACGCACCTCGGTCGCGCCCGACTCGGTGCAGATGGCCACGATCTCTTCGCCGGTGCCGCGGACATCGTCGGCAACACCATCGATCTCGATCAGGAGCACCGCACCCGCATCCATGGGGTAGCCGGCGTGATAGGCCGGTTCGACAGCCTGGATGGTGAGGTTGTCCATCATCTCCAACGCGGCGGGCACGATCCCGGCGGCGATGATGCGAGACGTGGCGTGGGACGCCGACTCGATGTCGGGAAATGGCGCGAGCAGGACGAGCGTGGCCTCGGGCGACGGCGTCAACCGAACCAATGCCTTGGTAACGATGCCGAGCATGCCTTCAGACCCGACCATGGCCCCCGTGAGGTCGTAGCCGGAGTGGCCGGTCGAGCGGCCGCCGGTCCAGACAATGCGCCCGTCAGGCAGGACGATCTCCAGACCAAGAATGTGATTCGTGGTCACGCCGTACTTGAGGCAGTGTGGCCCGCCGGAATTTTCGGCGACGTTCCCGCCGATGGTGCAGGCTTTCTGGCTCGATGGATCGGGCGCGAAGAAGAACCCATGCCCGAGGGTCTCTTCCGACAGCTCCAGGTTGATGACCCCGGGCTCGACCAGCGCGGTGCGGTCTTCACGGTCGATCTCGAGGACGCGATTCATGCGGGTCAAGCTGATGATGATCCCGCCCTGCTGTGGGACAGCCCCACCGGAGAGACCTGTGCCTGCCCCGCGGGCGACCACTGGCAGCCCAGCCTGGCGAGCCAGGACGACGATCTCCGCCACCTGCTGCGCTGTCGTCGGCAGGGCGACGGCGCTTGGCGCGGCGGTCTCGACAGCACCGTCGACGCTACCGTCGTACTCGTAGACGAGCAGGTCGGCCGGTCGCGAGAAGACCGCGTCTCCGCCGACGATATTCCGCAGCTTTTCGACCAGCGTTTCGCGATCCACGATGGTTCCCACCATTCGGTCTGCCAGGTGCGCCGGGGCCGGCGTGAGATATGTCAATAGTACCGGGTTCGCGGCATGGAAAATCCCGGAAAATCGCGATTCCTTGCCTGAATGATGCACTCGGGCAGAGGCCCTCTCCGACACGACAAAGGCGTCTGCTGGACGGCGCGTGACATACTCCTCATGTCGCCCCCTGCATCGCATCTGCTGCGCGTGCAACCGATGCAAAAGGAGCCACAGCCGGATGACTGACCAAACCATGCCGACGTACTGGATCGTCGTCGGGTCACCCGACAACTTCGCGCGCACGGCGGAGCACGGCTTCACCGTCCAGGGCTTCAAATCACGTCACCGCAAGAAGGCGGAGCGAATGAAGCCGGGAGACACGATCGTCTACTACCTGACCGGCCGCAAGGCTTTCGCCGGAATTGCCACCATCACATCCCCGTACTTCGAGAGCCACGAGCGCATCTGGGAGAGCGGTGATCCCGAGAAAGCGGCGGAGGACTATCCGTTCCGGGTCGAGATTGCGCCGGAGATCGTATTGCCCTTGGCGGACGCCGTCCCGGCGGAGCCGATCGCTCGGCAAATGGCCTATGTCGCGAAGTGGCCGGCGGCCAACTGGACCCTCGCCTTTCAGGGCAACCTGCACGAAATCGGCGAGGACGATTACCGCTTGATCCGTGACGCCATCGCGGCGCGGTTCCCGTGGGGGCTGGTGTTGCCGGAGGATGAGCTGCCAGCAGCGGCTGGGTCGGCGGCTCGCGAGTATCGGGTCCACCTCTGCTTCGGACCGAACTGCACCGAGCGCGGCAGCCGGAGCCTGATGCCGATTCTGGAGCGGGCGGTGCAAGAGGCGGGGCTTTCTGATCGAGTGGAGATCCTGGCCACCACCTGCCGCAACCGTTGCGACTATGGCCCCTCATTGAATGTCTATCCGGGGCCGGTCTTCTACAACCTTGTCGACAAGACGGCGATTTCCGAGATCGTTACAAGACATCTCGGCAACGGCGACATCGCCGATCAGTGGCTGTTTCGACCAAAAATCGAGGGCGTCAAGCGCCGATGATCCATATGCATTTCGCACAGACCGCGTCGAGGAGAGGCCGCTCGTGGCATCGGTAACCGTCACCCATGTGCCAGGGACGACCTACCAGACGCGGATCGATACCGGAGACCTGGCGCTGATCGGTGACGAACCGGTCGATTCGGGCGGCAACGGTCTGGGACCGAATCCCTATGAGCTCTTGCTGGCGGCCCTCGGGCATTGCACCGTGCTCACGATCCTGCTCTATGCCCGGCGCAAGGGCTGGCCGGTCGATGGCGTGTCAGTCCGCGCCAATCACGAGCGAGTGGTCGTCAGCGAAGAGATCGGTGGTGAGCTGATTCGCACGAAAGCCGAGCGGATCGTCCAGGAGATTTCGCTGCAAGGCAATCTCGATGAAGACCAGCGGGCGCGCCTGATCGAGATCGCGGGGAAGTGTCCAGTGCACCGGACGATGACGGGTGATCTGGAGATTCTCGAGCGTGAAGTCGTCGCAGGCGCCGCGACGACCGAAGGGACCCCGGTTTCGGGTTCAACCACCTGAGCGGTCGTCAATCGTCCTCGACTGTGGCCCGCACCTTGCCGTCGGCTATGGCCGCCAGCAGCGCCTGGTGATCCTGTTCGACCTGGTCAGCGTAGGATTCCGCGTACCTGGCCATGGCGCTGTCGAATTGGTCGCCGCGCCCCAGGTATCCGGCAATCTGCGCTCCATCGCCCGAGCAGGCGTGAGCGCGGGCCAGCACGCTGGCGCAGAGCACCACGTAGTCCGCGAGCCCGTCGGCATCGAACCGCTCGATCGGAATCGTGGCTTTCATGTCCCGCAGTTGGCGCACATAGAAATCGCGTCCGCCGAGTTGCGTCCACCCGAGGAGCGGATCGCTGGCAGCCTGCATGATGCGCTGTCCAGCTACGACCCGCTGGCCATTGTGTGGGAATGGGCTCTTGGTCAAGTGCGCCTCGAGTACGGACGGTGGCGCCTCCTTGAGCTGGAGGAAGAGCGGATCATCAGAGCCGGGACCTTCCAGCAGCAGGACATAGGATCCAAGCCCGACGCTGCTGACACCCACCACTTTGCGGGCGACGTCGGCGACGGTGTACCGATCCAGGAAGAGGCGCCGATCAATGGTCAGTGAGCGGCGATAGATCGCCAGCACCTCGCCGAGATCCCGGCGCAGCCGGTCCGCACGACGAGTCACGGTTGGTGGATCGTCCCGAAAGCGCCGTCGGCCGTTCCGCTCGTCGGTGAGCTTTGGCAGCGTCGCGAGATTGGTGCGATGCAGCCCATCGTGGAGTGCTTTCTCGAGAAGTGAGGAATCATCCCCCGAGGCATCGACCGCGGCTTCAGCGCGCGTCGGCGTGAACCAGATATCGAGATATGGTTTGTCGCTGAGCTCCCGCATCCGCGTGCGGTACGCCCGCGACATGGCGCAGACCGCCTGACGGCAGGTGGCAGCCTTCAGTCCATTTTCACGGCCAAGCAGGGTCACACTGACGGCGAGCCGCTTCACGTCCCACTCCCAGGGACCGGGCAGCGTTTCGTCAAAATCGTTGAGATCGAACACAAGCGATCGCTCGGCGGTGGCGTAGCCGCCAAAATTGCCGATATGGGCATCACCGCAGAGCTGAACGAGCAACCCGGTTGTCGGTGTGGTCGCGAGATCGAGCGCCATGATGGCCGCCGAGCCACGCATGAACGCGAACGGCGAGCGAGCCATGCGGCCATACCGGATGGAAACGAGGTGCGTGCTGCGGCGGCGATGGGACTGCCGTAACTGTGCGATTGGGTCCGGGCGTGCCGGTGAAGGCACGTAGTCGGCGTGGTCCGACCGAGGCAGGCTCGCTCGCAATCGCTTCCCGAGCTCCATCCGGCCGCCGGGCGATGTATCGATCGTTTTCAAGCTCAGCGAGACGGCGCCGGCCATGTTCCGAACCTATCCTCGGATAAACGAACCTGGAGTACCTGTGGCGCTGGCGACGACGAGACGCTCCGCCATGCCAGACGAGGACCAGGCCTTCTGGCCGCACTGAAAAGCAAGAAGCCGGCCACTTCGGAACATGTCCTGGGGAAGATCGGCACAACGCAAACGACCCGCCACTGCAAGTCGCGAGTGGCGGGCCGTCACGCAATTGGTGGAGATGGGGGGATTCGAACCCCCGTCCAGAACCGCTGGCCGGTAGCATCCTACGTGCGTAGTCGGCATTTTATGTGCCACCGCGGTCTCCTACCGACGGGATCCCGCTGTGGTGAGCCGAACTGTCTTGGGTGACCGCGCTTCGGCGGACTAGGTCACCGCATCCTTCCTGAGTGACGCCTGTACCCGGTCCCGGAAGGCGGAGGTCCGGACAGACGCGCTACCTAGAGGTCAGTGACTTAGGCAGCGAAAGCGAAATCAGATTCCGCAGCTCTTGGTTGCCCGTTTTTACGAGGCCTCGGGCGCCTCGGCACGCACCTACCTGACATACGACCCTGTCGAAACCAAACATCCCCAAGCTCGCTAATCATACCATAATGTTCGGCCTCCGTGCCGGTCGCGTGCCAGGAGGACGGACGCAGTACCATCGTCCGCATGTCGACCACCATGAATTCACCTGCAACCGTCGCACCCCTCTCTGCATGGCTACTCGCCGTTCGGCCAAAGACGCTTCCGGCCGCGATCTCGCCGGTTCTGGTTGGCTGCGCCGTGGCGCGGGCGGAGGGCGGATTCGATCTCGTTGCCGCGCTCGCCGCATTCGCTGTGGCGCTGCTCCTGCAAGTCGGGGCGAACCTGGCCAACGACGTGGCCGATTTCCGGCGCGGTGCCGATACGGCAGATCGCCTAGGCCCGCTGCGTGTGACGCAGGGCGGTCTCATCCCGCCCCGGCAGATCGTCTTGGCGACGGCGGCGGTCTTGCTAGCGGCGGCGGTCCCCGGTCTCTATCTCGTCTGGCGCGGTGGGCCGGTCCTGGCGGTGCTCGGCCTGCTTGCCATCGCGGCTGCCGTGACCTACACCGCGGGGCCGAAGCCGTTCGGCTACCTGGGACTGGGAGAGATCTTCGTCTTCGTCTTCTTCGGTCCCGTGGCCGTGGCGGGTACGGTCTTTGTCATGACGCAGCACATCACGCGGCTGGCGCTCCTCGCATCGATCTCGATGGGTTGCCTGGTCACCGCCATCCTCGTCGTCAACAACTTGCGCGACATCGATACCGACCGCGTAGCGGGAAAGCGCACGCTGGCCGTCCGCATCGGAAGGGGAGCCACACGTTGGGAGTACACGGCGTTGATCGCGATGGCCTACGCCATGCCGCTCGTGATGTGGGCATTGGAGATGACCCGGCCGGGTCCGCTTCTGTCCTTGACGACAGCTCCCCTGGCGACCCTCCTGGTCTGGCGGGTCTGGCACGTTAGCGGCCGGGCGTTGAACCCGGTACTAGGCGGGACAGCCCGGCTCTGCCTGTGGTTCGCCATGACTCTCGGGGCCGGAATCATCCTGTGAAGCGAGACCCCCGCCCGGTGGCGACCCAGGGAGCGATCAGATCCCGCGCTGACGTGCGGGAGATGTTCGATCGCATCGTGCCACGGTACGACCTCATGAACCGGCTGATGACCGGTGGCCGGGACCTCGCCTGGCGGCGCCTGGCGGTGCGCGAGGCGCTTCGCGGTCGCAACCGGACCCAGACGCGGGTCCTCGATGTGGCGACGGGTACCGGCGACCTTGCCCTCGCGCTTCGCGACGCGGGCGCCGACGTAGTTGGGCTCGACTACTCCGCGGCGATGCTGGATGCGGCGATCCGCAAAGAAGGCGCGGCGGTTCGCGACCGGCGCATCGCCTGGGTCGAGGGCGACGCGATGGCGCTGCCATTTCCGGATGTGTCGTTCGACGCCGTGACGGTGGCGTTCGGACTGCGCAACATGCCCAGCTACCCGGCGGCATTGCGCGAAATGGCGCGGGTGCTGCGGCCTACCGGAACGCTGGTTTGTCTGGAAACGACGCCGCTCCGGGCGCCGGTGTTGCGGGCTGTTTTCGACTGGTACTTCGCTCGGGTCGTGCCGATCGTTGGCGGCCTGCTCAGCGGCGACCGGGATGCCTACCGCTATCTGCCCGCTTCCGCGGCGGCGTTCCCGGATGCCGACACGCTGGGCGAGATGATGCTCGAGGCTGGGTTCTCCCACGTGCGCTACCTGCGACTCGGCCTGGGCACGGTGGCGCTGCACGTGGCAGTCAAACCAGGCGTATGGCAGTCGCCCAGCGGAGCGGTCCCGTCGGCTTTGGGCGAATGACTCGGGGCTACGAGCGGCTCATGGTGGAGTATCTGCGCCACGGGAGCACCGCTCGCTCGACGAGGCCGACCAAAGCGAACAGGCTCGTGCTCATCACGGAGAGCAACACGATCGCGGCCACCATGCGTGGTGTTTCGAACTGCGCGATGGCGCGGATCATCAGATAGCCGAGACCGGCTCTGGCGCCGACGAGCTCGCCAAAGACCGCGCCGATGACGCAGATCGCAACGGCGATCCTGGCGCCCGCGAAGATCGAGGGCAAGCTCGACGGGAATTCCGCCAGCCGGAAGACCTTTCCCCGGGAAGCGCCAAAGGAGCGCAAGAGATTGACCACGTCGCGGTCGGTCGAGTGCAGACCTTCGACGGTGTTGACCACGATCGGGAAGAATCCAACGAGGGCGGTGACGATCACCTTGGGCCCGAGACCGTACCCCAGCGAGACGAGGAGCAGCGGCGCCAGCGCGGGGATCGGGATGGTCTGGCTGGCGATGATGATCGGGTAGAGCGCCCGGTAGAGCGTCGGCGAACGGTAGACCACTATGCCCAGCCCCACACCGGCGATCACCGCGCAAGCGAACCCGATCAGGACCTCGGTGAACGTTACCAAAGCGTTCGGCAGCAGGATGTCTCGATCCTCGACCAGGGATCGCACGACGTCGCTCGGCGCCGGCAGGAGCCACAACGGTACCCCCGAGAGACGAACCACGATTTCCCAGACGCCCACGACCAAGGCGATCAAGAGGAGCGGCAAAACCCAGCCCGCTTGCCGTTGGAGGCCGCCCAGGGTCATGGAAGCGGCTCGCTTAACAGTCCTAGCGCCTGGAGCAGGGTGGCACGGTCCCGGATGAATTCCGGCGACGCGATCATGGCGCGTGTCCGGGGGCGCGGCAACGAGATCGTCAATTCAAATGCGACGCGGCCCGGTCGTGGCGTGAGGACGATCACCCGGTCCGCCAGAAAAACGGCTTCTTCGACATCGTGCGTCACAAGCAGCACCGACGATCGCTCTTGCTCCCACAAACCAGCCAGCCAGGCCTGCAGTTCCGAGCGAGTCAAGGCGTCGAGCGCGCCGAACGGTTCATCGAAGAGCACGAGTTCCTTGCGCGGCAGGATGGTGCGCAGAAACGCCGCGCGCTGGCGCATGCCGCCCGAGAGCTGGGCCGGATAGGCGTTGCCAAAGCCATCGAGTCCAAAACGCCAGAGCTCGGCAGCCGCCATGTGCTCGGCTACTGAACGGGATACCCCCGACGCCTCGAGCCCCAACGCGGCGTTGCCGGTGGTGGTTCGCCAGGGTAGCAGCAAATCTCGCTGCTGCATGTAGGCCGATTGGCCAAGTCGTTGCTTCGCGGTGGTCGCCTCACCATCCAGTCGAACGGCGCCGCTGTCCTGGGTGATGAGCCCGGCGACGATGTCGAGCAGAGTGCTCTTACCCGATCCCGAGGGCCCGACCAGCGCCACGAATTCCGCCGTGCCAACGGTCAGGCTCAGTCCATCGAGGGCGATGAGACGTTGGCCAGCCTCCTCGTAGGTCGAGACGATGTCCTGGAGCTCGAGACGCGGGATGCGCGCCGGGGTCATCGTCGCTCCGCCGTCAATCTCGAACGGGTTCGCTAGCGAGGTCGTCGGCGACGAGCGCGGCAATCTGATTCCCGAGGCGCACGCTGTAGTTCGTGCCACGGTCTTCCGGATAAATCTGGGTCGTGTTGGCCAGGTAAAGTCCGGGCAGCCCGGTACGATGAGCCGGAATGCGCTGGCCGTAGTTGAGGGGAATGATCGGCTGAGCCGACCGTTCGCGAAAGACCCAGGATCGTTCGATCCAGGAACGATCGAATTCGGGATTGATACGCTGCAGGAATGGAACGTAGGCGTCGATCAGCTGATCGTCCGGCATCGAAAAGTAGGGATGGTCCGGCTCCAGGTACTTCGATAGGTAGACGAACCGTTTTCCGCCGTACTCCTCGGGGGAGATGAAGTTGGTGTGCTCGATGACCCCCGTAAATGGCAGATCGTCGTCCGCGACATTGAGCCAGTAGATGTCGGAGAGGGGTCGCGTCAGTTGAAGCAAGGCGACGACGGCCGCCTCATACTCCAATCCGCCGAGTTTCTCTCGATACGGCTCGGGGAGACTGGGAACCAGGCGTGCCAGAACGGGTGACGGCGTGGTGACGACGACGGCGTCGACGGGGACCACGCCGCTGTCGAGGACGACGTCCCAGCCACCGTCACGTGGTCTCAACTCGGCTGGTCCATCGCCGGTGACCAGCTCAGCTCCCGCGGTTCGGGCGGCGCAAGCCAGGGCGTCGATCAGGACGTTGAAGCTGCCCTGAAAGTAGCCAAGGCGCTCGCCTTCAAGCGGCGATCGTCTCGATGTCGTCCGCAACCAGATCTTGCCCCAAAACCAGACCATGGCCACCTGATCGTGATAGCGCCCGAACTTCGCCCGCAGCTGCGCGCCGAAGGTGCGGTCGTAGGCGCGGGACCCCAGCGCCCGGCGCAGCCAGGATGCGGCAGTGACTGTTTCAAAGCGCTTCCAGTCGCGTACGCGCTGGAGATAGGCGGTGACCAGTCCGACGCGGATGCGGTCGTGGATCGGCAGAAACCCCAGGCGGAGCAGGTCGAGAGCGCCGTTCAGGGGCCAGATGCGCCCGTCCGCGAAGTAGCCGACGTTCGAGGGAAGCCAGACCAGGCGATCGCCGATGCCAATCTCCTCCGCCAGGGCGACGATCTCACGATCGCTCTGGAAGAGATGATGGTAGAAGCGTTCGATCGCCGTGCCCGCAACCGGGAAGGCGTTGGCTTGTCCGCCGAGCCGCTCTCCACGCTCCCAGAGGGTGACCTGATGCCCGTGTTGCGCCAGGCGGAGGGCGGCGGTCAGCCCGGTGATGCCGCCGCCAATGACGGCGATCCGCGAGCCGTCAGCCGGAGGTGGAGAGTCGTGAGCCGTATGACTCGTCGCGTCACCCTGAAGCGCCGCCCCGTGGTCCGTCACGTCTCTCGCTTCAGGACTCACGACTTACGACTCACGACCTACGACTCGTCAAATGAACAGCGGTGCCATGACCAGCGTAATCGTCGCCATCAGCTTGATCAGCACGTGGATCGACGGACCGGCAGTGTCCTTCCAGGGATCGCCGACGGTGTCGCCGACGACTGAGGCGGCATGGACGTCCGTGCCCTTACCGAGCACGTTCCCACCTGCGTCCTGCAACAGCCCGGCTTCGATCATCTTCTTCGCGTTGTCCCACGCGCCGCCGCCGTTGTTGAGGACGTTGGCAAGGAGGATTCCGGCGATCGTCCCAATCATCAGCATTCCGGCGGCGCCCTCCCAGCGCAGGATGAGCCCGACAAGAATCGGCACAGCGACCGCGAGCAGACCGGGGGCGATCATCTCCCGCAGTGAAGCGCGGACTGCGATGTCAACACAGGATGTGTAGTCGGGAGTCGACGTGCCGGCCATGATTCCGGGATCAGCCCGGAACTGGCGGCGAACTTCCTCGATCATGGCAGAGGCGGCGCGACCGACGGCCCGCATCGCCAGTGAGGCGAAGACGAAGACCAGTGCGGCGCCGATCAAGCCTCCGACGAAGACTCGCGGATTGGCCAGGTCGACGATCTGAGCCTGCATCGACTCGCCACCGAAGCGCGCGACTTCCTGCAGGTAGGCAGAGAAGAGGAGAAACGCCGCCAGCGCAGCCGTGCCGATGGCGTAGCCCTTGGTCAGTGCCTTGGTGGTGTTCCCGGCGGAGTCCAGCGCGTCTGTCGTGTCGCGCACGGCGTCCGGTTGGTCGCTCATCTCGACGATGCCGCCGGCGTTGTCTGTGATCGGGCCGAACGTGTCCATGGCCAGGATGTAGGCCGCGGACATGAGCATGCCCATCGTGGCGACCGCGGTGCCGTAAATCCCGGCGGAGCGGAAGAACCCGGTGTCGACCGGAAAGACGTTCTGGACCCGCTCGCCGACGTAATACGAGGAGAGCAGCGCGGCGGCGATAACGAGCGCCGCCGCGCCGGTCGTCTCGAACCCGACCGAGATGCCCGAGATGATGTTGGTCGCTGGACCTGTCCGGGACGCCTCCATGATGTCCTTCACAGGACGGTAGCGACCACTCGTGTAGTACTGCGTGACCCAGACGAAGACGAAGGAGGTGACAATGCCGATGATGCCGCAGATCAGGTACTCGACCTTGCCGTACGGCAGCATCCAGAAGGTGGCCAGAATCAAAGCGAAGATGGACAGGACCGCGGTGACGTAGAACCCCTTGTTCAGCTCGTCCATCGGGTCTCTCGGCGTCGCGGCCGGGCGCACCGAGACGATGCCGACCATGGAAGCGATCGCGCCGAGCGCGCCGAGGACCAGTGGAAAGAAGACGTAGCTAATGGACTGTGGATTCTGCGTGCCCATAGCCGCGGTAAAGAGCGTGGCGCCCAGGATCATGGCGCCGATGATCTCAGCCACGGACGACTCGAAGATGTCGGCGCCACGACCGGCGCAGTCGCCGACGTTGTCCCCGACGAGGTCGGCAATCACCGCTGGGTTACGAGGGTCATCCTCCGGGATGCCGGCCTCGACCTTGCCGACGAGGTCGGCGCCGACATCGGCCGCTTTGGTGTAGATGCCGCCGCCAAGCTGGGCGAAGAGCGCCACGAAGGAGGCGCCGAAGGCGAAGCCGACGATCCAGAATGGCGTCTCGGCCTCGGCTGGCATCGTGCTCTGGACGAGCGGATAGACCACCCAGTACATGATGAGCACGCCGAGCAAACCGAGCGCGACGACGAGAAAGCCGGAAACGGCGCCGCCGCGCAGCGCGACCGTAAGCGCCTCGCCCAGACTGCGCCGGGCGGCCGATGCGGTGCGGATATTGGATCGTACCGCGATGTACATTCCGGTATAGCCCGAGATGCCAGAGAGAAGCGCGCCGAAGAGGAAGGCAAACGAGGTGATGATGCCTCGAGTGGCCTGGTACTCGTTCTCGAAAAAGCCGACGACCAGGCCGATGATGACAGCGACGAGGATGGCGAGGATCGCAATCGTTGAATATTGCCGCCGCAGGAAGGCGACCGCACCGATGTAGATGCGATTGGCGATGTCCTGCATGGCGGTGGTGCCGGAGTCTCGAGAGAGAACGTCCCTGGCGAGCCAGGCCGCGAAAATGATGGCCGCCACGCCGCAGATCAGCACCGGCAGCGAATAGAGCTCTCGAGCTTCCAAGACCCCCTCCTCCGACCCTCCCACCGCACGCTGGCGAGGAGGCACCTTACCGGCTCGCTGGGCTCTCCAGCGAGGCGCAATTCCTTCAGACGTCCCCGGAATGACCGCGGCCGGCGCGCACCGGCGACCGTCGCACGCCCACCGGGCGTCGAGGCCGCACCATCGAGACACACGCGGATGCCGAGTCTACCACGTGGAAGATGTGCCGAAGTGTCTGGCTGCGCCGCTCAGGCGGCGGGCAACGCTGGTTCCGTTCCGGGGCGGGTGAACCGCCGGAAAAAACGTTGAATCTCGCCGTTTTCCCAGGCGACGAGCAGCTGGCTCGCATTGAAGATCGAGGAGTAGGTGCCGCTGATGATCCCGATCAGCAGCGCCAGGACAAACAAGCGGGTCGAGCCGCCGCCAAAGAGCACCAGCGCCAGGAGCGTAAATATCACGGTCAGCGAAGTGTTCAGGGAGCGGACGACCGTTTGCGCGAGGGAGTAATCGACGATGGCCTCGAACGATTCATCAGGATGCTTCGCCAGATTCTCGCGGATGCGGTCGAACACCACGATGGTGTCATGGACGCTGAACCCGATCACGGTCAGCAACGCGGTGATGAAGAGCGCGTCGATCTGGACGTTGAAGAGCAAGCCGAGGATCGAGAACACCCCCAGAACGATCAGCACGTCGTGCAGCATCGCCACCAGCGCCGAGCTGCCATAGAGGAGCGGCCGTTGCGTATTGCGAAAGGCGTAGGCCATGTAGAGAAGGATGCCGACGGAGGCGAGTGCTACCGCCAGGATGGCCCGGTTGCGAATCTGGGTCGAGAGTGCGCCGCCGACCGTCGCGTACTCGCGCTCGGTGAACGGGCCGACTGAGGTTTCGAGCGCTTTGGCGAGCTCGGTCTTCCGCGTGGAGCCTTCGGTGACCTCCGGCATGCGGATCAGGAATGTCTCGTCGTTGGCCGGTCCGGAGCGCTGGACGATGGCGGTCTCCACTCCAGCCGCCCGCAGCGCGGACTCGATCTCCAGCGCGGTGGCCGGTTGCGCAAACCGCACCTCCCAGAGAGTGCCACCGGTGAAATCGATACCGAGCTTGAGTCCAGAGAAGATCAACGAGATGAGACCGGGAATAATGACCAGAAGCGAGATGGTGAACCACAACTTACGCTTGCTCGCCAGTCGCGTCATGGCTTCGGAGTCTCCTTGCCCTTGCGGGATGCCTATTGAGCGGCCACAGCCGGGGCGGCGGACTCAGCCATATTCGCCCCAAACCACCACCGGAGATCTGACGGTCTGAGCGCCACGAGTACGCGCAGCAGGGTCCTGGTGACGGTGATCGCGGTGAACATGCTGATCACGACGCCGATGAAGAGGGTCAGCGCGAACCCGGTAATGATTGAGGTGCCGGTGTAGTTCCCGAAGAGATAGAGGATGAAGGTTGTAATCATAGTCGTGATATTCGAATCACGAATCGATGGCCAGGCATGGGCGAACCCGGACTCGACCGACTGGGCGAGTGATCGACCCGTGTGAATCTCTTCCTTGATGCGGGCGAAGATCAGCACATTGGCGTCGACGGCCATGCCGATGGAGAGGATGAACCCCGCGATCCCCGCCAGCGTGAGCGTGACCGGAACGAGCTTGAATATGGCGAAGACGATCGCGGTGTAGATCAGGAGCGCAATCACCGAGATGAGCCCCGGCAAGCGGTAATACAGGATCATGAAGAGTCCAACGATGCCAAGACCGATCACTCCGGCCAGGATGCTCTTCTCGATCGAATCCTGACCGAGGGTGGGGCCGACAGTCCGGCTCTGGACGACATCCAGCGGAACCCCCAGGGCGCCCGCCTTCAACTGGATAACCAGATCGTCAACCTCGGTCGGCGGCACGCCTTCGATGATCCCCTGCGTTGAGATGGCGCCGTTGATCGTCGGCGACGAGATGACCTGCTTGTCGATGACGATCGACATGGGCTGGCCGAGGTGGCTGCTGGTGTACTGGAAGAATTTGCTCGCGGCGTCGCCCTGCAGCTCGAATCCGACGACCTGGTTCATCCCCGTGTTGCCGGTCGTGACATAGGCATTCTTGAGCTCCGCGCCACTGATGACGGTCTCATAGACTGGTCCTGTCGGGGCGCTGGCGCCGGGGACAGGGGTTGCGGCGGCTGGAGTGGCGCCCGGGGTCGCGTCAGGAGCGACTGCCTCGACGCCGAGAGCGTCTTCCGCGGGCCCGAGTGTGGTGTTGACCACCGTTCCGGGCGGTAGGTACTGTCCCAACGGGTCGATGATCTCGAGCAGCGCGGTCTGCTGCAGGATTCCGACCGCCTCTTGCGGATCATCGACGCCGGGTAGCTCGACGATGATCTGGTCGCTGCCACGGGTCTGAATGAGCGGCTCGCTGACGCCGAGTCCATTCACTCGCCGCTCGAGCGTCTGTCGCGTGCCTTCCAGCGTGCCGCTGTCGAGCGTCTGGCCCGCGACCGGGCGCGCCTGGAGGACGACCTGGAGACCGCCTTGCAGATCGAGTCCCTGGCGAACGGGATGCGCGGCCCGAATGCCGGCAACATCGAACCCGGACCCCGGGAGGGAGATCCAGCCGGAAACGATGGCCAGCACGAAGATGAATGCCAGGGTCAGCCAGGTTCGATTCCGCAATCGTCGATCTCCAAGGCACCGGAGCGCATTCGTGCCGCGCCATGCGGGACGACATAACCCTCCGTGAATCCGCGACGGCGCGCAGTATAGGAAGGGCGTCGAGAGCAGGTCAAACGTTTGCTTGTATAGGTGGTGCTGCTCGGCTGACCGCTCTTGGCAACAAGTGGCGTCCGGGGGTGACGGCCGGCGGGGGGAGTGCGGCTTTCTAGCTGCCGGTGCGCCATATCAATTACCGCCCTCTGCGGCCAACATCGTGTTCGGGTACGGTTCTTCGGGCTAGCCGCGTGTTCCACGCGCCGGCGCTAGCGACCCTAGTACGCTAGTGCTACAACCCGACTCTCGATCAGAGCAACTACACTCGATGCTCGGGTGGTCGGCGTCGTCCTAGCAGCAACGGTTGGGATCTTCCCCGCATGGTCGAGCCGCCCGACAATGACGTGTTCGTCTCATTCGCCGAGCCCGATCGTGCGTGGGTCGAGGGCTACCTGCTCGACGCCCTCGAACAGGCCGGCGTGAGTGTCCACTCCGGGGCCACCTTCACTCCCGGTGTCCCCCGCCTGCTCGAGTTCGAACGGGCGGTGCAGCAGAGTGCGCGGACGCTCCTCGTTCTCTCGTCGGCCTACATGGCCGACGAGTACGCCGCGTTTGTCGATGTCCTGGCCCAGGCCTACGGACTGGAGGCCGGCACTTGGCCGGTCGTCCCCCTGCTCCTGGAGCCGGTCGACCTCCCGCCACGGCTGGCGATGCTCCAGGGTCTCGATCTCACTGACCCTGTCGGGCGGGATGCGGCCGTGGCGCGGCTCCTGGCCGACCTTGATCACCCCCCGCTTCCGCCCGCCCCGGGGCCGCCCTGCCCCTACCCGGGGATGCGCCCTTTCGCTGAAGCGGACGCCCCTCTCTTCTACGGCCGTGAGGCGGAAGTCGAGGAGCTCCAGCACCGGCTGCGTAAGCACCCGTTCCTCGCCGTCATTGGCCCCTCGGGCTCCGGCAAGTCGTCGCTCGTCTTCGCCGGCCTCGTCCCAGCGATGCGTGCGAGCGGACTGTTCGGTCCCGGTAGCTGGCTGGTCCGCGTGGTGCGCCCCGGCGATGCCCCGCTGGCCGCGCTCGCCGGCGCGCTCGGCGCAGGCCCAAGCGAGCCGGGGGAATCGGTGGCTGCGGCTCTGGTAGGCCAGCCGGGGGCGCGGCGGCTGCTGCTGGTCGTCGACCAGTTCGAAGAACTGTTTACCCTCGGACCAGCCCAGGAAGTAGTGCCGTTCCAGGAGGCCCTGGGGCAACTGGTCGATGCCGACGGCTGCTTCGTTGTCCTGACCGTCCGCGCGGACTTCTACCCGGAGCTGATGGCCTCGCCGCTGTGGCCGCGGGTCCAGGCCCACCGGGCGGAGGTGCTGCCGCTGGGGAAGGCCGGGCTGCGGCGGGCGGTCGTCGCCCCGGCCGAGCGGGTTCGCGTCCACGTCGAAGCGTCGCTGGTCGAGCGTCTGGTCACTGACGCGGCGGGGGAGCCGGGGGCGCTGCCACTGGTGCAGGAGACGCTCGTTCTCCTCTGGGAGCGGCTGGAGCGGCGGTTCCTGCCGATGCGCGCCTACGAGGCCCTCGTGCTGCCGCAAGCCGTCGAACACGGGGGCGGCGGCCCGCCGCGAACCGGGCTGCACGTGGCCGTGGCCCGTCACGCCGACGCGGTCCTAGCGGAGCTGTCCATCGAGCAGACAGGCCATCGCGCGCCGGATCTTCTTGCGCCTAGTCCAGTTCGGCGAGGGGCGGGCGGATACTCGTCGACAGCAGCCCTTCGTCGAGCTGGGCTCTGCCGCGGACGAGCCGGCGGCGGTCACGGCGACGGTTCAACACCTCGCAGCCAACCGGCTGCTGACCCTCGGCGGTGCGGTGGGGAGCGCCGACCGCACGGTCGATCTCGCCCACGAGGCGTTGATAGCGGGGTGGCCGACGCTGCGGGGGTGGCTGGTCGAGCGCCGGGAGGCGGAGCAGACCCGGCGGCGGCTGGAGGCCAGGGCCGCGGAGTGGCGTCAGCGCGTGAAGGAGGGCCGCGCCGGCGGGCTGCTGGACGAGGCGGAGCTGGCCGAGGCCGAGCGCTGGCTGGATGGCCCCGGCGCCGCGGACCTAGGATTCGGGGCGGACCTGCAGGCGCTGGTTGAGGCCAGCCGAGCAGCTATCGACGAGGCGAGCCGCCGGGAACTGGCGCAGGCGCGTGCCCTGGCCGGGGAGCGAGCTCGGGCGGAAGGCGAGGCGCGGATCGCTCAGTCGCGTGAGCTGGCGGCGCAGGCCACCAACCTTGCTCGCGAGCAGCCGGACCTGGCCCTACTGCTCGCCCACGAGGCCGGCCGGATCGCCGACACCTTCGAGTCTCGGAGCGGGCTCCTCGCCGTACGCCTTGCCAACCCGCACCTCGAGAGTTTCCTCTTGGGGGCACGCCCACAGCGTCGACGGGCTGACATTCGGTCCGAATGGGACGACGTTGACATCGATCGGCTGCGGCAGGTTCGAGGGGGAGGGGATGAACCGCCGCTGCGTGGAGCTGCAGGTCCGGCGGTGGGAAGCTGCGACCGGCCGGACGGTGGGTACACCGGTCGTTGTTCCGATCAACGCGACCGGCCCAGTCAACTATCGCCGTGAGCGCAGATGGCCAGACGCTGGCCACGACCGACTGCGTCGACGGCGGCCAGCAGGACTGGTGGGCCTGCTCGAACGGGGCTGTCCGCCTCTGGGACCTCTCGAACGGTCGTCCGCTCGGCGGCCCGCTCGCCGGCCACCCCTCCTGGGTCGATGCCCTGACCTTCAGCGCCGACGGCCGGACCTTGGCCGCGAGTAGCGGCCCGCAGATCTTGCTATGGGACGTCGCAAGCGGGCGACCGATTGGCACTCCCCTGACGGGCCACGAATACACTGCGCTCAGCCTCGCGTTCAGCCCGGATGGCAGCGTTCTTGGCGTCGGGCGGGCGGGTAGGCTCCATAGCGGAGCCGGTCGGCAAGGCCACCCTCTGGGACGTCGCGATCGGTCGGCTGCTCGATCCGCCCCTCACGGACCCTCCCGGCCCCGTCTTGAGCCTAGCCTTCAGCCCGGACGGGGGGGTCCTGGCTGCAGGCGTCGTGAGGCGCGGCGTCCATCTGTGGAACTTTGCCACGCGCCAGGCGGTGCGCGAGCCGATGACCGCCGACTCCGCAGTGCAGCGGATTGCCTTCGCGCCGGACGGGCGGACGTTGGCCTCGGTGGGCTACGAGGGCAAGGTCGTCCTGTGGGACATGGTCGCTGGCCGTCCGCTCGGCGCACCCCTCATCGGGCATCGTGACACGACGTACACCCTCGCCTTCAGCCCGGACGGCACCCGGTTGGCCACCGGCAGCTTGGACGGGACGGTTATCCTGTGGGATGCGACCGCATCACCTCCGCTCTCGACGCCCCTCCTCAGCTTCTCGTCCGGCGAGCGGTGGCACATGCCGGCGTTTGCTACGGACGGCCGAGTGGTCGCCGTTGGCGGCTGCGGGAGGCGTGACCCGACGAGCCACGCATGCTTGCGTGGCGAGGTACAGCTGTGGGACCTTGCATCTGGCCGACAGCTCGGTCGACCGCTCGCGGATCACACCGACGAGGTGACGTCCGTGGCATTCGGCCGGGACGGCGTCGTGCTGGCCGCCGCAGATCGCGACGGCGTTGTCGTCGTGTGGGACGTCGTCACCTGGAGGCCGCTCGAGCCACGCTTCCGTGCCGCAGAGGGCAGATTCCCCCAAGTGGTGTCCGGGGTTGACGGATTCTCCGTGGTCACCTCGGGAAAGCATGGAGTCGAGTTGTGGGATGTCCGTTCGGGCGAGCCCTTGGGCGAACCGTTCGCCGACAGTGAGGAGGCCGGCGCACCCTTCGCCTTCAGCCCGAACCGCCGGACCTTGGCTGCGCGCAGCGGGGGGCTGATCGTCCTCTGGGACGTGGCGAGCCGGCGGCGCCTGGGGCAACCGCTCGACGCCCAGACGGACTTAGTCGGTGACTTGGCGTTCAGCCCGGACGGCGCCATGCTGGCGTCAAGCGGGCTCTCGACCAACCGCTTCAATGCGCCGGTGGCCCAGATCAAGAACAACATCATCTTGTGGGACGTGACGCGGCATGAACAGTTGGTCACTTTACAGTCCCGCAGCGATTCGGCAGCCCACACCCTGGCCTTTAGCCCGGACGGTCGCGTGCTTGCGGCGGGCCTGTGGGGCAAGATCGTTCTGTTCGACATCGCCTCGGCCCGGCAGTTGGGCGCCCTGCCCACCGGATACGGCCTGGGCATCTCCGAGGTCGTTTTCCTGCCGGATGGCAACCAGCTGCTGTCGCTGGGTCGCGCCGAGCAAGGCGAACTCGACCGCACCCGATTTGAGCTCCATGGCTGGGAGGTCGGGGTCGAAGCGTGGGCAGCTCGGGTTTGCGGCATCGCCAACCGCAACCTCAAGCAGGAGGAATGGCGCCAGTACCTGCGCGACGACCCCTACCGGGCGACCTGCCCGGACTTGCCGCCTGGCGAGGGCGTGCCTGATGTCGCTCCAGCCGTCACCTCGGCCGCTTTGCCAATCTGACTTGGAGGTACGAGGTGCCCGACGACGCCATCGCCTACGACGCCTTTGTCAGCTACCGGCACCAGGAGCCAGACAAGACATGGGTGCGCCGGACGCTCGTGCCGGCGCTGGACGCCGCGGGGCTGCGGGTCTGCGTCGACCACCGCGACTTCGCCCTCGGCGCTCCGATCCTAGAGGAGATGGCTCAGGCGGTGGAGCGGAGCCGTTGCACGGTGGCGGTGCTGACGCCGGCCTACTTGGCGGGGCGGTTCGGCATGCTGGAGAACGTCCTGGCCGAGCACCTGGGGCTGGAGGAAGGGGCGCGCCGGCTGCTGTACGTCAAGCGCGCGGCGTGCGAGCCGCCCCTGCGGGTGCGCGCCCGGCTTTATCTGGACATGAGCGACGACGCCGAGGTCGCGGCGGCACTGGAGCGCCTGGTGGCGGAATTGCGGTCTTCCACCGCCAGTTAGGCTGATCGGTCGGGGTGGACGCCAGACCGCGTTGCGTCTTTGGCAGGGGCTGCGGTGGGAGTTATTGACTGAATCCCGCCCAGTGCGCCCCAATGCCGCGGGTGCGGCACCCGGAGTCCCGTCGAATCAGCTAGCAGTACCGCAAGGACAGTCCCATTGCCTCCATCATGGTGCCCAGCGGCACCCCCCTGCAGCCGGGCAGGATCTCTCGCGCATACGTGGCTTCGGCGGGTGCCTCCGCATGCTCCCTTTTCCGCTCCGCTGTATCCCGGGCATGCTGGGCGTTCCGCTCCCCCGCTTGCGCGCCGCATCCCCGCCGTGCGGCGGATCCTTGCCCGCCTCGCGGAGGGATGCGAGGGTATCCGACCCGGCACTGATGAACAATTCAACCGCGACTTGCTTGCGGGCGGTCAGGCATTCCTTGCAATACGCCGCTGTGATACAAGCGCCGTGGTCCTTTACGAGTCCAATCATCATCAGAGTTGAGTGTGGTTACGCCAATTTCGACGAGCGAGGGAGCGACCTCCTGAATGCTGCCCTCAATCCGGGCCGCCGCAAGGGGTTGCCAAATTCGTTCACTTCGGGGGCGAACCCTATGCCCCGTCAAACGTTTGCGACGGCGCGGCGAGTAGAGCGGACCGGTACCAGGTCTGGATGCACGCGGCGGATGCCATTTCCTCGCGGCATCTGGCGGAACGACCGCGGCTATAGCTGAGGACCTGTGACGATTCCTGGCTAGCCAGTCAGTTGACGAATGTCGGCTGGAGCATCAGGATCGGCCAAGACGTGGTCAGTTGAACGCTGCCGAAGTATGCGTTTGGGGAGCTAGTGATGCAGGGAGTACGTGGGGATATTGAGCGAGACGATCTCGTGGCGGAGGCGCTCGAGCATTGCGTGTTCCCGCTCGCCGCGGTGGAAGACGTGCAACGGGACGGTCCCACGGTCTACGTGCGCGGTGAGGGCGTACGGATCATGGACATCAACGGCCGGGAATATCTCGACATGATGAGCTCGCACACCCGGGCGAACTCGCTCGGGTATGGCAACGCCGAGATCGCCGCCGCGGTCGGAAAGCAGCTCGAGCAGCTTCACTATGTGGGAACGGTCACCAATCTGGCGCCGCCGACGATAGAGCTCGCTGGCAAGCTCGCGGATCTGGCCCCGCACGGCCTGTCAAAAGTGCTCTTCGTTACCGGTGGCTCCGAAGCGGTGGAAGCCGCGATCAAGATCGCGAAGCAGTACCACGCGCATTCCGGGAAGCCACGCGCCAACAAGATCATCTCGCGCTGGAACGCGTACCACGGCGCGACGATGGGCGCGCTCGGCGCCACGGACTGGCTCGGTACGCGACACATCTCGGAACCCGGCGTTCCCGGCTACTCCCTGATCCCCGCACCGAGTCGCTACCGCAACCCATTCGGCATGGAAGAAGAGGCCTACTTCGCCTTCTGCGCCGACTATCTGGAGAGGCAGATTCAGCACGAAGGCCCTGACTACGTGGCGGCGTTCATCGCCGAGCCGATCATGCAAGCGCACGGCGTGCAGACCGCATCTGAGGCATATTTCGGACGTGTCCGCGAGATCTGCGATCGCTACGGCGTCCTGCTGATCATCGACGAGGTGATCACCGGCTTCGGTCGCACCGGGGCGTGGTTCGCCAGCGAGCACTACGGAATCAAACCGGACATCTTGACGATGGCGAAAGCACTCACCGCCGGCTACATGCCCATGGGCGCCGTGATCGCCCGGCCAGAGCTGATCGAGGCGCTGCCCGTTTTTCGGCATGTCCACACATTTAGTGGGCACGCCGGCGCGGCCGCGGCGGCCAACACGGCGATCGCCATCAAAGAGCGAGACGGACTCATCGCCCAGGCGCGCCAGAACGGCGAGTACCTGCTCGATTCCCTGCAGGAGTTTCTCGACCCGCATCCCATCGTGGGCCAGGTGCGAGGGAAGGGGATGTGGCTGGCCGTAGACTTCACCGCCGACAAGGAGACGCGCATCCCGTTCGAAGATGATACGGTGCGCGCGGTCGTGCGACGCATGTACGAACATGGGGTGATCGCCAGTCCGATCGGTACCGCCTTCGAGCTCGCGCCGCCCTTGATTGCCACGAAAGCCGATCTCGACGAGACGGTGCGGGTGGCGGCACTGGCGATCGACGAGGTGGCCAGAGAACGCCGGCTCTTGTAATGGCGCGGCCCGTTCATGGAGCCGGCTGCGTGTAAAGCCCGTGGTCCTGGATGTACGCCTCGACAGCCGCGGGCACGAGTCCGTGGATCGATTGGTTTTCTCGCACGCGTCGCCTGATCCCCGACGAGGAGATGGCAATTTCTTCGGTCGGGACCAGGTGTACCCGTCCCCGGACCGTCGGAACCTGACGCGCAACGGATTCGAGATCGACGTCGACTCCGGGTCGCGCGGCGACCGCCAGTTCGGCGGCCCGTAGCAGTCGCTCGGGGTCGTGCCAGGTCGGCAGATCGCGCAGCGAGTCCTCGCCCATCAGGAAGAAGAGTCCTGCTGGGGCGAAACGCTGCGCGAGGATTTCGAGCGTATCGGCTGTGTACGATGGACCGGAGCGCTCGATATCGATCGTGTCGATCTGATCGACCGCCGAACCGGCTAAAGCGAGCTCGAGCATGGCGAGCCGGTCACGGTCGCCGCTGACGATCTGGCCTGTTTTGTGCGGGGGGCGTCCAGCCGGGACCCAGACGACGCGCTCTAGATCGAGCGCCGTGCGCAAGGCATTTGCGATGGACAAGTGTCCATTGTGAACCGGATCGAAAGTTCCGCCGAGAACGCCGACGCGCCGTGGCTGCCCGGGTTCCGTCACGATGCGCCGGCGGAGGTCTTCGTGGCCACGGTCGCTTCCGGGAAGAGCGAGCGCAGGCGTTCAATCACCTGGTCATCGATCCGGACGCCAAGATCATGCTCGACGGTAACTTCGATGTCCGTGCCGTCGGGCCTGGACCGGATCACCTCAACAACGGGCGCCAGGTGCGAGAGGTGTGGCGTACCTCGCAGGGAGGCGAAAATCGCACCCTGAATTTCTGTAACCGGTAGCTCGATCCCCGATGCCACGTATGTTTGCCGGTCGACAGTACCCACCGATGAGTTCTCGATGATGCTCGAAAAGACGACGGTATTGGGGACGATGATGCGGTCGCCAGACGCCGTTCGCAGCGTCGTCAAGCGGACACCGACATCTTCGACGCGACCTTCCACGGCGCCAACCCGAACATGGTCGCCGATGCGAAAGGGCCGCTCGACGAGAATGTAGACACCATTGACGAATCCGCGTCCGACATCCTGCAGGGCGAGACTGAGACCAAATGTGGCGGCGCCAAGGACGGCGGCGATGGCGGTCGAGCTGACGCCAACGATCGCCAGGGCGATGCTGCCGCCTATGGCGAAGACGGCGAGGGCGGTCGCCCGGCTGACCAGTACCGCTACTTCGGCGTAGACCCGTCCTGCCATTGCGGCTCGCCGGACCCAGGCGCTCAACCAGTGCGCGATGCCGACCGTGAGCAGAACGACGATGATGGCCTGAATCGCTCTGACGACCGTCTCAGCAGCCTGGGGTTCGTCCAGCCCCAGCGCCGATCTCACCTGGTCCCAGAACTCCGCGACGTCCACAAGCCGTCTCCTCCGGAACCAGTCGCGCGGCAGGCGATTGTAACAATGCCGGCTGGTCGCCTGGTCGATTCGGTTACCGGGTGCGCTGTGCGGATTGCTATAGTGCCCGCCAGGCGCGCCAGGTCGGTCAAGAGGGCCAGATCCCGTGTTTGATTATCACGTTCACAGCACATTTTCGGTCGATTGTGCAATCCCGATGGAGAGCTCGTGCCGAGCCGCCATTGCGGCGGGCGTTACCGAGATCGCGTTCACGGATCACGTCGATCACGTTCCGGCTGACCCCGGCTATGGGTTCTATCGTCCCGACGAGTACCTGCGCGAGGTCGATCGCATCCGCGACCAGTTCAGCGGGGATCTGACAGTCTTGCGCGGAGCCGAGATCGACTACAACGAGGGAACCACAGACGTTGTCGAACGATTCGTTGCTGACTATGGCGGCGAGTTCGACTTCGTCATCGGGTCGGTGCACTACGCGGCCGATGGCGCGATGATCTTCCCCGACTACTTTGGCCCGCGCACGATGGATGACGTCTTCCTGCCGTATCTGGACCAGGTGCAGAAAGCCGTCGAGACCGGGTGGTTCGACATGATCGGGCACCTCGACCTACCGAAGCGGTATGCGCCGAAAACGCATCGCGACTACGACCCTGCTCGTTACCGAGAGCGTCTGGAGCCGATTTTCGACGCCATGATCGAGCGTGGCGTCGGATTCGAGATCAATACATCAGGTCTGCGGCAGACGCCGAAAACCAGCATGCCAGGACCGGCGGTGGTGCGCTGGTACGCGGATCGGGGTGGTCGCTTGATCACGACTGGAACCGATTCGCACGCGGCCCAAACCGTGGGCGCGGGTCTGCAGAAGACGTTGGACATGCTCACCCTTTGCGACATCGACGCCGTGGCCTCCTTCCGCGGGAGAGAAGCCACCCTCGTGCCGATCGCCACGCTGCTGCCGGGGGAGGGCTGAGACGGGCGAACCAGGTCGCTCCCGAAACGCGCGGGGACAGGTCGGCCCAGTCGGGCCGCGACCCGGCTCGGCGCGGCCAGGATCGAGAGCAGTGAGCAGGGCGCAGCATGCGGCGTCGGCCCGGAGCGCGAGACTGGCCGTAAATCAAGCAGCGTGGCGTTCTGCCCCGTTGTTCCTGACCTCGATCCTCTCCCTCACCGGGGCTCTAGACGCGCTTCGATTACCGACGGGAGCGGCTCCCGTTCGTATTGGGTTCGTCGTTCTCGCCCTCGTGGTTGGAATCGGCCTGACAGTCGTCATGGACCGGCCAGATTCCCGACCGTACTGGCAAATGACGCTGCTGGTGACACTCGTGCTCATGCCGGTAGTCGCGCTTCAGGCGTCGGCGTCGCGTGTTCCATTCGTCGCGATCGCACGGGGTTCAGCGGGACCGCTGCTGTGGCTGACTCTGGCCACCTGCGTCGTGTTGTTCGGACTCTGGCTTTTTGCCGCGCATCAGTCTGACCAGGCCCCGGAGAATGGGTCGCTCCTGTTCCTGCCAGCGGCGCTGCTGGTGCCTGCCATCCTGAGCGCTCCCGGTTCGCTCGACGAGACGTCCGCGTTGTCGATGCTGGGGGAGGCGTGCCTGGTCGCGGCTGTCTGGATCTTCGTGGCACTGCTCGCTCCCGCGAACTGGCGTCCCATGGCGGGAGCCATTGCCCTGGCCGCACAGTTCGTCGTGCTCTGGATGCTTGGCCAGCGCCCGGTCATCGGCCAGGATGGAGGAACGGTCGTGCCGGCCAGCGCGGCATTGCTGCTGGCGCTGACGACCCTGCTGACCGTCCTGACCCCCCTTGGGGCGCTCTTCAGCCGCAGATTCTTTCAGGCGGTCGAGGAGGAGACCGGCGGGCCGAGACCGGCGAGCGCCCCTGCCAGGGGTGCCCGCCGGACCGAGGGGCGATAGGAAAAGCCTGTCCCGGGGGAGATCAGGAAAGGTTGGAGATGTCTCCGTGACCGTTCAGCGGAGGCAGGGTCGGGTCGCCCTCGTCGTCCTTCCTCTCGGCGAACGTCATGGTGGCGACCATCTCATCGGGGTCGAGCTTCATCAGGGTCACACCCTGGGTCTGCCGCCCGATCGTCGGGATCTGGGACACCGGAAGCCGGATCACCTTGCCCGAGGTGCTCATCAGCGTCAGGTTGTGATCGTCGTCCACCATCCCGGCGCCGACGATCTGGCCGGTGCGCGTCGTGAGCTTCATCGCGGTGACTCCCTTGCCACCCCGTCCCTTGGTGATGAAGTGGTCGGTGTCGGTCCGCTTGCCAAGGCCCTTCTGGGAGACGACAAGCAAGTCCTTGCCGTCGATCACTGCTTCCGAGGCGATGACCCGGTCTCCCTTGGCCATGCGGATACCGATCACGCCGGCGGCCGGCCGGCCCATCGGCCGCACGACTTCTTCCCGGAAGCGGACCGCCTGCCCGCCCTGGCTGACGAGCATGACGTCGTCTTCACCGCTCGTCATCCGCACCCAGGCCAACTCGTCCTCCGCATCGAGTCCGATGGCGATGAGACCGGAAGAGCGAACCGTCCGGAATTGATCGAGGGCGGTGCGCTTGACCCGCCCCAGCCGGGTGGTGAAGAAGAGGTACTGGCCAGAGCTGTAGTCGCGCACTTTCATCAGGGTGGTGACGGTCTCGTCCGGCTGCATATTGACGAGGTTCACGATCGGAACGCCCTTGGCGGTGCGTCCGGCGTCGGGGAGCTCGTGGACTTTCAGCTGGTAGACCTTGCCCCGATTGGTGAATACCAGGAGCCAGTCGTGACTGTTGGCGGCCAGGATGTGCTGGATGGCGTCTTCGTCACGCATCGTGACGCCGGTCACGCCTCGGCCCCCGCGATGCTGGGTCCTGAACACGCCGTCGACGCTGCGCTTGACATAGCCGCGCGTCGTCAACGTCACCAGCACGTCGACCTCGGGGATCAGATCCTCCTCGGACAGCGCGCCGGAGATGTCCTGGATTCGCGTGCGGCGCTCGTCGCCATATTTGTCTTTCAAGGCGCTCATATCGTCGCGGATCACGTTCAGGATCAGCTTCGGATCCGCCAGCAGAGCCTCCAGACGCTTGATCTCGGCGCGAACTTCCTTGAGCTCGTCCTCGATCTTCTTGCGCTCGAGCCCGGCCAGGCGAGCCAGGCGCATGTCCAGAATCGCCGACGACTGGACCTCGGTGAGCGTGAACTGCTTCATCAGGTTGGCGCGAGCGGTATCGGTCGTGCGCGAGGCACGGATGGTGGCAATCACCGCGTCGATGTGATCGAGCGCGATCTTGAGCCCTTCGAGCACGTGGGCCCGCCGGCGGGCGCGCTCCAGCTCGAACTCGGTGCGGCGGGTGATGACCTCCTGGCGGTGGCTGATGTATTCCTGCAGAGCCCGTTTCAGCGTCAGCGACCGAGGTTGGGTGCCGCGCTCGATCAGGGCCAGCATGTTGACCCCGAAGCTGGATTGGAGCTGGGTGTGCTTGAAGAGGTTGTTCAGCACTTTCATCGGCTGCGCATCACGCTTCAGCTCGATGATGGCTCGCATGCCGGTGCGGTCGGATTCGTCGCGCAGGTCGCTGATGCCGTCGAGCTTGCCCTCGCGAACCTGGTCGGCAATGCGCTCCAGCAGGGTGGCCTTGTTGACCTGGTAGGGCAGCTCGGTGACGACGATCTGGTAACGGCCGCCGCGTGGCGATTCCTCGACGAAGGCCTTGGCCCGGACCACGATCCGTCCCCGCCCGGTGGCATAGGCGGACTTGATCCCCTCGCGACCGAGGATCGTTCCTCCTGTCGGGAAGTCCGGGCCGGTGACGACCTCCATCAGGTCCTCGATGGTGGCCTCGGGATTGTCGATCAACAACGTAATTGCGTCACAAAGCTCGTTGAGATTGTGGGGTGGGATGTTGGTGGCCATGCCGACGGCGATGCCGGTGCTCCCGTTCAGGAGCAGGTTGGGCAAGCGCGCCGGCAAAACGCGGGGCTCCTCACTCGAGGCATCGTAGTTGGGGATGAACTCAACGGTGTTCTTGTCGATATCCGCAAGGAGCTCGTCAGAGATCGCGGTCAGACGCGCTTCGGTGTACCGCATCGCGGCCGCGCCATCGCCGTCGACCGAGCCGAAGTTGCCCTGACCGTCGACGAGCGGGTAGCGGAGGTTGAAGTCCTGCGCCATGCGGACGAGGGTGTCGTAGACGGAGGCATCGCCGTGGGGGTGATAGTTCTTGAGCACTTCCCCGACGATGCCGGCGCTCTTGCGGTAGCGGGTATTCGAGCGAAGCCCCATCTCCGACATCGCGAACAGGACCCGGCGATGGACCGGTTTGAGACCGTCTCGAGCGTCCGGCAGCGCCCGCTGCACGATGACACTCATAGCGTAATCGAGGTAGGACTGGCGCATCTCGGTCTCGATGCTCGCCAGCCGGACGTTGCCTATTTCCACGAGCGGATTCCCCTAGCTTGGCAGATTACACATGCTGCTCGAAAACAGACATAAGTTTAGCACACATTGAGGTGTTCCGCGACAAAAAAAGGCGCGTACGGACGCGCTATTTCCCGAAATCGGTTTCGATGATCGCCAATGAAACAAGCCAGCGGCAACTGCAACCGGCTCGCTCCATTTGCGTCATATTCAGCTGATCGATCAGGCGGCAACCCGCCTACCTCTTGCGCTCCGATCGCTTGCTGGGACGGTCAACTTCGTAGGAACCGCCAACGCTGGATACGGCGACATCGGCGCCACCAAGGACGATCGGAGCTGAGGTCCCGGCTTCCAGGTCGCCAGTGACAGCGTCCGGTGCACCGGCATCGGCATCTGGAGTCTCAGCAGCTGCTTCAGGAGCGTCGGTGGCCGTGGTTTCGTCAGCAGGTGGGACTGGAGTCGTCGCCGTGGCGGGCGCAACCGAGCTTTCGGCGAGATCCGCAATCCTGGCCGCGGCCGGGTCGTCATACGGGGAAGGGAGCACGACGCCATTGGCCGCAGTAAGCGGTTCAGTTTGTGCCTGCGCCACGTTCACCGCCAGTGGGCTCAGCAACGTTGCGCCTATGAGAGCGGCGCCAAGCACGGCGGCAAAGATTGAGGCGAGAGGGCGATCTGAGCTGACGTGCTCCATTTATTCGGGAGCCGCGGCGTTCGTGCCGCCACCGGGTGCGGAGCCAGCCGATGTGCCACCGCTGATGACGACGCCGATGCCGGTGATGTTGCTGACGTCCCCGGTATCGATGGTCACTCCAGGCGCGAGAGTCACAACGTCGCCGGCTTCGACAGCCGCCGTAGCGCCGCCAGTCGTAATCGTGGAGCCGCTGTAATCCTGGGCAAGCGCTCCAGTCACACCGAGGCCAACCACCGTGACCACGAGCGCGAGCGCCGCGGCAGTCCGCCGCCTTGCCATTCGTGCCATGTTCCTTCCCTCCCTCGTCACCATGCCCCAGTGCACAGCGTAACGGTTTTCGATGAGATGTGCAGCGTCTTCCGGCAAGCGGATTCGCTGACGTCTATCCCCGGCACGTTTCATTGCCCGGTCTGCGCCTGTAGCGGGCGGCCACAGTTTGGGCAGAATCGCGCGTCGGCCGGCGCCTGTGCGTGACAGTGCGGGCACTCGATCGCCCCTGCCCTGCCAAGACGCGCCGGCTCCGCGACCGTTTCGCGCATGGTCGGAGCTATAGCCTCGCCGACACCGTGGCCAGCGCCGAGCTCGAGTCCTCGTTGCGGCGCCTCGATTGCCGGTGTGTCCGCGTCCCCACCGAGTGCTTTAGCCGCTTCCGACCCCCGGACGTTTCCAGCGTTTCCGAGAATCGACTGGCTCGTCCGCTCGTCGATGCGGCGCTGCACGTCCTCCGGCGGCGTGATCGCGATGATCTGGAAGCTGGTGATATCGAGGCCAATTCGCCGGAAATCATCGACCAGGGCGTTGCGCATGGCCGCCGCCAGCTCGGAGCTCTGTCCTGGGAGATCGAGGAGCGTGGTGTGGACGGCTCCCAGCATGTCGTTGAACTCGTTGACGATCACGCCGCGCAGGTAGTCCTCGATGAATCCGGTGGTGTACACGCCCTGCGAGCCGACCACCTGCTGCACGAAGAGCTGCGGGTCGCCGACCCGCATGGAGTAGCCACCGAACGCCCGCAATCGGACCATGCCGAAGTCGGCGTCGCGAAAAACCACCGGCTGCGCGGTTCCCCAGCGCAGGTCGGAGAACTCGCGCAAGGAGACGAAATAGACCTCGGCGGTGAACGGGGTCGTGCCGCCGAAGGGAACCCCCATGATGCCGGTCAGCAATGGAAGATTGTTCGTGCCCAGCGTATGCCGGCCGGGTCCAAACGTATCCAGTGCCTTGCCGTCACGAAAGAAGACCGCGGCCTGGCCCTCGCGCACGATGAGCTGTGACCCGAACTTGAACTCGCCCGCGCCGTGCTGGGGAACGCGGAAGACGATCTCGTCCGAGCGCGCGCTCGGGTGCTGGATCACATCAATGAGGGCCATGCCGCTCTCCCGGCCGCGGGGCCGCCCGAAACCAGCCTAGCTGCCTGAGGTCAGGCTCGGCGTACCTCCCGCGCCAAGGGATTTCTTGAGCGCCTCCAGCTCGTCCTCGACGTCCGATTCGGCTTCCAGGGCCTGGAACTGCGATTCGAAGCTGTCGTCACCGATTTCCAGCGCGGCCGCGGCGTGGGCCTCTTCGCTACGAATCTTCCGCTCCATGCGATCCAGCTCGGATGACGGGTCGAGCGGGGTGAAGACCACGATCGCTTCGGCGACTTGCCGCTGCGCCCTGGCCCGGCGCTGGCGCGCGATCAAGGAGTCGCGCGCCCCCAGGGTTGCCTGGTACTTGGCCTCGAGCTGCCGCAGCTGGTCCTTCAGCTTGGTCACAGCCTGGCTCTGCACGCCTTGCTGCTCCCTATAGATGGCCGAGTTCTCCTCGTTGTCGCGCTTGCGGCGAAGCGCCTCGCGCGCGAGGTCATCTTTGCCGGCTGTCACCGCGCGCTCCGCCTTGCGGCCCCATTCTTCGGCCAGCTTGCTGGTCTCCGCGGCGTCGAACTCCAGCTCCTTCTCCTGCGCGATCATGGCCGCGACCTGGGCGCGAGCCATCGAGATGCTTTCGTGCATATCGCGCAGGATCTGATCGATCATCTTCTCCGGGTCTTCGGCGCTGTCGATCAGGTCGTTGACGTTCGCCCGGATCAGCCGCGACAACCGGTCCATGATTCCTGCCATCGATTCCCTCCCATCTACTCCGTCCCGCCGAGTGGCGGAACCCTACCCGGCCGTTTCGATATGCCGGAACAGCTCGACGTCGATTGGTTCGGTCCTCCGGCCGGCAAACGCCTGCCGTTCACCCTCCCAGTCGAGGATCAGTCCGAATCCATCCGGATCTTCGGCATCTTCGAGAAGAGCGTACCGCACCGCGCGCAATCCTTCCGACCCGCGCTCGCCGGTAATCTCGCCGTCTCCGGCTCCCACGGCGGCTTGTTGCAGCGTTGTTCCGGAGATGTCCGTGCCTCGTTCGGGCGGAGG
This sequence comes from uncultured Chloroflexia bacterium, assembly GCA_963724295.1. Lineage (GTDB taxonomy): Bacteria > Chloroflexota > Chloroflexia > Thermomicrobiales > UBA6265 > JACCXM01. The sequence continues at coordinate 500,829 of CAVRUC010000007.1, read as the reverse complement.
GACCGGGGTCAGGCGGTACATCGCTCCGCCTGGCTCGCGGCTGACGAATAGCCACTCTTCGGGCTCGCGAGCGATGCGGAATAGGCGGAACGACTGGGGCCGGCCATCGACGTCGATCCTGGCGTCGACCAGAAAGTTGTCACCCAGGATCGAAATTGCGTCTCCCGGTTGCGCCGAGTAGACGTCCGGAGGGATGACCTCCGCGATCGGTCTCAGCGCCGCCAGGACGCTGTCGCGACTGGTTGCCTGACCGGTCGCAATCACCTCTTGCCGGGTATCGAAGCGAACGAGCTGCGATTCGATCGTGCGGGCTGCTTCGTCAGCCGCGGGGCCGAGTGGCTGCCCGGCGGCAAAGTCCGCCTCGAGACGATCGATGGCCGGTCGCAGCTCGTCGACGCCGAGGAGCAGGCTTTCGTCGAAGAGGCGAAGTTGATCGAGCGCGATACCGTCGATGTCCCGGTCTCCAAACAGCCCACCGTAGCCGGGGGTCGCCGCGCGCACTCGATCGATGTAGTGACGGATGGCCTGGCTGGTGCGTTCGACAGCCGAGATCTCGCCGAGCCGGCGAGCGTTGGCAAGGTCACGGCCGATGCGCTCGACGCGGACCAGCTGCGCGGCATACGCGTCCGCAACCGCCGCTCGCACGCGCCGGTCGGCGTCGCGCCGTTCCTCCTTCAGCCGGTACCCGCGATAGCCAGGCACGCGGTCAAGCGCGTCGCTGATGCGCCGTTCCCAGATCTCCTCCGGTCGCTCGGTCACCGCGTGCTTCCTCCCGCGGATATGGCGTCAGCGCCAACAGGCTCCAGCTCGCGTGCTCCTTCTGGACCGAGGAATATCTCCGCCCCACAGTACGGGCACTTGATGAGCCCTTTGCCTGCCAGCACCAGCTCGCCTCCACAGTTGGGACAGGTCGTCCTGGTCGCGAGCTGGGCTGCCTCGACGGAGTGCATGACCCCCTTGCGCCAGTCGACGTAGCCGGTAAAGAGACCGAGGCCGACGAGATCGTAGAGATCACTTTCGATCTGCTCCCGCGTGCGTCCAAGCTCGAGCGCGACGTCGACGATCGAGAGCTGGCCGCGGGTCATCAGCATGTCCAGGAGCCGGCGCTGACCACGGACGCGCTCGCTCGCCTTGTCCTCGGCGCGGCCCCGGGAAAGGAAGAAGAATCCGCCACCGACGAGCGGCGCCACCAGAAACAAGAACCCGAAGAGGAACCCGAATATTGCGCCCGATCCCTCGAGGGTTCCCTCGCGCATGCCGGAAGTCAGCCAGATGGCGAGGATCGCTCCCAGTGCCAGACCCGCGACGATGAGTATCGAACCAATCAACCGTCCGGACGAGGGCATAGACTCAGGATCTCCATCCAGAAAATTGCCGTCAATAGTGGCAAGTCTACGTCAGGACCCGGGGTCGGGGGCGCATCGCTCAGCCCTGCCGCAGTGCCTCCGGCATGTCGACGAGTGCGAACATGATGTCGCCACGGCAGGCGAGCTCGCCGTCGACCGAAGCCGTGCCAGATCCCATGCCGATGCCTCTGCGGATCTGGTGCAGCTCGACCTCCAGCCGAAGGGTATCGCCGGGTTTGACCTGGCGCTTGAATCTCACGTTGTCGATCCCCGCGAAAAGCGCGAGCTTGTCCCGGTACTCGTCCGCCGACAGCACAGCCACCCCGCCGACCTGAGCCATGGCCTCGACGATGAGCACGCCCGGCATCACCGGGTAACCCGGGAAGTGTCCCTGGAAGAACGGCTCATTGACCGTTACTTGCTTGATTCCTACAGCGCGGTGAGGCGGATCGAGCTCGATGACCCGATCGACGAGAAGAAACGGGTAGCGATGGGGCAGGATGCGCTGGATGCCCTCCGCGTCGATGCCGGCTAGCTCATCCGATGCGGTCATTGTGCAGCCTCCCTGTTGCTCGGTGAGCCAGGCATCTGGCGCTTCCGGCCACGCTACGCCGGCGCGCGAGTGACGACGCTCTCAGCGGGAGGCGCCAGCGGGACGATCTGCTCGCGGCCGGGGCCCACGCCGACCAGCGAGACCGGCACACCGACCTGCTCCTCGATGAATCTCAGGTAGTTGATCGCCAGTTGGGGGAGATCCTCGGCGCGACGAGCGCCGACGGTCGAGACTCGCCAACCGGGGAGCGCCTCGTAGACCGGCCGCACCCGAGCCAGCCGGTCCGCGCGCGCGGGAACAGTGTCGAGGCGTTCGCCGTCGATCTCATAGCTGACGCACACCTTGATCGTCTCGAAAACGTCGAAGACGTCGAGGAGCGTGAGGGCAATGTCAGTGATGCCGTTCAAACGTGCCACGTAGCGTGCCGCAACCGCGTCGAACCAGCCCGTCCGGCGGGGCCGTCCGGTCGTCGTGCCGTACTCATGTCCGCGGTCGCGAATCAATTGACCTGTCGCGTCATCGAGCTCGGTCGGTAGCGGACCGGCGCCGACGCGGGTGGAATAGGCCTTGTAGACGCCGAGCACGCGATCGACGCTCGTCGGTGGAACTCCCGCGCCCTGGCAGGCGCCTGCCGCCGAGGTGGAGGACGACGTCACAAACGGATACGTCCCGTAGTCGATGTCAAGCATAGCGCCCTGCGCGCACTCGACGACGATCTGCCCCTCCGTCGCAAGGGCGTCAAGAATGATCGGTTCGGTCGCGCAGACAAACTGGCGCAGACGCTCGCCATAGCCCGCAAGCTCCTCGAAGAGCGTGTCGAAGTCCATCACCGCCGCGCCGTAGACGCGCTCAAGAAGCCGGTTCCAGCGTGGCAGCTCCTGGCGCAACCGGTGACGGAGACTTTCACGATGGATCAGGTCCACCATGCGCAGTCCGCGGCGAGCGGCCTTATCGCCGTAGGCGGGACCGATCCCGCGCAGCGTTGTGCCAATGGAGCCTTCACCCCGCTGCTCTTCGTCCAGGCCGTCGAGGATGGGGTGATATGGCATTACCACGTGGGCGCGCTCGGAGATGCGCAGCGGCTCGAGCGAGATACCCCGCGCCGCGAGATGGTCGATCTCCTCGATGATTAGCTTTGGATCGACCACGACACCCGCGCCGACGACAGAGAGACAGTTTGGGTTGAGGATCCCGGACGGAATCAGGTGGAGCGCAAACGTTCCCTGATCGGTCTGGACGGTGTGACCGGCGTTGGCGCCGCCGTTGGCCCGGATGACGACGTCGGCGGACGCCGCCAACGAATCGGTCAGCTTCCCCTTGCCCTCGTCGCCCCACTGACCCCCCATCACGATCGTGGTGGGCATCGCTCTGGCTCTCCTGACTTGCGCACCGGCGGCCGCTCCATGCAGCCCGCCGCGAGCTCATTCGCCGAATTGCTCCCGCAGCTCGTCCAGTTCGCGCTGCAGCGCGATCACTTGCTGGCGGAGGTGCATGACTGCCGCGGCTCCCGCCAGGTTGATGCCAAGGTCGTCGACAAGGCGACGGATTCGCTGCACATGTTCGATATCAGACTCGGAGTAGAGCCGGCGCTGACCGGCTCGAACCGGCTCGAGTAGGCCCCACTCTTCGTACCGCCGCAGCGTGCCCTTATGGACGCCACAGCGAGCCGCGACGACCGAGATCGCGTATCGCGGCTCGTCTCTCGCATCGTCCTCAAAGACCCAATCGGTCACGGAAACGCGGAGCGCCTCGGACGTCTTGCGCTGTGCCATCAGGACGATCGCTCCTGCCGGATCGCGCGGAGCTCCTCAAAGAGCTCGCGCTCGCGGTCAGAAAGGTTCGTGGGCGCAACGATCCGTGCCCGTGCCACGAGGTCGCCACGTTCTCCCTGGCGGCCCCTGAGCTTTGGCATACCCATCCCGCGGAGACGGAAACTCCGGCCGCTCTGCGTCCCCGCCGGAATGGTCAGGGCGACCTTTCCGGTCGGCGTCGGTACTTCGGCCTCACCACCGAGCACGGCCGTGGTGACGGGGACGTCGACCTCGGTCCTCAGGTTGTCGCCGTCCCGCTCAAAGCGTCGATCGGGTCTGACCGCAACGATCAGGTTGACATCGCCCGCGGCGCCACCATTGAGACCAGGCCCGCCCTGACCGGCCATGCGGACGCGCTTGCCACTGTCGATACCGGCGGGAATGTTCACCTCGAGCGTCTTGGTGCGGCGAACGAAGCCGGTGCCATCGCAGGTCGGACATTCCTGACCCCGCACTTCGCCGGTACCGCCGCACGTGGGGCACGGCTCCGAAACCTGCAATTGAATCTGCCGCTTGGTTCCCCGGAACGCCTCGTCAAACGAGATCTCGACCGGAACTTCCGCGTCTTCACCCCGTTGCGGCCTCGTGGCCCTCGCCTGTGGTTGGCCCCGCGTTCGCGTCGAGGAGAACCCGCCGAACCCGCCAAACCGATCGAACGGCGAGCTGCGCCCGCCGAAGAGCGTCTCAAAGAAGTCTGAGTGTGCATCGTCGCCTTCGTCGGTCGAGTAGAACGTGTAGCCGCCACTGCCGCCGCCCTGGCTCGAATACCACTGATTGAAATCATTTGGATCGAACGTCGCGCCGCGGCCGGCACGAGCCCCTGGTGTGCCGGATGGACCGGGAGCGGTGAACTGCTCGTCACCGGTGAACCCGGCATCACGGTATCGCTGCCAGTCCTCGCCGAATCGGTCGTAGAGTTTTCGCTTGTCGGCGTCAGTCAGCACCTCATGCGCTTCGTTGACTTCCTTGAAGCGCTCTTCCGCGGTCTTGTCGCCCGGATTGAGATCAGGGTGATGCTGCCGTGCCAGTTTGCGATACGCCGAGCGAATCTCTTTCTCCGTCGCCGTCCGCGGGACGCCGAGCACCTGGTAATAGTCTTTGACCTGAACGCTGGGCATACTCGTCTCTCGGCCTAGTCGCCGGCATGTGGCGCTATCGGCTACGTGTGAAAGCGCGCGCCACGGCTAACGGTCGCCGGACCGCAGGCGGCGGACGCGACGCAACAAAAGAATAGAAGAAACCGCGAAGAGCGCGAGGATAAGAATGACGAGGAAGGGGAAAAAGATGGCCACGATCGACACCAGGATCGCTATGGCATCCTCGGCTACGCTGACCACGGGATTGAAGATGCCTAGGGTACCGACGGTGACGGCGGGACGCGTGGTGACCTTCACCGCATTGACGGACCCAGCCAGCACGACGCCGACGAGAACCATGATCGCCGGATTGATCGTTGCCACGCCGCCCGTCGCGGCGACGGCGGCGATGGCTCCGGCGGCGGGACGCACAAATGATTGGATGATGTCATTGACGTGATCGACGCCCGGAATTTTGTCGACCGTGACCTCGATCGTGAGCAGGACAACCAGGATCGCGATCCCGGTATTGGAGGAGAGGACGTCGTAGGGCGCGTTGAGCGTCACCCGGGTGGTGGCCCGGTCGGCAAGGGCCAGGGCCAGAAGAGGGATGTAGGCGTTGAGACCGGCCGGCGCCGCGAGCCCCATGCCGGTGAGAATCGCGGTCTCCATGACCGAGTCTCCGAGCGGAAGTGCCTCCGACTGGAGGCAGCTCATCACAGATCCAGGAGCTCAGTCTAGCAGTTAGATTGCGCCACTCCGGACGGTTCGCTATCGCCTCGCTCGGAGTGGCTGATCCCCGAGTTTCTCTATTCCTCACCGGTACCAGGATCGAGTCCGGCGAGGCAGCCACACAGTCGTGGGCGCAAGCCAGACAGGCTCTAAACTCGGCCGTCCCCTCGAGTCGAGCGATGGATTACGGGTTCGAACGGAGAACCGTGACCAGACGCCCCTGGACTTCGACGTTGTCGGCCGCGGTGTAGATTGGGGCCATGCTGGTGTTGGCGGGTTGCAATCGTACGCGGTCTCCTTCGAGGTAGAACCGCTTCAACGTCGTCTCCCGCTCGTCCTTGAGCCAGACCGCGACCGTCTCGCCGTTCTCGCACGTTTCCTGTTGCTTGAGCACGACCACGTCGCCGTCATTGATCAGCGCGTCGATCATCGAGTGACCTTTGACCCGCAGCGCGAACAGACCCTGTCCACTGTTCGGCACGAGGCTGGCTCCCAGCTCGACGGATTCCGTCGCGTCCGAGCCCTCGAGATCGCCGGGGACCGGAATCGGAAGACCCGCGGCGATCTGGCCGATCACCGGGATGGCCACCACGTTGCGACGACTGACGCCGCGATTCACCAGCTCGATGCCTCGCGAGATCTTGCTGTTGCGACGAATCAGACCGCGAGCTTCGAGCGCCTTGAGGTTGTAATCGACGACGCTTGTCGACGAGATGTCGAGCTCGGACTGGATGTCACGGATGGTCGGTGGATAGTCATTCTCGTCGAGAAAGTGCTCGATGAACTGGAGGATTGCCTGCTGGCGGCGGGACACGCTCTTCATGCTGGGCTCCTACTGATCGCTGCGGCGGCTCGCGGGTTGATTCCGCCGTGCGGACTCTCCCCGTAGGGACGAGCTTGTTCTCCTTTAGAGGATAGGGGAGAACGCATGTTCGTGTCAACATCGCGTTAACCGCCAAGGGTCTCGTTTCCGGCGGCTACACTGCGCGAAATGGCATCAGTCGCGATCGAGGATCTTCCAACGTGCACGAGCATGTTCTCGCCAAGCTCGAATACCCGGCCATCCTGGATCGCCTGGCGCAGCAGTGTCGCTTCAGCGTCGCCGCCGAGAAAGCGCGCGAGCTGGGTCCGAGCGGTGACATCTCGACGGTCGCGTATTTGCTCGACGTCACCGCCGAATCTGTCGACCTGCTGACCGAGTTCCCCGACGTCACGATCGGTGGCGCGCGCGACGTGCGAACCCTGGTCCAGCGCGCCGCCAAGGGGGCCCGGCTGCAACCGCCGGAGCTGCTCCAGGTGCTGGACATGGTCTCGGCGGCGCGGAATCTGCGGCGTGCGCTGTTGCGGCTGCCGGATGGCGAGACGCGATTTCCCCACCTGCGCGAGTTCGCGGACCATCTGGCCGAGCTGCCGGATCTCGAGACCGACATCAACCGTTCGATTGGTCCGCGCGGCGACGTCCTGGACACCGCCAGCGCCGAGCTCGGCAAGATTCGCCGCGACGTGCGGGTGGCTCACAGCCGGTTGATGGAGCGGCTCAATGCGCTCGTCAGCGGCGGCAAGTACGCCTCGGTGCTCCAGGACTCAATCGTCACCACTCGGGACGGCCGCTATGTCGTGCCGGTGCGCGCGGACGCCCGGGCGCAGTTGCAAGGGGTTGTCCACGACACCTCGGCGAGCGGTCAAACCCTCTTCGTGGAGCCGTTCGAGATAGTCGAGCTGAACAACCGCTGGCGAGAGCGACAGCTCGACGAGCAACACGAGATCGACCGCATCCTCGATGCGCTCAGCGACAAGATCGGCGCCAGGTCCGACGAGATCTCGAACTCCGTGGAAGCAGCCGCCGCGGTCGACCTGGCGATGGCCAAGGCGCGACTGGCGTTCACCATGCGCGCGAACCGGCCGGCGCTCTCGTCCGGCGCGGCATCAAACCCCAACGGCCACCCCAAACACCGAATCTCACTACGCCGAGCACGCCACCCGTTGCTCGATCCGGCGGCGGTCGTGCCAATCGACGTCGACCTCGGCGAAGACTTCAGAGTCTTGCTGATCACCGGTCCGAACACCGGCGGAAAGACCGTTGCGCTGAAAACGCTTGGCCTCTTGACGCTCATGGCGCAGACGGGGCTGTTCGTGCCGGCGGATGATGCCAGTGTGGTCTCGGTCTTTCCCGCCATCTTCGTCGACGTCGGCGACGAGCAGAGCATCGCGCAGAGTCTTTCGACCTTCTCCGGGCACATTCGAACAGTGATCGCGATGCTGAAACAGGTGACCCCGGACGATCTCGTGCTGCTGGACGAGCTTGGCGCCGGTACCGATCCCCAGGAGGGCTCGGCGCTGGCGCGAGCGATCGTCAGCCGTCTCCTCGATCTGGGACCTCTCGTCGTCGCCACGACGCATTACCCGGAGCTCAAAGCGTACGCATTCGCCACCCCGGGGGTGGAGAACGCCAGCGTGGAATTCGACGTGGAGACGCTGGCGCCAACGTACCGGCTGATGATCGGTGTACCCGGACGGTCGAATGCCCTGGCCATCGCCGGACGCCTGGGCATGCCCCGAGAGATCCTGGAGACCGCCTCGGGAATGCTCGATCCGGACGAGTTGCGGGTGGATAGCCTGCTCCAGGACATTCGACGGCGCCGGGACGAGGCCGATGCCATCCTGGAACGGGCCCGTGCAGACGAGGAGCAGGCGCGCGCATTGCGCGACACGGCCGAACGCGAACTGCAACAGGCCGAGTACGAGCGACGGGAAGCCCGCACAGCGGCTCTGTCTGAAGCGGAGTCTGACCTGGAGGAAGCTCGCGAGACGCTGAAGCGACTGCGCCGCGATCGAGAAGCGCTGCAAATCACGCGGGAACAGCTGGATGAACGACGACGCGAAGTCGACCAGGCCACAGACCGGGTCCGCACCTTCCGCCGGGAAAAGCTGAAATCCGCTCCGCCGATGCCGGGCAGGAAACCGATCTCGGCGGGGGACCGGGTGCGCGTCGTCTCGCTCGACCAGGAGGGCGAGGTCATTGCCGTGGATGATGGAATGGCCGATGTGATGCTTGGCGCCCTCAAGACCCGGCAGCCAGTTGCCTCGCTCGAGCGCCTCGGCCGAGCATCCAACGAGCAGGCGTCGAGACCGATCGTGATGCCGGCCGCGAGTGGACCGGTGAACCTCGAGCTCGATCTTCGCGGCTATCGTGCCGCCGAGATCGAAGCGATGCTCGACGAATATCTGGAGCACGCCTACCGGGCTGGGATGCCATTCGTGCGCATCATTCACGGCAAGGGCACCGGAGCGCTGCGAAAAGTGGTCAAAGAGGTCTTGTCGGCACACCCGGCGGTTGCCAGCCATGAGATCGCGCCCGCGAACCAGGGCGGCGACGGCGCAACAGTCGCCCTGCTGCGAGGGGCGTGAGCCTCCTCATCGCTTCCTGGAACACGGATCATGCATACGTACGCGGTCAACGTTGTTTTGCGCGCCTCTTCTGTGGCATCCTGTAAAGGCAATCGACTTGGTGGGGATTGGTCGTTTGCCCGCGCGGATGCGGCATGACTATTAGGCGAGCGGCGACGAGGGAAGAGGATGGGAGCTGACTGGCTGCTGCCGATCTACGGGCTGATCGTCGGCATGCTTGTCGGTCTGACTGGGATGGGTGGTGGTGTCCTGATGACGCCACTCCTTGTGCTGGGGCTGGGCATGCCCGCGACCGCGGCGATAGGCACCGACCTCGCCTATTCGTCGGTTACCAAGCTGGCGGGAACCTGGCAACACTGGCGGCAGGGAACGGTCGACATGCGCGTGGTGCGCGCCATGGCGATCGGCAGCGTACCGGCGACGCTTGTTGCGGTGGTGACTCTGTTCTTCCTCCATTCCATCGATGAAACCGCGGTCAACGCGGTGCTGGAGCGGTTCATCGGCGTGATGCTGGTCGTGGCGGCCGCATTGATGCTGCGGAAGCTCTGGCTCGGCAAGCGCGGCGTGGCGGAGGCGCCTCCCGAGCATCTGGTGACCTTTCCAGCCGCCAAGCTGATGGCCATCGGTGCGTTCGGAGGCTTTCTGGTCGGGTTGACGTCGATCGGCAGCGGCAGCTTGATCATCGCCTTGCTGGTTATCACCGTCTCGCTGACGCCCGAGAAGTTGGTCGGCACCGACGTGGCGCATGCATTCCTCCTGGTAGGCGCGGCCGCGCTGGCGCATCTGTTTGTGCTCAAAGACGTCGACGTGGTGCTGGCCGGGAAGCTGCTGATCGGATCGATTCCGGGCGTGTTGATTGGAAGCAGGCTCACGGTCTGGGTGCCCCGCCGCCCCCTCCAAGCGGGGCTGGCCGTATTGCTGTTGACCACCGCGGTCTCACTGCTGCGCTAGCGCCGGTGGCGCAGATGCTAGGCTTTGCGGTTGGCTTGAAGGTGTAGTCCGCCGCGCTGGCGGTTCGTCCCGCGGCAAGATACGCGGGTCAGATTCGGGAGGAGAGATTCCATTGCAAGTGCAGACCAGGACATCCGCGGCCACGACGTTGATTCCGCCCTATGGCGGCCGCCTTGTCGATTTGCTCGTCCCCGAGGACGAGCGCGCCGAAGCCCGTGACTACGCAAGCACGCTTCCCTCGCTCCAGATGTCACCGCGCGTGGTCTGCGACCTGGAGCTACTGGCGTCCGGTGGGTTCTCACCGCTCGATCGATTCATGGGCGAAGCCGACTTCCGCGGAGTGCTGCACGAGATGCGGCTTGCCGACGGGACACTCTTTCCGATCCCGGTGACGCTGCCGGTTGCGGCCGACGCCGGTTTGCGAGTCGGAACCGACATCGCGCTGCGCGACTCGATGAACGATCTGCTCGCCATCATGACCATCGAGGAGCTTTACCCGTGGGATCCGGCGGATCTAGCGGAACGGGTGCTCGGCACTCAGGATACCCGGCACCCTCTCGTCCACGAGATGGCGCGCTGGGGGCGGCTCAACGCGTCGGGTCCAATCCGGGTCCTTCAGGTTCCGCGTCACTATGACTTTCAGGACCTGCGCCGCACGCCGGCCCAGACCCGGGAGGTCCTGGCCCAAACCGGACGCCAGAATGTCGTGGCGTTCCAGACGCGCAATCCGTTGCACCGCGTGCACGAGGAGCTGACCAAGCGGGCCATCGCCTCGGTCGACGGAGTGCTGCTGCTGCATCCGTCCGTTGGCATGACCAAACCCGGCGACGTCGATCATTACACCCGGGTCCGGACATACAAGGCGCTGGCCCAGAACTACTACGAACCAGACCAGATTGTCCTGTCGCTCCTGCCGCTGGCAATGCGCATGGCTGGTCCCCGTGAAGCCGTTTGGCACGCGATCATCAGGCGCAATCACGGCGCAAACCACATGATCGTCGGCCGCGACCATGCCGGGCCGGGCAACGATTCAAATGGCAAGCCGTTCTACGGACCATATGACGCCCAGGAGTTGGTCAGGGAGTTCGAGGACGAGGTCGGCGTCACCATGATGCCCTTCTCGGAGCTCCTCTACCTCCCCGATGAGGATCGCTACGAGGAGACGTCGAACATTCCCGAGGGCACCCGCACGGCAACCATCTCAGGCACTCAGGTGCGCGAGGAGTTTCTCGGAAAGGGTCGTCTTCTCCCTGCCTGGTTCACGCGGCCGGAGACGGCGGAGATCCTGGCCGAGGCCTATCCACCTCGGCACCGCCAGGGGCTCTGCATCTGGCTGACGGGTCTCAGCGGATCCGGGAAGTCGACAACCGCGGCGGTCCTCTCGGTCCTCTTGCTCGAAGCGGGCCGGCAGGTGACGGAGCTCGACGGCGACGTCGTGCGCACCCACCTTTCAAAGGGTCTCGGTTTCACCAGGGAAGACCGGGATACGAACATCCTGCGCATTGGTTTCGTGGCCAGCGAGATCGTGCGCCATGGCGGCACGGTCATGTGCGCCGCGGTTTCGCCGTACCGGGAAACGCGTGACGCGGTGCGGGCCATGATGGACGAGGATCAGTTCATCGAGGTCTTCGTCGACACGCCGCTCTCGGTTTGTGAGCAGCGGGACGTGAAGGGGATGTACGCCAAAGCGCGCCGCGGTGAGATCAAGGAGTTTACGGGCATCAGCGATCCATACGAGTCCCCGCTGAATCCCGAGATCACGCTCGATACGGTTGGTTTCACCCCCGAAGACAACGCGCGGCGCATCATGGCCGATCTGGCGCGGCGTGGCTTTGTGCGCTGGGATCCGGCCCTCCACGCCTGAGAGGATCGGTCTGCATTGCAACGTTGCGAACGACCGCCCGTGTGGGCGGTCGTTCGCGTTTGCCTCTCGTCCCGCTAACTGGCGGTCAACGCGGCCGGTTCCCTGACGGCTCCATTGGAGGGGTTGGGTCGACTCTACTGCCTCGAGCACGAGGCCTACGGCTTCCCCCCAGGGGATCGTCAGGTCAGGCAGGCGAATACGGATCGAATGCGCAGTCAGTTTCACGGCGCGTCCGAGACGTGATACCAGCCGGCGCTCGAGACCGGCCGTGGGCACGGGGCGAATGACGATTTCTCGCTCTCGCTCGATCATCGATTCGATACCGAGCGACCGCGCCCGGATGCGCAGCGCGATCAGCGCCAGGAGATGCTCGACCTCCTCGGGAATCGGTCCGAACCGATCCTCTAACTCCTGGCGGATGTCCGCGAGCTGGGGTTCATCCTCTACTGCCGCAATCCGCCGGTAGATCGCCAGCCGCAGCTCGGTGTCGACGATGTAGTCGGCCGGGATGAGCGCGGTCAGTGGCAGATCCATGATCACCGGACCTGTCTCCCGCCGTGGTTCGCCGGAACGAATCTCCTCGACCGCCTGCGCGAGGAGCCGGATGTAGAGCTCGTAGCCGACCGCGGCGATGTGCCCGCTCTGTTCGGCGCCGAGAATGTTGCCGGCGCCCCGGATCTCCATGTCGCGCATCGCCAGCCGCAAACCCGCGCCGAGCTCCGTGGCCTCCTGGATCGCAACGAGCCGCTCCTGAGCTTCGGCCGAGAGTGCCTTGTCGGGCTTGAAGAGGAGATAGGCATATGCGCGGTTCGTCGACCGCCCGACCCGACCGCGCAACTGATAGAGCTGGGTGAGACCCAAGGTGTCGGCGTTATCAATGATGATGGTGTTCACGTTCGGAATATCGACGCCGGACTCGATGATGGTCGTCGAGATCAATACGTCGAAATCTTTGCGCACGAATCCGAGCACGATCTCCTCGAGGACCTCTTCGTCCATCTGGCCGTGTCCGACGCCAAATCGAGCTTCCGGCACGAGCTCGCGCAGCTTGTGCGCCAGGCGGTCGATATCGTGGACGCGGTTATGCACGAAGTACACCTGGCCGCCACGATCGATCTCGCGCAGGATCACCTCGCGGATCAATTGATCCTGCGTGGGGGTCACGAAGGTTCGGATCGGTAGCCGGGCCTGCGGCGCCGTGTCGATCATGCTAATGTCGCGGATACCGGCAAGCGCCATGTGCAGGGTGCGGGGGATCGGGGTTGCGCTCATGGTGAGCACGTCGACCTCGGTCCGTAGCTTCTTGAGGAATTCCTTCTGGCGAACGCCGAAGCGCTGCTCTTCGTCGATCACCACCAGGCCCAGATTCTTGAACCGGACATCGTTCTGGACCAGGCGGTGTGTGCCGATTACGATATCGACGCTCCCGTCTTCGAGACCCTGAAGCACCTCCCGCTGTTCAGCCTTGGTGCGCAGGCGAGAGAGCATCTCCACCCGAACCGGGAACGCAGCGAGTCGCTGCTGAAAATTCGTGAAGTGTTGAAGCGCCAGGACGGTCGTCGGCACGAGTACGGCGACCTGCCGGCCGTCATTGACGGCGCGGAAGGCGGCCCGCAACGCGACCTCGGTCTTGCCAAATCCGACGTCACCAACCACCAGGCGATCCATCGGCTGGGATGACTCGAGGTCCCTCTTGACCGCCGTGATCGCCGCCTCCTGGTCGGGAGTCTCGGTGTAGGGGAAGGACGACGCCAGCTCATGGTCCCACAAGGTGTCGGGTCCATAGGGCGTGGCGCGGGCGGTTTCACGCGTCGCGTAAAGCTGGATCAGCTCAAAGGCCATTTCGCGGACCGCTCGCCGCACCCGCCGCCGCGTCTGCTGCCACTCTCCGGAGCCAAGGCGAGTTAGGGTCGGGTCGATGCCACCGCCCGAGTAGCGCACAACGCGGTCGGTCTGATCGACGGGGACGTAAAGGCGGTCGGCCTTGGCGTAATCGACCTGGAGGTATTCTCGTTCGACGCCACCAGTCTCGAGCCGGACGAGACCCCGGAAAATGCCAACCCCGTAATCGACGTGCACGACATAATCGCCAGGCGAGAGCGCCGACGCGAGCGGACCGGACTCGGCATGGCGACGATGATGTGCGCGCCGGGTTTGCTTGCGAAACCCGAAGACCTCCAGGTCCGCCAGGAGGAGGAGCCTGGATGCTTCCGCGGACCAGCCGCTGTCCAGATCCGAGGTCCGGATCTCGAGCGTTCCGGGTGCAAGCGGCAGCGGCGCGTCGGAGGCGTTTCGCCGCCGGTCCCGGCGTGGAAAGATGTCCTGCTCTTCGAAAAGTTCGGTGAGGCGGTCGGTCTGATCGGTGGCAATGGCAACGCGCCAGCCGTCTGCCAGACGCTGCCGCACGTCCTGCAGGACGTCGCCCAGGCGACCCGCAAACGTGGGTGCATCGGCGAGGGCCACCGTATGAACCGGCGTGAGCTCGCCGTCGGCCGGAGCGCCAAGCGAGAGTACACGACGAGTGGCCAGCGCCTTGCGAACCCGCGCCCAGGGCGCGATCGGGCTGCGAAGACCCGCGGGCAGCTCCCCGTTGGCGATGAAGGCATCGCGCAGCTCGCGGGCTTGCCGTTCGAGCTGCGATGCGACCAGATCGACAGCGGAAGGTTCATCGACGATGACGAGGCTATCGGGAGTCAGATAGTCCGTGAGCGTCGTCGGCCGGTCGACGAGGTACGCCGCGAAGAGATCGAGGGAAGGTGGGGTCTGTCCCGACTCCAGCATGTCAACCGTCCGCGTCCACTCGGCGCGGACCTCGGGACGCAACCCGTCCAGACTCAGCTCGCGCAACTCGGCGCCGGCTTTCCGCACGCGTTCCAGGGGGAGCTCAGCGGGCGGCAAGAGGCGTATTTCGCGCAGCCGCTCGTGGGATCGCTGCGTGTGCGGGTCGAAGGAGCGGATGGCATCGATCTCATCGCCAAAAAAATCGATGCGGACCGGCAGGTCGGCCCCGGGCGGGAAGAGATCAAGGATGCCGCCGCGGCGGGCAATCTGGCCGGGCTCGAGCACGAGCGGCGTCGCTTCGTACCCGTGGTCGGTGACCCAGCGCAGGAGATTCTCCTGGGAAACGCGGTCCCCGACTCGCAGGAGTCGGACCGAAGCTTGAAGCAGTTCTGGCGGCATGACGATCTGCATCAGCCCGTGCGCCGGGGTTACCACTATCGGGCCCGGTTCTGACGATGCCGGTCGGGAAAGCAGATCCAGGAGCGCGGCGCGCTCGGTCGCCGTCTCCAGGTCAAAGGGAAGTTGCTCGTATGGAAGCGCTTCCGGCGCCAGCCAGAGCACGACAGACCGTTGGGGAATGTATTCGGCGATCGCCGACGCCAGGGTTTCGGCTCGATCGGCGCGTGAGGCGGCGATGAGAACCGGTCCAGATTGGCGGGAAATGGCGGCCGCGGCGAGCGCGGCTCTGGCGGCTACGGGAAGATCGGGGATGACGATCGACTGTCGTTGGAGAACGGTAATTGCGTCCGCAACACCAGGATCGTCGAGCAGATGATCGATGAGATGCGGAAAGGCCATGGATCCCCGAGCCGGGAGCACTGACGGAACTTCGGCAACGCGTCGCGGTGTGATCCGCGGCCGGCAAATCTACCACGGCGCCGGGACCCCGCCCGAAGGGCAGCGTCCCGGCGTACGATACGCCGGTTCTAGGCAAGGGTAGCGGTGTGGCTCGTGGCGGATTCTCAGCATGAGCGTAACGCGGATCGGGTTAGTGGTCGCTGTCCTGGTCGCGGGCATCGCCGTCGTCTTTGCGCTCTTCCAGGCATTCGACGAGCGCTCCGCGCCGCCGATCGTCATCGAGGACGCCGCGGCTACTCTGCCGGTCGTTGTCGAAATGCGGGGCGCGATCGAAGCTCCGGGCGTCTATGAGCTTGCGCCAGGCGCGCGACTTCAGGACGCGCTCGCCGCCGCGGGCGGCCTGACCGAAGAAGCGGACCTCTCGACGGTGAATCTCGCGCGCAGGCTCCGGGACGGTGAGCTGATCGTGATTCTTGCGCTTCCAGTTCCAGGCAGCACACCGACGCTCCCACTGCCTGACGCGGGCGATGCCGCCGACGTGAAAGAGTCGCGCGTCAGGATCAACATCAATACGGCAACCGCCGAGGAGCTCGAAGCACTGCCCGGAGTGGGGGAGGTTATCGCGACACGGATCGTCGCGTATCGCGAGCAGAATGGTCCGTTTCGCTCCGTCGACGATCTTATCCATGTCGAGGGCATCGCCGATCGAGCGATTGACGATATGCGAGAGCTGGTCACGACCGGGCCATGACTGGAATTGTTGCGGGAGCTGCCGCGCTGATCGGGGTGGCTAGCGGTTGGTGGGGCGCCGCGATCGTCGTTCTCCTCGCCGTGATTCTGCTGGCCGTCGGGCCGAGCCGACCGCACTGGGCCATCTGCGCCGTTGCCATAGCGGCCGTCGTTCTCGGTGCCTGGCGAGCTGAATCCGACCCTTCGCCGTCCCGGATTGCTCGCGTTTCCCAGGGCGCTCCGACCGGGGTGGTCGTGACCGCGCCGGATTTCACCGGCCAGCGCCAGTCGTTCGCGCTCGCTTTGCCGGGCGAGCCTGGACTGGCGGCTCATGGTCTCCCGGCTCGTGTCTGCGTGATGGCGGGACCTGTTCCGGTCGTTCGACTCGGTGACACAGTGGAGGCGAAAGGCAAGATTGAGAATCTGGCTGATCTGCCGATGGGACTCCGTGCTGCGATCTCAGCTCGAGGCTGCATAGCCAGCGTGTATGCAACATCGATACGAGTCAGCGGCGCTTCCCCGAGCGTGCTACGCGGCCTAGCCGATTTACGGACCCAGCTTGGCGCCACGCTACGCCAGGCGGCGCCGGGTGATGCCGGCGTGCTTCTGTCGGGTCTGGTAACAGGGGACGACGACGGGTTTTCGACAGAACGGAGAGATGCGTTCATCCGGACCGGAACGACGCATCTGACGGCGGTCAGCGGATCGAATCTGGCGCTGGTCGCCGGCATCCTGGCGACGATCGGAAGTGCCACCATCGGCCGCTACCGCGGGCTGTGGCAGCTGGCAACAATCCTCGCCATCTGGACATATGCACTGATCTCTGGAGCCCAGTCGCCATCGGTGCGAGCCGCGATTGTCGCCACCGCTGCCGTCCTGGCGTTCCGCGTTGGCAGAAGACCGGATTATGTGACGTTGATCGCGCTGGCGGCCGGCGCCATGGTCGTGGTGGAGCCGGGGCAGATCGAGTCGCTCGGGTTCCGCCTCTCCGTCGCGGCCTCACTTGCGCTGGTGCTCGCAATGACGGGCATCATGGCGATCGATGGCATGTCGCCTCTGGCTGGAGTTTTGACCGCGACCGTCGCGGCCCAACTGGCGACGTTGCCGTTGCTGCTACCGGCGTTCGGCACCATCTCGCTGACGAGCATTCCGGCAAACATCATCGCGGTGCCGCTGGTGGCGATTGCGATGCCTCTCGCTGCCCTCGCGGCCGTTGCCGGTCTGATCTGGCCGCCGTTGGGGGAAGTCATCGCCGCACCGGCCGCGTTGGCGGCGACCGCGCTGATCCGGACCATCGATGTACTTGGCGCCCCTGAGGCTACTGTCGGCGTCGGCGTGCCGCCGCTGCCGGCGGCCGCGGTGATTGCGGCCACTGCCTCAGTCCTGCTGCTCCTCATCGCCGGAGGTGCGTTCCCGGGAGTTCGTTCGATTCAGCGTGAGGGGGCGTCGGGTTCGAGAGTTTCAATGAGAATGGTGATCGGCCAGAGTCAGCACGTCGAGCATCCAGGCGTACCGGAAGCGGCTCAGGAGCCGCTTCCGGTTGCTAGCGATATCGAGCCTCTACCGTCTCTTGCGCCGCTGGTCACTCGGGAAGATCCACTTGACTCCCTTGCCGCCGATTCTGAAGACGCGGAAGAACATCCAGCCAGCAAAGAAAATGGACATGAAGTTGCCGATAACCGGTAGGGCGCCAAGGCTATCCCGGGAGAGCTTGTCCGGCATTTGCAAGAAGCCCATCCTGATGATGAGCCAGATCACGAGCACCATGCCTAACAGAACGAGCGCAAACATTTGGCGGCGCTTCCGCATCACTTGAATATCGTCGTGGGCAAAGTAATTGAACCGTGCTAAGCCGGTCGAAGGCTGTGGTTCGCCAGGCTCGGCATGCCCCCGGGTCCGCGCCGGGCGATCTTCTTTTTCCTTGGTTGCATCGTTTGCACTGATCGACGTGACCACGATCTCGTCGACCGGGATACCCTGGAGATCAGCGAGCTGCTGACGGAGCGCGTCTCGTTCAGCCGCGACCCGGCCAATGACGCGGTGGGCCGTTCCCAACTGCTGCATCAGCAGGTTGAGATGGCGATTGAGGGCGCCCAGGGCGGGATGCTCATCAGCGCCCTCCACCGCGGCCGCTGCCTTTCGTTGCGCGCGCTGCAGGGTCCGCGTGCCGCGGCTGGGTCTGGTGCCCGGTTCGGTCGCCGGCCAGCGCTGCGGCAGGTGCCGCGGAACCTTCTGGCAGCCCGGCGGACTCGCTCACCGGCTCGGCCCCGTCACCGGCTGATGCTGCGTCCGCCGCCGCTCGTTTTTCCGCCTGTGGCGCTCGTGGGCGACTGCGTCTCTGTCCGCTTGGGCTCCGGCGTGCCTCGCCATCCGCGTGCTGCGCCTCGAGCGCCATTGCCGTGCCATCTGGATCTGCGACGTCAGGAGTGATTGCCTCGGCAGCGACTGGTTCCGTCGCCGACGATTCCCGCCGCGCCCGGCGCGCCGCCCGTCTGGCGTCAAAATCGAGGGGCTCCGCTGGGGAGGCAACCCGGCGCGCACGACGTTCGCGTCGGCCAGTGGCTGCGTCGGTGTCCGACTCCGGAACCAGGTGGGTCAGCGGCACATCCGAGGTTGACAACTCAATTGGTGGAGCCGGCCCATCGTCCGCTTCGGTTCTTTCTACGGTCTTTTCAATCAGCCCCGTTTCCTTTCTTCATTCAATCGTTCTCCGAGCTTCGGTATTAAGTTTACGAGGGAACATCGCTGCTGTCCAGAACTGATCGTAGGTAGACCGCGCGGGAGCGATAGCGTAGCAGACGATTCAGGATCGTTGTAGCCCCGAGGAACGAGGTTGAGGAGCACGCCCCGTCGCTCATCTGAGCCGCCATGCACTATCATTTCAGAGATGCGCGATCGCTGATGACAATGGCTTTGACGGAGCCAGCAAAGCGATCGTGTCTTCACGCCGCTGCCCCCATAGTCTAGCGGCCCAGGACGTCACCCTTTCAAGGTGAAGATCGCGGGTTCGAATCCCGCTGGGGGTACCGCGATCCGGTCCGTTCGGGTGAGTCGCGAACATTGACATCACGCCGGAACGATGGTAGCGTGCGTCAAGAATCGTGGGGATGTGGCGATCCGTCGTACTGACGTGGGCGTCACCGGGGGCGATTCGGCAACGCTGACTCAAAGGGGGAATTTCAGATGGGCTTGATTCGGGACTTTTTCGGTGCAGATGAGAGCGACACCGACATCGCGAGCGCTGGTAACGGTGGAGTCGCCACCGCGAGCGCGAACGGTGGCGCGGTTTCGCTGGGCGACGTCAACAGCGGCGGCAACGCCGGCAACGCGATCGGCGTTGGCGACACCGTGGGAACGGTGGGCGTGGACGGCGGGTCGATCGCCAACCTGACAGATATCGGCGTGTCCGCCAACGGCGGGACCGCCATTGCTGATGCGAGTGGTGGTGATTACAACCTGGCGTTCGTCAGCTAGTCACTCGCGGTCAAACATAGCGTCCTTTTGGGGAGGGCATGCCTGGGGAGGGCAAGTGCAGATGAAGTACGGGAAGGGCGTTTTCGCGGGGGCGCTTACAGCGGTTCTCGGTTTTCGGACTGCTGCCGCGCAGGTCACAGACATCGCGAGCGCCGGTAACGGCGGCGTGGCGACGGCCTCCGGCAACGGCGGCGCCGTGGCTGCGGGCGATATCAACAGCGGCGGCAACGTGGGCAGCGCGATCGCGGTCGGCAACACGTACGGCCCGGATCCCGACGTCTACGGTGGTGACATCCTGAACCAGACCGGGTTGGCCGTGGAAGTAGACGGCGGCACCGCCATCGCGGATGCCACCGGCGGCAACAACAACCTGGCTTTCGTTAGCTAGGTCGCCTTTACCGCGAGTTCAGGGGGTGGCGCCGGTCGGCGCCACCCCCTGAATAGTTAATTCGTACTTCGTGCCTGCTGTTCCCATTTCCAGTACCACACCATCAGATCATCCCCTCAGCGACGATCCGGCACCGACCCGGATCGATTCCTCACCACAATCTCTCCACTCCTTCTCAGCGGTCTTTTGATTGCCACCGTAGCGAGTATCATGCCGTACGGACAGTGCGAGCGCCGTTATGGCCCGAGTTCGCCGGTCATGGATTTACCGCGCCGCCGTGACTCTCCGTCAACACATCGCGTTCGCGGGTACCGGCGCCACTCGAATGAGTCATCGCGGCTGACAACCGCGGGTGTCGAGCTCGAACCAGAAGACGACTGGGATCGTTTCCGGCGATGAATCGCGTGGCAGAGATGAACCGAGGAGGGATTCGTGACGAGTCACCGCAGCGGACAAGCAAACGCGTCAGCGCGGAGAGTCCGAGAGCTCTTGCTTCGGTGCCGCGGCGTCCTGGCGGTTGCCGCGCTTGTCCTCGGTTTCGGCACGGCGCAGCTTGCGACCGCGTTCTGGCAAGTGCCCGATGAGCCATCGCCGGCCAGTGGCACCGCCCACGTCGTCGCGCAGGGCGTTGTCGATATACCTGACGATGACATCCGCTGGGAGATCACGGAGCGCTCGGCGCCGCTGCCGGCAGATGCCACCGAATCCAGGAGCGACCTGGGGTTCCTGATCGTAGACAGCGGAGTCCTGTTCGCCGAGAACCTCGCAACCGGGGAGCAGCAGCGCTTGCCACAAGGGGAAGCGCTGCTCACACCAGCTGGCGTCGAACAGTTGCTGGTGGCATTGGGGTCCGATCCGGCCGCCTATCGCAGCCTCTCCCTCGTCGCCGCGGACGCCGCGGCCCCTGCCGGCGACACCGTGCAGTTCACCAGCGAACCGTTCTCAGGTCCCGGTGCGCGACATGATCTGGATCTTGTCCGCGACGCACTTGGTCCTGGCGGGACGATGACCATACCTGCTGGGGCGCTACCGACGCTGGTCCTCGTACTCGATGGCGTAGCGGATGTTGCCAGCGAGACCGGCGACGTGTTCTCCCTTGGCGGAGACGAGGCCGTCTCGTTGGCCGGTCCGGTCGTGGTCACGGCAACGGAAAACGGCGCCACGGTGATCGCGGCCTACACCGGGCCCGCGGTGCCACAGCTGGAGGCAGGCGCGACACCCGTTCCGGGGGGACGCGTGATCGAGTCACCTGGTACGCCGACGGCAGTAGCGACGGAGGTGCTCCCCGCCGCGACGGCAACGGCGACGCAGAATGCAGCCGATCGTGCCGATGACGATAGCGACGGATTGACGAATGCTGACGAAGAGGAAGCCGGAACTGATCCAAGCCTGGCCGACACCGATGAAGACGGACTGACGGACGGTGAGGAGACCGCGGAGATAGGTACGTCGCCGCTGAGTGCTGACACCGATAGCGACGGCGTGCTCGACGGAGACGAAGTCGCCCAAGGCACCGATCCTCTCGATGGCCTTGCTGGTGCTCCTGCCGGGGAGGCTCCCGCGGTCGAAGAGACTCCGGCCGCGGAGCCACCCCCGGCCGACGCCGTCGCCGCCCCCGGAGATAGCGATGGAGATGGGCTGGAGGACGCGATCGAGATTGAGTTGGGAACCGATCCGGTCGACCTGGACACCGACGATGACGGGTTGACGGACGGGGACGAGTATTACACCTACCAGACCGGCACCAGAAACCCGGACACGGACGGGGACGGCGTCGTGGACGGTGACGAGATCACCAACGGAACAGATCCCAACGATCTCGCGAGTTTCTGAGCCAGATCCAGTTTTCTAGAGCACGAGCCAGGAGGCGATCAACCCCGCGGCCAGCGCCAACAGCACGGCGCTAGCCGCAGGCATGCCCCAAACCGCCCACACCAGGGCGGTTACGACAACGAGGACCGCAAGGGCGACGAGGTATTTGAAGGCGAACGAAACTGGTTCGCCGTCCGTGCTATGCCCGCCAATCGTCTCACGTGGGGGCGCCAGCTCTGAGCCGGAGAGGATCTGACGTGTTGCGCGGCCAGGGGCTCGCCGTGTCACGATCCCTGCCTGACCGCGGTGCCGGAACCGCCGGTGTTGCGGACGCCATCGGGCACAGGTTCCGCGCTCAAGGTCGTGCGCCAGATACGGAGCACGATGGCCTTGACGATCCCGGTCCAGAGCATCAGTGCACCGCAGACAAACGCGATCGGCCCGAGCCCCATCGCAACACTACCAGCGACAAGCACGACACCGACGATCATGAATGCTGCCGCAATGATCCTGAAGAACCGCGCGTGTTTGATCGTTACTTCGCTTTCTAGCCCACCACGGGTGTTGTCACGATCCTAGCCGCAAGGCGCCATTACGCGCAATCAGCCGCCCGGGCCGCGCCCTGGGTTGGCGTGCGCGTCCCGTTCCATGCCACGATAAAGCGTACGGCGCTGGCATGAATGGATCACGTACCTATGCGGCCGGTTCGGGAGGAACGAAGATGCTCAACAATCGATTTGCGCGTGAGGCGCTCAAGCAGGCCGCGACCCAGGTCAATCAAGGGGTACGAGACGGCGCGCGGCAGTTCATCGAGCGCGAGATCACCCCGCTCCGTGACCGCATAGACGAGCTCGAAGGGCGAGTTGCTCGTCTCGAGCGACAGGTCGCCGAGCTCGTGCGAGAGCGAGACCGAACCGGGCGTTGAGTGCCGCGGACCGGACAATTATTTCAGTCTTGACGCTGCGAGGGCCAGGACACGCCTAGCCAATATGCTTCGATGGTCAGCCGGGAACGAACATCGGCACGTCCGCGTCGTCGGACGTGACAAGCGCCTGGTGCGGTTTTCCGAGCACGTCGGCCACGGCGTCGCCAAGCGCATCGAGCGCCGGCTTCATGAACCCCATGGTGGTGTACGCCACGTTCCCGTCCGGCTCGATCAGGAAGACTGTTGGCGTCGCCATGATGTCGAAGGCGCGGGAGATGGGATAGTCGTCACCTTCCAACACGAGCGGAAAGGTGATTCCATAGCGCCGCGCGAACGACCGGGTGATGTTGGCGGAATCCTGCGAGATCCCCAGGACCGCCAGCCCGTCGTCGCGATGGCGCTCGTTCAATCGTTCGAGAAATGGAAACATCTGCTTGCTCGAGGCGCACGAGCTCTTATAGATGCCAAGCAACAACGGTCCATTGGCGGCAGCGCGAGTCAGGTCGTGCGCCTGGCCCTCCGCGTCGTTGAATTCACCGTCAGGAAACGGCGCTTTCTGGCCCTGTTCGGTCGTCATTCACCTCTCCCGTGGGCACCGCATTGATGAGCGCGATGCCGAATCTACTCCCTCTGCCGCGGCCA
The DNA here is from genome assembly GCA_963724295.1 of uncultured Chloroflexia bacterium. Classification (GTDB taxonomy): domain Bacteria; phylum Chloroflexota; class Chloroflexia; order Thermomicrobiales; family UBA6265; genus JACCXM01. The sequence continues at coordinate 477,539 of CAVRUC010000007.1, read as the reverse complement.
AATTGCCGTCCGAGTAGATCAGACGACTTCGGCTGGAACGACACTATTCAGCGCCCGCACAATATCAGCTTCCAGGTCAACGAAATCTTCGAGCCCGGTCGAAATTCGTATCAGGTCACCGCAGTGCCACGGCCAGACCAGCGTACTGGAGTCACCCAGGCTGACCGCGATCGTGCACAGCTCGAGGGCGTCGAGAAACGGGCCAAAGGCAGCGCGGCCCGCCGCTAGCGTAAACGCGATCATGCCTCCGCATTGAAGCTCACCGGGGCCGAGCATCGACGCGGCCAGCGCATGACCCGGGTCCGAGTTCAAACCAGGATAGTGGACATCCGCAACCGCGGGGTGCATCGCCAACAGGTTCGCCAGCCGCAATGCATTCTCACTGTGGCGCTGCATGCGCAGTGGAAGCGTATGAATGCCTGCCAGCAACAGCCACGCCGCGAACGGCGACATGACCGCGCCGAGTCGGATCGCCCTGGCCCGGATCGGATCGATGAGGCGCTTTGGACCGGAAACCACGCCGCCCTGCACCTGGCCGTTACCAGAAAGATATTTCGTGGCGCTGTGCAGAACGAGGTCCGCCCCGAGCGCCGCCGGACGAAGGAGAGCGGGCGAGAGAAAGGTGTTGTCGACTACCAGAACCAGACCGCTCTCGTTAGCGATCCGCGCCAGCATGCCAATGTCGGCGACCCGAAGCAGAGGATTCGAGAACGGCTCGACGTAGATAGCGCGCGTTTGCAGCGTGATGGCCCGCCGAACCGCATCCGCGTCAGAGAGGATCGATGAAGGTGACTGAACCGCCCAACGCGGCCAGGTCCTCGCGCAAAAAGTCGTTGCTCAAGTCATAGAGTTGGTCGGACGCCACGAGGTGGCCGCCGTCAGCGAGCAGCGTCAGCATGACACTGCTGACCGCGGCCATTCCGGAGCTCAATGCAAGTGACGCTTCCGTGCCCTCCAGATCAGCAATCTTGAGCTCCAGACAGCGCACCGTCGGATTACCCCGTGGCGAATACGTAAAGTGGGGTCTGTCTCCGCTGCGCATGGCCTCGACCTGGCTGTTGGTCTCGAACGCAAACGTGACATTTTGGTAGAGCGGCACGCCGTGCGCCCCGGTCGTTGGGTCGGGCGCCTCACCGGCGTGAATGCATCGCGTGCTGAAACCACTCACACCGGCCATTGAGCACGTTCCCATCAAAGTGTCGTCTGAAGCCAATTCCCGCCGAGTCCATCGCGCTTCATGCTGACGACCCGGCCGTCGAATGGTACCTGACCGATTGCCTTGCCCTTCCACGGTGACGGGTGTCACCCAACTGGAATCATGCGGGACTTTGGGTCAATCTTCGCTGGTGGCCGGTGACGGTCTTTCTCGGCAGACCATACAATCTTGTGCGCAGGGACAAGCACATACGTCGAAAGAAAGGTCGAGAATCGTGGGTACACGTCACAATCGATCGTGGGAAGACCTGACAGAAATGTTGCGTAGCGCGGCGGCCGAAGTTCGCTCCGCCCTGGGTCGAGCCGGATCTCCAAGCCCGGACGACGATGCCGCGGCGGCACGCCTGAAAGGTGACGTCTCCCGGCTCGAACAGACCGCCACCGAGCTGATTTCGACAATATCTTCAGGGGTGCGAGAGCGGCGATCCGAGATCGGGTCGTCCTTCGACCGGGAGCGAGCGCAGCGAAGCGCGGAGCAGATGAAGACTGCGCTGGAGGACCTGACTGTCCTCGCGGCCAAGATGACCTCCGAGATTGGGTCCGCCGCGAACAGCACGCTCAAACAGGCTGAGCCAGAGTTGAAGAATGTTGCCAGCGCCCTGGAAAGGGTTGCGGAATCGGCCACTTCGTGGATTCGAACCATGATCGACCCGGAGAAGAAGCAGCCGGGGGCGCAGCCAACCGAGAACAGGCCACCGCTCGACGATCTCTAGCCCCAGTCATGAGCCGGAAAACGCTGATACTGCTTCCACGGACGGTTCACGACATATCCCTGGAGGCTTGGACGGGGTGAAGTAGATGCACGCGGCGGAGTCGATCGCCTATTTGTCTGCAAGCGAACTCAAGACACTCTACAGCGCGGGAGCGCTCTCACCCGTTGAGGTGACACGTGCCATCCTGGAGCGGATCGAGCGTGTCAACCCGAAGCTCACTGCGTTCACCGTCGTGACACCCGAGCTGGCGCTCGAGCAGGCGCGCACGGCCGAGCGAGCCTACGCCGACGGAGTGGCCCCGCCGCTGGCGGGCATACCAATGTCGATCAAGGACCTGACGCCGACTCGTGGTATCCGGACCGCGCGCGGCTCGTTGATCGACCCTGACTGGGTACCGGATGAAGATGCCCCTGTTGTCGAGCGATTGTTCGCTGCCGGGGCCGTCATGCTGGGGAAGACCAATACCCCTGAGCTGGGCTGGAAGGGCGATTCGGGAAACCGCGTGTTCGGCCCTTCGTTCAACCCCTGGAACCTCGCCAAGACATCAGGCGGATCGAGCGGCGGGGCGGCGGCGGCGACAGCCGCCGGTCTTGGGCCGCTCGCGCAAGGGAGTGATGGCGCTGGCTCGATCCGGATCCCGGCTGCATTTTGCGGCATCTTCGGATTCAAGCAGTCGTTTGGCCTAGTGCCACAGTATCCGCCTAGCGCGGTGGGAGACCTCTCGCACCTTGGTCCGATGACCAGGACGGTGCGCGACGCGGCGCTGATGCTCAATGCGATGGCCGGAGCCGATGCAAGCGACCGGCTCTCGTGGTCGAGCGGCATCGACTACACCCGAGATCTCGACGCCGGTGTGGGCGGGCTGCGTGTTGCCTGGTCGCCAACCCTCGGCTACGCGCGGGTCGCGAGCGACGTGCTGGAGAACACCGAGCGGGCCGCAATGACGTTTCGCGACCTCGGGTGTGAGATTGAGCAGATCGATCCCAACCTCCCTGACCCCACGGCCATCATCGACGTAATGTGGTCGGGCGCCATGGCCGGTTATTTCGCAGGGCGGCTCGACGAGGTGGGCCATTTGCTCGATCCGGGATTGCTGGCGGTCATCGAGCGTACGAAATCGCTATCGGCCACGGATGTGGCGCACGCTCTGCAACAGCGAAACACCTATTACACGGGGATGCGCCAGTTCATGGACCGTTTCGACCTGCTCTTGACACCAACGCTGCCTGTGACGGCGTTCACAGCCGGCCTGGACGAGCCGGATGACTGGCAGCGAGCGACCCTGGCGCCGCTCGACTGGACACCGTTCACCTTTCCCTTCAATCTGACCGGCCAACCGGCGGCAACCGTACCATGCGCCTTCGCCCGGGATGGGCTTCCGGTGGGCTTGCAGATTGTCGGGCGTTGGCGCGACGACAGCACAGTCCTTCGCGCCGCGGCCGCCTTCGAGTCCGCGATGCCCTGGGCGGACTTCAGACCTCCGCTTGATGCGCCTGGTGACATCGGGTCGTGACGAATGCTCCAGCGGCGGCGCCGGCGGCCAGTGCGGCGTCGACGTCGATGACTCGTGGGCCGCGCGGATCGAGGCGGACCGAGATCTGCGCATTCGGATCCTGGATCTCGATCTCCCGCTCGCCGTCCAGGGCGAGCGTACACGGCCCGCCGCGGAGGGTGACGGCGTCGCCGTGATTGAGCAGGCCGGCGTCGGCAATCGGCACGGCCCGGAGCAGACCGGGCGCGATCGGGATCGTCACGGTTCTTGGAGACGAAGTGGCGTCGCCGATGGTGATCCAGGCACCCGCGCAACTGTCGCACGATCCCGGGAAGAGGGCGCCGCCCAGGCTGGCGATGCCGATCGCCGAGGCGCTGATGCGGGAGAGCACGATCTCCCGCAGGTGTGCTGGCTCCCACAGAGCGCGAGCGCCGATCCAGGTCTGACTCGACGCCACGACGTCGATGAGCGCGCTGTCCGCTGCCAGACCATCGATTTGCACTTCGAGCCGCGGCGCGCGACGAATGACCCGGGGATGCCCAGGCCTGTTCCGGGCAATGCCGGTGGCGACTAGTCCCGCCGCGAGCCCGGCCAGGGTGCCCTCGACCATGCGAGGAAAGACGTTGTTCGTTCCGGTCGAGAGGGGCAGCAGGGGTACGTCGCCGCAACCCTTGGCCACGACGCGGTTCGTGCCATCTCCACCCAAGGTGACAATCGCGGCCGCGCGGAGATCGCGCAGGCGCTGCGCGGCTTCGATCGAATCGCTGGCATGACCCACGACCGGCATCGAAAGTGGCGTGAGGGTCAGCCGCGGTGTCGCCGTGGCCGCCGCTCGCTCGACGATGCCGTAGGTATCGGGGAGATAGGCGACCTCGCTGATCCCGGCGGCATCCAGCCCAAGCAACACACGCCGCACGATATTGATCTTCTCGTTGTTGTCGAAGGTGGAGCCGTGGGCGACGAGGCGCCGGATGTCCTTCCCCGAGGCTGGGTTGGCGATGATTCCAACGAGCGCGCGCTCCGTCACGACCGCGGGATCGAGGCCAGCCAGCGATTGACGATCGCGGCAAACGCCGGCGCTGCTTCGACGTGCGGCACGTGGCCCACGCCCTCCATGATCTCGAGCCAGGCCGTTGGCTGGGCGGCAACCGCCGCCACCGCGTGCCTCGACGGGAGCACCCGGTCGAGCTCACCCCAGATGACAAGGAGTGGAATTTCGAGCTCGCCGAGACGATCGACGAGGACCAGATTCTGACCCTGCCGGGTGAACGCGCTCGCGGCGATCGCTTTCACGGCCTCGTCGCCGCCTGGTGCGGTGCGCGCGGCATACATCTCGTCGATGCCGCGTTCGAGGACGAACCGCCGATTCTCGAAAAATAGCTCCAGCAACCGCCGCGCCTCGTCGCGCGAGGGCTCGGATTCGACCCGGTCGAGCAATTCGCCGCTGATCTCCAACCCGAGAGCAGCGGTATCGACGAGTGCCAGTGCGCGGACGAGCTTGGGACGGTCGAGCGCGAGGTGGAGGGCCGTTGCGCCACCGAGAGAGTGGCCGACGAGCACGGCGGGCGCAAGTTCCCGCTTCTCCAGAAGCTCGCCAATCCTGGCGGCGAGATTCGGGATTGAATAGTCGATCGATTCTGGCGACGGCTTGTCGCTGGCGCCGTGACCCGGAAGGTCGACGGCGACGATGCGGTACGTCTCGGCGAAATTACCGAGCACGCTGGCCCAGGTTGACTGGGAGCCACCAAGTCCGTGCAAAAAGACGATCGTCTCCGTCGCCTCGGGCGGGCCGGCCAGGAGCGCGGCGATTCTTGTGCCGTCCTCTAGCTCGACGACTTCGGTCCGCAGCGCGGCAGCAGAGGCAGCGACGGCTTCGGCGGCGCGCTCCACGTCTTCGCTGGTGATCCGCCCACCGGGACCGGTTGCCTCCACGGATGCCAGGTCGACGCCCAGCTCGCCCGCCCGCTTGCGTGCCGCGGGAGAGGCGTTGACCCGGCCACTGGCATCCCGGGCCGCCTGCCGCCCCTCGCGCGCGACGCGTGGCGCGGCACCGCCGGCTGTCGCGGTCGCGCCACTCGACGTGGCGACCAGAGCTTGCACGTCTTCATCGCTGAGATCTTCGCCGGGAGCGGTGATAACGGCGACAGCGCCCATCACCGGTACCTCACTCCCCACGCCGGCGACGATCTTGCGCAGCACGCCGCTGGCGGGCGCCTCGACGTCGTCGACCGCCTTTTCGGTTTCCACGGTGAGCAGCGGGACCCCTTCGGTGACAGGATCCCCTTCCTCGCGGGACCAGCCGGTGATGGTTCCCGAGGTCATGGTCAGTCCCCACTTCGGCATGGTGACGATTGTTGGCATGCGCGGTCTCCGAGTCGGTCAGTCGGTCAGTCGGTCAGTCGTGAGTCCTGGTCGTCAAACGATTAGACGATCTCTCGCGCAGCTTCCGCGATGCGCTCCGCGCTCGGCACGTAGAACTGCTCCAGCGGCGGGCTGAATGGCACCGGTGTGTGCGGTGCCGTAAGGCGCTTGATCGGAGCGTCGAGCGTGTCGAAGCCGCGGTCCGCGACCATTGCCGCGATGTCCGTCGCCGCGCTGCAGCGCGGGTTGTCTTCGTCGACAACCAACAGGCGATGAGTCTTTGCTACCGAGCTCAGGATCGTCTCTTCATCCAGCGGAGACAGGGTCCGAGGGTCGATGACCTCGGCTTCGATGCCCTCTGCCGAGAGTTGATCGGCGGCGGCCAGGGCCTGGTGCACCATGCGCGAGATGGCGACGATCGTCAGGTCATCGCCCTCGCGCTTCACGTCGGCCACACCGAGCGGGATACCCTTGTCTCCCTCAGGCACTTCGCCTTTGGTCCCGTAGAGCACCTTGTTCTCAAAGAACATCACCAGATCGTCGTCGCGAATCGCGCTCAGCAGAAGCCCTTTGGCGTCTGCCGGCGTCGATGGCACGACGCACTTGATACCGGGCATGTGGGTGAACACCGAGTAGTGACACCCGGAATGCTGACCGGCGGCGCTCACACCGGCGCCAATCTGGGTGCGGATGGTGACCGGGCACCTGGCTTTCCCGCCGAACATGTAGCGGAGTTTGGCGCCCTGGTCGAAGATCTGGTCCATACAGCAGCCAAAGAAGTCGACGAACATCAGCTCGGCCACCGGTCTGAGGCCGGTGGCGGCCGCCCCGACCGCGGCGCCGATGAACCCCGCCTCGGTAATCGGGGTGTCCAGCACCCGGTTGCGGCCGAATTCCTGGACGAGACCCTTTGTGACCCCCATCGGGCCGCCCCAGGCATCGTCGTTCACGAGGTGATCGACCATGGCGCCGCCCGCGATGTCCTCGCCGAGGAGGACGACCGTTGGATCCTCGCGCATCGCAATTTGCAATGCTTCGTTGATGGCTTGCTGGTAGGTCATCGTGCGCGTCGCGGTTGCGGCGACCATTCGTTCCTCCCCGGCCAGTCAGTAAGCCGTAAGCGAGTCTCGGCTAATACGTCACGTAGACGTCGGTAAGCGCCTCTTCCGGCTCAGGGAAGGGCGCGGCCTTCGCGGCAACCCAGGCATCGTCGAGCTGCCGCGTCACGCGCGCGTCGATCGCGTCGAGTTCGCCTTCGCTGGCGATGCCACGATCGACGATCGCCTTCCGTAGCGCGGTAATCGGATCCCGTTGTTTGTAGAGTTCGAGCTCGTCGGCGGTACGATACGTCACCTGGTCGCCCTGGAAGTGCCCGTAGAAGCGATAGGTCTTGGCCTCCAGCAGACTTGGCCCCTCACCGCGCCGGGCACGGTCGATCGCCTCGGCGGCGGCCTCGTAGACGGCGAAGACGTCGAGCCCGTCCACGACCACGCCGGGGATTTCATAGGCGCCGGCCCGGTTGGCGATGTCGCTCGCGGCACAGTGATAGCGAACCGGGGTGGACTCGGCGTAGCCGTTATTTTCGCAGACGAAGACGACGGGGAGGTTCCAGATCGCGGCGAGATTCAGACCTTCGTGGAATGTGCCCTGGTTAGCGGCGCCATCGCCGAAGAAGCAGACCGCGACACCGCCCGTGCCGAGGGTCTTTGCCGTCAGCGCCGCGCCGCAGGCGAGTGGAATACCCCCGCCCACGATGCCATTGGCGCCCAGCATGCCTTTCTCAACGTCCGCGATGTGCATCGATCCGCCCTTGCCCTTGCAGACGCCGGAGGACTTGCCCATCAGCTCCGCGACCATGCCCGCGATGTCGACGCCTTTGGCGATACAGTGTCCGTGACCGCGGTGGGTCGAGGTGATGTAGTCGTTGTCAGTCAGTTGGGAGCAGATGCCGACCGCGACGGCCTCTTCGCCGGCGTAGAGATGAACGAAACCGGGGACGAGACCGGCAGCGAAGTTCTTGCCGGCCAGGTCCTCGAATGTGCGGATCTGCATCATTGTCTCGTACATGCCGAGCAGGGTGTCCCGATTCAGCTCCACTGCCCCCGCCGTGCTGGTCGCCATGATTGCCTCCAGATCGTCTGCCGCGTCGACACGCGTCGCTCTTACAGCACTCGCTACCACCGTGCTCGTGCCAAGTAGGATCCGACGGACTTATAGGGTAATCTCCGGCGGCCGGCAAGGAAGTTCCGGTTGACAGGCCGGTTCTTCGTGATTGGGACTCGTGACTATCAAGAGGCGAATCCGGCATGGGTCAAATTGCGTATTGGATACGAGTGCGGTTGATCCCGTGCGACCCGCAATGTCCTGGTTAATCGTCAGGCCACTCCGCGGGCCGGTTGGGGGAAGTGGGAATGCCAATGATCGACCGCCGGCGACTCGTAAAAGGTGCGCTGGCCGGGGCAGCTGGACTCATCGCGACAGAGCTGACCGGCTGGCCCGCGAGCCGCCCCCCGAGTGCCTCCGCCCAGAGCGCCTACGACCTATCGACGGGGACGCCCGGTTGCTCGCAGGTCGCGCTGATGTTCAACATCGGCTCGGGGTACGACCCGGCTGTCGGCATTCTGGACACGCTGGGGGCCTATGGCGTGCCCGCCTCGATGTTTGTCATGGGCTGGCTTGCCGAGCAGAGTCCGTGGCTCGTGCAGCAGATCGCGGCCTGGGGTCATCCCGTGGGCAGCCATGGCTACGTCCCACCCGAATTGACGATTCGCGCGGACGACGATGTCGCCTGGGATCTGCAGGCGGCATCCAGCGCGCTCAGCTGGGCGCTCGGCTACGACCCCGGACCATGGTTTACACCGTATGCGAGTGCGAGCGATGAGCGCGTCCGGTCGATCGCCAGCTCACTGGGTCTGATTACGGTCGGGTGGAGCGTCAGTTCCGGTGATTGGGACCCGGGTGCGACCGCCGAATCAATCTACGGCAACGCCGTCAGCGGCGCCTACGATGGCGCCATCATCGAGCTGCATCTCGATGCCCAGCGAAGTAACGATGGAACGGCCGTCGCCCTGCCGTGGATCATCGATGACCTCAGCGCGCAAGGCTACAGCTTCGTCACCATTCCCCAAATCGCCGGTTGGTGCTAGATTGCGCGCGTTCCGCGCGTAGCGTCAACGATCCATCCCGGATCATCGCCCCCGCGACCGTATAATCGGCAGACGCCGTACTTGCCGCCCGTGGCACCCAGCGGCGCACGGAGCGGGAGAGTGTGCGTGGCCGATGCATTTGCCGAATTGCTCGACCTCATTGTCCGCGACTATGCCATCACCGACGCCCAGAAAGACGTCGATCTGAATGCGCCGGCCGACGAGCCGGCGACAGTGATCGAGGCCGACAAACGGCATATTGTCTCCGAGGCGGCAGAGCGAGCGCGGGCGATGTTCCCCTCGTTCCGAACCGGACTCCTCCTCGCGTTCGAAGCGCAGGGCGCTCGGCCAGGCATGAGATTCGACTCGACGATCGTGACGCAGAGCAAAATGCCATCGCCGATGCTCTGATTGCCTACCTGGTGCGCTTCGACTTCGCCGAGTCACGGAGCGAGGAGACCGAACCCGGACACTACGACTACTTCATCTCGGTCAACTGGGATGCGCTGTACCAGCTCGCCCAGAGCGCGGGCATCGACCTTCCGGCCGCGCTGGCCAGGTCGGCGTCGATTCCAGGTGGCTAATGGACCCTCCCGAACGCCGGAATACGGATCCCGCCCGCGCCGAAGGACCGAAGCCAGGGAAAAAGCTGCCCCGGCCGGTGGGCAAGGACAACGCGGCGCGACTGGCGCGGGCGCTGCATTTCCGCTTTCGGGATCTGGGCTTATTGCGAACTGCCCTGACTCATCGCTCGATCTTGCACGAGGTCGCGAGCGCGGGAATCTCGACTGAGCATCCGGCCGCCCTCACCAACGAGCGGCTCGAGTTTCTGGGTGACGCCGTCCTGGGCGCCGTCGCCGCGGAGTATCTGTACAACCTCGATCCCGACGCCGATGAAGGGCAGTTGACGCGCAGGCGGGTTGCCCTGGTGCGAGCCGAGACGCTGGTGCGCTGGGCGCGGGAGATCGACCTTGGATCGTACCTCTATCTGGGGCAGGGCGAGCGACCCGGTCCGGGGAGCCGGGACCGCATGCTCGCCGGCGCATTCGAGGCCGTCATCGGCGCCGTGGCTCTGGACCGGGGTTTCGGTGCGGCCAGAAGATTTCTCTTGCGCTTGCTCGAACGCGATGCCCCGCAGATCATCGCCAATGCGGAAGGCGTCGCCAACCCGAAGGGCCGCCTCCAGGAGCTGCTGCAAGAGCGCTACCGCCGAGCGCCGGAGTACGAAACCGTGTCGACGCAGGGACCGGATCACGCTCGCACCTTCGTGGTGGAAGCGAGATTTGACGAAACCGTTCTCGGCCGGGGGGTTGGTCCGTCAAAACGGGAAGCGGAGCAAGCCGCGGCAGCGGCCGCCCTGGCCACGCTGGTCGCGGACCCGGATGGGTTGCGTTCGCCATCCGCGATCGTCGTGGACTGAATGGACGGAGACGAGAATCAGGGTAGGATGGACCCCAGGGTGCAGTGCCGCTATGCGAGGCAGCGCGGAGTACGGGCCGGCGCCGGCCAGGAGAGAGGAACGTGGCGGGCCACTACGATCAGCTCAGCGTCTTTGCCGGCAATTCCAACCCGGAGCTGGCCCGGGAGATCTGCGCCTACATCGGCATCCCTGTCGGACGCGCCGAGGTCTTCAAGTTTGCGAATGACAACACGTTCGTACGGATCAACGAAAGCGTCCGCGAGAACGACGTCTTTGTCGTGCAGTCGTTCTCTGCTCCGATCAATGATTCGATCATGGAGATGCTGATCATGATCGATACCATCAAGCGGGCGTCGGCGGGACGGGTGACTGCTGTCATTCCCTATTTTGGCTACGGCCGCACCGACAAGAAGGATCAGCCGCGAGTGCCCATCACGGCGCGGCTGGTCGCCAAACTGGTCGGCGTCTCGGGAGCCGACCGCGCCCTCCTGCTCGATCTTCATGCCGGGCAGATCCAGGGGTTCTTTGACGTTCCCGTCGACGAGATGAGTGCCATGTCGCTGACGGCAGCCTATTTCGCGCAAAAGCGCCTGCCCGACCCGGTCGTCGTCTCACCCGACCTGGGCAACACCAAGCGCGCTCGCAACTTCGCGGAGATCGTCGACGCGCCCCTGGCCATCATCGAGAAGCGACGCGCCGGGAACCAGGACCGCACCGAGGTGCTGAACCTGATCGGGTCGGTCGCGGGCAGGCAGGCAATCATCGTCGACGACGAGATCGACACTGCCGGATCGATCACCCAGGCGGCAGATGTATGCCTGGAGGCGGGGGCCACCGAAGTCTACGCGTCGGCGATCCATCCCGTGCTCTCGGGACCCGCTGTGCAGCGACTGCAGGAGTGCGTCATCAGGGAAGTGGTCGTCACCAACAGCATCGCCGTACCGCAGGAAAAGCGCATTCCCAAACTCACCATCCTTTCAGTGGCATCCTTGCTGGGCGAGACCGTGCAGCGGATCCACACCGGCGCCAGTGTCTCGGCCACATACCGCACCCAGGAATCGCTTGCGGTGATCTGATTGCATTGCCACCGCGAGCAGCGTGCAATCGACCTGCCATCCTGGCGGCCACAAGATGGAAAAAGGGTGTCAACCTGAGCCCGCGGGCGAAGAATCTCGCATCCCGCGTTCTACCGCGACAAACGACGAGATTTCTCGTCCCGGGGAATGACACTCCTGCCGCCTGATTGGACTTAGGTTACGAGCGACCTCCACGTACAGGCGCCGAGCGTCTCGTAGCAGTCGAACGAGACCTCGGCAGGACGCTGACCTGTCAAACGGCGACCGTCTGCCTGGCCGCGGCGTCGATGCGGTCCAGCGCCTTTGCCAGGTTCTCTTCCGAATTGGCGTACGAGAGGCGCAGGTAGCCCTCGCCGTGCTGGCCGAATGAGGTCCCCGAGAGCGCGGCGACGCCGAACTCGTCGAGGAGCCGGTCGGCAAACTCCTTGCTCGGCATACCGGTGCCCGTGATGTTGGGAAAGACGTAGAACGCTCCGGCCGGCTCCCGGCAGGAGATACCGGGGATGCTGTTCAGACCTTCGACCATCAGGTCCCGGCGCCGCTGAAACGCGCTCACCATGTCGCGGACCGTATCCTGCGGTCCCGTTAGCGCCTCGATGCCGGCGCGCTGCACGAGAGAAGCCGTGCAAGAGACGCTGTTGACCATGAGACGGCTGACCTGCTCGGCAAGATCCTCGGGCATGACCCCGTAGCCCAGCCGCCAGCCGGTCATCGCATACGTCTTGGAAAAGCCATCGAGAATCGCCGTGCGCTCCGGCAGTCCAGGGAACGTCGCAATCGAGTGATGGTCGCCGTCGTAGATCATCTCCGAGTAGATCTCGTCGGCGAGGACGAACAGATCGTGCTCCACGGCGAGCCCGGCAATCGCTTCCAGGTCCGCGTAGGTGAGGACGCCGCCGGTCGGATTCGCCGGGCTGTTGATGATCAGGAATTTCGTTCGCGGCGTGATGAGTGTCGCCAGCTCGTTGACGTCGAGCCGAAAGTCATGCTCCTCCCGGATCGGCAGCGGGATGGCTCGCGCGCCGACGAAGTCGATCATGCTGCGGTAGATCGGAAATCCCGGATCGGGGAAGATGGCGTCGTCGCCTTCCTCCAGCAGCGCCAGGATCAGAAAGAACATGATCGGCTTGCCGCCCGGCGTCACGACGACATTTGCCGGACCGTACGATGTCCCTCGCGAGCGGTTGATGTAGTCGGCAATCGTCTGCCGCAGATCGGGTTGCCCCGACGCGGGACCATAGTGGGTCCAACCCTCGCGGATGGCGGCAACCCCGGCCTCGCTGACGTTGGCGGGTGTGTCGAAATCGGGTTCGCCGATCTCCAGGTGGATGACATCCCGGCCCTGCGCTTCCAGCGCCCGCGCGCGGACCAGGACTTCGAACGCCGTTTCTGTGCCGAGGCGCTGCATTCGGGTCGCGAGTCTCATCTCACCACCTTCGACTTCATGCCACATCCACGATTTCGATCGAGGCCGCCCGCGCGACAGGATTGAGATGCAAGCATAATGGAGGAACCACATTTCATCGCACCTGCGCCGCCCGGTGCCTGAAAGGGAGAGCATGATGGCGAGAGCCGCGCCGACGACCAGCTGGGAGTACCTCACGGTTCCCGAAACCGAGCGGTCCCGCTTACCGCAGCTGGGAGCGGAGGGTTGGGAGCTCGTGGCAATCGGCGGCGACCCTGGCGAGCACCTGCTCTACCTCAAGCGACCCGCGCAGAGTCTCAGCGCGCGCGTCACGTCCGAGCAACGAAATCGCTACTACCTGTCGCGCGGACTCGATCCTGAGCGTTCGCCGCGGCGAGACTCGACATGAAGCGAGGCGGCGTCCTCAACCCCGCACTGAGTCACCTCCTGGCGAGTACAGGCCACACGGACTATTTCACCGTTTGCGATCGCGGATTCCCGGTCCCTGAGGGGCCGGAGCGGATCGATCTCGCGCTCGTGGACGATATCCCCACCGTACTGGATGTGCTGGCGGCCGTGATCGCCGAGTGGTCACTCGACCGCGTGCTGATCACGCACGAGATGGACGCGATCAGCCCGGACCGGGTCGCCGAAATGCGAGCCTTGCTGGGAGAGGTGCCATTCGAACGAGTGAGCCACGGGCAGCTCAAGCGACTGGCGCAGGACGCCCGGGCGACGGTCCGCACCGGAGATACGGTCCCGTACGCCAATATCATCGTGGTATCCGGCTAGCGGTTCGCTGGCGATACAGGGACTATCGATCTATCGATCGGAGGAAATCGTTGGCGGCGCTGGACGACTCAGTGTTCGACATTATGGCCGAGACGCTCTACGTGGCCGTCATCTCCGACATTCTCGACAGCTTGGGTTTTCGCAATCAGGTACTCCAGCCGGGAGTGGTTCCGGCGCACCCGGATCCCAGCCAGGTTCTCGTCGGCCGCGCGGCGACCGTGCTGGTCGGACCTCAGTACGAAGTCGTCGACCAGCCATACACGAATCAAATCGCCGCGATCGACGCTCTGCAGCCGGGTGACGTCGTGGTCAGCGGCGTCGGCGGGATGACGAATGTCGCGGTCTGGGGCGAGCTTTTCTCGAACGCCGCCAAAGCCCGGGGAGCACGCGGATTCTTGACCGACGGCTGTCACCGCGATACGCGCATGGTGCTCGACCTGGGCTTCCCCGTATTCTCGCGGGGACCGCGGCCCGTCGACATCTCCGGGCGTGGCACCGTGATCAGCATCGGGCGGCCGGTTGAGGTTTCCGGAGTCGTTGTCCACCCAGGCGACGTGGTCTTCGCCGAAGTCGATGGGGTGGTCATCATTCCTCAGGACGTGGCCGAAGAGACGATGTCGCGGGCGTTCGAAAAGGTGGCCAAGGAGGACGGAGCGCGCGAAGACTTGCGCCGGGGACACCTCCTGTCAGAGGTCTGGTCCAGGTATCGCGTCCTCTGAGTCAGGTACCGACCTGCGAGTCGTCTGCTGATCGCATTCCCGAGGACGCGTGCTGTCACCAGAGCTCGATCTAGTGCAGACTTACGCGTACATAGACAATGTTTCGATTCTCGAGGCGCCGATCGCGCCGGAGCTCTCTGGAAGGATTTCACAATGTCGACGACACAACCGCCCCGAGCCCAGGGTCAAGGCGTGACACTGCTGGGGCGGGCGCCGGCTGGCCCGGTCGATCTGGCCGAGGTCGCGGTACTCCTCGACCCCCACGACGCGGTGGCCATCGCCAAGCAACCTTTGTTGCCACGAACCGTACTGCGCACGGCGGACGGCGAGGTTCGCGTTTCCCAGATGATCCCGCCCGGGCACAAGATCGCCTTGCGGGAGGTGGCGCAGGGGGGAGAGGTTCGGCGGTACGGGCAGATCATCGGATTTGCCACGACGGACATTGCCCCCGGCGACCACGTGCACAGCCACAACCTTTCTGTTGGCGAGGGACTCGATCTCGACTATGCGCCGGGCTCCGAATACCGGCCCGTGGAGTACGTACCCGAGAGCGAGCGCCGCACCTTCATGGGATACCGGCGCAAGGACGGGCGCGTCGGGACGAGAAATTACGTCGCCATCCTGGCCTCGGTGAACTGCTCGTCGTCAGCGACGCGGCAGGTGGCCGACTACTTCCGAGACCCGGAAGTGATGAAGGCGTACCCCAACGTCGACGGTGTGATCCCCCTCGGCACCAAGGGCGGCTGCGGGGCGCACTACGGGTCGTCAGACCTGGGAGTGTTGCAGCGGACGATGGCCGGTATCGTCGACCACCCCAATGTCGGCGGTTACGTCATCCTCAGCCTCGGCTGTGAAGTCAATCAGCCGACTGATCTCATCGAGTCGACCGGTCTCGGCAACGGCCATCAACCAACGGTGCTCACGATCCAGCAAGACGGCGGCTTTGCCAAGACCGTCGAGGCCGGAATCGCCGCCGTCAAGCAGATCCTGCCGGTGGCGAACCAGGTTCAGCGGGAGCCGATTCCGGCCTCGGAACTTGTCGTCGCTTTGCAGTGCGGGGGGTCGGATGGCTGGTCCGGGGTCACCGCGAACCCGGGTCTGGGTCGCGCCGCCGATGAAGTCGTTCGCCAGGGCGGCACGGTTGTGCTGGGCGAGACGACCGAGGTCTACGGTGGCGAGCATCTGCTGACGCGACGGGCCAAGAACGCGCGAAGTGGCTCAGGACCTCATCGACCGTATCCACTGGTGGGAAAACTACACCGCGCTCTTCGGCGCCTCGATTGACAACAACCCGGCCCCGGGGAACAAGTTGGGCGGGCTGACGACGATCTTCGAGAAGTCGTTGGGTGCTATCGCCAAAGCCGGGAGCACGCCACTGAACCAGGTCGCCGGCTATGGCGAGCGTGTCACCGAGCGCGGCTTTGTCCATATGGATACACCTGGCTATGACCCGGTCTCCGTGACAGGGCAGGTCGCCGGTGGTTGCAATATCGTCGTGTTCACCACCGGTCGGGGATCGGCGTTCGGGTTCAAGCCCGCGCCTTCGGTCAAGATCGCGACCAACTCGACCCTTTACGCCAACCAGGAACCCGATATGGACATCAACGCGGGGAAGGTCCTCGACGGCATCAGCCTCGATGAGCTGGGGCAAGAGATCTTCGACAAGATCCTCGCCGTCGCGTCGGGCGAACGCACCAAGAGCGAGCTGGCGGGGGTCGGCGAGGAAGAGTACAACCCGTGGATCATCGGGGCGATGCTCTAGCCGGCGGCGGACGGGCACGTGATCGTCGAGGACGAGGTCCAGCCGCTACTCGACGAGTTTCGCGAGAAGGCTGAGCCGCTCGGAGTCATGGTTCTCCGCGTTGCATCGGCCGCGGCCGCGGCACAGGCGGTCGCCGAATGGGCGCGAGCGCTGGAGACAGACTGTGTCATCGTCGCTTCCGAAGTGACGCAGCGAATGCCGCACGTCGGGACGGCGCTGGCTGCCACGGGATTGCGTGTCCTGCCACCCGCAACGCCAGCTGAAACGCGGGATTCTCCACTCGGTCTCAGCATGGGGCGTCTCGCTATAGCGGAGACCGGCTCTGTGCTCCTGTCCGAGCCGACGCTCGAAGAGCGAGCGATCGGCATGCTGACTCTGGCCCACGCCACGATCTGTCCCACGGCCGCGCTCGTCGCAACTCTCGAGGACGCAGCCCCCGTGATCCGAGAGCTCTCCCTGGCCCAAGGGGGCGCGTTTTCGACGCTGGTCACCGGACCCAGCCGCACGGCGGATATCGAGCGGGTGCTCACCGTCGGCGTGCAGGGACCGGGCAAGGTGATGACGCTGTTCGTCGACGATGTTTGAGGGTGGCGACTCATGGATCCTGAACGCACGCGCGTCATTCATCGCGACCTGAATCGCACCTACCCAACCCTGGTGCGCGGCGAGGGGATCTATCTCTACGACGCCGAAGGGAATCGCTACATCGATGCCAGTGGCGGGTCGGCCGCGGTAACCGCGATCGGTCACGGCGTGCCGGAGGTGGTCAACGCCCTCGCCGAGCAGGCCGCGCGGCTTGCCTACGCACCGACACACGCCTTCACGACCGACGCCGTCGAGAGCTGCGCTCGCATCATCATCGAGGAGTTCGCCCCCGCAGGGTTCGGCAAGGTCTGGTTCGTGTCCGGCGGCTCCGAGGCGACCGATAACGCGGTGAAAATGGCGATCCAGTACCACCGCGAACGCGGAGATGGGTCTCGCCACCTGGTGATAGGGCGGCGCTCGTCGTTCCACGGCGCAACAATCGCCGCGCTTGGGTTCGGCGGCAACGCGGCCCGCCGCCGGCCGTTCGCGGCGGTCCTGCCGCCAGCCGAGCACATCTCGCCTTGCAACCCCTATCGCTGCCGCGCGAACGGAGCCTGCCCCTCGTGCGATCTCTCCTGTGCCGATGAGCTCGAGTTCACCATTCGCCAGGTCGGCGCGGACAATGTCGCCGCGTTCATCGCCGAGCCGGTCGTGGGTGCCACCCTCGGCGCGGTTCCCGCCACACCGGGGTATTTCCAGCGCATCCG
Source organism: uncultured Chloroflexia bacterium (assembly GCA_963724295.1). Taxonomy (GTDB): domain Bacteria; phylum Chloroflexota; class Chloroflexia; order Thermomicrobiales; family UBA6265; genus JACCXM01. The sequence goes on along the minus strand of CAVRUC010000007.1, from coordinate 460,146 downwards.
CGAGATCTGTGACCGCTACGGGGTCCTCTTCATCGCCGACGAGGTGATGACCGGGTTTGGGCGCACCGGCCGCCGCTGGGGGCTCGATCACTGGGGTGTGATTCCCGATCTGATCGTCTGCGCCAAGGGGATCAGCGGTGGCTATGCGCCGCTGGGGGCTGTGCTCGCCAAACCCGAGTTCGTAGGCGAGGTGCGTTCCCGCAGTGGCTCCTTCGTCATCGGGCATACCGCGTCCGGCAACCCGACGTCGTGTGCCGTCGGCGTCGCGGTGCTCCGCTACATCCTCGAGCATGGGCTGATCGAGAACGCGGCGGCCGTCGGTCAGTACTTCAAGGAGCAGCTGAGCGCGCTTGCCGGTCGGCACGAGATCATTGGCGACGTGCGGGGGCTGGGACTCCTGCTTGGCGTGGAGCTCGTCCGGGACCGAGCGACGAAAGCGCCCTTTCCGCCAGCATGGCGAGTCTCGACGCGAGTCGGTAGCGCCACGCTGGCGCGCGGCATGGTCTCGTATCCAGGCGCGGGGACGGTCGACGGCGTGGCGGGCGACCATCTGCTGTACGCGCCGCCGCTGATCGTCAATCGAGACCAGGTCGATGAGATGGTGCGTATCCTGGACGAAAGCCTGACCGCCGTGGCAGCGGATCTCACGGCTGTCCAGGATTGAACTGATCAGGTTTCCTCAGCCGTTCCCCGCGGCGATTTGGCAATCGTCTCGCGCAGGGCGCGGCGAAGGAGCTTCCCGGAGGGTGACCTCGGGAGCTCCGACAGGAACAGGAACCGATCCGGAATCTTGTACTTCGGCAGGCGCTGCCGGCAGTGGTCGAGGAGTTCGTCGTTAGCTCGATCGAGGTCGCCGCGCCAGACGACCGTGGCCACCGGGCGGCTCCCCCACGAGCATCAGGAACGCCGATCACTCCGGCGTCGAGCACTGCTGGGTGCTGCCGAAGCACCCGCTCGATCTCCGCAGGGTAGACGTTTTCGCCGCCAGAGACGATCAAATCGTCCCGGCGGTCGACGACATAGAGATACCCATCGCTGTCGAGGTAGCCCGCGTCCCCGGTGCGAAACCAGCCGTCGGGGAGATCACTCGGTCCCGGCGAATGGTCACTGAGGTATCCAGCAAAGACGATTGGTCCCCGGATTTCGATCTCGCCGACCTCATCGGGAGGCGCGACTCCTGCCTGCGTGGCGATTCGGACCTCGCTAAGTGGCAGCGGCATGCCGGAGGAAGCTGGCTTGCGAGACACCTCCCCGGGAAGCAACGTCGTCACCTGTGACGTTCCCTCGGTCAGTCCGTACGTTGGAGCGATCGGAATACCGCGTCGAACGCTCTCCGCGACGAGTCGCGGCGGCGCAGCGCTTCCTCCGAGCAAGACGCAGCGCAGGGTCGCTGGCCAGGGTGCTTCGCCGCGAGCTTCGAGCATGCGCTGGAGCATGGCCGGGACGACCGACAGGAGCGTCACGCCCTCGTCGATCGCAACCAGCGCGCTTTCTGGATCGAAACGCTCGTGGAGGATCACCGGAATCGCGCCGATGACCCCGCGGAAGAGGATGGCCAGCCCGCCGACGTGGAACAGGGGCATGGCCGCCAGCCAGACATCCCGCGGGTGATGACCGAGGTGCAGAGCGGAGGCCATCGCGCCGAACCAGAGGTTGCCATAGGTAAGGCGAGCCCCTTTCGGCCGGCCGCTGGTCCCCGAGGTGTAGATGACTGCCGCTTCCTGATCGAGAACGATCCGGGGTAGCTCGTTCGAACCCTCGCCTGGCGCGGCCGCGAGCTCCATCTCCGCGATGGACACGATCGTGACAGGCAAGCCGGCGCATGCGGTCCTCGCGACCGTCGCTCGTTCCTCGTCGACGACCAGAACGGTGATATCGGCATCTCGCAACTGCCACGCGAGCTCGACCGCGGTCTGTCGCCAGTTCAGCGGGACGAACGGAACGGCCATGCGCGTCGCGGCGTGAACCGTAAACACGACCCCCGGTCGATTGGCGGACAGGATGCCGATGCGGCCCGCGCTTTCGGCTCGAGCGGTGGAGAGCACCGCCGCTGCGGCGACGACCGAGGCTCGTAGATCGGAAAACGTCCAGCGCTGCCCGGCAAACGCCAGCGCCAGCTTCTCGGGGTGGGAGCGCGCCGCCATCTCGAGCCAATTGGGGATCTGGGGCCCTGGCGACGCGGTCATCCGATTGCCACGACTTTCGGGGGCTACGGCAGCCGCGGGTACTTGGAGAAATCAGGCTTTCGCTTTTCGAGAAAGGCGTTCTTGCCCTCGCTGCCCTCGTCGGTCATGTAGAAGAGGCGAGTCGCATCTCCGGCAAGCTGCTGGATCCCGGCGAGTCCGTCCGTATCGGCATTGAACGCGGCCTTCAGGAAACGGATCGCGGTCGGACTGTGGGACAGGATTTCCCGCGCCCACGTTACCGCTTCCTCTTGCAGGCTTTCGACCGGCACGACGGTGTTGACGAGACCCATGGCCAGCGCTTCCTGGGCGTCATATTGGCGGCAGAGGTACCAGATTTCCTTGGCTTTCTTTTGCCCGACGGTCCGCGCCAGGAGGCCGGCGCCATATCCCGCGTCGAAACTGCCGACGCGCGGCCCGGTCTGGCCGAAACGGGCGTTCTCGGCCGCGATCGTCAAGTCGCAGACGAGATGGAGGACGTGACCGCCACCGATCGCATACCCGGCGACGGCGGCGATCACCGGCTTGGGGATGTAGCGAATGAGGTGCTGCAGGTCGAGGACATTCAGCCGCGGGACCTTGTCCGCACCCACGTAGCCGGCTTCACCACGGACCTTCTGATCCCCCCCTGAGCAGAATGCCTGGGTCCCGGCGCCGGTGAGAATCACCACGCCGATGTCGAGATCTTCGCGGGCGTCGGCGAACGCGTCGATCATCTCGGTGACGGTCAGCGGACGAAACGCGTTGCGCACCTCCGGGCGATTGATCGTCACCCGCGCGATGCCGTCATCGCTCTTCTCGAAGATGATGTCCTCGTAGCTCCCTATCCGCTGCCAATTCACGTCCAATTGACTCTCTCCTGGCTATGGCTGGTTCCGGGAGGATCGCACTGGGCGAGAAACTCGCGGATAACTTCGAGAAACTCGCCGGGGCGTTCCAGGTGAACGGCGTGCCCGGCGTCGGGGACGACCGAGAGCTGGGCTCCCGCGATGCGAACGCCCATCTGCCCGGCAATTCCGACGAACTTGCGATCGAGAGCGCCGGCCATCAGCAGGACCGGCACGTCGATCTCGTCCAGCCGGTCCCAATACGATGGCTGCGCACTCTGACCCATGCCGCGGAGACTATTGGCCAGGCCAACCGCGCGATTACGAAGTCGAATCTCGCGCTGGAACTGGAGAACCTCAGCCGGTAGGGTGCGCTGGCTCTCCCAGATCGGGAGCCGTTCCCACTCTTGGACGAACGTCTCGATGCCGGTTTCTTCAACCCGCCTCGCCAGCTCCTGATCCGCCTCCGCGCGCTGGAGTCGCTCTACCTCATGCTGGATTCCGGCGATGGCGCTGACCAGGATCAATGACGAGACTCTCTGCGGGTGATCGACGGCCATCCCAAGCGCCAGCCTGCCGCCCATCGAGTAGCCGAGCCAGGCAGCTCGCGCGATGCCGAGTTGAGCGGTGACCTCGGCCAGGTCACGCAACGCCTGCTCGAAAACGTAACGCGAAGGGTCCTCGGGGGCACCGGACGCTCCGTGACCAATGATGTCGATGGCGACGATTCGGTGGGTTTTGGCGAGGTCGTCGATCACAGGCGACCATGACGCACTGCTGCCCGTGAAGCCGTGCAAAAGCACCAGCGGCGTACCGGTGCCACGATCCTCGACATGGAAATCGACACCGTTGACTCGAACGATGCTCATCTCATACACCAACCGGGGCGAAGCGCCGCAGCTTCTCGGCGACAGCGGACCATACGGCCCGATGCTGCGCCACGTTGCGGTTGCGATCGGTTACGAGCTCCACAACCGACAGACCCGGGCCGCGGATGGCGCGACAGAGCTCGCGCCGGAAGGCGTCCCAAGCTCCGGGTCGAACGTGCGATGCCCCGAAGAGTCGGGCTGCCGCGGCAACATCGAGACCAGTGGGCGTCCCGAAGAGGGCTTCAAACGTCGTTGTGTCAAGCTGCTCGGCCTGCGGAAGAAACGAGAAGATGCCGCCGCCGTCGTTGTTGAGCACGACAACGGTGGCGTGCAGGCCGAATTTTGCCGCCGCAAACATGCCATTCAGATCGTGGAAAAACGAAAGGTCGCCGACAATCAGAACGACCGGGCCATCCGCGACGGCGGCGGCGCCGAGTGCGGTCGAGACGACGCCGTCGATCCCGTTCGCGCCGCGGTTGCCCACGATGCGCAGCCGGCGCCGGTCGCCGCGGACGAAGGCGTCGACGTCGCGAATCGGCATGCTGTTGCCGACGACGAGCGTCGCGTCCTCAGGGAGAAGCGCCGCAACTTCCGCGACAGCGCGGCCTTCGAAGGGGGCTTCTTCGCAAGCCAGTGCGGATTCGATCGCCGCACCAGTGGCTCGATCCACGGCTTTCCACGCGTCGAGCCATCCTCGATCCGCCGATCCGCCAAGATTGGCAACGCTGCCGGCAAGATTGGCAAGCGTGATCGCGGCGTCCGCAATGATGTAGCTCGTCGCGAGATGTGCCGGATCACGCGGTGTGCCGGCGTCGATAACGACCTGCACTCTGTTGGGGCGAGCTAGCAGGAATTGCTGCAGGGGCTTGGAGGTCGGCAAGGCGCCGACGCGAATCACAAAATCGGGTTGCAGCGACTCCGCGGTTTCCTGATCGCGGAGAAAGGGGTCATAGGCGTCGATGACGCCTCGCCGCTCGTGTGGACCGAACCGCACACCGCTGAGGGGATCGGCCAGGATTGGATAGCCGCTGGCCTCGCTCAGAGTGACGGCCGCGGCGGCGAGACCCGGCGCTTCACCCGGCCCGCAGATGATGATCCCACGCGGCTCTCGCGCAATCTGGGACGCAATCTCGTCGAGCGCCGCCGCTGTGGGAACCAGTTGGCTTGGGTTCCCCAGGGCAGCATGGCCGTTGTAGCGTGCAGACTCGGATAGTGCCCGCGTTGGACGAGATGGCAGGAGGTCCGCGGGAAGCAGCGGCTCGCGGAACGGGAGATTGAGATGGATCGGGCCGGCCGGGTCGCTGCGGGCGGTCTGCACGGCGCGGGCTGCCGTCGCTCGCGCGTGACGGAGGAGGGCGTCGTCAGCAACCGGAACGGGCATGTCGACAAACCACTTGACGTGGCTGCCAAAGAGCTGGATCTGGTCGATCGTCTGCGCCGCGCCCCAGTCGCGCAGCTCCGGCGGTCGGTCGGCGGTCAGGACGAGGAGCGGGATGCGACTCAGGTCCGCCTCCACGACTGCCGGAAGAAAATTCGCCGCGGCGGTTCCTGACGTGCTGAGAATGGCCACCGGAGCGCCGAGCTGTCTCGCCATGCCGAGGGCAAAGTAGGCCGCCGCTCGCTCGTCGATCAGCACCCAGGTCCGAATTTCCGGATGGGATGCCAGCGCGACCGCGATCGGGGTCGAGCGCGAACCGGGGCAGATCACCGCGTGGTGCACCCCACTCGCGGCGAGCTGATCGACGAGAGCGGATGCGAGATCGAGGTTGGCGGCTCCCGACTCGAGCGTCACGCGGCACCGAGCGCCGAGAGCATCGGCCGCAGCTTGAGAGAGGTTTCCTCGTACTCAGATTGCGGATTGGAATCAGCCACGATACCGCTGCCGGCAAACAGCGAGGCGATGCGACCCGAGAGCAGCCCCGAGCGGAGCGCCACCGCAAATTCGCCCGACCCGTCGAGGTCAGTCCAGCCGAACGGCCCGGCATACCAGCCGCGATCGATCTCCTCGAGCTCGCGCATGATCGAGAGCGCGCGTTCGCTCGGGTAACCGCCGACCGCGGGCGTCGGATGCAGCCGCTCGACGAGATCGAGCACGCTGCCAGCTTCGGACATCCGGGCTGAAATGGGTGTTTCCAGGTGCTGCACGGCACGCGCGGTCGCAACGCGTGGCGTTCCTGCAAGCCGCGTGACGTCTTCACAGACCTCGCCCAGGGCGCTCATCGTCGAGCGGACGACGATCTCGTGTTCTTCCCGGTCCTTCGTGCTGCCGAGCAGTTGATCGGCGAGTTGTCGCCGCTCCTCCTCATCGCGGCCCATGCCGATGGAACCGGCCAGGCAGGTCACGTCGACCAGGTTATCGCGCAGGCGGACCAGGCGCTCCGGGCTAGCGCCGAGGAACCACGAGTCGCCGGATTGCATGGCGAAAAACGTCGCCGCCGAATCGAACCGCCGCAACCGCGCCAACGTGGAAATGGGAGAGAAGGGATTCGCGGCGAGCAGCCGCTCCTCCCGGGCCAGGACGACCTTGTCGAGCGTTCCCTGCCGAATCAAGGTCACCGCGGTGGCAACTGATGATTCCCACGCGGATCGCCCGGGGATTGATTCGACGCGGACGTCAGTCTGGCTTGCCTCGTGAGCGAGGGCGGTCTGGGCCCAACCGCGAGCGCGTTGGAAGAGATCGTCGATCTGCCGTTCGACATCGCTCGGTGACGATCGCGGCGCGACCTCGACCGTGACCCTCAGCAGCGTGTCGCGACCGTCGTACTGGACGAGGACCTGGGGAATCACGAGCCTGGCGCTCGGGAAATCCCGCCAGATGTGCGCTCCAGAGCTGTGCTCGCTAAAGGCGAAACCGCCAATGCAGGGGAAGATGTCATTGTCATCACGAACGAGCCCCGACTGCAGGTCCCGCAGCGCAGCCGCGACCTGGCCAAATCGTCCGCATCCCATGGCATGCAACTCGCGGGCCGACCCGGCGCCGGCGAAGGCGATCCCCGCGGCGGGTTGTTCCCAGAGCGTCCCGGAGCCGAGCGCCGCGGAGCTGGCGGCCAAAAAGGCGATTGCATCCGGTGCAAAGTGGAGCCGCTCGACGTGGGACAGGAGCGCGGGTCGTCCGAGCTGGCGCGCGCGCGCCACGGCGTCATCGATGCGGACGCGTCGTCTCGTCTGGGGTCGTTCCAGACTTACCGCTGGTAGTCATTGCCGCCGCTCCCCGCTGGCGCCCGTGACCCCATACAACAGCAGGGAGCGCAGTGCCGGATAAGTCTCCTCCAGCCGCGACGGTTCGCCGTTCAACAGCCAGCGCAGGACGACATGGTTGATGGCGCCGTACCAGGCATGCGCCGCCACCCGCGTGTCGAGTGGAGGAATCTGACCTTGAGCGACGGCGGCGTCGAGGCAGTCGGCGATGAGGGCGGCAAACGCCGCGTGCAGGTCATTGAGCTTCGCGTTGAACTCTTTCCCCGCGCCGAGGGCTTCGACAAGGAGCAGCCGTGCCAGGAGGCGGTGCCCCGCGAAGGCGTGCAACACTTCACGCAGCGCGGCGTCGCCGCGCAGAAGAGGATCGGACTCGGCCGCCATCGCGACTTCGACGCGGTGCAGCAGTGCCACGCTCGCCTCATCCAGGAGGGCGAGGAAGAGGGCTTGCTTGCTTGGGAAATGAAAGTAGAGCCCACCCTTGGACGTATCCGAGGCACGGGCAATTTCATCTACCGCGGTGTCGCCGTAACCGTGCTCGGTAAAGACCTCGAGGGCGGCGTCGAGCACTCGTTGTCGCCGCGTCCGACTTCGCTCCTGAACGTTCGTCATCGCTCGCCTAGTGTAAAAACCGACCGACCAGTCGGTAGGATATTCTAGCGCATTGTGGGTAGCGAAGAGGGGACCAAACGGCCAATGAGTAGCGCAGCGCCGTCAGCGGTGCCGAGTAGTACGTGTCCGCTGGTGCTCGTTCACGGCGATTTCGGCGACGGATTCGAGTCGTGGGGCGCCACCTGTGAGCTGATCGGCAAGCGACGCCGGATGGTGGTCATCGATCGGCCGGGGTTCGGAGAGGACCTGGCCCCAGACGCACGTTTCTCGATCGCGGACGAAGCTCACTCATTGCTTGACGCGACGGCTGCAATGGGCATCACGTCGTTCCACCTCGTCGGGCACTCGTATGGCGCGCTGGTTACGCTCGAGATGGCCGTTACGCGACCGAACCTCGTGCGGAGTCTTCATCTGATCGAGCCGCCACTGCTCGATCTTCTTCCGGAGGAGCCGCTCGTGCGGGAGATGGACCGGCGCGGACGCTGGATCGTGGAGCACCACGCCGAGATCGGCGATGAGGCGGCGACGGAAGCCTTCTTCTCGATGATCGGCGGCGAGCGCATGGTCGATCGCCTGCGGGGCACGCCCGATTGGGCTCGCCTCAATACCTATGCAACCCGCTTCGCCCGCGGTGAGCTCGCCAGCTCCTATCCGAGCTCGTCGCTGGCGAGGCTCGCCGGGAATATTCCGGTCGGACTCTATACGGGCGGGCGGAGCCACCCCGCGCTACGACTCATTACCGCTGAGCTGGCCAACCGGATCGAAGGCGCTCGGCTGGTAGACGTGCCTGAGGTGGGCCACGCCGTGCAGATGGCCAAAGACGTGTTTGTGGATGCGCTCTTCGCTCTCGCCGCACGACGCGGATCTCGGTTGGCGGGAGCGAGACTCAGTGGCGCGCACCGATGCCAATGGGAAATAGCGGGCGCTGCGGGGACGTCTGGGGCAAGGAGACGACGAACGCGGTTTCGACGCCGGCAATCCCTTTCAGCTCGCCGAGGGCCTCCGCGGGAATTGCATCGTCGACGTTGAGCACCATGATCGCTTCCCCACCGCGCCGGGGAAGATGCCGGCCGACCTGCATTCCCGCGATGTTGACGTCGTGGCGAGCGAGGATCGTGCCGACCGATCCGATGACGCCGGGCTGATCGCGGTGGTGGGTGATTAAGACGTCGCCGGCCAGCGGGCTATGGAGCGTGAACCCATCGACTTCCATGATGGCCGCATCGTGGCGATCCCAGACCACGGTGACGTGGTGGGAAAGTGGTCCGTCGTCGCCCCCGATGACTTCGAACGAGAAGTCAGGCAATCGCGAAGGATCGGCGTCGCCGCTGACAACCCGCACCCGGATGCCGCGCTCCCCGGCGAGCAACCGGGCATTGACCGGCGTGATGCGCTCGTTCGTCCAGCGCTGCAGCGCTTCGCTCAACGCCGCCGCCACGACGTGCTCCACGACATCCGCGGGAACCACTCCGCGCACCGTGACGCCGAACGCGCCCGGAACATCCGGTTCGAGCACGGCCAGGAGGCGGCCTGCCGCGCCGCAGGCGGTCGTCAAGCGCTGCAGCTCCGGCGCATGAAGCGATGCGGCCGGCAAGTTGACCGCATTTGGAACTGCTTCGCCGCGTAGGGCCGCCAGCGTCGTAACACTAATCACCTCGCCGACGGCCGTGAGCGCTTCTGCGCTCGAGCCGCCGATGTGAGGCGTGACCACTGCCGCCGGCATGCCGAAGAGGGGACTGGTAACAGCTGGTTCATGCGGGAAGACGTCGACTCCTACGCCGCGTATCCTGCCGTCCGCCAGCGCCTCGGCCAGCGCCTCTTCGTCGACCACGCCGCCCCGCGCGGCATTGATCACGATTGCTCCCGGCTTGAGCTTGGCGATCGCGTCGCGATTCAGCAGGTGAAACGTCTCGGTGTTCTCCGGAACGTGGAACGTCACCACGTCGGAGCTCTGCAGGAGCGTCTCGAAATCGACCGGAGCGGCCCCCAGCTCGGTGAAGCGCTGCGGGGCGATGTAGGGATCGTAGGCGAGAACGCGCATCTCGAAAGCTCGCAGCCGGCGGGCGACCTGAGATCCGACCCTACCCAGCCCCACGATGCCCACGGTCCGACCGTGCAGGTCTATCGGACGCATCTGCTTGCGAGGCCAGTTCCCGGCGCGGGTGGAGACATCCGCGGGTACGAGCTGACGGGTGACGGCGAGCAGCAGGGCGATGGTGTGCTCCGCCGCGGAGATCGCGTTTGCTCCCGGAGTATTGAGGACCAGCACGCCCGCCCGGGTGGCGGCATTCAGGTCGATATTGTCGACACCCACGCCGGCGCGAGCGACAACCCGCAAGTTTCGCCCGGCGGCGAGGACCTCTTCCGTGACCTCCGTCTCGCTGCGGACGACCAGCGCGTCGGCATCGCGAACGGCGTCGAGAAGCGCCGGAACATTGAGTCCGTCGACATCGACGATCCGTGCCGCGGCTGCCAATCGATCGCGAGCGGCGGGATGAATAGCGTCGCTGATGACGATCACCGGCCGGGTCTCCACCCCGTCAGACTCGAGCGCGCCGGTGCTGGTGGTAAGGGTGTCGTTCACGGCATCCTGCCTTCCGCGGGCGATGTGGTCGGCGATGATATCGAAGAGGGCATCGAGGTCGTCGGCGGCGGCGATCATCGGATCGTCGAGCTTGTCGCCGGGCTCCCCCGCCTTGACCAGAAAACAGCGCACGCCGGCGGCGGCATAGTTGCGGGCGTGGCGCAGGCTGTCCTCGACCGCGTGACTGAAACCGGAACGAAGGGCAACGGCCGCTTTGAGATCGGCGAAGACGATCGGGCACTCCGGGAATCCGTGCTCCCGCAGCCAGGTTCTGGTCATTTCGGCCGAAGGTTCGGGGCGCGCCGTGACGATGGCGATGTTCTCGGCGCCGACAAGCGCGATCGCGCGGCGCAGAAACTCGGCGGCACGGGGATCGGGCTGGAGCCTGGCGGCCGGACCATCCGGGCTGTAGACCCAGTCGCGCACCTGATCCGGTACATTCAGTCCCGCCGAGTCGACGAATGCGCTCTCTGGCATCTCGACGCCGAAGCGAGCTGAGGCCGCCTGCGCCAGCGGCCGGGGATGTTCGGTAAGCACTCCGTCGAGGTCGATCGCCAGTCTTAAACGCCCTGCTTCAGTCATCGCACCCTTCGACTTTGCGGGCTCTTACCAATTGCAAATGACGCGCGCCGGTCAATCCGGCGCGCGCTGCCATGAGCGAGGGTAGCACCGGGTCGGGTGAGTTTCCAAGTGCCGTGACAGTCTCTCGGGCCGAGCATCAGGTCGCTTCCGCGGCGGACTGAGTCAGGCGCAGATGGACCATGTCCGTTCCAAACTCCTCGATCTCGTTCAGCGGAAACGCGTGTCGCTCCTTGAAGATGAATCCCTCCGAGACGGTGATTGACTCGACCAGACCCATGTCGCCGAGCTCGAAGGCCGTCACGTTACCGAGCCGCTGGTGGTCGCTGGAGATGGCGTGCGTCTCGCTGCCCAGCACGACTTCGTTTTGCCCGAGGTTCGACTCGACCTCGACCACGGGCGGGTCGAGCGGGGCCAGCTCGAAGAAGCTGCTTTCGTCCGGGTATTCCCCGGACGCGGCCGGGGCGTCGGCGTAGACTCGCCCACCGACTCCCGCCGCTGGGATGTACTCCGTCGGCGGTTCCACGCGCTGGGCGATCGATACCTCTTCCGACTCGAGCGTCTGCGACACCGCTTCGCTCGCCCCTGCCGGTTGATCGAGGTGCAACCCATCCTGGTCGCTCCTGGTAATGGCGGAGACGCCGATCATGTGCTTGCCGCGATCGAACAGACCCGCGTCGACGAGGATCGCGCTTGCGCGTTTTGTACCGGCGTTGACTACCAGCCCGTCTACTTCGCCCAGGCGCTTGCCATCAACTCCGAACACCGGTGCGCCGAATTCGATCTGCATGCTGGCCCCTCCCGCATCGTCGCTCGCAATGCCTCAGCTGGCTTCGACGACTGATATCGCGCGCCCGAGAGAATATGGCACGTTGGGAGCTTCATTGCATATAGCGTCCACTCGGCTGGGACCGGGTGGGACGAAACGACCCGGCGCAGGCGAGCGTTACCGTACGTACAGTGGAGCGCGCATCTAGACTGAGCGTCGACGCCGCCCGCGCTTGCTCGCGGTTCGCCCGGCGCGTTGATCAGGGAACTTGATGGATCCGCATCGATTCGATCTCCTCACCAAGCAGTTGGCCACGCTCGCTCATCGCCGGGCGCTCTTGCAGGGAGCGTTGGCGGCCATTGGGGTGACAACCTGGGGCGGGTTGCCCGACGGAGTCGCCGGTCAGGAAGCCTGCAGTGACGGTTGCGCCGAGAACCAGCTCTGCACCGATCGCGGCTGCGTGACATCCTGCGCAAACCATCGCGACTGCCGCAGCAAGCATGATGATCCGTGCGTCTCGAATACCTGCGTGGACGGTTTCTGTGCTACCGCCATCATCGAGTGCTTGCCCGGCTCAGAATGCTGTCAGGGTGAGTGTTGCGCCACGTCGTGCGAGCTCGACACCGACTGCACGGTCTTCGACCCCTGCCTGTGGGGACGATGTGGCGCTGACGGTCAGCTGCGAGTTTACAGAGCTCGACCCCTGCGTCATCTGCGCCAGCGATGATGACTGCCTCGCCAGCGGGCAGGACATGGTCTGCTGCGGCAGCGCCTGCCGGCGACCCTGCCCGGCCGGCACCGTGATGGGCAAGGGGTGCGAGTGCCGCGTCTACGGCTCCGCGAGTCTGGATGGCGTCATCGTTCTCGACGACGCCAGTGGCTAGCGGGCGGGTGGTCCCTGGCGGCGCCTAGGCATCGTGACTCGCTTCACCTTCCGCCAGCCGTTTCAACTCGAAGAGTTTCGTCAACGCCTCCAGCGGCGAAAGTGATTCGACGTCGAGATCGCGAAGCGTCGTCACCACCGGACTCGGCGGTGCAAAGAGCGTCAGTTGCATCGACGTATGGTCCGGTGCTGGAGAGGACATCGCCCGCCGACGGCCTTTGGCGCCCTCGGTCGCCGAGCGCTGTTCGAGGTCGATCAGGATCTCCCGGGCCCGTCGGGTGAGACCTCGCGGGACCCCCGCCAGCTCGGCGACGTGGACACCGTAGGACCGATCCGCTCCACCAGGCACGACGCGATGCAAGAAAACGACGCGATCACCTTCCTCTAGCACGTCCATGCGAGCGCAGAACACGCCCGGCAGATGGTCGGCCAGGGCTGTCAGCTCGTGGAAGTGCGTGGCGAAGAGGGTGCGGCAACCGAGACGGGACGAATTGTGCAGGTACTCGACCACGGCGCGGGCGATGGCCAGTCCGTCCCAGGTCGACGTGCCACGACCGATCTCGTCGAGCAGCACGAGGCTCCTGGGGGTCGCGTGGTGCAAGATATTGGCCAGTTCGAGCATCTCCACCATGAAGGTCGACTGGCCGGATGAGATGTCATCGTGCGCCCCGATCCGGGTGAAGATGCGGTCCACCAGACCGATCCGAGCCGCGGTGGCCGGCACGAACGAGCCGATCTGGGCCATGAGCACGATGAGCGCGGTCTGCCGCAACCAGCTGCTCTTACCCGCCATGTTCGGCCCGGTGAGGATGGTGATGCGACGGTCGCCGTCGTCGAGCAATGCGTCGTTCGGAACGAACTCACCGGCTGGCAACACGGTCTCGAGCGTTGGGTGTCTGCCTCCCGCGATGTCGATGGTGAGCGAGTCATCGACGAGCGGGCGGCAAAAGCCGCGCGCGGCGGCCACCTCGGCGAGGGTCGTGATGACATCGAGGTAGGCGATCGCGGCGGCCGTCTCGCGCAGCGCCTCGACATGTGCCCCCACTTCGGCCACGACGCGCCGCAGCAGGTCGGCTTCGAGTTGAGCCAGGACCTCCTGAGCACCCAGGACCCGGGTCTCGGCTTCCTTGAGCTGGGCCGTGATATAGCGAGTGGCGTTGGCGAGCGATTGCCGGACCTGATAGTCGGCTGGCAAGATCGCGGGTGATTCACTCGCAGTTGCGGCCGTTCGCTCTTTTTCGGCGGCGGCCAGCGCCGTCGTGCTGATCTCGATGTAGTAGCCGAAGACCCGGTTGTAGCCGACCTTGAGCGTGCGGATCCCCGTGCGCTGCCGCTCCTGTCTTTCCAGCCCGGCGATCCAGGCTCGCGCCTCGCGCACACCGCGGTCGTGCTCGTCCAGCTCGGGAGCGAATCCGGGTCGGATGGCGTCGCCGTTGCCGAGGCCGGCGGGTGGTTCGTCCGGCAAGGCACGAAGCAGGAGATCATGGACGGCCTGGCACGAAGTCCGCCCCTCGGCGAGAGACGGACAGCCGGGAACATGCGCCGTCTCCGACTCGATCTTCGCGACGAGCTCCAGAGACTGGCGAAGCACTCCCAGTTCTCGGGGTCCGATGACGCCGGTGAGCGCCCGGTTCGCCAGGCGCTCGATGTCTCCCATCTTGTTCAGCGCCTGGCGGATCGCGGTGCGCGAGAGCGCGTCGACCACGAAATGCTCGACTGCGTCCTGGCGCCGGTGAATTGTCTCCAGATCGAGCAGCGGCTGACTCAGCCAGCGCCGCAACTGACGACCACCCATGGGAGTGCGGGTCTCGTCCAGCACGGCAAGGAGTCCGTGCCGTTTCTCGCCGCGCGCGCTTTCTGCCAGCTCCAGATTGCGGCGCGCCTGGAGATCAAGCTCCATGAAGCCGGTCGCACTGTAGGTGTGGATCGCGGTGATCTGAACGAGCGTCGAGCGCTGGGTGTCGGCGAGGTAGGTGAGCAATGCCCCGGCTGCCTGGAGGGCTATCCGCTGCTCCCCCAGACCGAATCCATCTAGCGACTGCACCGCGAAGTGCTGGATCAACGTTTCCCTGGCCCGCTCTGGCTTCCAGAGCCAGGAATCGAGGCGGCTGACGGTCAAACCTTTCGGCAACCATTGCTCGTTCGCCGCACCGTCAGCACTCGCTGGCTCCGCGGGAAGGACGACTTCAAGGGCGCCGAGACGTTGAACTTCACGGCCGGCGGCCGCCTTCGCTTCCTCGGGCGACCCGGCGACTAGCTGCGTCGCCGCGAACTCGCCTGTCGAAAGATCCGCATAGGCGATCCCCGCCCGTCCCCGCTCGCACACCACGGCCGCGATGTAGCTGTTGCGGTGGCTGTCGAGCATCGCCGGGTCGGTCACGGTTCCCGGCGTCACGATGCGGGTCACATCGCGGTCGATCAGGGTCCGTCCTCGGTCCAGACCGCCGATCTGCTCGCAGATGGCGACTTTGTGCCCGGCCGCGACGAGCCGCGCGATGTGGCCGTCCGCCGCGTGGTGCGGAATCCCCGCCATCGGCACGCGCACGCCCTTGCCCATCTCCCTGCTGGTGAGCACGATATCCAGGACACGCGCCGCGGTTTCCGCGTCGGCTTCGAATGTCTCGTAGAAATCTCCGAGCCGGAAGAGGAGGATGGTGTCCGGAAATCGTTGCTTGATCTGGAGATACTGGCGGCGAATCGGTGGCGTCGCCTTGAACGAGGCGCTTTCCTCCGAAAGCGCCGGGGCAGTGTTTGGCAGCAGCGTTGCTTGGGCGTTGAGAGTCAATGCGCCCTCTCGGTTGCTGGCCTGTCGGCTCGCGGGGGCGAGCGGGGACGTTTAGGCTACGCGGAGACAGGAGCCGGCGCAAGGCGCGAGAGCCGGCCATTCTGCACGTTGGAATCGAGGAAGGGGAAGACTATGGGGTTGTTCGCCGCGCTGATCGAGTTTACCGGGGATGAGGAGCTTCGCCTGCAGACCCGCCCGGTCCATCGCGAGTACCTGCGATCGTTGTTCGATGAGGGCAAGCTGGCCATTTCCGGACCGTGGGCGGACGAAACCGGAGCGCTGATCGTCTACGAGGCAACGGACATGGCAGAGGCTGAGCGCAACCTCGAAGGCGACCCGTACCGGAGCGCCGGGGTCATCGCGAATGCCACGTTGAAAGAGTGGCGGGTGGTGTTGAGGGCGCCCTGGTCGAACGAAAGCTGATGACCCCGGCGGCGAGGCGTGGTCCATCGCCGTCGAGGTCTGAGCGCTAAAGCTCCTGGTGATAGGCGTAGAGGCGATCGCCATCGAGGCGCCGCAGCTTTTGCAGCGCTTCATTTTCGATCTGGCGGACGCGCTCACGGCTGATCTGCAACTGCTCGCCGACCTCGGCCAGGGTGTGCTGATGCCCGTGCCCGAGGCCAAAGCGGAGCTGCAGGACCAGCTTTTCGCGCGGGGTCAGCGTGTCGAGCGCCGCGTTGACGTCCCGCTTGAGCATCGACTCCGATGCCGCTTCGTACGGGGTCTCCGAGACGTCATCGGCGATCAAGTCGCCCAGACTGGTCTCGTCTTCCGACCCGATCGGCGTCTCGAGCGAGATGGTGCGCTGCGCCGCCTGCACGATCTGGTGGATCTTCTCCGGCTGCACGCTCATCGCCTCAGCCACTTCCTCCGGCGTCGGCTGGCGTCCAAGCTCCTGAGCGAGCATGTTCAGCGTCTTGCGGTAGCGGGAGATCGAATCGCCCATGTGGACCGGAAGGCGGATCGTGCGGCTCTGATCGGCGATGGCGCGGGTGATCGCCTGGCGAATCCACCAGGTGGCGTAGGTCGAGAAGCGGAAGCCCTTCCGCCAGTCATACTTCTGAACCGCGCGCATCAACCCGATATTCCCCTCCTGGATCAGGTCCAGGAGGGTCAGTCCTCGGTTGACGTAACGCTTGGCAATCGACACCACCAGGCGCAGGTTCGCGCGCACGAACCGCTGGGTGGCATCCAGATCGCCCATCTCGACGCGCTTGGCCAGATCGATCTCCTGCGCGTGCGTTAGCAACGGGGTCTCGGCGATCTCCCGCAAGTAGAGCCGGACCGGGTCGTTGATGAAGTTCGGATCGAGCCGCTGCAAGACATCGAGATCCCGCTCGATATCTGGCTCGGGCTCGATCTCGTCGGCCATCTGGGTCTGGATCTCTTCGGGAATGTCGATCCGCTCGTCGGTGACGCCACTGACGACCAGGTCGTCAATCTTGTCCATCCCGTAGGTTTGAATCGGATCGCTCATCAGTGTCATACTCCTTGCAGCGGGCGGAAGTGGCTTGGCCGCGGCGACCGAGAATTCGACGCGAACACGCGAAAACTCGGCATCTGCCGGCGATTACGCGCACGCCGCGGGCCGATTAACGAAACCGCCTCTAGTTGTAGAACGCCCGTAAACATTCCTCGGTTCCCCGAGGTTCAGCGGCGTGTGTCACGCGCCGTACATCGCTATTACCCAAACGATCATATCAGGACGCCGCGTAATCACCACCCCCTGATCTGAATAGAGGGTCCGGATTCCCGCGAACGACGCCCTCGAGCGCCCGGTCCGCGGTAGCATGTCAAACATGCATGACCGGGGCCAAACGAACTCGTTTTTAGCAACCAACTGCGCACATCCGGCGGACGCGAGCCGTCGTGGCTGACGTCAGGCCCTTGCGCGGGGTCCGCTTCGACAGCCATCGTACCGGCCCGGTCGGGTCACTCATCGCTCCTCCATACGACGTTGTCGCGGAGCCGGTGATCGGCGCTGAGTTCAGCATTCGCAAGATTGAAAGCGTCGACCTCGGGACAATCGGTGATGCCCATGCCCTGGCCGCGCACCGCTATCAGGCGTGGCTCGCGCAGGGTGCCCTGCGTCGAGACGCGGCGCCGATGGTTTACGTTCATCAGCACCAGTTCGATCACCAAAGCGCCACGGTGACGCGAACCGGGTTACTGGCCCGGGTGCGCCTGACTGATTGGTCAGAGCGGATGGTCTTGCCTCACGAGGCGACGACCCCCGGTCCCAGAGAGGAGCGTCTGGGCCGGCTGCGGGCGGTGCAGGCGAACCTGAGCCCGCTCTATTTTCTATACAGGGACCGCGACAGCGAGATTCGCCGTCTGATTGCCGATCACGCCGGCAGAGGACAACTGCTCGAGGATCAGGATCAGATGGGAGGAACCCATCATCTGGCTGCCATAGCCGATGCCGCGCTCCACGCCCGCCTGGCGGCCGCTTTCGCGCGCCGGACGCTCTTCGTTGCCGACGGGCATCATCGGTACGAAGCCGCGCTCGCGTACCGCGATGCGTGCCGGGCCAGCCACGGGTACGATCCCGATGCGCCGCGGGAGTTCGTGCTCGCCCTGCTGGCGGCGGTCGAAGATCCCGGGGTCATCGTGCGGCCAACGCACCGGGTCCTGGTCGACGAGCAGCATTGCCCGCCGCGTCTGCTCCTGCAGTTGATCGAGCGATGGTTTGACGTGAGGGCCGGGCCGCTGGCCGCGCCGCTGCCGGGCGCGCCGTTCATCTGCCGCGTCGTGCTCCCAGACGACTACGGAGTCTGGGACGTCCATGCCAAATCTGGAGACCCGCACCAGGCACTCATGCCGCATGCTCGTGGCACGGCCTGGCGATCCCTCGGCGTCACCGCGGTGACCGCGATCGTCGAAAGCCTGATCGGTGTCGGTGTTCACACACCAGAGCGGCGTCTGCTGCCTGCGATTGACGACGCGGACGCGGTGGGTCAGGTCAAGGACGGCCGCGCCCAAGCGGCATTCTTGCTTCCCGCTCCCAGTCTGGATCGGTTGCTCGCCGTGGCGGAGGAGGGGGATCTGTTGCCGGCTAAATCGACCTGGTTCGAACCCAAAGCGCCGGCAGGACTCGTCATCAACGATCTCAGAGCCTGAGATGCGGAGCACGAAAGCGGCCGGCGCGCCTGACGCGGCCGGCCGCAGGTTCATGAGGTGCTCGCGAAATTAGTGGCCGCAGCCGCATCCCTGGGCGGTCTCCGCGTTGCCACCGGCGTTGAATGAGTGCCCACAGGCGCAGCCAGAGACGGCGTTCGGATTGTGCACCGTGAAGCCGCCACCCATCAGCGAGTTCACGTAGTCGACCTGCGCGCCTTCGAGATACATGGCGCTGAAATTGTCGACCAGCAGGCGCACACCGTCGGTCTCGATGAGCTCGTCCCCGTCTTCGGCGGTCTCCTCGACGGTCATCCCGTACTGAAGTCCGGAGCATCCGCCCGGTGCAACGAACACACGCAGCGCGCCATCAGGGGTGCCCTGCTCGGCGAGAAAACCCTTCAGCTGCTCGGCGGCTTCCGGGGTAATGGTGATCATGCGAGGTTCCTCCGCGCTCGGGCGACGCGTCCGCCGGATCCGAGTCGTCTTTCTAAGCGTCACGATGCAAGTGTACGAGACGTCCCCATCAAGTCAAGCGACACTGGTATGAGAACGTCGCCGATTGATCTCGTGTTCCCCGTCTACCGCTGCCGGTGCTCGGGGGCGAAGAAGACCAGCAGCGAGAGGTCCTCTTCGATGTCGACGAAGCGGTGCTCGACCGCTTTGGCGACGAACACGATCGATCCGGGTTGTACCGGCCGCCGTTCCCCGGCCACATCGATAGCGCCGCGACCCGAGACCACGTAGTAGATCTCATCCTCTTCGTGCGGCGACTGCGTGTCGGCCGACCCAGCGGCGAGCACATAGAGGCCCAGACTCATCGTGCCTTCGTTCATGAATTGAAGGTATGGCTGGCCGCTCTCTGCTTGCTGCTGACTGATTTCGCCGTACTCGAACGCGTTCATGGCTGCGCTCCGGAAGTGCCAGGCTGGCCGCTTCGAGCAGCGGCCGGCCCCGTCCCGTTCTAGTCCGCCACGACGGCGAGATCGACGCTCTCCCGCTCGGGAGCCGGCGTGAGGCGGAAGTGGTCCATCGTCAAACACTCCGTCGGGCACCAGTCGACGCACAGCGCGCAGCGGATACAGGGCCGCTCGTCGATCAGCATCACCGCTGCCTGGGGACCCAATTCGGCGCGGGCCATTTCGGCGAGCTCGACGTCACCGTCGATCGAGTGAATGCGCTCGGTGGAGACCATCTCGATGCACTTGACCGGGCAGACGTCGACACAGTTGGCGCAGAGAATGCAGCGATTTCCGTCGATGAAGATATTGAGCTGGCATTGCAGGCAGCGCTTGGCTTCTTCGAAGCCGATCGGCTTCGTGTAGCCGATTTCTGTCTCGATCGTGGTGTCGCCGGTGTTGAGACCCCGGTCCGCCAGCGGCATCGCCGGCATCATCTGGCGACCGACGCTGGTGTAGTTGTCGCCCCAGACCAGGCGCCGGCTGCTGGTCGAAAGCGTCCACTCGGCGATGCCCTCGGAGAGGAGTGGGTTCGGGGTGGAGATGAACTCGGTGGGGACCCGCGTGATCTCCATCTCCTTGATGGGTGGCTCGCGGTCGCGCAGGTCCTCATCAATGAAGGTAGCGACCCGCTTGCCTTCGCCGATCGAGGAGATGAAGTTGGTCGGATTGACCACGTAGTCTCCGGAAGCCCAGACGTTGGGCAACTCCGATTTCAGGTTCTCGTTGAGCACCGGGATGCCGCGCCGGTCAGTCTGCACCTCGACACCTTCCAGGAGCCGGTTGTCCTGGCGCTGGCCGATGGCGACGAGGACCATGTCGCAGGGAATCACGAATTCGGAGCCAGCGACCGGTTCCGGACGGCGGCGACCCTTGTCATCCGGCGCGCCCAGCTCGTTGCGGATCAGCTCGATCCCGGCCACCCGCCCTTGACCGTCGTCGATGACGCGAGTCGGCGCCACCATGTACATGATCTCGACGCCTTCGTGCTCCGCTTCTTCCAGCTCCAGGGCGTCGACCGGGATCTCCTGAATTGACCGCCGGTAGGTCATGATCGACTGTTCGGCGCCCATGCGGAGCACCGAGCGCACGCAGTCCATGGAGGTGAATCCACCGCCGACCGTAACGACCCGCTTGCCGACCCAGACGTCCTTCTGCCCCAGGTTGACGTCCTCCAGGAACTGGAGTCCGGAAACCACGCCGTCCAGGTCCTCACCCGGAACGCCGAGCTCCTGAGGGACCTGACACCCGGCCGAGATGATCACCGCGTCGTGGGTATCGGCCAGTTCCTTGAGGGTGATGTCGCGGCCGACTTCGGTGTTGTACCGGATCTCGATACCGAGATCGGTGATCAAGGTCACCTCGTCCATGATCACGTCGCGGGGAAGGCGCCATTCCGGCACCCCCGACCACATCACGCCACCCGGGACCGGGTAGCGCTCGTAGATGGTGACCTTGTACCCCTTGCGAGCCAGGTCGCGCCCGGCGGTCAGCCCGTTGGCGCCAGCCCCGATGACGGCCGCGGTCAGCCCATTCCAGGGCGGAGCGACCTCCCGTCGGGTCTCGCCCCGGTAGTCGGCCGCGACCCGCTTCAAGTAGCAGATGCCGATCGGCGCGTCGACCTCCTTGCGCCGGCAGGCATCCTCGCAGGGGCGAGCGCACATGCGACCGAGGCAGCCCGGGAAGACATTGTGCTCCCGGTTGAGCTCGAAGGAATCGGCGTAGCGCCCGTCGGCGATGAGCGCGATGTAGCGTGAGATATCAGTGTGCGAGGGACAGGCGGTCATGCACGGGATGTTGTCCTGGAACCATTGCGGGTCCCCGGTGTAGATCGGCAAGCGGGGACCGGAGCGGGCGATGAAGTTCGTGTAGAACGAGGCATCGACGTACGACAGGAGCCGGATGCGGCGGGTGTAATCGACCTCGATGTCGGCGAACCCCTGGTTGGCGATACCGTACGACGACAGAGCTCCGGTAAGTGCGTCGACCTCCGCTTCGTCCATGGGACGGAAGCGGTCCGCGGTCGCGCCGCAGGAGACGCAGACATCAGGGGGGGTGTCCCCATCGTGAATCCAGCCGCACACTTTGCATCGGAACATGGGACGTCACTTTCCTCTAGGCAATTCGACATAGTGGGCACAGGCAAGCAGGATCGACCTCGCCATGCCGAGTATACCCGGGCCACCCAGGGTCTCTACCCTGGCGCCTGCCTCGCGTAGCCTTTGCAACCTTTGCAACCTTTGCAACCTTTGCTTTCGGATCATTGACACCGGCTGAGACTGTCTACAAGACTTCGTCGGCGTTGACGGCAGCGGGCGGTCGCTCGCCTCGCAGCCCGGTGAGCAGGTTTTCCGCGGCCAGCTCCGCCATCCTATCCCGGGTCTGCACGGTGGCTGACGCGGTGTGGGGGACGACGATGCAGTTGGTGATGGTGACCAGCGGGTGATCCGCCGGCAGCGGCTCGGGATCGGTCACGTCGAGCGCTGCGCCGAAGATCGAGCCACTCCGCAAGGCCTCGACGAGCGCGTCGGTGTCAACAACCGGGCCGCGGGAGGCGTTGACGAGGATAGCGGTTGGCTTCATGCGATCGAGCTCGGCCGCGGCGATGAGCTGATGCGTATCCGATGTCAGCGTGACGTGGAGCGTCACGAAGTCGGATTCGAGGAGAAGCTGCTCGAGCGGAACGTAGGTGACCTGATGCTCGCGTGCGAAGTCGCCGTCTTCGAAGGGGTCGAAAGCGAGGACGCGCATATTGAATCCCCGGGCGCGTTTTGCGACTTCCTTGCCGATCCTTCCCAGACCAACGATCCCGATCGTTGCCTCGCTGACCTCTCGACCGAGCAAGAGGCGAGGACCCCAGGTCTGCCACTTGCCCTCGCGAACATAGGCGATCGACTCGGGAATGCGCCGCGCGGCGGCAAGCAGCAGGGCCCAGGTGTGATCCGCGGTCGCGTTGGTCAACACATCCGGCGTGTTGCAGACGAGGACGCCGCGCTCGCTGGCCGCGGGTACGTCGATGTTGTCGTAGCCAACCGCAAAGTTCGAGACGACCCGCAGCTGAGGGTGCCGGTCGAGCACTGCTCCATCGATGCGATCGGTGAGCAGCGTGATCGCGCCGTCACAGCCTTCCAGGAGTGCATCGAGCTCGTCCGCGCTCGGTGGGAGCTCCTGGTCCCAGAGCTTGACCGTGGTCGACTCTCGCAATGGCTGTAGTCCCGCGTCCGGAATCTCGCGTGTGACCGCTACCGTCCAGGATGACCCCATCGCATGTGCTCCCCTGCCGCGTCCCGCCTACACCCGGCCTCGACTCAGGCGCCATTGTCTCGCCTTTGGCGGCGATGCGCGACTCGGCATGCCGCGACCGGAGCGCGATTTCCCTGGCTGAAGCTGGCGAGATTGGGACCGGCATGGTACTATTCAAACTGGTTATTGAGACTCATTATCACATTTTGGCGGTGCGGTGCCTGGCCTACGATTCCGAAATACAACGCAGCGGACGGAAGTGCTGGACGAGGTACGCCGGTCGCAGAGCCACTTGACCGCTGGCGAGATTTTCGAGCGCGTGCGGCGGCGCGATCCGCGTATCGCCTACGGCACGGTCTACCGCACGCTGCACTTGCTCGCGGAACATGGGCTGATCCAGGAATTGACGTTTGCCGACCAGGCCAGCCGCTACGATGGCCGTGTCGAACGGCACGACCACGTGCACTGCCTGGACTGCGGCGTGCTCCTCGACGTCGACGTCCCGGTCGCCTTGATGGCGCTGCACGTCGCGGCGGAACAGAGCGGATTCGACGTCAACAGTCACCACACCGTCTTCTCCGGCATCTGCCCGGGCTGTAAGAGTCGAGGCGTTGAGAAGTCGAGGAGTCGAGAAGGAGTTGGCCGGACGGCAAGCCGGTGAGTCCGTCAGGACGAAGATCGAGCAAAGGCCGGCAGCTGATAGCCGATAGTCAGGAACGGGAGGTAACAGGGCACGGTGAACGAAAGTAACGGGACGGGCACGACCCCGATGTTCGAGATCGACAATCTGCACGCGGAGATCGACGGCAAGGAGATCCTCAAGGGGGTCAACCTGGTCGTGAACCAGGGCGAGATTCACGCGCTGATGGGTCCGAATGGATCCGGCAAGAGCACGCTGGCCTATGTCATCGCCGGGGACCCGCGCTATGAGGTCACGGAAGGGAGCATCCGCTATCAGGGCGAGGACATCCTCGAGTGGTCGCCAGACGAGCGGGCGCGCAAGGGGCTGTTCCTGGCGTTCCAGTACCCGACGGTGATCCCCGGTGTCTCGATGGCCAACTTCCTGCGCATGGCGGTGACGAATGTCCGCAACGCGCGAGCAGAAGAGTCCGCCGCCGCGGGCGGCAGCGTGCAGCCGATCACGCCCCGCGAGTTTCGGCGGCTGATGCGCGAGAAGATGGCACTACTGAAGATGGACGACGCCTTCGCGACGCGCTATCTGAACGAGGGGTTCTCCGGCGGCGAGAAGAAGCGCGCCGAGATCCTGCAGATGGCCCTGCTCGAGCCCCGCATGGCGGTCCTCGACGAGACCGACTCCGGGTTGGACATCGACGCGCTGAAGGTCGTTTCCGAAGGCGTGAACAATCTGGCGGGCCCCGAGGTCGGGATGCTGCTTATCACGCACTACCAGCGCTTGCTGAACTTCATCAAGCCCGATTTCGTCCACATCATGACCGAGGGGCGCGTCGTCGAGAGCGGCGGTCCGGAGCTCGCCCACGAGCTCGAAGCCAGGGGTTACGAGGGACTGCGGTCCCGCGTTGCCGAGGCGAGCGTTAGTTAGCGGCGACCGGGCATCGAGTCCGATCGCGGGAGGAATCAGACCATGGTCGCCAAGCCACAGATTGACATTGGTGAGTATCAGTACGGCTTCCGGGACGAGGAAGACTACGTTTTCAAGAGCGGGCGAGGGTTGACCCGCGCCACCGTCGAAGAGATCTCGTCGATGAAGGACGAGCCCGAATGGATGCGCGATTTTCGGTTGAAGGCGCTGGAGCACTTCCAGAAGCGCCCGATGCCGAACTGGGGCGCGGACCTGTCCGGGATCGATTTCGACGACATCTTCTACTACATCCGCCCCGCCGAGAAGCAGGGCAAGACGTGGGAAGAGGTTCCGGAGTACATCAAGAACACCTTCGAGAAGCTCGGCATTCCCGAGGCGGAACGGAAGTTCCTGGCTGGAGTCGGCGCGCAGTACGAGAGTGAGGTCATCTATCACTCACTGCGCGAAGACCTCGAGAAGCAGGGCGTGATCTTCCTCGACATGGATTCCGGGGTACGCGAGCACCCGGAGCTGGTCAAGAAGTATTTCGGGACGATCATTCCCTACAACGACAACAAGTTCGCCGCGCTCAACTCGGCGGTTTGGTCGGGTGGCTCGTTCATCTACGTGCCGCCCGGAGTCCGGATTGACGTTCCGCTGCAGGCCTACTTCCGCATCAATGCCGAGAACATGGGTCAGTTCGAGCGGACCCTGATCATCGTCGACAAGGACGCCTACGTGCACTACGTCGAAGGGTGCACCGCGCCGACCTACACGACCAACAGCTTGCACTCGGCGGTGGTCGAGATCGTTGTGCTCGAGGGTGGGCGCTGCCGCTACACCACGATCCAGAACTGGTCGAAGAACGTCTACAACCTCGTCACCAAGCGAGCGGCGGCTTACAAGAACGCGACGATGGAGTGGGTCGACGGTAACCTGGGCTCGAAGGTCACGATGAAGTACCCGGCAGTCTGGCTGATGGAGGAAGGGGCTCGCGGCGAGATCCTGTCGGTCGCGTTTGCCAGCGACGGCCAGCACCAGGACGCGGGCGGCAAGGTCGTTCACGTCGCGCCGCGGACATCGTCCCAGATCATCTCGAAGTCGATCTCGAAGGGAACTGGCCGCTCTTCCTACCGCGGTCTGGTGAAGGTCTACAAGGGGGCCGAGGAGGTCCGCAGCAACGTCGTCTGTGACGCATTGCTGCTGGATGAGACCAGCAAGACCGATACCTATCCCTACATTGAAGTCGAGGAGGAGCGGGCCTCAATCGGTCACGAGGCGACGGTCTCCAAGGTTGCGGAAGAGCAGATCTTCTACTTGATGAGCCGCGGCCTCTCCGAGGACGAGGCGATGAGCATGATCGTCAACGGGTTCATCGAGCCGATCGCCAAGGAGCTCCCGCTCGAGTACGCCGTCGAGCTGAACCGGTTGATCCAGCTCGAGATGGAAGGTTCCGTCGGGTAATTGGTATCTCGGGGAGCGGGGCGCTGCTGCACTTCGCTCTCCACATTCGCTAATTGGAGATCGCATATCCATGAGTACTATCGCTGAAGTTAGCGACCTGCAGGCGCATGTGCAAACACCGGAGACGGGATTCTCCCGGGAAGGTGTCGAAGCCGTCTCCCGAGCCAACATCGAAACCGGCGCCAGTCGAGACGCGCGCCTGCGCGCCTGGGGGCTGTATGAATCGCTGCCGATGCCGACGAGGACCGATGAGGAGTGGCGCCGCACCGACCTGCGCGCTCTGAAGCTCGATCGCCTCCGTCCGGCAGCCGGTGCTGCTGTTCCCGGGATCGCTCCCGTCCAGGCCCTGGAAGAAGCTGGAGTCGAGGACGCGGCCGCGCAGATCGCGCTCGGTCCCAACGCCGGGGTCATCGTGCAGCGAGATGCGGCGACGATTCTGACGTCGCTCGATCCCGACGTTGCCGCCAAGGGCGTCATCTTCACCGATCTGGCCACGGCATACCGGGAGCACCCGGACCTGGTGGAGCGCTACTTCATGACCCAGGCGGTGCAACCGTCGTTGGGCAAGTTCCAGGCGCTGCATGCCGCCTTCTGGCAGGGAGGCTCGTTTCTCTACGTCCCGCGGGGCGTCACGGTCGATGCCCCATTCCGGGCGTTCAGCCTGATTTCGCAGCCGGGAGCAGCTGTCTTCTCGCACACCCTGGCTGTCATCGAGGAGGGCGCCCAGGCGTTCGTCGCCGATGCCTTCCGGTCGCCGTCGCAGGACGGGCAGTCGTTTGCCTCGGCCGTCGTCGAGCTGATCGTCGGCCAGGACGCCAAGCTGCGCTACGTGCAGGTTCAGGATTGGGGCCGCGACGTCTGGAACTTCATGACCGAGCGCGCGATCCTCGGTCAGGACGCGACCTTGAACTCGCTCCACGTGACCCTGGGCGCCAAGTTCTCGAAGTCGTCGATTGCCGCTCATTTGCGCGGCAAAAACACCCTGGCTGAGATGCTGGGCATCTATTTTGGCGACGGCGACCAGTTCTTCGATCACCACACCTGGCAGCTCCACGAGTCTCCGTACGGCACCAGCGACCTCGAGTTCAAAGGCGCACTCAAGGGTAATGCCCGTTCCGTCTACTCAGGTTTGATCAAGGTCGAAGAGGGCGCGCAGAAGACCGACGCCTATCAGCAGAATCGCAACCTCATCCTCAGCCGGACGGCGCGCGCGGACTCGATTCCGAATCTGGAGATCGCCGCCAACGATGTCCGCTGCACGCACGGCGCGACGGTCTCCCAGGTCGAGGAAGAGCACCTCTTCTACCTGCAGGCGCGCGGGCTACCACGCTCCGAGGCGCAGAACTTGATCGTCGAGGGGTTCTTCCGGCCGGTCATCGACCGGGTGCCGGTCGAAGAGATTCAGAGCTTTCTCGAAACGGCGATTGCCCGCAAGGTTGGTATTTGACGCTTGTCCTTCCCGCGGGGCTCGTCTGAAGGAAGTCGGATCATGGTTACGACCGCCGCTGACAA
The DNA here is from genome assembly GCA_963724295.1 of uncultured Chloroflexia bacterium. Lineage (GTDB taxonomy): Bacteria > Chloroflexota > Chloroflexia > Thermomicrobiales > UBA6265 > JACCXM01. The sequence continues at coordinate 433,025 of CAVRUC010000007.1, read as the reverse complement.
CGTCGTCGATTGGGCAAGAGTACGGGAGGATTTCCCGATTCTCGCCTCCGGGAACGAGCGCGGGACCCGATTGGCGTTTCTCGATAGCGCGGCCAGCTCGCAGAAACCCGAGCGGGTCATCGCCGCGGTCGACCGCTACTACCGGGAGACGAACGCCAACATTCATCGCGGTGTCTACGACCTGTCGGAACGGGCGACGGCGCAGTACGAGGCGGCCCGGCACATGGTGGCCGACTTCGTCAACGCCGAGTCCGCGCGGGAGATCGTCTTCGTCCGCAATACGACCGAGGCGATCAACCTCGTCGCCCACACGTGGGGCCGGCGCAACGTCAGGGCCGGCGATCTGATCGTCGTCACCACGATGGATCATCACTCCAACCTGGTGCCGTGGCAGCTTCTGGCTGAAGAGAAGGATGCCCGCATCGAGGCCGTGCGCCTCACCGATGATGGAAAGCTCGATCTCGACCATCTGCATCAGCTTCTGGCGAAGAGGCCCCGTCTCGTGGCGTTTCCGCACGTCTCGAACAGTTTGGGCACGATCAACCCGGCCGCCGAGATCATTCGCCTGGCCCACGATGCCGGCGCCGTGGTCGTCGTTGACGCGGCCCAGAGCGTGCCTCACATGCCGGTCGACGTTCAGGCCCTGGATGCCGATTTCCTTGCCTTTTCCGGGCACAAGATGCTGGGACCGATGGGCTCTGGCGCGCTCTACGGCAAGCTCGGCCTGCTCGAAGCGCTGCCGCCGTTCATGGGCGGCGGGGGAATGATCCGCAAGGTGTCGATCGAGCGCTCGACCTGGGGCGATGTTCCCGCGCGATTCGAAGCGGGAACTCCGTCGGTCGGCGACGCCATCGGACTCGGTGCCGCGGTCGAGTATTTGCAGTCGATCGGGATGGCGGCGGTGCGCGAGCACGAGCGGACGCTGACGGCGAAGGCGTTGCAGCAGTTGGGAGACGTACCCGATATTCGCGTCTATGGTCCCGACGATGCGGATGACCGCGCGGGCGTCATCTCGTTTACGCTCGCGGACATCCACCCGCACGACGTGGCGGCCATCTTGAATGAGGAGAACGTGGCGGTGCGTGCCGGCCATCACTGCTGCCAGCCCCTGATGGATCGCCTCGGTCTGGTCGGCACAGCGCGAGCTTCGTTCTATGTGTACAACGATGATGAAGACGTAGATCGCCTCGTATCCGGGCTCCATCAGGCGCGGGCGATCTTCGCGGCGTAGGGCGGGAAAGACGTGACAGACAGCCTGTATCGCGAGGCGATTCTCGACCACTACCGCAACCCGCGGAACCAGGGCACACTTGATCCCGCGGATTTTTCCTACGAAGACGTCAACCCGCTGTGCGGAGACGAGATCAGGATCGACGTGCGAACCGACGGCGAGCGTGTCACCGATGTCCGGTTCTCCGGGCGCGGATGTGCCATCAGTCAGGCGGCGGCGTCGATCCTGATGGAGATGGTCGACGGCCAGCCGCTGGATGAGGTGAAAGCGATCAGCCGCGAGGATCTCCTCGAAGAGCTGGGCGTGCCGATCAGCCCGGCGCGGATGAAATGTGCCATGCTCGGGCTCAAGGTGCTCAAAGCCGGGATTTACGGCGTTCCGCCAGCCGACGATTCACTGTAGGGTCTCGGATTGCTCGCTGGTTTCTCTTTGAGAATTGACCGAGGTCTGCTTGGCTGAGAATCTGGAGTGGCATGAGGTCGCCAGGACGACTGACCTGAGCCCTGGTGAGGTGATGTACGTCGAAGTCGGTAATGACCCGGTCGCCCTCATCAACCTCGAGGGCGAGTTCTTCGCGCTCCACGACATGTGCACGCACGAAGATGCGCCGCTCTCCGATGGCGAGGTGATCGGCGACGAGATCGAATGCCCCTTGCATGGAGGTGCGTTCGAGATTCGCACCGGATTGCCGGCCAACTTCCCGGTGGTCGTTCCGGTGGAGACGTTTGCGATCAAGGTCGAGGGCGACACCGTCTTCGCCGCCAAGCGAGTCGGTTCACCATGAGCGAGGACGATCGTCTCCAGCTCGGTGGCGCCCTGGGTCGGGAACGGTTGCTGGCGCTGATCCACGGAGCGCAACCGCTGATCTCCGGCTATCACTCGATCGAGGATCAGCTGCAGCCCAACGGGTTCGACCTGAGTGTCGCCGAAATCGGCGAGTTCACGAACGGCGGCGCCATTGGCCGAACCAACTCCAGCCGGTCCCTTCCGGATGTCCGAGCATTGCCGTTCGACGAGACGGGTTGGTTGGATCTACTACCGGGGTCATACCAGATCGTCTTCAACGAGATCGTCGATCTTCCAAAGACGCTGATGGCACTGGGGAGGCCGCGATCGAGTCTCTGCCGCGCCGGCGCAACCCTCGCGACAGCGGTCTGGGATGCGGGATACCGGGGCCGGTCGACGGCGTTACTGATTGTCCTAAACCCGGCCGGCATCCGCATCGAGCGCGCGGCTCGTTTGCTGCAGCTGGTGTTCTTCACCCTCGATGCGCCGACTGGTCGCGGTTACGACGGCGCCTACCAGGACGAGAATATCGGCGCTGACGCGCCCGCTCAGTCTCGCCGGGCGTAATCCGGGCGGCGCGGCGCCGCACCCGGCACGGGAATCTGGGTCATCGCCAGCTGCACTTCGGCGGTTTCGGCGCACCCGGGGACCGGACAGAAGTAGATCACCGTGTACGTCTCTTCAGTCTGGTAACTGAAACGGGCCGGCCGGCCCATGACGCCACGCATCTGCATCGGAATATCGTGGTTCGGACAGACCGGGATATCAGGCTTCTCCCGCTCCCGTTTGAAGACCCAATCGAGAACTCGCTGCACCACCCGGCATGCTCCTTACAGCTGAATCAGATTTCAGGCACAGCTTAGCAGAGCCTCTCGTGGGCAGGCGTATCGGTCCCCAATGCACTTCCGTGGTCAGTTTCGGATGTGTTGCCCGCCGCCCAGATTTCGGCCAGCCGCAAGGCGCGTCTCGGGACGCGACCAGGGCGCCGACGCTAGTATTGGGGCGATTCAAGGGCAGTTCGCCGGGCAACGACTGAGGGGGCAGAGCGACCGCATGGTCGACGACATCGTGGAGGCCTTGAGTTCCCGCTTCGGGCAAGGCTGGGCGGAAAATACCGACGCGAACATACGGTTCGCGATCGAAGCTGAGCGGCTGGTGGCCGACGTCGACGACGTTCACATGATCGGCGAACCGGAGCTCGACGAGCATCACATTACCCTGCAATTCTGGGTCGACCGGCCGATTTCGGATCTCATGACTGCCGATCAAGTCGCGTTCGACATCTTCGCGCGGATCAGCGTCGAGATTTTCTACAGCGAGCGCCGATTTGTCGAAGGTGCGATCGTCTACGCATTCGTCACCGGGTCGTCTCGACACGGACACAGCGGTTCGGTGGTGTTGGCCGGGCCACATGCCGCGGAGTTCTCCGAGCGCTTTCGCCAGCGGTTGGTTGGGGGTCCGCGCTACCACGCCTGATTTGACACTGCGTGGCATGGGAAGCGCATAGTCGGCCGAGAGGATCTCGACGGGTGGGATTTGACGAGCGATTCGGGATCGGGGAGGTGAGCGATTCGTGGCGATGGTTGAGATGGAGGGAATCGGACGGACCAGCGCGCAGGACGGCCAACGACTGGTGCTGGCCATCATGGACTCCGGGGTCGATATCCTGCATCGTTGCGGCGGCAACGCGCGGTGCACGACGTGCAGAGTGCAGATTCTGGATGGCGATCCAGGCCCGATGACTGATGCCGAGCGGGACAAGCTCGCCACGCTCGATGAGATCCCGCCGAACATGCGGCTGTCCTGCCAGGTACGATGCTGTGACGACCTGCGCGTAAGAATTCTGCGCCGGCTCTCCGAAAATCCAGACATGGGCGATGCGGGGCCGCAACCGGAGTCATGGCCACTCGTTTGCCCGTGAGCAACATCCGAGCGGCGAGATCCGCGGGCCGCGTTTTGACATCAGCTTGACAGAAAACTACACTTGGAACGGTCGTGCTAGATGGGGAGCTGGCGGTGCCCTGTACCCGCAACCCGCCTCAGCGGGGTTGAACTCCTCTTCGAGGTCCGGTGCTTCGGGACTGGCGACGGCACGCGGCGTTGACGGAAAGGTCCCACGCGGCGGGGAACGGCGAACCCGGTCAGGACCGGAAGGTAGCAGCCGTAAACCGACCTCCCCGGGTGACGAGGGGAAGCCTGACCTGAGCCGGCGACCGGCGACAAGCCGGAGCGGCGAGATCGACAAGAGGTGCACGGCCATTCTCGGACGCCTCGCTCATTACCAGAGCGGGGCGTTCTGCATGCCGGCGCCTACCTTCGGACTGTCGGTTCGGGAATCGTTGGCCTGGACGCCGGGCTGCTCACGCGGCTCCCAAGGTCGGAAGGTGACTGGACGGTCTCCACTACGAAGCGGCGTCCTCGCTCCGCCGGATAAACCGTGAGCCACCAATCAATGCAGCGCGTGGCGGTGAAGACTACGGCGAGGACGCAGACAATCAACCAAATGGGTGCGCCGAATGCCAGCGGGTTGATCTGTAAAGCCCGCACTCCGAAGAAGAAGAGGCCGGCGCCGAATACCCAGAGTCCAATCGTCGCCCAATACCTGATTCCGGCGAACTGAATCGAATTTTTCGCCAATCGACTCGCGCCAGGTCCCGCAAGGTAGGCGGAGAGCACGATACCCGGGCGCAAAGAGCAAGAGGCAGAGCGCACCGAAGAGATCGAGCACTTCGTTCGTGCCGGGAGGCGTGCTTAGCCAGGTCCAGAGTGATCCCATCCCAGACCCTTGCCCGCTCCCGCTCCCGCCCCTAAACCTGTTCCAGCAGCAGCGTGCGCTTGACGTCCTCGATGATATTCGTGACCTTGATGTCCCTCGGACAGGCATCGGTGCAATTGAAGATCGTACGGCAGCGCCAGACACCGGCCTGTGTGTTCAAGATGCGCAGTCGCTCCGCGGCGCCTTCGTCGCGGCTGTCGTAAATGAAGCGCGCCGCATTGACGATCGCCGCCGGCCCGACGAAGCTCTCGTTCGTCCAGGTGATGGGACACGACGTCGTGCATGACGCGCAGAGGATGCACTTGGTGGCTTCCTCGTAGCGGTCGAGTTGCTCGGGCGTCTGCCGCCGTTCCTCGGACGCCGGCGCGTCGCCAGCGATGAGATAGGGCTTGATCGCCTCGTAGCTGGCGAAGAACTGATCCATGTCGACGACGAGATCCTTGATGACCGTGAATCCGATCAGCGGCTCGACGGTGATCTTCTTTCCGAATTCCTTCATCAAGGTCTTGCAGGCCAGGTAGTTACGGCCGTTGATGCGCATGGCGTCGGACCCACAGACGCCGTGGGCGCAAGAGCGCCGGTAGGTCAGCGATCCGTCCTGTTGCCATTTGATCTCGTTCAGACCATCGAGGACCCGGTCGCTCGGTTCCAGATCTACGGTGTATTCCTCGAAATGCGGTTTGACGTCGCGGTCAGGGTCATAGCGCTTGATACGAAACGTGTAATCCAATGCAAAGCTCCTCTAGGCGACCTGGACGGGTCTGGACCGCTCCTCGCCGGGAACAGTAGCCAGAGATCGGCGGCCAACGAACTCAGTACTTTCGCTCCTTGGGCTGGAACTCGGTGATCGAAACCGTTTTCTTGGTCAGTTCCAGACCCCCGGATGTCTTGCGCAGCATGGTGTGCTTGAGCCAGTTCGCGTCGTCGCGCTCGGGAAAGTCGGTGCGATAGTGAGCCCCTCGACTCTCCTCCCGCGCCAGGGCCCCCTCGACCAGGGCTTCCGCGCAGTCGAGCATTGCTCCCAATTCCAACGCTTCCGTGAGGTCGGTGTTGAACGTTGGCCCATGGTCGTCGATGCCCGCGTACGCGTAGCGCGAGCGAAGGCGGGCGATGCCTTGCTTTGCCTGGGTCAGACTCTCGGCGCTGCGCACGACTGAGGCCTGGTCCATCATGAGCGTTTGCAGTTCGTGACGAAGATCGGCGACTCGCTCGCCCTTTGGCCGAAAAAGCAGGTCGGAGACTTGAGCCTGAGCCACGAACTCCGGATCGACCGGCAGCGGCGGTAAATCGCTCAGACGGTCGAACTCCAGCATGTGCCGACCGGCGCGTCGGCCGAACACGACGAGGTCGACCAGCGAATTGGTGCCGAGCCGATTGGCGCCGTGCACGGAGACGCAGGCGTTCTCGCCGGCGGAGTAGAGCCCTGGAATGGTATTACCGTCCGCGTCCGCAAGCACCCGGCCGTCGAGGTCGGTGGGAATGCCGCCCATCGCGTAGTGGGCCGTCGGTTGAATCGGCATCGGGTCACGCTTCGGTTCGATGCCGAGATACGTCCTGGCAAAATCGGTGATGTCCGGGAGCTTCTTGTCGATGACGTCCTCGGACAGGTGTGACAGATCGAGATAGACATAATCCTTGCCATCGACTCCGCGCCCCTCTTTGATCTCCTGATAGATGAAGCGCGAGACCATATCGCGCGGCGCCAGATCCTTGAGCGTCGGCGCATATCGCTCGGCGAAGGCCTCGCCAAGACCGTTGCGGAGGATGCCGCCCTCGCCGCGGGCTGCTTCAGAGAGGAGAATGCCGAACTTGTAGATCCCCGTGGGGTGGAATTGATAGAACTCCATGTCCATCAGCGGCACACCACGCCGGAAGGGGATCGAGAAACCGTCTCCGGTGCCGGCCATGGCGTTCGACGTGACGCTGAAGATGCGGCCAAACCCGCCCGTGGCCCAGAGCACGCTCTTGGCATGGATGGTATGGATCTCACCCGTGCGCAGTTCCAGCGCGACGACACCGCAGGCGCGGCCGTCGTCACTGACCAGCAGATCGAGCACGTGGAACTCGTCGAGAAAATTGACCTGGTGCTTGATCCCCTGCTGATAAAGCGTTTGCAGGATCATGTGCCCGGTACGGTCGGCCGCGTAACAGGCGCGCTTGACTGGGCCCTCACCGAAGTTCCGGGTGTGACCCCCGAAACGGCGCTGATCCATGCGGCCATCAGGCGTGCGATTGAACGGTAGGCCCATGTGCTCGAGCTCGAGCACGGCATCGACAGCTTCGCGAGCGAGCACTTCCGCCGCGTCCTGATCGACGAGATAATCGCCACCCTTGACGGTGTCGAACATGTGCCACTGCCAGTGATCTTCCTCGACGTTACCGAGGGCCGCGCTGATGCCGCCCTGCGCCGCTCCCGTGTGGGACCGCGTTGGATACAGCTTGCTGATAACCGCGATATTGGCCTTGCCGGCCATCTGGATGGCCGCCATCAGGCCGGCGCCGCCGGCGCCGACAATGACCGCGTCATAGCGGTGGTATGCCACGGTGAGACCTCCGTGCGATGATGGCGGCGGTGTCCGCTGATTACCAGAAACGGTCGCGTGACGGTCAGCAGCGACAGTATCTTATGGTCGGTAATGGTATCATTCCATTGCAGTCTGCTCACGGCCGTGGTCGCGCTTTTCGGGATATCAGCGCGAGTTCGCGCATCGGTGAGCCACACCCGTTAAGCGAGCCGGAGAGCTTGTGATCCTGGCCTCACCAGAGCGGATCGAGGCCGTGCGGGCTGCCGCCCATGCGGTCACTCCCGATGTGCTTGAACTCACCGCACTGATCGCGGCGGTGCCGTCCCCGACGGGCGAGGAGAGTGCGAAGTCGCTTCTCGTCGAGCGGCTTTTCGCCACCGCCGGCCTGGCAACGGAGCGAGATGCGATTGGCGACGTTGTTGGCGTGATTCCTGGTCAGTTGGAGTCCTATCCCGGAACGTCGAGGCTCGTTGTCGCCGCGCACATCGACACGGTGTTCCCGCTTGGCACGCCTTTGGAGATCAAGCGGTCCGCCGATCGCTTGTCGGGACCCGGTGTCGGAGACAACAGCATCGCCGTAGCGGCGGCTATCAAGCTGGCCGACCTGCTACGGATTGCCGGCGAGACGCCCGCCGTTGATGTCCTCCTCACCGGCAATGTTGGCGAGGAAGGTCTGGGCAACTTGCGGGGGATTCGTGAAGTGCTGGGATCCCGGTCGGACATCGGCGCAGTCGTGGCTCTGGAGGGCCACAATCTGGGACGTGTGACGCATGTTGCTGTGGGTAGCAGACGCTTTCGTATTACGGTCACGGGCCCGGGTGGGCACTCGTGGGGCGACTTCGGGCGCCCGAACGCCATCCATGGATTGTCCAGGCTGATTGCGGAGCTCGATGCGATCCCGTTGCCTCGCTCACCAAAGACGACGTTGAACGTCGGCATGATTGACGGCGGTGTCTCGGTGAATACAATCGCCCCGGAAGCGTCGTGTCTTCTCGACCTGCGATCGATCGACGAGTCGGCGCTGCGCCGGCTCAGCGATCGGGTGACCCGACTCGTTGAGCGCAGCAATCGGGGGGATGCGGTTGTCTACGCGGCCGAGTCGATCGGCGAGCGCCCGGCCGGCGTGGTTTCAGGTGACAGCCCGATAGTCCAGATCGCCGCGGGTACGTTGACGGCACTCGGTCTGGAACCGAGCTTCGATGCGTCGAGCACCGACGCCAACGTTCCGATCGCGGCGGGGATCCCCGCTGTGTGCATCGGGCTCACCACCGGCGGCAACGTGCATCGTACCGACGAATTCATCGACCTGGAGCCTGTTGCAAAGGGAGTCACGCAACTCGCGTTGCTCACCCTTGCCTTAGCCGAGTCTCTTTCCGCGCGGGCCCTTTAGGCCCCTCGACACTAGAAGGCCAGACCCCGACGTGAGCTTGCCGTTTGTTGCGCTGGCATTGACCACGACTGGACCTGATCCGCGAAGGGATCGGGTGAGCAGCGTATCCGCCGTCGCCGTCGATGCCAGCGGAGACCGGACGCGGTTTGACGCGGTCGTCCGCACCAGGGTCTCCGGTTCCGATCCTCAGAATTCAGCACTGAATGACGTCGAAGGTCGCCCTTTCGAGGCCGAATGGCCGGAGATTGCGGCCAGACTGCGCGAGCTGCTCGGAAACAGCCGGCTGGTCACCCACGACGCCGACCGGTCACTAGCGGTCCTGGCGGCAGAAGGCGTTCGCCTGGAACAGGCTCCGCTCGATACCGCCGAACTGGCATCGATCCTTGTTCCGGCATTGCCGGCGACCGACCTCGACACGCTCGCTGAGGCACTCGGCGCCACTTCGAGCGACGACGACCCTCAGCGCACTGCCGCGGTCACACTCACAGACGTGTTCGAGGCGCTGCTGGTGAGAATCGCGGCCTACGACGATGTCACGCTGGAACGGCTGGCAACCCACGTTTCCGAAGGGGGCTGGAACTTCGCCGAGCTGTTTGAGCCGCGGATCGCGGCGCGCTTCCGCCCGGGTGAGCACCCTCGACTCATGCCGCCGGAGATCGCGTTCTTGCGAGAGCGCGCCAGAGAAGATGCTCTCGAACCGACTGGATCGCTGGAGCCGGTGGATCCTCGGGTCGTGCAGGAGGTGATCGGGCCCCGGGGCACGCTCTCCGAGGTGATCGCGGGCTTCGAGCGCCGTCGGCAGCAAGAGGAGATGGCGGATGCCGTGGCGGAAGCGATCAACCTCAACGGCCAGATCCTGGTGGAGGCCGGTACGGGGACCGGGAAGAGCCTGGCGTACCTCGTGCCCGCCGCCTTGTCCGCGACCGAGCGCGGCGAGACCGTCGTCCTGTCGACCAACACCCTGGCCCTTCAGGATCAGCTCTTGCGCAAGGATGTGCCGGATCTGATCGCCGCCCTGACCAAGGCTGACGGCGAGAGACAGGTCGGCGTCGTCGCGCTGAAAGGCCGTGCCAACTACCTCTGTTTGCGAAAGTGGTTCCCCTGGGAGCGACAGGACTCACTCGAACCAAATGAAGCCCGGCTCAAGGCAAAGATCCTGGCCTGGCTGCCGCAGACGACGACCGGGGACCGCGCCGAGTTGCGGCTGACCGGCGGCGAGGAACACTTCTGGCGCCAGATTGCGGAAGAAGAAGGCGCCTGCGACCCTGGTGCATGTGTCTTCCATCAGCGCAATCAATGCTTCCTCTTTCGCGCCCGTCGGGCCGCCGAGAGCGCGCACCTCGTCGTCGTGAACCACGCGCTGCTGTTGACCGACGCGGCGTCGAGCAATCGCATCCTGCCGGACTATGACGCGCTCGTCGTCGACGAAGCGCACCATCTGGAAGATCAGGCCACGGCGCAATTCACCGTCACGTTGAGCGAGCGGAATCTCACCGAGTATGCCGAGGCCGTGGCCGGCAACGACGGCGCGGCACTGTCGGGCGTAGCCGCGGGCGCCGTGGCGTTTCTCATGGGCGCGGCCGCGGACAGCGCGGGGCAGAAGCGCGCGCGACTCGCCCGCGAGCGTCTCGACAATGCCCTCGCCGCATCAGCGTCAATTCGCTCCGCGGGTCGAGACCTCTTTGCGGCATTGGAGTACGTCCAGGTCGAAAGCGGTGCCGGCAATGGCGGCGCAGAGCGTGCCTGCCGGGTGACCGCGGCCACTCGCTCCGCACCTGCCTGGCAAACCGTTGATGAGGCGTGGGACCGGCTCCTGGAGGGACTTCGTTCGGCTGAGTCGGCGCTGCGCTGGTTTGCTTCAGCAGTCGACGAGGTCGACGACGTGGCCATTGCCGATCTCGCCGAGGCCGGCGAGCGCCAGGAGCTGCTCCTGAGCGATCTGGCGAACACGATTCGCATCGGGACCGAGCTGGCGGGCAAGTTCGCCAGCGCGCTCGATGCTCCTGAGGCGGGTCGAGTGTTCTGGCTCGAACGGCAGGGGGCGCTCGATCGCATCGTGTTTCGCTCCGCCCCGCTCGATGTCAGCGGTCTCCTCCAGGAGCGCCTCTTCAAGAAACCGAGAGCGGCCGTTCTGACCTCTGCGACGCTCGCGGTCGATGGACACTGCGGCTATCTCGCGTCCCGCCTCGGCATTCCAGATGCCTCCTCGTTGATCGTGCCGTCTCCGTTCGACTACCGGTCGTCGGTACTGCTCTACCTGACCGATGACACCCCGGAGCCAACGAACCCTGACTATCGCGACGTGCTGGAGCGCACCCTGATCGACGTCATCGACGCCACCCGCGGTCGCGCGCTCGTGTTGTTCACGTCGCATGCGCTACTCAGCGACATGGCGAGATCGATCACAGGGCCATTGCAGGACCGGGGCATCACCGTGCTCGCGCAGCGGCGGGATGGCTCGCCTCAGCAGTTGACGGAGCGCCTCAGGCGAGAGACGAATGTCGCGATTCTCGGCACCGCCTCGTTCTGGGAGGGTGTCGATGTCGCCGGCGAGGCGTTGAGCCTGCTAGTCATCACCCGGCTCCCGTTCACGGTTCCCACGGATCCGGTATTCGCCGCTCGCAGCGAGGCCTTCGAGGATGCGTTTGCCGGCTACGCGGTGCCCCAGGCGGTGCTGCGGTTCAAACAGGGATTTGGCCGGCTGATCCGGTCCAGCCGCGACCGCGGGGTCTGCGCGGTGCTCGACCGCCGCATCTTGACGAAGCGCTACGGGGCCACGTTCCTGCAGTCACTTCCAGAATGCTCGGTTGAAGTTGGAAGCGTCCTGGATCTCCCTGGCTCTGCCCGGAACTGGCTCGAGACCACGCGGGAGACCCAGCCATCTGGTGGAAGGTCGTTGCACAGCGCGTGAGGAGTGCTATGGAACAGGAAATCGGTCGGAATCTCGCGCTCGATCTCGTCCGGGTCACCGAGGCCGCTGCGCTGACAGCGGGCCGCTGGATGGGGCGCGGAGACAAGGAAGCGGCCGATCAGGCGGCCGTCGACGCCATGCGCATGGTGCTGAACACGATCCCCATGGACGGTGTCGTCGTCATTGGCGAAGGGGCGAAGGACAAAGCCCCGATGTTGTTCGAGGGCGAGCACCTGGGCTGCGCCGACGAACCGAAGACCGACATCGCGGTCGACCCGATTGATGGCACTCGGTTGCTCTCGCAGGGGATGGCAAACTCGATCTCGACGGTTGCCGTCTCCGAGCGCGGCTCCATGTTCGAGTCGCCGTACGTTGCCTACATGGACAAGATCGCCGTTGGTCCGGAAGCGGCCGACGCCATCGATATCAATGCCTCTGTGGCGACGAATCTGGAGAATGTGGCTCGCGCGCTGAGCAGAGACGTCCAGGACCTGGCCGTCGTCATGCTCGACAGGCCACGCCATGAGTCGCTCGCGCAGGAGATTCGCGAGACCGGAGCGCGCATCCGGTTCATCATGGATGGTGACGTCGCCGGTGCGGTCATGGCCGCGACCCCGGGCACCGGAATCGATGTCTTGATGGGGATCGGCGGGGCGCCGGAGGCGGTCGTAGCGGCCTGCGCCATCCGCTGCGTGGGCGGAGCGATGCAGTGCAAGCTCTGGCCGCGGAATGAGGACGAGTGGGCCGCCGTCAACGCGCATGGGATTGACGTCTCGCGCGTGTTGAGTGGTGCCGACCTCGTCCGCAGCGACGACGTCTTCTTTGCCGCCACCGGAATAACCGATGGCGAGTTGCTCAGGGGCGTTCACTATTTCGGCGGCGGCGCGACCACCCAGTCGATCGTGATGCGCTCTCGCTTTGGCACGACCCGCCGCATCGACACCGTGCACCGGCCGAGCAAGCTCGATGTCTATGGCGTTCCGTTCGGGTAGGAGGTGAGCGAAGCGCCGCGGAGAACCGGCGAAGATGCGGTTTGTTGACGAGTATCCCGCCCAGTGCTAAAGTAAGTTCGCCGCGTCGGGGGCAATTTCAAACCTCGCCCTCCGCCGTTTTTTCTCCTCTTGTTGGAGCGCCGGACATTGCAGTGCCTCTCTCTCGATGTGTCTGAAGAGCGTGTGCCACATCGGCATTGCAATGGCAATCCAACCTGTCGACCGTGGTGAGACGAGCCGCGACGTGTTTGGGCGGCAGCGTGAACGCTCAACCAAGTGGAAACGTGATTAAGTCCTCATCTGCAACTGCATATGCGTGGACATGGAGGGAACTCTCTTGACCGTCGACGAGACAGTCGAATCGGAGCCTGTGTCGACCCCTACGCCTCGCCGGAGAGCCCCGCGCCCGCGGGCAGCCGCGATGCCTACTGCCGAGAGCACAGGAGACGGAGCCGCCGAGCCAACAGCGGTGGCGACTCTAGATATATCGCCGGATCAATCGCCTGCTCGAGAAGCAGCAGCGACCGATTCCAGCCAGGAATCCGTTGCTAGCGGCGAACCAGAGGCCGTAGTCACCGGAGATCCGATTACGGTTTCCGAACCTCCGCCTATCGATGCTCCGCCTGTCGACGCCGTGACGGCGGAGGCGCCGGCGATAGCCGCCACAGCGTGGGAATCCCCGGCCATCGAACGACCTGTCGAACCGGCCGGCGACGGCCGCTCCGATCTCAACCAGCGAAATCGCACTCGAGATAGTCGAGGAAGGCGCGACCGCGGTCCGCGCCCTGCACCAGGCGAGCGCTCCAATGGCGCCGAGCGCTTTGCCGGGGATGGCCGGGACGGCCGGCAATCTGGAGACGGTCGCGACGGCCGGCAGGCTGGATACGGTCAGTCACGGCCGCGGAACGGCGCGCCGTTCACGGCAGCGGCTGCTCCCACGCGAACCGGTCCACCCCATATCACCATTGCCGAGCTGGAGGCCAAGACAGCCGAGGAGCTGGCCGAGATGGCCAGAGACCTCGAGATTCCGTCGTTCAGCCGCCTGCCGAAGCAAGAACAGATGGTGCGGCTGCTGCGCGCCCAGACGGAGAAAGACGGGCAGATCTTCGGCGACGGCATCCTCGAGATCATCGAAGATGGGTTCGGTTTTCTGAGGGGCCCGCGGTTCCTTCCCGGCCCGGATGACATCTACGTCTCTCAATCGCAGATTCGCCGCTTCGGTCTTCGCACTGGCGACCGCATCAGCGGTCAGGTGCGCCCGCCGAAGGACAACGAGAAGTTCTACAGCCTGCTCCGCGTGGAGGCCGTCAATGGCATCGACGCGGAAACCGCGCGCCGGCGTCCATCGTTCGACTCGCTGACCCCCATCTTTCCCCTGGAGCTGATCAACCTCGAGACGGCGCCAAATATCCTCTCCACCCGGCTGCTCAACCTGGTGGCGCCGATTGGCCGCGGGCAGCGCGGTTTGATCGTTTCGCCGCCGAAAGCCGGCAAGACGATGCTCCTGAAAGCAATCGCGAACGGGATCAGCTCGAACTGCCCGGACATCCATCTCATGGTCTGCCTCATCGGCGAGCGGCCTGAGGAAGTCACCGACATGCGCCGCTCGATCGAAGGCGAGGTGATCTCGTCGACGTTCGACGAACCAGTCGAGGACCACACCAAAGTCGCCGAGATGGCGCTCGAGCGCGCCAAGCGACTGGTCGAAGGCGGCCGGGACGTGGTGATCCTGCTCGACTCGATCACGCGCCTGGCGCGGGCCTACAACCTGGCCGTACCGCCGAGTGGCCGCACGCTCTCCGGCGGTATCGATCCCGTCGCCCTCTATCCGCCCAAGCGCTTTTTCGGCGCCGCGCGGAACATCGAGGGTGGAGGCAGTTTGACGGTGGTCTCCACCTGCTTGATCGATACCGGAAGCCGGATGGACGACGTCATCTACGAGGAGTTCAAGGGCACCGGGAATATGGAGTTGCACCTGGACCGCAAGCTAGCGGAACGGCGCATCTATCCATCGATCGACATCCAGCGCTCCGGAACGCGGCGGGAAGAGCTCTTGCTCGACGAATCGACGTTGCGCCAGGTCTGGACGATGCGGCGGATGGTCTCGATGCTTGGCGGCAGCGAGGGCACTGAGCTCCTTTTGAGCAGGCTGTCAAAGACGCAGGCGAACGAAGAGTTCCTGGAGACGCTGAACCGGGACGTCTAGCCACCCCGACGCGACTGGCGGGCGTCGTGTAAACGACTCAGCTTGTGGTTGCCGCTGGGGTGCCGGGTGGTGGTGCCACGAACTCGCGTTGCAATTCGACGATCTCTCCGTCGTTGCCGGACATGGCGATGTACGTCTTCCCCGGTGAGGTTGACACCGCCGAATGTCGACCGTCCCGGTCGACGGCGATGATATTGACTTCGCTTCGGTACTCGTCGGGAAGTCGATGGAGATCCTCGGCCGCCATTCTTAACGCGTCGGCCAGCGACATTCCGCAGCGCATGAACGTCACCACGCTGTGAGCGGTGCAGCATCGCTGTGCCATCTCACCCCGACCGGTGCATGTCGCCGCGCCCCAGCGGTTATCGACGTAGTTGCCCGCCCCGATGATCGGGGAGTCGCCGACTCGCCCGGGAAACTTCCAGGCCCAGCCTGAGGTGCTTACGCCGCTGGCCAGGTTGCCGGCGGCATCGCGCGCGATGACGTTGACGGTCCCGTGAGCATCGTGCGGGCGTTCCGGATCCCGGCTCAACCGCCCGGCAAGCTCTCGCATCTTTTCGCGATAGGCGTCGGCGGTCCCGGCTTCGGTGAAAGGTGATTCCCAGATGATCCGCGCTTCCGGCGTCAACAGATCCTGACGCTGGAAACCGGCCTCGTTGGCCAGGCGGCTCGCGCCGGAGCCGACAACCAGAACGTGCGGCAGCTCCTCCATGACGACGCGAGCGAGGGCGATGGCGTCCTGATACCCGTGCAACGCCGCTACGGCGCCGCTGCCCAAGGTGCGGCCGTCCATGAGGCTCGCATCGAGCTCGACCTCACCCTCGAGGTTCGGCAGGCCGCCGAAGCCGACGGAGTGGTCGTCCGGGTTTGCCTCGACTTTCCCGATCGCGGTGACGACGGCGTCGATCGCCGATCCTCCCGACTGGAGGATGTCCATCCCGTTACGGAAACCGACATGAGCGTTGACGCTGCCAACGAGAAGGAGACTCATGAAGCTGGACGAGGGGACGAGGAATCGGAGTTCCCGCTCCCGGATAGCACCCGCGCGACCTCGTCGACCGCGAACTCGGGCAGCGGGCGTCTCACCGCACCGTCAATGAGCGACGCGTCCTGTGGATCCTCGGTCAGCCTGCCGACGACACTGACCGGAATCCCGGCAGCTTCGATGTCGCGCACGATCGATGGCACGCCCTCCGCCCGGGTTGCGATCAGCAGCGATCCGGACGCCAGCATTCCCAATGGATCGATACCGAGTGCTTCGGCCAAAGCGCGTGTTTCCTCCAGAATCGGAATTGCCTCGGCGTCGATCTCGACTCCCGCTCCTGAGACGATCGCCAGCTCGCGAACCGCGCTGGCGAAGCCGCCCTCGGTAGGATCGTGCAGCGCGGTGACCTGGCCGGTGCGGCGAGCGATTTCCGCCTCCGCCACGATGGAAATTCCGGGTTCGTCCAGCAGACGTGCCGCGGCCTGGACCAAGTCGCTACCGATCCGCTCCTGCAGCACGCCGGCTCGTTCTCTGGCCAGCAGAGCCGTCCCCTCGATCGCAAGTCCCTTCGTGACCAGCAGGACATCCCCGGGTTGGGCCTTCCCGGGCCGGATGAGCTCGTGAGGAGCCGCGTCTCCGAGCATCATGCCGACCAGAATCGGCCGCGTAAGTCCCGGCACGATTTCGGTGTGACCGCCAATCAGCTCGACGGAACGGTGTCGGCATGTCTCTCGCAACTCGGCAAATTGATTGAGGACGTCCGCCGGCGTTACTCCCTGCGGCAAGAGCGCCGTGACAAGGAGCCACCTCGGCGTTGCTCCCATGCAAGCGACGTCGTTGGCGTTCACGTCCACCAAGTGGGCGGCGCCACCTTCGGTAGCGAAGGTGATGGGGTCGTTCTTGGCTACCACGACACGCTCGCCAACGGCAATCGCGGCCGCGTCTCTCCCCAGCCCGGGACCAACCAGAATGTCGGGATCGCGGGCTGACCCGGGTAGCACCTTGCGCAGAAGCCAGCCGGGCAGCTTTCCGGCGGGAAGCGGCTCGAGCATGAGATGGGGTTTCATCGTCGCCGTGTCTCCCGCGCGGGGAGGGCGGGCCAGGAGGTCCGCGACACGCTAGGAGGCATCGGCGTCCCAGGGATCGTCATTGCTCATGATGCGGTCGCTACCGGCTCGTGCCGGGTTCGCGGCATCGAGCGCGCTGATGCGCAGCTCCGCTTGTTCGAGAAGCTGAGAGCAACGACGCATCAGCCCGAGCCCGGCTTCATACCAAGCTATCGACTCCTCCATGGTGAGACGCCCGCGCTCCAAATGCTCTACTACCAGCTCGAGCGCGGAAAGCGTCTCTTCAAATGCTCCATCTTCGACCAGAGTGCCGATCGTTTCCAGCGACGGTGGACTCCCCGCAACATCATTCATCGACTGACCACCGCATGTGGCGAACGTGGCAGAACGGCCTCGACGCTCGATGTCAGCGATCCATCCGCCAGGAGAGCGACGATGCTTGTCCCGGGTTCTGCCTGGCTGACGCTAAAGATCGGCAGCCCATCGTCGGTGCGTTGCAGGGCCGCGTAGCCGCGTTGCAGCACGGCTGTGGGATCGAGCGCCGCCAGCACCTCACTGGAAACCGCGACGCTTTGCCTCCCGCGGAGAATCCTGTCCGTGGCGGCCCTGCGCATGCGAATTGCGGCGGTTTCGATATCGATCCTTCGCTCTCGCACTCGTGGCGCCGGGCAAGCCGCCAGCAGCCGCCGAGAAGCGGCCAACAGTGCGGTCTCATCGTTTACTCGTCGTGCCGCCAACGACCAGAGCAGGCGGGATTCGAGCGAAAGCAAGCGCTCACTCAGGTCCGCAATTGACGGGACGCACAACTCCGCTGCCGCCGAGGGTGTCGGTGCGAAGACGTCGGCGACATCTTCGACCAATGTGCGATCGGTCGCGTGACCGACGCCCGCCACGACCGGGACGCGGAGGGCGAACACCGCCCGCACGACTCGTTCGTCGTTGAACGCAGACAAGTCGTCGCTTGCGCCGCCGCCACGAGCGAGGATGACGACGTCGACATCGGCTTCGTCCTGGAGTGTTTGCAGTGCCCGCACGATGCTCTCCGCGGCCCCGTCACCCTGTACCTGTGCCGGTGACAGCACCAGGTCGGCCAGCGGATAGCGCCGGGAAACGACGTTGACGATGTCGTGCCAGGCGGCGCCGTGCAACGAGGTCACGACTCCGATCGTGCCAGGCGACGTCGGCAGCGGGCGCTTGCGGAGTGGGTCGAAGAGTCCCTCGGCTTCGAGTCGCTGCCGCAGATACTCCAGCTCGAGCGAGGCTGCCCCGAGCCCAGCTGGTTGAACGAGATCGGCGACGAGCTGCATCGCGCCAGAGCGAGGGTAGATCGAGAGCCCGCCATGGACGACGACCTGGTCGCCAAACTTCAGCGGGTGATGTTGGCGGAGCGCCTGTCCGCGAAAGAGCACGCACTTCAGACATCCATCGTCGTCACGGAGATTGAAGTAGACATGCCCCGCCGACGAGCGACTCAGATCACTGACTTCGCCTTCAAGCCAGAGATCCGCATAGAGCGGGTCCGATTCGAGTGCCTCCCGAAAGAGGCAGACGAACGCTCCGACCGGCAGCAATCTGGCGGTCACGCGCGATCGCTCCGGCCAGCTCCGAGGCGCATGAGTGGTGAACCATATTCAACGGGCTGTCCGTTGCCGACCAGGATCGATTCGACTATGCCCGCGCGGTCCGCGGCGATCTCGTTCATGATCTTCATCGCTTCGATGATGCCGATCGTCTGCCCAACGTAGACCTCATCACCCTCGACCACGAACGGTTGAGCCCCGGGTGTCGCCGCGGCATAGAATGTGCCGATCATCGGAGCGGTAATCAGGATCTCGGGCGGGTCGAGTTCGGTTGCGGCCGGCGATTGGCTTTCCTGCCGCGGCTCGCCGCCGCCATCATGGTCGGGCGCCGGTCTGCGCAACCGCACCGAGACCTCTCCCAAATCGACGTCCAACTCGGTGATGGACGACTGGCGCATGACCGTGGCCAGGGATTGCACCAGATCGGCAACCTGTTCCGGGTCCGGCGGTCCCGGGTCTGAGCCACTCGGTTGAGTCACTTAGCTGTCTCGCTCGATGTATTCCCCGGACCGCGTGTCGATCTTCAGGGTGTCACCGATGTTGATGAACAGCGGAACGTTGACCACGTGCCCTGTCTCCAACGTGGCTGGTTTGGTTGCGCCGCTGGCGGTGTCACCTTTCAAACCCGGGTCGGTGCCGGTAACGCCGAGGAGCACCGAGGGTGGTAGCTCGATGTCGATGGGCTCCCCGTTGTAGGTCAACAGGTCGACGACGTCGTTCTCCCGAATGAACCTCCCCGATTCGCCGATGGTGGTCGAGTCGAGCACGATCTGGTCGAACGATTCGGTATCCATGAAATGGTGCTGGTCGCCGTCCGCATAGAGGTACTGCACGTGCTGCCGGTCGAGCCGGACTTGCGGGAACTTCGCTCCCGCCTGCACGGTGTGCTGTGTCAGCGACCCGGTGCGAAGATCGCGAAGGGTCATCCGCACCTGCGCGGACCCACGCCCCTGCTTGTTGTGAGAAAAATCGACGACTTTGACGAGCCGGCCGTCGAGATTGAACGTCAGTCCCTTTCTCAGATCACCAGTTTCTATCATCGAGCAACGCTTCTCCTACTTTGGGGCTGCTGAAAGGACATCGAGTCCCGTCGGGGTGACGACGCAGAGATCCTCGATACGGATGCCACCCCAGCCCTCGAAATACAACCCCGGTTCAATCGTGACGACGTGACCTGGCTCCAGGACGTCGTCTGAGTTCTGCCCCAGGGAAGGAAACTCGTGAATGTTCAGACCGACGCCATGCCCAAGCCCATGCACGAACTGTTCACCATACCCGGCAGCGGACAGCGCTTCCCTGGCGACCGTATCGGCCTCCCGGGCAGACATGGCGGCTCGGATCTGCGTGAGTGCGCGTCGCTGAGCGCTCAGCACCGTATTGTATCTATCGATGTAGATTGGTGGCGCTTGGCCCAGACAGATGGTGCGGGTCAGGTCGGCCGTGTAGCCATCGACCATGGCGCCCATGTCGATCACCACCGGCTCGCCTTCCCCGATTGGTCGATCGCTCGGGTCGTGATGCGGGCGTGCGCCGTGCGGTCCGGCGGCGACAATGATCGGGAAACCGGGACCATCCGCGCCAAGTTCGTGCATCGCGGACTCGATCCGCCATGCCAGCGCTTTCTCGGTGATGCCGGGTTCGACAGCCGATGTCCCTGTCACGAACGCCGCGTCCGTAATGCGTGCCGCCTCCGTAATCTTGGCCAGCTCTTCGTCGGATTTGACCGCACGCAAGGCGTGAAACGCATTGCCCACCGGAACGAGCTGAATCTCTCCCGCTGCGGCAAGAATGCCCGCATGGTCGGCGACAGAGAGGGCGTGGTCCTCGAACGCCGCACCGCGAACGCCTAGCGATTGCAGCTCCTGGCCCAGGAACGTTGGCCACGGTCTGCTCCAGGGTCGTGCTGTCACCGGTGAGCGGACAGAACCGGCGGCCCATGGCAAGTTCGTCGGGCCGGTAAAGAGGATCGCCGACTCCTCCGAGACGACGAGAATCCCGGACGACTCGTCCGGCGCATGGTCCCCGGCGGGGAACCCACTAAAGTAGCGCCGGTTGGCCGGGTGCGTGACAATCGCTGCGTCGGCTCCAATTGCCGCAGCCGCTTCTCGCAACCGGCGCAGGCGGTCGATCATCGTTTCGCCTCAGGAGAGACGCCGCGACACGCGATCAAATGCAGAAGTGCAAGCCGATAGCCGTCCGGACCGAGGCCGGCGATCTGGCCGAGAACGACCGGCGCCACCACGGAATGGTGCCGGAACTCCTCGCGGGCGTGAATATTGGACAAATGAACTTCGATCGTGGGAGTGCCGACTGCTGCCAGTGCATCGCGCAAAGCGATGCTGTAATGGGTCAGCGCCGCGGGATTGATGATGATGCCGACCGCGGCCGGACCGAGTTTCTGAATCGTGTCGACCAGGACTCCCTCGTGATTTGACTGGGCGTGCTCGATCCGCAGTGGAGGATCCGTGCCACCAGCCAACGTCTCCAGGTCTGCCACAATTTCGGTGAGGGTGGTGTTCCCGTAGACACCTGGCTCCCGGGTGCCGAGCAGATTGAGATTCGGCCCGTTGAGGACCAGGACATACTCCCGGGCCTGCTCCAGCGCTGCATCGCTCATCGATCGACCGAACGAGCCATTCAGCTCAGCACCGGGTCGACCATCGTGATCCGGCGCAGCTCGATGATCTGATCTCTGAGGAGCGCCGCCTTCTCGAACTCGAGGTCGCGCGCGGCCGCTTTCATCTGTCCCTCGAGCTCCTTGACCATGCGCACCAGCTCGTCTCGCGGGATCTCGGCGATGATGCCGGGCTTGCCGCCGCTGGCATAGCCCACCTGCTCCTCGGCCACGGCCCGGACGCGGTCAGTGATGTCTTTGATCTCCTTGACGATGCCGCGGGGGACGATGCCGTTTCGCTCGTTGTGCTCGATCTGCAAGGCGCGGCGACGGTAGGTCTCATCGATGGCAGCCTTCATCGAGCGGGTCATGGTGTCCGCATACATGATGACCTGACCGTCGACGTGCCGGGCGGCGCGTCCAATCGTTTGGATCAGCGAGCCTTCCGAGCGAAGGAAGCCTTCCTTGTCCGCGTCGAGGACGGCGACCAATGAGACCTCGGGCAAGTCGAGCCCTTCACGGAGAAGGTTGATGCCGACGACGACGTCGTGAACCCCGAGGCGGAGGTCGCGAAGAATTTCTACCCGCTCCAGGGTGTCTATCTCGCTATGCAGGTAGTGGGTGCGAATCCCCATCTCCTTGAAGTAGTCGGCAAGATCTTCGGCCATGCGCTTGGTGAGCGTCGTCACCAGGACCCGTTGGCCCACCGCGACGCGGGCGTTGATCTCGCCCAGAAGGTCATCGATCTGACCTCTCGTGGGGCGCACCGAGATGGCCGGGTCGATCAATCCGGTCGGTCGAATCACTTGCTCGACGACCTGCTCGCTGTGTTCCTGCTCGTACGGACCGGGCGTGGCTGAGACGAAAACGGCCTGCGGGATCATGCGTTCGAATTCGGAAAAGGTGAGGGGACGGTTGTCGCGAGCGGAGGGCAGGCGGAACCCGTGCTCGACCAGCACGTCCTTTCGCGAGCGATCCCCCGCATACATCCCGCGCACCTGCGGAATCGAGATGTGCGACTCGTCGATGAAGAGCAGGAAGTCATCAGGGAAATAGTCAAGCAGCGTGGACGGCTGCTCTCCAGGCTTGCGGCGTGACAGGTGCATCGAGTAGTTCTCGACGCCCGCGCAGTAGCCGGTCTCCTGGAGCATCTCGAGGTCATACATCGTGCGCTGGCGGAGTCTCGCGGCCTCCAGCAATTTGCCCTCGGCCTCGAGTTCCTGGAGCCGCTCTTCCAGTTCCTGTTCGATATCACGAATCGCCGCGCGAAGCTTGTCCTCCGTCGTTACGAAGTGCTTCGCGGGGTAGACGTCGACTTCGAGCCGCTCCACCAGGAGCTCGCCGGTCAAGGGATCGACCTCGACGATGCGCTCGACCTCGTCGCCGAAGAACTCGACGCGCAGCGCAATGTCCTCATAGGCGGGAAAGATCTCGAGGGTATCGCCCCGTACGCGGAAGGTGCCGCGCACGAGCGTCATGTCGTTGCGGTCGTATTGAATGTCGATCAGATGCCGCACGATCTTGTCTCGCCGCGCTTGACTGCCGCGGCGAAGCGACACAAGTGTCTGTGAGTATTCCTCCGGAGAGCCCAAACCATAGATGCACGAGACCGAGGCCACAATGATGACGTCGCGCCGGGTGAGCAGCGCCCGGGTGGCGGCATGGCGCAACTTGTCGATCTCTTCGTTGATGTCCGCGTCTTTCTCAATGAACGTATCCGTGCGCGGGACATAGGCTTCGGGCTGGTAGTAGTCGTAGTAGGACACGAAGTACTCGACGGCGTTGTTTGGGAAGAACTCTTTGAACTCGGAGTAGAGCTGCGCCGCGAGGGTCTTGTTGTGCGCCAGGACGATCGTGGGGCGGTTCACCTGTTCGATAACGTTGGCCATCGTAAAGGTCTTCCCAGACCCGGTGACGCCCAGAAGCGTCTGAAACCGCTTGCCGTCAACCAATCCGTCGACGAGCTGCTCGATCGCGGCCGGCTGGTCGCCTGTCGGTCTGAGGTCAGAGACGATTGTGAAGTCGGGCATTCCCACTCCTGTGAGGACCGGGTCAGGACAGGACGCACGGTCGCGATGTGATTGTAATTCGGCGCTTACGACGGGAGCCTAGCGAATACGATAGAACTCGGCCTCTGGCCCACCAGCCCCAATGACATCGTCGATATGCCGGACAGACCAACGCTGTCCGGCCCAGAGCAGTCGCGCCGTAGCCTCATCCCGTTCACACCACTCGTAGCCAAGAAAATCCGCACCGGGATCGATCCTGGCCTGAGGCTCGACTTCGAACGCGAACACTGGAATCAGGACGATGGCGTCGCGCGCGTGATCGAAAATCTGATTGACATAGTCTGCGCTATAGACGGTGTGAGCAACGAGACCCGTAGTCTCCGCAAGGACCCGTTCCGCTGCAATTATAGCCGTTTCCTCGGGTGCCACGCGGGCATGGATGGCCTGCCAGGAGCTGCCGAACGGGGCGTCCGCGCGCCGTTGCAGGAGCAAGAACTGCAACCGGGCATTGAGGCGGCGGACGACGTAGGCATCGACGGCATCGGCAATCAGGCTCGGCACCGCGAAACTCCTGACGGGGTCGTCGCGGGCGGAATCGAACGCGGGAAGATCATTTGAACGGTCCCTTGGGACCTCGTCGTGGACGAATGCGTTGCACGTCGAAACCAGGCGGATCGTCATCGTCGCCCAGATCCTGCCCGCGCCACCGCGGGGCACCCCCTGGGCCGGATCCCCGAGCTGGTACCCACAGCGAGAAGAAAGCTATCGCGCTCGCGATTGCCAACACAATCGCGCCCAGCCGAAATGCGTCCGCGATCAGTGCCGCCGCGATTGCGAGGAGGAGGGCAGCGCCGATCCTAAACAGTCCCTGTGGCCATTCCCGGAGCCGCGACGGCTGATGCGCGCTCTTGGATAAGCGCGCCCGAGCCGAGGCACTCTGGCGGCGGACGGTCGCTTGCACATTTTCGACCGGCGACTGGGTGGCGCTGGCGCGTTCGAGAATCTCGAGCACCTCGCGCTCGACGCGAGAGGATTTCTCTCCGGGGTCGCTGGCGTTCATTGACTGGGAGCCGGAGGCGACGAGTCGTCGCGTCTGGGCGGCGTTCGAAACCGCCTGGCAAACCCGCCGAAGAACATCCTGCCCATGTGGTCGGAGACGCTCTCCGGTTGCAGCTCGGCAGCCGTTCCCTGCAGCAGCTCGCCTTCGCGGGTCGTCTGCGTCGCCCACACAGCCCGCGCGTCCCGCGCTTCGGAAAAGAACGAGTCGAGTGAGACCGCGGCGTTTTCGTCGCCCGAGGCGAGAGTCTGGCGGATCTCGCCCAGGGTTCCGACGACAGCGTCGATCCAACGGGTCACCGCTTCGCGATTGGTCAAGAGAATGTCTCGATGCATGGCTGGACTACCGGCCGCAAGTCGGGTCGTGTCGCGAAAGCCCCCCGCCGTCAGCGTTTTCATGTCTCGCCACGATGCATCGCGCGAAACCGCGTTCATGAGGGCCGCGCTCAGCACGAACGGCAGGTGACTCACCCCGGCTACAAACGCGTCGTGCTCCTCAGGGTCGATGAAGAACGGTTCGGCGCCGGCCGCAGCAACCAGACCCAGCACGGTGCGCACCGCCTCTTCGGAGGCGGTTACCGATGGCGAGACGCACCAGGTTGCCCCGACAAAGAGATCCGCGTCGGCGCCCTCGATGCTCTGCGTCTTTCCCGCCATGGGGTGGGTGCCAATGAAATGCACATCGCGCGGCAACATCTCACTTGACCATTTCAGGACCTGCGCCTTGGTCGAGCCGGTATCCGCGACGATAGTGCCCGGCTGGAGATGGGGAGCAAGATCCTGCATGACGGCGCGCATGCTGTTGACGGGAGTCGCAAGCACGATGACATCCGCGTCACGAACCGCTTTGGACAGATCCCAGGCCCCTTTGTCGACCGCCCCCAGTTTTTCCGCGGCGCGCTGATGGTCGAGATTGGGATCGAACCCGATCACCTCGAGGGGTTTGCGCCCGTCGACCTTCCGCTCCTCGGACCAGCGGCGTAAGGCGAGTCCAATGGAACCGCCGATCAGCCCCAGGCCGACAATCAACACTCGTTGCATCGGCGGTTGCTCACTTTCTTCAATCGATCGGGAAGGACGGGAACGCCTGTCATGGTTGATACGGCTCGGTGTCGATCTCGCGGATCCAGCCTTCGTCACCGGCTTCGTTGCGGAACATCATCCATCGATCACCGTCGCTCGGATTCTCTGTTGGCGCGTCTTCGTTCAAGTACTGAAGCGGGGTGTTGGGAGGCAGGGCGACGATAATCGGGTCCGTCGTCGAGGGTCCGGATCGAAAATTTACCGACTGGCCGGCGCCGATTTGATGAGTAGGCTCGAAATCGTCCGCGGTCGGGGAGTCCGTCGGCGCCGCCGGTGCAGGTTGGGTCAGTTCGGCCTGCGCCGCGACCTGTGGTTCTGCGCCGGCCGGTTGTTGACCGGACGGTTCGGTGGGTTCGGCTACTGGCTGAACTTGCGCGGCGGGCGCGACGATGGGGATGAGATCGGAGAATGGGCGCGAGAGCCAGGCGAAAAGCCCGGCCGCCCCGAAAATACAGATAGCAATCGCGAGAACCATCGTGATGCCGACCATGAGGCCGGCGCGACGTGATTGCTGCCTGAGTCGCGTGCTGAGTCCAGAGTCGGTCATACCAAGGTGTACCCGACCGACGGTGGCGCAGGTACGGGAGCATCATCCATTAACGCGGACCCGAGTGTAGCATGTGCCACCGGCCGCCTCTCGTCGCGCCTGCTGAGTGCTTTCCGATTGTGGCTGAGCGGCAATTGGTACCATCCGGGCCCAGTTCTCCGGGAAGAGGCGCCTTGTGCTCGCCCGCGCAGGCCGCTACTCTCCATGAATGATGAGAACCATAACTGTCGGCCGCCTCCGCGACATCGACATCCGCGTGCACCCGACCTTCGCCCTCGTCTTCCTGTGGGTGTTGATCGACTGGCGTCGGATCGGCGCCGGGGTCGGGTTGTCGGCCGTCATTTTCACCCTCGTCCTGGTCATCCTCATCTTTGCCTGCGTTCTTCTGCATGAGTTTGGCCATGCATTCATGGCTCGCCAGCACGGCGTCCGTGTGCACGATGTTTCGCTCTCGGCCGTCGGCGGAGTCGCGCGCATGGAGCAGCTCCCCGCGGAGCCGCGGGCCGAGGTGTTGATTGCCATGGCCGGGCCGGCCGCCAATTTCGCGCTGGTCGTCGCTCTTGCGCCGGTCGTGCTGCTCATCGGAGTCCTCAGTGACTTTTCGTCTCTCGAGGACTACGCCGCGACGGTCTTCCACCCGTCGCTGGCGGGACTCGCCACGACCTTACTCTACGCAAACGTACTGATTATCGTCTTCAATCTCCTGCCGGCATTCCCCATGGACGGCGGCCGGATCTTTCGGGCCGGCCTGACCACGATGTTCGGACGCGAGAGTGGAACCCGCGTCGCGGTACTCGTGGGCGAGGCATTTGCGGTCCTGCTTCTTCTCTTCAGCATTTTCGTCGCGCAGAGCATCATTCTGGTCCTGCTCTCCGTCTTCGTCATGATCGTGGCCTACGCTGAAGACCGCGCCGTGCGTGTCGAGAGTGCGATGCGCCGCATGCGCGTCGGGCAGTTTGCCCTTTGGGATATGGGTGGGATCGCTCCCGATCAACCGCTCGCAAATGCCCTGCGGGGCGGCCTGCGCGACATCGCCGTCACCAAAGATGGCAGGGTCGTCGGCATGCTGTGGCGGAATCAGCTACTGACCGAATTGAGCAGATCACCAAAGGGGCGAGTTGTTGCCCAGGCCATGGAGCGAAATCCAATCACCGTCGAGGCCGATATGCCACTTCACGACGTGCAGCGACTCATGGACGAGGAGGACCGCTGGGCGGTTCCGGTCCTGGAAGCGGGAATGTACCGCGGCATCTTTACCGGCGACCGGTTCCTTCATATCTATCGCCAGCTTTCACCGGATCCGGCGCGGTCGATGCGGGAGCTGCTGGATCGCGGCCCTCTGGCCCGACTTCGAGCGTAACCGCGACGGGTGCCGCGCACGCTCGAGTCTCGCCGGTTCCCTTGATCGGATTTGCGCGGAGCAGTACGATCACCACCTTACGGGCCACCCTCCCCTAGCGCTCACAGATGCACTTGCAGGACGGCCATGAAAGTATCTTCTCGAGGCGAATATGGCGTCCGGGCAATGGTCGCTCTGGCCAAGAACTACGGACATGGCCCGATGTCGATCGCGGCGGTCTCCAAGGCGTCTTCGGTTCCCATGCCGTATCTGGAGCAGCTGATCGGACCATTGCGACGTGCTGGTCTGGTGCAGAGCACGCGCGGCGCGCGCGGCGGCTATCAGCTCACACGGGATCCGCACGAGGTTCGGGTGGGCGAGGTCTACCGAGTCATGGAAGGCCCGGTCGCCCCGATGGAATGCGTCTCAGAGGATATCTCGGAACAGACATGCCCGTTGATCATCGGCTGCGAGACACGCCCGGTGTGGCTCCAGATGCGCGACGCCATCGTCAAGACGCTGGACTCGACGACGCTGGGTGATCTCATCGCTCAATCGACACGACCTTCCGCCCGTCAAACGGGTGTCACCGGCAAGCAGCCGACCGTCGTCAGCTAGACGAGATTCCGACCAGCTCGCGGCGGGCTGCCATCTGGCATCGGGCTCTCGGCGAGCGAACCACATAGACCTGCGAACTTCATGGACGACACCATCTATCTCGATCACGCCGCGACCACTCCACTCGACCCGGATGTACTTGCCGCGATGCTCCCGTACTTCACGGAGCGCTACGGGAACCCCTCGAGCATCTACCGCCTCGGCCAGGAGTCCCGCGCCGCGCTAGATCAGGCCCGAAGCTCCTGTGCTCGTGTCCTGGGGTGTGACCCAGGAGAGATCATCTTCACCAGCGGGGCCACCGAGAGTGACAACCTCGCTTTACGCGGTGTCGCCTGGGGAGCGAGGCTCGCGCACACAGGCGGTGGCGCAAAGCCGCACATCGTTACCACGACCATCGAGCATCACGCGGTTCTGCATACCGCGCAGGATCTGGAACGGCAGGGGTTCACCGCGACGTACGTGGCGCCGGATTCCCGAGGTCTGATTGATCCGGAGACGATTGCCGCCGCGGTGCGACCAGAGACGTGCTTGATCTCGGTCATGTACGCGAACAACGAGTCGGGGGCAATCCAGCCAGTGCAGGAAATTGGCGCGGTTGCTCGCGATCGCGGTATCCCGTTGCATACCGACGCCGTGCAAGCCGCGGGCACGCTGCCACTGGACGTCGATGCCCTCGGCGTCGACTTGCTGTCGCTCTCGGCTCACAAGTTCTACGGACCGAAAGGAGTCGGGCTGCTCTACGCGCGTCGTGGTACGCCGCTCGAAATTCAACAGAAGGGTGGCGGCCAGGAGCAGGGCCGGCGCGGCGGAACGGAGAATGTGCCGGGTATTGTCGGGCTGGGCCTGGCCCTGGAACGCGCGGACGGCTGGCGCGATGCCTACGCCGAACATTGTGGGCGATTGCGAGATCGGCTCGCCCATGGTCTCTTCGCGGCGATCCCCGAGGCCATCCTCAATGGCCCGTCCGATCCGTGGCTTCGTCTCCCGAACAACTTCAATCTGACCATTCCGGGTATTCAGGGTGAGACGCTGCTTCTCAGCCTCGACGTGCTCGGAGTTGCGGCCTCCGCGGGATCGGCATGCACGACGGGGAATACCGAGCCGAGCCACGTCCTGCGTGCCATGGGGCTGTCGGACGACGCCTGCCGGTCGGCGTTGCGGTTCACCGTTGGACGGTCAAACACTGAAGATCAGATCGACGAGGCCATCGATGCGCTGGTGTCATCAGTTGACCGGGCGCGCGCCCTGGTTGGAAGCGCCGCAAGCTAGCCAGGTTCGCCGCTGCCGGATTTGCCCGGACTCTCACTTCGCGGGGGTCCTTGAAACTGCTCGAACATCAACTCGGACCCGTAGCCGGTTATCTCTGCAAGTGGTGGCAGATCCTCGAGCGAGCGCAATCCAAATTGCTTGAGAAACTCGAGTGATGTCACGTACTGATGCGGATTGCCGACCGTGGGCAGCCTGCCCGCGACTTCGATCAGGCCTCGGGCGAACAGGGTGGAGAGGACCCCGGAGCTATCAACGCCCCTGAGCGATTCGATCTCGGCCCGCGTTACCGGTTGCCGATAGGCAATGAGTGCCAGCGTCTCCAGCGCCGCCCCGGAGAGCCGCGCCTCCCGGTCGAGTCCGAGGAAGCGGCGAACATACGGCGCAAACCGGGGCGCCGAGGAAAGGTGCACCGTATCCCGGTGCCGGATCACCACCCAGCCGCGCGAGGGGTCGTCGTTGATGGTGGTCAGCGCGTCTTCGACCGTGGAGACGGCAACACCGGCCGCCGCCGCAAGATCACGAAGGTCAGCCGGCTCAGGCGACACCAGCAGCAACGCTTCGAGCAGCGCCGGCAGCTCGTGATGATCCACGCTGACCAATGGCGCCAACTCAGGTGGGCTAGCGGTAGCCCTGGACTCACGTGCCGCGTCGGTCCTCACCATTCGTTCCGTCCGGTCGTGACACCCGCATTTCGTTTGATGCGCGAACCGAGTATGCCCCGCGCGCCAGTTCAATCGGCCCGAAAAGCTCTGACTGAGTTGCCATTACGGTCTGCCGGCGGATCAACGTGAGGAGGGCCAGAAAGGCCACCACGGTGTCTTGCGGTCCGGCACAGGTGGCTCGGATACGGTCGAACGAGATACGTGCGTCGCGGTCCAGGGCTGAGCTAATCCTCGAGACCATCTCGCGCAGCGAAATGACGCGGTGGGCAGGAAGCAGCACGGGTTTCGCGGGCACGCGCGTCAGCCAGCGGCTGACGGCTTGCACCAGTGCCGATGGCGGCTGAGGCGCGAATCGGGCTGGCTCCGCCGGCGGGCACGCGATGGCTTCGCCGCGACCGAAGGCGCCGGAGCCATTGCGCTGGCGGACGCCGAGAAGCTCGGCCGCAGCCTTCACCGCCCGATACGCTTCCAACTGTGTGACGAGATCGATTTCGTCGGGTTCTTCCAATGGCTTTGCGGGACGGGGCAGCAGGGCTCGGGACTTGAGCACGGAGAGACGGCCGGCCACCAGGACGAATTCCGCGATTGCGTCAGGAGCGTCTGCTTCCAGCGTGGCCAGATGCTCCAGGAACTGATCGAAGACGGCCAGCAGGGATACTTCGCTGATTGCCAGCTGATCTCGCTCGATGAGCCGTAACAGCACATCGAGCGGTCCCTCGAAGGACGGTAGCCGAAACTGATAGCCGTCGAGCGTTGTGACCGCAGCGGACGATTGCGCCATGACGTGAGTCTACGCGATGCGGGCGTCGGTATGACCGCTGAGGCCCAGCGAGGGTGGATGGCTCTCTGGCAGCTGCGTCAGCCGACGAAGATGGCCAGCAGAAGTCCGAGCACCGGGTCCGTGATTCCGCCGATGATGCTGCTCCCAATCCCCCGCCCAAAAATGAGCAGCAGAATCAGGATCGGCACGCCGTATCGCTCCAGGGGCGCCAGAACCGGACGCCAGAAGGGCGGCAGCAGCGCGACGAGAATGCGCGACCCGTCGAGCGGCGGCAACGGAATCATATTGAACGCCGCGAGACTGAAGTTGACGAGCATGAAGATTTCTAGGAATTGCTCGACCGCACCGAGACGCACACCGGCGGATGAGGAGAGACGCCAGATGCCGGCGGCGACAGCTCCGAGGACTACATTCGAAAGCGGTCCCGCGAACGCGACAAGAGCCATGCTCCCGTGCCGGCCAAACCTGCCGGCGGGACGCAGTCGGAAATCATTCACCGGAACGGGCTTACCCCAGGCAATTCCAGGTAGCCCAAGTGCAATCAGGACGAACAGCAAGGCACCGATGGGATCGAAGTGCACCACCGGGTTCAGGCTGACGCGCCCTAAGAGACGTGCGGTGTCATCGCCGAGCATCCAGGCGGTCCAGGCGTGCATGAACTCATGGACCGTGATGGCGATGATGAAGGTGACGATGACCGCGAAAAAATACTGGGGATCGAATTCCCCGAATCCAGGCATCTAATCACGCCAACCGGGTCGTCGCTCTAAATCGCCTGGAACTTCGCCGCGCCGCCAGGAGCCTGCTCGGCGCCGGAACCTGGGTAGAGATGGCAGGCTACGAAGTGGCCGTTACCCTGGTCCGCGAAGACCGGGTCGACCTGGCGACAAACCTCCATGGCGTATGGACAGCGCGTGTGGAAATGGCAGCCTGAAGGCGGGTTGATCGGGCTCGGGACGTCGCCCGGGAGGATGATGCGCTCGCGTCGCTTTTCGATCACCGGGTCCGGAATCGGAACGGCTGAGAGAAGGGCCTTTGTATAGGGGTGCAACGGGTCCGCGTAGAGCTCGTTGCGGTCGGCCATCTCGACGATCTTGCCGAGATACATGACCGCCACGCGATCCGAGATGTGCTTCACCACCGACAGGTCGTGGGCGATGAAGAGGTAGGTGAGCCCGAATCGCTCCTGCAGGTCTTCCAGGAGGTTGACGATCTGGGCCTGAATCGAAACGTCGAGGGCGGACACGGGCTCGTCGGCGACGATGAAATCCGGGTTCGCGGCGAGCGCCCGGGCGATACCGATGCGCTGGCGCTGTCCACCGGAGAACTCATGCGGATAGCGATTCGCGAAATAGGGATTGAGCCCGACGGTCTCCAGCAACTCCTGCACCCGCTGCGTGCGGTCCCTCTTGGGAACGAGATTGTGGATCTGCATCGGCTCAGACACGATGTTGCCGACCGTCATCCGCGGATTCAACGACGCGTAGGGGTCCTGGAAAATCATCTGCAAATGGCGACGCATCTTGCGCATGTCGCCGCCATTAAGCTTGGTCAGATCCTTGCCCTTGAAGATGACTTCACCGTCGGTTGGCTTGTAGAGCTGAAGGATCGCGCGCCCGGTTGTCGACTTGCCGCAACCCGACTCGCCGACCAGACCCAGCGTCTCACCCGGCTTGACATTGAACGAGATTCCGTCGACAGCCTGAACAGCGCCAACTTTCTTCTGGAAGATGATTCCCCGCGTCAGCGGGAAGTGCATCACCAGATTATTGACAGTAAGGAGTGAATCGCCAGCGCCATTGCTTTTCGCGCCGTTAGCGGTTACCTGGGGCTCCGCGGCCTGTGTCGCGGTGGAGGAGGCGCCGACCGGTTTGGATGCTGCCATCAATCGCTCCCTCTAAACCGAATTGGTATCCAAATTCGGCGCTGCGCTGGGCAGTCGAGGATTGTTCGGATCCTGCACGCCGTGTGCAGTCGGTAGGACCGTCTCCAGGCTAAAGTCCTCAATGCTAGAGGGCGGCGGATGGCCATGTTGTAGGGCTACGAGATCCTGATCAGACTCCTTGCTCACCTCTTCCCAGAACCAGCATGCGGACCAGTGACCCGGATTGACCTCGAGGAGGGGCGGGTTCTTCTGTTCGCACTTCTCGCGCGCGTAGTTGCACCGCGGCACGAATGGGCACATATCGGGGAGATCAATCAAGTCGGGCGGCAGACCCCGGATTGGCTCGAGCTTTTCCTTGCGGGTGGCGTCGAGGCGTGGGATCGACTTGAGCAGGCCGACCGTGTAGGGATGGCGTGGATTGGCGAAGATCTCTTCGGTCGATGCCGTTTCGACAATGTGTCCCGCATACATGACCTGGATGCGATCGGCCATACCGGCCACGACACCCATCGAGTGGGTGACGAGAATGACCCCCGTGTCTCGCTCCATCTGAAGGGTTCGCATCAGGTCGAGAATCTGCGCCTGAATCGTGACGTCCAACGCGGTGGTCGGCTCATCGGCGATGAGGAGCTTGGGGTTGCACGACAACGCCATCGCGATCATCACGCGCTGGCGCATCCCGCCTGAAAACTGGTGCGGGTATTGATCGACCCGCTCCTCGGCGTTGGGGATGCCCACCATCTTCAGCAATTCGATCGTGCGGCCACGCGCTTGCCCCTTGTTCATCCCCATGTGGAGCTGGAGCGCTTCGCTGATCTGCCGGTTGATCGTCAGGACCGGGTTCAATGACGTCATTGGGTCCTGAAAGATCATTGCGATGTCGTTGCCGCGAATGGAGCGAACTTGCTCATCAGTCATGCGCAGGATGTCGTCGCCATTGAAGAAAATCTCGCCCGCCACGATCTTGCCGGGCGGGCTGGGGATGAGGCGCATGATCGACAACCCGGTCATGCTCTTGCCGCAGCCGGACTCGCCGACGACGCCGAGGGTCTCTCCGGGCATGACATAGAACGAAACGTCGTCAACGGCTTTGACGATGCCGTCCTGGGTCTTGAATTGTGTCTTCAGACTGCGAACTTCGAGAACTGGGCCGCCCCGACCGTTGCCTGTCTGCTCGGCGCTGGCACGGCGTCTCGCCCTCTCCTGCGCGACCATGGTTGCTCCTCTCGGTCACCGGCTCACTGGCCCTGGACTCTGCGCAGAATCCTCTTGCCGCTTTTGGCCGCTGAAGGCGGTGATCACTGCCGCGTCGTACGACCGGTGGCGTGCCGCGAAGAACCTAAATCTGTGTAATTCGTCCACATGCTGGCGCCGGAGGATACCACAGCCCGTTGACATACTCAATTGACAATCGGCCGCTAGCGCCGTGATGGATCGAGCAATGGTTTCCGGAACCTGACCCGGTCCTCGCCGGGTCCATCATAGTCCGGACTGTAGGGAACCTGAAACTCCGAGCAAGGTCCCGGCAGGGACGTGAATCCCATACGGGTGTGGAACGCGATCGAGCCGCGGTTCGTGGGAGCCGTCACCGCATGCACCTCTCGGCAACCCCGCGAAGTCGCTTCCACGAAAAGACGCTGGTAAAGGGCCTCGCCGACGCCTTGGCCGCGCCAGCCAGGATCAACGCCAATGAAGTGGCAATAGACCTGGCGCGGATCGGTTTGCGACTGGAATCCCGCCAGGAAGCCAATGATTGTTTCGTCGTGAGCCGCGACAAAGGTCCACGGCCGAAAGTAATTGAAGAAGAGACGCGGCAGCATGCCGGACATCGACCGCCCGCCCCACCAGGCGTCGACGTTACTGATGATCCGGTCATAGTCGTCTGGCTCCGCATCGCGGATGGTGACAGTCATCCCGTGCATCAGCGCTCGATAGCGGTCAGCATCTCGCGCGAGGCGCGCATCAGCAAAGCCGGCACATTCGTGACAACCATCTGGAACCCCTGCTTCAGCCGCCGGTTCGTCTGTTCAGCATCAGGGGCGACGATAGCCAGCGCAACACCTCGGTCCCTGGCGGCATCGACAACCTGCTGGATCACGGCCTCTACGTCCGGATGACCGAGTTGTCCGCCATATCCCATTGACTGATGCAGATCGGTCGGCCCAACGAAGAGCACGTCGAGTCCCTCAGTTGCGAGCACGGCGTCGAGGAGGGGGAGGGCATCGATATGCTCGAACTGGACAATGCTGAGGACCCGTTCGTTGATCGCCGGCACGAGCTCGGACATCGGCCTGCCCTGTCCGTAGTCGAATGTGCGGCCACCCGCAAGGCCGCGCAAGCCAGCCGGGGCGTACCGCACCGCCTCGATTGCCGCACGTGCAAGCTCCGGCGAGTTGGTTTGCGGAATCATCACGCCGGACACGCCGAGATCGAGGTACTTGAGGATGACCTGGCGATCGTTTTCGCCAACGCGCACCAACGCGGGGACGTCTCTGGCTTCGGCGGCCAGGATCATCGGGTATGCGTCGTCGGGGCTGATCCGACCATGCTCGGCGTCGAGGAGGGCAAAATCGAATCCAGCCAGTGCCACGATCTCGACGACGTCCGGAGAGGGCATAGGAATGAATACGCCGATCGCGGTGCCCCCCGCGCGCAGTGTCTCTTTCACCGGATTGTTCAATCGCATTGCAGCCCCCAAGCCCGCGTCTCGCGGTTCTCCCTCGTCGCCATTCGCCCGACCAGCGCAACGATCATTCTAGCCAAGCGACGCGAGCGCTCGTCCACGGCGGTCCGAACCCGCAGAGTGCTACCTATACAATCGTCCGTGACGACGCAGGTGTCGGGCGGAAAGGGCAACGGTGACCGATACAAACCGTCAGGGAGCACCCGGGGCGTCGGACGCCGATAGCGAGACCGCATTCTGGCTCGCGATCTCTCGCGTGCCATACATCGGGCCCGCACGCATCGACCGGCTGTTGCAGACGTTCGGCTCGCTTTCTACTGCCTGGTCGGCTCCGGCGGAAGCGCTCCGGGTGGCGCTGGAGTCACGGTCACTCTCGGAACTGCTCGCCGCGCGCGGCCGGATCGATCCGGCGGCTGAGCTCGAGCGACTTCGTCGACTCGGGATCCGCGCAGTCCACCCCGTACACCCGTCCTACCCGCGCCTCCTTGCCGAAATTTCAGGTCGACCTTCACTTCTCTATGTACGGGGCGAGCTTGCCGCTGCTGACGACACGTCGGTCGCGATCGTCGGTACGCGCCGGGCAACTCCCTATGGAAGGCAAGCCGCGGAGCGAATCGCCGCCGAGCTCGCCCAGGCCGGTGTCACCGTGGTCTCGGGGCTGGCTCGCGGAGTGGACGCCGTTGCCCACCGCGCCGCGCTCGAAGCGGGCGGCCGCACCATCGCCGTCCTCGGCTCCGGTCCTGACGTGATCTATCCAGCCGAGCACCGCCGGCTTTCCGAACAGATCGTCGAATCCGGAGCCATCCTCTCCGAATTCCCGCCTGGCGCAAAGCCGGACGCCCAGAATTTTCCAGCCCGCAATCGGATCGTCTCCGGGATGACGCTGGGGACGCTCATCATCGAGGCTCCGGCGCGGAGTGGCGCGCTCATCACAGCGTCATTCGCCGGCGACCAGGGCCGTGAGGTGTT
Organism: uncultured Chloroflexia bacterium; assembly: GCA_963724295.1. Taxonomy (GTDB): domain Bacteria; phylum Chloroflexota; class Chloroflexia; order Thermomicrobiales; family UBA6265; genus JACCXM01. Next base: position 397,061 of record CAVRUC010000007.1, on the reverse strand, counting down.
CGTCATTCCCGGGAGCATCTTTGCCCAAACATCGGAGGGCACTAATGGACTCCTGCGGGATGGCGCACGACTGGTGCGCGACGGCGCGGACATCTTGGAAGATCTCGGTCTCGGCGTTGGCAGCGGACCTGTGGCAAAACAGGCCCAACTGTTGCTTGACGACAATGAACGCAGGCTCTATGACGCGCTGGGCAAGGAGGCCCGCCACATCGACGAGCTTGCCGAGGACGCGGGGCTCCCGGCTGGAACTGCCTCGGCCCTGATGCTGACGATGGAATTGAAGGGATTGGTGCGGAACCACGGAGCGCAGTATTACGTTCTCCGATAGAGCAGTCCGTCATATGGAGCGCCGCGAACGGGGATGACCGCCAGGCGTCCTTGACATTGCGCCGCTGTGGTGTCTAACGTTCCGCCCCGTTCGCGGCGCCAGTACCGCCGCGCTCGATTGCACCGCGTTCCCGCTTTGCCAACACCCGCCTCGCACGGAGACCCTAGTCCATCATGCCTCAATCACCATCGCCTAAACCGCGCCGCGCTGCGGCGAAGTCCTCGAACTCGTCGACGAAAAGCAAATCGAAGGTTGCCGCCACCGGTCCAGGTCGTGGTCGCCTGGTGATCGTCGAATCTCCAGCGAAAGCGCGGACCATTGGCAAGTACCTTGGCAGCGGCTACACCGTGAAGGCCTCGATGGGCCACGTTCGCGATCTGCCAAAGAGCACCCTCGGGGTCGACGTCGACGACAATTTTGCCCCGACGTACCTGGTGCCGAGAGACAAGACCAAGCTGATCAAGGAGCTCAAGGAGAGCGTCCAGAAGGCGCGTGAGGTCTACCTCGCGACGGACCCCGATCGCGAGGGCGAGGCTATCGCCTGGCACCTGATTCAGGCCACCGGCGCGGAGGCCAAGCCGGTGCATCGCGTGGTCTTCCACGAGATCACCCCCCAGGCCGTGAGCGAGGCTATGGCCAGCCCGCGCGGCATTGATCCCGATTTGGTAGACGCGCAGCAGGCGCGGCGCGTGCTCGACCGGCTGGTTGGCTACAAGGTCAGCCCCCTTCTTTGGAAGAAGGTCAAGCGCGGTCTGTCGGCGGGGCGGGTCCAGACCGCGGCGCTGCGCATCGTCGTGGAGCGGGAACGGGAGATTCAGGCCTTCGAGCCGGTTGAGTACTGGTCGATTGACGCGGAGCTGGCCAAGCAGACGGGAGGCGAGCCGAAGCCGAGGGACATCTTTCGCGCCGGATTGCAACGCGTTCAGGGCAAGAAGATCACCCTTGACAACGCTGAGCAGACTGAGGCAGTACTGGCCGCTCTGGATGGTGCTCACTACCGCGTCGCCGATGTCACCCGCAAGGAAGTGCAGCGACGGCCATCGCCGCCCTTCACGACGAGCACACTTCAGCAAGAGGCCTCGCGCAAGATTGGTCTCGGTGTTCGCCGCACCATGCAGATCGCCCAGGAGCTCTACGAAGGTGTCGATCTTGGCGCCCAAGGGACGCAGGGTCTGATCACCTACATGCGGACCGATTCGACGAACGTCGCATCCTCGGCGCAGTTTGCCGCGCGCGAGGAGATCGCGCGCCGCTATGGCCCGGAGTTCGTGCCCGAACGGCCGCCGCTCTACTCACGCAAGGCAAAAGGCGCGCAGGAGGCACACGAGGCGATCCGACCGACGGCGCCGCACCGGGACCCGGCGAGCGTGAAGCCGTTCCTATCCTCGCAGCAGTTCCGACTCTACCAGCTCATCTGGCAGCGGTTCATCGCCTCGCAAATGTGTCCGGCCGTGCTCGACCAGACGGGAGTCGACGTCGCCGCCGGAAGAGAAAAGGAGATCTCGCGGCCGGGAGATCCACCCTTCCTGTTTCGGGCGACCGGTTCCGTCGTGAAGTTCCCCGGGTACATGGCCGTCTATCAGGTGGGACGGGACGAGGGAGACGCGGCCGACGAACTCGAGAAGGGCGCCTTGCCTCCGTTGGGAACAGGCGAGGATCTTGATCTCCTGCAACTCCTTCCCGAGCAGCATTTCACCCAGCCGCCGCCGCGATTCACCGAGGCGTCGCTGGTGAAGGCCCTGGAGGAGAAGGGCATCGGGCGACCGAGCACCTACGCTCCGACAATCGCCACGATTCAAGCCCGAGGGTACGTGGCGACGGAAGAGAAGAAGCTCGTCGCCACCGAGCTGGGGCTGATTGTCAATGATCTGCTGGTCGAGCACTTCCCGCGGGTCTTCGACGTCGGATTTACCTCCCAAATGGAAGAGGAGCTCGACGAGATCGCCTCCGGCGATCGTGCCTGGGTGCCGACCCTGCACGAGTTCTACGGTCCGTTTGTCGAGACCCTGGCCCGCGCCGAGCAGACGATGGAGCGGGTCCGGCTGAAAGATGAACCGGCCGGGGAGGACTGTGAGCGCTGCGGTCGCCCAATGGTCATCAAGTTAGGAAAATTCGGAAAGTTCCAGGCGTGCAGCGGCTTCCCGGATTGTCGCAACGCGCGTCCGCTCCTGACGCGAATCGGCGTGCGCTGTCCAACCTGCGGCGAAGGAGAGATTGTCGAGCGCCGGTCGAAGAAGGGCCGCACCTTCTTTGGTTGCGAGCGGTACCCGGCCTGTGACTTCGTTTCCTGGAACAAGCCGGTTGATCGCGCCTGCCCGCGTTGCGGCAACGCCTACCTTGTGGAGTCCGGCCGGCGGGGGCAGGATAAGTGCCCGGCGTGCGGAGCCTCCGTCGAGCGTAGCGCCGATCTGGCTCGAGCGGGGTAGCATCCCGCCGCGAGCTCTTCCGGCGTGTCGACTAGAATCAGAGATTCGAATCCGTCAAGGTTCCGCGCGGCGATGCAACGGCGTCGCCGCCACACAGCGTCGAGGAAGTCCAACATCATGCCCCGCCACGAGCGGAACCACGCGTCCGAGATAAGCTCCAGGACCATTCGCAGCACGACGATCCTGGGCGTCCTGCGCGACGGCGTCGTCGCCATGGCTGGAGACGGCCAGGTGACTGTCGGAGACGTCGTGCTCAAGCACGGGGCGCGCAAGATTCGCACGCTCTACGACGGCGCCGTCATCGCCGGGTTTGCCGGCGCCGTTGCCGATGCGCTCACGCTTTTCGCCAAATTCGAAACCCAGTTGAAGTCGGCGGACGGCAACCTGCGCAAGGCCTCCGTCGAGCTGGCCAAAGAATGGCGAACCGATCGCTACCTGCGTCGGCTGGAGGCCCAGCTCATTGTTGGTGACGGTGAGTCGCTCCTTGTCTTGTCCGGCGAGGGGGATGTGATCGAACCCGACGACGGAATCGCGGCCATCGGTTCCGGCGCCCCGTACGCCACCGCGGCGGCCAAGGCGCTCATCGCGCACACCGATCTTGCCGCCAGAGAGATCGTCGAGTCAGCGATGGTCATCGCCGCTGAGCTGTGCATCTTTACCAACGATCGATTTACGATCAGTACCGTGCCGGAACCGACAGCCCTGCCCGCGGAGGGCGATGCCGGTCTGGATGCAGCATCTGAAGTAACAGTGGGCTATGAGGAATAATCGAGATGGTCGAGGCACAACCGCGCACCGCGCCAGCCCAACCGAGCGGACGTCCCGGGGCGGACGCCGCCGTCGACGTACCGATCATGGAAGATCTCACGCCGGCTCAGATCGTCGCCGAGCTGGATCGCTTCATCATCGGTCAAAGTGACGCCAAGCGAGCGGTGGCAGTGGCCCTCCGGAATCGATTTCGGCGACAGCTCCTTCCCGAGGAGCTGCGCGGCGAGGTCGTCCCCAAGAACATCCTGATGATGGGCCCGACCGGGGTTGGCAAGACGGAGATCGCGCGGCGCGTGGCGAAGATCGTGGATGCTCCGTTCGTCAAAGTCGAAGCCACCCGCTTCACCGAAGTTGGCTTTGTGGGACGAGACGTCGAGTCGATCGTGCGTGACCTCTGTGAGGTCGCGATCGACATGCTTCACAGCCGGCGTCTGGAGCAAGTCAAGGAAGAGGCAGATCAGGCAGCGCGCCAACGACTGGTCGACTTATTGACAGAGCAGCTCCTGGTCAACGCGGCGGGCCGTAACGGGCGTGCCGGTGTCACTTCCGGAGCACCGGGTCCGAAGCGCGCCACCGCGGCCGAAGAACGGCGCCGCAAACGCGAACAGGATCGTCTCCTCGCCCTATTGAACGAGGAAGCACTGGAAGAAGAAACCGTCGAGATCGAGGTCGACCCACAATTCGCCGACAGTCCGTATGAAGCCGTTGGCGGGATGTCCCCGGACGAGCTCTATGACTCGTTTCAGGATTTCCTGGACGGCTATGCGCCACCGCCTCGGCGATCGCGGCGGCGGGTTTCGGTACGGGAGGCGCGTCGCATTCTGGCTCAACAGGAAGAGGATCGGCTGGTCGACTGGGACACCGTGATCGAGACCGCGGTGCGCCGAGTCGAACAAGCCGGCGTGGTCTTTATCGACGAGATCGACAAGACCATCAATGCGGACGGTGAATATTCTGGCGAAGTGTCGGGCGAGGGGGTGCAACGGGATCTGCTGCCGATCGTTGAAGGGTCGGTGGTCATGACGCGATACGGGCCGGTACGGACCGACCATATCCTGTTCATTGCCGCCGGGTCGTTCCACAACGCTCGGCCCGCCGACCTGATTCCGGAGCTCCAGGGGCGCTTTCCGATTCGAGTCGAGTTGCAAAGCCTGAGCGAGGACGACCTGTACGCCATTCTTACCGAGCCTCAGAACGCGCTCACCAAGCAGAGTGTCGCCTTGTTGGCGACCGAGGGCGTCGAACTCGAATTTGAGGGCGATGCCCTGCGAGAGATGGCTCACCTGGCGACAGCCGTCAATGCATCGACCGAGGACATCGGCGCGCGCCGGCTGCACACAATCATCGAGCGCGTCATCGAGGATATTTCGTTTGACGCTCCGGATCACAAGGGCGAAACCATCGTGATCGACGCCACTTTCGTCAGCGAGCGCGTTGGTGAGGTTGCCGCCGACGAGGACCTGAGCTCGTATATTCTCTAGCCATTCGTCCAGTCGCGCGCGGTATTCATCAAGCTCTTGGTTCTTGACACATAAAATTGGGCAATGTATCGTCGCGCTGTTCAATCATGAGGTGCACACTGACGACCTTGACGACGGTGTTGGGTCGGGTCAACGTTATCGGACGCCGGAACGCGACGGCATCCGCTAGAGCCGGATGCCGGGCCGCCTGGCCACCGGGGGCATCGTCGCTCCCACGATCGGCAAGAGCTCCCGTGAGGAGGCCGGACCCCGCATGTTGAGATTTGCCATGAACCGGATCTTCTGGTTCATCCCCACCATCCTGGCGATGGCTGCGTTCACGTTCTTGATCATGCAGGCCACTCCGGGAAGCCCGTTCGACGTCAGCGACAAGCAGCGCCCCGAAGATATCCAGCGACTGGAGGCGCTCTACGGGCTCGACAAGCCGGTCCACGAGCAATTCGTCCTCTACATCTGGAATGCCGCCCACCTCGACTTCGGGATCTCGTACCACGCACGTCCTCAGACCGTGAACGAGATCATCGGCCGAACGTTTCCCATCTCCCTTCATCTCGGCGCGATGGCGACGCTCTTTGCCGTCGTCGTCGGTATGACGTTGGGGATCCTGGCCGCGGTCAATCAGAACGGTTGGGTCGATTACTCGTCGGTGACCATGGCCGTCCTTTTTTACAGCATGCCGAGCTTCGTCATGGGGTTTCTACTCATCCTGACCTTTGTGGTTTGGCTCCCCGACATTGGGATCGACCTGGGTTTTCACGTTGGGGGATGGGATCGCCCGATCGACTGGATCCTGCCCACTATCGCGCTCGGCGCCGCGCCACTCGCTACCCTTGCCAGATACACCCGTTCCAGCATGATCGAGGTTATTCGCTCCGATTTCGTGCGAACGGCACGCGCCAAGGGGCTGACCGAAGAAGGCGTCGTAACCAAACACGTGCTTAAGAACGCGCTTATACCTGTCGTGACGTTGATCGGCCCTATCTTCGCCGCGGTCGCGACCGGGTCGTTTTTCGTCGAGCAGGTGTTCAATATCCCCGGTATGGGGAAATTTTTCGTGACCAGCATGCAGGTCAAGGATCAGACCATGATCCTCGCTGTCGTACTCCTTTATGGGGTGTTTCTGGCCATCATGAACCTCCTGGTCGATTTGACCTACGGCGTGATCGACCCGCGGATTCGATACTAAGTGGTGGCGCCCGTGCCATCACTCGTTGAAATCCAGCTAGCCTGACGGCACAGGCGAGGTAATCGGATGGCGCCATCTCACCCCCAGAGCCAGCCCCTTGACTCAATGAATCTTGCGCTTAGAAGCACGGACACGGCCGCACCTGCTCCACCGTGGCAAGTCGAGGAGATACTCGACGACGCGGTGGCCCCAGGGCAGCGTGGCACCCCCTCGCCCGGACTCGCGGGTGAGCTGACCGCACGCAAGCAGCGCAGCCTCTGGAGCGACGCATGGCGGCGACTGCGACGCAACAAACTCGCGGTCGTCGGGCTCTTGATCGTCGTGACCTTCTCATTGATTGCACTCTTTGCGCCGCTGCTGGCGCCCTACGGTCAGGCTGAAGTTGTCGACTTCCGACTCGCGCGGTACCCGCCCTCCTGGACCTGGCCGATGGGACTTGATGCAAACGGCCGGGACATGTTCAGCCGCATGGCCTATGGAGCACAGGTTTCGCTCGTGGTGGGAGTGCTCGCGCAGGCGATCGTGCTCCTCATTGGGGTGCCAATCGGTGCGATCGCTGGATACTTCGGCGGAGCAACTGACAATGTCATGATGCGGCTCGTCGACGTCGTCTACGCGATTCCACAGCTCCTGATGGTGCTCCTCTTCGTCAACTGGTGGGGGCCAGGCTTGTTCAACATCTTTCTGGCCATCGGGCTGGTGGGATGGGTCACCGAGGCGCGCTTGGTGCGGGGGCAATTTTTGTCCCTACGTGAACAGGAATACGTGAGCGCCGCGCAGGTCGCGGGGGGAAACGGGTCCTACATCATCCGCAAGCACATGCTGCCGAACAGCCTCACGCCCATCATCGTCGCGTTGACATTTGGTATTCCGACCGCAATCTTCATCGAGGCGGCGCTCAGTTACGTCGGCGTCGGCATCCGGCCACCCCAGGCCAGCTGGGGTCAAATGGTCGCGGAAGGAAGTAAACCTGGGTATATCGAGTCCAGCCCGCACATGCTGCTCTTCCCGGTGGTGGCGATCGGGCTCACGATGCTGGGCTTCACATTCCTTGGTGACGGTCTCCGTGATGCACTCGATCCCAAGGGAAGCAAGGACTGATGATTTGCTTCATTGCCAGGCGGACGAGTTCCGTGACATTGGCGCGGGATTCACTCCCAACTCCTGAAGGCCGCGCCGGCGCAAACCCGGCCGGGATGAATTCTTGGACGAAAGGAGGGCAGCAGGCGCGCGCCTAGCGCCGGTGACGAGGGATGGCGACGAGGCCACCCGTGTCGGCATGATCCACTAGTTGGTTCCCAACGGGTAAAGAAAAGGAGCAAACGCGTGGGAAACCGTAAGAACGATCAGCTCCGCATTCTGGGGCAACGCTTCAAGAGCCTTGGCATGAGCCGGCGAAACTTCATGAAGATCGCCGCTGCGGCCGCGGCGGGCACAGCCACAATGGCCGGCATGGAGCGATACGTCGGCCCCGGGGCGGCAGCCGCGCCACGTCGCGCACTGCTACGGCAGGACTTTGGGCCGGACGAGGTGTTCTATCACTTCTCCCTTTTCGACGACCCCGTTTCGTTCGACTGGAACTTGAACCTCTACGCTGGCGCAGCGCTCGAGGTTTCCTCCGGACTCCTCACCTTTGACGCGAACCTCAACGCGATTCCGGACTGGGCGGAGACGTTCACACCGAACGAGGACGCCTCGGTCTGGACGTTCAACATCCGCCCGGACAACCAGGGTTGGACAAACGGAACCGACACCCGTCCGGTGACGGCTCAAGACTTCGTCTTCTCCTGGGAGCGGCAGCTCAACCCCGCTAACGCCGCCGCGTATGCCGGGTTCCTTTTCGATGTCAAGAACGCCGAGAAATACAACCTCGGTGAAGAGGAAATGGCGCCCGAGGAACTCGGCGTGAAGGCCCTCGACGAATGGACCCTCGAGGTCACGATGGAGGGTCCGCGCGCCTACTTCCCCCAGGTCGTGGGTTACCAGGCTTCGGTCCCGGCGCCGCAGTGGGCGATCGAGGAGCACGGTGCTGATGTCTGGGCATCGGGGTCCGTTCCGTTCTGGGCCAACGGTCCCTACAAGCTTGACCGCTGGGAGCATGACGTCGTCGTCGAAATGTCGCCGAACCCGGGCCACTGGTACTTCGAAGAGCTCAACGTCAAGAAGGCCTTCCTGCCGATCATTCCCGCGGACGCGGCCGTTCTCACATTTGAGCGCGGAGAAGGCGAGCAGAAGCTGGACTGGGTCAATATCCCAGCCTCTGACCTGTCACGATATCAGGACGATCCCGAGCTTTCGGAGCAACTCAGGCAGTACGTTTATCCCGGCATCTGGATGCTCGTACCCTCAAATGGGCAGGAGCCATTCCAGAATGACGAGGTCGGTCTGAAGGTCCGCAGGGCGCTGAGCCACGCGGTCGACCGCACCCGTTTGGTCGAATTGACGAACGGGCTGGCTGCCGAAGCCTACGGCATGGTGCCGACCGGTGTGTTTGGGTACATCGACGATCCAGAGATCGCCGCCATCCAGGCGTTCGACCCCGCTCTGGCGATGGAGCAGCTCGTCGGCACCCCGTATGAAGGCGGTCAGAACTGGCCCGAGATCACGATGCATATGCGCGGTCAGGAGGAGGTCTACAACTCCGATCTGATGGCGAACGACATCGTGGCCCAGCTTCAGGAAAACCTGGGTATGAACATCAATATCCAGGTCTGGCCAGAAGCGTCCTGGCGACCGGAGCTCTTCAAGAATGAGTTCCAGCTCGTCTGGATTCGCTGGTGGTATGACTACCCGGATCCGAACAACGGCTACGGCGACATGTTCTACAGCCAGAAGGCCTCCGGGAAGCGCCAGTCGTGGTCGAACGCGGAGTTCGACGAGTTGGTGAACCAGGGCAAGGCGGAACCCGATCCAGATGCGCGGCTGGAGATCTACAAGCAGGCCGAGCGGGTCATCCAGGAGGACGTCGGCTACATCCCGGTCGTCTATCGACTGGATCAGTACGCCTTCAAGCCGTGGGTCAAGGACGTCGCCGTGAACCGGCAGGGATTCACGGTGCCTGAAGGCAACATTTACGTCCGGATGGTGTCGGACGTGCGGATTGAAGGCCGGGAGGAGTAGCCAAGAGGCGACCCGACCGACATTCTGTCGAGCGCGAAAATGGACCGGGGGGGCCGAGAGGCCTCCCCGGTCTCATGGCTGACCGGAATGTGCCAAACCGCCCTATTGCCTCATCGGGATGATTGGCGACGGAGCGACATGCCATACTCCGTCCACGGCGGGGTGTGGCGTTGAAGCCGGCGAACATGCGCCACCCGGATTGGGGTTGGAGGAGTCAGTGAATCAGGCGATGACGCATCCCGAATACATTTGGTGGAATGGCGAACGCCGGCCCTGGGATGAGTGCACGATCCACGTTACCGAGCTTGGTTGGTCGACCGTCGGAGCAGTGTTCGAGGGAATTCGGGCCTACACCGGCGATGATGACGAGCTCTACATCTTCCGGTTGCGCGAGCATCTGGAGCGGCTGGAGCGCTCCATGCGACTCGTCCGTTTCACGCTCGATTACGACCTGGATGAGCTGACGGACGCCACGATCGATCTCTTGCGGGTCAATGAGGTGCGCGAGGATACCTATATCCGACCCCTCGCATACGCCGCGGAGACGTCCGGGAAGCGCTTTGCTCAGCTCGGCCAGGACACCGCGCTTCTGATCAACACGACGCCGATGGCGTCCCACCTCAAGTCCGGACTGACCCAGACAGCCAAGGTAAGCTCGTGGCGGCGCATCTCCGAGGATGTCATGCCGCCGCGGGTCAAGAATCTCTCCAACTACCGGAATAGCCAGCTCGCCGGGATGGAGGCGCGGTTGGACGGATACGACACCGCGATCCTCCTCAACCATGTCGGAAAAGTTACCGAAGGCCCCGGTGCCTGCGTCATGCTCGTCTCCGGCAACCAAGTCATTACCCCTGACGTCAACAGTGGCATCCTGGAAAGCATCACCCGCGATGCGCTGATCGTGCTCGTCCGGGAAGTCCTGGGCCTAGAGGTTGTCGAGCGACACGTCGATCGCACCGAGCTGTATCTTGCCGATGAGGTCTTCACCTGCGGCACGGCCGCTGAAGTGACCCCGATCGTCGGCGTCGACAAGTACACCGTTGGCAATGGCGAGATCGGGCCCGTGACGCGTGCGCTGGAATCAGCGTTCGACGACGTGTTGCGCGGCCGCGACGGGCGGTATGCGCACTGGCGAACCAGCGTCGAGACGGCGGTTACCGCCGCCGTCTGATCACCCCGGATTCGCCCGACCTGCCGCCACGCGTTTTCTGCGCGGGAACGGGAGTCTCCGCCGCGGGCGCTTCGCGTGTCGTCTGCCAACGTTCTGGTAGCGGTCGTATCGCTCCCGCAGCACACGGTCGATCCGCTTGCGCTGGAGTTCGGCGAGGGCGTTCCCGATCGACTCAGCCAGCAGCGCGGCCGCCACATCCGGATCGACCTCTGTCGCGGAGTCCGGCTCCGGCACGATCTCGTCGACGACGTTGAGGCGTTTCAGGTCACGCGCGGTCAGCTTCAGCTTCGATGAGATCTCCGGAGCCCGCGTGGCGTCGCGATAGAGAATTGCCGCGGCGCCCTCCGGAGCGATCACCGAGTAGATCGCGCCCTCCAGCATCAGTACCCGGTCCGCGACGGCAAGGGCCAGCGCCCCGCCGCTGCCGCCTTCGCCAATCACCGCGGCGACGATGGGCGTGCGCAACGTGCTCATGCGAGCCAGCGACCCCGCCAGCTCCGACGCAAGTCCGCGGGCCTCGGACTCGACCCCCGGGTAGGCGCCGGGTGTGTCGATGAAGGTGACGAGCGGCAGGTGCAGGCGTTCCGCTAACTCCATAACCCGGCGCGCCTTCCGGTAGCCCTCCGGGTACGGGCGGCCGTCGTGGCGCCGCTCGCGCTCTTCGAGATGACCTCGCTCCAGGGCAATGACGGCGATCGCTTTGCCGTCAAGTGTGCCAATCCCCGCCACGACCGCTGGATCGTCGCCTGACGAGCGATCGCCATGAAGCTCGACGAGCTCACCAAGCATCCGTTCGAGGTAGTCCATGCTGGTGAGTCGCCGGGCGCCGCGAGCACGCTGTACGGCATCCCAGGCGGGAACTTCCGGTCCATTTTTTCGTGGTGACCGAAACGTGTGCCCTCGTCGCTGGAACCCGGATCGCGGCGCCGTCAGAATCGTGAGACACCTGGCGAGATACTCCCGCTGCTCACGGCGGTCGACTATCGCGTCGACCATCCCGTGAGCGTAGAGAAACTCGGCTGTGTGGGATCCTTCGGGCAGTTTCTGACCGATGATCTGCTCTGCCACGCGAGGACCCGCGAAGCCGATCAGCGCCCCGGGTTCGGCAAGGATGATATCGCCCAGATTGGCGAACGATGCAAATACTCCCCCCGTGGTCGGATGCGCCAGGATGGAGATGTAGGGGCATCCCGCTTCCCGCAGGCGCTGCACCGCGGCAGAGGTCTTCGCCATCTGCAAGAGAGAGAGCATTCCCTCTTGCATGCGCGCGCCACCACTGGCGGAGATCGAGATCAGGGGCAAGCGACGGTCGCGCGCGCGTTCCGCGATGCGCACCAGCTTCTCGCCGACGACGACACCCATGCTCCCGCCCAGGAATCCGAAGTCGAGCGCCGCGATGGCGACCTCATGACCCTGCAGCCGGGCAATACCCGAGACCAGGGCATCCGCCTCGCCGGTTTCGGCCTTTAGTGCCAGCAATCGCTCGCGGTAGGCGGTCTCGTCGACGAAGTGAAGCGGGTCGGTCGAGGCCAGCTCCGGATCCTGTTCGCGAAAGCTTCCCTCGTCGACGAGCCTCACAATTGCGGCTCGAGCCGACTCGGGATGGTGATAGCCGCAGACGCCGCAGACCCGAAACTCCTCCGTCGTTTCGTCGCCTGTACCGACCGATCCACATCTGGGGCACGACGCCTGCCCAGATCCGCCCCCGTCGAGCGCGGGTTGCTCGACAGGTTCTGGCTGGGAAGCGTGCGGGAGACCGTTCGACTTGATTGTCATGTCGTTTGCATCGTTATCGAAGCACCCCCACGATTAGCTAACGCGGCCCCGGTCGCGGGGATGTACAATCGCGGTCGTTTAGACAATAACACCTGCAGGCGAGGACGATAGTGCGGTGATATCTCCCGAGGATGGTCCGGTTCGTATTGATGTGCTGCAACGGCTCGCCGAGCAGGTCATGTCCGACTCCACATTTCGCGACGAGGCGCGCGACGATTTGCCCGCCACGCTCGTGAAATACGGCTACGACCTCACCCCGCAGGAGCTTGCGTTGGTCCTTCGCTTCCGGCGCTCGCTTGCCGATGCGGGGGTCGATCTCGACCTGGTGGACGGAAAAGGCGACGAGCGATTGGCCGACATTCTGGAACGCCTGCAACGACGCGCCCGGAGCGAGGGCTGGACCTGACGCGCCCGTTCACGGTCGATGCGTCACTGCCAGCAGGCGCGACGAGCAGCGCGATTGTGCAGCGTGGACAGGCTCGATGACGTACTCCTAGGCAACCGGAGGAATCGTAGACGTTCTCGAGGGGGAAAGCGTGGGACTCGCATACTTTACGGTCGGCGACGAACAGGAATCGCGTTTCGGACTTGTCGCCGGCGAGCGGCTCATCGATCTTGCCCGATCCGGTGGACCGGAATCGCTATCCGCGGCCTTGCAGATGCCGGCCGCCGAGTTGCGGGCCGCCCTCAGCGCGTCCGAGCACGCTCCCGATGCCGAAATTCACATATCCTCTGTCACGCTCAAAGCCCCGATTGATCGTCAGGAAGTTTGGGCTGCCGGAGTGACGTACCTGCGCTCCCGCGATGCGCGGATGGAGGAGTCGAGCCAGCGGGACGTATACGACCGGGTCTACGACGCGGATCGTCCGGAGCTGTTTCTCAAGGCGACTCCGAATCGGGTCTCCGGGCCAGGCGAAGCCATCGCCATTCGCGGCGATTCGGGCTGGGATGTGCCGGAACCGGAGCTGGCGATCCTGCTCAATGCCCGCGGCGAGCTCGTTGGCTACACGATCGGCAACGACGTCTCATCTCGCTCCATCGAAGGTGAGAACCCCTTGTACCTGCCGCAGGCCAAGGTCTACTCGCGATGCGCGGCACTCGGTCCGACGGTGGTTACGGTCGACGAGATGCCCGATGTGTCGAACCTGGAGATCCAGCTGACGATCTACCGAGGTGGGACAGAGTTGTTCCAGGACACCACGGCAACATCCCAGCTCCACCGGTCGCTTTCCGACCTGATCGCATACCTGTTCCGGGATAATGAGTTTCCCGCCGGCGTGTTTCTGATGACCGGCACCGGGATCGTGCCGCCATCCGAGTTCACCCTGCAAGACGGTGACGAGGTGGCGATCCGCATCGACGGCATTGGATCGCTCGTGAATCCTGTCGTTCGCCTCTCTTGACCATTGCGAACCCCGCGCCCCAGGACGAGCCTGCAGCCGCGCTCAAATTCGCCGCGGTCAGTGTCTGGACCCCGCAGGGTGCGCACATCTTGCGAGAGATCGACTGGTGCGTGCTGCCGGGTGAGCGCTGGGTCCTGATCGGACCCAACGGATCGGGCAAGAGCACGCTGTTGTCCCTGGCGGGGGCGCTGCGCCATCCGAGCAGAGGACGCGTTTCGGTGCTGGGCGGCACCCTTGGTCGCGTAGACATGCCCATGCTGCGCGGACGCATCGGCTTCGTCGACTCGGGCGGCGCCATGCTGGACTGGCTGACCGCCGAGGACGTCGTCCTGACGGGTATTGGGTCGACGCTACGGCCGCTGTGGTGGACGTACTCGGGCCAGGACCGAGCCCGGGCTCGAGAGCTTCTGGCGCTGCTCGGGTGCGCGGACCTCGCCGACCGTGAGATCGCGACCTGCTCTCAGGGAGAACGCGGCCGGATCCGCATCGCCCGCGCATTGATCGCGGACCCACAGCTGCTGTTGCTTGACGAGCCGGCGGTTGGTCTCGATCTAGCCGCCCGCGAAGCATTGATCGCCGCTCTCGATCGCCTCAGCGAGGAGAGGCCCGATTTGACCTCGGTGCTGGTGACGCACCATCTGGAAGAAGTCCCGTCCTCGTCGACGCACGCCATCCTCTTGCGAGACGGGCAGACGCTCGCCGCCGGTCCCATCCGGACCACGCTGACGAGCGCGAACCTCTCGGCGTGCTTTGGCCTCCCCGTCGACTGCCGTCACGACGGCCAGCGCTGGAGTGCTCGCGCACCGGCTAACTGGTCCCGCAACGCGACCGCCGGGTCAGGCTGAGCCCTCGACGCCGCACCAGGCCATGGTCACGCCGGCGAAGATTTTCGTTGCCTCGATGAGGTCTGCGACCGGGAGAAACTCGTTCGTGCCGTGGATGCCCCAGCTCGGGTCCCCAAGACCGAAGATCAGGGAAGGCTGTCCCAGGGGGTACCAGAAGTTGGCGTCGCAGACGAATGGCGCGGTTTCGACGACCGATTCGCGGCCCGAGACGATCTTCATGACTTCCGAAATTGTTGCTACACCCGGATGGTCGAATGGCATGTTGACCGGCTCCTTGACCCAGGGTGCGGCGGATTCGGCATCCAGCGGCAGGTCGAGCACCGGAGGATGCTCGCGTAGCCAGTAGTCACTCGCGGTGACACGGTCGATGGTGGCCCGGATCTCGGCCATGACCTCGTCCGCGGTGAGGTCGGGGTAGAACAGGAGCGATCCCGTCGCCTCGCACGAGTCAGGGATAGAGGTAATCGAGGTTCCCGCCTGCAGGGTATTGATGTTGATGAACATGCCGCCGGGCTCGACATTGGGGTTGGTGCGCCAGAGGAGCCATTGGCGTTCCAGCTCGAGCAAAGCCAGCTGGTACTTGAGCATGTTGTCGATCGCACTCACACCCGGTCGCTCGACGCCGTGCGGGAGGGCTTGCGCGACCTGATTGCGATTACAGATGTGGGTCGACTTCCCAGGGACGGTGAGCCGGAAATAGAGCTCGCCCTTGGCCGTTGGATAGACACGAAAGTCTGATGGTTCCGGAAAGATGGCAAGATCCGACCGGTAGCCTCGCTCCAAGATGGTGTTACACCCGATGTCACGTCGCCCCGATTCTTCACCGCACGCCTGGGAAAGGATCACGTCGCCTTGCAGCTGAACGCCGCTGTCGTGGAGGATACGCGTGGCCATGGTGTACGCCGCGATCGCGCCTTTCATGTCAGAGGCACCCCGGCCCCAGAGCTTGCCGTCGCGCACTTCACCCGAAAATGGTCCGGCGCCATTCCATTGCGCGGCCTGCTCCGGCGTCACCGGCACGACGTCCGTGTGCGCCGACCAGGTCAACGAGCGGCCGCCGCCCGAACCCATGCGCACGGCGACGACGTTGGGCCGGTGCTCCGCAACTTCCCAGCTATCGACGGTGTCAAATGCACCGAATTGTCGAAACTGTTCCCGCAGCCAGTCCTGAGCCGGTCGTTCGGCAAGCTCATTGGGCTCCAGATCCGGATTGACTGATGGCTGCCGGATGAGCTCCGCCGCGAACTCAACTATTTCGTCGGCCCGCTCGTCGACAGCGGCGATCACGCGATCGAGAGTCGTTTCGGGTACCGTCTCCACGGTTGCCGTCCTCCGCGTTGGTCGTTCGATTGCCGTATCTCGCCAAGGATGGGGGATGCAGGCAAGCTCAGGCAATAAGAACGAAGGAGAGTGCTTGATGCCCAGGCAAGAGTCCCAAGCAGCAGGTCGGGCGACCCTGACGCATTTCGATAGAGCCGGCAGGGCGCGCATGGTTGACGTCGGCGAGAAACCGGAGACGGAACGGGTAGCCGTTGCATCCGGCCGCGTGCGCATGTCCGCCGCGACGATCGAGCTGATCCGTACTGGCCGTGCCGCGAAAGGGGACGTCCTTGCTGTGGCCCAGATTGCTGCGGTGATGGGCGCCAAGAGGACAGCCGATCTGATCCCCATGTGCCACCCACTGATGCTGACCCGAATCGATGTCACCTTCGAGCTGAGGCAGGACGAGGTTCGCATCGAGGCAACAGTGGCGACGCGCGGCCGCACCGGCGTCGAGATGGAGGCGCTTACCGCGGTCGCGACGTCCGCGCTGACGATCTACGACATGCTCAAGGCGGTTGATCGCGGAATGACGATCCACGAGATTCAGCTGGAGTCAAAGGTCGGAGGCCGCTCCGGGCGCTGGAGTCGTGACGGGGAGACCCCGGCAACTCTCCCCGCGAACGAGGCGACCTGATGAGCCTGGTGGCAACGATCGCAGCGCGGTTGGACATGAACCGCTGCGTACAATAGCGGGCAGTGGGGACCGCTGACAGCGGTGCCTGTCGCAATGAGCGAAAGGTCGGCTTGGTGGCGTCTGCGACGGGAAGTCGTCCAGTTGGTAGTGCGGGAATCACGGTGCCAGGGGCCGACCGGCTCATCTGGTACTTCATGCGACTCTCGGGCGCGGCCCTCATCATTCTGGCCGGCGGTCACATTGTCATCACGCACTACCTGAACGTTCCGTCGCAAACGACGTTCGGGTTCGTCACCGCTCGCTGGGCCAATCCCTACTGGAGGACGTTTGACTGGCTCCTGCTCATGGCGGCGCTGTGGCACGGCGTTCTCGGACTTCGCTACTCGATCCAGGACTACCTTCGCGCGCCGATGGTGCGCACGGTTGCGCAAGGGTTGATGTGGATTATTGGCTTCGTATTTCTCGCGCTCGGCACGGTGAGCGTCTTCGCCTTCGACGCCGAAGCTGCCGCCGCAAACAGTGGCCCGCTCGCGGACGCCATGTGGATCGCCGAGGCAATCGGCTTGTCACTCTATGTCTTCGCGGTAGTGACCTACGTGTCAATTGCGCTGCTTGCCCTGTGGGGACTTCGTTCGCTGGTACTGGGCAGGGCGCCGATCTACAGCGGCGGAACCGGGCAATATGCGTGGGCCTTGCATCGAGCAACCGGTATCGGAATCCTCTTCTTCCTGCTCGTGCACATCATCGATATTTCGCTGATCGGGCTCGGCAGCGCCATCTACGATGCCTCAGTGGAGTTCTATGCCCGGCCGGTTCTGCTGCCGATGGAGATCCTGCTCGTCGGTGCGGTCGTGTATCACACCCTTAACGGCATCCGCATCATGACGATTGACTTCACCAGGAGCGGCTACCGGCAAGAGCGGACATCATTCGCCATCGTCATGATCCTGACCATCCTCTTGACGCTGCCTAGCGCCTGGATCATCTTCCGCGCCGAACTTTGAGCCCGTCGATGAGCGCGCCGCGGCGCCGTCACGCCTCGCTGGCTGTGAGATAACGGAGCAACGTCCGAACGCCGACGCCGGTGGCGCCTTTCGGACCGATCGCAGTCGCTTTCTCCTGGCGTGAGGATCCCGCGATGTCGAGGTGTGCCCACGGCAGTCCCTCGCTGAAATGCTTCAGAAACAGCGCCGCCGTGATCGCGCCGCCGGACCGACCGCCGGAGTTCTTGATGTCGGCGACATCGCCTTCGATCTTGCGCTCCAGCTCGTCGATCAGGGGCATGCGCCACATTCGCTCGCCGGTGCTGTCCGCGGAATCGAGCAGCCTGTCGGCAAGGCGATCGTCGGTCGCGAAGAGCGCGGTCGTGCCGTCGCCGAGCGCCACGACTGCCGCTCCGGTGAGGGTCGCCAGGTCGATGAGTTCCGTCGCGCCGCGACGGGCGGTATCGACAAGCCCGTCGGCGAGAACCAGTCTGCCTTCGGCGTCAGTCGAGAGAATTTCCATCGTGACGCCGTTCATCCCTTTGATCACGTCGCCGGGGCGGAAGGCTGTCCCGGAGATCATGTTTTCGGCGGCGCAGATCGTCGCCTCTACTGGAATCGTGCAACCGAGATCACGCAAGGCCGACATGGCGCCGAGAACGGCAGCTCCACCGGCCATGTCGCCCTTCATCTCGAGCATGCCCTCATACGGCTTGATCGAGTAGCCACCGGTGTCGAACGTGATCGCCTTGCCGACCAGACCGACGACTTGTGACCCGCTTGCATTTCCAGTCGGCTGATAGCGCAACCGGATGAGACGCGGCGGGTTCACGCTGCCTCCCCCGACCGCAACGGTGGCGGCGGCGCCTATTGCGGCCAGCTCCGCCGGACCCAGCACTTCGATCTCGAGATCGGCCTCCTGCGCGACTGCCTCGGCACGGTTGGCAAACTCCTGCGGAGTCAGCGTCGATGCCGGTTCGTTGACCAGGTCGCGGGCCAGGTTGACGCCGCAGGCCACAGCACTCGCGCGTCTCATCGCGAGTTCAGAGTCGGCCCTCGATATCTCACTGCTCAGGAATTGCACCAATTCAACGTCCCGACCGTTTGCCGGCTCAGGGGCTGCCTCTCCTCGGTAGTGATCGAATCGATACAGCGCGAGCGACACCCCGACCGCTGCCGCCTGCAATGCAGTCCGATGGTCAAACCCGGTCGCGGCATCGGGGAGCGCAAAGGCGACGCGGCGTGCTCCGGCATCGCGAGCGGCGCGAGCCGCGGCGCCCGCCATGCGCGTGACTGTCGCCTCCCCCAGCTTCTCAGCCGGCCCGAGGCCAGCGAAAATAATGCGGCGGCTCGCAATCCGCCCAAGGGTGGGGACGACCAGTGTCGTCGCAGCCTTGCCGCTGAAGCGCGCGTCGGCCGCCAGATTCAATAGCTCGCCTGAGAGCGTCGCGTCCAGCTCGTTCGCCAACGGCGACCATGCCGGTGCGTTGCCGTCGGAACCGACCGGAACGATCAAAGCGTCCGCCGTCGCTTCGGCCGGTAGTCCAGATTCGAGGTTCAACTCCACGCTCGGTTCTCCTCTCGGGTTGCGATCACGCTCACTGCCGTCGTCCTGACCGAACTCTACGCGAACCACCGCGGCATGGCACTCGGGGCGGCGGGAGTGAGCCGCGGTTGCATCCAGGTTCAGGCGGTGCTACGATCGCCGGAGGTGTCCGTACATATCGCACGAACACCATGGGGGATGCTGCGTGAATCGAGGCGACCCGAGCACACAGGTTCAGGTCGATGCCCGCCTGCTGTGGCGTGCTGTCCTGGCCGACCTTCAGCAGACCGTGCCACCTGCCGCGTTCGAGTGGTTGCGAAACACCCGGCTTTCTGATTTCGCGGCGGACGTGGCGACGGTGGAGGTCGGCGATCGCGTGACCGCGGAAACGCTCCAGCGCAGGTTCGGTCGAGACGTCGAGCGTTCACTGTCGGAACGGGTTGGCCGCCCGGTGACCGCCTCGTTCAAGGCCGAAAGCGGGTCGAACCCGGTGCAGAGCGAAGGGTCCGCCGCGGAGCGGGGCCGAACACCTGACAACGGATGGGATCGGCAGGGGCCTGGTCAGAGAGCTCGCTCGCAGCCGATGCGAACTGGCTCGGCTTTGACGGATGACCGGCCGAAACAAATGGTTCTGGCGCCGGCGCGCGGTCACGGGCTGAATCCAAAGTACGTCTTTCGCACCTATGTCGTCGGTTCCGCGAACCGGTTTACACACGCGGCCTCGGTCTCGGTTGCGGAACATCCCGGCGGAAAGTTCAATCCGCTCTTCATCTACGGCGGCGTGGGTCTTGGCAAGACGCATCTTCTGCACGCCATCGGTCACCGCGCACTCGAGCTCTCTCCGGTTCTGCAAGTTTCGTATGTGACGTCGGAAAAGTTTACGAACGATCTCATCGCCTCGATCCGGCAGCAGCGAACCGATGACTTTCGAGCTCGATATCGGGAAACCGACATCTTGATGATCGACGACATTCAGTTCATCGCCGGCAAGGAGAGCACGCAGGAGGAGTTTTTCCACACCTTCAACTCGCTCTATCAAAGCGGCAAGCAGGTGATCATTTCCAGTGACAAGCCGCCGAAGGCTATTTCGGCTCTCGAAGAGCGGCTGCGGTCGCGCTTCGAGGGCGGTTTGATCGCCGATGTGCAGCTGCCGGACTACGAGATGCGCATCGCCATTCTGCGCATCAAGGCGGAGGAATTGAAGCTCGACCTTCCGGCCGATGTGGCGGAGTACATCGCCCAGAAGGACCAGAAGAACATCCGCGAGCTGGAGGGTGCGCTCAACACGGTGGTCGCCAGGTCGCAATTGACCGGCGAACCGATGACGCTCGAGCTGGCCATGGAAGCACTCCTCGACGGCGGCCCGGCGCGGCGCACCAGGGCGACGCGTGATGAGGTGGTGGGCGCGGTATTGCGTCACTTCGGTGTCGGACGTCGCGAGTTGGCCGGCAGGTCGCGTACCAAGGACATCGTGCTGCCCCGACAGGTGGCGATGTATCTCTTGCGGGTTGAGACAGACGCTTCACTGCTCGAGATTGGTAGCGAGCTGGGTGGACGCGATCACACAACGGTTTTGCACGGCATCAAGCAGATTGAGCGATCCCTTGGGTCCGATGCGTCATTGCGGGCGCAGGTCCTTGCCATCAAGGAATCGCTCGTGATGGGTCACGCCGGCTAGACAAACGCATTCCACTCCCCAGCTCGTCCGAAGCTATTCAGTCGATTGATCTCGCAGGTACGCGGCGAGATCGGCAACCTGCTTGTCGGTGATCTCGGTCGTCCGATAGACGCCCGGTGGATCGGGCGGTGCCGGATGGCCGACGCCCTCGCGCACGAGTGCCAACAGGGACTCGGCCGTGACTGACTCCCCGGGACTACCCGGCGATCGAATGTCGGGTCCCTGGCCTCCCGGCCCATGACAGCCGCTGCACCAGGTCTGGAACTGACGACTTCCTTGAGTGACGTCGCCCAGTACGGCCGCCCCGGCCGCCCCGGCCGCCCCGGCCGCTCCGGGCGAGCTGGCGGCGAGTCGCCGGGCCGCGGCGGTCGCGCTGGCGGCCTCCGTCGCGGCGGCGATCTGCTCGGCGCTTTGTGTTGCGGTCGGTGTAATGCCTAACGCTTGATTGATCTGATCTTCAGTGGCCCGGCCACAGGCGGCAGCCCCCAGGGCAACAGTGATCAGTGAGACCAAGAGCACAAAGCGTCGATGCACAGCCACCATCCCGTCTCGAGTGCCCGCGGACGTGGAGCCGCCACTTTCGGTTGCCGTCATTGCGAGGCGGCATTCAGGGTCGCGCGAGGTTAGCAAGACGCACGCGGCGTGTCAATCAGAGTGCGATTTCTCAGAATCTTGGGCGCGGATCGGTCTGCGGCGATCGTGCTCGCCGCAGGAACATCCATAGGGCAAGGCCAACCGCGGCAAGTCCCCAGCTCAACCAGAACGCGGCGGGAAACGGACCGAGATAGAGACTATCCGTGCGAATCCGCTCGATCAAGAATCTCGCGACGCCGTAGTTGACCAGATAGATGGCGAGAACGTCGCCGTGACGAAGGCGCGCGGATCCAGGTATGCGCAGCGCGACCCAGGACAGCAGAGCCGCGTTCGCCAGATTGAACAGCGACTCATAGAGAAATGTGGGATGAAACCGCTCGACGCTGGCGAACTCCGCCGGCCGTCGACCGGGATCGATCCAGAGACCCCAGGGAACCGTGGTCGGTGTCCCGAACGCTTCTTGATTGGCCCAATTGCCCCAGCGACCGATGGCCTGAGCCAGCGCCACGGCCGGAACGACCGCATCGGTCCACCAGAAGAACGGCTGGCGCGCGCGGCGGCACAGAATTGCGAAGGCGAGGGTGCCCGCGATGAGCGCGCCATGGAACGACAGTCCACCGAGTCGAATATTGATCGCCTCTACCGGTTGTGAGACGAAGTGATCAGCACGTAGCGCGACATAATAGGCTCGGGCTCCCACGATCGAGAACAGCACTACCCAGGGAGCAGCGTCGATCACCCAGTCGGGATCCAGTCCGATCCGGCTGGCAAGCCAGCGAGCCAGAAATACTCCCGCGACGACAGCCGCGAGCATGAACAAGGCGTACCAGCGGACGTCGAGACCAAAGAGAGAGAACGCGATCGGATCAGAGGGTGACGGCATCAGCAAGTCCGCCGAATCGTGATGCGGGATTTCGTCATCGTCGCCGCGACCGAACTCTCACTGGCGAGCGAGAAACGCATCGAGCTGGGCTCGATTCGGTAGCCCGTCCCAGGCCCCCGGTCGCGTAGTCGCCAGCGCCCCCGCGGCGGCGGCATATCGCACGTCCTCTACCGAGAGGGGAGCCCATCCCGAGGCCAGCGACCGCGCGACGATCGCCGCGGTGAACGCGTCTCCGGCGCCGGTCGGCTCAACAGCGTCGACGCGAAACGCCGGTACGAAAGCGACCGCCGAACCAGAGCTGAACCAGCAGCCACGCTCGCCGTCGGTGAGCACAACCGCGCGCGATCCCAGGGAAAGGACGGTCTGGATTGCGGCTTCGGGCGCGATGCGTGGACCGTAGAGACCGTTCGCGTCGTCGAGGCTGAGCTTGACCAGACGGCTGCGCCGGGCCACCTCTTCGCATGCGGGACGTGCGCTGGTCAGATCAGACCATAGGGTCGGCCTGAGGTTGACATCGAAGACGACGGGTACGCCGGCCTGATGCGCAAGACCGACAGCCCCCTCGATCGCGCTGCGCGCCGGTTCCGCGGATAGCGCGACCGAGCCGACAACCATCGCACGCAGGCTGGCGATGCCCGCGGCACTCGCATCGGCTTCGGCTAGCAGCGCGTCCGCGCCGCGCAAGAGCCAGAAGTGACCATCCCCACCGGGGTCCTTCCAGGCAAAAGCCAGGGTCGTGGCGGCCTCCCCGCTCTGCCGCAGACGCGACGTATCGACGCCCTCGGCGGCGAGCTCCGCTTGAAGCCTGGAACCGAACTGGTCAGCGCCGACAACACCGCAAAACGCGCTGTCTAGTCCGAGCCGCGCCATCGCGACCGACGCGTTGGCGGGGGCGCCGCCGGATCGCGAGACGAACGTCTCCGCCGATTCGAGGGTGGGCGCTCCGTCCGCGACGATGAAATCGACGAGAGCTTCTCCCATCGCCAGGATTTGGCCGGCGTTCGCCGGCTCAGCGGGGTCCATGAGCTAGAGTGAGGAAGACCGAGCCGGACCGGCACTCGTCTCCCGGCGCACCTCGTAGACCTCGCGCACGCCTTCGAGCTTTTGCAGGATCGTGCTCAGCTGACCGATTCCTTCGACCTCGACCGTGGCGTACAACGTCACGGTGCGGTCGTCGTGCGTCGTGGTCAGGACGCTGACGATATTGACGCGCTCGTCGGCCAGCAGGGTGCTGACGTCCTTGAGGAGACCTACCCGGTCCCACGCCTTGATCTGGATGGTGACGGGAAAGGTCGCCTCCCCATGGTCACCCCAGGTGACCGGCACCAGTCGCTCCGGTTCGGTCACATTGACCATGTTCGGGCAGTCCACCCGGTGGACGGTGATCCCCCTGCCGCGTGTGACGAACCCGACGATGGCATCGCCATTCACCGGCCGGCAGCACGTCGCCAGGTTTGTCAAGAGGTCGCCGACCCCCATCACTTGCAAGCGAGGCGGCGTGCGTGGGAC
The DNA here is from genome assembly GCA_963724295.1 of uncultured Chloroflexia bacterium. GTDB lineage: Bacteria > Chloroflexota > Chloroflexia > Thermomicrobiales > UBA6265 > JACCXM01. The sequence goes on along the minus strand of CAVRUC010000007.1, from coordinate 373,407 downwards.
CTGGATATTCGTGGCTGGGATGAGGACTTCCTGTTCGCCGTGCTGGGCGAGACGGACCGCGATGCGTTGCGCGGAGATCGCACCGTATCCGATGGCGGCGAGCAGGTCGTCAAACTTCGGGTATTGAGGGAATGCCTTCAGCAAGTCATCCGGCTTGAGCTCGACACTGAGCCGGCGCAGTTCTCGTTCCAGGATTTCGCGGCCATGGGCGATGTTCTCATCGCGTTCCTGGCCGCGGAACCAGCGCCGGATCTTGTCCCGGGCGGAGGCGGTCGTGACGTATTCGGATGATGACAGGAGCCAGTCGCGATTTGGTCCGCTCTTGGCGCGACTGGTCAGGATTCTCACCACCTGACCGTTTTGCAGGCGGTAATCGAGCGGAACGAGCTGATCGTTGACCTTGGCGCCAACGCACTGGTGGCCCACTTCGGTGTGAATGCGGTAGGCAAAGTCGACGGGTGTCGCGCCGGCGGGCAGCTCGATGATGTCTCCGGCCGGTGTAAAGACGTAGATCTGCTCCTTGAAGACGTCGGACTTCATCGACTCGACGAACTCTTCGGCGTCGGCGACCTGGTCACGCCACTCCATAAGTTGTCGTAACCAGGCCACTTTGGCTTCGATGCGGGCGTCGGCGCGACTGCCTTCCTTGTAGCGCCAGTGGGCCGCCACGCCATGCTCAGCCGTGCGGTGCATCTCCCAGCTGCGGATCTGAATCTCGATCGCATGACCACCCGGGCCCACGACGGCCGTGTGCAGGGACTGATACATGCTGTCCTTGGGTGTCGCGATGTAGTCGTCGAACTCGCCAGGAAGCGGGTGCCAGCGCGCGTGGACGACGCCGAGCGCGCCGTAGCAGTCCTGACGGTCATTCACGAGAATGCGAAGGCCATTCACGTCATAGATCTCGTCGAGCGACCGGCCCTTGGATAGCATCTTGCGGTAGATCGAGTAGATGTGCTTCGTGCGCCCGGTGATCTCCGCTTCAATTCCGGCATCTTGCAGCGCGTCCAGCAGCTCGGCCTTGACCTCTTCGATGAATGGGGCCGATTCGCGGGCGCGCTTTTCGAATTCACGCGTCAGCGCGTTGTACGCCTCCGGATTGATGACGCGGAAGGCAAGATCCTCGAGCTCGGATTTGAACTGCCAGATGCCGAGTCTGTTCGCCAGTGGCGCGTAGATCTCCAGGGTCTGCTGCGCGATGCGGGTTTGTTTGGCCGCCGGCAGCGCGTCGAGGGTGCGCATGTTGTGCAGCCGGTCAGCCAGCTTGATGAGAACGACCCCGATGTCGTCCACCATCGCCAGGAACATCTTGCGCAGGTTCTCGGCCTGTTGCGCGTTCTCACGGGAACCAGGTCCGTCCCCATCGTCGGCTGTCCACGGTATGCGGCCGAGTTTGGTTACTCCATCGACCAGCCGTGCCACTCGCGCACCGAATTCCGACTCGACCCGCTCCAGCGTGATCGGCGTGTCCTCGATAACGTCGTGGAGTAAACCCGCGGCGATCGTCTCGGCGTCGAGTTGCATTCCGGCCAGAATCGTCGCCACGGCGATCGGGTGCATGGCGTAGGGTTCGCCTGACCGCCGCATTTCCCCGCTGTGGGCCTCGATAGCAAGCTGCGCGGCTCGGGTAACCAGTTCGACGTTGGCGGGAGAAGCGGATTTACCGACCGTCTCCAGGAGCGTATTGAGCGCAGCGCAAACCTCCGCTGGCAGCGCGTCTTCTGCCCGCGCAGCCGCCGGCACCGGGTCCGGGATGGTAAGCGTCGGCGGATCGACGGGCGCTTGTTCCGCTGCAAGCGAGCGTCTGGGTGACATTGCAGATGGTGCTTTCAGGGATCGTTCCACGTTCCTTGGCCGCTCGAGTGTCGCAACTGTAGAGAAATCTCGGCGCGGAGTCAACGAATTGGGCTCACGTGCCGAAAACGGCGCTGTGATCCCCGGCGCCAGGTGAATCGACACGTTTTTCCAATGGTGCCTCACGGGTACCATTGCCCGCAGTGCGGCGTTGCGCGACGTGCATGAGTTCGGAGGCGAAACCACGAGCGTGTCGACGGTTGTTGATCCCGATCGCATGATCCACCCCAACGAGGCGCGGGCGACGATTTTTGAGTACCTCTGGCGTTTGCCGGCGGAGCCGATTTCACTGGCTAAGGCGGCGTGGCGGGTGCTGGCAGACGATCTGGTGGCCGCCGAAGACCAGCCGCCATTCCCGGCGGCGACGATGGACGGATACGCCGTCGTCGCGGACGACCCGTCACCGTGGCGCGAGATCGTGGGGCGTCAGTCAGCCGGTTACGTTGCCGACCTGGAGGTCAGTCTCGGTACCGCCGCCTGGATCACGACGGGGGCGCCGGTGCCGCCGGGTGCCACCGCCGTAGTGCCAGTCGAGGCAACCGAGCTCGCCGACGAACATGTGATCGTCCACCAGGAGCGCGTCGAGCCTGGCGAGAACATCCGACCTGTTGGCGTCGATCTGGCAAAGGGGTCGGTCGTGTTGGTGCGGGGGAGTCTCCTCGGTGCCGCCGAGATGGGACTCCTGGCGGGTCTGGGTGTGGATCCGGTACTGGTAGTGCGGCGACCCCGCGTAAGTGTCCTGTCGACCGGGAACGAGCTTGTCGAGCCTGGTGAAACGCCTGGCCCGGGGCAGATCCGCGACGCAAATCGTTTCAGCCTGATCGCGGCGCTCGAGGAGGCCGGCGCGGACGTCGTCTGGGCGGGACGTGGCCCGGACGATGCCGCCGCCCTGAGGTCATCACTGATCGAGCGCATTGCCGGCGAGCGACGTCGTCATCACCAGTGGCGGCGTCTCGATGGGTGACCTCGATCTCGTCAAGCCGCTCCTTTCCGAGCTCGCCGAGGTCCATTTCCGGCGGGTGTTCATGAAGCCGGGTAAACCATTCAACTTCGCTACGTCGGGTGACACGCTGATATTCAGCCTGCCGGGTAATCCCGTTTCCGCGCTCGTCGGTTTCGAGGTCTTCATCCGACCCGCGTTGCGGACCATGCTGGGGGCGACGGTGATCGATCGTCCTCGTGCCCGAGTGCGGCTCGATCACAGCGTGCGGCCATCCGATCGCATCGAGTTCCAGCGGGCCGTCGCTCGCGTCGACTCCGACGGTCACTTGAAGGCATCGACCACGGGACCGCAGGCGTCCTCGCGATTGGCGTCGCTCGTGGGCGCCAACGCGTTGATCCTGGTCCCGCCCGGCGTCGATCCCATACGCGCCGGATCGTCCGTCGAGGCGATCCTGGTGGGGCCACTGGAAACCGGCGACAACGAGTAAACCCTAGCGTCGACCACGTGTCCGCCTGGTGGGCACGTTGGGTCAGCAGGTCCATGCCGGCGCTGGTACCATCGAGGCGAGGCAACCAGGATTGCAGTGATAAGTCTTGTCGACCGAACGCGGCCATCGAGAGGAGACCGGAATGGAACCCGGAGAAATGAAATACGGCGTCCCGAACGTCGTCTACGACATCATCCAGACCGTCGGTAACCTGCTCCAGGGCGTGGAGAAGATGTTGGAGTACGCGGGGGATGCCGAGGCAGCCGGAGATGCTGACGCGGCGACGGTTTTTCGCACGGTAGCCGAAGGAAACCGGGTCGCCGCGCAGGCGCTGCTGAAACGGCTCAAAGTCCACTTGAGCGACTTCTAGACGCTCACGTGGACGTCGACATTCGGTTCTTCGCCATCATCCGTGAGATCGTCGGTCGCTCCGCCGAGCGGAGGCAGCTGCCCGAGGGTGCCACAACCGGAGACGTTTTCGACGAGCTGACCCGTGAACATCCTCGGCTGGAACGCATGAGACCGGTGACCATGCTGATGGTCAACAAGGCCTATGTGACACATGACCATGAGCTCCACGATGGCGATGAGCTGGCGTTGATTCCGCCGGTGAGCGGCGGTGGTCAGCCACGGTTCTCTGTTCAGTCGGAAGCTCTCGATCCCCGATTCACGGAGTCGCTGGTTGCGCACCCGGGAGCCGGCGCCATCGCAACGTTCATCGGGACGGTGCGAGACCACGGCCGAGGCCAGGCGGTGACCCATCTCGAATACGAGGCCTATGCGCCAGCCGCTGAGCTGACTATGGCGCAGATTGGCGACGAGATTCGGGAACGCTGGGGAATCGACCACGTGGCCATCGCCCATCGCGTCGGCTCGCTGGCGGTCGGAGAAGCGAGCGTCGTCATCAGCGTGGCCTCGCCGCATCGCGACGCCGCATTCGAGGCCTGCCGCTACGCGATCGAGCGGATCAAGGAGATCGTGCCAATCTGGAAGAAGGAGCACTACGCCGATGGCGCGGCCTGGCTAGGCAGCGAACATGATTATCAGGTTGATATTGGCAGAATCCCCGGATAGGGGCCCTGGCGAAAACCGCAAACCAACTGAATCGCCGACGAACTTTGCTAAATTTGATCCAAAACTCTAGTATTCCTCGAGACGACTCTTCCCGAGCATGAGTTTCTAGAAATGTGGGGTCATCATGACAGATACGGCGGTCGGACCTGACAGCAACGTCGACACAAGCCTCACGCCGCGTCGCCATCGCCCTGCCATCGCCGAAGACGCCACGGAGCTGATTGGCAACACCCCGCTCGTACGCTTGTCACGGTTTGGCGAAGGCGCGCCGGGCGTTCTCATTGCAAAGATCGAGGCCTTCAGCCCGGGCTACTCGGTCAAGGACCGCATCGGCGTGTCGATGATCGAGGACGCCGAGGCCGCGGGGCTGATCGAACCGGGCGTGACCACAATCGTGGAACCGACGAGTGGCAACACGGGCATTGCTCTTGCCTGGGTGGCCGCGGCAAAGGGGTACCGGCTCATCCTGACGATGCCGGAGAGCATGAGTCTGGAACGCCGCGTCCTGCTTCTCGGTTATGGCGCGGAGCTCGTGCTCACGCCCGCCTCCGAGGGCATGTCCGGCGCCGTGCGCCGTGCCGAGCAGATCGTCGCCGAGACGGCGAATGCCTGGATCCCGCAGCAATTCCAGAATCCCGCCAACCCGGAGATCCACCGGCGCACGACCGCCGTCGAGCTCTGGGAGGATACCGACGGCAAGATCGACATTCTCGTCGGTGGCGTGGGTACCGGTGGCACGATCACCGGTGTCGGGCAAGTGCTCAAGCAACTGAAACCCGAGCTCCAGGTTGTGGCTGTCGAGCCGGCCGAGTCTCCGCTCCTGGCGACCGGTGAGGCGGGACCGCACAAGATCCAGGGCATCGGGGCCAACTTTGTGCCGGACGTGCTCGACCGCGGGATCTACGATGAGATCGTTCACATCGACGCTCAGACAGCCATTGCCGCTACCCATGAATTGATGCGCAGAGAGGGGCTGTTGTGCGGGATCTCCGGTGGCGCGGCCGCTGCCGCTGCTCGTGAGGTCGCTCGCCGCCCCGAGAACGCCGGAAAACTGATCGTGGTCGTGCTGCCGGATACGGGCGAACGTTATCTCAGCACGGTGGGCTTCGCCGAGCTGCGCGAATCCGCGGCGGCGATGTCTGCCGGTTGACGACGCTTTTGCTGACGCGAAACAGAAGGGGCCGGCATTTCGCCGGCCCCTTCTGTTGATTGTGGCCTATGCGCTACGAGCAGCCGAGGCTGTTGCCGCAATTCAGACACTTGTAGCAGGCGCCGTTTCGGACCGTGATGTGCCCGCAGACGTCGCAGAATGGCGCGTCGCCCATCATCTCGGAAAGATGCGCGCTCATGACGCTGACAGCCGCGGTCGACTCGAACACGACAGTGGCCGAGTCGGAAGCATGACCGTTCGTGCCGTGGCCATTGCGAGGCTGGCTCCGCGCCGGCCGGGTCATCGCGGTTGCCGGCTCGCCCCCTTCGGCCACCGCTGAACCAGGTCCTGATGCGGGCGCCGCCTCCGCGGTCGACTGGTCGTCAGCCATTGGCTCGTCGAGCTCGGGTGGTACCTGGGTCAGATCGGTGCGACCGAGGTATTCCAGGCCTAGCACCCGGAAGACGTAATCGATGATCGACGTGGCCATCTTGATATTCGGGTGACCGGAAACCATGCCCTGCGGTTCGAATCGGGTGAAGGTGAATGTCTCGACAAACTCCTCTAGCGGCACGCCGTACTGCAAGCCCTTTGAAATAGCGATGGCGAAGCAGTTGATCATCGAGCGGAAGGCAGCGCCCTCCTTGTGCATGTCGATGAAGATCTCGCCGATCGTGCCATCCTCGTACTCGCCCGTGCGCAGGAAGACCTTGTTTCCCGCGACTCGAGCTTCCTGAGTGAAACCTCCGCGCCGTGCCGGTAGCCGGCGGCGAACCGGCTGCGCCGGGGCCGCGACTGCCGCCGGTGTTTTCGCCGCGGCAGCCGCCCGTTCCTGCTCCCACTCGGCGCGAGCGCGAGCGAGTGCTTCGGTCACGGCCTCCGCGGTCGCCTGCTCGATGCGAAGCTCGATCTCGCTTTCTTTGGCCGATGCGGCTTCCGCGGAAACGGTGGAGTCGCTCTTGGCGGACAGAGGCTGGCTCAGCTTCGAACCATCGCGGTAGAGGGCCATGGCCTTGATGCCATGCCGCCAGCTCTGCTCATAGGCGTCGAGCACATCCTCGACGGTCGCCTCGTTCGGCATGTTGATCGTCTTGGAGATGGCGCCCGAAAGGAAGCTCTGTGCGGCGCTCATCATGCGGATGTGACCCATGTGGTGGATGAAGCGCGTTCCGGTCTTGCCGCACTTGTTGGCGCAATCAAAGACCGGCAGATGCTCCTCCCGCAGGAATGGAGCGCCCTCGACTGTCATCGACCCGCAGATGACGGCGTTCGCCTCATCGATCTCGCGCTGGCTGAACCCAAGCGCTCGCAGAAGGTCAAATCCGGGCCGGCTCGCATCCGCGGCCGAGACTCCCGCCCGCTGCAATGCGTCTTCGCCGAGCGCCCAGATGTTGAACGCGAATCCAAGCTCGAAGACTCCCGGCAGCGCCGCCTCGATCTTGTCGACGTCTCCGTCCACGAAGCCGCGTTCCAGCAGGGAACCGCGGTTGATGTGCGGCGCGCCCTCGAGCGTCATCGTTCCCAACACGTAGGTCAGGATGGCCTGCCGCTCGGCGGCGGAGTACCCAAGGTTGCGCAGCGCGGGTTCGATGCTCTGGTTGGCGATCTTGAAGTAGCCGCCACCGGCGAGCTTCTTGAATTTCACCAACGCGAAATCGGGCTCCACCCCGGTGGTGTCGCAGTCCATCAACAGCCCGATCGTGCCGGTCGGGGCAAGCAAGGTCGTCTGCGCGTTGCGGTAGCCGTATCGCTCGCCGTCCGCCAGCGCGCGGTCCCAGGCTTCACGCGCGGCATCCAGCAGTGATGCGGGGACGTGGTCGGCGGAGATCGGCATTGGCAAGACGGAAAGCCGCTCATACTCAGATGGCGCCACGTCGTACGCCGCGCGCCGGTGATTGCGGATCACGCGCAGCATGTGCTCCCGGTTGGCGGCGAAGCCGGGAAAGGGTCCCAGGTGGCCGGCCAGCTCGGCCGAGGCCGCGTAGCTCTCGCCCGTCATCAGCGCCGTCAGCGCCCCGGCGTAGGCTCGCGCCTGATCCGAGTCGTACGGCATGCCGAGCAACATCAGCACGGTGCCCAGGTTGGCGTAGCCAAGGCCAAGCGTTCGGTAGTCAAATGACAGCCGGGCGATCTCTTCGCTAGGGAATTGCGCCATCAACACGCTGATCTCGAGCACGATCGTCCACAGCCGAACCGCGTGGCGAAACGCGTCGACGTCGAACTGGCCGGTCTCCAGATCGAGGAACTTCAGCAGGTTGAGCGATGCCAGGTTGCAGGCCGTGTTGTCGAGGAACATGTACTCGGAACACGGGTTGCTGGCATTGATGCGCCCGGCCTCCGGGCAGGTGTGCCAGTCGTTGATCGTCGTATCGAACTGAAGACCCGGATCGGCGCACTGCCAGGCCGCTTCCGCGATCTGCCGCCAAAGCTCGCGCGCCTTGACGGTCTTGCTGACATGCGAAGGGTCGGTCCGCCACCGCAGGTGCCAATCCTCATCGCGCTCGACCGCCTCGAGGAATTCCTCGCTGACGCGGACGGAGTTGTTCGAATTCTGGCCGGAGACTGTCGCGTAGGCCTCACCATTGAAATCGCTCGGATAGCCAGCGGCGATGAGCGCGGCGACTTTCTTCTCCTCGTCGACTTTCCAGTTGACGAACTTTTCGACGTCTGGGTGATCGACGTCGACGATGACCATCTTCGCGGCACGGCGCGTGGTGCCGCCGCTCTTGATGGCGCCCGCCGCGCGATCTCCGACCCGCAGAAAACTCATCAAACCCGATGAGGTGCCACCGCCCGACAGCGGCTCGCCCTCACCACGGACCGCGGAGAAATTCGTCCCCGTTCCCGATCCGTACTTGAAGATGCGCGCTTCGCGAACCCAGAGGTCCATCAACCCCCCCGGTTCGACCAGCGAGTCGTTTGCGCTCTGGATGAAGCAGGCGTGGGGTTGCGGGCGCGTGTAGGCATCGTCGCTGGCTTTCACCTGCCCGTCGGCGGGATCGACGAAATAGTGACCCTGGGCGGGTCCGGTGATGCCGTAGGCCCAGGCCAACCCGGTGTTGAACCACTGGGGGGAGTTCGGCGCCGCCATCTGGTGGACGAGCATGTAGGCGAGCTCGTCCTGGAACGCCTTGGCATCGGAGGCCGTCGCAAAGTAGCCGTTGCTCTCGCCCCAGTGCCGCCAGCCACCGGTCAATCGTCCGATCACCTGTCGCGCCGATCGCTCGGGGCCGAGGACAGGCTTGCCCGACTCGTCGAGCAGCGGACTACCTGATGCGTCGACCTGAGGCACGCCCGCTTTGCGGAAATACTTCGAGACCATGATGTCGGACGCGACCTGCGACCACTCGGCTGGCACCTCGGCATCGGCCATCTCGAAGACGACGGTGCCGTCCGGATTCGTGATGCGCGATGTCCGCGTGGACCATTCGACGCTCGAGTAAGCGTCTTCGCTGTCGGCGGTGAACCGTCGCTCGACTTTCAGTCCGGTCTTGCTGCCTCGTCCGTTTGCCTTCATCATCCGCCCTCGTCACCAACATCACCGAATCGCAGGTAACCGGCCCGTTCCGGTCGCGACTACCATCCGGTGAAGTTCTCGCGCCAACACACCTCGCGGGGCTACATATCGAGGCCACTCCGCTTCCGCAGTACGACATATAGTACTAAGGCGAACCTGGAAACACAATATGTGCCAACGTGTCAGCATGCCCGTTCCAGTTCCCGCGACTGAGCGAGGGGTGTACGTACAGAGACGGCAGAGCTGTGACTGTGTGGTCACAAAATGGCGACCGCGGTGGATCGCTCGGTTCCCCGGGGTCGACCACGGAGCGGGGCACGCTTTCTGTTTTTCTACCGTGGCAGTGAAGTGGACCAGGCCGCGCGGCCGTGAAAGCGCCGCAGCAACCGCAGCACCGGCGCACCGGCGACAACGATGAGGAAAGCGGTGGCCATGGCTCTGGTCGTATCGTGCAGGAGCGAGGTCGTTACATAAAATGCCGCGTAGCGCTCGATGCTTTCGAACAGGGACAGTCCCGGTGACCAATAGAGTCCCACGTCTTCGGTCACACCGGGAGCAGCAAATGGCCACGAGTAGAGATTCATCAACGCTCCGTAGGCAAATCCCGTGAGCGCGCCGAGCGCCGCCGCGGTGGCCAGTTCGGCACGAGCCGATGTCCATCGTGGCAACCAGCCCGCGGCGACGCCGATCCATCCCGTGCACAGCATCTGGAAGGGAAGCCACGGACCGACCCCGGCCGTGATCGCCGCGGAGAGCAACAGCGTGAGGGTACCCATCACAAAGCCGAAGCGGGGACCGAAGACATAGCCCACGAGCACGATGAGCGCGAAGATCGGCGACGCTCCAAGAAATGAGGGCACAAGGCGAAGCGTAGCGTCGATGGCTACCAGCGCTCCCAGCAAGGCCACGGAACGGGCCTGATTGCCTGAGCCCGGTCCGCGAACGAGCTCCGCGACGGTCACGATCAGTGATCCGCCGACGATGAGTGCCAGGAGCAGCGACGCCTCAACCGTTCGCGACGAGACCTGGCCGCCTGCATTCGGCAGGGCCGAGATCAGAAACGGCAGGAAGAATGCCAGGAGACCGGCGATCGAGACGATAACGAGTGTGGCGTTCTGTAATCCGTCTGTGCGCGAAGCAACGAGTCTCACGGAGTCGACCTTACCTGGAACATTGTCCGATTTCCGTATTATTCGTCGCAGTGGATGGTGCGAGGCAAGCGGGCACGCCTCAGGCCGGCACACCGGACGAACAAGCGAGGCGAAGGAATCGCGGTCCAGCATGGAAATCACGCTTGACGATCTGATTGTGCTCGAGCCTCGACTGTCATCGGCTGCAGAGGACCGCGAAGCGCCCGACATGGCGGCAAGCGGGAGTGGTGTCGTTTCCTGGGTCGTTTCCGCCCGTTCGACGGCGCCCCATCTGCCCCAGCTCCGTGGTGGCGAAGTCGTGCTCATCCCGCCGCGAGTGATCGCTGTCGTCGGCGGAGAATTGCCGGCGCTCTTGAGAGAAGCCAAGCTCCGAGAAGTGGTTGCCGTGGTTGTCGAACGAGGTGGACCGGGCGTTCCCAAGGCCGATTCCATGGACGGCGTTGCATTGCTCCGCTGGGATGGCGATCTCACTCCGGACACCGAGACAGGGATCAATCGGCTGCTGACTGAGTGCCGTGGCAATCTCTACCGTGTTGGCAGTGAGCTCGAGCGGAAGATGACGGATCTGGGCGCCAGTCGCTCAGGTTTGAGGGCACTAGTTCAAACCACGTCCGATCTATCGGGCCTGCCCGTTCGGGTCATCGATACCCAGGGGCGTCCGCTGGCCGCTTCGCCCCAGGATCACGTCGTCGCAGATCATGCTTCCCACCCGGCTGATGACATCCAGGTCGAGCGAGCGCTGCCATCCGGGTTGACAGTGATTCTGGGACCGCTGCGCCCGGAACAGCGCGTGATTGGACGCTTCCTGGTCGATCGGATTGTCGCTGCTGTGACGATCGCCGCCCGCCAAGATGATGCGGCACGACCTCGGGGAGCACGTCGAGTCGAGGCTGTAGAAGCGCTACTAGCCGGTCATTCGGGAAGCCCGGCTGAGCAACGGGCGGCGGCACTCGCGCTTGGCATCGATCCCGACGCGACGTTTCTTGTCGCCGTCTGTACTGGCGACAGTGATGCGGCGATGGCGAATGCGCTGGGGCCGCTCGGAACGGTCCACGCGGCGGGTGAGGTCAACGGACGGCGGACGTTGCTCGTTGCCGCCAGCGGTCGTACCGGTTCCGATACCATGGGCAGCAGGGTTGCCGACGCAAAGCGGCGCTGGCTCGCCGAAACGCACGGGACTACGGCAACTCTTGCCATCTCGGCGCCAGTCTCAGGCGTCGTCGGGCTTTCGGCTGCGACGAGAGAGGCGGGGTTTATCGCGAGACTCCAGACTGAGCCGCGGTTCCCGCTCCGAGCCGCCTCGTTCGACTCGATCGATGACATCGGTGCGTTCAAATTGCTGTATCCGCTACGGGAGACGAGCGAGCTCCGCACGTTCGTGTCGGAAGCCCTGGGGGCGCTCGAACGTCGCGACAAAAGGGGAACCCTTCGCGACACTCTACGTGCCTACCTCGAAACTGGAGGCTCACACGCCGATGCCTCGAGTCGGCTCGGTATCCACCGCAATACGCTTGCCTACCGATTACGAAGGATTGGCGAGCTGATCGGGCGCGATGTGAGTGATCCGCGGTTGTGGCTTACCCTGCACCTGGCGCTTCGGGCATCGGAACTGCTTCAAGTCCTCCCCGATGAACCATAGACTAGCCGGCAGCGCAAACTACCGCGGCCATTTCGGCTCTCGTAGTCTGGTGTACGAAGACACCCCTGTGACATCCCTGACGCTTCCAGTCGAGCTTCGCGACAGCATCGTCGAGTTTCTTCGGCGGTGCCTACCTTACGAAGGCGTAGGTTTGCTGGCCGCCAGCAGGATCGGCTCATCCCTGATCGCGGTTCGTTTCTACCCCGGCCAGAATATGGATTCATCGCCTCGGCGATATACAATGGACCCCACCGACGTGATGCCGGCCCTGGCTGACATGAAGCGTAGAGAGATACGGCTCGGGGCGATTGTCCACTCTCATCCGAATACGCCGCCGGTTCCCTCGCGGACCGACCTGGTCGAAGCGAAGTTGCCAGGTGTATTGAGCCTGATCGTGGGAATGTCGCCGGTCGTCGAGCTACGAGCCTGGAGTCTTGACTTCGATGGTCACGGTGTCGCGGTCCGCTCCGCAGAGGTCCCCATTAGGTGCCCATGTTGAATCTGTGAGTGCGCAACCGGAGTTGTGAACGCGCGATGGCCATGGTCAAGCGCGCGCCCCAGAATGCGGGGAAAGGGTCGAAATGAACAGGACTGCAGTCGAAGAAGAGGTGACGGAATCCGCCGGGTCGTCAATTCGGGAGCTTTCCAACGATGCCTTGATCATCCGGCTCCTCCAGACAGTCAACCACCTGTCGCGCTGGCTGACCCCAATCCATGACCCGACTGCCCTGGAGTTCTCGGCGCGTCGATCGGAGCCGTCGGTCAAAGAGCTCCTGATCCGGTTGCGGGATACCGAAACGCGTGCCTACGGATTCATGAACGCCATCGCAAACGAGAGAGACCCGGATCTCGACCGGATCCCTCGTGTCGATCCTTCGCCGGCGCAAACCGCGGTCGATCGCTCCGCTCACCCCCTGGTCATCCTGTCGGAGTTCCGACGGGTGCGTGAGAGTTCGACGGCACTGCTGCGGGCACTGCCCGACACCGCCTGGGAGCGGGGCGGCTACAGCCGCACGCAGCGAAACTGGACAATCCGCCAGCTAGCGGAGTTCCTGGCCGGCCATGACCGGGAAATGCTGCAGCGCATCGACCGCGCCTTGAGCCGGAGTGGAGCGCGGGAGGGCATCGCCACCGTATCTCAGGTCGACTTCACGCATATCGAGGAGCCATTCCTGGCGTCGGTGTCGCGTGAGTAGGTATGTCAGGAAGCCGGCCAGGGCGCGCGTCCCGGACGCGAGCGGATAGGCGAGGCATGGAACGAGACAGTGCCGCGGACGCCGGGATGGCCACGGCGGAGGAACTGGGGCGCGAGTTCTTCGCCGCAATCGATGCTCGCGATCCGCGCCGATTGCGCGCGACGCTGGCGAACCACGCCTCGTTCCGGGCGCTTCCGCACCGTGAGCTGATCCGACCGGCCGATGAGATCGTCGCCTATTTTGGCACCGTCGTGAGCTCCTATCCGACCGCGCGCTGGGAGGTCACGGACGTGGTGTCCGACGGCGAACGGGCCGCGGTGCAGTTCACGCTGCGAGAATTCGCTTCCCACCTCGGTCGTGAGCTGCTCTCCGAGCAAGTGGCGATCGTACGCAGTAACGCGGGCAAGATCACCAGTATCGTCGGCTATTACGACTCGAGCGAATTTCGCGAGCAGTTCTGGAGCGACGGTGTCTCATAGTTCCACGTCCAGTCGAACGTCGCCGAAGGTTGAGGCTGCGCACCGCGTCCCGTTTCAGCGTCATGACTAACCAAGAGGTCGCCATCAGCCGGCCGCAGGGCGACGGGCGCATTTCCTATCCGACCGACCATGCTGACAGATTCGATGTGCGTCTGCGCAGCGCGCTCGAAAATCCTCGATTGCCGGACAACCTGACCGCGTTCCAGCAAGGCTGGCGGTCGGCACGCGACAACGCGGCGGGCGAGATCGATTTCCCGACGCTGCAGGCGCGGTTGAAACGAGCGAAGAGCGCGGTCACAGCCGATCTGGACAGATATCTCGAAGCGTTCCGCGCGGCGGCGGAGGGGGCCGGTGCGACCGTTCACCTTGCCAGCGATGCGGCTGCCGCCAATCGCGTCATCCTGGACATCGGGCGGCGCCACGACGTCTCACTCATCGCCAAGTCGAAGTCGATGGTGAGTGAGGAGATCGGGTTCAACCATGTTGCCGAGGATGCTGGCTACCGCGTGGTGGAGACCGATCTCGGCGAGTGGATCGTCCAGCTCCGCCACGAGCGACCGAGCCACATGGTGATGCCCGCCGTCCACCTCTCCCGGCAGGAAATTGGCGCGGACATGTCGACGGCGTTGGGACACGAGGTATCCGGGGAGGACATTGCGGCCCAGGTGGGGACGGCGCGCAACGAAATCCGTGACGCGTTCTTCGCGGCGGGGATGGGTATCACCGGCGCCAACGCGCTGATCGCCGAGTCCGGAACCGTGATGATGGTGACCAACGAAGGCAATGGTCGCCTATGCGCCTCCGTTCCGCCAGTTCACGTCGTCCTCGCGGGAATCGAAAAGCTGATCCCGAGCTTCGACGACGCGGTTACGCAGCTCCGGCTCCTGGCGCGGTCCGGTACCGCGCAGCGGATTACGAGCTACACCACGTTCATCAGCGGCCCGACTCCGGGTCACGAGATGCACATCGTGCTGGTCGATAACGGCCGGCGCACGATGGCGTCCATGCCCGAGTTCACGGAAGCGCTGCACTGCATCCGCTGTGCGGCGTGCGCGAATGTCTGTCCTCCGTATCGGGAGGTCGGAGGCCACGCGTTCGGTTACATCTACACCGGCGCAATTGGTCTGGTGGTGACCGGTTTTCACCACGGGCTGGAGGCCGCGGCCGGCCCGCAGAGCCTGTGTCTCTCCTGTAACGCCTGCGAAACCGTCTGTCCGGCGGGGATTCCGTTGCCGCGGCAAATTCTCGACGTGCGGTCGATGGTTGTGCGGGAATTCGGGATCAAGGAACCCAAACGAACGATTCTGGCCCTTTACGCCCGACCAAAGAGCTCCGATCTGGCGTTGAAGGTCGCTCGCCGACTGCAACGGCCAGTGGTTCGTGACGCTCGCCTGTTGCGGACGAGGAGACTCCCTGTTGTACGCGGCCAAACGCGATGGCGGTCATTGCCGGTCCTGGCGGATCCGCCGTTGCGGTCACGGGTACCGCGGGGGGAGCTCCTGGCGGCGGAACGCCCGGTCGTTGCCAACGGCGCGGCTGGCTACCGGGTAGCACTCTTTCCGGGGTGCATGACCGATAACCTCTATCCCGAACAGGGTCAGGCCATCGTGCGGGCGCTGAGAGGACTCGGGGTGAGCGTCCTCTACCCCGCGGGGCTGCATTGCTGTGGGCTTCCCGCGCTCAACTCAGGTGACGCCAGGCACGGAAAATGGATGGCGCGGCAAACCATCGGGGCATTGGAACGCTGCGACGTCGATTTTATCGTTTCAGGCAGCGCGAGCTGTGTCGCTACTCTCAGTCAGGACTACCTCCATCTGTTCCGCGATGATCCGGTCTGGCTTGCGCGGGCAGAGTCAATCGCGCAAAAAGTGATCGACTTTACGTCATTCGTCGATTCAATCGCCGATCTGCCCGGAGGGAGTCTTGCCCACGTGAAGCGGCGAGTAGTGGCGTACCACGATTCTTGCCAGGGCCTGAACGCGCTCGGAGTCAGCGCAGCCCCAAGACGAATCCTCGGTGACGTGCTTGGGCACGACGTGCGAGATCTTGCCGAACCGAGAATCTGCTGTGGCTTTGGGGGAAGCTTTTCATTTGACTACCCGCGAGATCAGTGAGCGGCTGATGGATCGGAAGCTCGACGACGCCGAAGCTACCGGTGCGCTGGAGATCGTGACGGATAACCAGGGATGCATCATGCAGCTTCGCGGTGGCAGCGACGCCCAGGGCCGGCGACTCGAAGTGTTCCACCTGGCGCAGCTGGTTGCTGAGGGCGTCGACGGCGCGCGTGAACGCCTCCAGGTGCGAGAGTCGAACCCTTCCGCGGCGAACAACCCCGTCGGATCTGATGGCGCCGCGGCCACTTGATCCCAGACCGAAGGCCGTAATCTTCGATCTCGACGACACCCTCTGTGACTACGCCGCGGCCCGTGAGACACGATTGCGGCGTGCTTTCACGCTCTCACCATGTGGCATCCAGCCAGGTGGTGAAATCGACCTCGACCGCATGATTGCGGAATCGATTCAGATGCACCCGCACGGCGCTGATCACTTCGCAGAGTTGTTTGCTCGATTCGGGATCGCCGATGCCGAGGTGGCGGCGGCCGCGGCCGACTGGTATCGCAAGAACCGTTTTCACGGCTTACGCCTGTTTCCAGAGACTGAAGCGGTGTTCGCGACAGTGCGGAGCGCCGTGTCAGCCGCCGACGCCAGGGCCGCTCGCCCGATCGGGATCGTGACCAACGGACCAACAGAGGTGCAGCACGCGAAACTGGAATTACTCGGGATCGACCGCCTGGTTGACTTCGTCCTTGTCTCCGAAGAATTCGGCGTGGCAAAGCCCGACCCCCAGATTTTTCGTGAGGCGCTGCGACTGGCCGGGGTCGGACCCGAGGAGGCGGTCTTCGTCGGTGATTCGGCTGAGTTCGACATAGCGGGGGCCCAAGCGGCCGGCATTCCAACGGTCTGGGTGAATCGGCATCAGCGACCGTGGACCGAGCCCGGTCCACCGCCGAGCCGTCAGATTAGCACGCTCGCAGAACTGCCTCGGCTCCTTGGCGCCGCGACGTAGACGTGCCAGGCACGCCAAACAGCGGGGCTACCCGCGCTAGCCCGAAGCGACAGCGGGCGTACCGGCTGAGGTGCCCTATTCGCTTCTCACTGAAACGCCTTTGGTAGGCTTGGCTCGACGCGGTTTTGCTGATCCTCCCGGGTCATCAGTGCCAGCTGGTGGACAACGAATTCGCGACGTTCAGGCTAAGTAACGGAGGCATCTGTCGACATGCCGTTGGAGCAAGGTGAGCAGAGGGCCGACTATCCAGCTCGAGTGGCGGCCGTGCCGCGGCGAGCGGTGATTCGCGCGGCACTGGGCACCTGGCTCGCCGCGAACGTTGGGGCCAGAAAGCGGACAGCACTCGCCCAGACGCAGCCGGCTACACCCAGCGCCGGCGAGGCGGTCGAAACCCAGTCCGGGATCACCTTGCCAGAGGGCATCACGCTGGCGAGCGATGCCGCGCCCGTCGCCGGGACGCCGGCGCCCGGCGGCGCGCTTCGACTCGTTCGACCGGGCGAAGGCGTCGGAAACTTCAATCCGAGCGCATTTCAGCAAGACCCGCAGATCCCTCTCAGCTACCTGGAGCCGCTCGTCCGTCCGGACCCGGCCACGATGCGGCCGACTCCGTGGTTAGCGCGGCGCTGGGAGTGGCGGGAGCAGGGGCTCGAGCTCATCTTCGCGCTGCGCGATGGCGTGGTTTGGCACGACGGGTCCCCGCTGTCAGCCGCCGATGCCGCATTCACGTTTGAGGTCTATAGAAGCGACACCGATTCGATCGTCAGCGGACTCTTCGCCCTGGTCGAAAGCCTCGACGCAATTTCCGACCGCGAGCTTCGCGTTCGGTTCACTGCTCGCGACCCAAACTGGCTCTTCAATGTCGCGACCCTGCCAATCGTCTCCCGAGAGCAGTACGGCGAGTTCTGGCAGGGACTGCCTGCATCGGGACGGTCACTGTCGGGTTTCGACTGGTCAGCGCACCCTACCGGTCGGCACGGGACCCTGGCACGTTGCTGAATGGGATGCGACCCAGGTCACGTTCACCCGGTTCGACCGCTATTGGGGCAGAGGACCCTGGCTCGATCAGCTCGAGATTGCCGCGATGGACGGACCGCGCGCCAGGTTGGAAGCCTGGCAAGATGGGGAATCGCAGGTCATCTGGCCGGTGCGCCTGCCCCAGCTGCGGGAATTGAGCGACGCTTCCGGAACGCTCCATCCTGTGCCAGCCGCATCGGTGATGTTCGCCGCGTTCAACTTCGCGAATCCAAACCAGCCGGATGGCAGCCTCTGGACAGACCTTCGCGTGAGGCAGGCCGCGTCGCTGGCGATCAACAGAGAACGGTATGCGGAAGAGGTCTTCGGTGGGTTCACGCGATGGCAGGCCGCCGGCACCGTCGCCCAGCCCTGGGCCCATGACGACGAACTGACAACGTCCGGCATACAGTCCGGAGGCGGCCTCGGTATTGCTCACCGAGTCCGGCTGGATTGATTACGATGGAGATGGCGTGCGCGAAGACGTCAATGGCCGCCAGCTGCGCCCGGTCGCGATCCTCCGCGAGGATAGCCGGCCCGAGTTGGCGGCGGTGATGGCCCGGGTCGCCCGGGACCTAGCGTCGGTCGGCATGATCCTCTCGATCGAAGTCCTGCCGCCCGACGCATTCGATGAGCGCTGGATCACGCGCCGGGACTACGACCTCATCGCGTACGCCTACGACCAGCTTCCGGGATTCACCGATTTCGATCTCTATGGGTCGGCGTGGGACATTCGGACCAACCCGGCGGGCTGGAATCCGGGAGGTTACGCGAACGCTGACGCGGATGAAGCGATCGAGGAGTTCCTCGGCGCCGTCTCCGTCGAGCGACAGGCGGCGGCCCTGAGAAGGCTGCAGCGCGTGGTCGACGAGGATCTCTTCGGACTCTGGCTCGGGTTTCCCCAAGATCTGGTGCTCATCGCTCCCGGGATCGAGGGATTCGTGCCGGACATGGCCTGGCAGACCGCTCGCACCTGGGAACTGTGGCGCGCCTCTCAAGAAGACTGAAGCTCTATTGAGAAGCGTTCTTTTCCTGATCTGTGCAGGTGCCTCCCGCGAAGCCCGGCGGATCGCTCGCGGGAAATGATTCCTCGACTGCCTCCTGAACTTCGGCCTGCTCCGCTTTCTCTTCGCGCTGGGTCGGCTCCTCCGTCTTGTCGTCGACGGAGTAGATCACCTTTCCAAGTCCCGCTCGCTTGATCTTGTCGGTCATGCGCTTTCCTCGTATTCGACGATGCACCGAGTCTCTTTATTTGAACTACTCCACCAAGCCCGCGGTCAGCTCCTTGACGATGTCTCGCCTCAGAAAGCTGCTGATGATGGTGTCTAAAGCTGTTGCCGGGATTGCAATTCCAGAGGCACCATCCTGACCTCGTATGACAAACGATAGCCGAGGCGGAAGCAACGAGGACCTGATTCGCATGATCTACAGGCCCAGCGCGGCTTGGTATAAGGCGATCTGGCTTTGGCGGCCGTTGCGGTCAGTAATCTCGTCCCACCTGGCTGCGGCAGAGCTCATAGCATCCTGCGCGGTCTTTTCGCCAGCAACAGCCAGTGCCACTTCATCTTCAGCTGCGATGTAATAGTCGAAGATAGCCGGTATCCGAGGCTCGACCGCTCGATTCGGGTGGTTGAAGGAAGCGGACAGTGAGGCAAGGTAGGGCTCGGCAAACTCGCGCGGGTAGCCGGCGTTCACCCAGTAGCGTACATCGAAGTGGCTATTACGGTACGGTTGAAACCCCGATGGGTAGATGGCCAGCCACATCGAAAGATCTTTACCACCGAGGTGCGCTGCAAGATCCCACGCAGCCTCGGTGACGCCCCGCTCATCGGCCGAATGCATGACGTAGAGCCCCCAGCCGATGAAGGCGTCGTTCGGGGCGAAGTTGAGGCGATGCGCGCCGACTCTATCCCACACTCCGCGCTGATTGCTGTAGACATCGGGTGAGCCAGGCAGGATGGAAAAGCTCATCTTTTCGCGAGACACAGGTGGAAAACTGGTCTGAGGACTCTTGCCAACATCGCCCCACCAAGCGGTCATCGCCCCGATGCCACCGAGGAATTGACCGAGAGTGGTCACGTAATCCGCGCTGATCTGGTCAGTTGGCTCTGCGCTGATCGCATCAACGATATCTTGCAAGGCCCGTGCGAACGCGGGATTGTCGACGTAGGGCCTCATGGTCCTGGGATCGAACAGCCAAGCGGGGCTTTCCGGATGTTTCGCGTACGCTGAGGCACGGCTTGCAAAGAAATACCAGCTGAAGCCGCCGGTCGGCTTCACCGCGTCCAGGTAACCGAAGATGTCGTTGCCGTCAAACTGTTTGCCGCTCAGGAACTTGGTCTGGGCTTGCACCTGTTGCCAACTCATAGGAACTTCCCAGTCGCCTTCGCCGCCGGAGGCAGACCATTCTTCAGTCAGTTCAGGGCTGGAAAACACATCGCTGCGGAAGTTGAAGTTGTGGCAGTCACCGTCAATCGAGATGCGATAGGTCGCATCCCCCCAAGTGCCGACTGGAGGCTGCAATAGCTTGACGTAGTCGCTGAGTTCAATCTGCTCTTTGACCCAGTCCGGCATGGAGCTCCCAAGACCGCGACCGAGAATATCGCCCTCCCAGGGTGCAGCCCCTTCCATAACGTCGAACTCGATCTCCCCGGTGGCTACACCCTGCTGCACCCTGGAGAACATCTCCTCCTGGGGAACGTCGACCCACTGGATTGTTGCGCCGGTGAACTCTTCCCAGGCTCGGGACAGGGGCCGAAAGATATTATTGTGATAGCCCGCGTTGTTCAGTCCGATGAACGTCACCGTTTGACCTGCAAAAGCGCTCCGCTTCGTTGATCGCAAACATAAATCTCCGACGCGCTCCAAGTCGGCCTCAGTTGGCTCCGCGCCGTGACCTGGGATTTCGAGAATCTCTGTAACGACGTCGCGAGCGAACGCTCGCTGATATGACTTGCCCGGAATACCCCACGCATACAACAGTGCCGCCGCGCCGGTGGCCGCCTTCAAAAGATTCCGTCGATTGATCAAGCTGTATTGCATGGACAAAGCGCAGTCACTGCAGTCATCTCAAGAACGAAGCTTCAAGGCGTTGCCCGATCATTGCAGCGGGGTCGGCTCAGAAGTTTACGCTCACCCAGTCGGGCTTCGCTTGGTTCGGACCCGGGGCGAATTCACTCTTCCGGTTATCTCGAAATCAGTCCGATCCAGTAGGCTACTTCACGGCTCCAGCTGTCAAACCTCTGACAATGTGCTTTTCCATAATGAGACCAATGATGATCAACGGAGTGATTGCAGCTGTGGCCAGGGCCGCGATCGACCACCACCGAGTCCCTTGTGAGCTGGTCTGCCCGGCCAGCAGGAGCGGGAGAGTGGGCGCGTCAGCGCCGGCCAGGACCACGGCGAAAAAGTACTCATTCCAGGAGAAGACGAGGGAAAGGATGAACGCGGCCACAAACCCAGGGGCTGCAATGGGAACCACAATGCGTAGGAACGCTTGCCAAACTGATGCTCCATCGACAAGTGCCGCTTGTTCCAGCTCAACGGGAATCGAATTGAACTGATCCCGCATGATCCAGATCACGATCGGTAGGTTCATGATCGTGTAAACCAGGACGAGACCAGTGCGGGTGTCCAGGAGGTCCAGCTCGCGATACAGCACAAGGATGGGCAAGACGATCGCCACTGGAGGCAGAATAAGCTGAGATAGGAACCAGAACGAAATATCGTTGTTCCGCCAAGGCCCGAACCGATACTCGAACCTCGCGAGACCATAAGCGGCCAACGAGCCGATGACGCTGGCCAACGTCGCGGCGCTCAGCGAGATCGTCACGGTGTTCACGGCGTGCTTCAAGAATAGCTCACGTGCGCTCGATTGCTGACCGATCGTGTCTGGCGACAATCCTAGCGACTCCCATCCCTTCCAGTTGGGCTCAAACTGCAGCCACGGTACGAGGTCACCGTCATAGATATCCTTAGCCTCTTTAAAGGCTGTTGATGCGGTCCAGTAGATCGGGAACAGACAAACGAACGCCCAGATGATGAGGACGGTATAGATCACCGTTTTTTGCACAGTCTGGGTCATTACAACAACTCCTCAAGAGCTCCTACGCATCTCCGTGACGATACACACAGATGGCCACCGGAGGTACGGTCTGTCGGATGAATATCAGCTGAACTTCGCGACCAATTTGTTCGCGAGCCACAGCACTACCGTGATTGAGATGATGATGACTAGCAGGTAGAACTGGGACATCGCGGACGCGTAGCCGACGTTCGTTTTCTGAATGCCCTCCCGGTAAATGAACAGGCTCACGGTGTCGGTTGCACCGCCCGGACCTCCACCAGTGACAACGCGAACGACATCGATGAGCTTCAGTTCAAAGATGACCCGGAGAATGATGGCGGTCAGAGAGATCGGGAGCATCAAAGGAAATACCATGTCGCGAAACGTCTGCCATGCGGACGCGCCATCGATCTTCGCTGACTCGAGGACTTCGCCGGGAATTCCCTGGAGACCAGCGAGCAACAGCACCATCATGAACGGAATCGAGTACCACGCATCCATGATCATGATGTTGAGCCTGGCGAGCCAGGGATTTTCATAGAAGGAGACGTCCGCCACGCCAACCCAGTGGAGCGCAGCCACAACCGGTCCGTATTGGCTGTTCAGAAGCGTCTTTCCGATCATAAAGCTGACGGCGACTGGGCTCAACATAAATGGTAGGAGAAAGATAACCCTGAAGAACTTGCGTCCCCGGACGGGTTGATTCAAGAGAAGCGCAAGTCCATACGCGATCACGTATTGGGCCAGAACGGCCCCAACGTAATACACCATGTTCAGCATGGCTTCCCAGTATCCCCGGTCCGAAAACAACCTTCGGAAGTTGTCCAGACCGGTGAACTGCCTACCGGCTACCGCGCTGAGATTCCAGTTGTGAAAGGCGATGAACAGCGCGTAGATCGTGGGAAAAATGATGAATGCCACCGTGATGAGGACGGCTGGCAACAGGAAAACAGCACGTTCGCCGCGTTGGCCTCGCGTCAAGAAGATATATGCGCAGAAACATACGGCCCAGCCGAGAAAGGCAACAGCGATCGGACGCCAATTTGCGAACCCGACGGTCGTGAATCCAAGAGTCTTCAATAGCTGAACAGCCAAGAGAACCAAGGTCACCAGCGAAGCGACGACAAGAACGACTCGACCGGTCGCCTGTCGCCACCCAGCTGCGACGCCGATTGGGACATCCGCAACGGGAAGCTCAACCGCCGGATTCTGCTGCATGTTTCACCAAGGACTCGTGGTACGTCACGACGCGACGCGATCCAAAGGAGGGTCCAGGCTGAGCGATTCAGAGGCTGGACCCGGTGACTTGCCGGGGTCGGATGACGTCGATCCGACCCCGGCGTGCCATCGGCTTATCCGAGTGCGGCTTGATAGAGTTCGATCTGGCTATCGCGCCCGAGATCGTCGGTGATCTGTTCCCAGGCAGCGGCAGTCGCGTCCAGCGCTTCCTGAGCTGTCACCTGGCCGGCGTAGGCCCGGGAGAGCTCCGTTTCGGCGGCCACGTAGTACTGGAAAATCCCCGGGATGCGTGGCTCGATGGCCCCATTGGGATGGTTGTACGAATCCACCTGCGAGTCCAAGTACGACGAAATGAACTCCGCCGGCAGATCGGCGACCGCCCACAGCTCTTCATCGAATGAGCTTTCGCGGTATGGCTGGAAGCCTGACGGGTAGACCGCTGTCCAGGTTCCGAGATCCTTGCCGCCAAGGTGCGCGGCCAAGCTCCACGCGGCCTTGTTGACACCCGAGGCTTCGGATCGTTTCATGACGTACAGGCCCCAACCGATGTATGCCTCGTTCGGCGCGAAGTTGGGTCCGCTAGGTAGAGTATTCCATTCGCCAGTTGCGTTGTTGTAGACGTCGTCAGAACCGGGCAAGATGCTGAACATCACCTTGTCCTGAACGACGGAGACATCGTTGGTGTAAACGTTCGAGCCGACGTCACCCCACCAGTGAAGCATCGAGCCGATCCCAGGCAGGAACTGCTCCAGCCAAGTGCGATTGCCATCAGCGTTGACCTGATCCGTCGGCTCAAACGGTAGTGCGTCGATCACGTCCTGCGCCGCTCGAACGAAGGCAGGGCTGTTGACGAAGGGTTTCATATTGGACGGATCGAACAGCCATGCCTTGTTGTCCGGATGTTTGGCATAAGCACTCGCGCGACTTGCAAAGAAATACCAGCCGAACCCGCCCCATGGCGCGCACTCGTCCAGGATTCCATAGAGGTCCTGGCCGTCTAGTTGCTTCCCTTGGAGGAATTGAGTAACTGCCTGGACCTGCTGCCACGTTTGAGGAACACCCCATTCCTGGGCACCCCCTGCGGCGGACCACTCTGCGCCCAATTCTTCGCTGGCAAAGACATCGGAGCGATAATTGAAGTTGTGTGCGTCAGCGTCAATTGAGACACGATAGGTCTTGCCGTCCCACGTCCCAACCGGAGGCTGGAGGAGCTTCACGTAGTCACTCATGTCGATTTGTGCAGCGACCCAATCGGGCATTTCGGAGGCAAGCCCCCTGCCGAGTATGTCACCCTCCCAGGGGGCTCCACCCTCCAGAACATCGAAGTCGACCGTATCACTCGCGATGCTCTGCTGGACGCGAGCGAAGACCTCATTTTGAGGCAGATCAATCCACTCGATCTGAGCGCCAGTGTATTCCTGCCAGGCCTCCGAAAGAGGACGAAAAACCAGGTTGTGAAGACCTGCGTTGTTCAGCCCGAGGAACGTCAATTGCTGGCCCTGAAACTCGCCTGGTTGCACGTTCGCTTTTGTCGGCTCGAGAACGAGCTCGCCAACGCTCCGCAGGTCTGCTTCGGTCCACTGAGCGCCGGCGCCGGGGATGGCGAGGATTTGCTGGACTATGCTCTCTTGGGCCAGCGCTCGCTGGTAAGACTTGCCGGGAACTCCCCAGGCGTAGAATCCGGCTGCAGCGCCTGTGGCCGCCTTTAATACGGTCCGTCGGTCGACTGCTCTGCGAAGAATCCGATGGCTCATGGTTTCTTGAACCTCCTCCAGTGCCTCAGTGCACATGACAGCCCGTGCTCCAATGCAGAGCCGGGTCGCGCCGGGGCGTACTATCTCCGGCTCCGAATCGGCTGTCAACAGCCAACTCCGCGAGTGTGGTTACGGGATTGGCGCTTCAGGCTCCGGCGGTCGAGACCCGATCCGATCCGGTAAGCGAGACGATGTTGGCGGGCATCGCCATGTCGTCCTCCGACTCATCGTCCTCGGCGATGGGTTCGCGCTTGTACGCCAACATGTCGGCGACCTGATTCTCGAACCACTTGGTCACGTCGTCGGTCTCGACCGAGCGCCGCAAGCCTTCCGCTCGCCTGCGCCGCTCCTCGAGCGGCATGGTCAATGCGCGGTGCAGCGCGTCGGCGGTTCCTTCGACGTCGGTCGGCCCGATGATGATGGCGTCCTCGCCGAGCTGACTCACGGCGCCGGCGCCCTCTGACAGGATCAGCACGCCGTTGCGCTCGTTCAACAGGGCGCCTTCCTTGGCGACGAGGTTCATGCCGTCGATGATGGAATTCACCAGGAGCACGTCATACCACTTCATCGCCGCCAGGGCCCGCGGGTAGTTCTCACCCATG
Source organism: uncultured Chloroflexia bacterium (assembly GCA_963724295.1). Classification (GTDB taxonomy): domain Bacteria; phylum Chloroflexota; class Chloroflexia; order Thermomicrobiales; family UBA6265; genus JACCXM01. The sequence goes on along the minus strand of CAVRUC010000007.1, from coordinate 348,178 downwards.
ATCAGGTGGATCGGTTGCCACCCCGTCTCGACGTTGGCGTACTTGGCATTGATCCGTCCCACGACCGCGCTGACGTCGTCCAGATAATCCTGGTACTCGACCACGTCCATCCGGGATGGCACGGTGATCGCGACGAAATTGACACGGCCCTGGAAGTCCTGGTGGGCTTCGAGGAACCGATCGAACGCCAGAAAGCCGCGCACGATGTTCTTGCTCGGTTCGGCGCGGTCGACGCGAAGTACGGTGAACTCGTTCCAGTGGTTCGGCAAGTACCGGTCGTGCGACCGCGCTTCTTTGGAGTACGCCATGCGGCGCACCGCGGCGGCATCGATCGAGATGGGATACGTCCGCACCTCGATGCGGCGGTTTTGCCATCGCACTGACAACGTGGAGTAGTCGACGAAGGCATCCGGCACGTACGCCTGGCAGGTGTACATGAACGACCGGCCGTGTTCTGGCGTCTGGAAACCAACGATATCGTTGCCCAACATCCCTTCACAGATCGACCGCCGCATCTCCAATGGCAGGAGACGCCAGTAATCAGGGTCGGGCCAGGGGATATGCACGAACTGCTGCAGTCGGGCGTCTGGTTGCCGTTGGCGCACGAGGCCGGCGCACAGGTAGAGGTGATAGTCCTGCAGCATGATCAACGGCTCATCGCCGGCTGCTTTTGCCGCGGCAACGATCTCATCCGCGAACAACTCATTGACTACGACGTAGCCGTCCCGCCAGGCATCCCAGATATCCTTCGTGATGTCCGGAGTTCTCGGCGTATCCCACAGGTAGTGCTGGAGGAACCAGAGCAACGGGTTGCTGATGATGTTGTAGTACTGGTGGTACGCCTCGGGATCCGGCACGACGAACCGCAGCCGGAACTCACAAGGATTCCCGAACTCGATCAGTTCCTCGCCGGTTTCGTGGGCATGAGCGGCGCGCTGGCGGTCTCCCTCGGTCATGGCTGCCGCGATCCAGATCGGTTGCCGCTCGCGAGCGATAGCGGTGACCGCCGTCACGACGCCGCCACTCCCCTTGCGCGCGTCGAACGAACCGTTCGCCTGTCGCGAGAACGTGACCGGGCCTCTGTTCGAGGCGATGATCAGCGGACGCGTACCAAGGTCCGTATCCAGGTCCGTCGAAGACGGCATCAGCCGCTTTTTCTCCGCGGACGCGCGCTCTGGCATGATCCCTCCTTCCGCGCGGGGTCGCGGGTGGGCCGGCGGTCTGGCGGCGCCAGATCCATCTGCCCCCCTCATTATGCGCCCTCAGTGCCAGGTGCGCCGTGGCTACGTCGAAACCCCGAAACTGTGCTGGGCGCCTCAATTCGAGGCCGGCTGCTCGTTGCTTGGTACAATACTGCTTCGGAGTACGAACGGCGGCCGGAGTTGGTAGGTGGCTGAAAGCGATCGCCGGGAACCCGCGGCACGGGTCTGTCCGTGGTGCGACTCGGCTGATGTCCGACTCGTGCAACGCGGCTATACCGGACCGACCGACGAGGTGGACCAGTACCTGGTCTGCGACGCATGTCATACGCCAACCTATGAGATCGTGGCCAAGACGTCGCGAGAGATGCGCCTGGGACGCTACAAACCAGGCGATATCTATCAAGACCGACCGCACAAGACGAGCTACAGCATCAGCCGCATCCTGCGCTCCGGCCAGAATGAGTTCCTGATCTACTTGAAACCACTCGCCCAACGGGCCAGTGCCGTTCTCTGACGATTGAGGCTCTTCATGGCCCCGCGGGTCTGGCGATGCCGATGGCGAGCCTTTCGGGGTCCAGATGCGCCCGCGCCGCATGCCGTACGTGCTCGCGTTCGACCGCGGCGATGATGTCAGGGTACCGGTCGAGATAGTCGAGGCCCAGACCAAACTCCTCGATCGCCAGCAATATCGAGGCCACCCCGTCGTGCGTCTCGAGCGCCAGCGGGAGCACACCCGTCAGGTAGCTCTTCGCGTCCTCAAGCTCCTCCTCGGAGACCAAATCGGAGCGAAGCCGGTCAAGTTCGGTTTGGACCGCGTGGACGGCGCGCTCGACGTTTTCGGGATCGACACCGGCCCGCGCTGCCCATAACGTGCTGTCGCGACGAGGCTCGAGCTGGCTCGAGGCGTAGTAGGCGAGCCCTTGCCGGTCGCGCACCTCCGCCCCGAGACGCCCCATCAATCCAAGCCGGCCCAGGATCATGTTTGCGATATCGAGCGCGTAATAGTCCTGGTGCCCGCGAGGAATCGTGGCGAGCCCCGCCGCAATATCGACCTGACTCTTACCAGGAATCTCCTCCGTGGTGCGGACCACGGTGTCATTGGTCACGACCTGATTGGCGATATCGACTCTGGAGCCGGCCACGTCCCAGGAGCCCATAGCCGACGAAAGCCCTTCCACCGCCTCGTCGAACTCGGCGATCCCACCCACCATGGCAATCGAGGTGCCGACCGGGCTGAACGCCCGCGCGTGATACCCGGCAACCGCCTCTCGATCGAGCGTGCTGACGATCTCACGATTGCCGAGAACTCGGCGCCCAAACGGATTTGGCTCGGGATAGACGGACCGCCGGAGCAGGCGGTCGGCCGTGGCTCGGGTGTCGTTGTCCGCCTCCGCGATGGCGCCGATCTGCTCGGATCGGACCTTGGCAACCTCGGCTGCCGGAAAATCAGGACGTTGCAACGCGTCCGCCAGCAACCGGATCAGTTCCTGAAAGTCGTCTCGCAAGCCGCGCACGCGCACCTCAATGAACTCGCGCCCCGCATCGACCGTCATCGAGCCACCCAGCTCGTCGAGCCGGGTGCTGATCTCGTCAAACGAGTGACCGCTCGACCCGCGCTGCAGCGAGCGGGCCGTGAGAAACGCGATACCCGACTCTTCGGGAAGTTCGTAGACCGTGCCTGCCGGAACGCGAAGTCGAAGCGCGAAAGACTGGCTCTGTAGTCGCTGCTGGCCAAGAACCGGGATGCCATTGGCAAGGACTGCCCGGTGAAACGCCACGCGCTCCGCCTCCGCGGACGATCGGGGACCGGTCAGACCCCAGGCCGCCGGAGGCGCGAAGTGACGAACACCCTCCGCATCCGGGGTGCCAGTTGGCGCGTCGATGGAAAGCGGTTCAAGCCAGCCGACGGTTCGCCGCTCTGGAAGAAGGTATTGCCGCGCCACACGTTGGATGTCTGCGGCGGTCACGCTCCTGATCTCATCGGGCAGGGAAGCCGCCCGTTCCCAGCCGTCGACGACTTCACAGAGCCCGAGCCAGTACGCCTGGTTGGTCATCCCTTCCGAGGAGTAGACGAACTGTGCTTCCAGCTGGCGAACGGCTCGTTGCAACTCCTCGGCAGGGACCGGCTCTTCTTGCAACCGGGCGACTTCGCCGTGAACGAGGCGCTCCAGCTCCGACAGGTCGGAGCCGGGCAGACCCGTAACTCCGATCTGAAACAGGTACGGGTCGATCGTCAGGCTCATGTCGCTTCCCGCGGCGCGAGCAAGACCTGACGCAACCAATGCTCTGTAGAGGCGCGATGACCGCCCCATGGCGCTGCCACCACCCAGCCCCATCGGCTGGCCACCGGACAGGACGGCTTCCGCGACCAGCAAGGGAACCGCATCGGCATCCGCGGCGGCCGGCGCGTGATAGGCCACGCGCAAGTACGGCACGCCGGATGGTCGTCGCAGCAAGACACGACGCTCGCCTTGTTGCTCCGGCTCTGTGATGCCAATGGAACGGGGAATCGGCTCGCCAGCGGGAACCGCGCCGAATGCGCGCTCGAGGCGGCTGAGAAGATCGTCGCTATCGAAATCACCGACGGCGACGACGAACGCATTGCTTGGGTGATATAAGCGCCGGTAGTGCTGGTAGAGATCGCCGCGTGAGATCGTGCGCAGGTCGCCCTCGTATCCGATCACCATGTGCCGGTAGGGATGAGCGTGGAATGCCGAGCCGACCACTTCCTCATAGAGGGCGTAACCCGGGTTGTTCTCTGCGCCCTGCCGTTCAGAGAGGATGACGGTCCGCTCGGACTCGACCTCTTCGGGTGCGAACAGCGATCCCGTCACGCGATCGGATTCGATGCGGAGCGGAAGGTCGATCTGGTGTGCGGGAACGGTTTCGAAATACGCGGTCCAATCATGCGAGGTCAGGGCGTTGAGCGTTCCCCCAACCCGCGAGACGTCGCGAAAAATCTGACCCTTCGCGATATCCGCGGTGCCCTTGAATTGCATGTGCTCGACCCAGTGTGAAAGTCCTGTCTTCCCGGGCCGTTCGTTGCGACTGCCGACCCGGTACCACGTCCACATGGAGACGATTGGTGCGGTGTGATCCTCTTTGAGAATGATCCCCAGTCCGTTGCTGAGATGCGTATCGACCACATGATTGGATATTGGTGGCGCCATAACGTTCACTCCACGCGTTGAAATCCTGGACCGCACTGTTGCCTCAGGCGCCGAGCGCGTCGTAGATGCCCGGTCAGGATAGAATGCAGCGGGTTAGGATGCCCCCAGGCCGGGGGTGAGCGGTTGCACGGGCTTCATGCAGCACGAGGTAGAGTGTGGCGCAGATCAATCCGCAGCAGCGATACCACGACTGGCTCATGGACCGCATCGTGCGATTTCTGCAAACGCGCGATCGCCGGATTTTTCCCTTCACTGAAAACTTTGATGAGCACCAGCTTGCCGCCTTCGTGCGCGACCTGCGCGAGGGTCTGAGCGAGGTGACCCATGGTGGCAGTGCCCGCAAGACGTCGGCTACGGGGTTTGTGACGAGCGATCGGAACCTGCAGCGCATCATCAATGAATGGGGCCAGGCAAACGGCGATTGGCCGGAAGGCTCGTTTCCGCAAGATCCCGTCACAGCGCTGGGATCGTCGACGCCGGATGATTCGCCGCCAGCCCAGGTCTACGCCAAACGGGTCATCCGGGAACCAGAGCCTCGAGGCGATTGAAATTTCTGAGGGCTACGCGGAACCTGCGGTTGATTCCGCCACACCAGCTGGCTCGAATCGAGATAATTGCAGCCGCGGGATCGATTCCGGCTGCCGGATCGGTGACCATCTCGGCAAGGAGCTCGCCGATTGCCGGCGCGAACTTGAAGCCGTGACCAGAAAATCCCGCGCCAATCGCAACCCGGGGCAGCTCCGGATGCCGATCGACGATGAAGTCCGTATCCGGAGTCATGGCGTACAAACAGACGGCGCTCTTGACCACACATGAGCCGACACCAGGAAGCACACGCGCCGCCAGTTCGAGACAATCGCGGTTTTCGCCTGGCCTCGTCGATCGGTCCACCCTTTCCGGATCGGCGATCTCGCCACCGGCATGGTTGGCGATCTTGAGTCCCGGAACACCGTGGACCGGAAACCCGTAGATCTCCCCGGTGGGTGAGTCAGTGATGAACACCGGGAACCGGTCCGGTTCGAACTGCCGCGGGTCGCTCACCTCCTGCCACCAGAGCGTTTTGCGCAGGATGTGAATGGGTAGGTTTAGCTCCGCGAGCATGGGCGACGCCCATGCTCCCGCAGTCACGACCAGGGCCTCCGCCTCGAAGCGCTCGACCCGGGTATCGACCCAGACGTGCTCGAGGTCTGCGCCCCAGGCTACGGCTGGAGTCTGTTCCAGGATCGTGGCGCCCAGCGTGCGGGCGGCATCCGCCATACCGCCTAGCGCCGGCTCGGTGAGGAGAAAACCGCTGTCCGGGCTGTAGAGCGCCTCCCAGTCCTCGGGAACTCGAAATGCTGGCCAACGTGACATCACCTCGTCGGGCGTAAGCCACTCGTAGGCGAGTCTGTGGGCGTCGGCGCTAGTGCGGGCCGCGTGAGCATGGGCAAAACCGGGCGCGGCGAGCTCGAGCCCGCCGCAGCGCACCAGAACCCGCTCCCCGATTGAGGCCTCCAGCTCCTGCCAGAGCTGATCCGCGCGGCGGACGAGGGGGACGTACTCTGGAGACTCGGCATAGGCATGGCGGATGATTCGCGTCTCGCCACCGTGGCTCCCCTGGTCATGGACGTGGTGAAACTGCTCGAGGACCAGAGATTTCATGCCGCGTTTGCCGAGCGCCCAGGCGGCGGCTGTTCCCATCGTTCCGCCGCCAAGCACGATGACGTCAAAATGGCGTGAGGCTGACACCTCGCCTCCTCAGCCGCCCGGGGCAGTTGATCTCACGTCCGACCTCCGACGCCCGACATCCGACTCGTGAGGGGCGCCTGATTGCCGAACACCCGGCCTGGTCCGTCGACCGGAGCGGCCCAGCGCACGGCATTGGCAATCACCGTCCGCACATCGGGGTTGTAGAACGTTGGATAGCTCTCGTGACCGGGTCGGAAGTAGAAGACCTTTCCCGATCCGCGGGTGTAACAACACCCCGATCGAAAGACCTCCCCACCGGGGAACCAGGAAAGGAACACGAGCTCTTCCGGAGGCGGAACGTCGAAGAACTCGCCGTACATCTCTTCACGCTCCAGCTCGATGAAGCGATCCAGCCCGGCCGCGATTGGATGTGAGGGCGCGACAACCCAGATGCGCTCGGTCTCGTCCGCGACGCGCCAGATGAGATTGCAAGAGGTTCCCATGAGCCGCTTGAAGATTTTCGAGTGGTGGCCGGAGTGGAGGACGACCAGCCCCATGCCATGAAGTACCCGGGCCTGGACTCGGTTGACGGTCTCGTCGCTGACTTCCTCGTGGGCCTTGTGTCCCCACCAGATGAGCACGTCCGTGGCCATCAGGACGTCCTCGGGGAGACCATTGTCCGGCTCGTCCAGAGTTGCCGTGCGGACGCTGAGGTCATCGGAGGGGCTCAAACCCTCGGCAATCGCGCCATGGATACCGTCCGGATAGACCGATCGGTAGCGCTCGTCCTCACGTTCATGCCGGTATTCGTTCCAAACGGTAACCCGAGTCTGATTCACTCCGCGCCTCCCAACGTGGTGTGGAGGATCTGCTCGCTCACGAAGCCTCCACCTCGACTTCCTCTCCAAGTTCAGCCGAGCGGTAGATCGCCTCGATGAGGCGGACCCGGTCGAGTCCTTCTTCTCCGGAAGGGGACATCGGCGTGCCGTCCAGCACGCTCTCGATGAATTGCTTGAAGACCTCGCCGTGACCATGCCGCTCGAGGAGGCGCGGCTCGGTAATAGTGGGGACTCCGTCGATCTCGCCGAAGAAGCGAAGCGTCCCCGTTTGGGCGTAGTCCCGGGCGTGGATCTCGGCGCCGCCGTTGTCGCCCAGGACCGACATCCCGAAATCGTCGCCGTGCCCGGTATAGGCGGCCCACGAGGCATCGAGTTGAAGCGTCAGCCCACCGTCGAATCGGATGAACGCCGTGGCAAAATCCTCGACTTCGTACGGCTCTCCGGGCGCCATCTTGAACCGATTCCCTTGCCACTGACCTCGCCCCTTCGGTCCTAGTGCGGCATAGGTCGCCGCACTCACGCGACGCGCTGTTGGATTGCCAAGGACCCAAAGGGACATGTCAAGCACGTGGATGCCAAGGTCGATCAGGGGCCCGCCGCCAGCCATCTGCTTCGACGTGAACCAGGTGCCAAGACCCGGAATGCCGGAGCGCCGCATCCAGAACGCGCGGGCGTGGTAGATCTCGCCAAGATTCCCGCGCTCGACCTCCTTCTTGACCAGTTGAACGTCCTGCCGGCCTCGCCGGTTGAAGACAACGCCAAGAACGCGATCCGCGCGCCGCGCCGCCTCGATGATCTGTTGGCCTTCCGCGGCTGTTGGCGCCAGTGGTTTTTCGACCATGACGTGCTTGCCGGCTTCCAGTGCCGCAAGCGAGACCGGCACGTGCAAGATGTTCGGCACGGCGACGGTCACAGCCTCGATGTCAGGGTCGGCGACCAGATCCTGGTAGTCTCGATAGACGCGCGGGACGTCGAATTGCTTGGCCAGCTCGCGGCAGCGCTCCTCATCGAGACCCGCGATGGCAACGACTTGAGCGCGCGGGTTCTCGGCGAAGCCCTGCAAGTGCAGGAAGCCCACACCGCAACCGATGATTCCGATCTTCAACTTCCGGGAATCTGTCACGTTCCCCCCACTCGACAATCGGACGCGGGCGCGAGCGTGACACGCATCGTAAGTCGCGCCAAGGAGTAATCGGGACAAAACTTAGACCAACGTCACGAGGGTGACCTCCGGCGAACAACGGAATCGCACCGGTGGACGAAAGACGCCAACCCCGCGGGTCGTGTAGACCGGCATGCCCGCGGCCAGGTTGAGCCCCTTCACGAAGCGCCTGCCGCCCGCAGGCGCAGCAACTGTGCCAGCAACGGGCAGCCGCACCTGACCGCCGTGGCTGTGGCCGGAGAGCTGCAGCAAAGCCCCGTGGTCGACTACCTGCTCGGCCCAGTCGGACTCGTGCCAAAGTGCGATGGCGTGTGCCCGCGACGGCACACCGGCGAACGCGCGCGCCGGGTCGGGTGAACCGAGCAGCGCGTCGTCGATACCGGCGATCCAGAGCTCGCCGGTATCATCGCCTATGCGAGCGGATTCATTGCGCAGCACCCGGATGCCATGTTTCTCGAGCTGCGCTGTCATTCGCGCTGCGCCATTGGCATAGTCATGGTTGCCGAGAACCGCTAGCGAGCCAAATCGGGTCGCGTTTGCGACATTACCAAGCACCGCGGCGGCCTCCGTGATGTGACGAGGCGATTCGGAGACGTAGTCGCCGCCGAAGAGGAGAAGGTCGGGTTTAGCCGAGAGGAGCAGCGCCAAAGCGCGGTCAACATCCGGCGGACGGACCACCGAACCCAGATGGGTATCGGCGACGAAGCCAATGCGCAGCCGCGGCGGGATCTGCACGCCGGGGGGGATGCGAATCTCGACTCGCTCCAGGACAGGCCGGTAGGGCGCTTCGTGTCGCGCGCTGTGACCTAGACCCGCGATGGCGACTGGTGCCGCCGTCGCCATCGCGGCGCCCCAGAGGGCGACGCCGGTTCGCCGAGCATGGCGGTCCCCGGAGGTCTGCACCCGCGACGCGGCCGCGGCTAGACGGCCGTCAGGCGAAGCGACGGGCGTGTGGTCTGATAGCGATCGGCGACTTCTTCGACCACCCCGCTCTTCCGCTCGTCAACAACCAGGCGAATCTCGTCCTTCAATGCGGCGAGCATGTCAGTTTCCGCGACGGTGCGGACGATCTTGCCTTTGCGGAAGATGACGCCCTTGCCATTCCCCGCGGCAAGGCCGACATCGGCGTCGCGGGACTCACCGGGACCATTGACGACGCAGCCCATCACCGCGACGCGGATGGGCTCGGTCACCGTAGTGAGGAACTCATCGACCTGGTTGGCCAGGGTGAAGAGGTCGACTTCGACGCGCCCACACGTCGGGCAGGCGATCATGACCGCGCCCTTCTGACGCAGCTCGAGGCTCTTCAAGATCTCGTAAGCAACAAACACTTCCTCGACGGGATCGGTTGTCAGCGACACGCGAATCGTGTCGCCGATGCCAAGCGCGAGCAACGTCCCAATTCCGGTTGCGGAGCGCACGCTTCCCGACCGGGGCGTTCCGGCCTCGGTTACTCCCAGATGGAGCGGATAGTCGTTCGGTAGGGCAGCGAACCGCCGGTACGCCTCGAAGAGTACCGGCAGCTCAAACGCTTTCAGGCTTACTTTGGTCAAGCCAAAATCGAGATCCTCGAGGATCCGAATGTGTCCAAGTGCTGACCGGACCAGCCATTCGGCGCGAAGCTCGACCTGGGACGCGCCGCGCTCAGCCATCTCGTCGACGAAGGCTTCGGGCATCGGCGCCACCGAGCCGAAATTGACACCGATGCGGATGGGAACCTGGCGTTCCTTGGCCCGCTGGACAACTTCGCGCACATCTTCGGGTTTGCGGATGTTACCGGGGTTGAGACGCAGGCCGTGGATACCGGCGTCGAGCGCTTTCAGCGCCAGCGTGTGCTCGAAGTGAATATCGGCGATGAGCGGCACCGGTGCGTGCGGCACGATGTCCGGGAGCGCCGCGGCAGCTTTGCGATCCGGAACCGCGATGCGGACGATCTCGCACCCTGCCTCCGCGAGCTCGCGAATTTGACGGAGCGTGGCAATCGGGTCCCGAGTATCCGCGGTTGTCATCGACTGCACGACAACGGGATTCTCGCCACCCACTTTGACATCGCCGACATGAAGCACCCGAGTCGGTCGCCGCGGCGCAATCAAGGACATTTCGTGATTTCTCCTGATCCTTCGTCGATTAGGGCAGGAAGGATCGACCTTCGTAGATTCGGAGCGCGTCCAGTACCAATACGATCACCATAAAGCCGAGGAGCAGGATCAGTCCGGCCACGTGCACGATTCCCTCGCGCTCGGGCGCCAGCTTCTTCCCGCCGCGCAGGACCTCGACGATGACGAACAGTAGCCGCCCCCCATCCAAAGCTGGAAGCGGTAGCAGATTGAGGACAGCCAGGTTCAACGAGAGCAAGATCGCCAGCTGTGCAAGCGTGACCCAGAGCGGCAGCGGGCTCGCGCTCACGATCTCGCTTGTGATCTGACCCATGCCAAGCGGTCCCGCGATCTGATCGAGTGGGGCGCGTCCGGTGACCAGATCGCGGATTCCAGCGAGCATCTGTCCGGATTGCTCCCAGGCCTGAGCGACGCCGACGGGGATAATCGAACCGAGCGGAACGCGATCGAACTGGGGCTTGATGGCAAGGTCGAATCCCAGTTGCTCGAGCAGGTCGCCCTCAGCGTCCAGATCTGGCACAACGAGCGAAACGGTGGTCTGCTCGCTACCGCGGGCCACCTCGACCGGAACGGTCGATCCGGAGGCGTTCATCAGCGCGAACTGGAGCGTGTAGGGATCGCCGACCTGCTCTGAACCGACGGCCAAAATCCGGTCGCCGGACTGCAAGCCCGCTTCCGCGGCGGGCAACCCCGCCGTTGTGGCTTCGACGCTCGTGTCCGCGATCGGGGAATCGACAATACCGACTCCGGTGGGGCCCTCGCCCGCGGGCGGATTCACGCGTGGCACGACCGAGGTTTCGACGAGTTCGCCGTTGCGCTCGACGACGACGCTCATCGGATTTCCACTGAACTCACGCGCTCGCTGCCCGACGTCGGTGGAGGACTCGATGGGAACACCGGCAACCTCGACGATGCGATCCCCCGCCTCCCACCCCGCGGTCTCAGCCGGGGATCCGGAAACCACGGATGCGATGTAGACATTTGAACGGGATACGCCCTGGAAACCGACGACCAGAATCATGAGGACGAAGGCAAGGAGGAAGTTCATCGCGGATCCGGCAACGAGGAAGAACGCTCGTTTCGCCGGAGACTTGGCGTTGATCGACTCCGGATCGTTGGCTTTGCCGTCTTCCCCCAGAACCTTGACGAAGCCTCCAAAGGGGATCCAGTTGATCGACCAGAGGACCCCGTTGCGGCGCCACCCCTTGATGCGCGGAGGGATACCGATACCGAACTCTTCGACCCTTACTCCGATCAGGCGGGCCGCAACGAAGTGCCCGATCTCATGGACGAGGATGAGGACTGCGAGTATGGGAATGATATAGAGGCCGTTGATGAGTCCTTCCGACACAGGTTTTCCCGCTCCGATCGCTCAGGGCCGCTCGGTTGCACCCTGTGGCTCGTACATTTCCGACAAGTGACGAGTCTACAACGACTCGGCGCCGCCATGGGATCCAGTCCTCGTACTACGGAGGGGATCGACTGCCGAATGTATCGCGCAGAAGTCGCGCGTTATGTATGTTAGACTGGCGGCTGCCGCGCGGACATCGCGAGCACTTTGACGAACGAGATGGGGCTCCGATTTGGGCGAGCCCAGGCAGGGGCGCGAGGTCATGCTGGTAGGCGTGCCCAGGGAAGTCAAGGACCACGAGTTCCGGATTTCCGTTACCCCCGCCGGTGTGCGCGAATACCAGGCTCGGGGACACCAGGTGCTGGTCCAGCGCTCGGCGGGTGAGGGCAGTGGCTTCGCTGATGGCGAGTACGCGGCTGCTGGCGCCGAGTTGGTCGATTCAGCCTTCGCGATCTACGACCGCGCGGAGATGATCGTCAAGGTCAAGGAACCGGTTCCCGCCGAATACGATCTACTTCGTCCTGGGCAAGTGCTGTTCACCTATCTTCATCTCGCCGCCGACGCTCCGCTGACTGAGGCGCTCGTTCGCAACCACGTTCATGCAGTAGCCTACGAAACGGTCCAGCTGGACAATGGTGCGCTTCCGCTCCTGACGCCGATGAGCGAGGTTGCGGGACGAATGTCGGTCCAGGTCGGAGCCCACTTTCTCGAGAAAGCACACGGGGGCAGTGGAACGCTGCTCGCGGGCATCCCCGGCGTCCCGGGCGCCGACGTGGTGGTCATCGGCGGTGGTGTCGTGGGGACCAACGCGGCACAGATCGCGCTCGGAATGGGCAGCAACGTAGCGATTGTCGACCGCTCCTTGGAGCGGCTTCGCCAGCTCGACACGTTGCTCCATGGCCGCGTCAACACGCTTGCTTCGAATAGTGAGAACGTCGCTGCGGCGGTGCAGCGCGCTGACCTGGTTATTGGAGCGGTCCTGCTGCCGGGCGCCAAGGCGCCCAAGATCGTCTCGGAGGAGATGGTCGCCGCGATGAGACCCGGATCTGTCATTGTCGACGTGGCGATCGACCAGGGGGGCTGTATCGCGACGTCACGACCCACCACCCATAGCGAGCCCACCTACGTCCTGCACGGTGTCGTCCATTACTGCGTGACGAATATGCCGGGTGCTGTGCCGCGCACGAGCACCATCGGTCTCGCCAACGCGACGTTGCCGTATGGGTTAGTGCTGGCGGATTACGGGCTCCAGGGAGCCGTCTCGCGCGATCCGGAGCTCGCCAGAGGCGTCAACGTGATCAACGGGAAAGTGACGCACCCTGGCGTTGCGGAAGCATTGATGATGGATTACACGCCGCTCGCGGACGCGATCCTGAGTGAGGTCGCGCTCCTGCACAGCTAGGATGGGAACGCCGGAGATGCCGTCTGCGACGCGGCTGGGGTCGGAGGAAGCAATGCACCAGGACGTCGAACGTTTTTTGCAAGTGCTCGAGGCTGAACGAGGGTTCTCGGTTAACACGATATTCGCCTACCGCAATGATCTGACGCAGTTTCTGAATTTTCTCGGCAATGACAGCGCCGGCGATGCCGGGTCAGGATCGTCAGAGGACGTCGGACTCGGTACGGTCAGCGCGGAACCCCGGATGTTTCCGCAGGTCCGGACGTGGGATCAGCTGACGGATCAGGACCTCACCAGTTATCTGCTCTTCCTGCGCAGCCGCAGCTACGCCTCCTCGACCGTTGCTCGAAAAATGGCCGCCATCAAATCGTTCTTCAATTTCCTGGTCGGTGAAGGACAGTTGCGTGGCGACCCGGGCGCGCGAATGACGGCGCCACGTGTCGATAAGTACACGCCGCGTTCGATTTCCCCAAGCGAGGTCGAACGCCTCTTGCAGCAACCCGCTAAGGAGGGCGGCAGTGCGGCGCGCAGACCGGAAGCCGCCCGAGACCGAGCAATGCTCGAGACGCTGTATGCGACTGGCATGCGCGTCAGCGAGCTCGTCGCTCTCGACTGCGAGGACGTGAATTTGCTGGAGCGCCGCATGCGCTGCGCGGGGCGTACCACGCGGGAGCGATCACTGCCGCTGCGAGAAAGCGCGATTGAAGCGATCGATCACTATCTGTTCCAGGCGCGGCCACTGCTCGCCCTGCGCGAGGATAGCGCGTTGTTCCTCAACCATCGCGGTAATCGCCTGACTCGACAAGGATTCTGGTTGATCCTGAAGTCCTATGCCAGCAAGGCCGACATTGCCGATATCACACCTCATACCTTGCGCCATACTTTCGCCACGCATGCATTGGGTCGTGGCGCGGATCTGCGCGAGGTGCAGCAGCTTCTTGGGCACGTCAGTATCTCGACCACCCAGGTCTATCGCCGCATGGCGCTAGGTCAGACCGCTCCGGGCAACGGCGCACCCGCGCCAAGCGGGCGTGGCGACTATCTCGACTAATCGCTGATGGCGGAGATTGTGGCGTGCCCCGCATGGTCACTGGCACGCCCGTTTCGCACGAACAACTGGTCATGTGGCCGAGCTCCTCGGTGTTGCCGGGTCTGGAGTGAGAATCGATGAGCACCGCCGAGAAGTCGCGCGTCGTCACGATGGAAAAAATTGCCGCGCTCTGCAAGCGGCGCGGATTCGTCTTTCCGGGCTCGGACATCTATGGCGGCCTGGCAAATACCTGGGACTATGGGCCGCTCGGAGTCGAGCTCAAGCGCAACGTCAAGGACCTGTGGTGGCGCAGGTTCGTGCACCAGCGCCGGGACATCGTCGGCCTCGATGCCGGCATCTTGATGCATCCGCGGGTTTGGGAAGCCTCAGGGCATATCGAGAGCTTCAACGACCCGCTGGTTGACTGCAGGACGTGCAAGAGCCGCTTCCGGGCGGATCACCTGATCGAGGAGCGGCTCGGCCAACACGTCGAGGGCGCGACTCCCGACGAGATGTCAAAGATTCTTCAGGACGCCGCGGTGAAGTGTCCAGTCTGCGGCAATGCCACGCTCACCGGCGCGCGCCAGTTCAATATGATGTTCCGCACGGTGATCGGACCGGTCGAGGAGACGGGAACTGAGGTCTACCTGCGACCGGAGACGGCCCAGGCGATGTTCGTGCAGTTCAAGAACATCGTGGCAACAGGACGAGTCAAGGTGCCCTTTGGCATTGCCCAGATCGGAAAGGTGTTCCGGAACGAAATTACGCCGGGAAACTTCATCTTCCGCCTGCTCGAGTTCGAGCAGATGGAGATCGAGTACTTCGTGCGACCGGATGAGGCGGCGGAATCGTTCGAGACGTGGATGGCCGCCATGAAGGAATGGCTGGTCTACGTCGGGGTACGCGACGAGTTTCTCCGAATCCGCGAGCACGACGCCGGCGAGCTCTCGCACTACTCGAGCCGCACGATCGATTTCGAGTACAACTTTCCCGGCGCCATGGGTTGGAAGGAGCTCTACGGGCTTGCCAACCGAACTGATTTCGATCTTCGCCAGCACGCCTCTTTCAGCGGGGAAGACCTCCACTACTTTGACCAGGCGGAAAACCGCAAGTACATCCCGTATGTGATCGAACCGACGTTCGGCGTCGACCGCACCTGCCTCATCCTGCTTGTCGACGCCTATGACGAAGAAGAAATTCTCGACGTCAACGGCAAGGCAGACACCCGGGTGGTCCTCCGGCTTCACCCCCGGGTCGCGCCGTACAAGGCCGCGGTGCTGCCACTCCTCAAAAAGCCTGAGCTGACTCAACCGAGCTGGAGTCTGTTCGAGACGTTGAACGCCATGTCAGGCGTCCTGATCGATTACGACGAGACGGGAAATATCGGAAAGCGGTACCGGCGACACGACGAGATCGGCACACCATTCTGCTTCACAATCGATTTCGAGACGCTCGACGACCGCAGCGTTACTGTCCGTCATCGCGACGACATGAGCCAGGAACGGATTGCGATCGAGGCGGTGCCGGAGTGGCTTGCGGAACGGCTCGCCTGAGCTTCCCGCGAAGCTTCGGCGTGCCGCCGCGGCGGGACTCAGCCGGTCATATCGAATGTGGCGCGCGGATCGTCGGCCGACTGGCGTCCGCCCATGACAACGGCGTAACGCACGGTAAACACGCCGGCGAGGGTCAGCGCGGCGCTGACGACCGCCGCCGGTCGGCGTAGCCGCCGCGGAAGGTAAGGCGAAACCGCCGAAACCGTCAACGGCAGCGCCATGCCCGCACCCACGGCGCCGTGGCGCACCACCGCGCCGAGGCGGCCCTCGGCGACGGGCTTGGCGGTGGAACCAAGCGCCGTAATCCACATCACCAGGAGAAATTCCTCCGCGACCGTCGACAGCGTCTCCAGGGTGCGGAGTCGGTCGTGCGCGTCGTGCTCTTCCGGTTCCATGGCCGATGCGACCGCGCTGATGGCTGCCGCACCGGAGGTCATCGCCGAGGAGAGAAACAGCGGACCCAGAAGTGCCGGCCGCTTGCTCCAGAGGGGTACCGCGGTTGCCGCCAGCAGCACCCCGGTGTAACCGGCGACGAAGAATCCCGACAGTCCACCGAGGACGGCAAGTCCTTGACTCACCGCTCGCCAAACGCCAGTGACACGATCTTGCTTACGCGCCGATCGGTCTTCGAGGAGTTGGAGGCCGGTTGTCAGCGTCGAGATGAACCCGAATGCCGTCAGTCCCCAGGTGCCGACCGACATGGGGGAGGTGGCCCGGAACTCGCGCAGCATATGGAAGAACCGAGCCGGCCGGCCGAGATCGAGAATGAGCAGAAATCGGGCATGGAAGCAGCGCCAGGAACGAAACGTAGGTCGCGATCCTGGCCAGCGGCGCGCCCGACGTGCCGCCAAACAACCGCGAGAATGAGGCGATCACGGCTGACGCACCGGAGATGCCCCCGAAATAGAAATACCCGATCACCAGCCACTTCCAGTGCGGCCTGTGTATGACGGGAACGTCGTAGTAGCCACCCTGAAAAGGCGGCAAACTCGAGTAGGCTGCGCCGGGATCCGCGTGCGGTGTCAACCGCGGCGCCGCAACGCAAAGGCGGCAGCGAGACAGTAGCCGGCCGCCGCCACCAGAGTCGCTGCCGCGCTGGGGACGATATTCAGCCTGGGCAGGCGGGGCCGAGCGGGAAGGTTGAACGCGTCCGGAGAGCCGTTCAGCACGAACATCGCGTTCAGACCGCCGATGCCGCCGGTCCCGCCCAGGTCATCGTCACCGTAGAGTCGGGCCTCGTCGAGTCCCTGGGCTTTGAGCGTCGCGACCCGTTCGCGGCCCGCCGCTCTCAACGCTTCCACTGCTCCGAAGCGGATCGAACCGGTCGGGCATGCGGTGGCACACGCTGGAGCGAGCCCTCCGCGCAGCCGGTCGTAGCAGAGGGTGCACTTGTGAGAGCCGCCGTCCGCATCGCTCAGCTGGGGAACGCCGAAAGGGCAGGCCGGGACGCAATAGCCACAGCCATTGCAGATGTCATCCTGGATGACGACGGTGCCGAACTCGGTGCGGATAATGGCGCCGGTCGGACACGCGTCGAGGCAACCGGCATGGACGCAATGCTTGCAGACATCGCTCAGCATGAGCCAGGCGATGCCGTCCGGCGACGGTCGTTCGACGAAGGCCACGTGGCGCCACGTAGTAGCACCGAGGTCGATCGTATTGTCATAACTAAATCCGGTCATCGCATAGCTCGAGGTGGGGGAGTCGCCAGGCAGCTGATTCCACTGCTTGCACGCCACCTCGCACGCTTTGCAACCGATACAGATGGTCGCATCGGTGAGAAATCCAACTACCATGGGCGAGTGGGATATGGGTTCACCTCCGTACGGGTCGCTCCCGCCCGGATTGCTCACGCGCAACTCAGCGCCGATCGAATTGAAGGGAGTTCCCAACTGTGAGGGAACAGAACCAGTATGCGAAGTCATGGCAATCTGACTCTGGGGCCGGTTGCCGCCGATTCCCGGTCCGCATCGTATGAGGGCGAATCCTCTGCGACGAGCGCCAACCCGTCACGTTGCAGACCGTCAACCAGCTCGCGTAGCCAGGGCATGTTCTCTGAGGTAAAGCCCTCTCGCACCCTGAGACCAAGCTCGGGAAGGGGAATGCCCTCGGGCTCATCTTCAGGCAACGCGCGCAGTGCTTCCACGATGCGACCCCTGTAGTAGCGCGTAGTGCTCTCGAACGGCGCGGTTTTCGCCTGATTCGAACGTGCGGACTTGAGCTGGAGAGCGACCTGCATCGTGGGGTAGGCCGCGCACTCGTCGCGCAGCGGGCAGATGATGCAGGCGGGGCGGCGAGCCGTGCACTGCAACGCTCCGAACTCGATTAGCGCCTGGTTCCAGGTCCAGCCGTGCCCTGGCGGAAGCAGCGCATTGGCGGCCTCGATGGCCTCCGATTCGCTGCGCTGACTCGCTGCCGAAGATCACCCGGGAAATCACCCGGCGCATGTTCGTATCGAGAAACACCACGTCCCGCTCGTGGGCAAAGGCTGCGATTGCTCCCGCCGTATAGGCTCCTATGCCGGGAAGCTTTCTGAGGTCGGCCGGATCATCCGGGAATGAGCCGCCGAGCTCGTCGACAACTGTGCGAGCCGCGCGCTGCAGATTCACCGCGCGCCGGTTGTAGCCAAGGCCCGACCAGATCCGAATCACATCCGCTGTCGGCGCGGCGGCGAGGGCTTCGACGGTCGGAAATCGCTCCAGGAATCGTCTGTAGTAGGGAAGTACGCGATCCACCTGAGTCTGCTGGAGCATGACCTCGGAGACGAGGATCGCGTAAGGGTCACGGGTTCGCCGCCAGGGGAGCTCTCTGGCGTTCTCTTTGAACCACCCCAGCAGTCCATCCCGGATGCGGCCGAGCCGGTCCTGCTGCGGCTGATCAGGACTCTGCATCGCTGCTGCTACTGGGGACGCCGGGGACGTTTGATTTCCTGCAGATACGGCCGGTCGCGAACGTCTCTCACAAATTCCAGCCAGAACGCGACTGCCTCGTCAGGTGGCGGCGGCGGCAGAATCCGCAGGTAGGCAGACTGGCCATTGGGGAAGACAAACGTCGGCGTGCCGAATACGCCAAGGCCTTCTTTGCCTGCCAGGTAATCGCTCTTGATCACCGCAAGCAGCTCCCTATCGTCAAGGTCAGTTGCGAAGCGCCCGAGATCGAGTCCGGCCCGGGTCGCGGCCTCATCCAGCGTCGACCGCTTGCCGTGGTCCTGCCCTTCTTCGTGTTTGAGCGTCAACAGCTCAGCGTGAAACCGGTCAAACGCCTCCCGGCCCTGGCGGCGCGCAGCCGCGGCCGCGTGAAAGCTGTCGCGGCCGCGGCTGCGGCGATCTGGCGGCAAGTCCCAGATCGGCATGTCGGCGTCCGGCGGTGCGTTCACTTCCTCTAGCGGGAAGAACTTCCACGAGACCTCAACGGAGTTGTCGCCGAGCAGGCGATTGACCTCTCGCAGCCAGGAAGCGGCACTATGGACATACGGGCACGCGAAATCGAAGTACACGTCAACCGCAACGCGATCGCTCACGAACGCTCCTTCTGCACTGACATCAAGTCTTTCTGCTTCTCATGCGTGGGACCCAAACGTACCGCCCGCCACGCGTCCTCAACCGCGGCCGATGTCGCCGCGAGATCGCCGGAATTGTCGACGATGGCATCGACCTCGACGCCTTCGGGGACTGAGCTCGGTGCAGCCGCGATGCGGGCCCGCGCGCTGGCTTCATCCATCCCGGATCGCGAGATCAGACGACGAAGTCGCGTCTCGGAGTCAGCGGTGATAAACCACAGCGCGTCGACGTCCGAGGTCAGACCGGACTGCACCAGTTTGACTGCTTCGACGACAACGAACGGCGAACTGGTGCGGGCGATCCGGTCACGAATTTTGGCGATGACCGCCGGGTGGGTTATGCGGTCCAGATCGGCCAGCGCCTCGGGATCGGCGAAGACGATATCCGCCAGCGCGGAGCGGTCGATGTCGCCGCCTGATCCGACGATCGTCGGGCCAAACCGATCCACAACTCGCTTCCAGAGCGCAGACCCGGGAGCCAGCAGGCCGCGGTAGACACCGTCCGCGTCGATGACCTCGGCGCCGCGCTTGCGAAGCATCTCCGCAATCGTCGATTTTCCGGAGGCGATGGGACCGGTGAGCCCGATGACAAATGGCGCCGATCGGGCACCGGTCCGTTGTTGACTCACAGCCTCATCGTGACTCGTCATCCGGCAGCCGTGGCGATGGCGAGCGATTCGAGCTCGCCATTCAGATCTTCCCAGAGTTGGTAGACGCCATCGAGTTGCTGTTCGGCTTCGGCGTACTCGACGCCGAGGCGTTCCAGCCGCTCTCGCTGACCGTCGACTCCAGCGATGGCGATAGCGTCGCTCAGATCGTTGAGCCGCCCTTCCAGCCTGCTTATATCCCGTTCCGCCGACGCCAGTTGCTTCTGAAGCCGGGATTCACTCGGCTGTCCGGATCGCCGCACAGGCCGCTCCGGGGGAATCTCCGCGACTGGAGCAGGGGCTGCGCGCGGCGCCGGTGGTTCTGGCGCACTCAGTTTGGACTTCTGCCGGGCCGCGTCGCTGAAGTTCCCGAGGTACTGGGCGAGTCTGCCATTGGCGATGTCCCACACCCGGGTCGCGACCCGGTCGATGAAGAATCTGTCGTGCGAAACGAAGACGACGGTCCCGTCATAGGCGGTCAACATTTCCTCGAGCGTTTCACGCGACTGGATATCGAGGTGGTTGGTTGGCTCGTCCAAGATCAGCAGGTTTGCGCCCTCCACGAGGAGGCATGCCAATGCCAGCCGCGAGCGCTCCCCTCCCGAGAGTGCGGAGACCGGGCGATGCACTTCGTCTCCCCGGAACAGGAATCGCGCCAGGTACGTGCGCGCGGCTTCCTCGCCCATCGGTTGGGTGGAGAGCAGGATCGAGAGCGGAGATCCGTCAACCGGCAGGCCCTCATGACCCTGGGCGTAATAACCGACCTTGACGTTCGTGCCGAAGCTCACCCGGCCGGAAAGCGGACGGAGCTCGCCGACGATCGTTCTCAACAGTGTCGACTTGCCGCTGCCATTCTGACCGATGATGGCGACGCGATCGCCTCGCTCGACTCTCAGTTCTGGACTGCTCAGGAGTTCGCGCTCGCCGCCGGAACCTGAGTAACCGACCCGCAGCGGTGTAGCCGTTACCACTTCGCGGCCGCTGCGCACGGTCGGCTGAACGCGAAGCGTAAGGGCGGCGTGCTCTTGCGGCCGGTCAAGGCGCTCGAGCCGATCGAGTCGCGTCTGGCGACCGCGTGCCTCCCGGGATCGTTGCCCGGCCTTGTAGCGGCGGATGTATTCCTCGGTGCGGGCGATCAACTCACGTTGATCCTCGTACTCCTGGAGCTGCCGTGCCCGGCGTTCGGCGCGAAGAACCAGATAGCGCCCGTACGGCGCGGGGTAGTCCTCCAGCCGGCCAAATGACAAATCGAGTGTGCGGTTGGTGACGCGATCCAGGAAATAGCGGTCGTGTGAAACGACCAGGAATGCGCCGCGCCACGAGCCAAGAAATCCCTCCAGCCAGTCGAGCATGCCGAGGTCGAGATGATTCGTTGGCTCGTCCAGGAGCAGGAGATCGGGGTCCGCGAGCAGGG
The DNA here is from genome assembly GCA_963724295.1 of uncultured Chloroflexia bacterium. Lineage (GTDB taxonomy): Bacteria > Chloroflexota > Chloroflexia > Thermomicrobiales > UBA6265 > JACCXM01. The sequence continues at coordinate 327,067 of CAVRUC010000007.1, read as the reverse complement.
CCTTGGCGAGCGCGATACGCGTCTTCTGCCCCCCGCTCAGGGTCCGCACCGGCTCATCCATTTGCTCACTGCTGAAGCCGAGCCCCATGAGGACTTCATCTGTGCGGTGCTCGACATCGAAGCCACCCGCGACCTCGAAGTGAAGACTGAGTCGTTCATACTCCTGAAAGAGTTCGTCCAGGCCGTCCCCGCTCGCGGACTGCATCGCGGCTTCGAGCGCTCGCATTCGCGCCAGGGCCGACAGGGCATCGTCAAAAGCGAGTTGCGCCTCTTGTCTGACCGTGCGATCGCTGTCGAAACGAGGCTCCTGCGCCAGGACCGCGACGCGCGCGCCGTGCGCAATCGCGATCTCACCCTGCGAGGCGGTGTCCAGACCGGCGATGATCCGCAGCAGCGTCGATTTACCGGCGCCGTTGACCCCAACCAGCGCCACGTGCTCCCGGTCAGCGACCTGGAACGAGACATTCTGGAAGATCTCGTCGGGGCCAAACGCCTTGGCGAGTTCGTTGACTGTCAGGACTGTCGATGGCGGCATGGTCTGAGTACGAGCACTCTCGGCAGGGTAGGCCGGCAGCCGACCCGGCATTGGCAAAACGCGATTTGCGCCCGAGTATAGCCGTCCTGTCGTCTCGGATGAGCCTCCGGCACTCGCTCGATGCCGCTAGCCGGTGACGCGCTACCCTAACCAGGGTGCAGGTGCCGCGCCTGGCAAAGTTGACTTTTGAGGTGACCTGGATGTCCTGGCCTAAAACCACTCGTCGTGCCGCGGACGGCGCCCTCCAGTTCGGAGGCGTCTCCGCGGTGGACCTCGCTCGAGAGTTCGGTACACCGCTTTACGTATTTGACGAGGCGACGCTCAGATCACGGGCTCGGGATATCCGGGACGAGTTTCTTCACGCCTATGAGCGATCCCGGCTGGTCTACGCCGGGAAGGCGTACCTGTCGCCAGCGTTGATGCGAATTCTGGTCGAGGAGCGGATCGGCCTTGACGTGGTCTCGGGCGGCGAAATCTACGCCGGGTTACGAGCCGGGGTTGATCCAGCGGAGATGATTTTTCATGGCAACAACAAGAGCCGCGCGGAACTGGGAGAAGCTGTGGCCGCCGGCGTGGGTCTCGTTGCCATCGACAACGATCTGGAGATCACGCTGCTCGAGTGCGTGGCTAGAGACTCTGGCCAGATAGTGAAGGTCGTGTTGCGCCTCAATCCCGGCGTCGACGTGCACACCCATCACAAGATGCGGACCGGCGCCACTGACTCGAAATTCGGTCTCCCCGTTTGGGATGGTCAAGCCGAGGAAGCGGCAGCTCGCATCTGCCGCTCGACTCAGCTCGAGCTCATCGGCTACCACGCGCACGTCGGATCTCAGATCTTCGATCCCACGCTGGTGATGCAAACGATCGACGTGATGCTGGAGTTTGCCGCTCGGGTGCACAAGCGATTCGGCGTAATTCCTGCCGTTCTGATACCGGGGGGTGGCTTCGGCGTCGCCGACGACGCGTCCGGCGCCGACGTGGACATCGGTGCGTGGGCGGAGGCAGCGGCCAACGCCATCGAGCGCGGCTGTCTCACGCACGGTTTTCCGTTGCCGGTCCTCATTGTGGAACCGGGGCGCGCCATTATTGGTCCTGCCGGGCTGGCCCTCTACTCGGTCGGCTCCCGGAAAACGGTTCCGGGGGTCCGCACCTACGTTTCGGTCGACGGCGGGATGGCAGACAATATTCGTCCCGCGCTTTACGGCGCACGCTATGCGGCGACCCTTGCCAACCGCGACCCGGAAGGACAGCCATTGCAAACCGTGACGATCGCGGGAAAGTATTGCGAGTCGGGGGACGTACTCATCGACGACGCGCTGTTGCCGCGGCTGGAGGAGGGTGACCTGCTGGCCGTGCCGATGACCGGCGCCTACTGTCTGGCCATGGCAAGCAATTACAATCTGTCGCCCCGGCCGGCGGTGGTGCTCGTCGCCGACGGGCGGGCGCAATTGATTCGACGGCGCGAAACCTACGCCGATTTACTCAGGAGCGACATTTTCGACACTCCCGAGAGCGCTCAGACTGAAGAGCCTCGCTTGTCAGCACAGAAAGGTTCGTTGTAGCGTTCGTTCGCCCCGGAAGTGACTCCGTAGTGCCCGAGGGAGCGCGCGGACTCCAATCGCCGGCCTCACAGTTCAGGCGCCGCACCATCTGGGCGCAATCCCATCGTCTGTAGGCCGGGAAGAGCGTGTGGACCTATCCATGTTGTTGCGACCAGATAGGCAACCGGCGGATTTCTCGCGTGAGGCAGGTCTGATCGATGCCGATCTCCGCCGCTCAGAGTGACCCGGCAGCGCCCGATCCGCGGCGAAAGGGCCGGGTCGAGTTGTTGGCCGAAGATCCCGCTGACGAAGCGCATGATTCCTTCCGCCAGCTGACCGGCGATCAATCGACCATGACGGTGGATGACGGTCCTGAAGAAACCGCGGAGGCCACGGCTGCCGGTCTCAATGGCAGCCTGGGCGACTCGGGAAGCGAACTCTCCGCATCCGAAATAGGCATTTCCGTTCCAGTCCCCACAACCGGAGACGTCTTCGCCCTCGACGAGCTCCTGGAAGAGTTTCCCGAGCCACCGGGGGATCTCCTGCGTCAAGTTGCGGACCCGTCGCTCAATTATGACGGTCTCGGTCTGGATGGCTCGACTGCGGCGGACCAGCTCGCTCATGATGACCACCAGCGCCGCGCTGTGGTGGAAGCACGCGGCGCGACCCAGACTCAGGATCCCGGCAGTGCCAATCTCGACGACCCGGTCCGGATGTACCTGCGCGAGATCGGTCGCGTCTCGCTCCTGACCGGAGAACGTGAAGTCGAGCTGGCCATGGCGATGGAGCGCGGTGAGTATCTGCGTGGCCTCAACTCGCGATTGCGCATTGCATCGGGGAGCCCGCCCCGAGCCGAGGTCATCGCGCTCGAGATTTATCGATCGTTCCGGGAAGGCTGGCCGCACGCGGAGGAGCTGTTGCGTGCCGTCGGCGCGATGAACATCACTGATCGCCAGCGCTGCCTCCATTCCGCGCTCCCTATCACGCAATTCCCCGAAGGCGCGATCGCGGCCGTTTCCGAGCGGCTGAATATCACCCCGGAGCAACTCGAGGAGTCACTGCGCTGCCGGAACGTCGAATGGCAGCTGCTGCCGCTCCAGATCCGCGACCTGCTGCAAGATTCGGTCGCTCAACCATGGCCGGATGAGGAGTACGTTCTCGAGCTTCTGCAAGCCGACGTACCCAACCTCGAGCGCCGCTGGGAGCGGTCGATCGAAGAGGGGGAGGCGGCGAAGGTCGCCCTGACAGAAGCGAATCTCCGCCTCGTTGTGTCCGTGGCCAAGAAATACGTCGGCCGCGGGATGTCGATGCTCGATCTGATCCAGGAAGGCAACCTCGGTCTCATCCGCGCGGTTGAAAAGTTCCAGCACCACAAGGGGTTCAAATTCAGCACCTATGCGACGTGGTGGATCCGGCAGGCTATCACCCGCGCCATCGCGGACCAAGCCCGCACGATCCGCATTCCGGTGCACATGGTGGAGACGATCAACCGGCTGATCCGTACCTCGCGCCGGCTGCAGCAGGAGCTTGGCCGGGAACCGACGTCGGAAGAGATCGGCCTCGAGATGGAGCTGGACGCCGATCGGGTACGCGAGATCATCAAGATCTCCCAGGAACCCGTCTCTCTCGAAATGCCGATTGGCGAAGAGGAAGACAGCAATCTCGGGGACTTCATCGAGGACAATAAGATCCTGGCGCCGGCGGACGCAGCGTCCCGAAAAATGCTCAAAGAGCAGATGGATGACGTGCTTGGCACCCTCTCCGACCGCGAGCGGCAGGTGCTCGCCATGCGGTTCGGGCTCGACGACGGCCGCACGAGGACGCTGGAAGAAGTCGGAAAGGCCTTCGGCGTAACGCGGGAACGGATCCGGCAAATCGAAGCCAAGGCCCTGAGAAAACTGCGCCACCCCAGTCGCTCGAAGAAGCTCAAGGACTATCTCGACTAGGTTACGATCCGCAGCCACAATGCTTTCGGCCGCACGCGAGGGTCAATCCGCGATAGCAGCCGTCTTGCTTTCCACGAAGCAGCCGACAATGCTCCGTAGGGACGATTGGTAGGAACCAGTGCTCATCGATCGCGCCAGGATTTGGGTCAAGGCCGGCGACGGCGGCAACGGCTCTGCGTCGTTTCGCCGCGAAAAGTATGTGCCGCGAGGCGGCCCGGATGGTGGCGACGGGGGCCGCGGCGGGACGGTCTATCTCCGTGCCAGACCCAATCTGACGAGCCTCCTGCCATTCCAGTTCACGTCGAGATTCAAGGCTGAGAATGGCGGTCCCGGCCGCAGTCAGCAACGACACGGGAAGAACGGAAAGGACCTCTACGTCGACGTGCCGGTCGGTACCGTGGTTTGGGACGACGAATCTGGAGAGATTCTGGCGGATCTCACGGAGGAGGATGAGCGAACGCCCATCGTGCGCGGTGGGCGCGGTGGGCTGGGAAACGTCCACTTCAAGACTTCGACGCGACAGGCGCCGCGACTGGCCGAACTTGGTGAGCCGGGAGAAGAGCGCTGGCTCAGACTCGAACTGCGGATGATCGCCGACGTCGGGTTGGTCGGACTACCAAACGCCGGCAAGTCCACGCTGCTGGCCGCGTCGTCTGCAGCCAGACCCAAGATTGCTGATTACCCATTTACCACCCTCGAACCGATCCTGGGCGTCGTCCAGGTCGGTGGCGCTGACGGGCAGATCTTCGTGATGGCGGACATTCCGGGGCTGATCGGCGGCGCGGCCCAGGGGGTTGGACTCGGACTGGAATTCCTCCGCCACGTGCGGCGCACCAAGGTTCTCGTCCACGTGCTTGACGCCTCCGGCGGGCTGGAAGGACGGGATCCGCTGCAGGACTTCGAGACGGTGAATGCCGAGCTGCATGCGTACGAGGAAGATCTGCTGGCTAAACCGATGCTCGTCGCGCTGAACAAGGCGGATATCTCTGAGGCGCAGCAGAATCTTGAATCGCTCACGACGGAGCTGCAAAACCGCGGTTACGCCGTCTTCGCGATCTCAGCGGTCACCGGCGAGGGCGTTCCGGAATTGCTGCAAGCCGTAGCGGCCATCCTCCGCGAGGTGCGGCAGAATGAGGCGGAGATCGAAAAACCGCAGGTGCGGCGCCGATACACGCTCGAGAATGTCGACGAGCGGGCATGGAGCGTGGATCGATTGTCGCGCCATCATTTCGCGGTGACCGGAATCGGTATCGAGCGGTTCACCCGGATGACCGATTTTTCCCGTGACGAAGCGGTCGAACGTTTCCAGCGGCTCCTGGAATCGAGCGGTATTTCGGAAGAGCTGGGACGGTTGGGCGTCGAATCTGGTGATGTCGTTCATATCGCGGACCTCGAGCTGGTGTGGGGCGATCAAGAGGAGCTGCAACCGCTCGAGGCCAAACGCGGAAAGAAGTAACGTCACCCGGCGGCCACTGGCTCGGACTCGCCACTACCTAGCGCGAAATCGTGGTCTCCTCGATCCCATCCCGGGCATAGACCCCGTGGTACCGCTCGGGGAGTAATTCGGCGATTCGCAACATGATCACGCGAGTGGCCTCGTCCGCCGTGACCCGCTTGCCGTCGACGCGTTCGGGAATGCGGAACGGGGTTCCGAACCGCACCGTGACGCCCCGGGGGAGGTGCTTCGGGCGGCGCGGCGGTATGTCTCCGTTGACCGGAAAGAACTCGGTTCCCCAGATCGCTACCGGAAGCACGGGTGCGTTCGACTGCAGCGCGATCAGACCCGCGCCGGGTAGCCCTTTCACAAGAGCGACACTCTTCGATCGGACGCCCTCGGGATAGATGCCCAGCGCAATGCCCTGTTCGAGAACGGCGCGGGCGCGGCGAATCGCGGCGCGGTCAGGTGTGCCGCGTTCGACGGGGATTCCGCCGAATCGGTGCAAGACCCAGCGAAAGAACGGGTTGCCAAAAAGCTCGGACTTGCCGACGAAAAAGAGCGGACGCGGAAACGCCGCCTCGAGAATGATCGGGTCGGCATTCGACAGGTGATTCGAGGCGACCAGCAGCGGGCCATCTGGCGGCACATTCTCGACGCCGAGGAGGCGCAGCGATAGTAGGGGGCCCAACGCGGCGAGGACGATTGACCGCAGAATCGTCCGCGGCCGGCCGTGTAACGTTCCGGTCAGAAGATTGGTTGTGGCGCCCTCGGAGATCGTTGTGCTCACGACGGCCAGAGAGGGTCGCCCATCGCGTCCGCTTCTGAGCGCGCCAGCGCTTCGATTTCGGCAACGATCTGTTCGATGGGAATGCCGTCCGTCTTGATCAGGACAGCATCCAGAGCGGGTCGTAGTGGCGCTGTGTCGCGACCAGTGTCGATCGCATCTCGCTGCCGCGTCTCGGCGAGCACCGCCTCGAAACTCTGCGTGCTACCTCGTGCGGCGGCCTCGCGATACCGGCGACGGGCCCGCTCCTCAGGAGTCGCGTCCAGGTAGATTTTCAGACCCGCGTCTGGAACGACCACGGTGCCAATATCGCGACCGACCATCACGACCGGGCCGCTGGAGGCAATGGTCCGCTGTAGCGGCAGCAACGCGTTACGCACCGCCGGATGCGCGGCGACCCGCGAGACTGTCGCCCCGACCTCCGGCTCACGCACTGCCCAGGTGACGTCCTCGCCGTTCAGCCAGACATCGTAGAGACGGCCATCACGAAGTGAAGGCGAGCGAACCGAAATCTTGGCATTGGAAGCGATGCCAGCGAGTGATTTCACGTCGTCGGGTGAAATGCCGGTTCGCAACGCGGCAAGAGCAACTGCTCGATACAGAGCCCCAGTGTCGAAGAGCAGCGCCCCCAGACGGTCCGCCAGCAGGCGAGCGACGGTCGATTTGCCGGCGGCAGCCGGACCATCGATCGCTATCACTCGCTGGTGGCCTGTTGCGGCCGGGGTGAGCTCCGCCGCGTTCCTCACGCGCCGCGCACCTTGCGAGATGTGGATTCGTTTCTCGGGGCTGAATTTTCGTTCCTCGACCGGTCCTGGTCGCCTGCTGAGACGGTGCGGTCGAGTCGCGCGTGCCCCGTTCCAGGTGGAGCGACTGGAGCAGCGAGGTGAGCTCGCCCGGGGTCAATTCGCGGTACCCGCCGCGAGGGATACCGGCAACCGACAGTGGGCCAACCCGTACCCGAGAGAGCTTGGTCACCTCGATCCCGGCACTCTCCATCATGCGGCGGACGATCCGATTCATTCCTTCGTGCACGACGACTGATAGCAGCACACCGTCGGCCGTTTCGCGGACGATGCGGAACTCGTGGGGAACGACCCGCTTGCCATCGATCTCAACCCCGTTGCGGATGCGCAGCATGACGCGTTCGGACGGTTTCTGCGGCGTAAGCACAAGGTATTCCTTGGTCAGCCCGTACCGGGGGTGCATGACGCGATTTGCGACCTCGCCGTCGTTGGTGAAGAGCAGCAGCCCTTCAGTATCCCGGTCGAGTCGACCTACGGGAAATAGCCGGGGCTCCCTGGGTAAGAGCTCCATGACCGTTCGCCGGTCGCGCTCATCACTGGTGGTCGTGATGAACCCGGATGGCTTGTTCATCACGACGTAGCGAAACGCCTGCCGGCGAATCAGTTTGCCATCGACCTGGATTCTGGCGCGGCGAGGATCGACCCGCGTCCCGAGCTGGGTCACCACTTGGCCGTCGACCGAAACTCTGCCGGACTGAATGAGCTCCTCGGCCTTGCGACGCGACGCAACTCCGGCGGCGGCAAGCACTCGTTGCAACCGCTCCCCCGGCTGGGCATCTGCTTCGGCCTCTGCTGTCACTCTCTCACCAATCAGGCTGCCTGAAGCGCGGACCGTTCCGAGAGCAATTGCTCGCCGACGAAGAACTGCACCTGTCCCGCCGGATTCTCGGGAGCCGACGGCGGAGCCAGGACAAGCCGGTAGCGGACGTCGTCCGCGTTGCTGGCCGGAACGGGAAGGAGATCGTCACCAGCGAGATCGACCTCCCAGACCGACAGTTCCTCGACGAGGCCCGAGACCACGCCCGGTGCTTCCGGGTCCAGCCAGACATAGTCAGCTTGCACAGCGTCCAGCAGCGCGCGGGTTTCGGCGAACCGGGCGCTGGTGTCTTGTGATCCGTCGGTCGCTTCGCTGACGTCGCTGCCGAGGATGACGGCGACGATTTCGTTCGGTCCAACCGCGAATGACGTTACCAGGCAACCTCCGGCTTCCGCCGTCGTGCCAGTCTTGACCCCGGTCACGAGTCCTTCGGCGAGAAGCTGGTTCGTCGTCGTCACCCGGTATCCATCGGGCTCGCGCTCCGAGCTCAGGACGGCATCGGTTTTGGCCACGATCTCCGCGAATAGTGGATTCTGTAGCGCGGCCCTGGTCAGGGTGGAGACGTCGCGCGCACTCATCACATGGCCTTCCTGGTCGAGCCCTGTTGGGTTCGAAAAATGGGAGGCCGTGGCGCCAAGCTCGGCGGCCTTGGCGTTCATCATCGAAACAAATTCCGCAACCGCCTGCTCGACCGGGGCTCCATCTCCGAGCGCGGCGGCGCCAACATGACGAGCCAGTGCCAGCGTTGCGTCGTTGCCGGAGGGGATGAGCATGCCGTGGAGCAAGTCGCGCACCGATAGGCGGTCGCCCGCTACCAACCCGACCTGGGACTCCTCGACACTGACCAGATCTTCCTGCAGGATCTCGATGGTGTCGTCGAGGTTGGCCCGTTCCAGCACCACCAGCGCGGAGACAATCTTGGTCAGACTTGCCGGAGGTAGCGGCTCGTCAGCGTTTTGCGCGAAAAGCTCGGTCCCACTTGAGATATCGGTGACGAAGACAGCGTCGGCCGAGATGGGAGGCGGCGCCAGCGGCCGGTACCGGGCGATCTCTGCCGCTTGGGCCGCCCCTGACGATCCCCAGAATACGAGCGCGGTAGCGAGCGCGATGACGCTCCGGAACGCACCGCATCGGCTAAAGCAACGTCGTGAACCCAGATCCATCCCCAACCGCCATCCTCATCCTGCCGGGGTCTCCGCCCGAAACGGCTCACCCTGAAGGTTCCCGCACGAAGTATACGGTGCCGATTTCTCGGTTCCCGACCGATCAGGTACCCTTGGCTTCCATGGACTGCCAACTGCCAGCATCAGTCGCGCAGACGAGCACCCCGAATAACGTGCGGGTGCGCATTGCCGCGATTGGGGACCTCCACGTTCGGGGCCGAGAAGAACCGAGTGCGGTCCCGGGTCTGTCCGGACTCGCGGAGCACGCCGACCTCTTGCTGGTGGCTGGGGACCTCACGGAGAACGGTCGCCTGCTGGAGGCCGAGGCGGCTGGCGAGCTCCTGGCGACCGCTCGATTACCCGTGGTCACCGTGCTGGGCAATCATGATTTGCGATCCCTGCGCCGGGTAGCTTTCCGGCGCGCGCTCGAACGCTCTGGCATCGAGGTGCTCGACGGTTGCGCTACCGTGGTGCGCCTGGCGAACGGTTCGCGCGTCGGCATCGCCGGCACGGCCGGCAGCGGCGGAGGCTTCTGGCCGCACGAGGGGCCGGCGGCGATTCACGCGCGGACCCTCAAGCGGCTCGCGATCCGCGCTCGCGGCGAGTGCGAGGCGCTCGAGCGGGCGCTGCTGTCCCTCGACGCCGACGTGCGCATCGCGGCGCTTCACTTCGCACCGACCACAACGACGCTCGGTCGTGAGCCTCTCACCAAGTACTGGATGCTCGGCAACTGTGAGCTGGGTATCGTCCTCGATCGGCGGCCGCCTGATCTCGTCATTCATGGTCATGCTCATCTCGGAACACTCAGGGGTCGCACTCCAGGCGGAGTGCCCGTGCGCAACGTCGCGCTGCCAGTCGTCGGCCGGGTTCACCTCGAGGTACTGGAAACGTCCGTCAGGGGACATGCCCGCGCCCCGGAACGACTGCCACTCGTGCCCTGGCGATGAGTCTGCGTCGCGAGGCGAAGCACTTCTCCCCTCAGCAATGTGACGCGTTTGACCCGACCATCCGGCTCGACCACACGCACAATCCATACGGTCCATGCCCGGCCGCGATCGAAGCCGTTGAAGCGGGTCTGGAGTCACGGCCTGAGCCGCTTGCGGCCACATTTCGACGACGGTTAGGGGAGATATACCGGGTACCGGTGGGATCGATACACCTCCTGGAGAGCGTCGACTCAGCGATACGTACCCTCGCTAGCCGCCATCCGGGACCGATCATCGCATTTCCACCCGCGGCCACCGCGAACCTCATTGCGGAAAGCCGTTGCAAATCTGACATCGTATCGATCGCGCGCGGTGCTGGCGGCGATACTGTCGTCGGACCCGAATGTGCATCGGATATCCCGGCGAATGGTCTGGCGATCATCGATTCGCCCTCGAACCCGTTGGGATCGATCGTTTCGCCGGCTGACGCCGTACGATTGGCCCGTGCCTGTCGTTGCGTCGTCATCGACGAGCGATTTGCGGAATTTTCCGAGTTCTCCTTGCTCCCACTCGCCCGCGAGCTCGACAACGTCATCGTGTTGCGATCGTTCGCCTCCTGGGCCGGTCTTGCGGAGACCTCCTGCGCCTGGGCCGTGGTCTCTCCAGGATTGGCGGCGACATTTGACCCGGCGTCGACCGCAGTGAAACCAGAGTCGATTGCCGGGGCGATGGCGACTCTCGAGAATCACGATTCGGTGGCGGCAACGCTCAAGCTGGTTCGCGAGGAACGCTCTCGGCTCTATCGCTTCCTCCGCCGGTTGTCGTTCCTGCAGCCGCTTCCATCCTGGGGACCGTTCATCACCGGTCGGGTCACGGTTGTATCGCGTCAGCATCTCATCGACGGGCTCGCGAAGCGGGGAATCCGCATCCATGCCCCGCGGGAACCCGGGCTGGAGGAGTATGTCCGGATCGGCATCGGGTCGAGGACAGCGATGGATCGCTTACGAGCGTCGCTTCTGGAGCTCGGGCCCGAGCTCATCGCCTGAGCGATCAGGATGGGTTAGCGGCACGGACGGCATCACGCTGAGCCGCAAAGAGCGCCGCCAGACCGAGATTCGCCAGATCCAGCAGTTCGCCGAAATTCCGCCGGTCGAATGGCTTCCCTTCGGCGGTGGCCTGGATCTCGACGAACGCGCCATCACCCGTGCCGACGATATTGCAGTCGACCGCGGCGCCGCTGTCCTCGACGTAATCGAGATCGAGAACCGGCACGCCGCGCACGATGCCGACACTGACGGCGGCGATCGCCGCCGTCAGCGGATCTCGATTCAATCGTCCTTGCCGGCGGAGGGCGTTGATGGCGATCGCCAACGCGACATATCCGCCCGTGATCGCGGCGCAGCGCGTTCCTCCGTCGGCGCGGACGACGTCGCAATCGACGATGACCTGACGCTCTCCCAGCAGCTTCAGGTCGACACCGGCCCGCAGCGATCGTCCAATGAGACGCTGAATCTCGACAGTTCGACCCCCCTGCTTTCCGCTGACGGCTTCGCGCGGCGTCCGCTCTTTCGTGGAGCGGGGCAGCATCGAGTACTCAGCCGTTACCCACCCCTTGCCTTGGCCCCGCATCCAGGGCGGCACGCGCTCGTCAACGGTCGCGGCGCACAAGACATGAGTGTCGCCGAGGCGAATCGAGGCTGATCCCTCGGCGAACGGCATGGTGTTCGGGATGATTTGCAGCGTCCGTAACTCATCAGGGGCTCGTCCACTCGCGCGGCTCACTCGGACCTGCCCTCCGTCTTGGTCGCCGGCTCCGGACGCGGTGCCGCATAGACCTCGCGAATGCGTCGCAGCCGGTGGCCCAGCTCAGCTTCGAATCCTCGCTCGGTCGGCTCGTAATAGGTCGCCCCCCGCAGATTGTCGGGGAGGTTCTGCTGGGCCACGATGCCATCCTCAAAGTCGTGGGCATACCGATAGCCGCGCCCGTAGCCCAGCTCCTTCATGAGCCGTGTCGGGGCGTTGCGGAGGTGGATCGGTACCGGATCGTTGCGCGTCGCCGCCACATCGGCCGATGCGCCGCCATAGGCGCGATAGATGGCATTGCTCTTCGGCGCCAATGCCAGATAGACCGTCAATTCCGCCAGGGCTAGCGCACCTTCGGGCATGCCCAGAAAGTGGACTGCCTGTTGCGCGGCAATAGCCAGGGGAAGAGCCTGGGGGTCGGCCAGGCCAACGTCCTCGGTCGCAAATCGCACGAGGCGACGCACCACGTAGAGCGGGTCGTCGCCTCGCTCCAGCATCCTCGCCAACCAGTAGAGCGCGGCGTCAGGATCGGAACCACGCAACGTCTTGTGCAGCGCCGAAATGGCGTCATAGTGCGCTTCGCCCGATTTGTCGTATGCGGCCGCACGCCGCTGCGCCGCCTGCAGCACGCGCTCGGCGTCGATCGTACCCTCGACGTCCAACCCCGCGGCGGCGAATTCGAGCGTGTTCAACGCGAACCGGGCGTCGCCGTTGGCCAGATTGACCAGCAGCGATCGCGCCTCCTCCGACAGGTTCAGGCGCCGGCTGCCGAGCCCTCGTTCCTCGTCGTTCAGCGCACGGGTGACGATCGTCTCGATGTCGCTGTCGTCCAGCGCTGCGAGAACCACGACCCGGGAGCGGGAGAGAAGGGGTGCGTTGACCTCGAACGACGGATTCTCGGTGGTCGCTCCGATCAGTATGACCGTGCCCTCTTCGACATGAGGCAGGATGGCGTCTTGCTGGGCCTTGTTGAAGCGATGAATCTCGTCGATGAACAGGATCGTCCGTTGGCTGTGCATGCCAAGCCGCTCCGCCGCCTCGCGCACGATCGAGCGAAGCTCGGCCACTCCGGATGAGACCGCGCTGATGGCGACAAAATGGGCGCGTGTTTCGTTGGCGATGAGTCTGGCAATAGTAGTCTTGCCGGAACCCGGGGGCCCCCAGAGCACCAGTGAGATGAGCTGGTCCCGCTCGATTGCCTGCCGCAGCAATGTGCCCGCGCCGATGACATCCTCGTGACCGACAACCTCCTCCAGGTTGCGCGGCCGCATGCGCGCGGAAAGCGGCGCCGCTTGCCCGAGGGTGGCGCGACGATTGGCTTCAAACAGGTCCACGGCGACCTCGTTGTGAGAAACGTATCATTCAGCCCGAGTCGGCGATCTGGCGCTCGAGTCGAGTGAGGAGCTCCTCGACCTCTGCCCTCGTGTTCAGCCCCAGCTCGTCGAGTCCCTCGAGAACCTCAGTTGCCAGATCGAGCCGCAAGAGCAATTGGTGGACGGAGGATCCGTCTCCTGCGGAATCGTCGCCTGCCTTCGGCGAGTCGCTCATGCGGTGATCGCCAGCACCAAGAAGGCGCCGAACGGGACGAGACCATACTCGATGGCGTCGCGGAGCCGGAGCTCTCCCCGCTCGAGCGTCGTCTGGATCGTGCCCACCGCGCAGTAGAAGACGACGAACAGGACCGCCCCACCGGTCCAACCATGAGTCGGCCACCACATCAATGGCGCCACCGCCGCCGCAACGGCCGCTCCGGCAAGAATCGCCAGGATCAGCTTTCTGCCTCTGTCAATCGGTGAGCGGTCGAACGCCTCGACCGCGAGAAGCGCGCTGATGCCGCCCGCCAGTAAAGCCGTGATCGGGGTCGGCAGCTTGTTCAGGTAGATGGCGCTCAAGGCGAGAAACGCGACCGAATGGATCACCAGAGCCTGAATCGTGATCGCGGTCCTCTGCGCCGAGTCGTCCGCATCGTCGAGCAGGTCGCGGGATAGCAAGGACCCGGCGTTGCCGAGGAACGCGATCAACGGCCCGGCGACGATCATGGTCGTATTGTGGAACGTGGCGACCAGCAGAACAGCTGCCGCGGTCGAGACCACCGGAACGATCCACACCATGTTGACGCTCGGCGACCCGTCATGCGGGCTGTCATCCGACCTCGATGCGCTGCGGTCGGCGAACAGGGCGCCCACTCCCGCGGCGACCGTGGCTACGACCGCGACGGTCCAGAAGAGGGCGTTGGTCGTTTGTGCCAGGGGCAGCGGATTCGTGGTGGGGCTTCCCGTGGCATAGATGGCCAGGACGAAGACGATCGCGGAAATCGCGATGCTGACGACCAAACCCAGACCTGACCCCGGCTGATGGGCAGATTGGGGTCCTGGAGCGGGTGGACCGAGATCGGGGCGGATGGGAGCCTCGTTTGAGGGGCGTGTCGATTCGACCAGCGGCGAATGGTCCTCGGCGTCGTCGCGCAATTCCACCTCGACGTCGCCTCCGGCTGCCTCTGGCTGGGTAGCGTGAGCGGTGTCCTGCCGCCGACCGAAACTGAGTCTCGGTTTCATGACGTCGTTTCCGGCGAGTCGTAGCCAGCGTGCTGTCGCATCATCTCCTGATCATACCCTGCCGTGGCCCTATCCTCGGCGATCAGGTCCTTGTCCGACAGAGCCGCGGTCAATAGCGGATATCGGGATCGCGCCTTCCCGCAGGACCTCAGGGCTTTCGGTCGTGGCGGCGACGATTGTCGATGCCATGCCGCCTGGCGTCCGTCCACCGTCAATGACGAGAAGGGATCCGGGCAGCCCCAACTCCCGCACTTCGCGCGCTTCGACCGCGGGCGCCGCACCGGAACGGTTGGCCGAGGTTACCGCCAGCGCGCCTCCGGCCGCCGCGATGATCGCGCGCGCCACCAGGTTGTCCGGCACTCTGACCGCAACGGTCATGGTCCCGTCGCTGGTGAGCGTCGTGACACGCGGTGGCAACCCCGGGAGCGCCGGTACGACCAACGTCAGCGCTCCCGGCCAGAAGTCTCGTGCCAACCGTACCGCTGTTGCGGAGAGGCCAGGCGTTAACTTGTTGACGTGTGCTGGATCGGCGATCAAAACGGGGATGGCCTTCTCGGCCGGCCTTCCCTTGATGGCGTAGAGCCGTTCGATCGCATCCGGCCGATCGATTGCCGCGGCCAGTCCATAGACGGTATCGGTCGGAATGGCGATGACCTGTCCGTCGCGCAGCGCGCGAGCAGCACGACGAACCACGTCCGCGTTGACTCCAGAGCCAGTCTCGGCTGCCGCCGCAATGTGAACCGCTGGCGAGCTCACAGCGCGGCCTTGATCTGCTCCGCGACGCTGCGGCTGATGCCTGGTACGGCAAGCAATTCCTCTGTGGGCGCCTCCTGAATACCCTTGAGCGATCCAAAATGGCGAAGCAGCGCTTGCTTGCGCTTCGGACCGACGCCCGGTATCTCGTCCAGCCGCGATTGGAACGTGGTCTTGCTCCGTTTCTGCCGGTGAAATGAGACGGCGAACCGATGCGCTTCGTCGCGCACCCGCTGCACCAGAAACAGCGCCTGCGAGTCTCTGGGCAAGATGATCGAGGCGGGGTTACCGGGGACGAACAGCTCCTCATTTTCCTTCGCCAGCGCCACGATCGGTTGCTCGGTCCAGCCGGCGTCCTGCAGCCCCGCGACCGACGCGCTGAGTTGTCCCTTCCCACCGTCGACGATGACCAGATCCGGCACCACGCTCCATTTCCCGTCCGGACTCTCGTCAGCTTCGGCTGCACGCCGGAACCTGCGCGAGATGACCTCGCGCATCATCGCGAAGTCGTTACTGCCTTCCACGGTCTTGATCGAAAAGCGACGGTACTCCTTCTTCGCTGGGCGCCCGTCCTGGAACACGATCATGCTTGCCACCGGGTTGGTGCCATGCAGGTTCGAGATGTCAAAGCACTCAATGCGGCGGGGAAGCCGGGGCAGATCGAGAGCGGCGGCCAACTCCGTCATAGCGGCCGTCATCCGCTGCTCGTCAGAGAGAAACTTCAAGCGGCTCTGTTCCAGATTTTCTTCGGCGCTCTTTGCCACCATCGCCACCAGCTCGCGTTTGCGACCGCGCTTCGGCACCGTGATCGAGACTGCGCCCCCACGCCGCTCCGCGAGCCAGCTCGCGAGCAACTCGGCTTCCCCGGTGGGAAGCTCGTGCCCGAGCATGAGCGACGCCGGGACCACCGCGGCGTCCGCGTAGAACTGGCTGACAAAACTGGAAAGGATCTCGCTGGGGGCGTCTTCCAGGCGCGCCTGCATTGGGAAAAACTCTGAGCCCAGCATTCGTCCGCCGCGCAGGAATCCAACCTGCACGCCGGCATCTCCGCCCTCACCCTTGGCGACGGCCACGACATCCGCGTTCTGATGATCGGATCCGACGATCTTCTGCCGCTCGAGCACATGGTTGATCGCCGTGATCCGATCGCGGAGCTCACCCGCTCGTTCGAAATTCCACGCGTCCGCGGCTTGCGCCATCTCCTCCTCGAGTGATCGCAAGATCTCGTCCGCTTGGCCGTTGAGAAACATGGCCGCGCCATCGACGGCCTGCATATACGTCGCGCGATCGACCAGCGCGATGCAGGGCGCGGTGCACTGATGCAAGTGGTAGTAGAGACAGACCTCTTCATTACCCGTAATGCGCTTGTCGCACTTTCGATACGGAAAGAGCCGGTTGAGCAAGTTGAGGGTGCGGTAGGCCGAACCCGCGGACGTGTACGGACCGAAATAGCGGCCACCGTCGTCGACGATGCGGCGAGTGGAGATGATGCGGGGCCACTCCTCGTTGGTGATCTTGAGGTACGGATACGTCTTGCTGTCCTTCAGCATGACGTTGTACCTGGGTTGATAGCGCTTGATCAGCTCATTTTCGAGGATCAACGCTTCGGTGGCGGTGTCGGTGCGGATGACGTCGAAATCGGCGATATGCCGCACCAGCTCGCGGGTCTTGGCGTCTCCATGTCGTGTCGACTGGAAGTAGGAGCGCACTCGATCGCGCAGGCGCATCGCCTTGCCGACGTAGATCACGTTGCCGTGCCCGTCGCGCATCAAATAGACGCCGGGGGCAGCGGCCAGCGCTCGAAGTCTTCGCGAAAAGTCAGGCCGTGTGGCTGGGCTCATAGTGGCAAGTGTACGGCGTGAGAGAAACGCGGGAATGGAATCGGCATCGGGAACTCTACGAGGAAAGTGTGACCTCTTCAATCGCGCCGTCGCGAATGCGGAAACCGTGAATCTCGGGCCGATCCCGATCGGCGAGCGAACAGATCAGGAATACCGCATCCGGCCAGAAGGCCAGCTCGACGTCAGTAGCTGATGGATACGCGGGCGAATCCGGGTGCGAGTGATAGATGGCCACGAGCTCTAACTCTTGTGCCGGCAGCTCGCGGAACTCGAGGTCGATCAACTGTGCCGGGTCGATCTCATAGAGCCGGTTACCGGCGGCAACATTGCTGGTCTCGTAAAGCCGCACCGGCACGCCATCACGACCGGCGATGATTCCGCAGCACTCCCGCGGAGCCTCCCGCATCGCGTGATCGATGATCGCCGCGCGCATGTCGGTTGGAAGCTGAAATCGCTCCGCAGCCGACGTCGGAGATCCGCCAGCGCTCAATCGCTGGCGCCACCGGCCATCGCCGGAATGATGCCGACTTCGTCGCCGGCCGAGAGGCGGGTATTGACGCCTTCGCCGTCGCGGACGTTCCGACCGTTGACAAAGACATTCACGAACCGTCGCAGCTGCCCGGATTCGTCCCGCAGTCGCTCGCCAATACCAGGATGGGCGGCGTCGAGCGCGTCCAGGACCTCCCCGACGCTGGATCCGGCCACGTTCACCTTGGACTCTCCGCCAGTGAATCGACGCAACGGTGTCGGGATGAGCACGGTGATTCCCGCGTCGTTCTGCACGATATGACTCCCACTCAAGCGAACGCTAATGGAGATCCCAGAGCCCGGTCGTTAGGTAGCGCGATCCGCCGTCGCAGCCGATAACGACGATGCGGGCGGATCGACCTTCGGATGCTAGCTCGGAGCCAAGCCGCGCCGCCGCGGCCAGGTTGGCGCCTGTCGAGCTGCCGGCGAAATACCCCTCGACGCGAGCGAGCGCTCGCGCGGCATCGAATGCCTCGTCGGTGTCGATTCCTTCGATCCGGTCGGGCACCGATGGATCGAAGATCCCGGGCACAATCGCGGTCGGCAAGTGCTTGAGCCCTTCGATGCCGTGAAAGGCTTCCGCCGGTTGAACGCCGATCAGCTGTACGGGAGCGAGCGCTGCGCAGATATTGGCCGGCTCCCATCAGGGTGCCCGTGGTCCCCAGAGCCGCCACGAAATGGGTCAGTCTGCCTGCTCGTCTGCGCCCAGATCTCCGGCCCGGTCGACGCAAAGTGGGCGGCCGTGTTGGCCGGGTTGTTGTACTGGTCTGCATAGAAGAATTGGCCTGAGCCGTTTGCCACCAATTCGCGCACCAGCCGGATCGCGCCATCCGACCCTTCGTACGGGTCGCTGTAGACTACGGTCGCGCCGTAAGCGGCAAGCGTTCTCTTCCGCTCGTCCGAGGCACTCTCCGGCACAACCAGCGTCACCGGGATCTCCAGCGCGGCGCCAAGCATGGCGTAAGCGATGCCGGTGTTTCCGGACGTGGCATCAACCAGTGTCCGGCCCGAACCGAGGTCGCCAGCTGCCAGCGCGGACTGGATGATCGAAAGCGCAGTGCGATCCTTGATTGACCCGCCGGGATTCACCCATTCGGTCTTGAGGTGAATCTCGATCGAATCAGGCAAACCCAGGTGCCGCTCGAAGCGGTGCAGCCGAACGAGCGGCGTGTTGCCGATCGATCGAACCACCGCAGCGTCGTCCAGTGCGGCGAGTTTCGCGGTTGGTGCGGTCGCTGCGGGTTTCATCATGGGCGGGCTCGGTTCCGAAAAAACTGAACGGTCAGGCACCCTGACCGACAATTCTGAGTTCTTCATCAAGAAATAGGATACCGTGTTCCGAGCCGCGGCGCTACGATTGCCAGGCTATGAGCCACCTTGCCGTGCCGCCGCCGTTCGACCTGGCCCGGACTACCGCGCCGGCATGGTGGGCGAGAGGACGGTGGCCAAACGTCGACTGGCGAAACGGCGCGTTCGTCTGGGTCGGCTGGGATGCGGGAGAGATCGCCTGGCGATCAGTACGGCAGCTCGATGCCCGGACGCTGGAAATCGCCGGCTCTCGTCACAATGACCTCGACGCTCGATGGGCAACGGCCGTGCTGGGGACAAACGCCGCGATGCCGCGCTTCGACGACCCCGTGCTGGCGGCGTTGGCTAACGCGCACGCCGGGTTGCGGCCATGGTCAGCGGGGTCGCTGTTCGAGGGTGTGGTGTCGTCGATTGTCGGTCAGAGCATCAGTGTGGCAGCGGCCGCTACGACCGAGAGGCGGCTGTGCGAGCGCTTCAATGAGGGCATAGATCTCGACGGCCGCCGGTTCTGGCCGCCGCCGCTGCCCGAGCAGCTGGCATCCAGCAGCGCGGCGTTCGTCCGGGAGTCGGGCGTGACCACGAAGCGAGCCGAGGCTCTTGTTGCGGTTGGCGCGCTCTTCGCTGAATCGAGATCTTCGGCCTCCAACGGCGATCCAGTCGTGGACATGGAACGGTTGGCTGCCATCTCCGGAATTGGACCATGGACCATGCAATCGGCGCTCCTGTGGGGAGTCGCGGTCCCCGACGCGCATCCCACCCGGGATGTGGCACTCCTGCGCGCCGCGCGTGTGCATTATCCGGAGATCTCGAATCTCAACGATCTCGATCGGGTGGCAGAACGGTGGAAACCGTACCGGGGCTGGGCCGCCCGCTTGCTCTGGCTGGATCTGCTCGGACATGACGCCAGCCAGGCCAACGACAGCCGCCACGCGTAGCGGCAGGCCATGCACTACATATCCCTAGAGATCAAACCGGCTCGTCGTTCCCGAAACCCCTCACGACCCCCTGCAGCAACTGGCCGGACTCCGCCATGACGAAGCGCAGGCTGTCCAGGTAGACCAGGACTTCGAGGAGCTCTGGCCCTTCGAGCGATTCGACGGCGTCGGCCAGATCGCAACACTCGCGAAGGGCAACGACGAGATTGGTACGGGCCTGGCCGCCGCGGGCGGCGATACCGTCTGGAGTCGACATCATCGAACCGCCTTTTCGCTTGGGTAGCCTGCCTCGGCCTTCTCCAGGGGCGTGTGCGACCGGTGAAAGTCCAACGCGCGTTCGACCAACGAGGCAGTCTCGAACAATGCCGTCTCTTGCCCCGGGATTCCCGCGATCTGAATTCCCACCGGCAAGCCTTCGCTGTCGAGTCCGCAGGGAATAGCCAGCACCGGTTGCCCAGTCGCGTTGAACGCCATGGTCAATCGGGTCCAGGCAACGCCGACCGATTCGTCGAGTCCCGTGCCTTCGATGACAAGACGATCTGCGTCGATCGCCGCCGTTGGCAATGTCGGCGTCAGCATGGCATCGATCGCGTGCTGCGCAAAGAGGCGAGCCATCGAGTCGCGGAGAACCGCGCGAGCGCGTGTCGCCTTCAGGTAGAGCGCGGCGGAGACCGTACGGCCGGCCGCGACCCGGAGCCTCAAATCCTTGCCGTATCGCGAGAAGCGCGACGGATCATCGACCGCGACTCGCTCGTGTACCGCGGCAGTCTCAACCCGGTTGATGATAAACCCGCACGCTCGCGCCGCTGCCGCATCCGGCCACGGCGTATCGACAATCGTCACTCCTATGTCGCGCATGCGCTCGATCGCCGCGTCGACGGTCGCGTGCACGTCCGGGTGCAGCGCGTCATAAAAGAACGACCGCGGGACACCAACACGGTGCGATCGGCCGTCAAGATTGAATCCCGGCTCAGGAGCGGCGGCGGAGTCGACGTTCGACAATGCGTTCCACATGAGCCAGGTGTCATCGACGGTCCGCGCAATCGGCCCGATGGTATCGAGGGACCACGACAGCGGAAATACCCCGGCACTGTCGAGCTGGCCAAACGCGGGTTTGAAACCGGTCACGCCGCAGGCCGCCGCCGGAATGCGAATGCTGCCACCAGTGTCCGAGCCCATGGCTCCCAGGCAGGCGCCAACCGCGACCGCCGCCGCTGATCCCCCCGAGCTGCCGCCGGGAATACGACCTGGGTTCCACGGATTGCGCGCCGGCGGGCTGATGGTGCCGGCCGCGAACTCCTGGGTGGTCGTCTTACCCAGGATCACGGCGCCGCCGTCGATCAACGTCTGCACTGACCAGGCGTTCGCCGCCGCCGGGGCGACGTCCTCTCGAGCAGCGGAGCCACATCGGGTGGGCCAACCGGCGACGTCGAAAATATCCTTGATGCCGATCGGGATTCCGTGCAGCGGACCGCGATCCATTCCGCTCATGAGTTCCTGCTCGGCTTGGGCGGCGGCTCCCAGCGCCTGCTCGGGGTCGACGAGCACCCAGGCGTGAAGTGCGGGTTCGGATGATTCGATCCGCTCGAGCGCCGCTTGGGCGATGGCGATCGGCGACCACTTCCGCCGCCGATACCCGTCGCCGATGGCCCGGATGCCAAGATCCAGCAGGGACGTATCCGAGACGCTCATGACCCGGATCCTTCCGGCCACCAGGCTGAAAAGGCGATCTGCAGCGGTACATCACTCAGATCGACGGCATCGAGGTGAGCGCTCGCCTCGGACATCTCCCGCACATAGCCGCGTACCGCTAATTCGTCGGCGTTCGGATCCACTTGCTGTACCCGACCGAGAACTTCGGCCATTTCGTCGGACGTTGTAGACGTGCCGGAACCGCCGTCACTTGTCATAAGCTATTCTCCAGTCGCTGCTCACCACAGAGCGCAAGCGCAACGAGCAGATCCACCATATGTGTCAGGTCCGCCTCGTCAACAGTTTCGATCGGCGAGTGGGTATAGCGGGTTGGATACGTGAGCAACGCTGTTTCGACGCCCCGCCGCAGGAGCTCGGCGCCGTCGCTCCCGTAGTTCTGAAAGATCGCGCGCTGAACAGGAATGTCCTGCGACTTCGCGACATCGATGAGCCGGTCGCTCAAGCGGCGGGAGTAGTGGCAGCGGGCGTCCTGGTAGACGACGACCGGTCCGGCTCCAAGTCGGGACGGAAAATCCCGTTTGTCCGGTCCCGGAATATCGCCGGTCAAGCCGACGTCGAGAGCGATCGCGTAATCGAACGACATTTCGTCGACCAGGCTTGCCGCGCCGAGCAACCCATTTTCTTCCTGGACCGTCGACGCCAGCCACAATTCGAACGGAAGCTCCGCGTTCGTCGCTAGCTTTTCACCGGCGGCGGTCGCGATCGCCAGCGCGGCCCGGTCATCCATCGCCTTGCCGGTGATGTTGTTTCCGATCCGGCGTGTCTCGGGGTTCCAGATCACCCGAGCGCCCGGTCCAATTCCAAGATCCTCCACCTCAGCACACGATCGGGCGCCGATGTCGACAAACCAGTCATTCCATTCGAACTGGTCCTTCTGACTATTCCGCCCACCGACAACGTGACCACTCGCCGTCGCGAACACACCCGGCACGGCGCCGGCCGAAGAGAGCACGAGCGCCGGTTGATTGAGTGGCGTGAACCAGCGCGGCGGCCTTCCCAGCTGATCGCTGTAATACGGCCAGAGGTGCAAAAAGCCCTCATCGGAAACACTCTTCACCATGAGACAGATCTCGTCGGCGTGAGCAACCAGCACCAGACGGCGCCCTATGCCGCCGACGCGAGCGAGGATGTTGTTGACCCGGGTGCGCCGTACGTCTTGCGCGAACTCGCTCCAGCGGCGCTCGACCCAATCCTGGACCGCGTCCTCATGCCCGGTGGGACCCGGCAACTCGCTAAGCTCTTTCACCAATTCGAACACGAACTCGACCTCCCAGTCGCAGTTCTTCGCCAACGGAATATGCCGAGCATACGGTCAGTGCCGATCGACAGCAATCGCATGTGGCACGCAGACGCGCGAGCTTCCCATAGCAAGCGCTGCTTCAGATCGCGGAGGATCAAGTCCGAGGCATTGTCCAACTTGCACCGCCCGGCGCCTGATGAAGCCCCCGGGCAGATCTGAGCCAGAATGCGTTATGCGGATAAGAAAGCTTATCCGCATAAGAGAGTTTAAGAGGCTCCCCCTCCCACAAAGGACGTTTCGTTGCCACCCCCGTGCGTTCCCCTTCCAAATCACGTCTCGATCGGAACGATCAACGGCGGTGCCGGCTCCGGCGCCCCGGCGTCTCCGAAACGAACGATCGGTGTCCGCAAACCGTTCAAGTACGCGGCGGCCGGCATCGTCCGCCGACCTGCCGGCTCTACGGTCTCGATCTCGAGCGCATCTTCACCGCAAGCCACGATCAATCGTCGCCGCTCTGAAACAACGGCTCCACGATCGTGCCCTTCGTGGTCTGCGCCCACAACCTTGGCGCCATGAATCTGGATCGGCGATCCGTGGACGGTCGTCCAGGCGCGCGGCCACGGCCACATCGCCCGGATGTGACGCTCGATTTCCGCCGCCGGCCGCGTCCAGTCGATCCAGCCGTCAGCCTTGGTCAGCGTGCGCGTCAGACTGGCCTGCGAACCGTGCTGCGGCGAGGCAACCAGCTCCTCCTTGACCCAGCGCGGGATGTCGCGGACCGCCATCTCCGCGCCAATAAGCCCCAGCCGGCCACCGAGCGATTCGCTCGTATCGTCGTCGGCGATCGTGGCCCGCTTTTGAGAAACGACAGCTCCAGTGTCGATACCCGCATCCATCACCATCAGCGCCACACCGGTTTCACGATCTCCCGCCGCAATCGCGGCCACGATCGGACTCGCCCCGCGGTACTTCGGCAGCAGCGAAGGATGGACGTTGATCGAGCCGTGGCGAGGGATGTCGATCGTCCGCTGGCGAAAGATCAATCCAAAGGCAGCCACCACGAAGAGATCCGGCGCGGCCGCGATCAATGGCTCGCGGGACGCGGCATCGCGCAGTGTCTCCGGCTTGTAGACCGGCAGGCCGAGGTCTTCCGCCGCAACTTCGACCGGCGACGCCCCCTTTGCGGCCTGGGTCACGACCAGTGCCACCTCGAACGCTGGATTCGTCGCCAGCGACTGCAGCGTCGGTACCGCGAATTTCGGTGATCCGAAGAAGACGACTCGCAATAGCGTGCCTCTCAGCGCGCGTCGTGAAGTTCGACCCTGAACCCGCGCCTGCCTAGAATCGCGCCCATGATGGTAATCCGGCGGCGCCTTCGCCTACCGAGACACGACATCTGGGCCGTAGCGCTCTCGATTGTCTTCCTGGCGGCCCTGGCGTTGCGCCTCTACGGCATCGACTGGGACGACGGCGCCGATCTGCACCCTGACGAGCTCTTCATCGCCAAGATCGTGCTGATCGATCGCATCCGATTCGACTGGCCACCCGACCTCGGCACGCTCCTCGATCCGGCGCGCAGTGGCCTGAATCCGCGCTCAGCCGATCCAGTGAGCGGCCAGTTTCGCGAGTTCGCCTACGGAGCCCTCCCGCTCTGGGTGACCGACGCGGTCGCCTGGGCCCTTTCCCGACTGACCGGCGTCGATTGGAATGCCATGGACCGCGCCTACCTCGTGGGACGGGCCATCTCCGCCGCGCTGAGCGCGCTGACGATACTCCCCATCGCCGCTCTCGGTACCTCCCTCGGCGGTCGCGCCGTGGGATTGATGGCCGCGCTCTTTGCCGCCCTCGCGCCAATGTCGATCCAGCTCGCGCACTTCTTCACCACCGACAGCTGGCTGACCTTCTTCGTGGCGCTCTGCCTGCTTGCCTGCGTGACCGCGGCCCGAGACGGGCGCGTGCTGCGATTCGCCGCGGCCGGCGCCGCGTTCGGCCTGGCCATGGCGACCAAGGGGAGCGTCTTCGCGCTGGCGGTTCCGATCGCGACCGCGCTGGTCATCGACGCCGCGCGTCGCTTCGATCGTCGGCACATGCCATCGGTCTCACGATCACTGCTGGTCAACGCAGTCGCGGCGGCCGTTTCCGCTGTAGCCGCGTTTTTCGCCTTCGAGCCGTATGCGTTGCTTCGCCCTCAGGTCTACCTGCAATCGTTGCGAACCCAGGCCGACATCGTCTCGGGTGTCTTCGACGTCCCCTTCACCCGTGTCTATGCCGGTACCGTGCCGCTCGCCTACCAGCTCGAGCAATTTCTCCGTTGGGGATATGGCCCGGCCGCGGGCCTGCTGTCGATCGCCGGTATCGCCCTCCTCCTCGGTCTCGCCCTTCGCGGAAGGTCGACGACGGCGATCATCCTCGCTTCCTGGATCGCCGTCTACGGCGGCGTGCTCCTGGTCGCGGACGTCAAGTTCTTGCGCTACCTGGAGCCCCTTGCGCCCGTGTTCGCCGTCAGCGCCGCGCTCGCTCTATCGAAACTCAGCGGTGCGGTGCGTCTCACGTGGCCGCGGATGCCAGGCCTTGCAGTGCCGTTGCTGGCCCTGACCCTGACGTTCGCCTGGACCGGCGCCTTCCTCTCGATCTACGCCCACGAGAACCCAAGACTCACGGCCTCGCGCTGGATCTACAGCGCCATCCCGCCGGGCGCGAACCTGACCGCCGAGTATTGGGATGACGCATTGCCACGGTCGCTCGCTTATGCCCTCTCTCCCGCCTCGTTCGGTTTTGGCACGATCACCCTCGATCTCTATCGAGATCTGCCACCTGCCGAAGCGCGGGATGCCATCTACGCCGGAATCTCTCGTGCCGACTACATCGTCCAATCCTCCCAGCGAGTGGAGTCGGCTATGCGGGCGGCGCCGTGGCGCTATCCCGTCCAGGGACGGTATTTCTCACAGCTCGACGATGGCGCGCTGGGGTTCCAACCGATGGCCAGGTTCGAGCGCTCTCCCGCCATCGGCAACGTGGCCATAGACGACCGCCGGGCCGACGAGTCGTTCATCAACTACGACCACCCCCGCGTCACGGTCTTCCAGCGCACGGCACAGCTTGCCCGCGCTGAATACGACGCCGTAATGTCCTGGGCCCTGCAACGTCCCTGGTACCCAGCTCGCGAGCCGGCAATGCCGACCCTGCTGCTCGATGGCCCCGTCGGGGAGAACCCCTCCGTCGCCGATGGCCGCTGGAGCGCGGCGATCACAGCTGCGACTCCGGTAGCCATCGTGGTCTGGAGCGTGCTGGTGTTGGTCCTCCTGGCCGTCGGTTTGCCAATCGCGCGAATGCTGTTTCCGATGTTCCCGGATCAGGGCTGGGGACTGGCCCGTACCCTGGCCCTGGTTGCCGCCGCTTACCCGGTCTGGCTGGGCGCCAGCCTGGAGTTCTTCCGCTTCCGGGCCGTCTGGGTTGTCCTTGCAATTGCGGCGATCGGCGCTATCGGATGGCGATTCGAGCGGCACGCGAATAGACCAGTCGAGGCGTCGAGCAGTCGCCCACGCTTCTCGACTCCTGCCAGCGGCAACGGTCTCCTCGACTCCTCGACTCGGCTCACCTGGCTCCATGCCGAAGCTGCGTTCTGGCTCGTATTTCTCATCTTCCTCGCGTTCAGACTGATCAATCCCGACAGCTGGCATCCGTTCTGGGGCGGTGAGAAAGCGATGGAGTTCGCCCAGATCAATGCCATCGCCCGCAGCGCGTACTTTCCGCCCTACGACCCGTGGTTCAGCGATGGCTACCTGAACTACTACTACTACGGGTTCTATCTGGTCGCCTTCCTGCTCAAGGCCACCGGGATTCCAGCTGAGGTCGGTTTCAATCTCGCGTTGCCCACGTTCATTGGTATGTTGGCCGGCGGTGGGTTCACGGTCGCCGCTGCCCTCGCCCGCGGACTGACCCGGTCGTCGCGGATGGCTCTTCTCGGCGGCTGGTGCGGCGTCATCGCTCTCTGCCTGCTGGGAAATCTCTCGGCGCTCCACCGCCTGCTCGAAGGCATCCCGGTGCGATTCGATCCGTTCCTCTTCTGGACCTGGGGTGGTAGCCGCGCCATCGACCACGTGATCACGGAGTTTCCCTACTTCACCGGGTTGTACGCGGACCTCCACGCGCACGTGGTCGCCTTACCCTTGACCGTTGCCACCATTGCCACCTGCCTGGCCATCGCCACAACCCGCGTATCGGAGACGCCCCGTCTACCGGCCGTCGCCCGGTTGACGACCCTGGCTCTGCTCCTCGGCACCCTGAGCGCGACAAATGCCTGGGATGTGCCGGTTTACGCCGTACTCGCAATCGCATCCATTTTCATGGCCACGGCGGGTGTGAAGCCGATCTCGCGACGCCTGTTCGCCCTGGCCGCCGGATCGCTGCTTTCGCTCGGCGGCGCGTGGCTCCTCTTCCTCCCCTTCCACCTCCATTTCGTTGCGCTCTTCAGTCAGCTTGCGCTTGTCCGCGACCCCACCGATCCCATCCAGTTCCTGAGTCACCTGGGCGGGCTGATCGTCGTTGCCGCCCTGGGGCTCGTCGTTCTCTTGCTGCCACGGCGTCGTGAACATCTTCTCAATACTGCCTCGACGCTGGGCGTGCTGGCGCTGGGAGCGCTTGGTGTCGTCGCGCTCGTCGTTGGTCGTAGTTCGGTGGCACAGACTGCCGGCGCTCTCCTTGTCGTCTCGGCCCTCTGCGGTCCACCTCTGCTCGCCGCCTGGACACTGACGACACACAACGACGGGCAACGCGATTGGAGTAGACGATTTGCCGCACTGCTCATCCCGATCTCGGCGCTGATCGCCGCGTCCAGCATCCTCGCCGGCCGCGCCGTCTTCGGCTTGCTCATTGCCCTGGGCGGCGCCGCGGCGGTGGGCTGGCTGCGGCTGGACCGCCGCGGCGATCGCTTCGTCTGCCTGCTGGCGGCGGCGGCCGCCTTCACCGCCGCCGGCGTCGAGGTCGTCGTGATCGCCGACGATCTGATCGCCACCACGGCCTACCGCATGAACACGGTCTTCAAGTTCTACAACCAGGTCTGGGTTCTCTTCAGCCTGGCCGGCGCGGCCCTGTTCGCGCTCATGATTCAGGAGCTGCGCCGAGCTGTCCGTTCCCGCTCGTCGACCCGGGCATTCCCCACCATTCGCGGCGCCTGGGCGCGCCTGGGAGCAGCCGCCACCCTATTGGTGCTCCTTGCCTCGCTGATCTATCCCCTCGTGGCCACCGGACCACGCCTGGCGCAGCGCTTCAAGCCCGGGTCGCCGGTCGGTACGCTCAATGCATTCGCGTGGATGAATGCCGGAACCGTGCCCGTCATCGGCAGTCCGGCCTACGGGAAAATTCCATACGCTGGAGACGCGGACGCCATCGCCTGGTTCTTCGCCAATGTCTCTGGGACTCCCGTCGTTGCCGAAGCATCGATCGGACCGTACCGGTGCAACGGCAGTAGGATCTCCGCGGCAACTGGTCTACCGACGATCATCGGCTGGGAACGTCACGAGCAGCAGCAGCGTTATCCGGAAACCCTGCCGGCCCGGGTGGCGGACGTGGAAACGCTCTATACCTCGACCGATACCGACCAGAAGGCATCGATCCTGCGCCGCTACAACGTGGAGTACGTCGTCGTCGGCGAGCTGGAGCGGATCTATCCGATTGCTAACAACGAATGCACGCCGGCTGGCTCCGCAGCGGGGATCGAGGCGTTCGCCGCCATGGTCGGGACCACCCTCGAAGTCGCTCACCAGTCGCGTGGCACCACGATCTATCACGTCCTTCCCGTGCGTCCGGCCTGACGTGGCACACCAAGCGTGAGCTGGGTCGAAGCTGCGGGGCGGTGGTATCTCGTCCTGGCGGCCGTGACCTGGGCCTGGTCCCCGGCCGTTTCCTGGCTCTGCCGCGGCCTTCCGGACCGCGGAGCAACGCTGGCGCGACCGATCGCCATGCTCGCCGCCGTCTACCCCGCGTGGTTGCTCGCTTCACTCGAGCTGACGCCGTTCAGCGGCTCCCTGGTGACGGTGGTCGTGATCGTCGCCGCCGTGCTGGGCTGGCTGCTTGTCATCCGGCGCCGCCAGGCCGACCGCACCTGGTTGCGAAGTCTGGTCCTTGTCGAAGGCGCTTCACTGCTCCTCTTCGCCGCCTACATCTGGCTTCGCGGCTACACGCCGCGGATCCTTGGCACCGAGAAGCCAATGGACATCGCGTTCCTCGCCAGCAGCGCCCGGGCGGTCTCCATTCCTCCCCCGGATCCGTGGTTCGTCGGAGAGCCGATCAACTACTACTACCTTGGCTACCTCCTCCACGGCGCCGTCGGTCGCGTGTCAGGAGTCGCCCCCGAGATCGCGTTCAACCTGGCACTGGCAACGATCTTCAGTACGACTGCCGTGGCCGCCTTCGGCGTGGCGTGGAACGCGGTCCGACCTTCACTGGGACCTCGCCTCGCCGCGGCCGGCGGGCTGTTCGCCATGGTCGCGCTCGCGCTATCGGGAAATCTCTACGCTCCCTGGCGGTTGATCCGGGACCCGTCCGGTACCGTCTCCGCATGGTGGTGGGACAGCGTCACCGGTATCGGCTGGCGCTCCAGCCGGATCGTCTGCGACGGTGCCCGCGTCGACAATCAATGTTCGTTTCCGGCGACCGAGACGATCAACGAGTTTCCGTTCTTCAGTTTCCTGCTCGGGGATCTCCATCCCCACCTGATGGCCCTGCCCTTCACCGTCGTCGCGGTCGGCCTGGCCTGGAACCTTGCCCGGCAAGTGCAAGCTCGTGATGCGAGTGACGCTGACCGCGGCTGGTTGGCGCGCGTCGGCATCAGCGGCGCGTTCGCCGGCTCGCTGTACGCGCTCAATGCCTGGGACCTGCCGGCCTTCCTGCTGATCGTCGCCATTGGCGTCTGGTGCGGTGCGGGGGACTCCTTGAGTCGCGCATGGAGACCGCTTCTTCTTCTCGGTGCATCCGCCATCGTGGCCTGGTTACCGTTTCTGGCGAGCTATGTGCCACCGACAGCCGGTGGCGCACTCGGATTACCACCCCGCATCGCCGACCTACCCGTTATCTCCAGCCTGATCGCTGCCGTCGGTCTGCATCGAGGCGAGCGCACGTCGATCATCGAGTATCTAACGATCTTCGGGGTTCCCTACATCTTCGGTGTCACCCTGGTGGTATTCGGGGCAGTTCGGGCCTGGAGCGCGTCGTGGCGTCCGACGCTCCTCGCCCTGCTCGTTGTCTTCACCGCGACCATCGTGCCCGGAGTGCTCCTCTCGGCTCCCGTGATCCCGCTCTGCGGCATTCCGCTCGCCCTGGCAATTTCGCAGCTGCGCGGTTCGACCGAGGACCGGCCGCGGTCGTTTGCCCTGCTGCTCTTCTCGATTGGCTGGGCGCTGTCGATCGGGGTCGAGATCGTCTACATCCGGGACGCATTCGACGATCGCATGAACACGCTGTTCAAGTTCTACTACCAGACCTGGACGCTGTTTGCCCTCGCGACGGCGGTGACGGTCGTCCTCCTCTGGAAAGCAGCGTCGGCAGCTGCCTGGCCGCGAGCGCTGCTGGCGGCGGCAACGGTCGCGACCCTCCTGGCTGGAGCCGTCTACCCGGCAATCGCTTCGTCTCAATGGACGGACCGGTTCGCGGCCTGGCAGGGACTGGATGGCCTCGCCTTTGCCCAGGAAACGGATCCCGACGAGACCGCCGCCATCCGCTGGCTGGGCCAACACGCCGCGCCTGGAGACGTCGTGCTGGAAGCCGCGGGGTGCTCTTACCTTCCATTCGACCGGTTGCCATTCAACCGCGTTTCCGCCTTCACGGGCGTACCGACGGTCATCGGCTGGGGGAATAATCATCAGCGACAATGGCGTGCTGGACAGCCGGAGCTTCTTGATCAGATCGGTCGCCGAGAGGCTGACGTCGCCGAGATGTTCGCCCATCCTGACAGCCCGCTGTTTGATACATATGGGGTCACCTGGCTCTTCCTCGGGGAGTATGAGTCGGGCGACTGGCAGACCGAATGCGAGACCGCCGGCCCCTATGACATCCCGCCGCTGCTGGAGGAGCGAGACTCCGCATTGGGAAGAGGCGTTTCGCGCGGGAAATACCCGAATCTACCGGCGGATCGGCGGCTAGTGCAGGCATGCTCGAGGTTTTGACACCCCTGATGACCCGTCCGTATACTCGAAGTGACCCATACCGGGGTGTGGCGCAGTTGGTAGCGCGCGGCGTTTGGGACGCCGAGGCCGGAGGTTCGAGTCCTCTCACCCCGACCGTGCGCCGTCTCCCTCACCGCCCTGCTCCCCAAATGCTCGCTCGATTCTCCAGATCCTGATGTCCGACGTGCTCAGTGGCGACTTTGATTCGCTCCTCTCGCATCCCGGCGCTCACGTCGTGCTCGACCTCGAGACCCGCAGTTCAACGCTGTTGGTGCTATTTGGCGGTATCGCCGGCGGCGTCAGCATGCCGGTCTTCGAGTTTTTCCGGCTCACCGCCGGGTTTCCGGCGAAGAAGGCGTTTCTGCGTGATCCCCGCCGGGGCTGGTATCAGCGTGGCATCCCCGGCGTCGGGGATTCGGCCGCCGAGGTGCGCGCCTTCCTCAGAGCGGCAATCGAGCGGGCTTCCGTGGAACGAGTCGTGATGGCCGGCGCCTCCGCCGGAGGGTTCGCCGCGCTCCTCTTTGGCGCCTGGTGTGGCGCCGAAGAAGTCATCGCCTTTTCGCCGCAGACCTTTATCGACGCCGAGAACCGCCGGCTAGCCGGAGACTCGCGCTGGCCGGAGCAGATCGATGCCCTGCACGAGGCTATAGCGGGTCGTTCCGACACACTCGATCTCCTCGACGTTCTGCCCCAGGACGCGGGCAAGACCCGCTTCCAGATCCACGTCAGTACCGACGATTCACTCGACCTGTTCCACGCCCACCGCGTCGCCGGCCGTGGCGGCGTCGAGATCCACGAGCACGACCGGGGCGGCCACCGCCTGGTCAAGACCCTGCGCGACCGGGGACTGCTCGAGCCGATGCTGCTCGAAGCGCTCTCACCCCGAGGCGCTGACTCTGGCCCCAAGCCACCGGCTCGCCCCTGAGCTACCTGCCTCTACGACCGTTAGGCAGACCAACGAGATAGCCAGCCGATTCCAGCCTGTCGCGCTGACCGCGCCAGGCGCTTGACCCGCCCCATGCTCAAAGGCGGACGTGGACAACGCGTCCGACTCGCGGGCGGACGTGGACAACGTGTCCGACTCGCGTAGGCCAGGCCGCGATCTCGGGGTCCCAGCGGATGGCCGCCAGGGCCGCCAGATAGAGATAGCGGCGCAAGGCAGGACAGCCCTGCTTGCTGAGGCGACTGCGGTCCCGTTGCCCGGACTGCTCATGGCGGGGATGGACGCCGGCATAGGCCGCTGCCGCCTTGGGATTGCCCAGCACCCCAGCCTGCAGATAGGCCAGCACCGCAGCGGCGGTCATGAGCCCGACGCCGACCTGGGCCGTGCAGCGCCGCCGTCTCGGACCGCGTCGCCAGCAGATCCGCAATCGCCTGCTCCACCTCGGTCAGGCGCGCCGCGATGGCCGTCAGGTCGGCCGCCAGCCAGGTCACCACCGCCGCTTCCCCGGCCCACTGCGCGGCATGCTGCTGGTTGCGCATGGCCGTGCGCCGCGCGACCAGATCGTCCCGATAGCCGACCAGGGCACGCAACCGCGCCAAGTCTGGCTCATCCGGCGTGGCCCGGCGCAGCTCCGCCTGATGCAGCGCGGCGAAGCGGGCCAGCAACTGCGCATCGGCGCGATCGGTCTTGTGGCGACCCAGCCGGCTGGTGCGGAAGGCGGCCACCTGCGCGGGATTGACGACGGCGACCGGCAGCTGCGCGAGCAGCAGGCCGCCAGGAGGGGCCGGTGGTAGGTGCCGGTCGCTTCCAGCACGACCAGCGTGCGGCATGAGGTCGCTGAGGCCGCGACGAGCGTGGTGATGCCCTCGGCCGTATTGGGCACGCGCCGCTGGCAGCCGCGCCGTCTCGCGCGGTGGCCGCGGCCGCATCTAGGTGCTTGGCGCCAACATCGATACCGATGAACATCGGAGATCCTCCTTGCACGGACACGGATGGGACAATGGAGCCGATCTCCCGTCGGGCGACGCGCACCGGCCTTGTGTGAAGCGGCCGTCGCAGACCTCGACACTGTCCGGTGGCCGCGCCGGCCCGCCGGAGTTCCCCGGTCTACGCAACGGGCGTGTGGCCCCAGGGGCGACGCGGGCGTGAGCTCCATGCCTAACTTACAAGGGGCGACGCCTGCGTCGCCCGCTCCACCTTGGGTGACGTTTCGGTCTGCGCCATCCGCTGAGCATGACGTCAAACCACAAACGTCGAGCGCGCCGCGCGAGACCCGTCATTCCGAGCCTGCCGCGGGAGACGTGTCATTCCGAGTAGCATGCCCCGGTGGGGCATCACCACGGCATGAAAACCCGTTCCGCGTCCGTTCGGGTTTTTCGGCGAGTTTTTCATAGCAGCCTGCGAGGACTCTCGTCGTTACTTGCGCACACTCGTACCGACCTGAAACCTGCGCTCATCGCCCGTACGAGAGCCTCCGGCGGCGCATCCGTCAAGCTCTGAACACCCGGAATCTCTGGCCCTGGTCACCGCCAGATGCATTCTTCGCCTTGCCACGTTCCCGAGCAGCACCAGTGGGAATGCAAGCCGACCGAAAACGCCCAGGCCGCCATGTCGGCTTGACTCCAGACATCCCAGATGGCGGACGGATCCGCCCCCCACTCCGCCCAGGTTGAAGGCTTGAACTGAAAGAGGCCGACGTCGCCGGTCATTTCGTTGTAGGCCCAGGGGTCGAGCTGACTCTCGCAAACGGCGGTATTGAGCAGCCAGTCCCCCGAAACGCCGTGTCTGCCGGCCGCATCGTAGATGGTCGAGATGATCCACTCTTCCCCGCGTGCCTCGCGAGCTGGACTACCGAAGACTCCCAGCGCCCCACCAATCAGGGCGCGAAACAAGGAACGACGCTGCATGAATACCGTTCGATCTAGCCCGTGACAACCCTTCCCAAACGAAGCGCCGGAAGCATTGCGGGTACTACCAACCTGCGATAGCGCGATTGCCTCGCGGTGTCCGTACACGCAAGTGCCGTACCGGCAAGGATCCACTGTCAGCGTCAGCAGGGTGCGCCCAGCACACCGCCAGGCTCGGCGGTCGGCAGCAGTTGCCGCCCAAACCAGGCCACGCGTACACTAACTGGGACCAACGCGGGGGTAACTCAGTTGGTAGAGTACCTGCCTTCCAAGCAGGCTGTCGCGAGTTCGAGTCTCGTCCCCCGCTCCCCTGAAACCCACGCAACCTTGCCGAATTTCGCTCGATGCCGGTGGCTGCCGCTGGCCGCACCCGCTCTCGTTCCACGGAATATTCCACGAAGCCCCTCAAACGAAGGCAAATTGAGCCGCCACCGGTCATATCCCTCGCCGTTGACCTCGCCGCCGATCCCGACAATCCCGAGCGCCGCATTCTGGCCTCGACCAAAGACAACCTGGGCCGCCCCCCGCCCTCGCTGGCATTCCGCCTTAGCTGCTACCGATAGCCACGTTGCCCGCGTCGTTTGGGACGGCGAGAGTGACTGGAAGGGAGACCAGTTGCTGCGCGAATCTGCCCCCGGAGTCGCGCCGCGCTCGCTCCTCACCGAGTCCCAGGAGTGGCTGCGCGCCGCCCTCGCCGAGGGCCCCCGCCCCGGCCGAGAAATCTTGCGCGAGGCCAGCGAAGCCGGTCTCGGTCGCGATCTTCTCTATGCCGCCCGAAAGCTCGAAGGCGTGCGCATTGGCAAGGAGCGGGTCGCAGGCGGTCGTTGGGTCTGGTCGTCCACTGCGAGCGCCGTCGAACTTCCCGGCCACCCCGATCCCTCAGAAGTTCAGTAAGATCGGCCCACCCCCCATGACCCAGCTCCCGAACTACCGATAGCCAGTAACCAATAGCCGATGCCGGCTGACACAACTTCTGTACAATTCAGCCGTGCCGTGCGGATGACGGCCGATGTGCCCCGGCCGCGTCATTCGTCGACCGCATGTGCAGTGGAGCGTCACCGTCAGCCGTGGGCCTGTAGCTCAGTGGTAGAGCACGGGGCTCATAACCCCAGGGTCGCAGGTTCGATCCCTGCCGGGCCCACCACGTTTCGCCAGTCTCGCGGCTATTTCAGGAGCAACGGGTGTCGCCAGAGGTCGAACTCGAGGGGGTCGGAACAGCCGGCAGCACCGCAACGCCTGAAGCGGGGCGAGAGCGAGCCCTGCTCCTGGCGGACATCATCAGCGACACACCGGCTCGCGATACCGTCGTGCTCGACATCCACGAGCTATCACCGTTTGCCGACTACTTCGTGATCACGGCCGGCGCCAACGAGCGTCAGCTGCGCGCCATCAATCGCACCGTCGCCGAGCGCATGGCCGACGCCGGTATTCGCCCCCAGCGCGTCGAAGGCGCTGCCACCAGCGGCTGGATCGTGCTCGACTTCGGGGACGTGCTCGTCCACATCTTCTCCGAGGACCAGCGGGACTTCTACCGCCTGGAAGATCTATGGGCCGAGGCGCCGACGCTTCTGGCCATTCAGTGAGTCGACGGTGACCCGCGCCGCGGTTTCGGGAGTGTGAGCAGGTGCTGAGACACATTGACCAGCCATCCGATTCGAGTTCGCCGCTAGATCCGGCAACGACGGCCACTCAGGGGCCCGCCGGCTCTCGCGTCGGCCCATTCATCCTTGGCACGCTTGTTGGTGGGCTCGCGGGCGCCGTCGTCGGCACCGCCTTGAGTCCCCACACTCGTGGCTTCCTCGTCGGGCTCTACCACCTGGTAAATCGAAGACTCGCCTCGTCGGAGCACGATCAGCTCAGGTTCGAGCTGCTCCTGCAGTGACTCCTCAGGGTCTGTGAGCTGATCATCACCCTGCTTGCCGGTCGCCTGACTGCACCAAAGCAACAACGGACGGCCACGAGACGATTGCAGCCCGCCGCGGCCTGGTAGGGGCACGGCATGCCGTGCCCTTCACCGTGCGCTCCCTCTCAGTTCAGACGAGGCACTCCCGGCAGCGAGAAACGCTCCATCATTCCCCGCACGTCTTCCGCGATCCGAGCCTGAACGGTCTCGTCTTCGGGCGCTTCCAGGATGTCGGCGATGTAACCAGCCACCACCCGGCATTCCTCGGGCCCGAACCCGCGCGTCGTCACCGCCGGAGTTCCCAGGCGAATCCCGCTCGCCTGCGCCGGTGAACGGGTATCTCCCGGGATCGTGTTCTTGTTGCAGGTGATTCCGACGTGGTCGAGCAGTTTTTCGGCCTTGCTCCCGCTGAGACCTCTCGCTCCCACGTCGACCAGCATCAAGTGCGT
Organism: uncultured Chloroflexia bacterium; assembly: GCA_963724295.1. Classification (GTDB taxonomy): domain Bacteria; phylum Chloroflexota; class Chloroflexia; order Thermomicrobiales; family UBA6265; genus JACCXM01. Next base: position 291,074 of record CAVRUC010000007.1, on the reverse strand, counting down.
GTCCGTCCCTCCCGAGATGATCGGCAGACCGCGCTCCGCGAGCTCCGCGGCCATCGCCCGCGCGTTCTCGATGATCCGCGCGGAGTAGTCGCGGAACGCTGGAGAAAGCGCCTCGCCCAGCGCAACCGCCTTGCCGGCGATCACGTGCATCAACGGACCGCCTTGCAGACCCGGGAAGACTGACTTGTCGATCGCCTTGGCGTGTTCTTCGGCACACAGGATCATGCCGCCCCGCGGACCGCGCAGCGTCTTGTGTGTCGTCGTCATGGTGACGTGCGCGTGCGGGATGGGGCTCGGGTGCAATCCCGATGCCACCAGACCTGCCGGGTGTGCGATGTCGGCGAAGAGGTACGCGCCCACGTCGTCGGCGATCGCCCGAAAACGCGCGTAGTCCAGCTGCCGGCTGTACGCGCTGGCGCCGGCGATGATCGCCCGCGGCCGCACCTCCTGCGCCCGCCTCGCCACCTCGTCGTAATCGATCAAGCCGGTGGTAACGTCGACCCCGAAGAAATGAGGCTCGAATAGCCGTCCCGAGTAGTTCACCGCGTGGCCGTGCGTGAGATGACCGCCTTCCGCCAAGCTGAGCCCCAGGATCCGGTCTCCGGGTTCCAGAAATGAGAGGTAGGCCGCGAGATTTGCGTTCGAGCCGGAATGTGGTTGCACGTTGGCGTGGCCGGCGCCGAATAATTGCTTCGCTCGTTCGATGGCCAGGCGCTCCACCTCGTCGACGAATTCGCAGCCTCCGTAGTACCGCTTCCCCGGATACCCTTCGGCGTATTTGTTCGTCAGTACGCTGCCAACCGCCTCCAGAACCGCGCCACTGACAAAATTCTCCGAGGCGATCAGCTCTACCCCATCACGCTGGCGGCCCTCCTCACGCGCGATCGCCCCGGCGACGTCGGCATCAGTGTCCAGATGGGACGCTCTCGACAGTTCGAGCATCGGTGGCTCCTATCTTGCTCAATGTAGCGGTCGGTCCGTCGAGCGGGAACGCGCGGTCAGCGTCGATTCTACAATCTGGACCTTGGACGTGAAGCGGCCCAGGTGGGTGCAGATAGGAGGAAACGTGCGAGTCGCCGTCACCGGAGGCGCCGGGTACATCGGGAGCACTGCCGTCGCGCGCCTTGTCGCGCGGGGAGATGATGTTGTCGTCATCGACAACCTGATCAATGGCCACGAGCAGGCGCTTCCTGATGGCGTGCCGCTGGCGCGGATCGACATCTGCGATCGCTCCGCCGTGACCTCCACGCTCCATCAATTCCGCCCGGATGCCGTGCTCCATTTCGCGGCGCTCACCATCGCGCCCGAGTCAGTCCGCGACCCCGCACCGTACTGGCGGGTCAACACCGGGGGCACGCTCAACGTCCTGGACGCCATGCGCGACGCCGGAGTATCGGCGATCGTCTTCTCTTCGACTGCCGCGGTCTATGGCAATCCCGCTCAGAGTCCCCATCGCCGAAGATGCCCCTCTTGAGCCGATCAACCCGTACGGCGCCTCCAAGCTCGCCGCCGAGCGGGCCGTCGCGTCATATGCCGGGGCCTATGGTCTCGCCTACGCCGCACTGCGCTATTTCAATGTCGCTGGCGCCTCCGGGGACGTCGGCGAAGATCACCGGCCGGAGACCCATCTGATCCCGAGCGCGCTCGACGCTTCCGCCGGATGGCGCGAACCACTTTCCGTCTTCGGCACGGACTTTCCGACGAGCGATGGAACCGCCATTCGCGACTACGTTCACGTCGAGGACCTGATCGACGCCCATTTACTGGCTCTCGACCATGTTGTTGCCGGCGGCACCTTGCTAGGTGCCATCAATCTGGGTACGCGGGGAGGCGCGTCGGTGCGAGAAGTCCTCGACGCCGTCGAACGCGTTACCGGTGTCCCGGTTCCTACAATCTACGCCGAGCGCCGGCCGGGTGACCCGGCCATCCTGGTGGCAAACGCGTCGCGGGCGCAGGAAGTTCTTGGCTGGCAACCGCGGCGCTCGAGTCTTGACGAGATGGTCTCCTCGGCCTGGGCCTGGAGACAGCGATTCCCCGGCGGTTATGAGGTCGCCGCCAGTCGACGAGCGGTCTAAGTGCGTGTCGTGACGAATCTCACGCGCTGTCGAGGGGAATTGGTCCCGCACCCCTGTAGGGGCGACGCCTGCGTCGCCCGCTCTCCACTCAATTAGAGCGAGATCGTCTCGCCGATCCGCCGCTCGCTACCCTGCACGAGACGCCGAATGTTCCCCTCGTGGCGAACCGCGATGATTCCCGCGATGGCCACAATGGCGATGGCGAACGGCCATTCGAGCTTGCCCGCGGCCGCCCAGACGACTGCGAGCAGCGAGCCAAATCCGGCGGCGATCAACGAGCCGAGCGAGACGTACTTCGTCGTCCAGACCACGAGGGCCATCACTGGCACGATGACGAGCACATATGGAAAGAGCGCGATCGCGGCTCCGGCGCCCGTAGCGACACCTTTCCCACCCTTGAATCCGATGAACGGCGACCAACAGTGCCCGGCGACCGTAGCCACAGCCGCGGTGGCCACCCAAATCGCGTCGAACCCGGCCGACCTGGCAAAGAGGACGGGCAGCAGTCCCTTCAGGATATCGAGCAATGCGACGATAGCCGATGCTCGCGGCCCCATGGCGCGCAGCACGTTGGTGGCCCCGGTGCCGCCGCTGCCGACCGCCCGCAGGTCGATGCCGCGGCTCGCCTTGCCGACGAGATAGCCCCACGGAATCGCACCAATCAGAAATGACGCAACGACCAGTGCCACGCCGGCCAGCGGGCCCGGCACGTCAGCGACCTTCGTCCCGCCCGCGGAAACTCATCCTGATCGCGGTACCGGTGAAACCGAACGTCTCGCGCAGCTTGTTTTCCAGGTACCGCCGGTACGAAAAGTGGATCTGCGTCGGATCATTCATGAAGAGAATGAAGGTCGGCGGAGAGACGTCGGCCTGGGTCGCATAAAAAAACTTCAGCCATTTCCCAGGTTTGCTCGGCGGCGGGTGCGCGGCGACGGCTTCTTTCAGCATCTTGTTCAACGCGGCTGTTGGCACGCGTCTGTGGCGCTCGCTCACCACCGCGAGCGCGGTATCCATCACCTGCTGCACCCGTTGCCCGAACTTCGCGGAGACGAAGACCAGCGGCGCGTAGGGCATGAAGTCGAGCGCCGCCCCCGCTTGCTGCCGGTACTCCTCCATTGTCGAGGAGTCCTTCTCGATCAGGTCCCACTTGTTGACGACGACGACAACGCCCTTCTTTTGCTCGGCGATATATCCGGCGATGTGAAGATCCTGGGAGGTGAAGCCCTCGGTCGCGTCGATGACCAGCAGCACGACGTCCGCGCGGTCGATCGCGCGCATCGACCGCAGGACACTGTATTGCTCGATGCCACGATCGATTCGGCCCCGGCGCCGGATACCGGCCGTGTCGATCAGCGTGATGGGCTGACCAGCCCAGACGAACACTGTATCGAGCGAGTCGCGGGTCGTCCCCGGGACGTCGCTGACGATCGATCGCTCCTGGCCCAGCAGCGCGTTGAGCAGCCGGCTCTTGCCGACATTCGGCCGCCCCACGATCGCGATAGCCGGGCCCTCCGGCTCCTCTTCGTGCTCGGCCTCGGGAAGCGCTTCCACCACCCGATCGAGCAGGTCGCCGGTGCCACTTCCGTGATACGACGAGATGGCGATCGGATCCCCGAGACCGAGCTCGTAAAAATCGACCGCGGCGTCACGGCGGGCCAGACTGTCGGCCTTGTTCGCCACGAGAATCGTCGGCTTGTCGGCGCGCCGCAGCATGTCGGCGACTTCATGATCACCCGCGTTGACCCCTGTCCGCGCGTCCACCATGAAGACGATGACATCGGCTTCGCCGATGGCGACGTGGGCCTGCTCGCGCGTGTGGTGGGCGATCTGGGTGAACGATTCGGTTTCGACTTCCTGGTCGTCCTGCAGACCGCCCGTATCGACAAGCGTGAACTCGACTCCGCCCCAGTCGGTCGTGCCATAGACGCGGTCGCGGGTTGTCCCCGGCTCGTCCTCGACGATGGCGCGCCGTTCACCGATCAAGCGGTTGAACAGCGTGGACTTGCCCACGTTTGGCCGACCGACGATTGCAACGATTGGTTTTGCCACGAGCGCTCCGTGAACACAGCACGCCGAGCACGGGGCGGTTCCGCCCCGGCTCTCCCCTGGCGCCCGAGACCTGAGGGCCGGAACGCACGACAGCGAGCGAGTATAACAGTCCCGTCGCCTCGAATCTCGATTGAGCGCCTAGAGCCCGGCCCTAGCGCGGCAGGGCCTCTACCAGACGGTCGATTCCCTGTTTCGTGTTCGTCTCGGTCGCGCACATCAGCAGCGAGCGATCGAGTGTCGGATCGACCTTGCCGAGATCGAATCCGCCGTGAATGCCGTGCTCAAGCAGATGGGCGAGGACTTCGTGCGCTGGACTGGGAGTCGAAACGACGAACTCATGGAAGAATGGTCCGCCCGTGGCCAGCGTGTACCCCGGTACCTCGCTGACCCGTTCCGCAAGGTAATGCGCGTTCTGATAGCTCCGGCGCGCCACCTCCCGGAAGCCTTCCGGACCGAGCGTCGCCATGTAGACGGTGGCGGCAGTCGCCATCAACCCTTGATTCGTACAGATATTGGAGGTCGCTTTCTCTCGCCGGATGTGCTGTTCGCGCGTCTGCAAGGTCAGCACGAAGCCTCTCTGACCTTCGGAATCCGTCGTCATCCCGGCCAGTCGCCCGGGCATCTGCCTCACAAAGGACTGGCGTGAAGCGAGGAGCCCGACATATGGGCCGCCATACCCTTGTGGAACGCCGAGTGCCTGTCCCTCCGCGGCGACCACGTCGGCTCCGAGATCACCCGGAGGCTGAAGCAGTCCGAGCGGAACAGGGTACGTGCTCACCACGAGGGCGCCACCGCGCCCGTGCGCGAGATCCGCAAGGGCCGCGATGTCCTCGATGCCGCCATAGAAGTTTGGGTACTGGACCACGACGCAGGCAAGATCGTCTGTGAGGTAGGGAGCGATGTCGTCTGGAGTCGTCATGAATCCCGGGTTGGTCAGGGGAACTTCCACGAGATCGAGGTTGAGACCTTCGAGATAGGTGCGAAGGACGTCGCGGTATGCCGGGTGAACGGTCGCGGAGATAACGATCCGGCGCCGTCCGCGGGAGCTCGAAACCGTCATCAATGCGCCCTCGGCGAGCGCGGTTGCGCCGTCGTACATCGAGGCGTTGGCCACGTCCATCCCTGTCAAAGCCGCCACGAGACTCTGAAACTCGTAGATCACTTGCAGGGTGCCCTGGGAGACTTCCGGTTGGTATGGCGTGTAGGCGGTGTAGAACTCGCCGCGCGCCAGGATTTGTCCCACGGCCGCTGGGATGAAGTGCCGATAGGATCCCGCACCGAGGTAGACGTCTTGGGCCGGGGGTGCCGTGTTTCGAGCCGCGAACGCCCCAAGCTGATCGGTAGCCTCGAGCTCCGTGAGCACCGGGGGCAATTCGAGCGCTGGAAACCGAACACGTTGCGGAACGGCGGTGAAGAGCTCATCGACCGCGTTCATGCCTGTCGCTTCCAGCATTGCGACGCGATCGCTATCGGTGTGTGGATTGAACGTCATGAATGTCTTTCTGTGCTCTAGTCGACCCGGAAAATAGAATCTATTGCCGACGCCCGAACCGCTGCCGCGACCGCTAGTGTGCGGAAGACTTGGCCAGCTCTGCGTACTCCTCAGCCGACATCAGAGCGTCGAGCTGTGTCGGATCGGCGAGGCGGATGCGAACCAGCCAGGCGTCGTCATACGGTGACGCGTTGATCTTCTCCGGGGCTGCCACCACGTCTTCGTTGCGCTCGACGACGTCCCCGTCTACCGGGGAAAAGATATCGTTGGCGGCCTTGACGGACTCGATGATGCCGAACGCCTGGTCGAGAGCGATCGTGTCGCCGACTTCCGGCAGCTCCAGGTAGGTGATATCACCGAGCTCTGATTGCGCGAAATCGGTGACTCCGATTGTCGCTACGTCACCGTCGAGCGCCACCCACTCGTGAGTCTTTGTGTATTTGCGGTCCGCTGGCGATTCCATTGGTGTAGCGGTCTCCTCCTGATTCCTGCAGTATTTTCAGTCGCGGGCTCGTCGATAGAAGGGAAGCTTGACTTGTTCTGCCCTGACGGGTCGGCCGCGGATGACGACGTGCAGCGGTTTGCCTACCCCAGCTACGTCAGCCTCGACAAGCGCCAGACCGATCTCGCTGCCCAGAGTTGGTGAATGCGCGCCGCTGGTCACAAGCCCGACGTCTCGCTCGTCCAATTTCACCGGGTAGCCATGTCTTGCCGAACCGGCCCTCTCCAGGAGCTGGAATCCGACTGTTCGCCGCGCCGGACCCGACTCCTTGACCGCGGCAATAGCGTCACGCCCGATGAATGGCCCTTTGCCAAGTTTGACCGCCCACCCGAGGCCGGCTTCGATTGGACTGATGTCGTCCGCGAGTTCGTTCCCGTACAGTGGCATGCGCGCTTCGAGCCGAAGTGTATCGCGCGCGCCGAGTCCAATCGGCTTGAGACCCCTCGCCACGCCGGCCGCAAAGAGCGCGTCCCAGAGCGCGACGGTCTGCTCCTGCGGCACGTAGAACTCAAACCCGTCTTCGCCAGTGTATCCAGTTCGGGCGGCGAGCACGGGCAGACCGGCGACGGTCGCGCGAACGATGTGAAAAGGATCAAGTCCAGACAAGTCGGTGTCGGTTAGCTCGGCCACGATTGCCGCGGCGTTTGGACCCTGGATCGCGATCATGCCAAGTGATTCGGAAACATCGTCGACGTCCACCTCGAGCTCTGGCCGGGCGGACCGCTGCTCCTGCATCCAGGTCACATCCTTGGCATGGTTGGCCGCGTTGACCACGACCAGGAATCCGGGCTCATCCGGTAACCGGTAGACGATGATGTCGTCGATGACCCCGCCCTGCTCGTTTGGCAAGAGCGAGTATTGCGCGTCTCCGGGCGCCAGGACCGAGACATCGTTGGTCGTCATGAGTTGAAGATATGGGAGAGCATCGGCGCCGGTGACGCGGACTTGCCCCATGTGTCCGAGATCGAAGAGACCAGCGGCGGACCGCACGGTTCGATGTTCGTCGACAATCCCGGTGTATTGAACAGGCATGAGCCAGCCGGCGAACGGGATCAGCCGCGCCCCTAGCTCTTCGTGACGCCGCCGTAGCGCGGTTTCGCGCAATTCCGCGTCGTCCGATTCGGTCTTTTGAACATCGTCTTCGTGACCGGTGGTCACAACGTTCAGTTGTCCTTTCGGCATGTCTCCGCGCTGGCATGCTGCGGGCGATTCTAGGAGCGGTTCGGGGACGCGTCAAAGTAGATTTGATCTCAGGGGATATGTCGTTTTAATTCTCCGCTCGACGGTCTCCCCTCGCTTCGTACGTTGTTAGCCGATCATCAAGCCCGAGTCGGGCGAAGATCGCATTGACGTGCTGAAGCTGGCGCATCGGGTCGAAAAGCGATGACAACTCCTCTGGACCCAGCCACTCCGCGATCGATGGGTCGGCGGCCAGGCCGTCCTGAAACGCCGGACCGCCCGAAAGTGACTGATGCGCGTGTCCTTGAACCAACTTGTAGGCCGCCTGGCGATCCATACCCGCATCGACGAGGGCCAGCAATACGGGCTGCGAATAGATCAGGCCCCCGGTTAGACGGAGGTTTTCGAGCATTCTGTCTGCATGAACCACCAACCGTTCGAGGATGTCAGCCATCTCGTGAATCATGAAATCGAGGACGATACACGCGTCGGGCATGATCACCCGTTCCGTAGAACTATGGCTAATGTCGCGCTCGTGCCAGAGCGCATTGTTCTCAGCCGCGGTGGCCGCGTACCCACGTAGGAGACGAGCCAGGCCGGTGATTCGCTCCGATGCATGTGGATTTCTTTTGTGCGGCATGGCCGAGGATCCCTGATTTCCGGGATCGAACGGCTCTTCAACTTCACCGACCTCAGACCGTTGCAGATGCCTGATCTCGGTGGCGAACTTCTCCAGCGTTCCGCCGATGCCGGCTATCACCGCCAGCAGGAAGGCGTGCCGGTCGCGCTGAATAATCTGCGTTGACGCCGGAGCGACTCCCAGACCAAGCGCCTGACAGACCTCCTGCTCCAGATCCGGAGAAACGTGAGCGTGCGTTCCGACCGCGCCAGAGATCTTGCCCACGGCGATATCTTCGCGCGCGAGCTCCAACCGCCGTCGTTGGCGCCGCAGCTCGTCATACCAGACAGCCAGCTTGAGTCCCAGGGTGGTGGGTTCGGCATGCATCCCGTGCGTTCGCCCGATTATCAGCGTGTCGCGATGGGAGACAGCCTGGCGACCGACTATCTGGATGAGTCGGTTGAGCTCGGCCAGGATCAAGTCCGTTGCGGCAGCGGCTTGCATGCCAAGTGCCGTGTCGACGACGTCCGAGCTGGTGAGTCCGATGTGGACGAATCGAGCACCAGGACCAATCGTCTCACCGGTTGCGCGCAAGAAGGCGATCACGTCGTGATCGACTTCCCGTTCAATCGCCCGCATCCGCTCCAGATCGCACGTGGCAGCGCGAATCGCGGGCATCGCGTCATCAGGGATTCGCCCCCGCCGGTTCCAGGCCTCGCACACGGCTTTCTCGACCGCGAGCCAGGCATCGATTCGCCGTCGCTCGCTCCAGATCGCGCCCATTTCCGGGCGGGTATAGCGATCGATCACCCTGTCCCACCCGCTCCCTTCCCGCGGCTCGTTCGTCGGCCAGGATCGATTTCGTCAGCAGTGCGTTCCGCAGTATAGGAGGCGATTGATTGATGAATCCCCGGAGGTTACACTCCGGGTGCGGGATGTTCGGGTTGGTTTGACCTTTCCTTATACGTGAAGCGCCAGGACTCGCCAGGGGACGCGAGTTGACGAGGTGGGAGCCGATCGAACCATTCGGCGGGTGGCTCCCCGGCTAGCACGGTCGTCATGTCCGGCCCAAACCGGCGGGGTGATCCGCCGACAAATTCCGGACAGCGTGTGGGTCAATCTCGGTCACGACATTCCCACGCTTTTCAGCATCGAAGACGGCGGAGCCCGCTGGGCTCGGACGCCGATTCGGAATGCGTTTCGCCGGTGCGCCGGCAAGCGAGGGAATAGCATGTGCGGCGTTTTTGGCTACGTTGGCCAGCAGAGAGACGTCGGCGAGACCGTTCTTGCCGCGTTGAAAACCCTCGAATATCGAGGCTACGACTCCTGGGGCCTGGCGCTGGCGACACCCGACGACCTGTTGGTTCACAAGGATGTCGGCCGCATCAACGGCCATACCCGCTCCTATCCGAGGTCCACCCAAGGCATCGGGCACACGCGCTGGGCGACCCACGGCGGCGTCCGGGCGGCGAACTCCCATCCACATCTCGATTGTTTCCGACGGATCGCTGTCGTCCACAACGGCATCATCGAGAATCACGTCGATCTGCGGGCGCAGCTCTTGCAGCGAGGCCACCGATTCGAATCAGACACTGACAGCGACGTTGTCGCGCACCTGGTAGAGGAAGAACTTGCTTCTGGCAGCGACCTCGGCAAAGCGGTTGCAATGGTGTTCAGCCTGCTCGAGGGATACAACGCCATCGTTGTCATGGATCGAGCCGAACAGCAGTTTGCCGCGGCGAAGCGCGTGTCGCCGCTTGTCCTGGGCCTGAGTGACCGTGGGTCGACCATCGCCTCCGACGCCATCGCGCTGAACGATCACGCCGACGAGTTGATCTATCTCGAAGACGACCAATTGGCTTTGCTCAGCGCAGACAGCGTCCGCGTATTCGATCGAAGGTCAATGCGGCAGATTTCGCCGGTATCGGTTACGCAACGGACCGAGATGGCTGTAGTCACTCTGGCGGGGTATCCGGATTTCCTGTCAAAGGAGATTGCGGAGCAACCGGCCGCGCTGCGGCGCCTGGTCAGCGAGGGGCGAGAGGAAATCGAGGAGCTTGTCCAGGCAATCACGGCGGCAGAGAAGCTGATAGTCACTGGCTGTGGCACGGCAGGAAATGCGGCGATGGCAGGGGTCTATCTTTTTGAAGAAATCTGCGGTCGTGCTGTGACCATGATTCCAGCCTCAGAGTTTCGATATCGCTCCCGCACGCTCGATTCCCGGTCTTTGGTCATCGCGCTCTCCCAGAGCGGAGAGACTGTCGACGTACTCGATGCTACGACCGAGGCCAGCCAACGAGGGGCCAATATTGCGGCGATCGTCAATACGCCAATGTCGACGCTAGACCGAACCGTTGACACCCGGGTGCTGCTCCGCGCCGGACCCGAGCAGTGTGTTCTGGCCACGAAGTCGTACACCACGATGCTTGCGACTCTGCTGCTAGCCGCGCATGCAGTCGACGATCGCTGGTTGACCGGGGCGAACCTCGTGCTACGCGCTGCCGATGCAATCGAAACCTTGCTAGTGAACGGATGCCGCAAACGAATCGGCGAGGTCGCAAGTCGCCTCACCGAGGCGGAGCATCTCTTCGTTGTCGGTCGCGGGCTACATTACCCATCCGCTTTGGAGGCGGCACTCAAGATCAAGGAAGTCAGCTACATCCACGCCGAGGGTTTCGCCGCCGGCGAGCTGAAGCACGGCGTGATCGCCTTGGTTGAGCCGGGCACACCCTGCCTGGTCCTGGCTCCCAACGGCGCCACGCGGACCGACGTCCTGTCGGGGGCGGCAGAGCTGAGAAGTCGAGGCGGATACATCATCGGTGTCGGCAGTTCCGGCCATGACGTATTTGACGATTTCATCGAGGTACCGGAGGCCGGGCTCGCTGATGCCATCGTGGAGGCGGTTCCAGGTCAACTTCTCGGATATTTCGCCGCGATAGCCCGCGGGAACGATCCCGACCGACCGCGAAATCTCGCCAAGAGCGTAACGGTGAAGTGACCGAGGCATCAACGCTGCCTCCTATCGTCGATACGCATACACATCTCGATGACTCGTCGTTCGACGCCGACCGGGAAACTGTCATCGAAGCGTCTCGCGCCGCGGGCGTCTGGCATTTCATCAATATCGGCTATGCGCCCGAACGGTGGGAATCGTCACGCATGTTGCGGGAACAACATCCGGAAGTCGACTTCGCACTTGGCCTGCACCCGCAGCTTGCCGCACAGTTCGATTCCGCGTTGATTCGCGAATTGAATCGAGCGATCGAGGATCTGGCTCCCGTTGCCGTCGGCGAAATCGGGTTCGATTTCTCGAGATCCTCGCCAAGCTTCGATGAACAGCAGCGAGCACTACGGGGACAGTTGGAGATTGCCGCTACTGCCGGCCTTCCGACCATCATCCATCAGCGCGACGCCTCTGATGCGCTGATTGCGGAGTTCGAGAACTGGCCGAACCTGGCCCCAATTGTGCTTCATTCGTTTGACGGCACACAGCGCCTCGCGGACTGGGCAAGAGAACGCGGCTGCTTCGTCGGGATCGGTGGACTGGCGACCCGTCGGTCTTCACAACCATTGCGCGAGCTGCTTGTCCGGATCCCAGTTGATCGGCTGCTGCTGGAAACTGATTCGCCATATCTCGCTCCGCCGGGTTCCGCGACTCGCCGGAATACGCCGGCCAATCTCCCCAGGATCGCCGCGGATCTTGGCCCGCTCTGGAACTTGAGCGGAGAAGAGCTATGCCGGCTGACGTCAAGCAATGCTGCGCTACTGTTCGACCTGCCGGGAGTCGCGTAGCTTACCTAGATCGCTAGTCATGGACAGCACGTTGACGTACCAGCTTCTTGTTGCGAGCTCGAACCCGGGGAAGATCCGCGAGATCAGCGCCCTGCTTCCACCCGACATCGCCGTCGTCGGTCTTCACGATCTGGGACTGGGGTCACCCGAAGAGACCGGGGCGACGCTGCGCGAGAACGCTAATCTGAAGGCGGTTCTCGCGGCCCAGGCGTCGGGCTTGGTGGCCCTTGGCGACGATTCGGGACTGGAAGTCGAGGCGCTCGATGGTGCGCCGGGTGTGCGCTCCGCGCGATTTGCGGGTGAGCCTCCGGACGACGCCAGAAACCGCCAGGCACTGCTTGCGGCGTTAGCGGACATCCCTCAGGGGCGAAGAGACGCGCGATTTGTGTGCGCCGTCACTATCGCCACCCCGGACGGGGTCGTTCGAACCAGCGAAGGAGTGCTGAACGGGTCTATCCTTGACCACGAGCGGGGAAGCAGGGGCTTCGGTTACGACTCGGTCTTCCTGCTCCCAAACGGTCGAACAGTTGCCGAACTTCTCGATGAGGAGAAGAACGCAATGAGTCATCGCAGCGTGGCGATTCGAGAGATCATTCCTGCGCTCCAGCACGCACTGGCCGAGCATGATCCCCGCCGGTCAAGCCAATGATCGACGATCCAGTCGCACGGTACCGTCGTCGCGTTCCACGCCCGAGCGGATTCGCAGACTGGCGAGCGCGACTCGACCGCGAGCGGGTGGCACCGTTAATCGCCGTGGCCGGCTCAAAGGGCAAGACCAGCGTCTTGCGCGCCGTAGAGTCGATCCTTCGTCTCGGCGGATACCGGTTCGCGTCGTGGACTGATCGTGGTGTCGAGATCGAGGGCGAACATCAGCGGGGCGAGCTGGGCCCCTGGTCTCGGGCTCTGACGCGGCTGGCCGCGGGTGGTCTCGATATCGCACTTCAGGAGCTGGACTGGGCGACGGTGCCGACTGTCGGTGCTCCCGGCGCGAAATACCCGATCGTAGCCGTAGCTAACCTCTGCGCGAACAGTGAGGCGTGTTTCTTCACGTCGGAGACAGCGCAGGCTCGAAGAGCGCTCCAGCTCATCAAGTCGAGCATTGCGCCTGCTGGCCGTCTCGTCCTGAACGCCGACGATTTTGCCGTCTCTGATGACAGCGGTGGTTCCGAGGATCTGGATCATCGGTATCTGGTTGGGATCAGCTCTGACACGCCTGTGCTCCGTCGCCACATCCTGCGGGGAGGCGACGCTTGCTGGGTCGAGAGCGGCACCGTCACGATTCGAGAGAGCGATCTGACACAGTCTATTGCCGACGTTCGCCAGATGCCTTCCACACGGGACGGCACGATTCCATTCGCCGTTCAGAATGCGCTTATCGCGACTGCCATTGCTCGGTCATGCGGTATCCCGGAGCGCCAGATAGCGGCGGGACTGGCGGCCCACGAAACCCGACCCGAATCAATGCCTGGCTCGTTCAACGTGTTCGATCTGGGCTCGGCGGCCATCGTCGTGGACCGGCCCATGCCATCCTGGTTTTTGCGCACCTCGCTTCGGGCATCCGCGAATCTCGGTTCAGGGCGGCAGATTCGCGTCGCTGGTCCCATGATTGAAATCTCGACTGACGACCTTGCAGAAGTGGGACGGCTTCTGGGCAGGAATGGCGGCGTTCTGATCGCGCACGGGGTATGGCCTGCCGAGCGCCTGGAACGCCTGCGCCTCGGCGCCGCCGGCAACACGGTTCCGCCCATATTCCTTCAGGCTTCCGACGAGCGCACCGCCGTGCAGCAGGCGCTGAACATGCTTCGCGCGAAGGACGTGCTGTTGATCCTGGCCGAGCACCCGCCGGCCACTGTCAGCCTGATTCAGCGGCATCTTCGGCGCTTATCGCCGAGTTCCCGGAACGGCATTCACGTCGCCAAGGCATCATGACCGCCGGCGTCTCGAATTCCTCCATCGCCGACATGCTGGAACGTCATGGCCGTTTGCTGGAGATCGCGGGCGAAAGCCCGTTTCGCACGCGGGCATTCACGCGTGCCGCTGAGTCGCTCCGTCTTTATCCGGAGCGCGTTAGCAAACTTGCCGCAGAGGGACGACTGCGCGAGATCCCAGCCGTTGGCGAAGGCATTTCGGCAGCGATCACGCAGATCCTGGAAACGGGCAGTTTTGACGCCCATCTGCAGTTAACCGAGCGTATCCCCGAGTCGCTGATTGAACTCGTGGCAATCCCCGGAGTCGGCGCAAAAACAGCCCTGCGGGTCTACTCTGAACTCGGCGTAGACAATCTCGCTGCGCTCGAAGCAGCGCTCGTTTCTGGCCGGGTGCGATCGGCCAAGGGGCTGGGCGCTCGCGCCGAATCGGCAATGATGGCCGGGATCGAGTCCGTGCAACGCAGATCGGGACGCACGCCGATCGGCATCGCGCTGCCGGCGGCAAGAGCGTTCATTGGGGCGTACTCGGTTCTAAGACCGCAAGATTTGTTGAGCCTCGCGGGGAGCGCGCGGCGTTGGGAGATTACCGTCGGCGACCTGGACTTCATCATCGGTTCGACCGACTTCGAAGCCTCGAGTGCGGCTGTCACCTCTCTGGCCATGGTGACCGATGCCGAATGGATCGACGAGAGCTCCATGCGAGCCTCCCTGGCCAGCGGGCTCTCAGCGGACATCTATCTGACGCGCCCCGAGTCCTGGGGGACGGACCTGCTTCGGGCAACCGGGAATGCAGCGCACATCGAGCGGTTAGGGGCAATTCCGGAGGAAGCGGCGACTGAAGAGGAGATTTACGCGAGTCTCGAGCTTCCGTTCGTTCCCCCCGAGCTCCGTTCTGGAGGCGAAGAGTTCGAGCGTCCCGGAGAGATTTCGTCGTTGGTAACCCTCGCTGACATCCATGGCGAGTTCCATGCCCACACCACATGGAGCGACGGCGCCGCCTCGGTGCGACAAATGGCGGACGCGGCGGCTGCACGCGGCTATAGCCTGCTGGGAATCACCGATCACAGTCACAGCCTGGCTGTCGCGGGCGGGCTCGATGCCGAACGACTCGGTCTTCAGCGCATCGAAATCGACGAAGCAAACGGTGAAGCCGGCGTGACACTGTTGGCGGGCGCCGAGATCGAGGTTCACAGAGACGGCTCGCTCGATTTCGACGACGAGACGCTCGCTGGCCTCGATGTCGTCGTTGCCTCGCTCCATTCAGGATTGCGTCAGCCGCGCGAAGTCCTGATGGCCCGATTGCTACGAGTCCTGGAGAATCCGAACGTAGACATCATTGCGCACCCATCGGGACGCTTGATCGAGCGTCGGGAAGGTGGGGATTTCGACTGGGACCGCGTCTTCGAGATAGCCGCAAGAACCGACACTGCGCTGGAAATCAACGCCGATCCTGCACGCCTCGATCTCGATCCATCCCTGGCCTACCGGGCCAGTCAGGCAGGCTGCCTGATCACAATCAATTGCGATGCCCATCACCCGACCGGCTTTTCGCTCATGGAGTACGGAGTGGCAATGGGAAGGCGAGCCTGGCTGAGACCGGACCAGATCCTCAACTGCTGGTCGCCGGCCGACATCAGGGGGTGGCTTTCCTCGCGTAGCCGTCCCGTCTGAGCACTGAATTACTATGAGGCGAGCCTGGCAGGGACGGCCGGGATAAGTTCCGCGACGTCCACGCCGATCACCATCTGCAGCTCGTGTTCGAGCGAAGGCGACCATTCGCAGCGGCGCGTCCTGCTGAGCATTCGGCATGTGAGGTCCGGCTGCGCGGCGACTTCGATTACGACTGGACACTCCCCCTCGTGACGCTTCAAAATCGCGTCGACCTCCTGCATCGCCTTGATCTCGGCCCATGAATCGGCGCCGGCACGGAAGCGGATGATTATCGTCTCCGGTTCATACACATCCGGGCTCGCTGTTGGAAGTTCCGCGGAGAGCGACTCGCAGACGATTTGCAGTGCCTCGCCTCGTCGCTCGAGTCGCCCCCGCACGTCGAGGATGACCCCCTCGCGAAGCAGCTCACTGGAACGCTCAAACGCCTCCGGGAACAGCACCAGGTCGACTCTGCCGGTGAGGTCCTCCAGGACCGCGACCGCCATCGAGCGATCCGTTTTTGTGACGATGCGGCGAATACTGGCCACCATGGCCAGCATGCGCACGGTCGACCCGAGGGCTTTCGCCTCCAGCTGGGCGATTTCACACAGGTTGCGGCCAGCCTCGGACCGCAGGGCCGAGGCTAGAATCTCCGAGAGAGGATGGTCGCTCATGTAGGTGCCGAGCAGTTCCTTTTCCCATTCAAGGATCTCGCGGGGTGCCACGGCTGCCGATTGAACCGGCGGGTCTGCCCGCGCTTCGTCAGCGCCGCCGAACAAATCCATCTGACCTCTGGCAGTGGCTCGCTGCCGCTTCTGCGCGGCGGCGATCGCCGCGTCCAACGTCGCGAGAATCCCTCCCCTGTCACCGAGCTCGTCAAGAGCACCGGCCTTTGCCAGGGCCTCGAGCGCTCGGCGACTGACGCCCGACCAGTCGATCGCGTCGCAGACTGCGCTCAGGGACGGAAATCCGCCGGACGGTTCCGCATTGCGGCTTTCGATGATGGCCCGGACCGCGGAAACACCGACGTTTTTCACAGCAGCCAGACCAAACCGGACGGCGCTCGACCCGTCCTCGGTGCGTTCGACGCCGAACTCGACTGTGCTGCGGTTGATGTTCGGCGCCAAGACCGCGATTCCGGCGCGTCTGCATTCCGCCATGAGGGAAACAATGCGATCGGTATTACCAAGCTCGGACGAAAGCAACGCCGCCATGAACTCGACTGGATAGTTCGCTTTCAGATACGCAGTTTGCGCGGCGATGACCGCGTAGGCGGCGCTGTGCGCTTTGGGAAAACCATAACCGGCGAATCGCTCGATCATCGCAAAGATGTCCGACGCCAACCGCTTCTCGATCCCGCGTTCGCCGCACCCCGAAACAAATCGGTCCTGGTATTTCTTCATCTGCTCGGGCAACTTCTTGCCCATTGCCTTGCGCAGCCCATCGCCCTCCGACATCGAAAACCCGGCGAGAACGTTCGCGATCCGGATGACTTGCTCCTGATAGAGCGCGACTCCGTAGGTTTCGCGCAGAATCGGCTCGACGTCTGGATGAACGTACTCAATTGATGTCCGACCGTGCTTTCGCGAGATATACTCCGGAGCCATCGCCATTGGCCCAGGCCGGATTAGCGCCATCAGCGCAGTCAGGTCGTCGAATCGGCCCGGTGCCACTTCCACCGTCATGCGCGACGTGGTGCTGCCCTCCAGCTGAAAAACGCCGGTCGTTTCGCCGCGGCGCAACAGTTCGAACGCTTTGGCATCCTCGAGCGGGATGGTCTCAAGGGATATGTCGTGACCAGCGTCCTGGAGAAGTTTGACTGCCTTGCCGAGCACCGTCAGGGTACGCAACCCGAGAAAGTCCATCTTCAACAGTCCGAGCTCTTCGAGTTGCGCCATCGGAAACTGGGTCGTGATATCGCCTTCGCTCTTACCTCCCGCTCGCTGCAATGGCACGTGCTGCACGAGCGGGTCCCGCGAGATGACAACCCCGGCAGCGTGCGTCGATGCGTGACGAGAAATTCCTTCGACTTTGCGCGCCGCGTCGATCAGTTCGCGAACCGCGTCCTCGCCCTCATAAATCGTCCGGAGCTCCGGAACCTTCGTCAGCGCTCCGTTGATCGTGATGCCCGGTCCCACCGGGATCAGCTTGGCAACGCGGTCGGTCTCGGAAAAGGAGCGTCCCATCGCCCGCCCGACATCGCGCACTGCCGCTTTGGCGGCCAGCGTGCCGAAGGTCACGATCTGAGCTACTCGGTCGTCGCCGTATTTGGACACGACGTAGTCGATGACCTCGTTACGGCGGTCATCAGCGAAGTCGATGTCGATGTCGGGCATCGAGATCCGCGAGGGGTTGAGAAATCGTTCGAAAATGAGGTCGTAGGCGAGTGGGTCGAGCGCAGTGATCCCCAACGAGTACGTCACGATGCTACCCGCAGCCGAACCCCGCCCAGGACCCACCAGGATCCCCTTCTCCTTGGCGAATCGGATGAAGTCCCACACGACCAGGAAGTAATTCGCGAAACCCATCCCTTTAATGACGTCGAGCTCGTAGGCGAGGCGAGCAGCCACTTCACCGGAAACATGCCCGTATCGGTGCTGGACGCCTTCCCGGCACAGCGATTCCAGGTATGTATCCGGAGTAAACCCTGGGGGAACGGGAAACTCGGGAAGATGGTAGCCACGAAACTCGAGGTCGAGCGAACACATCTCGGCGATCTTGATCGTATTCGATACCGCCTCCGGAACATCTCGGAATACTCGAGCCATCGCTTCGGGACTCTTAAGGAAGAGCTGATCACTCTCAGACTTCAGTCGCTTGGGATCGTTGAGCGTCGTGTTTGTCTGGATACAGACCAGAATATCCTGAGCCGGAGCGTCTTCTTGCTGGCAGTAATGCACGTCATTCGTGGCGACAATCGGCAGGCCGAGCGACCTGGCGAGCGGAATCAGGTCCCCGTTCACTCGAACCTGGTCCGCCAACCCATGGTCCTGAAGTTCAATGAAGAACCGATCAGGGCCGAAGATCTCTGCGAGTTTGCCGGCATAGTCGCGCGCGGCGTCAGGTCTGTCATGGAGAAAATTGTTGGCCACCGGACCGCCCAGACAGGCGGACGTGGCGATCAGCCCCGTCGCGTGCTCGGAAAGCATCTCCATGTCGATCCGCGGTCGGTAGTAGTAGCCCTCGAGCTGGGCCAACGTGGAGAGCTTCAGAAGGTTGCGATAGCCGGTTTCGTTCTCGGCGAGGAGCAACAAATGGTACGACTTGCGCTCCTTTGCCCGCGCGCTGCCCTCGGCCAGATAAGCCTCAACACCGATGATCGGGTGCAGCCCGGCATTCGTTGCCGTCCGGTACCACTCCATCGCGCCGTACATGACTCCGTGGTCCGTGACCGCGATGTGGTGGATACCCAGATCCCTGGCGCGCGCGGCGTACTCCGCGGTACGACCCATCCCGTCGAGCAGTGAGTACTCGGTGTGTAAGTGAAGGTGGGCAAACTCCGCCAACTCAGCCTCCGCACAAATCGGCTCTCACCGAGAGAGCACGAGACCAAGCGGGGAACGCGAGGGCGCGTAGCGGGCGCCTGGAATGCTAGCCGAGTCCGGCTCCGGCAGTAGAGCTTTTTCTTGACTTCGCAGGTCCCGGTTCCCAGAAAAGCAAACCGCGGGCGCTAGCGCCCGCGGCCCCGCTGCGACAACGGCGAAACGTCAGGCCGCAACTCCACTCAGCCCGTTCTGAGCTAGCGGTCTGACGGCGAACCGTGCCTGCTCGGTCAAGAGTCGCAGCACCTGGCGGATGTTGTCCCGGTACTCTGCCGGGACTGAGTCGTTCTGGAGCAGATCCAGCACCTCGCCGAGCACGGGCTCGTCGGAGAGCAGACTCGAAACATCGCGGGGAAGGAACCCGGCCGCCGCAAGGAGCCCATCTTCTTCAGATTGGGCCAGCGTGAGCGCCGATGCCAGGCGCTCGACGGCGTCGCGCGTCGGCATCCTCGCGCCGCTCTCGAGACGGCTGACGTAGCTGTGGTCGAAGTCCGCCCGCTCCGCAAGCTTGCTCTGCGAGATGCGCCGGGCTTCTCGCATTGCCTTTAGCAAACCACCGAAATCAGCACCAACGTGTCCCATTGTCGCTCGCACCTCTGCCTGAGTCGGAGGGGTTCCGCCCGGCCTGTTGTCTACGAGTCAACGTGCGGGCAACTCGTTGACTGCATAGTAGCACGAGATTGTCGCACGGTCAACTATGCTTCCACTCGTGACGTGGTCGGACAGGTACTGCCAATGCACGGCCGCGCTAACGACAGCACGGTGGCATGAGCACCGTAGGCGACACTGGCACTGGCAGATAATGTTTGTCGACTGTCGTTATGACTGGTGATCGGCCGCCCCTACGCCGCGTGTTCAGCGTTCGGCATGAGCCATGAGGTCGTAGTTGAGCGATTCGAAGGAATCGGGTGGCTGCGGATGGCGACAGTCGCGCGCACGCAAAACCACCAGTCCATGACGAACGAGTTCCGGCTGTCCGCTAGCTCGTCACAGAGTTGCCTTTTCAGACACAATTGCTTCCGCCGCGGTGTCTAACCGGGCAAAGGGGATCGCTCTGACATCTGCCAAGATCCTGCGCGGTGCACCGGTGGCGCGGCGAGTCCGGTTGGAAGTCGAGACCGCGGCGCGGTCTTTCATCGACGAGACCGGCAGCTCTCCTACGCTGGCAACCGTGCTCGCTGGAAGCGCGCCGCCGTCCTCCGCCTATCGCGACGCGATCGCGCAGGCAATGGGGACTTGCGGCATAACTCATGTCGACGTTCTGCTGCCGGTGGCGGCTACGACCGCCCGGATTGTCGACGCAGTCGAACAGCTCAATGAACGCGGCGACGTCCACGGCTTGATCGTGTTACTCCCTTTGCCTCCGCACGTTCATGTGCTCGATGTCGTCTCGGCGATCGCTCCGGCAAAGGATGTCGACGGTATCTCGCCAACCAGCGTAGGGCGGCTCCATCTTGGGCTGCCGACGCTCTACCCGAGCACTCCATTGGCCGGGTTAGAAATCCTCGACCACTACCAGATCCCGGTCGCCGGCTCGCGCGCGGTCGTAGTCGGGCGCGGTAACGTGGTCGGTAAGCCGATGGCCGCGCTGCTGACGGCGCGGGATGCGACCGTGACGCTCTGCCATAGCCGATCAGTGCCGCTCGAAGACGAGACCAGGACGGCGGACATCGTCGTCTTGGCTGCCGGGCACCCAGGGTTACTTACCGGCGGGATGATTAAACCGGGCGCGACCGTGATTGACTTCGGGGTCAACGTGGCATCGGGGCGAATAATTGGTGACGCCGACGGGGAGTCAGTCGAGCGCGTGGCCGGAGCGTTCACCCCGGTGCCCGGCGGGACGACTCCGGTCACAACCATGGCACTTGCCCGCAACACCGTGACGGCGGCCTACGCGCAGCTCCCGGAAGTCGAACGGGGCAATGCCCGGAGCCGATGAGCAGTCAGCGTTGAACAGCTCTTTTGGCTCATGCTAAACTCGGCGACGCGCTTTGGGGAGTCGTCTAACGGTAGGACGCCTGACTCTGGATCAGGTAGTTGGGGTTCGAATCCCTGCTCCCCAGCCGGAGAAAATCCCGCAACTGAGCCGAAATTGAGGAACCGGGGCTCTTGCCCCGGTTCCTTCTTTTACAAATTACCCCAACCGATTCCGCAACGGGGCTCAGGTCCGTTCCGTCGAATCTTCGCGGAGTGGAACGGGATGTCAGCACGTGGCATTTTCGACTTCCTGCCTGGATGCTAAGTCGCGGAAGTCATAGCGCGGTCGAGCAAACCCGCAACGTCTCGATGTGCAGCCGGCATGACGTGGCTATAAAAGTCTTCCGTCGCCGCCATCTGCCAGCGTCCAAGGATATCCATGACGACGCGCATTGGTACGCCCTGGCAAGCAGGTACGCCGCTTCGTTATGCCGCAGATCATGGAACCGTTGCTCCGGTGAGCCGGCCTTAGCGCCGCCTTGAAGCGTTTGAGCACTTTGCTCGGCTCTCGCGGCCCGTCGAGGGACTTCAGGTTTCGGAGAGCGCCAGTGATGCCCGAGTGAGCGGGACCGACTTGGGCCGCTGCTGGTTCAGTTGTAGATCGCGATGGGATCCGTAATAGCCAAGACCGCGATGCTCGTGCCATCAGTGGCCCAGTCGGGATATGTGCTGCGCAGGCCTCGGACGCTGAATTCCCGTAGAGCTTCGTCCTCTTCCAATATCGCAATGCCGCCGCGAGTTTCCACGGCGATGCGCGAGCCGTCGGGGGAAAGGGCCGGGTTTCGGGATCCCTCCGGCAGTCCAGCGGTCACTGTCTGAACGATCGTTGTCGGGAGTGCGACTCGCATGACATCGCTTCGCCCTCGCCTGAACGCGGAGAAGAGTATCGAACGGCCGTCCGGGAACCAGCTGATGACGGAATTCGGCTGCAATGAGCTGACCCGGCGCGCCATTCCTTCTTCCGGGTCCACCAGGAAGACACCGGTCGGCGCTCCGGGCCGCTCGGGATAGACCGCAACCGCCAGGAGGTTCCCCCGAGGCGACCAGGCGGGAGGACCGGTGTTTGATTCGGCCGGTGACGCTTGCGGAGTAGCAGTGCCACTGTCGCTCTCGCGAGGTTTCAATCGCGTCACCTGTCGCCAACCAGTGCCGTCTGATTGAATGACGCAGATCTCGTCACCGGCGCCATCCCAGCAGACATAGGCGATGCTCGAGCCGTCAGGCGCCCACGAAGGGCCGCCGAGGGTAAGCAGGGCGAATCGAGAGCTGGTACTTCGGCGACGATCTAATGGCTGGGTGAACTGTTCCACCCCGGAAGTAGCGGTGACAACTGCAAGCGAAGCCCGGTTGGCATCAATGTAAGCGAGGCGCTCGCCGTCCGGGGACCAGGCGGGCACCCCAGCAACCGGGCCGATCGCCAGGTGCCTCGCGGTAGGTTCGTGCAGGTCCCGAACGAATAATCCGTCCTCATTGCCCCAGGCAATCGAGTCGTTAGTCGGAGACCAGACCGGTATACCCGCTGGTTCGCCGATTCGGTCGAGCGCTCCGTCTGCCAGGCGGATGACGAAAATGCCGGATTGGACCTCTGTCGAAGCACATCCAGCCAGCGTCGCTGCCGCAAGTCCCAGGATCAAGTACAGCCACAGCACCGGCCGAAACCGACCGGTTAGGTTCACTTTCATCCAAGCCGAACGATCCGGAGGACGCCGTCGTCGGCCCGGTGCCGGGCGAATGCTCATTCAATCAGCTCGCATCGTGTATTTCGACGGAACCTTTGCTGGTGCGCAAAAGTGGGAGATGCGCGAGCTCGGACGACGCCAGGTCAGACTCGTCAGTCGCCGTAACGCAAATTTGTGCGTCGCGAGCGGCCAACGCCGCGACGATCATTTCCCGACGAGCCATGTCCAGCTCGGAAAGAACGTCGTCAAGCAGGAGCACCGGGGGCTCTCCCAGGGAGTCGCCCAGAAGGTCGAGCTCCGCTAGCTTCATCGCGACGACGGCAAGGCGTTGCTGACCTCGCGATCCATACCGCGCGAGATCCGCTCCGTTCGCCGAAATGCAGAAGTCATCACGATGCGGCCCCACTACGGTGATGCCGCGCCGCAGCTCTTCCGTAGCGAGTGAACCAAGGCTCCTGGTAAACGCCGCTGAGAGCGTCTGGCGCAGCGATTGCGGGGGCGAGCGCCAATCCTCGTTCGCGGGGATGGTCTCCGGGAGATCCATACGAGGGGAAGCGTAGGTGATAGCGAGTGATGCGTCTCCGGTTAGTTGCTCGAAATGTTGCCGCGCTCGACCGCTAAGTGCCTGGATCGCGCCGAGGCGGAACGCAAGCAGATCCGCGGCCGCCGCGGTCAATTCCGCGTCCCAGAACGGGAGTTCTCGCGCCGGACGACCAGTTTGCGGTGTGATCCGATCGCGGGAAAGACTACGTAAAAGGCTGTTCCGCTGCTCGAGGACCCGGCCGTATCGCGAAAGTGCGCGCAGGTAAGACCGACTCGACTGGCTTACGGCTACGTCGAGGTATCGGCGCCGCGCACTGGGGGCGCCCGAGACGAGATTCACATCTTCCGGAGAAAAGTGGACGGTGGTGAACTGACCAACGGCATCCACCGCGCGGACCGGCCGATCATCGAATCGAACGATTTTCTTCAGTGAGCTTTGCGCGCGGTCGCGAAGAGTCATGCCGATTTCGATCTGGTGGAGCCCGTCCTGGCGCTCGAACTCCCCTCGTAGCCGGGCATAGGGAGGAACCGCCAGATCACTTCCGCTGTCCCAGTGCGCAATTTCACGCTCCGCCGCCGTGCGGGGCGACCGAGTCGTGGCGAGCATCGCTATCGCTTCCAGAATTGTCGATTTTCCGCTGGCGTTGGGACCAATTGCGCGGAAACCGGCCGGGTCGATCGCCAGTTCGAGCCTGCGGAACGAGCGGAATTCGTCCAGCTCGAGAGCATGCAGGCGCATCAGCACTGTTGCCCGACGTGTGTCAGTGAGCGCCGATGACCATGGGCATGATGACGTACGTGTAGCTCTCGGACTCGAGCGGCTTCACCACGCCTGCCTGGTTCGGCCCGTTCATCCCGACCATGACCCGTCCCGTGCGCAGAATCGAGAGGACATCGGTCAGGTAACGAGCGTTGAAGGCTATTTCGCCTTCCGGGCCGTTGATCGCCGCCGGTACATGACTCTGGCTGCTGCCTCGCTCCGCGGCCGTGGCTGATACCTCGAGTGTGCCTGGGGCCAGCTCGTCGGGGTCAGCCTTGGCGCTCAAACGCACCACGTCGTTGTTGTCACGAGCGAAGAATCCCGCCCTGCGAACCGCGGCCAGGAACTCGTCTCGACTCACTTCAAGAGTGGTGGCGAACTCGCGCGGGACGATCTGGCGAAAATCGGGAAACGTACCGTCGATCAACCGCGAATAGAACTCGGTCTCGCCACTGTGCACGACAAGTTGGGCACGGTTTGGCGTAATCGTCAGGTCAATCGGTTCAGTCCGATCGCCGACAATGCGAGCGAGCTCCCGCAACGCCCGCCCCGGCACGATGACATCGAGTCGTTCGGGTACCGGCGCCGCCAGCTCACCATCGCGTACAGCGAGGCGAAAACCGTCGGCCGCCGCCATGGTAATCCGGTCATCCTCGAGACGGATAAGCACACCTGCCAGGACCGGCCGACTGTCATCAGTGGCAGCGGCAAACTCGACCTGAGAGATCATTTCGCGAAGGACCTGGGGATCGACGCTTGCCGTGAATGCGCCGCTCTCTGCTCGCGGCAGGATCGGAAACTCTTCGGCATCGATGCCATTAATCTCTGCATCCGCCCCGACTCCCTTGACCTTGAGCGTCAAGCGGCCCGGTTCCATGGAAAATCGAACTGACTCTGAGGGCAGGGTGTTGACGAACTCCGAGAGCAACCTGGCGTCCACCGTCACCCGCCCCGGCTCATCCACCTGCGCCGGGATCATCGACGTTATGCCGATTTCCTGGTTCGTGGCCGCGAGCTTGAGCGTTTCGCCGTCGGCGTCGATGAGAACGTTGCTCAGAACGGGATACGTTGTCTTCGTCGCCACGGCGCGGCTGACTTGCGCCAGAGTTCGTTGGAGGAGCTCTTGAGGAGAGGAGACGTCCACCTCGACCCACCCGCTTACTACGACTGTCCGTACACACCTTGAGCGAGTATAGCATCCAAGGTCGCGGCGTCCGCTGGCCAGGGAGTAATGCTCTTCAGGGTCCTCGCAACTGGGCGATCATCGGCACGGCCAGTCATATCTGTCTCCTTGACGTCTTGACAGAGGTGAGCGCACACTCTACAATTCATTATTAGAACAAAAGTTCTATAGACGGAGGAACCCAATGTCTGTGACGACCCCGTTCGAGCCGGCCCGACATCTGACCCGCATCAGTGGGTCGGACTACCTTGAAGTGAAGTGGCGCTTGGTCTGGATGCGCGACCAGCACCCCGATGCGACGATTGAGACAGAGTTGATGTCTCACAATGACAACACTGCGGTCTTTCGCGCCATGGTGTCGATTCCGGGTGGTGGATCTGCAACCGGCTGGGGCAGCGAATCAGCCGGCGACTTCAGGGACTACCTGGAGAAAGCGGAGACCAAAGCGATCGGGCGTGCCCTCGCCGCGCTCGGTTTCGGGACGCAATTCTGCCCGGACTTTGAGTTCGGCGCCGCCGTTGGCCGGGTGGTCGACTCTCCAGTGAAAACGCCCGCGCGTTCGGGTGCGAACGCAAGTCCTGACCGGCAAGAAACCGCTTCCGTGGCGGCAATTGGACCTGATCAGCCGGCTACACAGCGACAACTTCGTTACCTTCAAGCCGTTGCGAGAGAGGCAGGTCTCGATGGGGCGGCCCTGGACGAGCGCGCCAAGCAGGAGTTTGGCGTCCTGGCCGCGGCGTTGAGCCGGCGCGATGCGTCGTCCCTGATCGACATCATTCAGTCCCAGTCCGGTGGTTCTCAACTCGCGTCATAGCGAACGAAGGAGGATCAGCAGTGTCGGACGCATGTCATCCGGTCGAGTTCCTGTCTTCGTCGTTGCCGAGCATAGACCTTGACGCCCGTCGCAGGACGCTTGAAGATCGTCTCGATGATGGCTACCAGCGCATCGGTCAGGCGGTCCTGAGTGGCGCGGATGTGTCAGAGTGGGAATCATTCTGGCTGCGGCTGCTCAGCGAATATGAGGACGTTTGCCGCGAGCTCGAGCAGGCGGCCTGACGTTAGAACAGCAGGGCTGGCGACGCATGGCCAGCCCTGCTGTTCTGTGTCCGCCGATCGCGCGGACAATAGAATCTCGGCTCTCAGGACTCCGAGATGCTCACGTTCTCGAGGGTGACGGGCTCAGTGGGATTCGAGTTCTCACCACTTCGCCCGGTGCGCGTCGGCGTGTTTGCGATTGCGTCGACGACGTCCATGCCCCCGGTGACTCGTCCGAAGATCGTGTAATTCTTTGGCAGCTTACCGCGAAGATCGTCAAGCACGATGAAAAACTGGCTTCCGTTCGTGTTCGGACCCGCATTTGCCATCGCCAGCGTTCCGCGCTCGTAATCCCTGGTTACCGGCTCGTCCGCGAACTTGTATCCTGGTCCGCCGGACCCGGTACCAGTCGGATCGCCGCCTTGAATGACAAATCCTTTGACGATGCGATGGAACGGCGTATTGTTGAAGTAGCCGTCCTCTGCGAGACAGACGAAGTTGTTGACCGTTACGGGAGCGTCTTCGGGAAAGAGCTCGACCTGAATCGAACCCTTGTTCGTCTCAAGGCTCCCTGAATAGGTCTTCGCCGGATCGATCCGCATGGCCGGTTGCGCGCTGTACTGCTGTGACATCGAATCGTCTCCTTCTATTCGCTGCTCATCGGTCCAACAGGCCCCCTCTTGGTCGCGGCTAGCCGTGACAGCGTTCGGGGTGCCGACAGAAACAATTTGCATAGGCGGCGAGGCGCCACAGCCTGCGGAAAGGAGCGCCAGGGGCAGCACGACAGCGACCAACTGAACTCCCCTCGCGCGAAGTCTGCCTTCGCCGTCGACCACTTGTCGTTGTCGAATCATCTTGAGCTCGACTCTCGTCATCGAATCAACATCGCGTCACCGAACGAATAGAAGCGGTACCGATTCCGAATTGCTTCGGCATACGCCTCCAAGATTGCCTCCTTTCCGGCAAGCGCGCTGACGAGCATGAGCAACGTCGAGCGCGGCAGATGAAAGTTCGTCAGCAGGGCATCGACAAGCTTCCAGTGATGCCCCGGCACGATGAACGTCGTGGTAAACCCCGAGAATCCGGCTGGTGCATCGTCTCGCCAGCTTTCCCCGAGCGTTTCAAGCGTTCTGGCGACAGTTGTGCCGACCGCGACGACACGGCCTCCGCGGCTCCGGCATGCCGCGATTGCCTCCGCCGTGGTGGCCGAGACGTCGCACCATTCCTGGTGAATGCGATGGTCGGCGACACGATCGGCGGTGATCGGGCGAAATGTATCTAGTCCGACGTGAAGCGTAACCTCGGCCCAACCGAAACCCTTTCGCCGGAGATCCTCGATCAAATCGGGCGTGAAGTGCAAACCGGCCGTGGGGGCGGCGGCAGACCCGGGCAAAGCCGCATAAACGGTTTGGTACCGGGTCGGGTCCTCTGGCACGCTCCTGATATAGGGCGGGATTGGAAGCTCTCCGTAGGCCTCGAGCCGCTCGTCCGCTTGCTCGCCGAAGCGAAGCAGTAGCTCTCCATCGCCGAGGTTTTCTTCGACGATGGCTGTCGCCCCAGGTGTGCCAGGCGTGCGCGGAGCAAATCCCACCCGGTCACCACGCTTGAGACGCTTCGCCGGCTTGGCGAGCGCACTCCATGTGCCCTCGCTACTTCGCCTCAAGAGCAGGACCTCGACCGCGCCCCCGGTCCGGAGGCGCACCCCACGGAGTCGCGCCGGAATAACTCGACTATTGTTGGCCACGAAAAGATCGCCGGGCGCCAGAAAGTCAGCAAGGCTCCTGAATTTCGAGTGGTGGATCGCTCCCGAATTCCGGTCGAGCACAAGCAGCCGCGAATCGTCGCGGCGCGGCAAAGGCTCTTGGGCGATGAGCTCGGTTGGCAAAAAATAGTCGAAATCCGCGGTTTGAAGACCCGAACCCATACTTGGGAGAACCGCGACTTGGCTCAACCTTTCGCCCCGCCGAAGAGAGCCGGCTGCTGGTTGAAGATAGCCGGTGCCTTGATGCCCAGGTGGGCATAGGCGCCCTCGGTAGCAATTCGGCCGCGCGGAGTCCGCTGCAGGAAACCGAGCTGGATGAGATACGGCTCGTAGACGTCCATGACGGTGTCGGTTTCCTCACTGATTGCCGCCGCCAACGTCTCGATGCCGACCGGACCACCGCCGAATTTCTCTACAATCGAGCGCAGAATGCGGCGGTCGATGTCGTCGAGTCCGAGATGATCGATATCGAGCATGTCAAGCGCATCGGCGGCGATTTGATCCGTGATCGACCCTTGGCCGCGCACCTCCGCGAAGTCCCGCGCCCGTTTCAGCAGCCGGTTTGCGACTCGAGGCGTGCCCCGGGCGCGGAGTGCCAATGCTCTGGCGCCGTCCGCCGAAATCGGCACGTCGAGTACAGCAGCGGACCGCAGCACGATTTCTTCCATGGCGGCGTCACTGTAAAAGTCAAGTCGCAGTACGGACCCGAATCGGTCGCGTAACGGCCCGGTAAGCAACGCGAGACGGGTCGTAGCGCCAACCAGGCTGAACCTGGGCAGATTGATCCGCATCGTCCGGGCTGCAGGCCCTTTGCCGAGAACGATATCGACGGCGAAGTCTTCCATCGCGGAATACAGCACTTCCTCAACCGCACGGTTGAGACGGTGTATCTCGTCGATAAAAAGAACGTCGCCGGCCTTGAGATTCGTCAGGATCGATACCAGATCGCCTTGCCGTTCGATGGCGGGACCCGAGGTGATGCGCAGGCTGACACCCATCTCGACGGCGATGATTGCCGCCAGGGTGGTCTTGCCGAGACCCGGTGGACCATAGAGCAACACGTGGTCAAGAGATTCGCCGCGTTGTTTCGCGGCATCGATGAAGATCTGCAGCGTTTCTTTGACGCGTTCCTGGCCGATGTACTCGGTCAACCGTCGCGGCCGCAGGCTGCGCTCCACCGGCACGTCTTCGACGAGCTGGCGTGGCGTTACGGCTCGATCCGGTGCCGGACGAAGCTCGGAACTACTGCGTATGGCGGGATTTGCCTCTCGAACCATGCGCTCAGTATAGCAGAGCAATTAGAACTCTTGTTCTCCTGGCTCCCGGTCTGGGACCATCCGCGGGATGCCGGATATCACTGGATAGCGGCGACCGCACTGAACGCAAACGAGCTCAGTTTGGTCGAGCCGGACTGCACCTCGGTCCACCGGGCAGGCAAGTAATTCGACAACCCACGGCTCCAACGCCGCCGCAGCGGCGCCTGTTTCACTGCCAATGGCGTCAGTTTTCCGGTCCGAAATCCACCTGTCGTCAGTCACGCCCAACTCGACCCGGCCCGGGTTCCCGAGCCCCGGACGTTTCACCGGCATGCTGGCTCAACGCGCCGGCAGGACTGCCATTCGTGTTATCGGCAGTGTCCCGACTGGGGATGGCATCGGGCCGGATCCGGAAATTGAACTTCGTCCGGAACGCTTCGTAAAAGTTCGTCGACTCGAGCGTAACGAGCTTGAACGCGTGCTCACCGCGCGAGACCCGAATGATGTCCCACCGCTCCAAATGCGTCTGCTCCCGCCCGTCGAGGATGAGCGCCGCGTCATGATCGTTGGCCACGACCATTTCGATGGTCGCATCTTCAGACACCACGAACGGCGTTCGAATCGGGCTGTGGCACGAGATGGGAACGATGGCAAAGCCCTTGACTCCGGCAGTCAGGATCGGTCCGCCCGCGGCCATGCAGTACGCCGTGCTGCCGTGCGGCGTCGCGACGATCATGCCGTCGCCCGGATACGTATTGACGTAGTGGCCGTCGATATAGATCTCGATATCGACCATACGCATGCCGGAACGAACGACGACGTCATTGATCGCCCAACCCTGGGGAACGCTCGATCCTTCCCGGATCAGTGTTGCTTGCAGCGTTGAACCCTGTTGCACCGCGTACTCGCCGGCGAGCAAGGCGTCGATGGCGCGCGGCCAGTCCCGTCGCTCGATGAGCGCGAGGAATCCGACGTTTCCGAAGTTGATCCCGAGCAGTGGAATTTCCGGATAGGTATTCGCGGCGCGAATCATCAGGCCGTCGCCGCCGAGCACAACGATTGCGTCAACCGACTCGTGTCCCCCGGATGCCAGATTCTCCTCGCTGATGACCTCGGCGCCGGCGGCGTCAAGCGCGCGGGCGACGCTTGCCGAAAGCCCTTGCGCTTCGGCCTTGCTTCGCGCGGCGATAAGTCCCACTCGTTGCGGCTTGGTGACGTCGGAGTCTGCTGCTGGAGCCAGGTGCGTCACCGTGGAGGTGCTCACCGGTTTGCCGCCTTCAGTTCTGGCTGGGCCGCCCAGGTTGGCGTCAAATACGTCTCAGCGTGGTCAATGCTCCGCAACCGGTAGAGGCGAGCCGGCCGGTGGCTGCCCTCGCGCCGTGACTCGCCGGTTCCTTCAAGGAGCCCCGTCGCATGGATCCTGCGGCGAAAGTTCCGCTTGTCGACTTCGCGGCCAAGCACGGCTTCGTAGACCGTTTGTACTTCGCTCAGCGTGAAACTCCACGGAAGCAGATGAAACGCGATGGCGGTGTATCCGAGTTTGGCTCGCAGGCGGACAAGAGCATAGTCGACGATCATCCGGTCCACATGCTGTAGCCCGACTGGCACGCTGGGGCTGAACCAAGCGGTTGAGTTGCTCGCGGATTCAGCGGCCCCATTGAGAGCGAGTGCGAGGCATGTCACGGTTACGGTCCAATCGCCTTCCGAGCCGTGCGAGATCGAGTAGAGCTGCTCCTGATAACGCTCTCTCGTGCCGATTTCGTCGTCTAGAATGTGGATCGCTGCCACATCGAAGCTCACATTGAACGTCGGGTCGCGACGCGGCAGCGATTGGCAACCGCCTCGCTCCTGGAGTGCGATCAACAGACGCCGATCTCTAACGGTAAACAATACGACCCGCACGTCTACCCGCGGCATGCTGTTTCGCGACGGGCCTTGACGGCGGCCTGGACGCTCCACCGTGGGCAATAGCTCCATTGGCTGGGCGCTCGGGCATCGACCCGGAGATACCGCGATTCTCGCTGCCGGTCTCAATCAGTGTAGATATTGTTGGGGATGGGTGGCAACGCCTCCGCGTGGCCCGTGCATTCAGGTGGCATTGGCGAGGCACCTCGATCCTGAGCCATTCCGTGAGATCTTGCGGTGCGCCTCGGTGCCGACACTCCAATCCCCGACACGATCCCGAGCGCGAAGAGAGTTGCCACCATCGAGGTGCCTCCAGACGAAACCAGTGGCAGTGTGAGCCCGGTCAATGGCAAGAGTCGCAAGGTTCCACCGCAGATCAGGAGCACCTGAATACCGAGCAAAGCGGAAATGCTCAGCGCCATTAGGGAGCGAAAACCGTCGGAGGCGCGCAACGCTGCGGCAACACATCGGCAGACGATTATGCCGGCCAGCGCCAGCACCGCGACCGCTCCGGCCCAGCCCCATTGAATTGCGACCGCGACCAGAATAAAGTCCGTATGGACCTCGGGCACCCTACTCGCCGTGCTTGCCACGCCCTTCCCGAAGACACCCCCCGCCGCCAAACCGAACTCGGCCTGGACAAACTGGAAACCACGTCCAGCTGGATCGATCCAGGGCTCCAACCACGCGGCAACGCGTTCACGCACTCTGGGCGACGCCGCAAATGATGCAACGGCCGCAGCAACGAGGATGGCAGCGGCCGAGCCGAAGCGATGACTTTGAGCTCAACAGGCTGGCGACCGACGCGTATGCGCCAAGCACAACGAGGGCGGCCATTCCCAGGTCGTTCTGCAAGACGAGTACAGCGACTGCGGCGAGTACGGCACCGACCAGCGGGAGAAGATACGGCGCGGGTGGCAAATCAAGTGAGCCGACCCGCCAAGGTGCGGCGACGAGATAGCGGCGCTCATAGAGGTAGATCGCGACGAATGCCGCCAGGAGCAAACGGGCGAGCTCTGACGGTTGAAACTGGACCGGTCCGACTTTGAGCCACAACCGCGCTCCGTTCACTGCTTCGCCCACCATGATGGTCGCCAGGGTGAGCAGGAGCGCGATGACCAAAAGCGTGAAGGGAAAGCTCCTGATTCGATCCAGATACGGAGAAAGCAGCGCGCCCGCAACAAACGCCAGGAACCCTGCGCCAACAAAGAATGCATGCCGCACCACGATGGCCTGGAAGAACGCACCGTTCGCTCCAGAGTTCAACGAGAGCGAGAAGAGCGCCGTCGTGCCAATGCTCGTGAGCATCCCGGCAGTCGCCACGAGGAGCAAGTCGACGTCGTGCTTGACTGCGACGAGCGCAAGCACCGCGATCAGAGGACCGATTGCGGCCGCCCCAATCGCTACGGCTTCATTGGGCCCTATCGAACGGTCCTGCCCAGCCCCGAGCTCAGCAACGCCGATGCCCACGACCAACGTGAGTGCGGGCAGAAGAATCAGGAGCGTCCTGCGGGCCTTATCCAAGCGCGTGCTCAATCGGTGCCGGGCAGTTCGCCAGTAAGTACGCGCATCCAGTTCAATGCGTTGACGGGGATGTCGACGCGGGCCGTCATGATCGCATCGCTCAATGCCGACTTGCACGAACACGTCCGCGCTGGAAGCCCGCCGCCGGCGAGCTGCTTGACGATCGCGCGGGCCGCCTCGCTGTTGGCTTGGAGATTGGAAGCCACCACTTCGACGCTGACGTCTTCCTCGCTGTCGTGCCAGACGTCGTAATCAGTCACCATGGCGATCATCGCGTAGCAGAGTCCTGCTTCGCGAGCAAGCCGGGCTTCCGGCATTGCGGTCATGCCGATGATCGAGGCGCCCCATGAGCGGTAGAGATTCGACTCCGCGCGGGTCGAGAACTGAGGGCCCTCGATACAGATGTATGTGCCGTCACTCCATGCTTCCCGGCGCGACCGATCTGCGGCTTGGGCCAAAGCATTACGGAACTCAGAGCAAAAAGGGTCGGCGATGCCGACGTGAACCACGACGCCCGAGTCGAAAAATGTACGCTCGCGCGAGACCGTTCGATCGATTATCTGGTCCGGCATCACGAGGGTTCTCGGGGAGAGTTCCTCGCGCAGGCTTCCCACGGCGCTGAGGCTGAGGAGATGTGTGGCGCCAAGTTGCTTGAGTGCAAACACATTCGCGCGATACGGAACCGTCGTGGGTGAGTAGACATGGCTGGCTCCGTGCCGAGCCAAAAAGAGGACGTCGGTCTCGCCAATCCTCGCCTTGTACACGGGACCACTGGGCGAGCCAAACGGTGTGTCACGGGTGACGATTTCACCCGCTAACGTTTCTTCCAGATCGTAGATCCCGCTTCCGCCGATGACGGCTAACATGCCAACGTGGTTCCTTCAATTGAAATGAGCAGGGGTCCGGCGATCCGTTCCGTGCCCCCGCAACGATCGGGCATCGTTCCTAATGCTATACTCTGCCGGTTGAGTGCTCTCACGAGTGCGGTTTTTTTGTGTCTGCAAACGTATCTTTCCAGAGAGGGATCTTCAGGTATGGCGCTGCAAACCGAGCAAAAAACGACGATCATCACCGAATTTCGCACGCATGCCGATGATACCGGTTCTCCTGAGGTTCAAATTGCTCTCCTAACCGAGCGAATCAACGGACTTACCGACCACCTGCGCGAGCATAAGCACGACTTTCACTCCCGGAGAGGGCTTCTCAAGCTAGTTGGGCAGCGGCGCCGGTTGCTGGCGTATCTTGCCAACAAGGATGTCGAGCGATACCGCACCACGATTGCTCGGCTCGGACTTCGCAAGTAGCGTGGCGGCGAGTCGCATCGAGATCCATCGCACGTTCTGCCAGTGCACTGAGCATCACTCATGGTCCAGGGCCCTTGGCTCTGGACCATTTCGTCGCGCGCGATTGGGTCGGTCGCACAGCAAATGAAAGGAGGCAACGCAAGAACCAACCTAAAGCCTGCGAGGAGCACGTGACCGCGTGAGGTATTGGAGTCTGGTCAGCGCCAACGGTGGCCAGACTCCAGTTCCTCATGGCGGCAGTACGCATCCTGGCCTGGCAACCGCCGTTGAATCAGCACAATCTTATCTGTAAAGCGAAAGGAACGGATGATGCAAAGCAATAATCGGCCCGATGTTTTTCGCGTGGAAATGGACCTTGCGGGCCGTACGCTCTCGTTCGAAACAGGACTCGTCGCCCAGCAAGCCGACGGTGCGGCCGTCGTCCGCTACGGCGACTCGACGGTGCTCACCACGGTCGTCGGCGAGCGCGAGCCCAATGCGTCCGTTGGCTTCTTTCCCCTGACCGTCGAGTATGAAGAGCGAATGTACGCCGCGGGGAAGATCCCCGGGGGGTTCATCAAGCGAGAAGGTAGACCGACCGAAGCGGCGACACTGGCCGCTCGCTTGACCGACAGACCGATCCGGCCTTTGTTTCCCAAGGGATACAAGTCCGAGGTGCAAGTCATCACCACGGTGATGTCCGCTGACCAGGAAAACGACCCCGATATCCTCTCGATCAATGGCGCCTCGGCGGCATTGACGCTCTCGCAGATCCCCTGGGACGGGCCGATTGGCGCGGTTCGGGTCGGCTACGTCGACGGTCAGATCGTGATCAATCCGACGGAGTCCGATCTCGCAAATAGCACGCTCGACATGGTCGTGGCGGGCACGCACGACGCCATCATGATGGTCGAGGGAGAGTCGGATCAGGTCTCCGAGGAGACGCTCGTCGCAGGTATCGAGCGCGCCCACGACGAGATCCGTCGCATCGTAGAGCTCCAACTCGAGCTGCAACGGCAAGCCGGGAAAGAGAAGTGGACCTTTGAGCCACCGGCGGCAAACGAATCCGTGGAATCGAGAGTCCGGGACTTTCTCGGTGATCGCCTCCGGGCCACGATCAACAACCCCGACAAAGTACTGCGGCTCGAGGGCACATCCAACCTTCGCGAAGAGTTGCTCGCTCAGCTCGCGGCACCGGGAGACGAAGACAGTGTTCCACTCATTTCGAAAGAGATCGTGGATGCATTCGAGGTCGATCCTGAAGGAGGAGGTGCGAAGCAGCATCCTCCAGGATGGAATGCGCCCTGACGGCCGGCGCACCGACGAGATTCGTCCAATCTGGATCGAGACTGGCTACCTTCCCCGCACTCATGGCTCCGCGATCTTCACCCGTGGCCAAACGCAGGTCATCACCGTCGTGACTCTCGGCTCGACTGCCGAGGAGCAGCGGCTCGATTCGATCGGCCCCGAAGACCGGAAGCGCTACATCCACCACTACAACTTCCCGCCATTCAGCGTTGGTGAAGTGCGCCGGCTCCGGGGTACGAGTCGACGGGACATCGGTCATGGAGCACTCGCCGAGCGCGCGCTGCTGGCCGTGATTCCGAGCGCTGAGGAATTTCCGTATACGATGAGGCTCGTCTCGGAGGTGGTTAGCTCAAACGGGTCCACCTCCATGGCCAGCGTCTGCGGCAGCACACTGGCTCTCATGGACGCCGGAGTACCGATCACCGCGCCTGTCGCCGGCATTGCCATGGGACTCGTTACTGCGCCTGAAACGGGACAGTACGCGATCCTGAGCGATATTCAGGGCATGGAAGATGCCCTGGGCGACATGGATTTCAAGGTCGCCGGCACGGCGGAGGGCGTGACCGCCATCCAGATGGACATCAAGGTCAAAGGCATTACGTCTGAGATCATGCGGCAGGCACTGACCCAGGCCCGGGAGGGTCGGCTCTTCATCCTGGGGGAAATGACGCAGGCGATCGACAAGCCGAGAGGCGAGCTCTCCAGATTCGCGCCCCGGGTCATCCGCCTCAAGATCAACCCTGAGAAGATCGGAGCAGTCATCGGCCCAGGCGGGAAGATGATCCGGTCGATCCAGGAAGAAACGGGCACCCGGATCGATATCGCCGACGATGGCACGGTTTCGGTCGCGTCGACAGAATCCACCGGGGCTGAAGCGGCGATCCAGCGCATCCTGGGTCTCACGCAGGAACTCCGCATCGAGCGAGGTGAGATCTACAACGGCAAGGTCGTGAGCATCATGCCGTACGGCGCCTTCGTCGAGATTCTCCCCGGCAAAGACGGATTGGTGCATATTTCTGAGCTCTCGGAAGACCCAGCTATTCGCATCAATCGGGTCGAGGACGTGCTGAACGTCGGCGACGAGATTACCGTTATGGTGACCGAAGTGGCGCCGAACGGAAAAGTCAGCCTTTCGCGCCGAGCCGCGCTCACTGGGCAACTGCCAGAACCGAAGCCGGAGCGCCCGCCACGCCGCGACGATGATCGTGGCGATCGCGGCCCGCGACGGGACGATCGAGGATTCCGCGGTGGCCCCGGGGGTCGCCAGGAAGGTGCGCCGCGTCCGCAAGACTCCCGTCCGGGCGGCGAAGTTCTCGCCCGTCCAGGCGACAGCCGTCGCCGGCCCCTGATTCCGGGTGGCCAGGACTAGAACCAGGCGGGATTGGATGCAACCGCAGCCCCGGCGCACTGAGGCGCCGGGGCCCCGCGATTTGCGTTGAACGAATCCGGGTTGCTAGGATCGACGGGACGGCACGCGTGGATTTACCTGACCCGACAATCGTGGAGTCGACCTCACGTTGATCGATATATCGACTGCACAGCGCAAAGAGGACCAGCTATCCGACCTGCTGAAAGAAATGGGATCCGTGTTGGTCTCGTTCTCCGGCGGAGTCGACAGTAGTTATCTCCTGAAGATCGCGCATCGCGCGCTCGGTTTCCGGGCAGTGGCCGCAACCGGCCTGTCCCAGACCTACGCTCGCGAGGAGATGGATGAAGCTCGCGCCATCGCCAGCGAGATTGGCGCGGAACACGTTCTTGTCGATACCGCCGAGCTCACCGATCCGCGATATGCAGACAATACGCACCAGCGTTGCTTCTTCTGCAAGTCGGAACTCTACTCACGTCTCAAGGACCTGGCCGGGTCGCGGGGCTTACAGTATGTTGTTGACGGTTCAAACTTGGACGACCTCGATGATTTCCGTCCCGGGATGCGTGCCGCGCGGGAGCTCGGTGTACGCAGCCCGTTGCAGGAGGTCGGTTTAGCCAAAGCGGAAATTCGCTTACTCTCCGAGGCTTTGGGCTTGCGCACCTGGGACAAGCCGGCGGTCGCCTGCTTGTCGTCCCGCTTCGCCTACGGCGATCCGATAACAGTCGAAAAACTGCAGCGGGTGGCGGCCGCCGAAAGTGCTGTGCGAAGTCTTGGGTTTCGTGGGTTTCGTGTCCGTCACCACGACGACATGGCGCGGCTCGAGATTCCTCGCGATCAATTTTCCAGAGCGGTCGAGTGCGCTGACGAACTTGCCGCCGCTCTCCGCGGCGCCGGGTATCGACATGCCGTGCTCGACCTTACTGGCTATCGAAGCGGCAGTACGAATGAGGTGCTAAATGCGCGTCTCAAGTCGCGCGGACTACGGGGTCCGGGCGCTCTTTGAGCTCGCCCTGCGAGCCGGGCAGGGGCCCGTCCACAGTAAGGACATCGCCGCCCGGCAGGATATCCCGGAAGCCTATCTCCATCAGGTTCTGGGAGCCCTGAGCAGGGCTGGGCTGATCAGGAGCACGCGCGGACCTCTCGGTGGCCACGAGTTGTCAACGCAACCGTCTGAAATATCCGTTCATTCCATCTTGACGGCGCTGGACGGCGTGGACCAGAAGACGCACCCTCACCCCGATGGCCTGGGCGCGTCTGACGTCGTGCACGAGGTCTGGCACGAGATGCAGGAACAAAACGAGCGGATGCTCCGCTCGATCACGCTACAGACTCTTGTAGACCGGCAAACCAATCGGGAACCGCGCGCGAACTACGCCATCTGATCATCCGCGATGGATACGGCTGCATCACGCTTGTGGAACATGCGCGGAGTGTGGCTCCCCGACTAGGACTCGAACCTAGAACCTACCGGTTAACAGCCGGGCGCTCTACCATTGAGCTATCGGGGAATATGATCGGGCCGATTTTACCACAGGCCTATCGAGTCCCGTCTTTTGTGTGGTCAGAACCCGGAAACAAGTCAGCCCAGAACCCGTTGTCGGCGCTGCGGCCGCCGGTCGACGACGTGTCCGCTGGGCTTGTCAGTGTCTCGGCCGGCGGCGCGGACTCCTCATTGCCGCCAGGCGCCCCCGCCTGTGAGCGCGATCCGCGGCGAAATCGTGCCGGTTCAGCAAGTGACGACATGCGACGGGAGAACCCCAATGCCGCGGCCCCAGCTCCAACGGCGGGGTGCCCAGGTGCTCCCGAGAGTGCGTCGGTAAATGCGTCTAACTCTTCAGACTCGATGCCAACACGCTGCGCGGCCGCCGCCACCGCTCGCTTGCGCCGGCCAGACCGCGCGTCCTCGAGGATCCGCACGGTTTCCGCGCTGGATGCCGCGATGCTGAGATCAGACCGGTCAACCGGCACCGAGCAATACGGACAGACATGCCAGCGCAGATCGATAAGCCGAGAGCACGCTGGACACGGCCCTCTCAGTGCTGTCTGGCAGTGCGGGCAGAGGACAAACTCTGGGTCCACCGTCCGCTGGCACCCCGGGCACAGCGGCAAATCGTCAAGATCCTGGAGCAAGTACTCCTCTTCCAGTGCCCGTTGAAATGCCTGGTCCAACGTCTCCTTGGGCCGTAGGATCAAATACAACAGAAGTCCAGGCACGAAAAACAGGACAACGAGAAGTGTCGAGAAGACCTGAGTAAAGACGCTTCGGCTTCTGGCTTCGATATCCCGAAATGTCCAGGCGACCAGCGCAAACCAGAGGGCCACCAGATAGGCAATGCCGATCGCCAGGAGAAATTGAACGCCTCGTGCGGCAGTCTCGATCACGAACGATGTCCCCTTGGTAAGCCGGTCAGTTGCACTGGCGCATCGAAGCTAAGCGTACCCGATACGCTCGAACCGTCTGACCGGCAGCACAAAAACGCTGGCTCCGCCGGCGCCCTGCTCGGCCGGTCCGGGGATCCAGAATTCTGCCTGCGCCGAAAGCGGGCGAAGCGGCTCGATTCGTCGGGCACGTCCGCGGGCCCTGGCTCGCACGAGTGTCAAGACATCGGCCACCTGGTCGTCATCGACACCGACGACAAGCGCCGCTAGCCCGGCGTTGCCGACGGCCGCGTCGCCCTCGATTTGCGTCGCGGAAGCCCCAATGGCAGCCAGATCCGATAAGAGCGGCTCTGCGTCCGCGGACTGAATAATTGCCAGGACCAGTCTCACTTTGGTCTCTGCTGCTCCTCGTTAGCTTGCTTCTGGCTTCGGGTCTGCGATGGAGAAACACGTGCACTGACCGCGTGCCATACCTCCGACCAGACGTCGTCTTCAGCACGACTTGCATCGACAACGCGCCAGCGCGCCGGATCTGCTTCAACTAGCGAATGGTACGCTCCGCGCACACGACTGTGAAATTGAACGACCTCCCGATCCAGCCGATTGACTTCGTGCATGTCGGCCATCCGGCGCTGCACAGCCGCTTCTACTGGCAAATCAAGCAGAATCTTGAGATCTGGCTCGAGGCCGCCCGTTGCCAGTTTCTGCGCCTGGACGACCGCTTCTTTCTCCAGACCGCGGGCGCCCCACTGATATGCAAGTGAGGAGTCGCTGAAACGGTCTGCGACGACCACGAGGCCATCGCGGAGAGCGGGCTCGATCACCTCCCCGACGAGTTGAGCTCGGGCCGCCGCGAAGAGAAGCATCTCGGTTGTGGGAAGAATTGCCGACGATCCCTGTCCGAGAAGAACCGTGCGGATCTGCTCGCCGGTTGTCGTTCCACCGGGCTCCCGGGTGAGGATCGCCCGCCGGCCCGCTTCCTGGAGCTCCTGAACGAGACGCTTCGCAATCGTCGACTTGCCTGAGCCGTCGACGCCTTCCAACGCGATGAATAGTCCGGACAAGAAATTAGCCTGGACCGTCGCGCGATATCTCCACTCGCCGGTGCGGCTCTCGTCCCCGGCTGCGGGATGCCAGCGCATATCGTTCCGCGAGCTGGTGCTGCACCTGCCGAATGCGGGACACCTGCGGAGCAAGCTGCACGGGCGGACCCCCATCGATTACCGAGGAAATGGCTTCCTCCGCCTCAGAGATAGCCGCAAGAAGTGGATCGTCGAGGATCGGTCCCGAACGTCCACGGTCTGCTTCCGCTCGGGACCACTCGGACGCGGTCCGGCTCTCCTCGATGCTCCGGGAAGGAAATAGCGTCGACAGGAGCTGCTCCATCTGCACGCCCGTATTCGATCGCAGCACGTAGACCGGAACGCCGCGCGTTTCCGCATCGCGGATCGGCTGCGCTCG
Organism: uncultured Chloroflexia bacterium; assembly: GCA_963724295.1. Lineage (GTDB taxonomy): Bacteria > Chloroflexota > Chloroflexia > Thermomicrobiales > UBA6265 > JACCXM01. Next base: position 250,822 of record CAVRUC010000007.1, on the reverse strand, counting down.
TTGCCGGAAGTAATTCTTCAACGTGAGTACGATATCCGCTTCGCGGGCGTCGCGGACCACCGTTGCCGGTACACGCAAGACTTCAATCGCGTGCTCCAGGCGATTGCGGCTGACTCCAAACGCGTAGATGCGCAGCGGCCGCGCGTCGGTGCCGCGCCGCTTGAGCGTCGCCGGTAGAGGCCCTGCAGCGGTCGGAACGCTCGCCTGGCTATCCGGGCCATCCCCGTTCTCGCCCGCTACGAAGCCGTTATACAGGCTCTGATCACGAGGCGTCCCGCGCGCCGGCCCGCGACCATTTTCCCGAGCGGCGGCGTCGACCCGCACCGCGGCGGTGATGGCCACTTCACCGTCTTCTTCCCGGCGACGCAGCTCGGGCCGAGGAACACCCCCCCGGAGGATGAGGTCGACTGTGGAAGCAACGTCGTTGTGGACTGCAACCTGGTCCCGGTCGATAATTTCGATGATGGTATCGAATGTCGGCGGGGCTTTGCGCTCCAGAATCGATTTTTGCGTTCCCCGGCGTCGTGCTTCCTCGTCGGACAGCGTCACCGACTGAATGCCGCCAATGAGGTCGGCGAGCGTCGGGTTCATCATGAGATTTTCGAGCGAGTTTCCGTGAGCGGTGCCGATCAGCTGCACGCCCCGTTCCGCGATGGTCCGGGCGGCCATCGCCTCCAGCTCGGTTCCTATCTCGTCAATAACGACAACCTGCGGCATATGGTTTTCGACCGCTTCGATCATCACACCATGCTGATCCGTCGGGGTTGGCACCTGCATGCGCCGAGCCCGTCCAATTGCTGGGTGAGGTATATCGCCATCCCCGGCGATCTCATTGGATGTGTCGACGACCACCACGCGCTTGTGCAACTCGTCGGCAAGTACACGCGCCGTTTCCCGCAAGAGGGTCGTCTTGCCAACTCCGGGGCGACCGAGGAGCAGCACGCTCTGGCCAGACTCGATCAGGTCACGCATGATGGCGATCGTACCGAACACAGCACGGCCAACTCGGCAGGTAAGGCCGACGATTTCGCCCGAGCGGTTGCGGATCGCTGAGATGCGGTGCAGGGTTCGCTCGATGCCAGCCCGATTGTCTCCGCCAAAGGCCCCAATCCGTTCGGCAACGAACGCGAGATCTTCGCGATCCACTTCTCTATCAGTCAGAGGTACTTCGCCGCTCTGAAACCTGGCCTCGGGGATGCGCCCCAGATCCATGACGATCTCGACCAGGTTGTCGTAACCGCCCTGGTGGCCAGCATCTTCAACGGCCGCTGAGATTCGGGGCGGAAGCACGGCCAGGAGAACATCGAGGTTGTCTGTACTGGCGAGCTCATATGTTGGTCTGCTCGAGTCCCGAGCCCCGTCGAGATCTGACTCTTCTGTTTGGTCGGTAATTCGCAACGTCATATTTTTCCGTCCATCGGCTGTGATTCCAGAAACGTCGGCACGCGACGTGGCATCCCGGGCCGCAGTTCAACCGGGAAATAGACTGGTTCGCCTCGCGTGGATCTCGCGGTAGCCGTCGTATATCGAATCAGGAGCTCCTGTTCACCGATCGCCGAAAATCCTCGGTCGGTCAGCTCGTCCCGCAAATCCATCAAATACGCGCGCAGTGCACAGTAGACTGGCCGAGTATGTCCCCGCCTTGGCGTCGCGATCACTCCATCCAACAGCATGCCCAGGTGTGCGGCCTTCCCAGGGACGACAACCGCATCGATCATGCCAGCTCGCGATCCCCGCGTGTACCGGGCATAGGCAGCAAGCTCGCCATTCTCCTCGAGCAGCCACCCCGTTTGCCGGATGCCGCGCGATGCCCGTCGAGACCGCTCCATATCCCATATGTGACTCGTCAGCGCTTCGATCTCCTGAATCTGGCGCGGCGTTGATGCCGCGTACAGCTGGTGAATCGCCCACGTGTCGGCGGGCTCCTGCAAGCGCAGATGGCGACCCGATCGCGCGACAGGTGTGAGCCGCTCAGCGCGAAATACTGTCTCCCGCGAGTACGAAACCCACCCGCTTTGGTGCATCGTGTCGACGATTGGGTGGCCGGCGGGCACGCGGGCAAAGAGCCTCCTCACGCCTCGTAGTCCAGCAGCGCGAACTCCATGGGCAAGCAATGCCTCCCATGCGGGCTCAGGTGCGTAAACGCCCGTGGAAGCGCCGATGGCCGAGATGACCCAGCGACCATCCGGGCTGCGCGGCGAGAAGCGCACGAAGCCGACAAGTTGGCTGTCCGCAATGGCTACGAAGGCCGGGCGCTCTTTTCGCAGGACTGGCAAGGTGGACGGGAAGTCGAGCATCCAGGGCCGCGCTTGCAACAGCGAATCCGGCACGTCGAGGCGAAGTACGCCAGGAAAACGGAGAAGCGCCGGCATGTCGGCGATCGAATAGGGCCGAATACGCAATGTCGGGTGATGACTGAGGTCAGACGAGCTGTCGGCAATTGAGCGTTCTGCGGGCCCGGCAGCCGCCGGGCTCCCGGAGTCAAATGCGGTATTGAGCCATGCGGGAGGGGCGGCGTGGCGTTGACCAGAAGCGTAGCTAAACGTCGCCATTCACCGCGATTATACCACTCGCCATCGCGAATCTTCTCCGGCTACAACGCCACTTGGCCGTATCCCGGCTAGAGCACGCGTCGGCCAACTAATGCTCGACCAAGCGTGACCTCGTCCGCATACTCCAGATCGCCCCCGGCGGGAAGTCCACTCGCCGGACGGGAAACTGTGACCCCCAGTGGCGCCAGCAGGCGATGTAAGTACGCTGCCGTGGCCTCTCCGGGCAAGTCGAGATTCGTGGCGACAATCACTTCCTCGGGACGTTCACGCTCAACACGTTCGACAAGCTCGCGGATCTTGAGCTGATCGGGTCCGATGCCTTCGACCGGTGAAACAGCTCCATGCAATACGTGGTAGCGCCCTTTGAACTGACCGGTGCGCTCCAGCGCCAGTACGTCGAGCGGTTCCTCGACGGCGCAAATAGTCCGATCGCGGCTGGAGTCGGCGCAGATCGCGCACGGGTCCGATTCGGTCGTGTTGAAACAGATGGAACAGAGGCGTACCCGCTCCTTGACGTCGAGAATCGCCTCCGCCAGCGAGATTGCCTCGTCGCGTGAGGCGCGAAGGAGATGATATGCGAGCCGTGAAGCGGTCTTGGGTCCGATACCCGGCAGCCGGGCAAGTTCGTTGATTAGGCGTGCCACCGGTTGGGCGGTAGCAGGACCATGTGAGAGCGACATCGACGTGAGGACCTCTGGGGAGCACTATTGTCAAAACGCACACAGCTGCGTTCACTTCAGTCTAGCATGTCTTCAGTGAACGTTCGTGGTGTACGTACAGACATCAATCTTCCCCAACCAGAACCGGGCGACCTCGAATCCCATCCGCCGGACCGATGATCCCATCCACTTCCATCCGCTCGATGAGCCGCGCTGCTCGGTTGTAACCAACGCGTAGGCGGCGTTGCAGCATCGACGCAGACGCTGTTCCCTGCTGGCGCACGATCGAGAGCGCCTGCTCGAACAGCGGATCTTCTTCGCCGTCCAGATCATCGTCACCATTCCCGCCCGCGGCCGGAAGGTCAAGCCACTCCGCGGCGTATCGTGGCACGGGGGCGACGCGATACCAATGTTGGACGATGAAATGGACGTCTCGGTCTTCGATAAACGCGCCCTGGATGCGCTGCGGCTTTGCCGCATCCGGAGGTAGGAAAAGCATGTCCCCGCTGCCCAGTAACCGCTCGGCGCCGGGCATATCGAGAATGACGCGGCTGTCGGTCAGCGACGAAACAGCGAATGCGATGCGCGAGGGGATGTTCGCCTTGATGAGACCGGTAAGCACGTCAACCGACGGTCGTTGCGTGGCGATAATCAGATGAATGCCTGTCGCTCGCGCCATTTGCGCCAGCCGGACGAGAAGTGTTTCCACCTCATCCGGAGCCGTCATCATGAGATCGGCTAACTCGTCGATGATGACGACGAGATACGGGAGATGCTCCGCACCCGCTTCGTCGGCCATCTTCATGCGGTACCCGTCAAGATTGCGGACCCCGAGCTTCGAGAAAAGGGTGTACCGCCGCTCCATTTCCCGCAGCGTGAGCCGCAACGCCCCGACGACCTTATCCATCTCGGTGACCACCGGCGCTTGAAGGTGAGGAACACCATTGTACCCGGTCAACTCGACCATCTTGGGATCGATCATGAGCAGCTTGAGGTCATCAGGCGACCGAGTGGAGAGGAAGGTTGAGATAATTGCGTTGAGACAGACACTCTTGCCGGCTCCGGTAGCGCCCGCGATCAGGAGGTGTGGCATGCGCGTCAAGTCACCGACGATGTAGCGGCCGTTGACATCGCGACCGAGTGGAATGGGAAGCTTCTGCTTGCCCTTGCTGAACGACGGTGATTCGAGGGTTTCCCGCAGCCCAACAGTCGCTATCTGCGCGTTCGGTATTTCCAGACCAACGCGGGCGAACCCGGGAATTGGGGCTTCGATGCGAATGCTTGGCGCGGCCAAGGCCAGTGCGAGGTCGCTCTGCAGTTCAGTGATACGGCGAACTTTCACACCATTTCCCGGTTCCAACGCGAACTGCGTCACGGCTGGACCCGGGTTGATCTCGCGGACCTTGGCCTCGACCTTGAAGCTCGACAGCGTCTCTTCGATCAGCCGGGCTTTGGCGTGCAGGTACGCGGTATCCGGCGCGACGTCGTCGTAGTACGCCATCTGCGAAATATCAGGAAGCGGCAACGGTCGAGCAGGCGGGCTTTGAGGCGGAGCCGGGACTTCCGGCCGGCTTGCAACTGGAGACGCGATCGACGGCGACGTGCGCGTGGGCACGTTGATCACAGGAGGTCCGACCTCGTCGGAGATCTGCGGGCGGACAGGGGCGGATTGAGCTTGAGACGGCTTTACCCGCGGAGTGGTGCCGCGAGCGATCGGAGCAACCGGCGCTCTTTCGGTTTCGGCATCGACACTGTGCGGCGATCGCAGGGCTGCTCCAAAATGGCGGACCCTTGCTTCGACGGCACCCAGGGCCGCGACGAACAGGCGGATCGAGCGCCAGATTGCCTCGAGCAACGCGCGCACGTCATTGCAAAATGTCTGCAGGTCGCTGCCGGCTAGCAGGAAGATCGCGAGGACACCGGCGGCAAAGAGCGCCAGTCCCGCGCCGAACGGTCCCAGGATGCGAACTGCGAGCGTCGCGACCGCGCTCCCCAGTGCGCCGCCCGCGGGCTCTGCCACTGAGCGGACGCCAAGCTGGAGAAGACCGACAACAGCCACGGCAAAAGCAAAGCCACCGAGGTAGTGACGTCCCTCCAGCACTCTGCCCGGTTGCCCCCCGAATGCCCGAAGTGCCGCCAGGGCAATCAGCACGGGTACCAGGAATGCGGCGCGGCCAAGAGACCGGTCGAGGCTGGTACCCCACCAGGCAACGAGCCGGCCTTCATCCCCACCGCGGCCGATCACGTAGGCGCTCAGTAAAGCCAGGAGCACCAGGACCACACCGAGCAGTTCACGCCTGAATCGCGGAGTGCCGGCAATGTCCGGCAGTGAGGTACGCGCGGCTCCGTATATCCCTGCCAGTCGACGCGACAGCGCGATGCCAGCTCGCCTGTCGCTCGATGAGGTGCGACTGGGCATCCTGCGCGTTCGGGTAGTCGTCGCCATGAGCTCAAATAGCCTCGGGCAGAGAACGCCAGTCGGGCTGGTTTGATGCACGAACACTATGTCCGTGCACGCTCCTCCGAGTATACACGTCCTTGCTGTCGGGTTGTTTGAGTTGGGTTTGGCGCTGCGACCGACGGAGCAGTGGGAATTCGACGCGGTGCCAGTCGAGTCTGGTTAGCGGCCTTGATCCAGCCCCGAGCACCCGGACGACGACTAGTGCTCCATTAGATCGAATACCGGTTTCATGACGCGACCCGTGCCCATATCGTGCAAGGCGGTGTTGGCGTCTTCCAGGCCGTAGCGAGTGATGAGTCGGGACAAATCGAATCGAGCAGCGAGTCGCGGCAGCGCCTCGATGTGTCCGAGATAGTGCTTCTCGGCGAATCCCCAGGATCCGACGATCCGCAGCTGTTTCCGTGTAATGAGGTGAGGATTGAGTGGAACCGGGCCGCGATCCGTGTACTGCCCGAGGGCCAGGAAGGTCCCGCCGCGGCGGGCCATCTCCCAGCCCTCGGCCACCGCTTCGGGCACACCAGCACACTCCAGAACGACGTCGGCGCCACGGTGCCCCGGCGTCGCATCCGCGACGAGTCGCACCCGTTCGCCGGCGTCTGGAAACTCAAAGATGTCAACGTGGACGTCACCGACGCCGATCTCCCTCGCCAGATCGAGCCGGCTGGAAGGCCCGCCCACCAGGATCACGCGCGAAGCGCCGGCAAGGTGCGCGTACATCGCGGACGCGATTCCTACTGGTCCGCTCCCTTGGACCACGACCGTGTCACCGGCAGTAATCCTGGCTACCTCGATCACCCCATGGATGGCGGTCGGACCCGCACAACCGAGGGCAATCATCTCCTCGGGAGACAGGTTGTCAGGCAGCCGAAAGATCGCCGAGCCGGGTTGAAGGTAGATCGCCTCAGCCCATCCACCGGAGAGCCGCGGAAATTCATCGAAGCGCTGATTGACACCGTAAACCTTGCGAGTCTCGCAGAGGGTGCGCTGACCGGCGACGACGCACCAGTAGCACTGGCCGCAAGGGATGTTCGAAGACCAGGCGATAGCATCGCCATCGCGCAGAGGATTACCTGAGAAATCCGTAGCCACTCCTTCGCCGAGGCGCCAGACGCGCCCAACTCCCTCATGGCCGAGCACGATCGGGAGGGCCATCGGGAGATGGCCATGGTGGAGATGGACGTCCGTTCCACACACGCCGGCAAGATCGACGTGGGCAACGACCGCGCCTGGACCGGGCTCGGGCAGCGGTGCCGATTCGAGCTCAAGAGGGGCGTTGAACTCGTTCAATACAACGGCCCGGATCTGGGCTAGTGCTGGCATCATCGGTACCTACTTGCCTCCGGGTCTACTGGTTGCGAATCCCAGTGCATCCAAAGTCGTGCTGGAGGCCGGCCCGAGCAGACATGCGTGGAGGGCCACCGCTCCGCTTCGGCGCTATTGAGGTTGATTTCGCTGTCCGCGCGCCCGAGATTGCCGAAAACCAGCCGATTCAGCTGCCTCTTCCGATGCAAAGCAGTACTCCGCGACCGTGGTCGGATAGGAAATCTGGCCAGGCCGATGGTAAATGCGCGACTGGCGGTTCCCCTTTATTGGGTAATCCGGAGGACAAATCGCGGTGCCATTTCCAGCAACAGCGCCCGCCGGCATGACGGAATCAATGCGAGGTTTCCCGGTTGCAACCTGGGCGTCGGCAGCCTCTCGTTCAAGCCCACCCACCACCGGGACGGCAGCGGTCTGACCCAGCTGAGCGGCGTCCGTCGTGTCGGCCGCGGCCTCCTCGGCAGCCGACGAGGCCGCGGCCATACGCCGCTCGACCGATTCCCCTGTCTTCTGCGCGCCCCGCGCCGCACGCGCAGATTGTTCCTCGGCGGCGCGCTCAGCCGCGGCACGGCCCTCCGCACGCTCGATTTCACGGGCCTGCGCTTCAGCCCTGACAACAGGATCCGGAGCCTCGTCTGGACCAACGGGTCGGGCTTCGGCCGTCTCTTCTGTAGTCAACTCCTGGCTCAGAGCAGACGGCATTGGCGCCGCTGAGGCGAGTCCCTCGCTGGCGGCCGCGGCCCGCTCTCCTGGTCGCGGCGCCGCTCGCATCAGATTCGCCACGTCGAGCGCTGAGCGCTCAGCCGTGGCCTCTGCCTCGCGACGCTGTGCTCGGAGTTGTTCCTCCATCGCAACGCGTCGGCGCCGATTCCACCAGAATACCGCCACGGCAAAAATAATCAGCAGGATCGTTGTCGAACTTCCAAAGAAACCCTGGGGACCCGCTGGGCCCGTAGCGGCTGTGTCGCCGGTGCCTCCAGTTTCTTCCGATTGCGGGGTCTGAGCCATGATGTTCGGTCCTTTCTTGCCATGGTAGGCCTTGGCAGCGGACACACCGTTCGAGCCTCATTTTACGGCACAATCCCGTACGTCCGGGGCGGTTGAGAAGGCGAGGCGGTGCTACGCTTTGCTCATGATGAACTCATCGCTTGCGCCTTCTACTTCCCCACGCGCACCTCATTCGCACGCCCTCTCCCCCCGGGCCGGCCGACCGCGCGGCGCTTATGATTTGAGCCTGCATCAGTTAGAAACTCAAGTGCTCGAGCTCGGGTTTCCAGCCTACCGCGCCCGTCAACTCTGGGGCTGGGCATACCGGCAGTTCGTCGCCGACTACTCAGAGATGGCCAACCTCCCGGGCGCCCTACGCGATGCGATCGCGGACCAAGCTCCACTTTCGCTGCTCGAAACTGTGCGCGCGGTTGCTTCTGACGATGGAGAGACGATCAAGACGCTTTATCGGACGGGCGACGATCAGGTACTGGAAGCCGTCCTGATGCTCTATCCGAACCGGGCTACGGTCTGCGTTTCCAGCCAGGTCGGTTGCGCCGTCGGCTGCGCGTTCTGCGCTACTGGGCTGATGGGGCTGTCGCGAAACCTCGGCGCCGGGGAGATGGTTGCCCAGGTTGTGGGCGCTGCCCGCGAGGCGCGACAGCGAGGTCGGGAACTTACAAACATCGTGATGATGGGCATGGGCGAGCCGCTCCAGAACTACGCGGAGATGATGAAGTTCATCAACATCGTCCACGACCCGCACGGCTTGGATATCGGCGCTCGGCGCATCACAGTTTCCACCTCCGGTATCGTGCCAAAAATAGATGCCCTAGCCGAGGAGCCGCTGCAACTCAACCTGGCGATCTCCTTGCATGCACCGGATGACGAGTTGCGATCTCGGCTGGTCCCTATCAACCGGCGCTACCCGATCGCCACGTTGATGGCCGCGGTTGATCGATACATCGCGAGAACCGGTCGGCGGGTTTCCTTTGAATATGCCCTCATGCGCGGCGTCAATGACGCGGACACCACGGCCACCGAGCTAGCAGCGCTACTCCGTGGTCGACTCTGTCACGTCAACATCATCCCGCTCAATCCCGTCGAGCTTCTCCCCTATGAGCGACCCGATCCTGCCGGTATCGAGCGCTTTGCGGGCATTTTGCGCAACGCGGGTATCGCGACGTCCGTCCGCTACTCGCGCGGGTTGGACATCGACGCCGCGTGCGGTCAACTCCGGGTGAGGGAATTAGGCCAGTCAGCGGCGTCCCATTTGCCGTCGTGATCGGCAGCATGGTCTGCCTGCTCGTTGTCGCAGGCATTGCGGCTGTGGGATCACACCAATTGGTGAATCCGCCTGGCACCGGCGTGCTCTCCCAACTGCAACCGGCTTTGCCAGCCGAGCCACCGGCCTGGGAGATGCAGGAAGGGGTTCCCGTCTCGCTTTCGATTCGGAACGATGGAGCCATGGACGAACGGCTTCTCGGCGGTAGCACGCCGGTCGCGAAATCCGTGGCGGTCCGCCGAGCCTTCCTCGTCAACGGCCGACGCGTAAACGCGCGCGCGCCTGAAGGAATTGTCATACCAGCCAACGAGACGATAACTCTCGAGCCGGGAACAAGTCACCTTGCACTGATTGGGTTGCGAACGGCTTTAGTGCAAGGACAAACGTTTCCGCTCACGCTTCGGTTTGACCGCGCCGGTGAAGTGACTGTCATCGCCCGGGTGCGACGACGCGTCGACGCCGCCGGGATCGCGCCGTTGCCGGACGTGTCAGTTGACGGCCTCACCATTGGGCTGGCTTCGGCTCCACCCGCCCCCGCGCCATAGACTCGCCACGCTCGACCTGAGTTTGCCCGGGCCAATTGGGCTGGCCGTTCTCGTCACCGTTGGCTATAGGTAATCTCACAGTCGAGGTTGCGATGGGACTTTAGTTCGCGTCTCCCAAGATGAACCGCTGCATCATCGGTGTCTGCTCGGTCCGGACGCGCTGGCACATCGTGACGCCAGACAGCGCAAGAGACCCGACCGCTCGACCAGCGAGCGGGCGCTTATCTCACTTGCTCCTTTCGGCTCGCCGCTCCGCTCGCCGCGAGCGCCGCTCAATCCTCAAGCGGGATGGTGCCGGAAGGCAGAGGTAAGCGGTGCGCTCGGTTTGAGCCGAAGCGTCTTGATTCTTCCGCCGCTATGCGCCCATACGGGGCGCCTCTCCGAGCGTTTTCTGTCCGTGCCACAACGGTTCGAATCCGCTGCCTAACTGGCGCAAACGGATCATCACTCTGTCAGCTAAGGTGCAAAGGAGGATCCGCCGTCAGGCTCTACCTGCCAGCACAGCCCTTGCTTCTTCCACAAGGCTACCCACGCGCTCTTCTCGGCGCTGTGAGCCGGTGATCTTGGACCGGGCGCGGCTCTTCCCTGGTTTCGATGCGATCGAGCCCGCCTCCTCGAGGAGGGCCCACGCATAGTGGGGAGCGAGTCGACGCTCCCACGCTGCTGGCACGTGCGCGAAATACTCTTCAGCGAACAGACGAGCTAAGGAGGTGCCAGCCAAGCGGGTTTTGCGTTCCGCGCGGAGTGGCATCAGCACGCTTAGGACATCCAACATTGGTTCATCTACTGCAAACTTGTCCAGGTCGAGCAACACGACGCGATCCTGATCGAACATGAGGTGGGCAAGTTTCAGATCGCCGTGCACGGGCACGGTCGGAAGCCCGTCCAAGGCAGCTAGCGACGCGAGAATGTTCGCCTCGATGTCGGTTACCAGAGTGGCGAGCTCTGGACAGGATTGTCGCAATTTCTCGGTCGAACGACGCAGCCGTTTCGGGTCGATGCGACCGATCTCGATCCGACGGTCGGGCACGACGAAAGAGAGGCAATGGAGAGCCGCGATTGCTCGCGCCGCGCGGCGGACCGCCCCGACTACATCTTCATGGTCACCAGTCTTAAGTATTTCTGGAAAGCTCGGTGCCACGACTTCGTCCTGGACAAGGACCCGAGCATCTGGAACGTAGACCACTAACGGTGCGAGTCCGATTGGTTCACGCGCCGCCCGCAAGGCAACCGCAAGGTCCTGCTGAACAGTCCAAGCTCGCTCCACTCGCTCCGCGTCGGCGTAGACCTTTGCGAAGAAGCGTCTCTCCGCCGCACGGCCAGAACGGGACTCGCTTGCGCGGATGGTGAGCTTGATCGTGGCGCGAAGGTTGACCCGATAGCGAACGGGCTCGGATTTCCAGTCATCCAGTCGCCACTCGCCAGGGCCGAATCGGTCCATGATGGGAGCACGAAGCCCGGGTAATGCGCCCTCCATGAGTCGCCCCAGGGCGAGCAGCTCAAAATCGAAGGGGAAGACCTGCAGGATAAGGTCGAGGTCCGGAATGTAAGCAACTTGGCGAATATTTGACTCACGCCTATCACTCAGGTTGGAGAGCTTCAGCCTTTCCCACATAATTTGCGTCCGCTCGGCGACAAAGTTGACGCCGCTTACGACTTCATTCCATTCTCGCCCGTCGGGGTCACGCAGAGTGACGTCGTACTGAAACAAGTTGCGCTGTCCGCGGCCGCGGGTGAACGCCGGCGTGCAGTTCACGACGTCAAAGCGCGTGCCGCCTGGAACCCGTAGGTGTTGCTCCAATATTTCCCGCAGTTGCACTGGGTCGCTGACGATTCGGAAAATCCTAGAAGTGTGTCCGGAATTTTCCTGATCCATCCTTTTCCTGCTAGCCCGCGGTCGCGCACGGGCAAGTGATCTAGAAGTCGTGCTCCGGTGGCTTCGGCGTGTCGGGAACTGGCTCGCCGTTGATCCAATCCTAGCATTCGCGGATGCTGTTATGCACTCTCATCTTGCTGCCGACTGAATTGCTTTGAGGAAGACGGAATTCCTCCTACTTCAAGCCAATTCTACCCACGTTCCGATGGTCTAGCGCCTCAATCACGCTGGCGCCGGCGTCGCGGCGGGGACTCGATACTGCGTCTATGGAGCATTGGCAGACCGCGGTTTTGCGCTCCTTGTCCGGCCCCAGATTCGGGTCAGGCGCGACAGTCGAGTCCTGAGATGGGCAGCGGGTCTGGCGGCAAAGGGGGTCCCCACGCCGGACTCGATTACACTCGTGCCAGCGAGGTCATCAGGCCACGGCGAGGGTCGAATGTCAACGTATCGAACTTTGGTCTGAGCGCCGATTGATAACCACCGCAACTGAACCGGCACAGCACCTGGCACTTCTTTGTGATGGACGACGCCATTGCCACGAGGGACGTCAATGATCAGGAATGGAGATGAATACCGAGAGTCCATTCGCGACGATCGGGATGTCTGGGTGAATGGGCAGCGCGTCGCTGACGTGACCACCCATCCCATGTTCAAGCCGCTCGTCGATATACGCGCGCGCATCTACGACATGGCGCACGAGGATGCGACCCGCGACGTCATGACGACGGCGGACCCGCTTACTGGAGACCGCTTCGCCGTTGGACTCCAGTTACCGCGCAGCCGCGAAGACTGGCAAGCGAAGCGCCGTGCTGTAGACGCGGTCATGGATAACATCGGGGGAGTTGTCACCCGCGTGGGTGACGAGACGATCGGCGAGATGTGGTCACTGTACGACGGCCAGGACGTCCTCAATGAGATCGATCCCACATTTTCCGAGAACATCCGCCGACACGTCGATTTCGCGGCCAAGCGCGATCCGTTCCATGTGTCGGCCAACACCGATCCAAAGGGGGATCGCTCCAAGCGCCCCCAGGATCAGGACCCTGACATGCTCCTCCACGTCGTCAAGGAGACCGACGCCGGGCTCGTCGTCAAAGGCGCGAAGTTTGAGACGGCGGCGGCCTATGCAAACCAAGCCTTCGTCAAACCGACCATCGCCAACTGGGGCAACAGCGAGCTGTCGGACTACGCCGTAGGCTTCATCGCTCACATGGGCGCGCCTGGCATGAAGCACATCTGTCGCACCGGCTTCGCGGGGCGCGGTTCTCGAGAGGACTACCCCCTCTCGAACCGCTTCGACGAAGTCGACACGCTGATCATCTTCGACAACGTTCACATTCCCTGGGAGGATGTGCTGTTTTACCGGCACACGCGCGCCGCCTCGTACATCCGCGCCACCCTCCACCGTTACAGCGCGTTCGCCTTCGTGCAGCGCATTCTGCGCTACGCCGACATGATGCTCGGCACGGCCATGTACAACGCGCGGCAAACGGGTCTGGAGAAGCAGCAGGCTGTCCAGGAGAAGTTGGCAACGCTAGCGGTCTACCGGGAGGGCATCAATGCCTTCCTCACCGCGGCGGTATACGAAGCCGAGGAAAGTCCTGGCGGTCTCGTGATGCCGAACCAGAGCCTGCTCTATGCGGGACGCGTCCATGCCTGCTCCGGGCTGGCGGACATGATGCACATCACCCGCGATCTCTGCGGAGGTCAGATTTGCGTCACCCCTGACTTCGCCAGCTTCTCCAATCCTGAAACCGCACCGTGGCTCGACAAGTTCTACACGATCAACGAGGACTGGCAGGCGGAGGACCGACGAAAGCTTCTTGCTTACGCGCGCGATCTTCTCAACTCGGACTACGCGGGCCATCGGCTAACCTTCCAGCTCTTCGCGCAATCTCCACCGTTCGCGCACCTCCTGGCGGTTTACCGCAACTTCGACTTTGCGGAGCCGATGCGCATCGTGCGCGAGTCAGCGGGGCTGTCAACTCGAGTGGCAGGGACGCGCTCGGTTGGAGGCGGGAACGGGGCAAACCCGAACGGGAAGTCAGCAGATATCCCCAATTCGCTCTCCGCTACTGCGCCTCAGCAAGCTGGCCCGCAGAAAGGGTCTTCACACAGTGACGTCGCTCCATGACCACTCACCGCCGCATCCGGCCGTTCAACACCCGTGAAACGTACCCCGAGCAAAATCTGGACAACGATCTCTGCCAGGCAGTGGTGGCCGGAAGCACGGTTTACCTCCGCGGCCAGATCGGACAAGATCTGGAGACGCGGGAATCGGTCGGTGTCGGCGACGTCGCGGCGCAGACTGAGCGGGCGATGGCGAATATCGCCATGCTGCTCGAGGAGTCAGGGTCAGCGCTCGAAGACATCGTCAAGATCGTCGTCTACCTGACTGACATCCGCTACCGCGATCCCGTCTATCAGGTGATGGGACGGTGGCTCAAGGGCGTCTTCCCTGTCTCGACCGGCGTAGTCGTTTCTGCATTGGCACGCCCGGAATGGGTTGTCGAGATAGACGCCACCGCGGTGATTCCTGAGGTCCGCTCGGCCAAGGACACATCGTGACACTTTCCATCGCCGGGCGCTGCGCGCGAAGCGGACAGTTCGGGGTTGCCATCTCGTCGTCATCGCCAGCCGTGGCGGCCCGCTGTGCGTGGGCGCGCGCTGGTGTCGGGGCTGCCTGCACCCAGAACATTACAGACCCGAGACTTGGTACGGTCCTCTTGGATTCCATGGCCAACGGCGAGTCCGCACCTGAAGCGATGGCTTCGATCGTCCGTACAGAGCCGCTGATTGGCTGGCGACAACTGACCGCGATCGACCAAAATGGCGTCACTGCGGCCTGGTCTGGAGACCACACCCTGGGGCTGTATGCCACCGCAGAAGGTCGTGATTGCGTTGCGGCAGGCAATCTTCTGGCTGACAGCAATGTCCCAGTCGCGATGGTCGGCAGTTTCACCGCTATTCCCGACGAAGAGCTCGGCGATCGCCTCATCGCCGCACTGAGCGAGGGGCTGCGGGCAGGCGGCGAGGCAGGGCCGGTGCACTCCGCGGGACTTCTCGTAGTTAGCGACGTTCCCTGGCCGGTGACCGATCTCCGAGTCGACTGGTTAGCGGAACCAGTAGCTGAATTGAACGCGCTCTGGCGCCTCTGGCGTCCACAGGCCGACGCGTATCGCCTCCGAGCCCTCGATCCCGCCGCGGCTCCTAGCTACGGCGTTCCGGGCGACGAAGGTCACACGTAGAAAACACTGACGACTGGTATCTCGACCCGCACTCAGGAAAGCAAGTCTGCAGCAAGGTGAGGCTTACCAGTCATCGAGCCCGGGTTGCGTCATACAGAGGAAAGGTCTGCGGCGCGAGCTCGTCGACTGACCGTCCTGCCCAATCGCCGCGATTGACGTTGGCCCACATGCGCTCGCCCGCGGCCTGGAGGTCCCGGGTGAGGGCGGCGATGTCGACGCCGGGGATCTCTCGCCCGCGCATGCGCACCTCGCCGTCGATCAGTACCGTGTCGAGATCTTCCGCAGCCGCCGAGTAGACGATATTGCGGATGGGGTCGCGTAGCGGCGTCATGAAGATAGAGTCTCCCCTCCAGAGGAGGAGATCGGCTTTTGCACCCGCCGCGATACGCCCGAGATCATCGCGGCCGAGCGCCTTCGCCCCAGCCAGGGTTGCGGCATTGAACACGTCGGCTGCGGTGGCGACCTCGGTTTGCCGGTCGACGATCTTGCCAACGACCGCGGTGTATCTGAGAGCTTCGATCATGCTTTGAGGGCTCGTGTCGGTACCGAGCGTCATATTCACGCCGCGCGCCAGGTAGCGGGCGAAACTCTCCATGGCAATGCCCCGGCGGGCGAAGACCCAGACGGCATGGGCGACGTTGGTGCCAGTGTCGGCCAGAATGCCGACGTCATCCCCCGCCCAGTTCGTCCAGGAACCAGGCGCCACGATGATGGCGTGGCCGAGGATGACGTCAGGGCCGAGAAAGCCGATGTCGCGCAGCCACTCGATGGGAGTCATGCCGTGGCGGCGAGTCATCTCCAGGAACTCGTTGACCGATTGCGACGTGTGCAGCGCCATTGGCACCCTCATGCTGCTCGCCGCCTGGCGCGAGCGGCGGAGCAGGTCTTCAGTGCAGGTGTCGACTTGCGACGGGGAAAGAAACCCCTTGATGCGACCGTTCTGAGCGCCGTCATGCTCCTCGATGAAGCGGACAGCGCGGTCCATAGCACGCAATCCCGCCTCCTCATCCCAGGCGTACTTGACCTCCTTGCCGTCGTCGGTGTACCAGCGCCCCGAGCGGTAGCCGAGCCCCATGTAAAGGCGCATACCGACCCGGCCGGCCTGGCGCACTGCCTCCTCACCATAGGAGCCAATCTCCATGACGGTCGTCGTTCCGGTGCGCAGCAGCTCGGCCATGGAGTAAGCGAGGCAGGCGCGCGGGGCCTCTTCATCCATCGCCATCGAGCGCACAGGCAGGTACTCGAACAATCCTGACAAATAGAACTGTCGTCGGCCCATATCCTCGACGAAGCTCTTGTCCAGCGGCGATTCGTAGAGATGGGTGTGGGTGTTGATGAAGCCGGGCGTCACCACCATGCCGCGAGCGTCGATCGTCTCATCGACAGGCTGGTTCCAGCTCGCCTGAGGACCGACGTGAATGATCTCGCTGCCGTCGGTAACGACCACACCATCCCGTAGATGGCGGTGCCCGCCATTCTGAAATGCGATTACGTGCGAGGCATCGATCCGCCGCCGGGCCATCGCGTAGCGCTCCTGTCCTGCCGCCGTCCGAACCGCAGGGAGTTAGGGTATCAGGCCATCGCCGTAATCGAGAGTCGCCGTACACCCCGAGTACGGATTTGCACGGTCGTTCCTGAGCCCATGCAATTGGGCGAAGTCCTTCGAACCAGACTTTCTCTTCCCAAAGACCCCTGCGCGCTGTGGCACTGTCGGCCAAGCGACCTTCGTCACGGGCGCTCGACGTCCGGATCGGCGTGCTCGCCGACGAGACGGTTCCAGAGCTCGTAATCGGTATCGCGTTTGGCGATGTAGCGGTTTTTTTCGCTCGCTTCGTGGCCACCCAGAGCCTTGAACGGACCCTCGCCAAGGCGGTTGAGGTCAACGTAGGTGCCGCCCTGCTCCAGCCGCGTGCCGGGTTCGAGGACCTGGAGCCGTGACAGCTCATCGCTCGAGAGCTCAGGGAGCCTTAAGTGGAGCATCTTGTCGTCGACTGCTGGGGCACTCTCCGTGACGTGGCCTCCACCTGGTGAAGTCTCTCTGGGAGCAAGTTGTTCGGCGAAACTCGGGTCATCCGCTTGGGGGCCTACAGGGTTCGTCAGCTCTTCACGCCGAACGTCATGGGTTTCCGCGTGTCGTCCCTCGGGTCCGCCTCGGTCCGAATAGGGTTGGCGCCGATCCCCGGGGCTATGGTCGTCTGACATTGGAAAAGCTCCTTCGTGTTCTGCTTGGCAAGATTCCGTTCCGGGTCGGGACGAAGACTTTCCTCGTCTTACGGCCTTATGCCGACGGCGTTCCGGTCGCTGGAGTGCCTTCCACGCCGGCGTCTTCGTGGAGCTCATCCACTAGCCAGCGGCCCTCAACTCGCTCGAGGATGGCGTAGTCCGGCTCTTCGGTGCGCGGGTCTTCCGGTTCGTCGAGCACGATAACGACTCCAGCCCGGCCGTCTGGTAGAAGCTGGACCTCCCCGAAGCGGATGATGATTCGCTTCTGATCCTCCGGTAGCGGCTGAGGGGGGATGGCCAGAAACTCCAGCAAGGCCTCGGCAGGGACGCCGCCGAAAAAGTAGCGCACGAACTCGTCGGTGTAGAAGCTTGCGACTCGCAACGCATCGCCGGCATTGGCGCACGCAAAGACCTGGCGTAGGGTCGCAATCACCTCTGCAGATGTCTGCGCGTCGGCTGGCTCACCCGGCGGTCGTACGAACGGCACCGGGCTGCCATCGGGTTCAGCAACTGGGGTCACCAGGAACGTGACAATCTCTTCGGGTGAAGCGGGCTCGGCTATGCACTCGCTTGGATCGGGTGCAACGGGGTAAGCCGCGGGTGTCGCCGTCTGAGCAAGCGTGGAACCGGGTGTCGCGAGACAAATCAGTAGCGCCAGGACGGGGACGCTCAGTTTACGCTCGCAGGACCGTAGCACCGTGAACCTCCATTTTTGGACTCGAGCCCGCACGCTCGCACTGAGATGCATTGGTTTGCTTGAGGCATCCCAGCCAACGAATTGACCGTGGTGGCGGGGCGGCCTTCCGATCGCTCGTTGCACATGTCATGCCGGAAGGCCCCGTAGAGCCCCTCGGGGTTCGACCGCGCTCATCAGCACGACCGGCTTCAAGACGGCGAGTGAACCCCTGTCGCATTTGTGCCTTCTCGGCACGATTCGCAATCCAGTTGGTTCCTCTACTCGTATCTCTTGATAGCGCATCTCACGCGGGCTCTAGAACGGCGTTCTAGTTGATAGGAGGTGGTTTTCTGCGTTGGTTGGCACGATCTATGCAATGTCAACCGGCGAATGGCTACGGCAAGCCTCGCTGGCTCCCGCAACGCCGGACAGGCATTTCAGAAAATGCGTTCTGAAAAGACTTGACGAGGAGGCACGTTCGTAGTACATTCGTTCTAGGCAAGGCGATCCCGCCGGATTCCGAAAAGCGACCCAGCCACCGCTGCTCGGACCCGAACCGCCGCCGCCGATCCTCTCCCCCAGAGGATCTGAACCCCGCATAACGTACCCCGCTGAGATGGCTCCCGCAGCCATCTCCCCCGCACTGTGGACACGCGTCGAGCGGCCGGGATTTCATCCCTACCCCCGCATTGGCAGGCCGGTCGCCGGCGCGTATCCCGGATTCGGGGCAATGATTGAGTCCCGTAGATGTGCCTCGCCAGCTGCGTCGGGCAGTCAGGGGCATCATGCTACTGGTGGAAAGGTTCGTTATGTACGCGCATCACCCGGAACCGTCCTGGTCGACCCGCCTCTTTGGTTCAGCGCGCACGCTGGCCGCCATCGTCCTCACCGCGCTGTTGGCATCGGCAATGACCGTGCGCTGGAGCGACGCCTCGGCGACGGGCGTCACGGTCTTCACCCCCGAGACTGGGGCGGTCGTAGCGGCCGTACCGGTCACAGTCGAGGGCAGACTGATCGGCGCGAGCGACGGTTTGGTCGCGTTGATCGAGCACGGCGCCGACTCTCCTGTCGCCTTTTCGGTTGGCCAGGAGGCGCAACTCGTGCGCGGTGAGGAAAGCGTTCCCCTCGAATCGCTGCGCACGGGGGATACTGTTCGGATGACGATCGATGGGCGATCTGGCAGTGTGCTGCGGCTTCACGCCGCGCCAGTTTCGGGTGCTTCCTTCTTGCCTGCGGTGCGGGTGCCAGGTACGGTCGCGTTCATGGCGGCGCTTGGGCTGATCGGCGGGGCGACCGCTCTCGCTATCCTCAATATCGGGCGCTTGCCGGCGCTCTCGTCACGGGTTTCTGCGGCGCGGCTCTTTCCTGCCGCGGCGGCACGCTAGCGTCGCTGCTCGATAACTCACCTGCCGGAGGGATATGCCCTCCTTCCCCTTCCCTTATCCTCCCCAAAGACTCTGGCGTTCGCCAGGGTCTTTGGACGTGAGGTGGAATTTCTTGGTGCGTTGAGGGTGGCGTGAACGTTCGGGGTGTCCGTAGACATTGGTCCTGATGCACCGCAGTCAATCCCTCCCGCCCTTGTAGTGGTAGAACATATGTTCTATTATCGGGCACGGAGCAAGGTGCTCTCCTGGCGGCAGGTCTACGGAGGAGGGACCCGTGTCTATCGCCTGTCTCGTAATTCCCCATTTTGCCCTCCGGGTTGCCCTGCTCGATCGCCCGGAACTCGACGGCGCGCCGCTGGTGTTGGGGCCAGCGCAGGGTGGCCGACCAGTCGTGACCGACGCCACCCCGGAAGCGGCTGCGCGCGGCGTCCGTATCGGTTTAGGATTGCGAGAGGCGATCGCCCTCTGTCCAGAGGCGATCATTCTTTCTCCGCATCCCGTGCGCGAGAGCGCGGCGGCGGAACAGATTGTGGCCGCTCTGGAGACACTCAGCCCGGCAGTCGAGGTCGATGCCAGGCAAGCAGGCTGCTATCTCGTCGATCTGACGGGGCTGGAACGTCGTCTTGGTCCTCCGCGTCTCGCCGCCGAGCGCTTGCTAGCCACCGTTCCTCCACTTTTTCGACCGCGCGCGGGTGTCGCACCAAACAAGTTCACGGCACGGGTCGCCGCCTATGGGGCTCCCCCTGGCACTGTCATGGTCGTCGATCCCACCATGACCCAAAGTTTCCTCGCTAAAGCGCCGGTCTCCCTCCTCCCTCTTGCCCCGGACAAGCGGCGGCGCCTGGAACGCCTGGGGTTACGCACCTTGGGCGATCTCGCTGACTTATCCCCGACGGCGGTACAAGCCCGTTTTGGGGCAGAAGGACGCCGAGCCTGGGAATTAGCGCGCGGGAATGATCGCGAGCCGGTACGTCCTCGGCTGCAACCGGAAACCGTCAGCGAATCGCTCGCCCTGCCCGCGCCAGCTACCAGCCGGGAAACAGTGCTGATCGCCATCACGCGGCTCGTGCTCCGTGCATTCGATCGCGCCGCGTTGCGGAGCCGTCACGTCCGCCAGGCTCGGCTGCGCGCCTCCCTGGAGGACGGCCAGTCCTGGGAGCAGGTCACGACCTTGCGCGATCCTGGAGGCCGCAAACGTCTCATCGAGGCCCTGGGATACCGGGTGCAAACCCTGACTCTGCCCGGACCGGTTGTCGCGCTCACGCTGGAGCTCTCCGGTCTGATCGACGCTACCAGCCGCCAGGAACTTCTCCCTGGGTTCCACTCCCGTCGTCCCTGGCAACTCGCCGAAGCAAGCCGTCAGCTCAAACAGCGGTTCGGGACGTCCGGTCTCTATCGCGTTGCGGAGGTCGAGCCATGGTCGCGCCTGCCGGAGCGGAGACACGCGCTGATCGCGTACGATGCCTGAACCTTCCCCGTCCGGTTCAGGTCACGGTCGACACACAGAGCGGGCTGCCGGTCACGCTACACGAGCGCAACCGGCGCCACGAGGTCGAGTGCGTCCAGGATTCCTGGTATGTCGACGACGAGTGGTGGCGTGAACCCATTAGCCGGTACTACGTCCAGGTCATCTTCTGTGACGGCGCCATACGCACGCTCTTTCACGACCGCATCGCCGATCGCTGGTTCGAGCAAACGTATTAAGGGTGCCAGGGCGATAAGGTGAAAGAGTTCCTTCCTATCACCCCATCACCCATCACCCATCACCCTCCGTACGTCGAGCTCCATCTCCACACCGCATTCTCCTTTCTCGACGGCGCGTCCCTGCCCGAGGAGATCGTTGGTCAGGCCGCCGACCTTGGCTACCGGGCTCTGGCCATCACCGATCACGACGGGCTCCACGGCGCCATGGAGTTCGCGCGAGCCGCGCGGGCGGCTGGTATCACACCCATCACCGGCGCCGAACTGACTCTGGCCGATGGCTCCCATCTCACGCTTCTCGCGGAGACCGTTACGGGGTACTCCAATCTCAGCCGGCTCATCACCGCTGCCTACGCCGGTCCGAACATCCCCGCGGAGAGCGGCCTCGTCTCCTTCTCCCCTCCTCGCGAGGTTTGGAAAAAAGACGAGGAGCGACAACCCCGTCTCGATCCCTCATTGCTCGCGGAACACGCTCAAGGATTGATCCTGCTTACCGGATGCCGGCGCGGCCCGCTCTCGCGCCTGGTCGACGATGGCTGCCGGAGCGAAGCCCGTCACCTCCTCGATCGCTATGTCGAGTGGTTCGGTCCGGACAATGTCGCTGTCGAGCTACAGCACAATCTCGTCTTCGGTGATACCCGCCGTATTGCCATGCTCTCCCGCCTCGCGGCAGACGCAGGTTTGCGGACAGTCGCCACCGGCAACGTCCACTATCATCGTCAGGCACGGCGCCGCCTTCAGGACGTACTGGTTGCCATCCGCCACCGCACAACCCTGGATGGGTGCCATCGCGAGCGCCTCCCGAACGCGGAGTTTTTTCTTCGCTCGCCAGAAGAGGCGGCCGCGCGATTCGCGGCCCATCCGGAGGCCGTGCACAATACCACCGTTCTCGCCGAGCGCTGTGCTTCGTTTGATCTCACGCGCGATCTTGCCTACCTCTTTCCTCGCTATCCCACATTACCTGGGCAGACACCCGACGAGCTTCTCGCCGGGATCTGTCGCGGCGAGGTGCGTCGCCGGTACGGCAGCAAAGACTGGACGACCGCGGAAGAACGGCTGGAGCAGGAGCTGCACCTGATCGCCAGACACGGGCTTTCCGGTTTTTTCCTGCTCTATCGCGATCTGCTGGAGCTGGCGCGGGAGGTCTCGGTCGAGATCCGCGGTGTGGATGGCTTCGCCGCCACCCTCCCTCCCGGACGCGGGCGAGGATCCTCCGTCGGCTCGATCGTCTGCTACTTGATTGGACTTTCCCACGTCGATCCTCTGGCGCACAACCTGATGCTTGGCCGGTTCATAAACGACGAGATGAGCTCCATCCCGGACATCGATCTCGACTTTCCGCGCGAGATCCGCGAGCGCCTGATCGAACGCGTCTACGAGCGCTTCGGTCCCGATCACGCCGCGCTCGTCTGCGCATTCCCCACCTACCGTCTCCGCTCCGCCCTGCGTGACGTTGGGAAGGCGCTTGGCATCCCGGTCGCCGATCTCGACCGCATCTCCAAGCTCAGCGAGCCGCGTCAGGCCGGAGACCTCGGCCTGGAGCTAGCTCGTATCCCGGAGTACGCGTCACGCCTGGAGGCGCCTCCCTGGCGCTATCTCGTAGAGCTGGCCGGGGAGCTCTCCGGGTTTCCCCGACACGTCAGCCAGCATTCCGGCGGGATGATCATCTCCTCCGCTCCCCTCGTCGATCTGGTGCCGGTGCAACCCGCCTCCATGCAGGGACGCTATCTCTGTCAGTGGGACAAGGATTCCTGTGATGATGCCGGGTTCATCAAGATCGATTTCCTCGCGCTGGGGATGCTCTCGCTCGTCGAAGAGGCACTACGCCTGATTCCCGCCAACGGCAAGCCGCCGGTCGATCTCAGCCGGATCGATTTCACCGATCCGGCGGTCTACGACATGATCTGTGCTGGGGACACGATCGGCACCTTCCAGATCGAGAGCCGGGCTCAGATCCAGACCTTGCTGCGTACCCAACCCCGCTGCCTCGAAGATCTTGTCGTGCAGGTGGCGATCGTGCGGCCGGGGCCAATCATCGGCGGCGCTGTGAACCCTTATGTCCAGCATCGAGAGCTGGAGCGGCGGGGGCTTGCCCCACCGCCGGCATACGATCATCCCTCTCTGGAACCGGTGCTGCGCGAAACTCTGGGTGTCGTTCTCTACCAGGAGCAGGTCCTCGGGGTATCCATGGCGCTGGCGGGCTTCAGCGCCGGTCAGGCCGACCAGCTCCGTCGGGCCATGACCCGCAAGCGGTCGCGTGAGGCAATGACCCGTCTCTGGACCCAGTTTCGCATTGGAGCGCTCGGGCAAGGCGTCGATCTGGCAACTGCCGAGAAGGTATTCAAGAAACTCATTGGATTCGCGGAATATGGATTCCCGAAAAGCCATGCGACCGCATTCGCCATCCTGGCCTATCAGTCATCATGGCTCAAGCACTACTACCCCGCCGAATTCGTTTGCGCGCTACTGAACAATCAACCGATGGGGTTTTACCCTCCGCACGTTCTGACCAACGATGCCAGGCGGCACCAGGTTCGCATCCTGCCGCCCGACGTCAACGAGAGCGGAGTGAAATGCTCGGTCCAGGGCAATACAGTTCGCATCGGTCTGGGATATGTCGCGGAGGCCGGCGAGGACGTCGCCACCCGCCTTGTCGCCGAACGTGACGCTGGCGGCCGTTTCCAGTCGCTCGCCGACGTGGTGCGCCGGGTTCCGTTGCGGATCGAAGCCGCCGAAAACCTGGTTGCCGTGGGCGCGGCCGATGGGTTCGGACTCGGTCGCCGCGAGGCGCTCTGGCAACTCGGACTGTTCCTGCCGGCACGCGCCTTCGGCGGCAAAAACCACAAGACACCCGGGCGGCAACTCCCCATCCCATTGCCTGTCGAGCAGGATATGGTCGAGCTGCGTCCGATGGGCGCCTGGGAGCAGATGACCAGTGACTACGCCCTCATGGGACTCTCGCCCCGCTATCATCCGCTCGGACTGCTGCGTCCGCGTCTGCCACGCGCCATCCGCTCTATAGCCGAGACACTCCACATCCCGGATGGGACCCGCATTCAGGTCGCCGGACTCATCGTCTGCCGGCAACGCCCAGGCACCGCCAAGGGGATCACCTTCCTCCTGCTGGAGGACGAGCATGGCTTGCTCAATGTCATCGTGTTCCCGGATCTGTATAGCGAGCGCCGCCACATCGTACGGGGCGAGCCGTTTGTTGTCGTCGAGGGTGTCCTGCAACAGCGCAACAACACCATCAACCTGGTCGCCGAACGGATTTGGCCATTGTCAGAAGCACGCGCCGAATTTCACGTCCCGGGCAATCTGGACACGCCGGCAGCGCCGGATGCCACCGCTATCGACGTCATCGCCCAGCAGAGTGAGGACCCGGAGACCGGACTCGACCGTGCCCGCCAGGTCGCACCGGCATCGCACAATTATCGCTGAATCGCGACGTAGTGCAGCCCGCTGCTAAAACAGTCCCATTTGCTGCGCAGGCGGTCTGCCGGACGAATCCTCATCCCGCTTCACCGCCTCGGCCTCCGCGAGGATCCTGGGCAGCCGGCTGAAGTCTTCTTGAATCGTCGCTTTCAGCGCTTGCTGGTGCAGCGCCGCCGCGGGGTGATACATCGGAACGATCAGCCGGCGCCCAACCCGCTTGGGCTGACCGTGAATGCGCGAGATCCGTTCTCCGGGAAACCATCGCGCCATCGAGAACCGCCCCAGTGTCACGATTACATCGGGATCGATCACCTCAATCTGACGCTCGAGGAACGGCGCGCACGCAGCGATCTCATCCGGCAATGGATCTCGGTTTCCAGGCGGCCGCGACTTCACCACATTGGTAATGAACACCTCGCCACGAGTCATTCCCGCGCTCGCCAGAAGCTCCTCCAGAAACCTGCCTGCCGCGCCAACGAAGGGCCGGCCCTGCTGATCCTCATTCCAGCCCGGCGCCTCGCCAATAAGCATGATTCGAGCGTCCGCAGGTCCCTCGCCCGGAACCGACTTCGTTCGCGTCTTGTGCAGCTCGCAGCGCGTGCAGGCGACGATATCATCCGCGATCCGCGCCAGCGCTTCTTCTCGCTCTTCAACCGTTGCCGTCACACTGACCTACCTGAACCCGAACCAACCATCCACGAGTCCGGCGAGTATAGCGAACGGTCACCTCCATCTCGACACACATGCGGTTCAAGTCTCCGCAATGACCGGGATCGAGGCCGCTACCTCCAACTCACCCCATTCGCCCTCGCCCACCTCGCGCGCCTTACGCCAGGCGTCGAAGTCAAGCTGATCTCGCCGTAGAGCAAGCGCTCGCCTGGCCATTACCTGCCAGTCAGGCGTCCCGGCGCGCTCCTGGATGGCCAGAATCGATGGATGCCCCTCGTGACGCGCCAGCCAGGAATCGAGAATGTGCATATCGTCGACCGAATCATGATCGGGCTCACCAATGCCAACGACGGTGAAGCGTTCCCAACATCTCTCGAGCCGCGATGCCAGCTCGCCAGCGGGCGAAGCATCCGGCACCCGCAGTTGCGACCAGAGACGGCCTCGCAAGATCACCATCAGCTCGCGATGTTCTGGCTCCGCGGACAATGTGACCAGGACAACCCAGTTCGCTTCCGTCGATTCACGCAGCCGCCGCTGCGCCGCTGTCAGCGCCAGCGATGCTTGCAAATCGCGTCGCAATCGTGATGCTCGCTCGAAATCCAGAGCCGCGGCGGCATTCTCTAGCCCGGACCAGAGCAATTCGTGAAGCGCCTGGTCCCGGCCGTCGACATAGTCGACCACGCTTCGCACCAACGAGACGTATTGATCGCGATCCGCTTGGCCCACACACGGCCCGAGGCACCGACCGATACCCAATTCCAGACAGGGAGACCCATACGAGCGGGCGTCCCGGAATGAGCGAGTGCACGTCCGTAAGGGCACGACGCGATTGATGAGATCGACCGTTTTCCGCGCCGTAGCAGCGCTCCGAAACGGGCCGAAGTAGCGCGCCCCGTCGTCCTTACGCGACTTGGCCAGACTCACTCTTGGCCACGGATTCGCGACGTCGATGCGAATGAATGGGTACTGCTCATGCGAACGGAGTGCGGTGTTGTACCGCGGTTGATAGCGCCGGATGAGCTGGGACTCCAACAGCAGTGCTTCCAGTTCCGAGCCGACGACCTCGACCTGGATCCGCGAAAGTGACTCGATCAGTCCGTCCATCTTTCGCGTGTAACCGAGTGGTTGCGAAAAGTAGGTACCAACGCGATCCCTGAGATTCTTGGCCTTGCCGACGTACACGACGTGCTCGTTCGCGTCCCGCATGAGGTAGACACCGGGCGCTCGGGGGATGGTCGCAAGAATCGAGCGGTCCACGACCGAGCTCGCTCGCGCCATGCGCTCCCGCGGCCGGCGCGTTATCGGTCGAGCGACTGACTTCACATCCTCGAGGGTCGCAAAACCGGCATCTCGGGCATGCTCGAGCAGGGTCACCGCAACCATGCCTGTCAGTACTGCGTCTGGTCCGGCGCGGTGTCGCGGTTTTGGTTGGCTCGACACACCAAGCCGCTCCGCCAGCACGCTCAGCGTCGGCTTGCGCAAGCCCGGGAGCAGCCGGGTTGCAAGAGCGAGCGTATCGACGCGGTCATTCACAATTGGCGATCGCCCAGCTCGCTCCAGCTCCGCGTTCAAGAAACTGAGATCAAATTCGACGTTGTGGCCGACAATTACCGCGTCCGTGAGGAGTGCCACGGCTGTATCCGCGATGCTCTCGAACGCGGGCGCATCGGAGAGTAAATCGTCGTCGATTCCAGTGAGCTTGGTGATATAGGCCGGCACGCGTCGGCCGGGACTGCACAGGCTCTCCCACCGGTTCGCCATGACACCGCCGCTGAATCGCGCAACCGCGATCTCGATGATGCGTTGGCGGCTAGGCTGCAAGCCGGTCGTTTCGACGTCGAGGACGACAAATTCGTCGAGCGCCCCGCTGCCTGGTTGCGCCGAATGGTCGGCGAGGAGCCAGGCGCCATCGCCGCGCAGCTTGAGGCGATCGTGCCGGCCCAGTACCTCACGGAGCAGGGGTCGCCACAACGCCACCGATCCTGCCGAACCGAAGACATGGGAGACGAGCAGATCTTCTGACGCCTGACCGCCTTGCGCCGTGATGAATGCTTCCGCCCGCCGTGCCAGTTCAGGAATGGCATCGGTTCCGCTAGACGCGGAGAAAACCGGTCCGATTTGGTCTGGTTCGCTCGGCAGTTCGTCCATCGCTCGGGCCCGAACCGATGCACTCGCCAGTGATCCGGCTCGATAGAGGGCTGTGGTAGACTCGGGGCGTACGGACACCCGCCGCCCTACATTGTACCCAGGCTCAGGACTGCCTGCGCTGCTCTTTTCCGAAGGAGCCGAGACTAATGCCCGACGGTCCCAGCGACACGTTGTCTCTGGAGCGCCGAATCGATGCGCTGCGCAAGGCGATCGAGAAGCACAACTACGACTATTACATTCTCGACCAACCTACCGCAACCGACGCGGAGTACGACGCACTCCTGCGCGAGCTACGCACAATCGAAGCAGAACACCCTGAACTCGTCACCCCCGAGTCGCCGACTCAGCGCGTCGGTATAGCGCCACAGGGACGATTCAGCCAAATTCGGCATCCACTGCCGATGCTCTCGCTGAGCAACGTCTACGACCGAGCCGGGCTTGATGCCTGGGCAGCCCGGCTGGAGCGTATTCTTCCTCGGGATCATTTTACGTACGTCACCGAACCAAAGATCGATGGGCTGGCCGTCGCCCTCACCTACACCGAGGGCGTCTTGCAGCGCGGAGCCACCCGCGGCGATGGTGTGACCGGCGAGGACGTAACCTCCAATATGCGCACCATCCGAAACGTTCCGCTGCGTCTGATGGATGGCGGGGAGACCCTGCCTCGGGTCGTTGAAGTGCGCGGCGAGGTATTCATGCGCCACGCCGATTTCGTGAAACTCAATGATCGCATCGAACGGGACGGCGGTCGCCCTTTCATGAACCCACGAAACGCCGCGGCCGGCTCTTTGCGACAACTCGACCCGGGCATCACGGCGCAACGTCCACTCCGGCTCCTTGCCTACGGCATCGGTTATGCCGAAGGCGGTCAGGCCATTTCGTCGCACTCCGGAGCTCTCGCGGAGCTTCGCCGCTTCGGTTTCGAAACCTCTCCCGACGCCGCACTGGATGAGTCGATCGACGGCGTCTGGGCTCGCTGCGAATCCTGGCTCGAGCGTCGCAGCTCGCTACCATTCGAGATTGACGGGGTGGTCGTCAAGGTCAACGACCTGCAGCAACAGGAGGAATTGGGATTCGTCTCCCGGGAGCCGCGCTGGGCGACAGCCTACAAGTTCCCAGCAACTCAACAGACATCCCGTATCAACGACATCGTCGTCAATGTAGGCCGCACCGGGGCCCTGACACCACTCGCCATGCTCGAACCGGTCAATATCGGCGGTGTGATCGTCAGCCGAGCTACCCTCCACAATGAGGACGAGATTCGGCGCAAGGACATTCGCATCGGCGACAGCGTGGTCGTTCAACGCGCGGGCGACGTGATTCCCCAAGTCGTTCAGGTCATTACCGAGCGACGAACCGGAGACGAGCGGGAGTTCTTCATGCCGGAGCTCTGTCCGGTGTGCGGCTCGCCGACTCATCGCACCGAGGGCGAAGCCGTTCGCTATTGCACCAACTCCGCCTGTCCAGCGCAGCTGAAGCGCCACATCCATCACTTCGTGTCACGCGGTGGGATGGATATCGAGGGCCTTGGAGAAAAGCTTGGTAACCGGTTCGTCGATCTGGGGATGATTCGAGACCTCGGGGATATCTACTCATTGGATTGGGAAGCGATTACTCAGTTAGAGGGCCTCGGCGAAACGAGCGTGAACAATTTGCGCGCCGCCGTTGAGGCAAGCAAGCAACGTTCTCTGGAGCGGCTCATCTTTGCGTTCGGCATCCCGAACGTCGGTGAGCGGTCCTCACGTTTACTTGCCGACCGGTTTCACTCTCTTCACAACCTGATGGCCGCTGATGTGGACACGCTCGATAGCGTCCCGGGCATCGGGACTATCCAGGCTCAGAGCGTGCGTGATTTTCTGGATACCCGTGAAAACCTGGTCGTCATCGAAAAGTTGCGTGCAGCGGGTGTCAGCATGGTCGATGATGACGCCGGCGATGGGCCAGCGAACGGCCCGCTCGCCGGTAAGACCGTGGTGCTGACGGGACGGCTGGTGAACATGACTCGTCCCGAGGCGGAAGCGGCGTTGCGGCGCTCGGGGGCTAATGTCGCGGGCTCGGTCTCGAAAAAGACCAGCGCCGTGTTCGCGGGCGAGGACGCCGGCAGTAAAGCCGAGCGGGCACGAGAGCTTGGCGTTCCGGTACTTGGCGAAGAGGAGCTCCTGGAGATTCTGCGTGGTGCTCCGTTGCCCAACGGCAAGGATCTGAAGAAGTGACCGGCTATACCTACGCGTCTCGGGAAGCGGACCCGGTGCACACGGTCCGAACTATCGGTCGGCTCGCTCAGATGATCATCGAGCTGCGGGATGAATACGTCGAACGACCGCGTCCTGACTTGCTCGTCCAGATCGATCAGCGACTGACTGACCTGGTTGCGTTACAAGACGAGCTGCGTGTTCGCATGGCCGAGCCATCTGCAGGCTCTCATGAATGAACCTTGCTCGACAGAACACGATCAGACGCCTGGCGTAGTACCGGGTTTCACGACCGGCGTCCCTTGCCTGCATAAGGGACACTCCGCCGCGTCCCAGGTTTCAATGTTCATCGACGCAAGCGCCATATAGGGCACGCCCAGGTCGAGATCCCCGCTGCTGCGATCAACAAGTACCGCTACGCCGCCTACCACGACTGGGTGAGCGGCAAGCGCATCGAGCGTCTCTCGCAGCGACCCGCCGGTGGTCAAGATATCGTCGACGACCAGCACCCGCGCGCCTGCTGCAAACACCGTCCCGCGGCGGAATTCCCGGGAGGTGTCGCTGTTAGTCGATCGTTCGGCGTAGGCGGCCGCCACACCGAGCTGGCGTGCCACTTCGAAGGCGAGGATCACGCCACCAGTCGTCGGTCCGACGACGACGTCGATGACCTGGTCCTGGAAGCGATCGGCGATGAGTCGACATACCTCAGAGGTCGCTCTGGGCTGGCGCAGAAGGTCGAATTTTTCGATGTACTGATCGCTATGACGTCCGGATGAGAGGACGAAGTGTCCTGCCTTCAGGGCTCTCGAAGCGCGCAACATCTCGAGGACGGTGCCTGTTGAAGCCATCGCGTAGCCTCTAGCCAACGAAATAGAACGAGATCCCGAGCATGATGTACAACGCGATCAACTGCGCTCCCTCGAGCCAGTTCGATTCCCCGTCAACCGAGATCAGCACCGCGATGAGCGCGGCGCCGATTAGGCCTGCCAGCTCGTAGCCGTTGAACACGAGCGACATCGGGTTGCCCAGCATCACGCTGATCCAGACGAGCACCGGCGTCACGAACAACGCGATTTGCAGACCAGAGCCAATTGCGATGCCGAGGCTGAGGTCCATCTTGTTCTGGTAAGCAACCTGAACCGCGACGATGTGCTCGGCGATATTGCCGACGAGGGGAACGAGCATGACGCCGATGAACAGCTCCGACAGACCCCACTGCTCGGCGACCGGCTCGACGGCCCCGACGAGGAGCTCGCTCATGAAAACGATGCCGATCGTGGTTGCGGCCATAAGCCCTAACGCAACCGACAGCTTCATTGTCGGGGCGCCATGGTGCTCGCGGGCCTCAGCTTCTGGACTCTCCTGTCGTAGTGAAAAAAAGATGTACAACGCATAGACGACGATCAGGACGATCGCCAAGCCGTCGCTCAAGAAGCTGATGTTCTGCTCTGAAGGCCGCGTCTGCTCGGGCCCCAAAGCGAATACAGCAGGAATGGAGAGGGACACGACTGCCAGGGCCATCATCGTTGCGTTCGTCCCAGCCGCCTTTGCATCAAAGAACTGCGTTCCGTTCTTCAACCCTCCGAGCAGCAAGGACAAGCCCAGAACAACCAGGATGTTCCCGATGATCGACCCCGCGATCGAGGCTTTCACGAGCTCAACGAGACCCGCGCGGAGGGCGATGATGGTGATGATCAGCTCTGCCGCATTTCCCAACGTCGCATTGAGAAGTGCGCCGATCTTTGGTCCTGTGTAAATGGCGGCTTCTTCGGTGGCGCGACCAAGCAGCCCCGCTAGAGGAATGAGTGCCAGTGCGGAGGCCAGGAAAACCGCGGTCGGTCCGCCGATGTGGGCGAACTCGAACACGAGTGCTAGCGGTACAAGCGCCAGCAGTGGCAAGATGAATCTCATACCCCCAACGACTCCCAGGCGGCAAGCGCGCCACCTTGCCCCAGTCGAAAACCGTCATTGGCTATGCCCACAATTTGGTCCAGAGACGAAAATCCCTCGTCCTCGAGCCAGCGTTCGAGATCGTCAATGAGGCGGATCGGCAAGCCAGGGTCGACAAAGATACCGGTGCCAACCTGAATTGCCGTCGCTCCAGCAAGGAAGAATTCGAGCGCGTCGTTGAGCCCCATGATCCCACCCATCCCGATCACAGGCACCCGAACGACCGCCGCCACTTGATAAACCATCCGCACGGCAATCGGCTTGACTGCCGGGCCGGAAACCCCGCCCGTGAGATTGGCCAGAAGCGGCTTCCGCCGGCGAACATCAATTGCCATACCAACCAGGGTATTGATCAACGAGATCGCGTCCGCCCCTGCCTCTTCGACAGCCACGGCGACAGAGGCGATATCCGAAGCTCCGGGGCTCAGTTTGACGATAATCGGCAACGTCGTTACCGATCGCACGGCCCGCGTTACCTCCGCCGACATCAACGGATCCCAACCAAAGCAATACCCGCCACGGGCGATGTTGGGACATGAAACGTTGACCTCGATTGCGGCGATCGATGGCTGCTCGTCGAGGATGGCGGCCATCATGGCGTAATCGTTGACCGATTCCGCCGAGATGTTAACGATCGCCGGGACGGTCCATCTCGCCCACATCGCCGGGTACTTCTTGACAAATCCATGAATTCCCGGATTTTGCAACCCGATGGCGTTGAGCATGCCGGCCGGTGACTCGACGATGCGTGGCATCGGGTTTCCGGCGCGGCGCTCGGGTGTTATGCCCTTGCTTACAAATGCGCCCAGGCGGTCGATGTCGATGACGCCTGCGTATTCCTCGCCGTAACCGAAACACCCGGAAGCGGCAATGACCGGATTTCGCAGTCGCAGCTCGTGCGGATTGTCAGGGGCGAGATCGACCGAAAGGTCGGGTGCAGTTGCGCTCATGGGTCACATCTTAAGCAAGTCATGCCGCGAGTGGCGGTCAAAGGATGACCTCATCAAGATCGAATACCGGTCCTTTGACACACGAGGCGATCATCCCGTGGGTTGTTTCCACGACACAGCCGAGGCAAGCTCCCAGGCCGCAGGCCATGCCGCGCTCCACGGAGATCTGAACGTTCGGTCTGCGATTTGTGCGCAGCGGATCGACTACGGCTCGCAGTGTCCGGTACATTGGTTCGGGACCGCAGGCATAGATCTGGTCCGCCCATTGAACGAAGTCCCCGACCACCTCGGTCGCGAGGCCACGGTGACCTCGGCTCCCATCGTCGGTTGCTACGACATACTCCACTCGATCGGGTAGCTCCAACGAGGCGAGTAACCCGGACTCATTCGCGGCACCCATGACGAACACCACGTCGAGCTTCTCGAGGGCCGCTACGTCCGATAGCATGACCAGCGGAGCGACGCCCACTCCACCTCCGATCATCAGCAATCGCTGGGCCCGGTCTGGAATCGCAAACGAATTGCCGAGCGGGCCGAGCATGCCGACTCGCTCTCCGGGCAGACGCTCGGCAAGCCAGGCGCTGCCGCGGCCAAATGGCCTGACGAGGAATGTCAGCGCCGAGGTGTCATGATGAGCGCGATACACCGAGTAGGGTCGGCGCAAAAGCGGATCAAATGATCCAGGAAATCTCGTCACGATGTTGAAGAACTGCCCCGGCTGCAAATGGGAGAGAACCGCCGGCGGGGCGCTCACCGTAAGAAGCACGGCGTCGCCCATGATCGGCTCGACCGAAAGCACCTGGCTCTCGAACTCGCGCGATGCCCCGGTTTTTTCCACAGCGGCGGTAACCGGCGGCAATCGTTCGTCCTTTTTCCTCGTTCGTCCTGCCGCGCGCACGCGGAGAATTGGCATCAGTAGCCAGTTCCGCTTCTACGGTACTCCGGAAATGGTTGGACTGTATAGACGGCATCCGAGTTCGCCATGGCGTCGACGATCGTTCGTGCCGTGTCGATCGAGGTGATGCAGGGAACGCCTCGCTCGACGGCCGCGCGGCGGATTTCGATGCCATCGAGAATCTCTTTGTCGGCCGGTCCTGGTGTATTGATCACGCAATCAACCGTTCGATCCAGGATAACGTCGAGCATGTCGGGATGTCCGCGGCCAATACGCTTGGTCACCATTTGGACCGGCATTCCGTGGCGCTCGATCAGCGCGGCGGTGCCTTCTGTGGCGTAGAGCTTATGCCCCATGCGCACGAGCTGCCGGATCATCTCCACACCGTCGGATTTGTCCTCATCGGCAAGCGTGATCAACACCGAACCTTGCGCGGGTAACGCGAGTCCCGCCGCAAGCAACGCCTTGTAAAACGCGGGCTCAAACGCTCGATCGATGCCCATGACTTCGCCGGTCGACTTCATCTCCGGTCCCAGATGCGTGTCCACCCCACGCAGCTTCGCCATGGAGAACACAGGCGCTTTCACCGCCACCAGCGGTTGTCTCGGCCAGAGGCCACCGCTGAAGCCCTGCTCCGCGAGCGAGCGACCAAGCATGACTCCCGTCGCCAGCCGAACCATCGGCACGCCTGTCGCCTTGCTGAGGAACGGCACAGTCCTGGAGGCACGAGGATTGACCTCCAGAACGTAGATGCGCCCGGCGTGAATGACAAACTGGATATTGATGAGCCCGCTGGCCTTCAGGCCTAGGGCAATCCGGGTCGTGTAGTCGACGATTGTGTCGACTTCCGCCGGAAACAGGCTGAGTGCGGGATAGACGGCGAACGAATCTCCGGAGTGAACGCCAGCCCGCTCGATATGCTCCATGATGCCGGGTATGAGAACGTGTTCGCCATCGCAGATCGCATCGACCTCGACTTCTCGCCCCATAAGATATTTATCGATAAGCACCGGATGATCCGGGGTGAGCTGGGCCGCGTTGCGGATATAGCGCCCGAGTTGCTCCTGACCATAGACCACCTCCATGGCCCGGCCGCCCAGCACGTATGAAGGGCGGACAAGCACCGGGTAGCCGATTCGGCCCGCTACTGAGCGCGCGTCGCTAAGGGTCGTGACCGCGGCGCCAGGAGGTTGCGGGATCGCAAGCTCCCGCAAAAAGCCCTCAAAGCGATGCCGGTCCTCAGCCAGGTCGATTGAGTCGAGCTGGCTGCCGAGAATCGGCACCCCGCGGTTCGCAAGCGGCCCGGCCAGATTGATCGCCGTCTGGCCGCCAAACTGCAGGATTGCCGGAACCTCAGGCGATATTTCATCGGTTTCCGACTCGTGGCGGAGAACCTCTGCGACACTCTCGGTATCCAACGGTTCGAAGTAGAGCCGGTCCGAAGCGTCAAAATCAGTTGAGACCGTCTCAGGATTTGAGTTGACCATGATCGATGCGATGCCGTTCTCATGGAGCGCCTGGGCGGCCTGCACGGCCGAGTAGTCGAACTCGATTCCCTGGCCGATGCGGATCGGTCCTGAGCCGACAACGACTGATCGCGTCCGCCCAATCGGAACGGCCTCGTCCTCGGACTCGTACGTCGAATAGAAGTACGGCGTCACCGCGGCGAACTCGCCGGCACACGTGTCAACCATCTTGTAGACCGGAAACATGCCGACGCTCTCACGCAGGCATCGCACTTCAGACTCGGCGCGGCGGGATAGTCGCGCAATCGTCTGGTCGCTGAAGCCCGCGCGCTTCGCCGTCCACAGCAACTCGGGCTCGAGCTGCTCTCGCTCGAGACGTCGTTCAATCAGAATCATGTCCTGCAGGTTGTGCAGGAACCAGCGATCGATGCGACTCAGCTGGTGCAACTCGTCGACGGCGTGGCCTCGCCGTAGTGCTGCCGTGAGAGCCCACAGCCGAATGTCATTTGGTCGCTTCACTAATTCGAGAATGGTCTCATCAGTCCACGTAGGATCTTCCCAAACTACATCGGGAGCCCCAGATTCGAGCGACCGCATCGCCTTGTGCAGGGCTCCTTGGAATGAGCGGTCGATGGCCATCACTTCGCCGGTAGCCTTCATCTGCGTACCGATAGTGCGGTCCGCCCGGCTGAACTTATCAAAGGGCCATCGAGGGATCTTGACCACGACATAGTCGAGCGCCGGTTCAAACGCCGCCGTGGTCCGGCGTGTTACCGGGTTCGTCAACTCGTGCAGCCGCCTGCCAATGGCTATCTTGGCGGCCATCCGGGCGATTGGGTACCCGGTCGCCTTTGACGCGAGCGCGGATGACCTGCTGACCCGAGGATTCACCTCGATCACCGCATAATCCGCCGATTCCGGGTCCAGGGCGAACTGAACGTTGCACCCGCCCTCGATACCGAGCGCGTCGATGATCCGCAGAGCCGACGAGCGGAGCATCTGGTAATCGTCGTCGGTGAGGGTCTGCGATGGAGCGACAACGATGCTATCACCAGTGTGGACCCCCATCGGGTCAAAGTTCTCCATGTTGCAGATGGTGATGCAGGTCCCGGCGCCGTCCCGCATCACTTCATATTCAATCTCTTTCCAGCCCGCGAGCGAACGCTCCAGAAGCACCTGGTGGATCGGACTCGCGTTCAAGCCGCCGCTGACGATGCGTTCGAGTTCGGCCGTGGTCGTTGCTACACCACCGCCTGTGCCGCCCAGGGTGTACGCCGGTCGAATCACTAGCGGGAGCGGCACGTTCGATGCGAACTCGAATGCCTGGTCGAGGGACGTAATGATCGCGCTATCCACAACGGGCTCCCCGATGCGATTGAGGAGATCTCGAAACAACGCGCGATCTTCTGCCTGCTTGATGGCGGACAGCGGCGTACCAAGCAAGCGGACACCATAGCGGTCGAGTGTCCCCCGCTCGGCAACCTCGACCGCCAGGTTGAGGCCGGTCTGGCCACCGAGCGTCGGGAGGAGTCCATCGGGCCGTTCGCGTTGGATGACTCGCTTCACGACCTCAGGCGTCAGCGGCTCAATGTAGATCGCATCGGCGACGCCCTCATCCGTCATGATCGTCGCTGGATTCGAATTGACGAGAATCGTGCGCACGCCCTCTTCGCGCAGGGCGCGGCATGCCTGGGTGCCCGCGTAGTCGAATTCCGCGGCCTGCCCGATGACGATGGGCCCCGAACCGAGAACGAGAACACTCCCGATCGTAGACGTGGCCATTGCCGTCATGCGATCGGTTGCCCGACGCCGAGTCGCACGAGGTCGAGGAAGGTGTCGAAGAGATGGTCATTGTCCAGCGGTCCTGGCGATGACTCGGGATGGAATTGAACAGTCAGCACCGGCAGCTCTCCGTGAGCGAGTCCCTCTATCGAGCCGTCGTTGAGGTTGACGAGACGCACTTCCCACCCGGAGCCGGTGGGTACGCTTGCTGGATCAACCTCGAATCCGTGGTTCTGGGAGGTAATCGTCACCTGCCCCGTTCTCACGTCTCGCACGGAGTGGTTCCCACCTCGATGGCCGAACTTCAATTTCCTGGTCTCGGCGCCGATCGACCGCGCCAATAACTGGTGACCCAAGCAAATGCCGAAGTAGGGAATCTGCTGCTGCACGACACCAGCGACAACAGACAGCCCGGCATCGAGGTTGGCTGGGTCACCAGGGCCGGGTGATACCACCACCCCGTCCGGGCGAAGCCCTAGGATCTCCTCGAGAGACGTGCCAAACGGCACGATCGTCAATCGGGCTCCCCGATTGACCAGTGATCGAACGATGTTGCGCTTCACGCCGCAATCGAGCACTACGATGTGCGGGCCGGGACCGTCGATGGTCTCGGGAATCGGCGAGGTGACCTCGCCAACGACGTCGTACTCGCCCGGCAGCGGGGAATGCCTGGCACGTGCGATGAGATCGTCGTCGGGGGTCTCGGACGCATTCTGGACGATGATTCCCCGGGTGTCCCCTACTTCCCGAATGTGCAGGGTCAAGGAGCGGGTGTCGATACCGGAGATCGCCGGAATTCCATGGCGCTCCAAGAACTCATGAATCGTTCCGGTTGAACCGATGTGGCTGGGCCTGTCGGAGTGCTCGCGGACGATGAGTCCCGCAATCCACGGTTGGCGAGATTCGTTCGCCTCGGGATGGATCCCGTAGTTGCCAATCAGGGGATATGTCATGCACACGATCTGGCCGCGGAATGACGGATCCGTCGTGACCTCTTGATAGCCGACCATAGTGGTCGTGAAGACCACTTCGCCCTGCGCGTCGACTCCCGCACCAAAGCCTCGGCCACGAAACACCCGCCCATCTGCCAGTGCCAACGCGGCATCGGCGGGTGGCACGTACCTCGCCCGCAGTCCGGCTGATGGAACCGCCATCGCCAATGGCGGCTTACCAGCCACGGTGCCGCTCGTCTCCACCAACCAGTGTCGTTTTCACGCGACCTCGCACTTCCATGCCGAGCAGCGGAGTATTCGCGCCACGCGACGCGAGCCGCTCGGGTTCGACGCACCAGGTTTCATCTGGGTCAAAGACCACAATGTCGGCGGGTGCACCCGGATTCAGCGACCCACCGTCCAGCCCCCACAGGCGCGCTGGGACCGCGCTCAGGTGGTTGATCACGTCGCTGAGTGTCAGGTGATCTGCGCGAACGAGCGCAAGCATGAGCGGTAACGCGAGCTCGCTCCCGGAGAGGCCGAATGCGGCGGTTGAGAACGAACGCCCCTGCTTTTCCGGCCGCCCGTGTGGAGCATGGTCTGTGGCCACAATGTCGAGGGTTCCCTGCTTCAGCCCCGCCAACAACCGGTTCGCGTCGTCTCGTGTTCGTAGCGGAGGATTGACCTTCGTGTCCGGCTCGGCAACCGGGAATGAGCGACCTGGTGACTCTGCGAAGTTGACGAACTGCCGGCAGCCCGCAACCCAGTCGTCGGTCATCATTAGGTGATGCGGCATGGCTTCAGCCGTCACTCGAGCCCCATTCAGCTTTGCGGCGCTGATCAAGTCAACTCCGAAACCAGTCGACACGTGACAGATATGAAGCCATCCGCCGGTGAGCGCGGCGAGAGCAACATCGCGCGCAATGATGATCTCTTCGGCCGCCGCGGAAATAGCTCGCAGTCCAAGTCTGCGCGATATTTCTCCCTCGTGCATCGCGCCGCCGGTCAGGTTCGGATCTTCACAATGCACCATTACCGGCACCCCGAGGGTACGGGTTGCCTCTAGTGCCTCCCGCATGATCCCTGAATGCCGCGTCGTCTCGCCATCGTCCGAAAATCCAACCGCACCAGCCGCGACCAACGCCTCAAAATCAACAGGGCGATCGCCGCGGCGCTCTTCACTTATCGCGGCAATCGGGTGTACTCGAACCAGTGCATCGCGCCTGGTACGGCGCGCCAGTTCTTCGAGCGCAACGACGGAGTCGAGCGCCGGATCGGTATTCGGCATGCAGAACACTCTCGTGAACCCACCGGCCGCCGCCGCGGCAGTCCCTGATCCAATCGTTTCCTTCCATTCCTGACCAGGTTCGCGCAAATGGACATGAACATCGATCAAGCCAGGCGCCACAACCAGCCCGGCTACGTCAATGATCCGCTCCGTAGGGACGGGATCAAGGGTGCCGACTGCCGCAATGATCCCGTCGTGAACGCGAACATCCGCGACGCGATCCAGCGCTATGGTTGGGTCAACGACCCGGCCCCCGCGAAGAAGCAACTTACTGCTCGCGGTCATGGGCGGACAGAAAAAAACCGCCTCGCGGTCCAGTTGGGTCCGGGAGACGGCGGCGGCGCCGAGCATCTTGTCATGGATTGCGTCACGAATTCCCTCGTTGCGGGCGTCGAGGAGAGTATAGGTGTCTCGAGAATACATCGTCAAAAATCTCGAGTCGCTCTGCCTCTGTCACAATGCGACCAGCCAGCGCGTACAGTGGGGGGAACAAGAGGAACGGAAACAGATGAAACTCACGGTACTGGGAGGCAGTGCCGCCGGCCCGAACCCAGGACAGGGGTGCAGCGGCTACTTCGTGGAGAGCGGGGCGACCAACGTCGTGGTCGACCTTGGCCCCGGTACGTTTCCGGAGCTACGGCGCCACGTCGACTACCGAGCGATAGATGGGGTGGTGATTTCGCACGGCCACCTCGACCATGTTCTTGACCTGCTTACACTTCGCTACGCCCTGGCGTACAACCCAGTCCCGGCTGGCCGGCAGCTACCGCTTTGGTTGCCACCTGGGGGCGTCGCTCTTCTCGATCGGCTTGCCGAAGCGATCACGGAAAATTCCGAAAGCAGCGAGTTCTTGTCGGTATTCGAGATTCGTCAATACGATCCTGATGCATTGCTGACAATCGGCGAGTTGGAGTTCCGCTTTTTTCCGACTGTGCACTATGTGCCCTGCTGGGCAGCGCGCATTTCCAACGGTATCGACGGCGACCTCTTCTACACTGCGGACACAGGCCCGGCGGCAAACCTGGCGGCCGTGGCGACGGGCTCGCATATCGTCGTGGCTGAAGGAACTGATTCCGGCGGCTCGCACGAGCCATACGCGTCTCGGGGACACATGAGTCCGGGCGAAGCGGGGACGCTTGCCCGGCAGGCCGGTGCGAATGTGCTTGTGCTTTCCCATCTCTGGGCGGAAGACGATCCCTTCAAAGCGGTCCGGGAAGCGTCGCAGATGTTTGGTAGACCGGTCGAGCTGGCCACACCTGGCCTGAGCGTGAGCTGGCAGCGATAGCGACGTTTGAGCCAGCAGACACGCGGTGCTAGACTCAGGTCCCTGTCACCCAGGTCGGCGTCGAGCGCCATCACCGACGCACACTCCAGAGAGCTCCAGCATGTCGCTCCAGGTGCCTTCATCCCCCATAGCAGTCAGCTACTCCACTCGGAGAGCGATGCTACCCGGGTGGATGGTGCAACGGGTAGCCACTCTGGCGGGTATCGACAGCCTGGACGTCGATGCGGCGTCCGCTTTTGGCGCATGGCTGGCGGCGCGGCTGGGGGCGGCAGACAATGCCTACGTCCCAGTCAGAACCATCTGGCTACCAGCAAGCGAACTCCGGTCACTGCGTAGCCGCCGTCTCATCGAGAGGATTGGGGCGCTTCAGCCAGACGCGCCTCCGCGCGTCGTCGGGACTCTTCCCACCGGCGCCACACTTCATGAGCTCATGAGACAACTGCATATCGGGGACTGGTCGAATCAGTCCAGGCAAGTCGTACTCGGGATTCCATCGGCCACGCTCAAAGGCGGGCGCTCCCATCTGGTGCAACTCGGCGGAATCAGGCGGTTTGCCGAAGAATGGGATCTCTCAATAGCCGTAGACTTGTCGGGTCAGTTCGACCCCACCTGGGAAGCCGAGGCGGCAATTGCGCGGCTGGGTGAACGATTGAGCCTACTCCGCATTACCACCTCAGCACCGTCCCGGGCCGCGGTCGGGCGCGACCGGGTCGCGTGCCGCGCTCTGCATGCCGCGATCGATGGCGACCACGGCCTCGAGGTGGCCGTCGCACCCGCGCGATCGGTGCCATTTCCCATCACGCCACGAGTTGCGTCGTACGGCGCTCGCCGTGCGGTGGACTACATCGCCGAGCGGGCCGCTGTTCACGCCCGAGCGCTGCGGGAGGGGATCAGTCGCTACGAGGGCAGTCCGTCTTCACGCGGGATTTAACTCTGGCAGGGAACCCGGGCGAGCAAGAACGGCTGGCTCGCTCGGGTCCGTGTTGCTAACCGCTGGTCGCTACCGCTTGGTGTACTGAGGAGCCTTGCGAGCGCGCTTGAGGCCGACCTTCTTCCGTTCCTTGACCCGTGCATCGCGAGTAAGTAACTGGGCTCGCTTCAGGGTCGGGCGGAGTTCCTCGTCGGAGCGCACCAGCGCTCGGGCAATGCCGTGGCGGATAGCCCCAACTTGGCCGGACACCCCACCTCCAACGACACGCACAGTGACGTCGAACCGGTCGCGTGCGCCGGTGAGAATAAGCGGCTCGAACAGCGAAGCCTGATAGATGGCTCGCCCGCCAAAATAGTCGGTCGATGGACGGCCATTGACAGTGATTCTTCCGGATCCGGGGTAGAGCCGGACACGTGCCACCGCTGCTTTTCTCCGACCCACTGCCCAGATGTATGGGGCCTCAGCCATTCTTGTCAAACCTCTCCTTCAGTGCGGCTATCGACTGCGCATCAATCAATTGGCCTGATCGGGTTCCCGGACCAGCAAAGCCTCGGGCTGTTGTGTCGCGTGTGGATGTTCGGGACCTGCGTAAACCTTGAGCTTCCTGAACTGGCGCCGGCCAAGGACATTCCCGGGCAGCATGCCGCGCACCGCATTCTCGATGATGCGCTCGGGATGCGAGGCGCGAACCTCCCTCACCGACCGCCGCCGCAACCCTCCGGGATAGCCGGAGTGGCGCGAATAAAGCTTCTGGGTTTCCTTCTTTCCTGTGAGGACCACCTTTTCAGCATTGACAACAATGACGAAGTCGCCCATGTCCGCGTGCGGCGTGTACGTCGGTTTCGTCTTGCCGCGAAGAGTCGCTGCGATGACGGATGCGATTCGCCCCAACGTCTGGCCGTCTGCGTCGACAACGTACCATCGCTTACCGGTATTCAGATCAGCCATCTTCGGCACCCACGTTCGCCGTTCCATATCTATGCTCCCTCGGCGCCCTGAGGCGCATCGTCAGTCGTCTAGCACGTCCCCGGCGAAGCCAACTCGCACGAGCGTGAGTCCATGCGGCGGTGCCGCTGCCGGACCGAGCCGCCGATCCCGCCCGGCCAGGAGCTCGCTGATCCATTCCGGGTTCCTCTGGCCATGCCCAACCTGGACGCAGCGCGCCAACGATGTTGCGCACCATGTGCGGCAGGAAGCCGTCCGCGACCACCCGAATCTCGAGAACGGTTGCGAGCTCTTTGCTGCCTGGTCCAATCGGCGGCCGGACTTCCTGGCAATCGCAGCGAAGGATCGTGCGCGTGGTACCCCTTGGTGTTTCCGCTCTCCGCGACCACGGAACGCCCTCACCGTCTCCCGCGAATGATGCGAAGTCGTGGATCCCCACGAGATTTCGCGCACCGGCCCGGACAGCTTCGGCATCGAGCTCCGTTCGCCGCATCCAGGCGTAGCGGCCGAGAAACGGGCTAGCAACCTTGAATGCGATCCAGTAGCGATATTCTCGCCACGCCGCGTCGTACCGGGGATTGAACGAATCAGCGCAGAGGGCCGCCGCGGTCGCACCGACGTCGACAGGCAGGCGCGCGTTGAGCGCCTGTTGTAAGTCCGGCGCGGTCGCGCCCCAAGCCGGGAGTGTGATCGCCGCGATCTGGCCGACCGCATGGACGCCACGATCTGTTCGCCCCGCCAATACCGCGCGAATCGGGGTCGCCACGATGACGCCGAGAACCCGCTCCAGCTCGCCCTGGACGGTTCGCTGGTTCGGCTGAATTTGGGAACCGGCGAAGTTCGTCCCGTCATAGGCCAGTGTCAGCCGAAAACTCGGCATGGTGTGCGAACGCGACGTATGCCACTCAGACCTCGATAAACTCGATCAGCGCCATCGGCGCGGCGTCACCGTGCCTCACACCGAGCTTCGAGATCCGGGTGTAGCCCCCGGGCGCTGCTTCGAATCGAGGCGCGATGACCTCGAAGAGCTTCGCCGTTGCGGGCGAGTGGTCAATCTTCGACATGACCAGATTCCGGTGGTGCTCCGAATCGGATCGCGCGATGGTGACCAACTTCTCGACAACTGGCCGCAACGACTTCGCCTTAGCCTCGGTCGTCGTCAGCCGCTCGTGGAGAATCATGGAGATCGCGAGCTGGCGCAGCAGGGCTTGCCGCTGCGCGGAGTTGCGGCCGAACTTCCTGCCCGCTTTGCGATGCCTCATCCCCGATCCTCCCCGCCGGCGTTTTCGCTGCCAACGCCGCTTCCCCGAAGGGATGCAACTGCCTCGGCCATCTCGTCATCGCTCACGGCGAGAACATCGCCGTCCAACTCATCGAGGCTCTCGTCAGTCAGGTCAAGTCCGTCCAGGAACTCAGCGCCGGCCAGGGCCACTTCGCCCTCCGGCAGATATCCGAACTCGGCAAGTTTTTGTCGCAACTCGGTCAGGGATCGCGGACCGAAGTTGCGGATGGAAAGAAGTTGCTCGGGGTCCGCGGTCAAGACCTGGCCAACTCGCTCGATCTGGCGGCTGCGCAGCGCATTGAGCACGCGCGGCGAAAGACCGAGATCGAGAAGAGGCTTGTTGAGGACCTCATCCGGGATCGCCTGTCCCGCGCCGCTCGCCTGATCGCTCTCGCCTTGGGTAAAGCCGGCAAATACCTGGGCCTGAGTCATCAGGATGCGCGCCGCTTCCGCCAGCGCGTCGTCCGGCTCGATCGTGCCGTCCGTGAGCACTTCAATGATGAGGCGGTCATAGTCGGTCATCGGGCCGACACGGGTGTGCTCGACGACGAAGTTCACGCGTTCGATCGGCGTATAGATCGCATCGATCGGGATCTCGCCGATCGCGTACGACTCCTGCAACTCCGCGGGCTTATATCCCCGATCTTGCGTTATCCAGATATCCATGTCGATGACCCCGTTGGGGGAGTCGATCGTGGCAATGACCTGTTCAGGATTGATGACGTCTACTTCAGCAGGCCAGACGACATCACCAGCAGTGACCACCCGCTCGCCGGAGGCGTCGCCTTGGACGTAAAGGTGAGCGCGGGTCTCGCCGTTCAGCTCCATCAGCCGCTTGAGCCGAATGCGCTTGAGATTGAGAACGATCTCCGTCACATCTTCCCGCACGTCCGGGATCGTTGAAAATTCGTGCCAGACGTTGTCGAGACGTACTCGCGAGACCGCCACGCCTTCGAGAGATCGCAACAAAATGCGTCGCAACGCGTTGCCCAATGTCGTCCCGTAGCCGGGTTCCATCGGGTCAGCCTTGTATCGACCGTAATTGAGCCCGGTCTCAACAGTTTCGATGTGAAATTGCGGTCGCTCCAACAAGATGCAGTGCCTCCATTTAGTGCATGTGGCGCGTCAGCGACGCAGTCCCGCCTGAGCCAGGCGTTTAGCGGCTGTAATGCTCCACGACGAGTGCTTCGTTGAACGACGGAACTTCGATCTGGTCGCGGGCGGGCAGGTTGAGAATCTTGCCGCTGAGTGCGCGAGCGTCGATGGTCATCCAGTCCGGTGCTCGTCGTGTATCCAGCACTTCACCGTAGTCCGTGAAATACGTGCGACCGCGACTTCCTGGACGCACCGTCACGACGTCGCCGGGTTTGACGAGGAATGAAGGAATATTGGTCTTGCGATCGTTGACCATGAAATGCCCGTGCCGGACGAGCTGGCGAGCTTGCTTCCGCGAATCCGCGAATCCCATCCGGTAGACCACGTTGTCGAGTCGAGATTCCAGTATCTGCAGGAGATTGTCGCCGGTCACTCCACCACGACGCTCAGCCTCCACGAAGTGCTTGTGGAACTGGCTCTCCATGACGCCGTAGAACCGCCGGACTTTTTGCTTCTCGCGGAGCTGGAGCCCGAACTCCGACGGTCGCCGCGTGCGGCGCTGCCCGTGCTGACCCGGCGGAAAGTTCTTCGCGGGCTGCCGCTTAACGATCGGACATTTTGGCCCATCGCAGCGCGCACCCTTCAAATAGAGCTTCATCCCTTCGCGCCGGCACAACCGGCAGACGGGACCCGTATATCTCGCCATGTTTAAATCAGTCCTCCGTCATCCGCGCCTGATGTCGGGCCGCTCGCGCATCGCGGGCCTGGCCCGGCGA
This sequence comes from uncultured Chloroflexia bacterium, assembly GCA_963724295.1. GTDB lineage: Bacteria > Chloroflexota > Chloroflexia > Thermomicrobiales > UBA6265 > JACCXM01. Next base: position 205,883 of record CAVRUC010000007.1, on the reverse strand, counting down.
GATCACGGCCCTGCTCATTAGACCCGCCGCCGCTTCGGCGGCCGGCAACCATTGAATGGAATCGGCGTCGTGTCGGTGATCGAGACCACCTGGACGCCACTTGATTGCAGTGAGCGAATAGCCATCTCGCGACCGGAGCCAGGCCCCTTCACAAAAACATCAACCTGGCGTAGCCCGTGCTCCATCGCTTTGCGAGCCGCGGATTCAGCCGTCACCTGGGCGGCGTACGGCGTGCTCTTTCGGCTCCCTTTGAAACCGTTCGAGCCCGCGCTCGACCAGGAGATGACATTCCCGGCAGGGTCGGTCATCGTAATGATGGTGTTGTTGAACGTCGCCTGCAGATAAGCCCTGCCGCGAGGAATATTTTTCCGGTCGCGGCGACGAACTCGTGTCTTCCCTTTTCCACCGCGTCGTTTGTCTGCCATTCCGTCCGTGCTCCTCCGCCCTCAACACTCGCCAGCGCAGCAACACCAGTCAGCACGCGCCCCGGCAGGTTCGGAGATCTAGCTCTTCTTGCGGCCGCCCACCGCTCGCCGCGGTCCACGCCTCGTGCGCGCATTGGTCCGCGTGCGCTGGCCCCTGGTCGGCATTCCGCGGCGATGCCGAAGACCGCGATAGCACCCGATATCCATCAGGCGCTTAATGTTCATTGCCACTTCACGACGCAGATCTCCCTCGACCCGCATCTCCTTGTCGACAATCTCGCGAATGCGGTTGACCTCGTCGTCTGTCAAGTCCCGCACGCGCGTATCGGGGCTCACATTCGTGCGCTCGAGGAGCTTCTGACTCGTGTGAAGCCCAATACCAAAGATATATGGCAGCGCCGCCTCGACTCGCTTGTCGCGAGGTAGATCGACTCCTGCAATTCTCGCCACGTCGTATCCCCTCTGGGCCCGCGCGATCGCGGGCGATTAACCCTGCCGCTGCTTATGCCGTGGGTTCACACAAATCACCCGGACCACACCATGGCGCCGGATGATCTTGCACTTTTCACAACGGCGAGTCACCGAAGCAGCTACTTTCATAACCGATACCATTCCTGTCTTGATGGTGGAACGTCGTGCGCCCGCGACCCTCGCAAATGCTTTATCAAGGCCGCACACGCGGATAGCGCACGCCCAGGGCGTGCGCCGAACACGTTATTCTAACACGGGAGCGAGCCGGCGCGTCAACACGCGGCCCCCATCCGGAGCGACGGCAACGGTGTGCTCGAAATGGGCAGCGAGAGATCCATCCGCCGTCACGACGGTCCAGCCATCCGCAAGCGTCGTCGAATCCTCACTGCCGAGTGTGAGCATCGGCTCGATTGCCAATGTCAGACCAGATCTCAGGACAACTCCGCGATCCGGACGGCCGATATTGGGGACATGAGGTTCTTCGTGCATCTGTCGGCCGATGCCATGACCTCCATAATTGCGCACCACCCCGCGGCCTAGCTTGTGTGCGAAAGACTCAACCGCATATCCAATGGCCCCGAGCCGGTTGCCCGACGTGGCCGCTTCGACCGCAAGGTAGAGCGCTTCCTCGGTGTCGCGAAGCAGTGCCGCCGCCTCATCCGCAATCTGGCCAACTCCGTAAGTCCAGGCGGAGTCACCGTGATACCCGGCCAGAATCGCCCCCACGTCAATAGAGACGATGTCACCCTCGCGAAGCCGGCGATTCCCAGGAATTCCGTGCACGATCTCGTCGTTTACGGAGGCGCAAATGTGGGCTGGAAAGCCGTGATACCCAAGGAAAGAGGACACGGCGCCTGACTCATCGAGCGTTTCCCGCGCAATGCCGTCCAGGTCAGCCGTCGTCACCCCGGGAGCGATCGCTCTCTCGATTCTGGCGTGCACGAGGGCCACGACCTGCCCGGCCTCGTCCATGCGACGGATCTCTTCTTCGTTCTTGATCGTCATCGTCATGGTGCGGCCTTCCTAGCGGGCGCGAACTGCCGCAAGCGACATCCTGCGCCGGATCGCCGCGACGATCGATTCAGTCACGTCGTCGATGGCACGGTCGCCGTCGACTCGCTCCACAAATCCCTGCTCCTCATAGCGGTTGAGCAGCGGAGCAGTCTCGATGTCATAGAGGTCGAGTCGCTTGGCGACCGCTTCCGGCGTATCGTCCGCTCGCTGGGTAACGTTTCCGCCGCAGACGTCACAAACGCCATCAACGGCTGGCGGGTCGGAAAGCACGTTGTAGACACGACCGCAATCGGAGCAGACTCGTCGACTTGCCAGTCGCTCGACCAATTTCTGTCGCGGCACGTCGATCGCGATGACTGCTGTCACCTCTTCGCCGCGGGCTGCCAGGGTCCGGCTCAATGCGTCTGCCTGGGCAATCGTGCGCGGAAACCCGTCATAGAGTGCGCCTTCGATCGCGGCCCCTTGAGAACGCTCCCGAGAAAGTAGGTCAAGCCGCTCCTCGACGAGTGCGACCGTCAGCTCGTCTGGAACCAGTTCGCCGCGATCATAGACGGCTTGAATCCTCCGCCCGAGTTCGGTGCCCCCTTTGATCGCTGCTCGAAAGAGTTCGCCGGTGGCGATCGAACCGAGATTGAGCCGGGTTCGGACGCGCTCGCTCTGTGTTCCTTTCCCAGAGCCCTGAGGTCCCATCAAGATGATATGCATCAATGGACTGAAACTCTCCTTGGATGCGCGGACGGTGGTCCGGTCCGCCATGTTCGGCGCACCGTGGCTATTTGATGAAACCCTCGTAGTTGCGCATGACCAACTGCGCTTCGAGCTGGCGCATGGTGTCAATTGCCACACCAACCACGATGAGCAATGAGGTGGCGCCAAGCAGCAGCGAGTTGACCCCGGTCAACGTCGCCGCGATGAACGGAAGGATCGCTACAGTGCCCAGGAACAAGGCGCCGATCAGCGTGATCCGATTGAGCGTCCGCAGCAGGTACTGTTGCGTGTTCCGACCCGGTCGAACTCCCGGGATGAATGCGCCTTGGCGCTGGAGGTTCTCAGAAATCTTCTGCTGCTGAAAAATCACCATGGTGTAGAAGTATGTAAACGCCACCACCAGAATGAAGTAGATGATGTTGTACTGCAGTGTGTTCGGACTCATGAACTGGGCAAGCGTGGCGGCGAAATTTCTGAGTGTTTCATTGCTCGACGTCGAGAGAAATTGCGCGATCAACCCAGGGAAGACCAGGATGCTAACGGCAAAGATCAGCGGGATCATTCCCGCGGAGTTGACTTTGAGCGGAATGAACGTCGTGTTGCCGCCGTACATACGGCCAGATCGCACGCGTTTCGCGTGGTGAACGGGAATCCGGCGCTGCCCTTCGTTGATGAGCACGATGCCCACGATTGTCAGAAGTCCTATCGCAAGGAACATCGCCGTGCCGATGACGTTACTGGTCACCGAGGGGCCCGCAAAGAGGGACATGATGGAGCCAGGCAACGAGGCCACGATTCCCCCGAAGATGATGATCGAGATGCCATTCCCGATGCCGAACTCCGTGATGAGTTCACCCATCCAGACCAGAAGCATCGTACCTGCCGTCATCGTCAGCAGCGTAGCGAGAGTCGGCAAAACGGTACTTGGATCCCCGAAGCCAAACCCCGTGATTAGCGGAAGTCCATCCGGCCCAGTCTGCTGGGAGAACAACACCCCCTGGCCATACGCCTGGAGCAACGCCAGGGGAACGGTTAGCCAGTGGGTGTATTGATTGATCTTGTTGCGCCCACCCTGGCCTTCATTCGACAGTTCGTTCAGGCTGGGAATGATCGGGGTCATCAACTGCATGATGATCGAGGCGGTGATGTATGGATAGACGCCAAGCGCAACGATCGAGAAGTTTTGCAGGCTGTTGCCGGAGAAGATGTTGAGAATCCCCAACAACGCATTGCTCTGGATGAAGTCTTGAAGTCCCTCCCGGTTCACACCAGGAACCGGTATGGCCGCGAAGAAGCGAAAGATAACGAGCATACCCAGGGTGAACAGGATCTTCGCCCGTAGATCAGGAATCTTGAAGGCAGTGGCAACAGCCGTTAGCACGGGCTAGCTCTCCCGGGACTCGGCAAGCGCGGCAATAGCATCGCGACGCTTCGGTCCCCCGACTTTGCCCACGCGGGCTCGCTTCAGCTCACGGTTGAGCGGGAGGCGGCGAGATCGCGGTTTCGCCTGTACCCATTCGTCAGAGCGATCGAGCTCAGCGACCGACCCGCCGAGCTGCTCGACGGCTGCCCGAGCCGCGTCTGAGAACGCGTGGGCGTGAATGACAACTGACCGCGTCAGCTCGCCACCGGCCAGGATCTTTACCGGGAACTCGAGACCTCGAGTGACTCCTTTGGCGAAGAGCACCTCGGGTGTAATCGGGCCGTCGACCTCGACCGCCTCGAGGCGACCCAGATTGACCACTTCCCACGGCGTCTTGTAGATATTCGTGAAGCCGCGCTTGTACGGCATCCGCTGCTGAATCGGGAGCTGTCCGCCCTCGAACCCACGCCGGACTCCGGGACCGCTTCGCGACTTTTGACCCTTCGTTCCCCGGCCGGCGGTCTTACCTTTGCCGCTGCCGTGACCGCGGCCAACACGTTTGCCTTCGCGGTGCGCGCCTTCGCCGCCGTGCAAATCGTCAAGTGTGAGAGGCATCGTGCTATTCCCCATCGGCGAGTCGGCGTTTTGCGCCGGACCGCGTCTTCTTCACCGTTTGCGGTGACATGCCGTTGTCAGCTCGATCGCTCTCTGCCGGCAACTCTTCGACTTGGACGAGATGACGGATCTTGGTCACCATGCCACGAATCGACCGATTGTTCGGCCGCTCGACCGTCGCATTCAGCTTGCGCAGTCCCAGGGACGCGACCGTCCGCCCCTGATCAGCCGGCCGGCCGATCGTGCTCCGCACCAGCGTAATCCGCAGGACTCCGTTCTTTTGGTTGCTCACGAGCCTTCACTCCCTCGGGGCGCTCGACGGCGACCAGTCGAGGCTGGACGCGTCTCGACTGGCTCAGTCGCCGGGTTCGACCCGACCTCGGCGCGCTCGCCGCGGTCTCGGCGGACCACGGGTGACCGGCCACGACGCTGCGCTATTGCATTCGGCGATTCCAGCGCCTCGAGTGCCTTCAGGGTCGCACGCACCACATTGACCGGGTTGTTGCTACCAAGAGACTTGGTGAGCACGTCCTTGATGCCAGCCGCCTCGACAACGGCGCGTACCCCGCCTCCGGCGATCACTCCCGTGCCCGGCGCTGCCGGTTTCAGCAACACTCGGGACGCGCCGAACGATGTCTCGATCGGGTGCGGAATCGTCGTGCCTTCGAGCGGAACGCGAATCAGCGACTTCTTGGCGGCCTCGACCCCTTTGCGAATCGAATCAGGCACTTCGTTGGCCTTGCCGAGTCCGGCGCCTACTCGCCCTTTGCCATCCCCGACCACGACGATCGAGCCAAAGCTGAAGCGGCGTCCGCCTCTGTGTACTTTCGCCACACGATTGATCTGTACGACGCGCTCGTCGAATTCACTTGCGCCTTCGTCTTCGGAGCGCCGTCTCGAGCCGCGCTCGCCTCGATTCCTGTCCATCCGTTACTCCCTTGCCACCGAACTCGCGCCCGAACTGGTGCGCCGTGGTCTCTCTAGAAGGCGAGTCCGGCCTCTCGCGCGCCCTCGGCAACCGCTTTGACACGCCCATGGTAGATATAGCCACCGCGGTCAAAGACGATGGTGTTGATGCCAGCCGCTTTCGCTCGCTCGCCGATCACCTCGCCGACCGCACGTGCCTTCACGCTCTTGGTCGCCTCCGCGCCGGCGCGATCGAGCACATCCTGCTCCAGGTCGCTCGCCGCCACCAGCGTCCGCCCTCGATCGTCGTCGATGACCTGGGCGTAAATGTGCGCGGACGACCGAAACACGTTCAGTCGGGGTCTGGCGTTCGTGCCCTTGACCTTCGCGCGGACGCGGACGTGGCGTCGTTGGCGCGAGGTCCGCGCTCTTCGGAACTTTCGTCGCATCGAGGTCGCTCCTCATTGACAGGAAGCAGCGGCGCTGCTCCGTGCCATTACTTCGCCTTACCGGCCTTACCAGCCTTGCGGCGTACTTGCTCGCCGGCGTAGCGGATCCCTTTGCCTTTGTATGGTTCCGGCGGCCGCACACGCCGTATGCGTGCCGCCTCCTCACCAACCAATTGCTTGTCAATGCCGACGACCGACAGTCGCGTGTTCCCGTCGAGCGTGTACGACACGCCTTCAGGAGGGGTCATCCGCACGGGGTGCGAGAACCCCACCGACAGCACCAGATCGCCACCCTCTAGCGCCGCTCGGTACCCGACGCCCTGGATCTCCAGATCGCGCCTGTATCCGTCGGTGACGCCGACCACCATGTTGTTCAGCAGGGTGCGAGTCAGCCCGTGAAGAGCCCGATGCTCCCGCTGATTGTCGGGTCGCTCGACCATGATCGTGCCGTTGTCTCGCTGCAACTTCATACGCGGACTCAGCCGCTGCGACAGCGCGCCCTTCGGTCCTTTGACCGTCACCGTGTTGTCGTCGGTGATGTCGATCTCGACGGCAGCCGGGATAGGCACGGGCATGTTTCCAATTCGTGACATTGCCACTCTCCCGCGGTGGACCCAAAATCAGGTCTACCCGCTTCAACACCTAGAAGACGGTGCAGAGCACCTCGCCGCCGATTCCTCGCCGTCTGGCTTCGTAACCGGTCATCACCCCTTGGGGCGTACTGACTACCGCAATCCCCAGTCCGCTCTGGACACGGGGGATGTCATCTTTCCCGGCATAAACTCGCAGACCGGGTTTACTGACTCGTTTGATTTCCCGTATCGCCGGCTTGCGATCTGCGCCGTACCGAAGAGCAACGACAAGCTGGTCCTGTGGGCGCCGCTCAATGACACGAAAGTCGGCGATGTAGCCCTCTTGTTTGAGGATTTTCGCGATCGCGACGAGGACCTTTGTTGAGGGCATCGTCGTTTCCGACTGCCGGGCCATCCCGGCGTTGCGAATCCTGGTCAGCATGTCGCTGATCGGATCGTTGACACTCATCCGTCCGCTCTCCTTACGGTCTCGTTTCCGACTGACTCCTGGTTGGACCGCACGGCTACCAACTCGACTTCGTCACGCCCGGCAGGCGGCCAACTGACGCCAGCTCCCGGAAACAGATCCGGCACAGCCCGAACTTCCGCATGTATGCCCGGCTACGCCCGCAAAGGTGGCAGCGATTGACTTGCCGGACCTCAAACTTGGCTGGACCGGCCGCCCTGACAATCAAACACTTCTTGGCCATTCAGATACCTCCGACTCACCCCTGGGGTGGTCTAGACTGGTCGCTCCGTACGGGCAAACGGCATTCCGAGCAGGCTCAGCAGCCGCCGCCCTTCCTCATCAGTCTTCGCGCTGGTCACGAGGCTGAGCTCGAGGCCGCGACTCTTGTCGATCTTGTCGTAGTCGATCTCCGGAAACGCAATCTGCTCCTGGAGACCTAAGGTGTAATTGCCTCGACCGTCGAACGAGTTCGGAGAAACCCCCCGGAAGTCGCGGATCCGCGGCAGCGTGATGGCGACGAGGCGGTCGAAGAACTCGTACATCCGCGGTCCACGCAAGGTCACTGTCGCTCCGACCGGCATTCCCGCCCGTAGCTTGAACGCCGCAATCGACTTCTTGGCGCGGGTGACCACCGGTCTCTGGCCGGTGATCGCGGTCAGGTCTGAGACCGCGCTCTCCAGTGCCTTGGCATTGCTAATCGCCTCTCCCAGTCCGACGTTGACTACGATCTTCTGGAGCTTCGGCGCCTCCATGACGTTGGAGTAGCCAAACTCCTTCATCAGCTCCGGAACGATCTCTTCCCGGTATTTCTCTTTCAATCTCGCCATCAGGTCCCACCTACTCTCTCGATTACCGGCGTTCCCACCTGGTCCGCCATGCTCTGGGCGCTCAGGTCGCCGTTCCCTCTAACGCGCTTCTTCGGGGCTATGCGGCTTCCGGCCGCGGAATCAAGGTGTCGCACTTCTTGCAAAAGCGGGCGTTCTTGCCGTCGCTGCCTTCGCGAACGCCGACCCGAGTTGGCTGCTTGCAGTTCGGACAGATGAGCTTCACGTTTGAGACGTGCAGCGCCGCTTCGACCTCGACGATGCCGGCCTGACGGGCTCGGCCCCGCTTGATATGCTTCTTGACGATATTGACGCCTTCGATGACAACACGGTCCCGTTCAATCATGTTGACACGCACCCTGCCCTGCTGGCCTTTGTTCCGGCCAGAGGTCACCAGTACCGTGTCGCCACTTCGAATCTTTCGCATCCTCTTACGCTCCCGATCTCTCTGTACCGCGACCTAAAGAACCTCTGGGGCGAGGGATACGATCCGCATGAACTGTCGCTCTCGCAGTTCTCGGCCCACCGGCCCGAAGATGCGTGTTCCGCGCGGCGCCCCCTGGTTGTTGATCAGCACGGCAGCGTTGTCATCGAATTTGATGTGGCTACCGTCGGGACGGCCATACTCTTGAGCGGTTCGCACGACAACCGCGCGCACCACTTCGCCCTTCTTAACCGCCGCGTTCGGCTGCGCTTGTTTGACTGTCGCGATAATCGTGTCTCCGACCCCACCGTACTTGCGTCCGGAGCCGCCGAGCACGCGGATGCAGAGAAGCTCCTTCGCTCCACTATTGTCGGCGACGCGCAATCGCGATTCTTGTTGGATCACCGTCTTGCTCCTGTTCGCGATCTGTGGCTCGACGCCGCTAGATCTGCACACCCCGCTCGACTATTTCACGAACAATCCATCGCTTTCGCTTGGAAAGTGGCCGCGTTTCCTCTATCCGGACGATGTCGCCCGGTTTGCACGCGTTCTGCTCGTCGTGGGCAAGAAATTTGCTCGTGCGCGTGATGCGCTTGCGATACAGGGGGTGGCGGCGCACGGAGTCCACCGCAACCACCACGGTCTTCTCCATCTTGTCGCTCACGACTCTGCCGATTTTTTGCGTCCGCGGCGGTTGGGCTGGCGCCACTTCCACTGCCTTAGCCACGCTTTCACTCATTGCTGTTCCTCGCACTGCCACTCGGCGTTAATTTCCCGATGCACTAGCGAGCGTCGCTAGTTCAGCTTCGATTTCGCGCTCGGTCTGAATCGTCTTGATCCGGGCGATGTCTTTCCGGATCTGCCGGGTGCGCGCCGTCGCTGTCAGCTGCCCAACAGCCTGCTGGAAACGCAAATTGCGCCATTCCGCCAGTAGGTCTGCGACTTGTTCACTGAGTTTGTCGTCATCCATCGCTCGGATCTCTGCCGGCTTCATGCCACCACCTCCTCGGCAACATCGCTCTCAGCGTCTTCTGAGGTGGTCGCCACGCCAATGTGCTGCCGCTCAATGAAACGGCAATCCATCGGCATCTTCATCGCGGCGCGGCGGAGCGCCTCCTCTGCCTGAGCCCGAGTTACGCCGGCGACCTCGAACAAGACCCGTCCCGGCTTGACCACTGCAACCCAGTACTCCGGGTTGCCCTTGCCGGAACCCATCCGCGTCTCGGCCGGCTTATGCGTCACCGGTTTGTCCGGAAAGATGCGAATCCAGACCTTACCGCCGCGCTTCAGGTAGTTGGTCACCGCGCGTCGGGCGGCTTCGATCTGCCGACTGCTCACCCATGCCGGCTCCATTGCTTGCAGGGCAAACTCGCCAAACGAGATCTCAACGCCACGATACGCTTTGCCGGTCATGCGGCCCCGCATCATCTTTCGATATTTGGTCCGCTTCGGCATCAACATGATCGACGCTCCTGCTTGCGAACGAAGCCTCCGGGACTGGTCCCGGCTGCCAGCCTGCTAGTCACCGGTAATAGCCGCCAGGTCCGCGGTCAGCGTCGCCGCGGTGACCGGAGCCCGCTCGGGCAAGACTTCGCCCTTGTACACCCACACCTTGACGCCAATACGGCCGTACGTCGTGTGTGCGTGGACAACCCCGAAATCGATATCCGCTCGAAGCGTCGAGCGAGGCACTCGGCCGTCCATCTCGGTCACGGAGCGGCTCATCTCGGCACCGCCCAGTCGTCCGGAAAGCGTGATCTTTACGCCCTTCGCTCCCCGGCGCATTGCCTGCTGCACGGCGTGCTTCATAGCCCTGCGATAGGCGACGCGGCGGGAAATCTGCTCGGCGATGCTTTCCGCTATCAGTTTGGCATCGATCTCCGGCACCTTGATCTCTTCAATCCGAAGATGCACTTTCTTGTCGATCGCTTGCTCGAGCATCTGGCGCAGGCGCTCCACATTGGCGCCTTGCTTCCCGATAACGATGCCGGGTTTCGATGTGTGGAGTGTCACGTCGACCTTGTTCGCCGAGCGCTCCAACTCGATCCTGGAGATGCCAGCCCGAGTCAGCTCGTTCATTATCAGCCGCCTGATGCGCAGATCTTCATGAAGCTGCTCCGTGTAGTTGCGCTCCGCATACCACTTCGACTCCCAATCGGTTACGATGCCCAGACGAAATCCAATCGGATTGACCTTGCGTCCCATTAGCTTCTCCGCTCCTCTGCGATCACAGTCATGTGCGTGTTGCGGCGGATGATGCGGCCCACGCGGCCTCTCGCCTTCGCCTTGAAGCGGCGGAATGATGGCCCTTCATCGGCGTAGATCGCCTTGATCCAGAGATCTTCCGGATCCATGTCGTAATTGTTCTCCGCGTTTGCCGCCACAGATTTCAGTAGCTTGCCGACGTCAACGGCGGTTTTCTGTGGCATGAACCGCGTCAGCGCGATCGCATCCAGCACTCGTTTGCCGCGCACCGCATCAACGACCAGCCGCGCCTTCCGCGGGGAGACGCGGACGCCAGTCACACTTGCTCGAACTTCCATCGTCGTTGCTGTCTCCCCGACGCCGCTACCGCCGACCGCGCCGGTCAGCGTCTTTGCCGTGTCCACGGAAAGTTCGCGTGGGCGCGAATTCACCGAGTTTGTGCCCGACCATCTGCTCCGAGACGAAGATCGGGACGTGAACCTTGCCGTTGTGCACGGCCACCGTGTGGCCAACCATGCCAGGGAAGATCGTCGATGCCCGAGCCCAGGTGCGGATCACACGCCGCTCATTCGTGCGATTGAGCGTCTCGATCTTTTCCTGCAGTTTGGCGTCGATATAGGGTCCCTTCTTGGACGATCTCGACACGAAGTGCCTCCTCGCTTACTTTCGCTTCGTGGTGCGGCGCCGGACAATCATCGAATCCGTGCGCTTGTTGTTGCGGGTGCGAGCCTGCACCGGCTTTCCCCACTTCGTCTTCGGCTGTCCGCCGATCGGGGCCTTGCCCTCGCCGCCGCCATGCGGATGGTCCCGCGGGTTCATGGCCGACCCGCGAACGGTTGGTCTCCGTCCCCGATGCCGATTTCGACCGGCTTTCCCAATAACGATGTTCTCGTGGTCGACGTTGCCGACCTGTCCCAGGGTCGCCATACAGTTGAGGTGGACCAGCCGCACCTCTCCTGACGGCATCCGGATCTGCGCGTAGTCGTCAGACTTCGCCATCAGTTGCGCCGACGTTCCAGCGGAGCGGCACATCTGACCGCCCTTGCCCGGATAGAGCTCGATGTTATGAATCTGGGTCCCGGTAGGAATGTTGCGCAGCGGCATGGCATTGCCCGTCCGGATTGGCGCTTCAGGTCCCGAAATCACCATGTCGCCCACCGACATGCCAACTGGAGCCAGCATGTAGCGCTTTTCGCCGTCAACGTAGTGCAGCAGTGCGATGCGAGAGGACCGGTTTGGGTCGTACTCGATGGCGGCCACCTTGGCTGGAATACCGGTCTTGTTCCGCTTGAAGTCGATGATCCGGTAGAACCGCTTGTGCCCGCCGCCCCGATGCCGGGTCGTAATTCGGCCCCGGTTGTTGCGACCGGCGTGCTTCTTCAGCGGCTCGATGAGGCTCTTTTCGGGTTCCTTCTTGGTGATCTCCTCGAAGGTGCTGACGCTCATCGAGCGCCGGCCTGGCGAAGTTGGCTTGTAGATGCGAATCGGCATTTGCGCGTCCTTGTCCTTGCGTATCCGGAGCCAGCTAGACCTGCTCGAAGACGTCGATGCGCTGACCTGGAAAGAGGGTGACAACCGCCTTCTTCCAGGTTCGTTCCTGTCCGTAGATCCGGCTTCGGCCGCGCCGGATCGCGCGCGAGCGGCGCGAACCCTTCACGTTCATGGTATTGACCGCCTTCACCCGAACGTTGAAGAGCTTCTCAACGGCTTCGCGGATCTGAATCTTGTTCGCGACCGTCGCCACCTCAAACGTGTACTGGTCCTGCTCCATGAGGTCAGTGTTCTTCTCGGTGATCAATGGCCGGACAATGACTTGATCGACTGTCAGCGCTGGCACCTAAGCCCCCTTCACCCCGGCGACGGCGGCGTTGTCAGCGCGGCGCGCCACACGCTCCTGCCTCCAGGAACTCGGTTCACGTCGGTCTTCGGGAAGCCCCCACAGGCCTTCCACGGCCGGGATCGCTTCCCGCACGACGAGCATGCGATCGAACTTGAGGATGTCCCTGACGTTCAGATATCTCGCGTCGACGACCCAGACACCGGGCAAGTTACCTGCTGACTTTCGAATCGATTCCACCTTGCCATCAGTGACGATCAGCACTGACCTGCTCTCAGGAAATGCGGAGAGAACTTCTTTCATTGCTTTCGTCTTCGGCTCGATGTCGGCCAGGCCGGCAACCACGGTCAGGCGCTCATCGCGCGCCTTGGCCGAAAGTGCCGAACGAACCGCCAGGCGCCGCATCTTCCGAGGCATGTCCTGATGGAAGGACCGCTGGTGCGGCCCCCAGACGACACCACCGCCGGTCCACTGTGGCGATCGGATCGACCCCTGCCGCGCGCGCCCGGTTCCCTTTTGCCGCCATGGCTTGGCACCGCCGCCGCGCACCTCACCGCGGGTCTTGGTATCCCGCGTGCCGAGTCGCGCATTGGCGAGCTGCCGCAGCAGCGCCTGATGCATCACCGGAATATTCGGTTCAATGGCCCACACCGAATCATCCAACTCGGTCTGCTCGACCACTTGACCTTGCCTGTCATACACATCAATGATCATGTCAATCTCCGGGGCCGGACCGGAACTCCGGCGGCTGCTATCAGCGCGAAGGCCATTACTTCTTCCCCGACTTGACCGCACGCCGGACCATCACCAGGCTCTCGTTCGCTCCGGGCACCGACCCTTCGACCAGAAGCAGGTTTCGCTCAGGGTCGACCCGCAGCACCTTGAGGTTCTGGACCGTGACGCGGTCATTGCCCATCCGTCCCGCCATCCGCATTCCCTTGAACACCCGCCCCGGAGTAGCGCTCGAACCAATCGAGCCGGGCGCCCGCAGCCGGTCCGATTGACCGTGCGTTTTCGGGCCGCCCCGGAAGCCGTGGCGCTTGACCACGCCCTGGAAACCCCGCCCCTTGGAAGTGCCGGTAACGTCGACCAACTCGCCCTCGGCGAATGCGTCGGCAGTGATGACCTGGCCCACGGCTATGTCCGCAGTGTCGCTGGCTTTGACCTCGCGCAACGTCCGCGACATGAATCCGCTTCCCTGGCGGTGACCCCGCTCGGGCCGATTCAGCCGCTTATCGAGACCAAATCCGAGCTGGACAGCGCTATAGCCGTCCCGCTCAGGCGTCTTGATCTGTGTCACCACGCACGGCCCAACTTCGAGGACCGTGACCGGGTGGGCCAACCCCGTGTCATCAAATAATTGGGACATGCCCAGTTTCTTTCCGATCAGCCCCTGGATCATTGGCTCTCTCCTGTCTCCCAGGAAGCGGCCCAGCTCATTGGCCGGCTCCGCCCGCAGAGCGTGTCCAGCGCCGAAGGTCGCCCGTACGGGCGACCTCGCGCCGTCACTACAACTTGATTTCGATATCAACCCCGGCGGGGAGATTCAGTCGCATCAGCGACCGAATCGTGCTGCCGCTCGGCTCGAGCACGTCGATCAACCGCTTATGTGTCCGGATTTCGAACTGCTCCTGCGAATCCTTGTCGATAAACGGCGACCGGATCACGCAGAACTTCTCAATCCGAGTCGGCAGCGGGATGGGACCGGCGACTTTTGCGCCGGTCGATTCCGCTGTCTCGACGATCTTGCTCGCCGATTGGTCGAGCACCTTGTGGTCATAGGCTTTGAGGCGGATGCGGATCCGCTGACTCGGCTTGCGCGCGACCATCGTTCATTACTCCTGCGTACGGCCGCGCCCAGCGCGCCGAAAAGCTTCCTACTCCGTAATGGACGTCACCACGCCGGCCCCGACCGTACGGCCGCCCTCGCGGATGGCGAAGCGCAAGCCCTCCTCGATGGCGACGGGGGTGATCAGCTCCACCCCCATCTGCACGTTATCGCCCGGCATCACCATCTCGGTGTTTTCCGGGAGCGTAATGGAGCCGGTCACGTCCGTGGTGCGGATGTAGAACTGCGGCCGGTAGCCCGGGAAGAACGGGGTGTGGCGCCCCCCCTCCTCCTTGCCCAGCACGTAGACCTCGGCCTGAAAGCGGGTGTGCGGGTTGATCGAGCCGGGCTTGGAAAGCACCTGGCCGCGCTGCACCTCGTCGCGCTCCACCCCCCGCAGCAGGCAGCCGACGTTGTCACCCGCCAGCCCCTCATCCAGCGTCTTCTGAAACATCTCCACGCCGGTGACGACGACTTTGCGCCGCTCGCCCATGCCCACGATCTCGATCTCCTCGCCGGGCTTGACGATGCCGCGCTCCACCCGGCCGGTGACCACCGTGCCGCGGCCCTTGATGCCGAAGACGTCCTCGATCGGCATCAGAAACGGCTTGTCCACCGCCCGCTCCGGGGTGGGGATGTAGTCGTCCACCGCCTGCATCAGCTCCAGAATCGGACCATACGCCGCATCACTGGGATCCTGGCTGGCACTCTCCAGCGCCGCCAGCGCACTGCCGCGGATGACCGGGATCTCCTCCCCCGGGAACTCGTAGGCACTCAGCAGCTCGCGCACCTCCAGCTCCACCAGCTCCAGCAGCTCCTCGTCGTCGAGCATGTCGACCTTGTTCAGAAAGACCACCATCGAGGGCACTTCCACCTGCCGCGCCAGCAGGATGTGCTCCCGCGTCTGCGGCATCGGCCCGTCCGGCGCACTGACCACCAGGATGGCCCCGTCCATCTGCGCCGCCCCGGTGATCATGTTCTTGATGTAGTCGGCATGCCCCGGGCAGTCGACGTGGGCATAATGCCGCTTCTCGGTCTCGTACTCGACGTGGGCGATGGCAATGGTGATGCCCCGCTCCCGCTCCTCCGGCGCATTGTCGATGCTGTCAAAGGAGCGCAGCTGGGCCTGCCCCTGCAAGGCCAGGGTCTTGGTGATGGCCGCCGTCAGGCTGGTCTTGCCATGATCGACGTGCCCGATCGTCCCCACGTTCACATGCGGCTTGGTCCGCGCAAACTTCTGCTTCCCCATCGCTCCCCTGGCTCCTCTCGCCTAGTCACTCACTCGGAGTGGCGTCGTGAATCCGTTACGTGCTCCAACATTCGCCCGGCGGAAACACCGCCGGTTAGAATCAATCGCGCCGCGCCTTGGCGACCATCTCCTGCGCCAGGGCTGTCGGCAGCGGCGCATAGTGATCGAACTGCATCGAGTACGTCGCACGCCCCTGAGTTGCCGAGCGGAGATCCGTCGCGTACCCGAACATCGTCGCCAGCGGTACGAACGCCCTGACGACTTGAGCTCCGGCGCGCATCTCCATCCCCTGGATATGCCCGCGCCGGGCATTGAGATCGCCGATTACCTCACCCATGAACTCGTCCGGCGTGGTGACCTCGACTTCCATAATCGGTTCGAGAATCACATTGCGACCTCGTCGCACACCCTCCTTCAGGGCCAGCGATCCGGCGATCTTGAATGCCATTTCGGACGAGTCGACTTCGTGGTACGACCCGTCGACGAGACGGGCTTTGAGGTCGACGATCGGGAATCCCGCGTCGCCACCGGTCAATAGCGCCTCCCGGATACCGGCATCGACCGAGGAGATGTACTCTCTGGGGATGGCGCCGCCGACGATCTTGTCTTCGAACTCGTAGCCCTTGCCGCGCTCCTGCGGCTCGAACTCGACAACGACATGACCGTATTGACCTTTGCCACCCGATTGTCGAATGTGCCGCCCTTCGGCTTTGACAGGAATCGTGATCGTCTCTTTGTAGGCGACCTGCGGTCGTCCCACGTTCGCGTCGACCCGGAACTCCCTCATCAAGCGATCGACAATCACCTCGAGGTGAAGCTCGCCCATTCCCTCGATGACGGTCTGAGCGGTCTCCTCGTTGGTTCTCAACCGGAAGGTTGGGTCCTCCTCGGCAAGCCGGCCCAGGGCGGCGCCCATCTTGTCCTGATCGGCCCGTGTCTTGGGCTCGATCGAGACGGAGATGACCGGCTCGGGGAATGTGATCGACTCGAGCACGACGGGAGCCGCGGGATCGCAAAGCGTGTCGCCAGTAAATGTGGCTTTCAGGCCAATCACTGCCGCGATGTCACCCGCGCTCACCGAAGAAATGTCTTCCCGGTGATTCGCGTGCATCTGCAGAAGCCGGCCAATTCGCTCGCGATCGCCCTTAGTGGAGTTCAACGCATAGCTTCCGGCTTCCAATTTGCCGGAGTAGACGCGCACGAATGCGAGCTTGCCGACATGCGGGTCAGCCGCGATCTTGAACACCAGGGCCGAGAACGGCTCGCCCGGCTGGACTGTGCGTACCACCTCTTCGTCAGTCCGCGGATCGATGCCGGTCACCGGAGGCACGTCGAGCGGCGAAGGCAGGTAGTCGACGATCGCGTCGAGCATCAACTGCACGCCTTTGTTCTTCAGCGCGCTCCCTACCAGAATGGGCACGAGTCGGCCGCCAACCGTCGCGGCTCGCAGCCCAGCTCGTAGCTCGTCCGGGCTCAGCACATCGTCCTCGAGGTAGCGCATCATCAGCTCCTCGTCGGACTCGGCGATCAGCTCGACCAAATGGTGACGAGCGGCTCTGGCCTCCTCAGCCATCGCGGCCGGAATCTCGGTCCGCTCGATGTTCTGCCCCATCTCGTCGTGAAACATGTAGGCGACTTCATCGATCAGATCGATGATGCCGGTGAAGTTCGATTCAGCGCCGATGGGAAGCTGGATCGGTGCCGGGACCGCCTTCAAGCGTTCGACGATCATCTCGACCGTGCGGGTGAATGACGCGCCAGTGCGGTCCATCTTGTTGACGAAGCAGATACGCGGCACGCCGTACTTATCCGCCTGCCGCCAGACCGTCTCCGACTGAGGCTCGACGCCGGCGACGGCATCAAAGACGACGACGCCACCATCGAGCACGCGCAGCGATCGCTCCACTTCGACGGTGAAGTCCACGTGGCCCGGCGTATCGATGATGTTGATGCGATGGCCGTCCCACGAGCAGGTCGTCGCCGCCGCGGTGATCGTGATGCCGCGCTCGCGCTCCTGGACCATCCAGTCCATCGTGGCAGCGCCTTCGTGCACCTCACCCGGACGGTGAACTCGCCCCGTGTAATAGAGGATGCGCTCGGTCGTGGTTGTTTTGCCCGCATCAATATGCGCGATGATCCCGATGTTGCGGGTCTTCGCAAGCATGGTCTCGGCGTCTGTAGACGCGGGTCTTGTCGCGGTGGCAATACTCATTGCGTTCCTTATTGATCCTAAACATGGTGCCGGCGAGACAGTCCGTTTTCCTGCTCAGAGCGGCTCAATCGCGTCCCGCGAGTGGCCGACGGCTGTCCTGCAGCGGCTAGAAGCGTCCGTAATGCGAGAAGGCGCGGTTCGCCTCGGCCATCCTATGGGTGTCCTCGCGGCGCTTGATCGTGGCGCCGGTGTTGTTGAAGGCGTCAAGAAGCTCGTTAGCCAGCTTCTCCTGCATCGACTTGCCAGGACGGCCTCGAGCTGAGGTCAAGAGCCACCGCATAGCGAGGGACTGGCGGCGGGGGCCTTCAATCTGCACCGGAACCTGGTACGTCGCGCCGCCGACCCGGCGGGGCTTGACTTCGATCACCGGCGTCGCGTTCCCGAGGGCCTGCTCGAACACTTCAAGCGGGGCCCTGCCGGTCCGGTCCGCAATCCGATCCAACGCTCCATAGACGATGCGCTCGGCGGTGCCCTTCTTGCCGCGCTCCATCACCTTGTTGATGAACCGCGCAAGGACCTCGCTCTGATAGCGCGCGTCCGGTGCTGGAATCCTGCGCTCGACCTTTGCCCGACGTGGCATATCCGTTCCCTCGATCGCGGCGCCGGCGGCCGCTGCTCCGTCGACCCGATGCAGCGCAACGGGTTCTCCATACACACGAAAAAGCGGTGAACGTCCAAAGACGTCCGGCCGCTTCTCGCACCGTGTTCAATCAGATCCGCCGTAGCGGATGGGGCCTAGAGGATCACTGTTGCCAGCATATCCTCGAGCGCGCTGTGCGCCCTACTTCGGCGCCTTGGTCCCGTATTTCGACCGCGCTTGCTTGCGGTTGTCTACACCGCGGGCATCCAGGGTACCGCGTACGATGTGGTAACGAACGCCGGGCAGGTCTTTCACCCGACCTCCGCGCACCAGCACGACGGAGTGCTCCTGAAGATTGTGCCCTTCGCCGGGGATATACGCGGTGACCTCCATACCGTTGGTCAGGCGAACCCTGGCGATTTTGCGCAGCGCCGAATTGGGCTTCTTCGGCGTCATAGTCTTGACCTGGGTACACACACCACGCTTCTGCGGGGAATGAGTTCCCCCCCGAAGACGGCCGGCGTAACGCCCAAGCGCATTGCTGGTGAACCCCAGCGCAGGCGCCTTGGTCTTCTTCTTGACGCTCTTGCGGCCCTTACGAACCAACTGATTGATCGTCGGCACGATGACTCCTAGCAGGACAGGGGGCGTTTCCGAGTACCGTGCTCTGCCAAAACAGCAGCTGCGGCGCCACCTGCCATGTGAGGAACAAACCTCACGTATATGTCCGCCTTGCGACGGACACAAGCGGGTACTTTACGCGATATTCGGTGCGATGTCAAGCCGATTTCGACTCGTCGACAGGGCGTTGGCCGGACCAACGAGGTCCGGCCAACGCCTCTGCAAACGCTAGTCTTGATTGAGGAGGTCTTCGGCTTCGATGATCGTCAAGGAGCTCTCCTCGACGTTGACGTCAGGTTCATCGTCGTCCTGATCGATCGACTCGTCGCCGACGCTGACGCCAGACGGTACGAGGCCCTGCATCATCAACTCTTCCAGGTCCTCGACCGAGGCTGGCTCCGCGTCGTCCTCGGAACCCGGCAGCACGGCAACACTGGTGGCCGGAGCTCCCTCGCCGATGAAATCGGCTTCAACGCCCGGCACGACACCGAAACCGGAGCCGGCCGGAATCAGCTTGCCGATAATCACGTTTTCCTTCAAGCCGCGCAGGTTGTCGACCTTGCCGTTGATCGCGGCTTCGGTCAGCACCCTCGTCGTCTCCTGGAACGATGCGGCCGAGAGGAACGAGTCCGTCTCCAGCGACGCCTTCGTGATCCCGAGCAGAACTGGTACCGCGGTGGCCGGCTCTCCACCCTGCGCCATGATCTCCTCGTTGATCTGATTGAACTCGAACCGGTCGATCCGCTCATCTTGGAGATAGTCGGTGTCTCCCGGATGCGTAATGCTGACTTTGCGCAGCATCTGACGACAGATCACTTCGATGTGCTTGTCGTTGGTGTTGACGCCTTGTGAGCGGTACACCTTCTGCACCTCGTCGATGATGTAGCGCTGGACCTCGTCCCGGCCTTGCGTCAGCAAGACCTTGTGCGGATCCTTTGCGCCGTCGGTAAGCTGTTGGCCTGGGTACACGCGGTCCCCGTCTTCGACGTAGACCTGGTAGACCACCGGCACCGAGTATTCGACCCGCTCTTCCTTCTCGTTCCGAACGTAGACCGTCCGGTCATCGACGAAGAACCGCCCTTCGATTGCACTGTAGAGCTTCTGATCGTCCGGACCGACGGCGAGCACCGTCTTGTCCTTCAAGACCATGTCGCCGTCGGCGAGCGCGGCATCCCAGCCCGACTGCAGCGGGTAGACCCGCTGCTCGACGTCGGTCGATGTGATCGCCAGGACGCGACCGGTATCGGTGTTCTCAACCGAGATGACGCCCTCACGATCAGCGAGAACTGCCGCGCCCTTCGGCGCCCGCGCTTCGAACAGCTCTTCCACGCGGGGCAGACCTGTCGTGATGTCGGCTCGAGCCACACCACCGGTGTGGAACGTTCGCATTGTCAATTGCGTACCAGGCTCGCCAATCGATTGTGCCGCGATGATGCCGACGGCTTCACCCTGCTCGACCAACCGACCACTGGCGAGATTGCGACCGTAGCAGGCCACGCAAACGCCATGTGTCGCCTCGCACATCATGACGGACCGTACGTGCAGCTGGTTCACGCCGGCGTCCATCGCCTCACGCACAAGGTCGCGCACCGAACCATCTTCGGCTTCGAGTCGGTCGGTCAACTCCTCGCCCCGGTCGGCGATCACCTCGCCTGTCTCGGGGTGGACGGCCGGCGACAGGAGCACCCGGCCCAGGATCGTGGCCCGGAACTCTTCCTCGGCAAGCTGCTCGCCATCGGCCCCTCGAGTGATCACGAGTCCGTTCTCAGTACCGCAGTCGTCGATCGTCACGATAACGTCCTGCGACACGTCCACCAGACGGCGGGTGAGGTAACCGGAGTCCGCGGTCCTGAGCGCGGTATCAGCGAGACCCTTGCGTGCCCCGTGGGTCGAAAGGAAGTACTCGAGGACGGTCAGTCCCTCTCGGAAGTTCGAGCGGATGGGGATATCGATGATCTCTCCCTTGGGATCGAGCACCAGTCCCCGCATACCAGCCATCTGGCTGATCTGGTTCATGTTTCCCTTGGCGCCAGAGTCGGCCATCATGAACACGGAGTTCTGGCCACGCAGCCCTTCCTCCACATGTTTGGCCAACTCATCGCGGGTCGTGTTCCAGATGAGCTCGAGCTCGCGCAGTCGCTCCTGCTCCGTCACCAGCCCGCGCCGGTACTGGCGCTCGATCTTCTCGGCCCGCTCGTCCGCGTCGTGAAGGAGACCTTCCTTCTCAGTCGACATCACTACGTCGTCGACGGCGATGCTCATTCCACCGCGCGTCGAGAACTCGAATCCAACCTTCTTGATCTCGTTGACGATCCGCGCCGTCTCGTTGGCATCCTGGAAATACCGGTACGCGTCGGCCACGACCTGCCGCAATTGCTTGCGACCCATCGTCTGGTTGTAGTACTTGCCGATCTCGCTTGGCAGCGCCAGGTTGAAGATGGCGCGTCCAACGGTGGTGTCAATCCGCTTGGTTTCTCCACCGTCGCGGTCCGTTCGGACTGTGATCCGGGCGTGGATGTCGACCGCCCCGGCATCGTAGGCGAGTCGAACCTCCTCCAGTGAGGAGAAGACCTTGCCCCAACCTCGCGGCACGGTTCCGGCCGCCGTGTCGGCCTCCAGATCCCGCTCGGAGGTCATGTAATAACAACCGAGAACGATGTCCTGCGTCGGCGACACGATGGGCTCGCCGTTCGACGGCGAGAGCAGGTTGCGGACCGAAAGCATCCGCGTCCGCGCCTCGTCTTGCGCCCGCCGCGAGAGCGGCACGTGGACCGCCATCTGATCGCCGTCGAAGTCGGCGTTGAAGGCAGCACAGACCAGCGGGTGAATCTGGATTGCCGAGCCTTCGATCAAGCGCACTTTGAACGCCTGGATGCCCAACCGGTGCAGCGTCGGCGCCCGGTTGAGGAGCACCACGTAGTCCTGGATGACCTCTTCCAGGACGTCCCACACCTTGGGATCGACGCGCTCAACGAGCCGCTTGGCGGCCTTGATGTTGTGCGCGTGACCGTGGTCGACAAGCCGGCGCATGACGAACGGCTTGAAGAGCTCCAGAGCCATTCGCTTCGGCAGACCGCACTCGTCCAGCGCGAGATCCGGACCGACGACGATCACCGATCGCCCGGAGTAGTCCACGCGCTTGCCAAGCAGGTTCTGCCGGAACCGACCCTGCTTGCCCTTGAGCAAGTCGGAAAGGCTCTTCAGCTTGTGCTTGCCGGAACCGGAGACCACTCGACCTCGCCGGCCGTTATCGATCAGTGCGTCGACGGCCTCCTGCAGCATCCGCTTCTCATTGCGCACGATGATGTCGGGCGCGCCGAGCTCGAGCAGGCGCTTGAGGCGATTGTTGCGGTTGATGACGCGACGGTAGAGATCGTTGAGGTCGGAGGTGGCAAAACGACCACCATCGAGCTGCACCATCGGCCGTAGCTCGGGCGGCACCACAGGCAGCGCCGTGAAGATCATCCACTCGGGGCTATTTCCGCTCTTGCGCAGCGCTTCCACCACGCGCAGGCGCTTTGTCGCCTTCTTGCGCTTCACGTCCGAAGTGCTCTGCATCTCGTTGCGAAGCTCGACGGCGATTTCGTCGAGATCGATTCGATTCCGGATGTAATGATGCACAGCCTCTGCGCCCATTCCGGCCTTGAACACGCCCGGCGGCAGCAGCTCGTTGAGTTCCCGGTACTGCTGCTCCGAGAGGATTTGCAGTTCTTTCAGATCGCTAATCGCCTTGATCGATTCGTCGCGCTCCCGCTCGACTTCGCGGATCTGCTCCGCAAGATCTCGCTCGATCTTGGCACGCCGCTCACCGGCCGCAGAAATGAGCTGGTCCTTCTCAGCGCCGGCGAGCGCCTCGCTGCCGGTGACTTCGGCCGCGGCGCCCTCCTCGATCCGCGCAGACTCCTCTTCAAATGCCTCGCGCAGCGTCGTCAAGCGGTCGTCGTTGACCGCCTCACCCTCGCGCACGATGACGGTGCCGCGGAAGGCGATTTCTTCAGCGGCCGATTCGTTGCTGAGCGCCGAGAGGCGCGCTTCGGCCGCTTCAAATTCCGAGCGCAGTTCGACAAGCTCGGTCTCGCGCCGCGAAGCAATCGCTTCACTGACGCTCCGCTGGCCCTCACTGAGGTTCGCCGAATCCCGGCCGGTCGTCTCGTCGATCTCGTCGATCTCGATTTGCGACGCAGCCCGAAGCTCCTCGATCTCTCCATCGACGAGCTCACGCACTTCGAGGATCGACGCCTCACGCGCGCTTTCATCGACTTCAGTGACCAGGTAAGAGGCGAAGTAGAGCACCCGCTCCAGGTTGCGCGGGGTGATATCGAGTAGCAAGCCAAGACGACTCGGGGTCCCCTTCACGTACCAGATGTGCGCGACGGGCGCCGCTAGCTCGATGTGACCCATCCGTTCGCGCCGTACCTTCGCTCGCGTTACTTCGACACCGCACTTGTCGCAGACGGTGCCTGCATGACGAATGCGCTTGTACTTCCCGCAGTAGCACTCCCAGTCCTTCGTCGGACCAAAAATACGCTCGCAAAAGAGCCCACCGTGCTCGGGCTTCAGCGTCCGGTAGTTAATCGTCTCCGGCTTTGTTACTTCACCGTACGACCAGGACCGGATCGCCTCCGGCGAGGCCAAGCTTATGCGAATGGCATCGAAGTTATTGACGTCGAGCACGCGCCCGCGATCACCCCGGTCAGCGCGCCCGAACCCGTCTCGCGGGCCGCGGGTCTCCGGCATTGACGGAAGCGAAATTGAAGGCGCGAGCGCCGTCTCGATCGAAAGCATCGAAAGATCAGTATCGGTCGTAGACATTTTCCCTCCGGTGTTGCCGGCCCCGTGCGGGGTGCTCCCCGCAGCGGGCCGGCTCCGTCTGATGAGTGCAGCTAGTCAGCGGTCTTTTCGTAACCGCTCAAGTTGATTCGATCGAGATTCGAGAGCAGGTCCCGCGAGTTATCCTCGGCAAACTCCACGGTCTGCTCGTCCTCGTTGATTACGTCGATCGACAGACCGAGGGAGCGAAGCTCCTTCACCAGAACCTTGAACGACTCCGGTACACCCGCGCCGGTGATCTCGTCACCCTTGACGATCGCCTCGTACGTCTTCACCCGGCCGACGGTGTCGTCTGACTTGACAGTCAGCATTTCCTGCAGGGTATATGCGGCGCCGTAGGCGTAGAGCGCCCAGACTTCCATCTCCCCGAATCGCTGCCCTCCGAATTGCGCCTTCCCGCCCAGTGGCTGCTGTGTCACGAGCGAGTACGGTCCGGTTGATCGCGCATGGATCTTGTCTTCGACGAGGTGGGCCAGCTTCAACATATAGATGACGCCGACGGTCACCGGCCGATCGAACTTCTCTCCGGTACGGCCGTCGTAGAGGTCGACCTTGCCGTCCTCCGGCAACCCCGCGGCCGTGAGAAGTTCCTTGATCTCGTCTTCGCGCGCGCCGTCGAACACCGGCGTTGCGACACGGAAGCCGAGTTTGGACGCGGCCCAGCCGAGGTGTGTCTCCAGCACCTGACCGAGGTTCATGCGCGAAGGCACACCGATCGGGTTCAGGATGATGTCGACCGAGGTGCCATCCGGGAGGAACGGCATATCCTCCATCGGCAGAATCCGGGAGATGACTCCCTTATTGCCGTGCCGGCCGGCCATCTTGTCGCCCTCGGAGATCTTTCGCTTTTGAGCGATGCTGACTCGGACCATTTCGTTGACACCGGCCGGAAGCTCGTGGTCGGATTCGTCATCCCGGCGAAACGTCTTGACATCGATGATCTTGCCGTGAACCCCGTGAGGCACACGGAGTGAGGTGTCCTTCACCTCGCGCGCCTTCTCGCCGAAGATCGCGCGCAGCAGGCGCTCCTCGGCACTCAGCTCGGTTTCACCGCGCGGGGTGACCTTTCCCACCAGAATGTCATTCGGGCGGACTTCAGCCCCGATGCGGATGACGCCGTTCTCATCGAGGTTGGCCAGACTCTCCTCGCCAACGTTCGGGATGTCGCGGGTAATCTCCTCCGGACCCAACTTGGTATCCCGGGCCTCGGTCTCATACTTCTCGATGTGGATCGAGGTGAAGACGTCGTCCCGTACGAGCCGCTCGCTGATCAGGATGGCGTCCTCAAAGTTTCCGCCCTCCCAGGGCATGAACGCGACGACGACGTTTTGCCCGAGAGCGAGCTCTCCATTTTCCGTTGAAGATGAGTCGGCGATGATCTGACCGACCGTTACGCGGTCACCCAGACGAACGCTCGGCCGTTGATTGATGCACGTGTCCTGGTTCGAGCGAACAAACTTCTGCAGGTTGTACTCGTGGACATTGCCCTCGTCATCGGCGATGACGATCTGGCGTCCGCTGACCGACCGCACCTCGCCGTTTTGCCCGGCGACCAGCACTTGCCCGGAGTCCCGGGCCGCCTGGTGCTCGACGCCTGTTCCAACGACTGGCGCCCGTGGTTGCAGCAACGGGACTGCCTGCTTCTGCATGTTGGCGCCCATCAGCGCGCGGTTTGCGTCGTCGTGCTCCAGGAACGGGATCAACGACGTCGCCACTGAGACGACCTGCTTCGGCGAGACATCCATGTAGGCGACCTGCTCGGAGGGTACGACCGGGAATCGGTGGCCCCCTCCAACGCGGACGACCACCTGGTCAGGGATGAGCCGGCTCTGTTCGTCCAGGGGCGTATTGGCCTGGGCGATCATCACTTGTTCTTCTCTGTCCGCCGACAGGTAGTCGATGATGCTCGAGGCCACCGGCTTCACGCGAAGCGTCTTGATGCCTGCTTTCTGAATTTTCTTGATCTCAGCGTCACCCAGCACCGTGCCGGCGGCCAGCACGACCTTGCCAGTTTCCGGATTGACCGCATCGTCGCGGAGGATTTGCCCTTCCAATGGAAGAGCAGGGTCGTCCACCACGAGTTGCGAGATCACCCGCCGGTACGGCGTCTCGATGAA
This sequence comes from uncultured Chloroflexia bacterium, assembly GCA_963724295.1. Taxonomy (GTDB): domain Bacteria; phylum Chloroflexota; class Chloroflexia; order Thermomicrobiales; family UBA6265; genus JACCXM01. The sequence continues at coordinate 180,164 of CAVRUC010000007.1, read as the reverse complement.
CCCGTACTGGTTGATCTTTCCATAGGTCGCCAGCGAGCCAATCAGACCGATGTTCGGACCTTCAGGAGTCTCAATCGGGCAGATTCGCCCGTAGTGGGACGGGTGAACGTCACGTACGTCGAAGCCAGCCCGATCGCGGCTCAGTCCTCCCGGACCGAGCGCCGACAATCGGCGCTTGTGCGTCAGCTCCGAAAGCGGGTTCGTCTGGTCCATGAACTGCGAGAGCTGGCTTCCGCCAAAGAACTCCCGCACCGCCGCCATCACCGGCCGCGTCGTGCTGATCAGCCCTTTCGGCGTGACCGTCTCCGGATCCTGGATCGTCATCCGCTCCCGAATACCGCGCTCGAGCCGCTGGAACCCCGTGCGGACATGCATCTGAATCAGCTCGCCGACCGCGCGAATGCGCCGGTTGCCGAGGTGGTCGATGTCGTCCGGCTCACCGAGCCCATTGGCGAGTCGGATCATCTCCCGGATGATCTCAATCAGATCTTCCCTCATGAGAATCCGGCTATCGGGCCGCGCTACGTCGCTCTTCTCACGATGCAAGCGCTCGTTCAACTTGTACCGGCCGACCCGCGCGAGGTCGTATCGCCGGTCATTGAAGAACAGGTTTTCCAGCATCGTGGTCGCGTTGTCGCGCGTCGGCGGGTCACCCGGCCGCAGCCGCCGGTAGAGCTCGATCAGAGCCTCGTCTTTTTCGTGAGTGGGATCCTTTTCCAGCGTCGTGCGTAGGAACGGTCGATCCGGGTTCGTATCGACGTCGGCAAACGCCGTCTCCAGCTCCTCGTCCGTCATGCCGATGGCGCGGAGCAGAATGGTCACCGGCATCTTGCGCTTGCGATCGACCTTGACTGACATGACGTCCCGGTTGGACGTTTCGAACTCGAGCCAGGCGCCGCGATTCGGGATGAGTTTGGCGGTGGAAACCAGTTTTCCGGTCGTGGGATCCGTCGCGCGGTCGAAGTAGACGCCCGGAGAACGGACCAACTGCGACACGACCACGCGCTCGGCGCCATTGATGATGAACGTCCCGTCGGTCGTCATCAGCGGGAAGTCGCCGATGAAAATTTCGGAGTCTTCGTCCTCGCCGGCCCCGATCTCGCGAATCTCGCCGGTCTCCGGGTTCACGACGCGCAGCTTTGCCTTGATACGGAGAGGTGACGCGTAGGTGATGTCGCGCTCTCGGCAAAACTGCTCGACGATACGAGGATCATCCTTTCCCTGCTGCTGAAGGTGTTCCGGCAATCGCTTCCAAGGCTCATCGAACCGATATTCGCCGAAGGTGAGCTCCATCTTCTTGTGGTGATCAGATATCGGGGAGATCTCTTCGAGGAGCTCGCGCAGACCCTCCCGCTTGAACCACTCGAATGATTCGATCTGCACCTGGACGAGATCCGGCATCTCCCAGACAGTTGGGATGCGCGAGAATGAGCGCCGGTCGATCCCGGTGTTGGAGAGAACGGTCTGCAGTCCACCAGCGCTTGCCGCCGCGACACCATTTGCTTCAATCGTCGTCAATGCCACAGTCAATTACTCCTCCATACATCTTGCGGACGGCACGCCAAACTGCCCCTGAGAAACCCGACAACTGCCTGCGATTGTCGTTTGTAGACCGCCGGAACGACCGATCCGTGCCCATTCCCTGGCACACCAAAGCGGGAGGACAAAGGTTGCCCCTCCCGTTTGACCAGGTTTCGATGGTGAATGTTCCAGCACGCCCCGCCCGGCTACCGGTTTCGAAGGTTTTCCAGGCTCGCTGATTTGCGGGTCAGCAAGCCGGAACGATTATTGTACGTTAGCCGATCGGTTTTTGTCAAGTACAGGCAGCGCGGATTTTGACGTCCGCGCTGCCCATTCGATTTGCTGCGAATCCCGACGCTACGCCGTCGGGGTCGCTACTGGTGATGCTGCTGGCATTGGCACCGCGTTTGCCAACGTGTAATTCGCACAATCCGCGACGTAGAGATACCTGGCTACCTCCGGATCGTCGATGTTGTCGCGAGTCACGATGGTAGCGCCGGTGACATAGTCCTTGGGATCAAGCGGCTCGCCAGTGGTCAGGAACTCGTGCAGAAGTTGCACCGCGATCTCGCCGATATCACCCGGGTGCTGCGCGATCAAAAGGTCCACCACTTCGCTGCGCAGGTCCTGCACCTGCGTCGGTCCGGCATCGAACCCGACCATCTTGACTTGGCCTTGCAAACCCTGCTCCCGCAGTGCGGCGGCCGCGCCCTGGGCAGAGAATAGGTTCGTGCCAAAGATGCCGGCCAAATCGGGTCCGATTGGAGCCGCGCCGCGGTAATCTGCGCCGCGACATTCGCATCGTTATTGGAATACTCCTGGCCGAGATACTCGATGTCGGGAAACTCCGTCTCGATCGCCTCTCGGAAACCCTGTTCTCGCTGGTCAGTCGTTGAAACGCCGGGTATGACGTTGACGACGAAGACCTTGCCCGCTCCGCCGATCTCCTCGGCGAGACCTCGCGCGGCGAGGCGTCCCCCTTCCACGTTGTCTGTCGCCACGTCGCCGAGCTGGATGTCTGCAGTCGATTGTCGTGTCCACGCAAAGCACCGGTACGCCAGCGTCGATTGCCGCCTGGATCGGCGCGATCATGCCCTGCCGGTCATTCGGCGCCATCATGATCGCGCTCGGAGCGCTCTGCACCACCGCGTTGAGAATCGGCGTCTGCAAGGTCTGATCGAAGCGCTCTGGACCCTGGGTGTCGATGCTCACGTTTCCCAGTGCCTCAGCCTGTGCTCGCGCTCCGCAGTCCATCGTGATGTAGAAGTTGTCCGCGATGACTCCTTGGATAAAGGCGATGGTGAAGGAGTCTTGCCGGGCCGAAGGCCCGAAATCCCAACGGAGCGAACAACGTGAATCCCGCGCCCGCGTACACGGACGCCCGCAAGACGCTTCGTCGGCTGAGCCGGGTATCGAATCGATCAATTGCCTTCATTTGACCTCCAGTCGGGTTTCGCGGGTCTCGCCCTTTCGCGGACCGGGGCAGGGTATCAACCCCACAGATTCACTGCAACACGCTCAGCCCCGCTACATTCGCTCCTCCGCGCGCCGACGCCGCTGATCGAGGTAGACGGCAAGAATCAGAACGGCGCCGATGGCCACGTTTTGCCAGAACGGCTGCACGCGGGCGATGACCAGTCCGTTGCGAAGTACGGTCGGAATGAACGCGCCAATCACCGTCCCGCCGATGGTTCCAATACCACCAAACAGGCTGGTTCCACCGATGACGGTTGCCGAAATCGCAGCGAGATTGTCCGCTTGGTGGGAGCCAACCGAGGCCGTTCCGAATCGGAGCAAATCCATTGCTCCCGCCACTCCTGCCAGCAGGCCGCTCAAGGAATAAATCTTGACGAGGTGCAGATCGACGTTGATTCCTGCACGCATTGAGGCCGCCGCGTTCGACCCGATCGCGTAGGTGTAGCGGCCAAATCGCGTCCGGTTCAGCACGACCGCGGCGACTAGTGCTATTCCATAGGCGATGAAGATTGGAGGGGTAGCCCGCACCCGCTGACTCGCGACATCGAACGCGACGATCTCGCGAAGACCAATTGCAGACTGCACGGCTGGCGGCACATTTGGCACAGACGTGCCGCCCGACAGAAGCTGGCCGAGACCCAGGGCGATGCCGAGCATGCCCAAAGTCACGATAAACGCCGGTACACGGAGTCTCGTGATAAGCAGCCCGTTCACCACACCACACAGGAGCCCGGTGGCCACCCCCGCCGCAAGGCCGATTGGAATGCCGATGTGCTGCGTCGGGAATTCGAAGTTGGCAATATCCTGCGGGGTCCCGGACAGTGCGATTGTGACCTTGGCCGCAACCACCGACGACAAGATCAGGACCGAGCCAACGGACAGGTCGATGCCGGCGGCGATGATGACGAATGTCATGCCGACCGAGAGCACGACGAGCTGAGACGAGTCGATGATGATGTCATTGAAGTTTCGGGCGTTAAAGAAGCTCATCTTGCCATAAAGCGAGAAAATCACAATGATGGCGAGCAATATAAGCAGTGTGAACGACTTGGCTAGTTGGGAGAGATATCGCTGGCGGGCCGGCAAAACCTCCGTAACTAGTTCGTCGTAGGCCTCATTTGCGGCACTCACGTTACTCAACCTCTCGGTTCGAGAAGCGCGTCGATCCGGTCATCGCGGCTACGGCGTCTTCAATTGTCGCTGTTCTTGGATCGAGCTCGGTGACGACTTGACCCAGTCGCAGGACGACGACACGGTCGGCGATCTGGAATACATTCGGCATGTTGTGACTAATAAAGACCACTGGAATACCTGTATCACGCACCTGCCGAATCAGGTCCAGCACCTTGGCGGTCTGCGCCACGCCGAGGGCTGCGGTCGGCTCGTCCATGATGACGACCTTGCTCGCCCACATGACGGCGCGCGCCACGGCTACGCCCTGACGCTGTCCGCCCGATAGCGTGACTAGTCGGCGTTCCAGGTCGGGCACCTGGACCCGAAGTCTGGAGAGCTGCTGGTCTGTTTCCTTCCGCATGCGATGGTTGTCCAGAAAGCCCACTCTTCCCGCCAGCCCGCCCTGGCGCCGTTCCCTCCCCAGGAATATATTGGCAACCGCGTCGAGATGTGGCGCAACCGCGAGGTCCTGATAAACAGTCTCGATTCCGTGAGCTCTTGCTTCGTGTGGAGATGAGAACCGCACAGTCTCTCCACCGAACACGATCTCGCCGCTTTCCAGCGGCAGCACGCCTGTCAGGACGTTGATCAATGTCGACTTGCCGGCGCCATTGTCGCCGATCAACGCGACGACCTCGCCGGGGAACACGGAAAGATCTACGTCCCTGAGCGCCTGAACCGGCCCGAAGTGTTTGTTGATTCCCCGCGCTTCAAGCACCGGTTGCCGCTCCGGCTGCGCGCTCAACGCCATGGCCCGCTCCGTCATGATTGACCCGTACTCCGCGTCGACGTGACTGTACCCGCTCTCGTTCCATCGTAAACCGTCATTACGAGATCGGGGCGCAGATGGGGTTGTTGCTCCGCTATGCTGCGTCCCGGCAGATTCAGATACGCGTGGCGCTCGGTAAGTCATCTATGGATAGTCTCAAAGGTACGTCGGTTGTGCTCGGGGTCACGGGCGGCATTGCTGCCTACAAAGCCGTGGCCGTCGCGAGCCTTCTCGTCCAGGCCGGGGCCACCGTCGACGTGGTGATGACAGAAGCGGCGCAACATTTTGTTCAACCACTCTCTTTTTCAGCCATCACCCACGCCTCGGTACATACCGACCCGTTCGCAGCGTGGAGCGACGGCTTCACGGGACACGTCGGTCTGGCAGGAAACGCGGACCTTCTGGTTGTCGCGCCCGCGACGGCCGCGGCCATTGCCAGACTTGCGCTCGGCCTCAGCGACGACCTGATCGGGCTTATCGCGCTTTCGACCGCTGCGCCGATCGTGCTGGCGCCTGCGATGGAGGAGCGCATGCTCCACCATCCAGCCACTCAGGAGCATCTTCTGACGCTTACCGAGCGCGGTGTCAGATTCGTGGAAGCTACCCATGGCAGGCTCGCCTCTGGAGCATTCGGCAAAGGCCGCATGGCAGATCCAGAGTCCATCGTCGCTGCCGTGAAGAGCATCTTGGGGCGATCGTCGCGGTTGGCCGGCAAGCATGTTGTCGTCACCGCGGGCGGCACGCGAGAGCCAATTGACCCGGTGCGCTACATCGGCAATCGATCGAGCGGCAGCATGGGATACGCCCTTGCCGCGGCCGCCCTAGCCAACGGTGCTGAGGTCACACTCATCTCAGGACCAACTGCATTGCGACCACCGAGCGGCGCCGATGTTGTCAATGTCAACACGGCCATCGAGATGCTCCATGCGGTCGAGCAGGCATCGGTCCGGGCCGATGTGCTGATCATGGCGGCGGCCGTTGCCGACTTCCGGCCGGAAACCAGATCCCAGCGTAAGCTCAAGAAGTCAACGGAGCAACAAAACCTCGATGTCCGGTTGGTACGGAACCCTGATATCCTGGCCACGATCACCCGACCGAACCTGTTGAAGATTGGCTTCGCCGCCGAAACCGAGAATCACCTGGAGAACGCCGCACAAAAGCTGCGCGCCAAGGGTCTGGCCATGATCGTCGCCAACGACGCGGAATCGACTATCGGTGCACCGAGCAGCACGGGCACGATTATCACAGCAGACGGAATGGTCACCGAGCTACCGACAATGAGCAAAGAGGCGCTCGCGGCCGAGATCGTGGCGATGATTGCGGACTTGCTGGACAGCACGAATGTTGACGCCTCGTGATTTACCAGGGACGGTCAGGGCGCGGGGCGACACAGATCGCGCGCTCACAACTGGCCGTGCGCCTCGGGATCGCCGTTTATGCGGCCCTCTGCGCCTTAGCGATCCTACGTTGCGCTGTCCTCGTATTGGCACTGCCTGAGAGCGTCGGGTCAGTAGGGATGATTCTGTCCCTTTCAAAACCGATCATCAGGCCTTTGACCGTGGTTCCTCCCGCGGACCGAGTTGTGGCTGGGGCGGCGACCCTTGCCGATTTGACGGCTACGCTACTCCTGCTTGCATTGCCGCTCGCGCTGCTTGGGAGGCGGCACCGGCCATGACGCAGCCAGGCGGCGGTGCCAGCAGGCAGACTCCGCCGGAGTCAGAGTTAGGATGGTGACGCTAGTCGCCGATGGAGGATTTTCATGCTGCGAAATACGATACGCGGAATTCTGGGCTTGGTATTCGTTGCGGCCGCAACCTGGCTCGCCAACTATGTCACGGAATTGATCTTCGGTCCCGAAGACCCGGGTACGAATGCCTGATCGGGCGAGCCACGAACCGGGCTCCCACCACGCCGAACCCCGGCGAACCAGGAGGCGCCTTGCGGCGGTCATCAGCGGCGCGTGCCGCATCAGCCCGGAACAGGTCGCCGCGTCGTTGACGGGCAATGGCGATGACCTCGATCTCGATATCCAGGTCGCGAGCTCCTCCTCGGAAGCAACGTTAGCGGCGAGCGAAGCGGCACGTTCGGCTGGGATCGTTATCGCGGTTGGCGGCGACGGCACGGTGTCCGACGTCGCGACCGGCATCTTCGAATCGAGTGCCGCGCTGGGAATCGTGCCTGCCGGCTCCACCAACATCGCCGCCCGGTCGCTCGGAATTCCAGCCGATTCGGCAGCCGCTCTCGCTCTGTTTGGCGGAGCCCACCGGATTCGCAAAATCGACATCGGGCGTAGCGAAGATCGATCGTTTGTCCACATCGCCGGCGCGGGCTTCGATGCTGAGCTGTTTCGAGGAGCAAGCCCGGTTTGGAAGCGCCGCCTGGGTTGGTTTGCCTATCTCCCGGCGGCAGTGGCGGCACTACGGCTGCCGCCATCGGAAGTCCGCGTCACTACCGACGGAGCCATTCTTGAGGCACGCTCTTCACTCGTGCTGATCGCCAACGGTGGCTCGGCCATCGCTCCTCAATTCCAGATCTACCCGGGGATTACTGTCGATGATGGCTGGCTTGACGTCCTCATCTTTACGTCCTCAACGCTCGCCGAAATTGCCACGACACTTGGCTTTGCGGGGACCCAGCAACTCGATCGATCTCCCCATGTCATGCACCGCCGCGCTCGCCACGTGGGCATTGAGGCAATGCCTGCCCTACCCGTCGAGCTCGACGGCGATCCGCGTGGAACGACGCCCCGGCAGTTCAATATTGCGCCACTAGGTCTGCGCGTCGTGACACCTGTGCGTCAGTCAGATGTTGGATCTCAGTAAGTCACGCGCGAAGATCTGGAGGACCAGTCAAGCGTTACCAAGCTGAAGCCGCACCGGACATTGGCTCCGAAACGTGCGCGAATCAACTAGCCGCCGAGGTAATACGTCTCGTTCTGCCCGTAGCCCATATAGAACTGCTGCCCGGTCGCGGCGTTCTCGAACAGAGTAAGACTGCCGTCGGAGGTCGTGACGGCAAAGTTCGCTGCGCTGATGAACTCCGTGGAGCTGCCTGAACCCAACCATCCGGAGAAGACCACAGCGCCGTCGGCCTCGACAGTGACCTGAACGTCTCCCTGGGCGATGACGCGAATCGTGGCCATCCCTGGAGCTGCTGCTGGCTGTTGCACTGCCGCGGGTGCGGAAGTCGGTACGAGCTCATTTACGACCGGTGTCGGCTGTGGCGCGGTGGTATTGGCCGCTGCCTGCGGCGCGTCGGTGGCTGGCGACGGCACCGCTGTGGCTGTCGCGGGCGGAGTCGCCGTCGCGCTCGGGATGGCCGTTGGGCTCGGCAACGCAAGCCGGTCGTCTGGAATCGGCGTCACTGTTGGCACAGCGGGCGGCACGGTACTTGCCACCGGCTCCGGGCTGAAAGAGATGCTGTACACCCACGCAAAGATCACCGCTCCCATGACGACCATGAAGGCGATGATGGCGAAATTCGGTGACCAGTGCCGTGGCATCTCTAGCGGTTTGACGGCGGCTACCAGCTCGGCGGCGGAGTCGCCTCCGCGGGCCTCCTCGAACATTGCCAGCGATTTGCCGGGGTCAAGATCGAGGTACGCAGAATAGTTGCGGACAATCCCACGTTGGTAGATCAGAGGCGGGAGGACCGCGAAATCCTCCTCTTCGAGCGCCGAGAGGTGGTGGCGATTGATGCGCGTCGCTTGCTCGGCTTCCCTGAGGGTTACGCCCTTGGAAACCCGGGCCTGCCTCAGCGTGTCCCCGAAGACGCTCATCGTGACAATCCGGCTCCCCTCTCCCTGGCACACGAATGCCCAGGGACCCTCCGCCCCCTTACTCCATCGTATCGGATTCCCACCGTTTGGACAACCAAACGGACCAATGGGCTATTGTCAACCTGAGATCGGGGGGCCCCTGCGCTGTTACGAACGACATCGCTGTTGCTCCGCTTTCGCGGTCAAACGATCGAGGAGCGGGGTCGCCCGTCCGTGAGACGAGACGTCGGCGGCGACGAGCCAGACATCGTCGACGGGCAACCACCAATCACCGATCGCCGACTGACAGGGTGCAGGGTCATCCTCGAGGACGAGTCGCCGGTGCGTAAAGGCCCAGGAATTTGCACACCAGCCGCGTTGACCTTCTGCAGACGGCCTGTAATCTCGGCAAGTTCGGCAGATCCGAGGGAGGTCTGATCGATACCACTCCGGAAATGGCTCCGCCTCATCAACTGCAGAGCGAAATTTCGTAGTACCAACATCTTCAGTCGCCGGCGTCCCATGCTCCTGCATTTCGATTCGGTCATCTCCGACAGGCGGTGACCGCCATTCTGGGACGGCTTCTTCAACGTTTGAATCGGCAACGGTGAGCGGCGAGCCTTCGGGTTCTTGCCCCTCGCTGGCTTCGCCGGCAGTTGGGAGCGCCGCGTTTGCTTCTACCGGTTCAGGTCCGATGGAAGGTTCGGACCATGATCCGGCGTTGGGCAATTGGGCCTGGGTGTCGGCTTCCGGGTTCGCGGTGTAGCTATCACGCGGCAGCCTGGCGCTCGCCTCGGCCGTAGGTTCTTCCGCCGCGGCAGACGCAAGTTCTTCCACCCTTGCCGGTACCGCGGTCGCTTCAGCACCGGCAGATTGACGATCCGCGGTGGCTTTTGCGCGGGCGCGCTCCCGGTAGGCTTCCCTGGCACGGAAGATCGCCGTCCGTGGGTCAAAATTCCCGACCGGGAATGGCCGCGGCTGTGGCTCCCATGGCTCATGAGCCTCAGAGATGATTCGACCCTCGCTGAGCAGCACATCTTCGCCTTCTGCAGATGCGGCGAGGGCCCTGTCATGGTTGAGCACCGAGCGCAGGTTCTCAGCGAGCGCGGGCGGCAGCGGACCAGTGGCCGGGCGTTCGAACGGCTGATCACCGTTCGCTTGGGCAACATCGCGGGGTTGCCAGAGGCTCCGTGACCACTCGTCGCGACAGGCGAGTTCGTTTCGCCGCACCATGATCAAGACGCCGCTGGAAACCTTGCGTTGAGGATGGTGACACCACCCGCTTCCAGCAAGCCCCGCTTCCTGGAAAAAGTGGCAGGATCCACACTTATGCTTTGCCACGCCTTCCCCCAGGAGCGGCCAACGGGTCGGAGCGGCACGGCGTCCGCGGGTAGCGGCAAGAGCGCAGAGGCGGAAGTCCCCAGTTTCTCCCGCAATGGCTCTCGCGCCTCGGCCGTCTTTTCACCGCCGGTGCGGCGCCGATTCTACCAACCGCCCGACGCTTTGTCTATCTGACACAGGCCGCGAGACGCGGTACGAGATCCTCGGCGGCGACTCCCGCCAGGCCGCTCTCGGGCACCGCCGCCACGGCTGCTATACTGGTCGATTGGCGTGCCGAAAGGCGAAGTTGCTGCGAGTTGGCGTTGCTGCCAGCCGGTGGCGCAGAAACAACCCGAGGACCGACGGTTCACATGCTGCAACGATCAATCATCCCACTCAGGGTGGCGGCCTCACCCGCGCCCTTGCCGCGCAACGGCAAGCAGTTCCACGTCTGGACTATCGGCTGCCAGATGAATGAGGCTGATAGCGCGAAGATCGCCGCAACATTGCAAGAGGCCGGCTACACGGCAACCTCGAACGAACAAGACGCCGACATTGTCATTCTCAATTCGTGCGTTGTCCGCCAGGCCGCCGAAGACAAGGTAGCGGGCAAGCTCAACTCGCTGCACCGACTCAAGCGAGAGCGCCCGGACGTGTCGGTGGTCCTGACCGGGTGCATGGTGACCAATCAACACGACCGGCTGCGAGAGCAGTTTCCGCACGTCGATCTCTTTTTCGATCCATCCGATTTTGCTCAGCTCGAGAAAGTCGCCCCGGAAGTCTCCGCATTGAGCGACGACCTCAGTGAGCTGCCGCACTACTACGCAGATCCCGCGGCCGCGACGTCAAGCACCTCTGCGTTCATTCCCATCATCTACGGCTGCAATTTCTTGTGCTCCTACTGCATCGTTCCTTATCGCCGCGGCAAGGAGCGAAGTCGCCCGGTGGCCGACATCGTGGCTGAAGTCGAGGGGTTAGCCGCGGGCGGCGTTCGTGAGGTGACGCTCCTCGGCCAAACGGTCAACGCCTATGGCCACGACCTTCCCGACAATCCCGGACTTGCGGACTTGCTGCGAGCAGTCGACGCAGTTCCCGGAATCGCGCGCCTTCGGTTTCTGACGTCACATCCGAAGTACATGTCCGACGACATCATTGAAGCCATGGCCAGCCTGGAGTCCGTCTGCGAGCACATGAACCTGCCTGTTCAGGCGGGGGACGATGACGTCCTGCGCCGCATGAGACGGACCTATACACGGGATTACTGGATCGATCGTATTCAGCTCACGCGGGCGCGCATGCCTGAAGCGACGGTTGCCACCGATATCATCGTAGGGTTTCCGGGGGAGTCGGAAACGCAATTTATGCAAACGTACGATCTGCTGGAGCAGGCTCGTTGCGACAAGGTCCACCTGGCAATGTACTCGCCGCGTCCGGGCACGCTGTCAGCTCGCTGGCAGGACGATGTCCCGCCTGACGAGAAGCACCGGCGGCATCGCGAGCTCGAGAAGCTCCAGGAGCGTATCCAGTCCGAGATCAACGCCGAGAGACTTGGCAAGACGTATGAAGTGCTTGTCGAAGGGCGGTCCAAGGGTCGGTGGACTGGGCGCACTCGAGGCAATACGCTGCTCCACTTCGACGACGATCGCGATTTGAATGGAAAGCTCGTAGACGTCGAAGTGACTCACACGAGCCCTTGGTTCTTGATGGGCGAGATAGTTTCGGCACCCCGATAAATGAGTCTCACCGTCAATGGCGGGAAGCACCTAGGGAAGGAAAGACACATTGGCTCAGAAGCAATTAACCCGGCGTCAGCTGGGCGAGGAGGCGCGCCGGGCCGCCTTCGAGGGAAATTGGGAAGAGGCTGTCACCCTGAACCTTCAGATCATCGATCGGTTTCAGAAAGACGCCGACGCGTTCAACCGCCTTGGCCGGGCATACATCTCACTGGGCAATCTGGACGAAGCGAAGGAGGCCTACTCCAAGGCGCTTCGAGCTGACCCGGCGAATCTCATTGCGCGACGCAATCTGCAGAGGCTCGAAATCCTGCGAGGCCACGGCGGACGCCCGTCGGCAGAGGTCTCGCGACCCGGTCCGATGCCCCGAACGAGTGCCTTTCTGGAGGAGGTCGGCAAAACCTGGGTCGACGAGCTCGTGAATCCGGGCGAACTGCCATTGTTGGCCGACGTCTCTTCTGGCGAGGAACTCAATCTCGTCCAGGAAGCAGACCGACTCGTTGTGCGGCGGGCCAACGGAGACCGCCTCGGAGAAGTGGAGCCCAAGACAGCGCGCCGGGTGATGGATCTGATGGCCAGCGGCAACCGATACGAGATTTTCGCGCTCGGATTGACAGGTCACACCTTGCGCACGATCATCCGGGAGATCCACCGCGACCCGTCCGTGGCCACGACGGTTTCCTTCCCGCGCCAGATCACCTCACGCGCGTACTTGCGCGACCGGGACCTCCTGCGGCAACGCGATGAAGCTGATTTCTTCCTCTTCGATGAGGAAGATGACGAAGATGAAACTGAACCACTGACGATCGAGCGCGACGAAGAAGATTCCACCGAGAGCGACCGCGAGGTAGAGACCTTCGAGGAGGCCGTTCAGGTAGCTGACGAGGAAGACTCGCCGATTTAGGCGTGCCCATCCCACGCTCACAAAGTACCTCGTTGAAAGCAATGCGGGCGCGGCGATTTCGCCGCGCCCGCTTGGCTCAACGTGAGATAGGGATCAGCGACTGACCGCGAGGAGCAGCAAAAGCATTAGTGCGAGCAACCCACCGGCGATGATGACCAACCGGCGCATGTCCGAGCGGATGTAGGCAAACTCCTGTTCCCGGGTCAGCTCAACCGCATGGGCCACCGGCGTTGCCACGCGCCGGCGGGTGCGCGTGGGCGCGCTGACGACGATGGTGTCGGGGAGTGGGCTTTCCTCGCGAACGGGCACTGAAGAACGAGTGAGCCCATGGCGACCTCCGCGTGGCGCGCTTTTGCCTCGCTGTCTGGTCCGCCCTGAAGTAGCTGTCCGCCTTGACGCACCTTCGCTCAACGTAACTCCCGACCTTCGACACTAACCGCGAACGTTGAATCGGGCCTCCACGAAATCGTGCGTAGCCCTACCACGCCTGGGCGCCGGGTTGCGCGTTCCCATGTCCCGCAAATGTTCGTCGACGACGTGCCCAGGCGCCAGCTTGGGAATCAGTCGTGCCAGGATCAGTGTTCCGGCGGTGATCACACCGAGATCGTCGATTTGGCCCAGTCCAAGGAAAAAGTCCGGAACTGAGTCGATGGGCGATAGGACGTAGAGTGCAATCAGTGCCGGAAGCGCGAACTTCAACCCGGAAACCCGTTCGTCTCGCAGGAGACGCCAGGCCAGCCTCAGCTGATCTCGCACCCCGCGATTGAGCAGCGCGCTGGCGCCGGCAAATGCGGTTGTCGATCGTCGGTTCATTGTCTCGGTCTCCCTCGCCTGTATGGACTTCGCGGATCAACGTCGATCCTCCTCGATAACGTCACGGGTCGCAATCATGTTCCGCTTGCACTCTGGCTTGGGCAGTGAGCAGTGCTTCGGGAGTATTGGCATTGAAGAACGACCGCAATTCGGGATCCCATTGCATGACATCCGCTAGGTCGATGGTGCGCACTCGCACGTCCTCAAAAAAACTAACGACCTGTTTGTTTCCTGCCGCAATTCGCTTCTCGATAAATGGCAGACACTGCTTGCTATAGATAGCGTGGAGCGTCTGGAACACCAGGCCGTCTCCGCGCTGCCGGCTCTCGCCCGGAATTAACGGAACAAGCACGTCGTAATTCCGGGGCTCGCTGACCATTCGCCGCAACAGGGGCAAACTGAGGAACGGCATGTCGCACGCCACGACCAGGCAATGCTCGTGCACGGACCAGGTCACCGCGGCCTGGATGCCGCCGAGTGCCCCGATCTGGGGCTGGAGATCGGGGACGACGCGGGCACCGAACGTTTCGTAGCGCTCTTGTTCGTTTGCCACGACGAGCATGTCGTCTGCGACCGAGCAGAGTCGTTCCAGCACCAATCCAAGCATCGGCTGCCCGCCCGCCACGAGCGGCAACAGTGCCTTATTGGTACCCATGCGCCGGCTCTGCCCCCCGGCGAGGGCGGCGGCACTGAGAGGCTGGTTCATTGTGTTGCTACGGCTCGCTCAATAATCGGATCCAGGACTGGCGGTACCCGCTGCGCACCACTATAATCCTGGCGTAACCAGCCGCGTCGCGGCGGTTGGCCCAGGGTCCACTCCGGCTGGAGTCTTGCCCATGGATCGGGTGACAACATACCGCACGAGCAGCGGACAGCACCTCTGGCGAACACGCCGGGGTGCTGTTCTTGTTTTTGGCCCGCGACCGCCTTGAGATCGATCGACGTCGGCCGACACAGACGTGTGTTCAACCGTGATCCTATCTGGTGAAGGGAGCAGTGAACGTATGAACTCGAGCATGATTGGAAAGATCGAGAAAGCGCATCGGTATGCCCGGGAACCGGAACGTGTCCGCATCAATACCCTCCAGGCAACGTTTCACGGCGGTCACGACGACCACAGCGTGCAGCTGCAGGATGGTCACTGGCGGTGCTCGTGCCACGCGTTCTCGTCTCACGTGCTCGGGACATGCGCCCACGTCATGGCGATCCAGCAGATGATGTCGCCAATGTTGTCCGAGGAAGATCGGTACAGCGGTGACGAGTTTGCCGTGACGGCCGAGGCGCTGCCGATCGCTAACTAGCGACACCTGACACGCTGCCGCGTATTCTCCGGAGGACCGCAAATCAGGTTGCTTCGCCCGGTTACTGCACGGAATGGCCGCGTGTCTAGAGCCAACGTGACTTGGTCACCCGGCCGGTGAACCTTGCTCTCGACGCAGATGAGCGAGGCATGCTGGACGGGACGCACGGCCCGGCCGTTCAACTCGCCATGCGGATCCTCGCTCGCATGGCGCCGCTTTATGGGGCCGCATCGCTCCTGCCAGTGACGCGCGCCCATATCGACGGTGTGATTCTTACAGGCGCCGCGGGGCTTGCCTTTGCCGAGCGGCTGGCCGATCTCGGTGGTCAGGTCGCCGTGCCCACATCACTCAACGTGATGTCGATGGACCGGCAACGCTGGCGCGACTTGAAGCTGGACGCGGACTATGCCGACAGAGCCCATCGACTTGGTAAGGCGTATCTGCGGATGGGCGCGCGACCGACGTTCACCTGCGCTCCGTATCAGACCGAGCATGCCCCGGTCTGCGGCGAACAGATCGCCTGGTCGGAGTCGAATGCCGTCGCGTTCGCCAATTCGGTGATCGGAGCGCGCACGAATCGCTATGGCGACTATCTCGATATCTGCTGCGCGCTGACCGGCCGGGCGCCAGCCGCTGGGCTTCACCTGGACGAACCGCGGTTGGCAACGGTCGTCGTCGAGCTTGAGCGGGTTCCAGTCGAGTTGGCGGGTCGAGACGATTTTTATCCGGTGCTCGGCTATCTGCTTGGCTCGATCGTGAACGACAAGGTGCCGGTCGTGACTGGCCTCGAGTGCCAACCGACGGACGACCAGCTGAAGGCCATGGCCGCGGCAGCGGCCTCGTCCGGCGAGGTGGCGATGTTTCATATCGCTGGCGTTACACCGGAGGCTCCGACGCTCACCGACGCCCTGGGCAACCGATCACCACAGCGCACAGTGCGCGTCTCAATGGCTGATTTGCGCCGGACGCGCGAGACACTGACGACAGCGACCGGCACGCGACTCGATGTCGTTGCCTTCGGCAGTCCGCACTGCAGCCTCTCGGAGTGCCGTGTGTTAGCCGGGCTGATGTCGGGGTCGCGAGCGTCGCCATCAGTCGAAGTTTTCGTGACGACCAGCCGCGCTGTGAGA
Organism: uncultured Chloroflexia bacterium; assembly: GCA_963724295.1. Classification (GTDB taxonomy): domain Bacteria; phylum Chloroflexota; class Chloroflexia; order Thermomicrobiales; family UBA6265; genus JACCXM01. The sequence continues at coordinate 164,267 of CAVRUC010000007.1, read as the reverse complement.
GACCTTCTTCACCGGTCGGGCGAACTCGCGACTCTCGAGGCATTCGGCGCCCGCGTCACGGCCGATACCTGTATTGTCGTCGCTCCGTTGGTGAAGCCAGACGCCGAGGTGCTCATGACCAACTCGGCCAAATACGCGCACTACGGTCCGGGTCTGCTCGGCGTCGATTCGGTCTTCGCCACGACTGAGGAGTGCGTCGCCTCTGCTATCGCGGGCCACGTCGTCAGAGCCGAGGGACCGTGGCACGCGTAAGAGTGGTCACGGGTCAGCCGGTGACAAGCGGTTCGGCCCGTGGCGCGGCACTTGTGGCTGATGCGCCGCTGAGCTTCTGGGGAGGGTTCGATCCTGAGACCGGGGTCATCATCGACCGGCGACACCCACTGGATGGGCAGTTGGCCACCGGCCGGGTGCTGGTCATTCCCTCAGGGCGGGGGTCGTGCTCCGGAAGCGGCGTGCTCCTGGAGTCCATCCACAACGGCACGGCTCCGGCCGCGATCATCACCTCGCGCCTCGACCCGGTGATCAGCCTTGGCTGCATCCTGGGTGACGAGCTCTACGCGACTCACCCGCCCCTGGTTGTCATTACAGATCAGGATCGCCTCGGAATCGAAACAGGGGATTTGATCGAGATCGATGACCGCGGGTTGCTCACAATCACCAAGAGGTGATGACCTCGGGATGCGCGGTGCCGCTCCGGGTATTCAACTCGGTAGCCCGTTCCACCTACCGCTCTGAATCAGGCTGCATTCACAGGTAGGTGGTGTTCATCGGCCGAACCGCAGCCGCGGGCCGGGGACGAAGCGAGCGCAGGTAAAGTTGGCAAACTTGGCAAACATTGCAGGCACTCGATCAGACTGGAGACGCGACAGCGATCCCCGCGGCACGTGCCAGGACGTCTGCCTTGTCGGTCCGCTCCCATGGCACGTCGATATCATCTCGGCCGAAGTGGCCGTACGCCGCCGTCTGCTGGAAGATCGGCTGTTTCAGCGACATCGACTCGATAATCGCCGCGGGTCGCAGGTCGAAATGCTGCTCGATCAGTTCGAGGATGAGGTCGTCCGGCACCCGGCCGGTGCCGAAGGTCTCGATCATGAATGAGACGGGTCGGGCCTTACCGATCGCATACGAGACCTGGACTTCGAAGCGGTCGGCGAGACCCGCCGCGACCACATTCTTTGCGACGTGGCGCGCGGCATAGGCGGCCGATCGATCAACCTTCGTGGCGTCTTTCCCCGAGAACGCTCCCCCGCCATGGCGGGCCATACCCCCGTACGTATCGACGATGATCTTGCGTCCCGTCAGCCCGGCATCGGCCATCGGCCCGCCGATCTCGAATCGACCGCTGGGATTGATGAGGAACAAAGTCTCGTCGTCGAGCAGCTCATCAGGGATCACCCGCCGAACCACCGACTCCACGATCGTCCGCTCGATCTCTTCGTTCGAAACGTCGGCCAGATGCTGAGTTGACACGACAACGGTATCGACCCGAGCTGGCTTCCCGCGGTGATACTCCACGGTCACCTGGGACTTGCCATCTGGGAGAAGCCACGGAATCTCGCCGCTCTTGCGCGCCAAAGCGAGCCGGCGACAGAGACCATGAGCGAGCGAGATCGGAAGCGGCATCAACTCGGACGTCTCGTTGCAGGCAAACCCGATCATCATCCCCTGATCACCTGCGCCGACACGATCGAATCGGTCGATCTGTTCGCCGGAGCGAACCTCGACCGCACGGGCAACGCCGCTCAGGATTTCCGGGCTCTGGTCCTTGATGGCGACAATCACGCCGCAGGTATTCGCATCGAACCCATGGGTGGAATGCGTGTAGCCGATCTTCTGGATGGTGTCGCGCACGACCGCCGGAATATCGACGTACGAGGTCGTCGAGATTTCGCCAAAGACGAGAATCATTCCCGTCGTAGTCGCCGTCTCGCATGCCACGTGGGCTTCGGGATCGAGGCGCAGAACCGCATCCAGGACCGCGTCGGAGATCTGATCGCAGACCTTGTCGGGGTGACCCTCGGTCACCGACTCCGACGTGAAATACGTTCGCTGCGCAGTCATCCAGCTGTCGCCGTGGTTGCCCATCATCTCCTCGAGCGTCTTCGTCTGCGATCTGTTCCGCCTTGTTGTCCGGTCGCGCCATGCAAGCCGCGCACCACGGCCAGTGGCCCGCGGACACCAGCCCAGGCAATCGCTTACGTGCCGCCCTCCCAGGACGTCATGTAGCGCTCCTGCTCGGGCGTGAGCTGGTCGATGTCGATCTCCATGGCGGCGAGCTTCAGGCGAGCAATCTCACGATCGATGTCCTCGGGCACGCTATAGACGTCCGGCTCCAGATTTCTTCCCTCGCGAACGAGGTAGGCCACGGCGAGCGCCTGATTCGCGAAGCTCATGTCCATGACGCTGGCCGGGTGCCCCTCGGCCGCCGCGAGATTGATGAGGCGGCCCTCCCCGAGCAAGATCACCTTCTGATCCGGACCCAGGACAAACTCTTCCACGAACGGCCGCAGTGTGCGTCGGCCTTCGCCCGACATCTCCTCGAGCGCGCCGATGTTGATCTCCGCGTTGAAATGTCCTGAGTTCGCCATGATGGCGCCGTCTTTCATCTGGTCAAAGTGATTGCGATCGACGACATTGATGTTTCCCGTCGCGGTGATGAAGATGTCGCCAAGGGCCGCGGCGCGGTCCATCGTGGTCACGGAGAAGCCGTCCATCGCGGCTTCCAGTGCGCGCACCGGGTCGATCTCGGTGACGATGACGCGTGCGCCCATACCGCGTGCGCGCATGGAAATACCTTTACCGCACCAACCGTAACCGGCAACGACGACCGTCTTTCCCGCGAGAAGGATGTTTGTGGCGCGCAGGATGCCGTCGATCGTGCTTTGCCCTGTGCCGTAGCGGTTGTCGAAGAAATGCTTCGTCTCGGCGTCGTTGACCGCTACCACGGGGAATCGCAACAAGCCCTCGCGATGGAGCGCGCGGTGGCGAACCACTCCTGTCGTCGTCTCTTCCGTCGCGCCAATGACGTCAGGGAGCAGATCATTCCGCTCCTTGTGGATCAGCGAGACGACGTCCGCGCCATCGTCGACGATGATCTGCGGACCGTGATCGAGCGCCGCGCGGATGTGCCGGTAGTACGTGTCGTTGTCCTCACCTTTGATGGCGAAGACAGGTATTCCGTCTTCGACCAGGGCCGCCGCCACGTCGTCCTGGGTGGACAGCGGGTTGCTGGCGCAGAGCACAGCGTTGGCGCCACCTGCCTTGAGGGCGTGTGCCAGATTCGCTGTTTCGGTGGTGATATGGGCGCAAACCACGACGCGGATACCGTCTAGCGGCCGCTCGCGGTCGAACTGGTCCCGGATCTGCCCGAGTACCGGCATCTCTCGGGACGCCCAGTCAATCCTGCGCCGCCCTTCGGCGGCTAAACCGGGATCCTTGATGTCAAAAGCGCGCGTGTTGGTCGGCGACTCCACCATGAACCTAGTCTCCTCTACCTGCATGGCTCGAGAGCCGGCCCTCGGCCCGATCCCGATCTACGGGGCTGTTCAGCCATTCAACCCGGACCGCGCCAGCGTACTCCGGAAATGCGGTCTCAAAACGAGCAACGAATTCCGCCGGGGCATACGCGTGCTCCTGGCTGCCATGTCGCTCGACCGCGTACGTGGCAGCCACCGAACCCATGCGGCCCGCGACCTCCAATGGCAGCCCGAGCGCCAGCCCTTTGAACAGCCCCGCCCGGTAGGCGTCGCCACCACCGGTTGGCTCGATCAGCGGTTCGGCCCGGACGGCCGGAATCCTGACGTGCTGACCTTCGAAATAGAGCTCAGACCCATGCTCGGCGAAGGTCACGCCGACGAGCGCTGTCTGTGTTACGAGATCGCTCACGGTCAATCCGGTCTTTTGTTCGATGACGGCCATCTCGTAGTCGCTGCCGATGATGCCCCACGCCAGCTCGATGCCCTCTCTCAATTCGTCGGCAGCGAGGGACACCACTTGTTGCGACGGATCGTAGATCAACCGGCACCCAGATTCGGCAAACTCTCGAGCATGTCGTTGCATCGCCTCGCGAGTCGTCGCGCCGACCATGCCGAAAGCCGCGACGCGACCGACATCGAGCACCGAGAGCTGCGCAGCCGCGATCGACGCCCCAGGGTAAAAACCCGCGATCTGATTGCCGGCAAGATCCGCCGACATGAAGGCCGAACCGGTGAGCTCCGAGGGCACATCGACAACCTGCGAGGTGTCGATCCCCATCGCATCAAAGACTGCCCGGTAATCCCCGAAATCAGAACCACCGGCGCCGACGAGCGCCGGGCGCTCCCCGAGCAGCGCAAAGTTGTAGGCGATATTTCCGGCGACGCCGCCCCGGTACCTGCGCAATGAATCGAACAGGAAGCTGACAGAGAGGACATGAGTTTTGTCCGGAATGATGTGGTCCTGAAACGATCCCGGGTACGTCATGATGTAATCGAAGGCGAGCGACCCGCTGATCACGAACGTCGGGTGCCCGGATCCGCCGGCCAGTTGCATCGTTGTCAGGGCCTCCAGAACAGGAAAATCGCACAACTGCCGGAGGATAGCATGAGGCCAGGAGCCAGGTTCACTCGGGCGAGCGAGCGGCGTTGACGGACCTGAGGGCTTCGCGCACTGCTTCGACTGCGACGTCATCCCGAATCACGACGCCACCACCGTCGAGCGGTAGCACAAACCGCTGGCGACCGGCGACCCGTTTCTTGTCACTTTCCAATAGGCCGACGACTCGCGATTCCTGCAATTCCGCGGACGATGGAAGGTCGAACTGGTCGATGAGTCGCCCGATTTTCTCGACCTCCGGACGCGCACATGTGCCAGACAGAACACCCAACTCGCTCGCGGCTCGCATTCCAAGCGCGACCGCTTCGCCATGCAGGAGGTGGTAGTCTGACGCTTCAATGGCATGACCAAGGGTATGGCCAAAGTTGAGAAATGCGCGGATTCCGGCCTCGCGCTCATCTGCCGCCACGACAGCTGCCTTGAGGGCGATGTTCCGCCACACGACGTAGGAAGTAGTCGGCTCCTCGAGCTGCGAGAGTCGCGCCGCGTTGCGAGCCAGAACCTGGGAAAGGTCAGCTCGTTCTCCGCCCGGCGTCGAGCGCTGGATCACGGCGTGCTTGACCACTTCAGCCCACCCCGAGCGACGTTCACGGCAAGGCATGGTCCGAAGGAGTTTGGTGTCGACGATAACCAGGGCCGGTTGGAGAAAGGCTCCGATCAGGTTCTTTCCAACCGCGTGATTGATGCCCGTCTTACCCCCGACACTGCTGTCGACCGCCGCCAGAAGACTCGTCGGGATCTGCACCAGGCCGATGCCACGCAACACTGTTGCCGCAACAAAGCCGGCAAGATCGCCGACAACCCCTCCCCCCAGGGCCACGACGACGTCGCCTCGCTCGACGCCGCCTCCAAGAAGCCAGTTGTAAAGCTCGCCGGCGGTAGCAAGGCTCTTGCTTCCTTCACCAGGAGCTACCGCGTGGGTCGATACCGCGAACCCCGCTGCGCCCAGCCCGGCTTCGGCCGAGGCGGCATGCAACGGTCCGACATTCCCGTCCGTGACGATCCACGCCCGCCGCGCATTCGGCCAGCGATGGCGAATCCACTCTCCAGTTCGTGAAATAATGCCGGGTCCAACCCGGATGTCCGACGCCCCCGACGTTGCGTCGAGGCGAACGCTGAGTGGTTGACCGTCCGCATTATGACAAAGCGCTGCAATCTCGTCGGCAAGTTCATCGACCGAAACGCCCTCCGAGGAAATTGTCAGGTGGGCTCGGTCGTAAATTGATTGCCTCCCGGCCTTGAGATCCTGAATGCGCGCGAGCGGATCAGAACCCGCCAGTAGCGGTCGCTCAACCGTTTCGCCCTCTTCAACAGCTTGTTCCTGCAGCCGGGCGAGTATCGTCTCGGAGCAGGCGTCGAGGGCGATGACGAGCGTTCCCTCGCGGCCGAGCATATTCTCGTCCCACACGCCAGGATCGACCGCAGCACCACCGCCGGTGGCTATAACCACCTGTCCACGAGTTAGCAGCTGTCCGAGGATGCCGCGTTCGCTGGAGCGGAATGTGGCCTCGCCATGATCCCGGAAGATCGTCGGGATGCTTGCTCCCCACTGCCGCTCGATCTCCACGTCCGAGTCGGCCGCCGACCATCCAAGCCGTTGCGCGAGGCAGCGCGCGACGCTCGTCTTGCCCGTACCGCTGAACCCGATCAGCACGATGCGGTCGATGGTGCTCACACGCTCCTCGAGAGTGACCTCAGATTGCGCAGCCGACCAGTATAGTCACCGGCCAGGTGGCCACTGACCGATTGATGGCAAGGCTGAAGCTCGATGGGAACCGCCAACCACATTCTCGCGCTCGATCAGGGAACGACCTCCAGCAGAGCCATGGTCTTCGACGAGCTCGCGCGTGAGTGCTCGGTTGCCCAGCAGCCAACGACCCAGCTGTACCCGAGTCCAGGCTGGGTCAACCAGGATGCGGCTGAAATCTGGACGACAACACTCGAGACGGCTCGCGCCGCTCTTCATCAAGCCGGATTGTCCGGAAGTGATGTTGCTGGCATCGGCATCGTGAACCAGCGAGAGACGCTCGTTGTCTGGGAGCGAGATACGTGCACCGCGGTGTCACCGGCGATCGTCTGGCAGAGCCGCCAGAGCCAACCGCAAGTCGACGCTCTGCTGGCGAGGGGCATGGGGCCGATATACCAGAGCACGACCGGGCTAGTCCCGGACGCCTACTTCACGGCATCAAAACTCGCCTGGCTCCTCGAGGAAGACCCCGGCCTGCGGCGGCGCGCGGAAGGCGGAGAGCTGCTTGCCGGTACGGTCGACTCCTGGCTGCTGTGGAATCTGACCGGAGGCGCCCTCCACGCGACCGATGTCTCCAACGCCTCCCGAACCATGCTCTTCGACATCCGGACACTCGAATGGTCGACCGACCTCCTCCAGGACATGGCGATCCCGCCGCGGATGCTGCCTCGTGTTGTAGCCAGCGCGGGGGTCAGCGCTCTGACCTTGCCTGAGCTATTCGGTGGCGAGATCCCCATTTCGGGGATCGCCGGCGATCAGCAGGCCGCACTCTTCGGGCAGACCTGCTTCGCCCCGGGAGAGGCCAAGAACACGTATGGGACCGGCTCATTTCTCCTCATGAATACTGGAGAAGAAGTGAAGAGCTCGACCCATCGAGCTGCTTTCGACGATCGCCTGGAAGATCGGCGAGCGGGTCGACTACGCGCTGGAGGGTTCGGTCTTTATCAGCGGGGCAGCTGTGGAATGGCTGCGCGATGGTCTCGGCATCATCGAGACCATTCAGGACGTCGAACTGCTCGCGTCGTCGGTCCCGGACGCAGGAGGAGTTACGGTCGTTCCCGCGTTGACCGGGCTCGGCGCTCCCCACTGGGACGCCGCGGCTCGAGGAACGATTCTCGGACTTACGCGCGGATCGACGGCGGCCCATATTGCCCGCGCCACGCTCGAAGCGATCGCCTTTCAAGCCCGCGATGTCATCGACGCCATGTCCGCGGACTCAGGGATCCGGTTGACGAGCCTGCGGGTCGATGGAGGTGCGGCTCGCAACGAGCTCCTGATGCAGATCCAGGCTGACATCCTCGGCGTCCCGGTAATCCGGCCACAAAATGTCGAGACAACGGCCGTCGGCGCCGCATTTCTCGCCGGTCTCGGCTGCGGGCTCTGGCCCGATCAATCGACGTTGCTGGATCAGTGGGAAATCGACCGGGTCTTTGAACCCACGATCGGCGCAGCGGAGCGCGAGAGCCGGTATGCGGTGTGGCGACTCGCCGTCGATCGCTCCCGCGGATGGGCTATCTAGAGCTCCCGCGACCTACGCATCACTGCCTGAGGCCGGATCGTGAGGCTGATGCATCTCGGGAATGACCGCTGACGCTTGATTTGCGGCGGTCGCGGAGTCCACGCCGTTCTTCTTGAATGCCCGTCGCAGCCCGGCCAGATCGCGCTGGCGCAGCGCTTCGGCGGCTTGCCGCGTGAACTGATTCCACTCTGACCGCGTCGGCTCCAATCCCGTGCGGTAGTAGAACTCCGCCGCGCGGCCGACCGCCATCGTCCCGACGTACGCAATCGCCAATTTGGGGATCGTCCCAGCCGCAAAGGGCAACCAGGTCGCCGCCTGGCGCGCCGCGGTCCTCCAGAACAGACCGGCCCCGACAACCGGAAGTACGTCAAGCAAAATTCCCCGCTGGTCGCGCAGGTCGCGTCCGAACACGGCGGCAAGCTTGTAGAGCATCATCACCTGGTTCTTGGTCAGAACGATGAAGTCTGCGCCGGCGGCGGCGATGTTCCCAATCACCGGTAAGATCGCCGGCAAGTTCGTCACCAGCGAGAACTGCGCGTTGGCAGCGGCCGTTTCGTCGATGACCTGCTTCGCCGCGGCGGCTCGAAAGACCGGCCACGCGCGACCGAATGCCGGCGCCCGGTCCGCGTTGCGCTTCACGATATCGGCGCGTAGCCGGTGGATCGCGTCTGAGTCTTCGGGTGTCGATCCCTCGAAGCGAACGATCTGAACCGGTGGCGATTCGAAACGCAACGCCTCTGCGACGCGCGATCCGGCGCCAGTCCTCTCCGGATCCCAGACGACCGCGGCGTCAATCTGTCCGACCGTCTCGATCGGTTCATCCACCGCCCGAACCACGGTCGCGGATTGGCCCTCGGGACCGGTCACCTCCAGACCGAGGCGGCGCGCCTGATCCGTGTTGGGTCCCACGATGAGGAGGCGGGGCGGTGTTTCCGCTTGCTCCCGAATTTCGTCGAGGCTGACCTCGCGCAGGACACCCAGCATGGTGCGCATCGAGTCGAGGGCCCCAAATCTCTGCACCATGTTTCCTCCGAATATCCCTATCGAGCGAATCGTTGCAGGCTTATTGGTGGTCGCGAGGAAGAGTCTAGCGGCATTGCCGCAATCAGTGCGGATCGCGGACGTGTCAGTCGAGGAGGATGGCTCGCAATCGGGTTCCGGGATGAACGCGCTCCATAGACTCGGGCACGATCATCAGGGCATCGGCCGCGGCGAGCGAGCTGAGGACCCCGGCTCCTTGCTCACCGGCGATTCGAGCTACCGGCGGGCCGCTATCGGCTGGTTCCAGGCGCACCCGCACGTAGTGACGGCGCTGACCGCGATTGTCGATCCCTTCCGCGGCCACGACCTCCACCATTCGCGGCTCGGTCTGCTGGTGCCCGAGCATCATGCGGATCGCGGGTCTACCAAAGACGATGAAGCTGACCGCCGCCGCCACCGGGTTCCCCGGAAGCCCAAGCAAAAGCGTGGTTCCGATGTGTCCGAATGCCAGCGGCTTTCCCGGTTTCATGCGGACCTGCCAGATCGTGACCTCGCCTTCGGACTTGAGGACATCCTTCACCAGGTCGTAGTCGCCCAGCGATACGCCGCCGGAGGTCACGATCAGGTCGACGTCGCTTGCCTCGTCGAGTCGTCCCGTGAGATCCACGACAGAGTCGCGCGCGATACCGAGCAGACGGACGTTCGCGCCCCAGGAACGAGCAAGCGCGCCGATGACGAATGAGTTACTGTCACGGATCGTCCCGGGAGCCAGGCGGTCACCCGGCGGCGTGACCTCGTTTCCCGTCGAAAGGACGCCAATGACCGGGCGCCGATGGACCCGGACGCTCGGCTCACCAACCGAAGCGATCAGCCCGAGGTCTGTTGGCCGCAGCACCTGTCCGCGGCGGGCCACGCACGTACCACAAGCGATGTCCTCGCCAGCCTCGCGGACGTTGTCGAGATGGCGCGCCGCGCGATAGACGAGCACTCTGCCTCGTCCCGCCTGACCAGTAGAACCCGATTCATCGGTCTCTTCGAAGCGCACCACCGCGTCGGCCCCCTCCGGCAGCGGCGCCCCGGTCATGATCCGGATCGCCTCACCGAAGCCAAGCCGGGGCACGTCGGACTGGCCGGCGGCTACGTGAGCGGTGACCGGCAGCTCGACCGGCGCCGCCCAGGTGGCCGGGCGCCGTGTCTACCGCCCGGACCGCATAGCCATCCATCGCCGAGTTGCGGAACGGCGGCACATCATTGATGGCGACGACGTCAGCCGCCAGGACCATGTCCGCGGCGTCGAGCAATGGCAACGTGATCGGTTCCAGCGGCGAGAATGCCGAGAGGACCTGCTCCAGTGCGGAATCAACGTCGAGCATGCGCTCCACGTCTTCCCAGGGACGTTCGATCAGCGGCGTTATCGGTTCTGGCACGTCGGGTGCCCCTGCTGCCTTACGCTCCTGATGCGGCCTCAGCATCGAGGCGCGCCATCGAGTCGACGAGGTCCTGCACCGCCGCCGCGGACTTCTTGAGCGCGGCCAACTCCTCGGCCGTCAACGAGAGCTCGATGATCTGTCTCACTCCCTCGCGTCCCAGCTTTACCGGGACGCCGACGAACAAGCCATCGATTCCATACTCGCCCTGGAGGTAGACGCTGCAGGGCAACACGCGCCGCTTGTCGAGGAGGATCGAATCGACCATCTCCACAACCGACGCGCCGGGTGCCTGGTATGCGCTCCCGGTTTTCAGCAACGAGACGATTTCGGCGCCGCCGTTGGCGGTCCGCTCTTCGAGCGCTTTGACCTGATCGGGTTCCAGAATCTGTGTGATCGGCACGCCGGCGACTGTCGAGTAGCGCGATATCGGAACCATCGTGTCGCCATGCCCACCGAGCACCATGGCGCTGACGTCCTCGACTGAAACATCGGTCGCTTCCGCGATAAAGGTGCGGAATCGCGCGGAGTCGAGCACCCCGGCCATGCCGATCACTCGCTCGCGTGGAAAATCCGCAGTCTCGAATGCTACATGGCACATCGCGTCGAGTGGATTGGAGACGACGATCAGGACGGCGTCCGGTGACTTCTGCGTTGCCTGCTGGGTGACGGAGCGCACGATACCCATGTTGGTGCGCAGCAAGTCATCGCGGCTCATACCGGGCTTGCGAGCGATCCCGGAGGTGATGACGATGACGTCGGACGCGGCAGTGTCCTCGTACCCGTTGCCGCCGGTGATGCTGCTGTCATAGCCCAATACCGGCGCCGTCTCTGCCAGATCCAGGGCCTTGCCCTGGGGAAGACCTTCGACAATATCGACGAGGACGATGTCGGCATAGTCGCGAAGCGCGAGATACTGCGCGACCGCCCCGCCGACCATCCCAGCGCCGATCACGCTGACCTTCGGCCTTCCATTCCCCTGCCGGCCCATCGCCATGCCACCCAAACCTTCCATCGCAGCGCCGCGGACGGCGGTCGGCCGCGCGCAAACCGAATGCTTCAGTACCCAAAAGGATACGCGGTCAATGGCGGTCGTTGGTGTGGGCAAGTGACGTCGGGCGGCGGCATTGCCGCAGACACTCAGCCTGATCGGCCGACTTCTCACCAGCCACTGGATCTCTATCGGCGCGAGATCAGATATGCCGGCGGCAGCGGAATTCGATTCGAATCCCGGACGTGCCCTGGACGGCTACCGAACCTGCGTTCTGCTGGCGCAAATCGCAGCTGTGAAGCCGGCCGCGGGCCGACAAATTGAGTTGACGCTGTACCGACACGATCCCTATAATCCCGTGGTGCCGTGCGGTTGCAATGGCTTGCCCAGGTGGCGGAACTGGCAGACGCGCTAGCTTGAGGGGCTAGTGCCCGTTTAGGGCGTGAAGGTTCAAATCCTTTCCTGGGCACCGCGTCAGAAGCCAGCCTCGGGCGATTAGCTCAGCTGGAAGAGCGCCACGTTTACACCGTGGATGTCAGAGGTTCGAGCCCTCTATCGCCCACCAGTCGAGGCCGCGGCCCGCGCCAAGGTAGCTCAGTTGGTAGAGCTCACGACTGAAAATCGTGCGGTCGGCAGTTCGAGTCTGCCCCTTGGCACCACCCACTCCGATTGCCGGAGCCCGGCCATGAGGATCTAACCGGGTTCCGTACCTTCCACAACCGGGAGCTCGAGTCGCTCTCCCCATTCGTTCCAGGAGCCATCGTAGTTCGCCCAGGATTGGTGGCCAGTGCGGTCCAGGGCAAACAGGACGCCGGTCGCCGTCACCCCACCGTTGCAGTAGGCCACAACGGGAGCGTCAGCCCGTACACCGCCGGCCGCGAGGACCTCTCGCAGTTCGTCGTCCGATTTCCACGTGCCATCGTCATTTACCAGCGACTTCGCCCAGATGTTGACCGCCGTCGGCACATGCCCGCCGCGCGCCCCCCTCCGAATCGCTCCCGTGTACTGTGCGGGATCCCGCGCATCGACGACGACGCTGGACCCCTCCTGGATCTTTGCCAGAAGCTCCTCCGCCTCGACGCGAAGTGACGGTCTTTCCCGTGCGGTGAATGTGCGCCGCTGCACCTCGGGTAGCGCGTCAGTCACGGGCAAGCCAAGCGACTTCCACCGGTTGAACCCGCCGTCGAGCACCGCAACACGATCGTGGCCGTAGTACTTCAGCGCCCACCAGAGCCGGGTCGCAAAGTGTCCGCCGGTGTGATCGACGACGACGATGTCTGTCTCGCCGCCAATGCCGCGGCGGCTCATGGCCTCGGAGAACCGGTCCGCTGGAGCCACCTGCGCTTTGACCTCGTGGTCGAGGTCGACGATGTCGGTCGTCCAGTCGACAAAGACCGAGCCCGGGATGTGCTCGCGGTCATACTCATCGCGCGCGCCGACATACTCGGCGTGCTGCCGCCCCTCGCCGAGATCCTCGGTCTTGACGTAGCCGCGAATGTCGACGATCCGGAGTTCCGGATGGGTCAACCGCTCGACAAGCCATTTAGGACCGACCAGCGTTCCGGGCAGAATCGAACCTGGCATCGATGTCTCCTGGTGTTCTTCGCTTTCTGGCCGAGCCACGGGGACCGAGACCGGCTCGGACGAGTTGACGGGGTTATGACGCCTGGCTATCATACTTGGGCAGATTCGACGCGGAAGTGGCTCAGTGGTAGAGCATCTCCTTGCCAAGGAGAAGGTCGCGGGTTCGAATCCCGTCTTCCGCTCCAGTGTCACCCGGGCCTTGCCCGGGTGTTTTCGTGTACTCGAATCGGGACACACGGTATGCTCTCGGTCGAGGATCTGCCAGCGCGGGCGTGGCGGAATGGCAGACGCCGCGGTCTTAAAAACCGCTGAGGGGCGACCCTCGTGCGGGTTCGAATCCCGCCGTCCGCACCATCAATGGCTGATAACCACGCGGATATCAGGCACTTGCGTTGCCACGAACTATGAGACGCTATTCGCTCTGACAGCAGAAATGACAGCAAAACTTCACTTGAGCGCCGCTTTGGAGCGCCGCTCCGGCGATCGTCATTGCCGAAAACGCCTCGCAATCGGAAAGACGGCACGATGGACTGGTGGCCTTGGCGATTTCCGAGTTTGCGCGGTGATCCGATCAAGTCCGAGGTTGCGATTCCGAGCCTGAGCTTGTTTGCCTGGACGAAGGCTCATAGAGCAATGGTCATCATGGTGGACGCCAACCTTCGTGATCGGTGCTCGCGCGATCCGAGAGCGCGCTACGAGTTTGAACTGCTTGCAGATGAGCCGATTCAAGCGAGTCTTTATGCCGACGCCGGTCCGGACACAGTGGCGGTCGAAGCGACCGACATCGAGACCGGCATTCGCGCCTTCAGAGGTTGGGCGGTCATCCGAGACGGACCAAATGATCGATTGCGCACTGTTTCCTGGTTCAGCGGCGGTATACCGAATGTGCGCAACGTCGTTTGGGATCAAAACTGTTTCACGCGGATAGTCGACGCCGCTCCGCCTGACACTTATTTTCTTAGAGGCAATGCCGAGCGGCGACAACTGGCTGATGCAAACGCGATGCTCACTGCGCCTGCGATTCGGGCCGATCTTTACATCACGGACCGGGAACTGCCACTCTCGCTCGAACCGGATCCCTGGTCGCGTGTGACCGCAGTTCCGCTAGACATTGCGCTTCCGATTATCGGCCTGTACCTCCGGCGGCAGCATCGATTCGTGCTCGCTCGGACACCTGCACTTGGCGCACCGGAGCATAGATTTGATGAGCTTGCGCGAGATCGCAACTTCTTTTACTGGGAAGCCGCTGAGCTAGTCCTTGTGGATGCCTGGCGATGGAATACGGCCTGCGAAGCTCATGCTCGATCCACCGACGATAACACGCTTCGCCTCCTCAAAACGGCAGTGCGACATCGAATGGCGCAGGTTCTTCAGTCTCGCGACCGATTACTCGCTGTAACCTCCGTCAGTCAGAATATTTTAATTCACAGGCGGATGGACTAGATGAGTTCGAGATGATTCTCGTTTGGATGATGGCGGCATTTGACTGCGTTGCTCGGCTCGTGCCCATCCTCTTTGATCTGGCAGGTCCCGTTACAAACGCCGGCTGGCAGCGGGAACGATGGGTACGCGCGTTGAGGCGGAGATCTGAAACGCTTGCGGACTTCGTTTCTGAGCCAAGCGCCGGCTGGCATTTAAAGCAGATCCTCTCGAAGCTCCGCAACTACATTCATGGAGAGGCGTTATCCGCAGGCGGCGTTGTGCTGGTGGTCGGCGATCATGCTCTCGGATCTTTCATGGCGATACCTGAGACTGAGCGGCAGACAATCCTCGCGTCGCTGGATGCGCTAGGCGGCCGCGAAGCGTGGGGCGTCGCCGAACCTCATCCTGGCTACGAACTTCACATTCATCCTGGCGAGTTCGTCGAGCGGCTGCTTGCATACTCGATCCAATTGCTCAATCAGCTCATGGTCGCAACGCCGGTTCAACGCTTGGTTCCTGACGTTCCAGAGGAGAATCTGCAGCCTGGACGAACTCCGATGTCTGTACCGGATCAACGACTGCTCTGGCAACTCGGACTCTTGCCGCCGACACCGGACCGATGAGCATCGGGCTTAGGCAGTCAGGACTGCATCCATGGCAGCTGCGGCGTCGCCATGCATTGCCGGAATCAGGTGCGAATACGTATCGAGTGTAAGCGTGATTGTCGAGTGTCCGAGCATTTCGGAGACGAGCTTGACGTGGACGCCTTGCGAGAGCAGCAACGTCGCCGCCGTGCGCCGAAGATCGTGAAAGCGGACCTCTGGTAGTTCGGCGCGCCGTAGCGCTGTCTTGAACGTCGCCGTCAGGTAACTCGGATCGAGCGGTGCGCCGAAGTGGTCGCAGAACGCGAGATTGCGATCCTGCGCCTCATAGTCCTGCTGCCACTAAATGCCAAATTCGAGATTGCCATGAGCTGCGTTAGCGACGGAACTTGCTCTGTCCATTAGTCCTAAATTCACTTTGTGATGTTGGGCGTCAGCGGGACATTCGTGGCACCGTGCGGTCGGCACGATCGAGCCAGCAGTGACAATCAGCTTTGGGGTTTTGGCCGTCCGCCGGGGATGTCCTTTTTGCTCGGTTATCGGCGGAATCGAACGCGATTCCCCGCGCCGTATGCTCGCCCGGTCACGCGTGCCGACGGCCCGGACGTTCGTCGTGGAGTCCGATTGTCGCTATGACCGGCCAGCGGCTACGCACCGCCGATGTCTAGTCGATCGGCTGACAACGAATTACGATCGGCATGACAGTTCAATTGTCAACCGTGTAGCATCGTGTTGGCGACAGGTCGTCGCACCAACCGTGAGGGATCGGATGAGCGGCCATGCCGTAGGGACCGCTCGCGCACATTGGAGGGGCCAATCATGGACGATCGAAGTTTTGACAATATTGCGCGACGCTTGGCTGCACCCCGGTCGCGACGCGGCGCGTTGAAAACCGCCGGCCATAGCACTGTCGCCGCAGTCTTCACCGCCCTTGGGTTGGAGAATTCCGCACTTGCGCGGGAGGTCGGCACTGAGAACCACTGCATTGTGCGCAGAGGCTCATGCGATCAGAAGAAGAAATGTTGCGGCTACTCCAATAATCGTAAGAGAGAGATCGTTTGTAAGCCCATTCCCGGGTTCTCGGGGACGCGTTGCTGCGGCCAAAATAAAGCCTCCTGCTTCGATGACACCGACTGCTGCCAGCTCTACGAATGCAATCAGAATATTTTGCAGTGCCAACTGATCCCCTGATTGGGTCTGGCTGGGGCGGCCGACCTGCGGCGCGGCTGTAACCTGCCAGCGAACATTCGCGAAACCGGGGCGGCCAACTGCCGCCCCGGTTTCCTGTGGCTCAAAAGGACAATGACGTTTTCGGCCTCCGGCTGTCGATCGAGGCGGCCGGTGCCACCTGACCGCTGCTGGAGTCGGCTTCCTCTGACATGCGATGGGGTTAGTCAGACTTCTGCGATTAAAAGTACGGGCCGCTGCCGGAGTATGGTCGGGTGCGCGCCGTTGTGACACCGGGTACTCTGGAGCCCATCACTAGCAGTTCTCCGTTAGTAGTACGTCGAGCGGTAAGGGCCAGCTAAGCATGGTTATGGACGTCACGAAGGGATCGACCCGCATCTACATCGATCCAAAGCGGTGCATCGCCAACGCCAAGTGCACGGCGGCCGCACCGGGTGTCTACGCACTCGATGAGGAAACCGGCGTGGCTGTGATCGAGAACCCCGATGACGCGACGGTCGAGCAGCTGTTCGCCGGCGCGCGCGCGTGTCCCACCCAGGCGATCATCATCGAGCAGTATGGCCGGCGCGTCTATCCGACGATCCTCACGCCGATGTTCGGCGCCGCCAGGGACGGCGTGGACATCGACGTAGACTAGGTCGTCAGCAAGCTCGCCACCATCTGCCTTGGGCAGGCCACACATGCTTCGGAAGCGATGCCTCGAAAGCCGTCCCGGAGGGGCCACTTGTCGTGGACTCGACATTTCGTCCGGCGCGACCAGTCGCACTCGGATCAGTCGTGTTGCTCCTCCTGGCGATGCTGTCCGTCGTGCCCACCGTTTCGGCGCAACTCGGTACCCCAGTCGCGTCTTCGCCGCCGACCGAACCCACCGCTTCGTTGCCCCCCGCCTGGCTCCAGTTCGGCCCGGACGGAAGACTGATCGCGCGCGTCATTGTGGCTGGGGAATGCCCGGCACTTGCCGTCGACGGCTTCGACATCGGCATGTCGCGGCGGGCTGCTGCTTCCGATGCCTTCCCGGTCGTCGCGTGCGAGGCAACTGTGCCCTTCGGTACGGAGACGGCATCGGTACTGGACCAGGTTCTGCCGCTCCCCGAAGGTCCAATCCGCCGCATCGCGGTGATCGGCGACACCGGTTGCCGTGTCAACGCCTGGGAGAAGAAGTATCAGGCCTGCAATGATCCCGAGGCCTGGCCTTTCGCCCAGATAGCCCGGGCGGTTGCGGACTGGGACCCGGATCTGATCGTTCACGTCGGCGATTATCTCTACCGAGAGAGTCCAGTGCCCAGAAGGAATGGCGGGCTGCCAGGGCAACCCGCACGGCGACAACTGGGCCACCTGGGACGCCGATTTCTTCGCGCCGGCAGGATCGGCCCTCGGCGCTGCGCCCTGGCTATTCATGCGCGGCAATCACGAGACGTGCGATCGCAATCCGGTCGGGTGGTTTATCTTCCTCGACCCGCGGCGGTACCAAGCGACCTGTCAGCGGTTTACCGAGCCCTACGTCACGACGTTGCCTGGCGTCTCGTTCGCCATTATCGACTCCGCGGAGGCGGCAGACACGTCGGATACCCCGCAGGAGGCCGCGGAGTACGCACGCCAGTTTGACCTGCTCGACGAAATAACTCCCGCCGGGTCATGGTTAGTGACCCACCGTCCGGTGTGGGGAATCCTGGCAGGCAAAGAGGGCGAGTTCCAGGTCGAAAACGCGGCATTCGAAGCGGCCACCGGGGGTACTCTCAGTGCCGAGTATGGGCTCGTGGTGTCCGGGCACATCCACGTCGCGGAGTCGATTGCGTTCGACGAGACGTCCAAACGACCCCCGCAGCTGGTCTCCGGCAACGCCGGCACCGCGCTCGACGAGGTCCCGACGGCGAGCCCAACCGCCGGCGAGCTAGACGACCTTGCGATCACGGAAGCCGAGACACTCTCGGCGTTCGGTTTCATGACGATCGAGCCTGATCAGGTTGGATGGATCGTCACCCAGCGCGACAAGCAAGGCGCCGCTGTTCTCACGTGTGTACTGGTGCTGGATCAATTGACCTGCGAGCCGCCCGCAGGCGACTGATACTTCATCCGAAAGAGCGAGGAAATGCGAAGAGGGCGACCTTTCGGTCGCCCTCTTTGCTCTATTGCCGAACTCTTGGCCGTAGGCCGGACTAGTAGTCCATCCCGCCCGGCATCGCCGGAGCGGCTGCTGACTTCTCCTCCGGCTTGTCGGTGATGAGCGCCTCGGTGGTGAGAATCATGCCGGCGATGCTGGCCGCATTCTCGACCGCCGAGCGGGTCACCTTGGCCGGATCGACGATCCCGGCGCCAACCATGTCGACGTAGCTGTCCGCGATCACGTCGTAGCCGACGTTGGCGTTCTTCTGCGCCTTCTGAGCCTGACGCACCATCTCGATCACGACCGCGCCGTCCTTGCCAGCGTTCGCCGCGATGCCTCGCATTGGCTCTTCCAACGCGCGGCGGAAGATATTGACGCCGGTCTGGACGTCACCCTCGGCCTTGACGGCGTCAAGCGACCCAATCGCGTTGATCAGCGCCACACCACCACCGGGGACGATGCCCTCTTCAACCGCCGCACGGGTCGCGCTGAGCGCATCCTCGACGCGGTGCTTCTTCTCCTTCAGCTCGGTCTCGGTGGCGGCGCCAACCTTGATCACCGCCACCCCACCGGCCAGCTTGGCCAGCCGCTCCTGCAGCTTCTCGCGGTCGAAGTCAGAGGTCGTGGTCTCGATCTGGGTCCGAATCTGCTCGATGCGGCCCTTGATCGTGTCCGGGTCCCCCGCGCCCTCGATGAAGGTAGTGTCGTCCTTGGTCGAGACGACGCGGCGCGCGCGGCCGAGATCCTCGAGCGTGGCGCTGTCGAGCCGGCGGCCAACTTCCTCGGAGATGACCTGGCCGCCGGTGAGGGCCGCGATGTCGCGCAGCATCTCCTTGCGGCGATCGCCGAAGCCGGGCGCCTTGGTCGCCAGCACGTTCAGCGTGCCGCGCAGCTTGTTGACAACGAGCGTCGCCAGCGCTTCGCCGTCGACGTCCTCGGCGATGATCATCAGTGGCGCGCGAGCGGCGGCCACCTTCTCGAGAACCGGCAGGATGTCCTGGATAGAGGAGATCTTCTTGTCCGTGATCAGGATGAATGGGTCGTCGAGCTCGGCCTCCATTCGCTCCGGGTTGGTGACGAAGTAGGGAGAGATGTACCCGCGGTCGATCTGCATGCCCTCGGTGTATTCGGTCTCGAAATCAAGCCCCTTGGACTCTTCGACCGTGATGACACCGTCCTTGCCGACCTTCTCCATCACCTCGGCGATGAGATTGCCGATCTCCGAATCGGCGGCTGAGATGGCCGCTACCTGGGCGATCTCGTCCTTGCCCTTGACGGGGGTGGCCATGTCCTGCAGCCGCTCGACCAGCGCGGCCGATCCGAGGTCGATCCCCTGCTTGAGCAGCATGGCGTTGGCGCCAGCGGCGACGTTGCGCATCCCCTCGTGCACGATCGACTGAGCGAGAACCGTTGCCGTCGTGGTGCCGTCACCGGCCACGTCGTTGGTCTTGGTAGCGGCCTCCTTCAAGAGCTGCGCCCCCATGTTCGCGAACGGGTCCTCGAGCTCGATCTCCTTGGCGACGGTGACGCCGTCGTGGGTGACGGTCGGAGCGCCGTACTTCTTGTCGAGGGCGACGTTGCGGCCCTTCGGACCGAGCGTGGTCTTGACCGCGTTCGCCAGGGTATCCACACCCTGCTTCAGCGAGCCACGCGCTGTTTCATTGAATTCAATCACTTTAGCCATGGAATTCCTCCATTGATTGGTCAAAAAATCCGCAAAGTCCGGAAGGCTCGGTTGATACCTTAGTCGTCGAGCTTCGCCAGAATGTCCTTCTCGGAGAGGATCAGATACTCGTCCTCCTCGAACTTGAACTCGGTGCCCGCGTACTTGGCGAAGAGCACCGTGTCTCCAACCGAGACATCCATCGGAATGCGATCGCCATCGTCGTCTCGACGACCCTTGCCAACCGCGATCACGCTACCGCGCTGCGGCTTCTCCTTGGCGGTGTCCGGGATGACGATCCCCGACTTCGTGGTTTCCTCGCGTTCAGCCGGCTGCACGACGACCCGGTCGCCCAGCGGCTGGAGCTTGACGGCCGTCGCCGTTCCATTTCCTTTCGCCACGTCTCCTTCTCCTCCTTTTGCTCATTCGCATCGCACACCCCCACTCGAGGGTGGCCCTGTTCGCGCCCGGTAGAGTACCAGTCAGTTTAGCACTCTGCAAGGGTGAGTGCTAACCAGGTCCGATTGCTGGGTGTGCGAGTGACTGAGACGGAAACCGTGTGGCACGCGGAGTGCCTCATGATAGAATCGTGCCGCGCCGACGAGATCCCTACCTCCGGCAGTAGCGCTGCGGCGTTCCCGTCGAATCCACCGGGGAGGACTTCCCGTGTCATTGCAAACGCAACGCGCGGCCGCTGATTTCGTCGCCAGTCGTGTCCGCGATCTCGCACCGTCGCCGACACTGGCGGTCTCCGACCGCGCCCGGCAGTTGAAATCCCAGGGCATCGACGTCATCGATCTCGGCGGCGGCGATCCGGATTTCATAACTCCCGAGCACATCCGGGCAGCCGCGACCGAGGCGATGAACGCCGGGGACACCCACTATGTAGCAAGTGCCGGTATTCCCAGCCTGCGAAAAGCGATCGCCGACAAGCTGCATTCCGATAATGGGATCGAGGTTGACCCGAACGGCGGCGTCATCGTCACCCCTGGTGGAAAACAGGCGCTGTTCGAAGCGACGCTCGCCTTTGTCGAAGCCGGGGTCGGCGTGATGATCCCGGAACCAGCATGGGTCTCGTACGGCCCCATGGTGGAACTGGCAGGCGGCACCGTTGTCCCGGTACCGCTCGATCCGGATGACAACTGGAGGCTCACTGCCGAAACTCTCTCCGCCGCGTGGACGCGGGGCTCGCGCATCCTGTTGATCAACTCGCCCAACAATCCTACAGGTCGCGTTCTCGACGACTCGGAGTTGGACGCCGTCGCGGCGTTTGCCCAGGAACACGATCTCCTCGTTTTCTCCGACGAGATGTACGAGAAGATCCTCTATGACGGGCAGCGACACACCAGTATCGCGACGCTGCCCGGCATGGCCGAGCGGACGCTCGTTTTCAACGGTCTCTCGAAGGCCTATGCCATGACCGGCTGGCGCTTAGGCTATGTGGCTGGCCCGCGGCCCTACCTCGAGCAGATTGAAAAGGTGCACAGCCACTCTGTGACCTGTGCGACCTCGTTCGTGCAAAAGGCCGGCGTCGTCGCACTTACAGGGCCCCAGGAGTTCATCGGCCAGATGGTCTCAGCTTGGGATCGGCGGCGCCGCAACCTGGCCGAACGGCTGAATGCGGTCAATGGCATCACGTGTCCGTTGGTCGAAGGGGCGTTTTACGCCTTCGCCGATATTCGGGGAACCGGCATGACCTCGACCCAGGCCGCGGAACTCTTTTTGCAGGAAGCCCACGTCGCTGTGACCCCTGGCGTCGCGTTCGGCGCCGCGGGTGAAGGGCACGTTCGTCTGTCGTTCGCGACGAGCGATGAGCTTCTTGAAGCCGCCGCGGATCGTATTGGGCAGGTTCTAGGACTCAGACCCACGTGAGTGGACGGCAAAAGGGAATCAAGACACACGAGTGAGGTGAGTGATTCGTGGGAGCTGAACAGACCATCAAGGACCTGGGAATCGAGCTTCCGGCGCCGGTGCAGCCGATCGCGAGCTACGTCAGGTGGGTGCAAACCGGCAATCTCCTTTTTATCTCCGGTACCGGACCCGGCGATGAGACGCAGCGAGGCAAACTCGGTAGCACGATGTCCGTCGAGGAGGGTTACGAAGCCGCGCGAGAGGTTGGACTGCAAATCCTGGCGACGGCAAGAGCAGCCCTCGGCGATCTGGACCGCGTTGCCCGGGTCGTGAAAGTGCTCGGCATGGTCAACTGCACGCCCGACTTCGAGCAGCAGCCGCAAGTGATCAACGGTTGCTCTGATCTATTCATCGAAGTGTTCGGTGACGCGGGTAGGCATACCAGGTCCGCGGTGGGGTTCGTGGCCCTGCCAGATCAGATCCCGGTCGAGATCGAGTGCACGATGGAGGTGCGCTAGTCTACCGGCGCGGTTGTCGATTGATCCAGACGCGCAGAGCGCGTTTCAGTTCGGAGTCTTCTGATGACGACAAGACAGGTTCCCGTAACCCGTGAGGGTCTCGAGCGGTTGCGCTCGGAACTCAAAGAGCTAAAGGAAGTGCGCCGGCCAGCCGTCGTCGCGGCGCTTGCTGAGGCACGATCCCACGGTGACCTGCGAGAGAACGCCGGGTACGACGCGGCAAAACACGACCAGGCGATGACCGAGAAGCGAATCGCCGACCTGGATGCCCTGCTTCGTCAGGCCGTGATCATCGAGGACGACGACGAGACGGCCGGCGACGAGGTTCGCATCGGCTCGACCGTCGTGGTCGACGTCGAAGGCGAGGAAGAGCGCTACACCATCGTGGGCGCGATCGAAGCGAAACCGGCCCAGGGGCTCATTTCTAACGAGTCTCCCGTCGGACGGGCTCTGCTAGGCCTGCGACCCGGAGAGGAGACGGTAGCCGTGGCGCCACACGGCGAGACGCGCCTGCGCGTCGTTCGCATCGAACGATAGCGCGGGAACGAGGCTCCGCGACTCGTGGACCGCTTGTCTATCACCTTCCAACGTGTCTGGGAGGCGTTCCAACGGAGCGAGTCGACGATTGACGGGCGGCACGATACGGCGCACTGGCGCGCGCATAGCGATCCGTATGCGGCGTGTATCATTCGCGTTCCCGCCGAGGCTCTAGGGCCGAATCTGTCGGTCTTACGCCGGAACCTGGCAGAGCTCGATGGCGTTCGGCTGCACCCGGATCATTTCCTCCACATCATGCTTCAGGAGCTCGGTTTTGTGGCCGAGACCCCACGTCACCGAGACGAGATCAGCCCAGCCCGGCTGGAAGAGTTCGCGCAGACGGTCGTCGAGCCAATCTCCAGCACGCGCGCCTTCTCGGTCACACTCGGCGGCGCGAACTCGTTTCAGGATGCCGCGTTCCTCGAGGTGCGGAGAAGTGGCCCACTCACCCGGCTTCACGACCGGTTGTTCGACCTGGCGGCCTTGCCGACGGTCCCGTCGTATTCCTATCTGCCACACTGCACGATTGCTCACTACGACGGAACGACGCCGCATGATGATGCGCAATCGGTACTTGCACCCTGGAGAAACGAGGTATTCGGCGAGCTCGCCATCGCGGAAGCCGAGATCGTGACGCTCGACCCGGATGAAGCGTATCCGGAGCTTGTGACCTACGCCGCAATCCCGTTTGGCGGTTGAGTCCGCTGTACGCTAGAGCGCTTCGACGCGACGCGCTACTTCATTGCCAAACTCGCTCGTGCTCACCGGACTACTTCCATCCTGGGCAATGTCTGGCGTCCGCACGCCCGCCCCGATCGTGTCGAGGACGGCTCGTTCAATGGCGCCAGCGGCGGTCGCCGAGTGCGAATGACCACCGCAGCATCAGCGCGGCGGAGAGAATCGCTCCCGCCGGGTTCGCTTTTCCCCGCCCCGCAATGTCAGGAGCACTGCCGTGGATCGGCTCGTAAAGGCCGAACCGCGTACCGGGCGCGGTCCCCGTCCTGTCGCTGAGGCTGGCCGACGGCAGGAGGCCGATCGAGCCGGGGATCACCGACGCCTCATCGGTGAGGATGTCGCCGAACATGTTTTCCGTCACGATCACGTCGAACTCGCCGGGGCTCTTGATCAGGTGCATGGCCATCGCATCAACCAGAACATGCTGCAGCTGCACATGCGGGAATTCCGTGGCGACCTCGATCACGATCTCACGCCAAAGCCGAGATGACTGCAGGACGTTCGACTTGTCGACGCTGGCCAGGCGCCCGCGCCGGGATCCGGCAAGCTCGAAGGCGAGCCGCACGATGCGCTCGATCTCGTGCTCCCGGTAGATCAAAGTGTCGACGGCGGCGCGGCCATGATCGTCTGTCCAGCGGCGCGACGGCTCACCGAAATAGATCCCACCCGTAAGCTCTCGCACGACGAGAAGATCGACGTTAGCCACGATCTCCGGCCTGAGCGGCGATGACGCGGCCAGAGCGGAAAGCACACTGACTGGACGCAGGTTCGCGAAGAGCCCGAGCTCTTTTCTGATCTGCAAGAGTCCCCGCTCGGGGCGAAGTGACGGCTCGACGGCGTCCCATTTTGGGCCGCCTACCGCGCCCAGGAGCGCCGCGTCGGCGCGACGGGCCGATTCGATGTCCTCCGTTCGCAGCGGAATCCCGAATCGATCGAGAGCGTCACCGCCGATGGCGTGTGATTCGATCTCGAACCGATAACCGAAGCGGCGTTCGACAGCGGCGAGGACTTTGATCGCCTCAGCCACCACCTCCGGTCCAACGCCGTCACCAGGGAACAGCACGATTCTCGGCATCAGCCGCATGTCCTCCGCATGAGGCGAGTCACCATCGATTCAGGACATGTTCCGAGGCGTCGAATCCGTGGCCATGAGAATCCGAGATTCAGGCGATCAGGCCGTGATCACTCTCGGCAACCACTTCGGGCGACGCGACTCGAATTCGGCGATCTTGTCCTCATGGCGCAAGGTCAGACCGATGTCGTCCAATCCCTCGAGTAACCGATACTGCGTGAAGTCGTCGAGCGGAAACGATTCATCGAGCCCGACCGCCGGCGCGGAGATCCACCGCTCGGCAACGTCGATGAGTATTTCGAGCTGAGGATCTCGCTCCACGGCGCGCAACAGCGCCTCGCCAAACTCGGGTGAGACGGTGATCGGCACCAGACCCGACTTGGTCGCATTGTTGCGAAAGATGTCGCCGAACCGGGGCGAGATCACGGCTCGAAAGCCATAGTCGGTAAGAGCCCAGACGGCATGCTCGCGCGATGAGCCAATGCCGAAGTTAGGACCGGTAACGAGGATGCTGGCCTCGCTGAACTCGGGGCGGTTGAGCACGAAATCCGGGTCGCTCTCTCGCCAGGCGGAAAAACACCCGACGCCGAACCCGGTCCGCTCGACGCGCTTCAGCCATGATGCCGGGATGATCTGGTCCGTGTCGACGTCGCTTCGATCCAATGGCGCCGCAGTGCCGCGGATGACTCGAATTGGCTCCATTGCATTACCCCAGTTCGGCCGGCGTCGCGAACGTTCCGGCGATCGCCGTAGCGGCCGCCACGGCGGGCGAGACCAGATGCGTTCGTCCACCCGGACCTTGACGGCCCTCGAAATTTCGGTTCGACGTCGACGCGCACCGCTCGCCGGGTCGCAGCTTGTCGGGGTTCATGCCCAGGCACATCGAGCAACCCGCGGCACGCCATTCGAACCCGGCATCCTTGAAGATGAGGTCGAGACCTTCCGATTCCGCCTGGGCGCGCACGCGCATCGAACCGGGTACGACCATCGCCCGCACAGTCGGTTGAACCTTGCGGCCGGCGACGACAGTGGCGGCCAGACGGAGATCCTCGATTCGGCTGTTCGTGCAGGAACCGATGAATACGGTATCGACCGGAATCTCGCGCATCGGGGTTCCGGGCTCGAGTCCCATGTAGCGCAGCGCGCGACTGGCGACCTCACGAGCACCCGGATCCTCGATCGCCTCCGGATGCGGTACGGCCCCGTCGATCGGGACGACCTGTCCCGGGTTGGTGCCCCACGAGACATGCGGCCGGATCGCGGCGCCGTCGAGGACTACCTCGCGGTCGAAGACCGCGCCTTCATCGGTCGGCAACGTCCTCCAGTCGTCCAGTGCTTGCTCCCAGAGCGCGCCTGTTGGCGCGTGCGGGCGACCTTCGACATAGGCGAAGGTCGTCTCATCCGGAGCGATCATCCCGGCCTTGGCTCCCGCCTCGATCGACATGTTGCAGACGGTCATGCGGCCTTCCATCGAGAGCGATCGAATCGTCGATCCTCGGTATTCGATGATGTGGCCGATCCCGCCACCGGTGCCGATCTCGCCGATGATGGCCAGAATGACATCCTTCGCGGTAACCCCAGGCTGCAATTCCCCGTCGACTGTAATGGCCATGGTCTTGGGACGAACCTGCGGCAGCGTCTGGGTCGCCAGCACGTGCTCGACTTCGCTGGTGCCTATGCCGAACGCGAGGGCGCCGAAGGCGCCATGGGTCGAGGTATGGCTGTCGCCACAGACGATCGTCATCCCGGGCAGAGTCAAGCCTTGCTCCGGACCGATAACGTGGACGATTCCTTGCCCGGGGTGGGCTAGCGGGTAGAGCCGGACTCCGAAGGCGCCACAATTTGCATCGAGGGCCGCCAGCTGCGTTGCCGAGATGGGGTCCTCAATCGGCCGCTCGAGGTGAATGGTGGGCACGTTGTGGTCGGCAGTGGCGATCGTCAGGTCCGGGCGCCGCACCGGTCGGCTCCGCCGCGCGCAGGCCGTCAAACGCCTGCGGTGAGGTGACCTCATGCACGAGGTGCATGTCGATATAGAGCAGGTCATGCTCTCCCGGTGCTTCGTGCACCAGGTGACGATCCCAGAGTTTTTCACTTAGCGTTCTCGGATTGCTGTTCACACGCACGGTTGATTTCCTCGACGCGATGCACCTGCACCGTCCATTGACGACGGGTTATCGAGTCTTATGTCCATCGGGACACGGCCGAGACCGGGCCGGCGATCATGGCGGTCGGGTCGCCTTGAATGACTTTGCTCAAAGCCGCAAGGTATGCCCTGGCACTCGCCTCGATCACGTCCGTGGCGAGTCCGTGGCCGGTGAAGACCTGGTCGCCAGCGCGGATCCGCAGCCGCACCTGTCCCTGGGCGTCTTCACCAGGCGTGACCGCTTCGACGTGGTACTCCTCCAGCTCGCAGGGAATCGCCACCGCCGCGTCGATGGCCTGAAATAGCGCGTTGACGGCGCCGTTCCCCTGGCCGTCGCCGCTAATCTCGGTTCCTTCGTGGCTGACCACAACGCTCCCGGTAGCCGGTCCCGCGGAGCCGATGCTCGCGTTCCAACGAACGAGCTGCAACGGGTCATCGCCAACCTCGAGCTGGTCACTCACGAGCGCCACCAGGTCAGCAGCGGTGACGGTCTTCTTGCGGTCGGCCAGAGCCAGGAAGCGCTGGTACGTCTCGTTGAGCTGGTCCTCGTCCAGACGAATGCCAATTTCCTGCAGCGTATTGCGGAACCCGGCTCTCCCGGAGTGCTTGCCCAGCACGAGCCGGGTCCCCTCCCACCCGACGTCGGTTGGATCCATGATTTCGTAGGTCGTGCGCTCCTTCAGCATCCCGTCCTGGTGGATGCCGGCCTCGTGGGCAAAGGCGTTAGCACCGACGATGGCCTTGTTTGGCTGAACCGGAACCCCGGTCAGGGTGCTGACGAGCCGGCTGGCGGGAACCAGGCGTTCTTTGCGAATGCGCGTCATGCCGCCACCAAACTGGTCTCCGCGCGTCGCCAATGCCATGACGACCTCTTCGAGCGAGGTGTTGCCCGCGCGCTCGCCGATTCCGTTCATGGTCACTTCGACTTGACGCGCTCCGGCTCGTACGGCCGCCAGCGTGTTTGCCGTGGCCATCCCGAGGTCGTCGTGACAATGAACGGAGATGATGGCCCGCTCGATGCCGGGCACGCTCGCGGTGAGGTGTTCCATGAGCGCCGCGTACTCGAGTGGCGAGGTGTAGCCGACGGTGTCCGGGACATTGATCGTCGTCGCTCCGGCCGCGATCGCGGCGCCGAAGACGTGCGACAGGAATTCCCAGTCCGACCGCGTGGCGTCCTCAGCCGAAAACTCGATGTCGTCCGTGAACGACTTTGCGAACCGGACCATCTGATCGACGCGCTCGAGCACTTCGGGGCGCGACATCCGCAACTTGTGCTTGAGGTGGATATCCGAGGTCGCGATGAAGGTGTGGATCCGGGCTGCCTCGGCGCCCTTGATCGCCATCGCTGCCCGCTCGATGTCGCTCTCGTTGCACCGGGCCAGTCCGGCTACGGTGACACCCTTGACGCGATTGGCAATGGCCCGCACCGCCTCGAAATCGCCAGGCGACGCCGCCGGGAATCCCGCCTCCATGACGTCGACGCCAAGCTCCACGAGTGCGTCGGCAACCTCGAGCTTTTCGTCGGCGGTCAGCGTCGCGCCGGGTGACTGCTCGCCGTCTCGCAGCGTCGTGTCGAAGACGATGACCCGCGTTTGCTCCGTGCCTCGTACATCTTCCTCCGGCATCGCTCAGTCTCCAGTCTGGCCAGCGACCGCGACCGGCCGGCCCTTCTTCAGCCAGGGCATCATTTTCCGCAGCTCGGCGCCGACCTGCTCGACTCTGCTGCCCTGTGCCCTCTCGCGCATACTCAGGAATCGCTCTCGACCCGCTTCGTTCTCCGCGATCCATTCCTGGGCGAACGATCCATCCTGGATGCGCGCCAGCAACCCGCTCATCGTTTCCTTGACGTGATCGTCGATGACCTGAGGTCCAGCGTAGTAATCGCCGAACTCCGCGGTGTCACTCACCGAATAGCGCATGTACTCGAGCCCACCCTCATAGATGAGATCGACAATCAGCTTGAGCTCGTGCAGGCATTCGAAGTAGGCAATCTCGGGCTGGTACCCCGCGTCGACAAGCGTGTTGAAACCGGCTTCGATCAAATGGCTGGCGCCGCCACAGAGGACGGCTTGCTCGCCGAACAAGTCCGTCTCGGTCTCTTCCTTGAACGTGGTGCCCAGCACGCCAGCCCGTAGCGATCCGAGCCCTCTGGCATAGGCCAGCGCCGTGTCCGTGGCCCGGCCCGTCGCGTCCTGGTGCACGGCAAGGAGAGCCGGAACGCCGACCCCTTCCTGGAACAGCTCGCGCAAGCGATGTCCGGGACTCTTCGGGGCGATCATCGCGACGTCGATCCCGGGCGGCGGGGTGATGGCACCGAAGTGGATGTTGAATCCGTGGGCGAACATCAGCGTTTTGCCGGGAGCCAGATTCGGAGAGATTTCCTCCTCGTAGAGACGCTTCTGAATATGATCCGGAACCAGCACCATGATCACATCGGAATCGCGCACCGCGTCTGCCACCGAGGTGACGCGAAGCCCGTCCGCCTCCGCCTTCGCCCGGCTCTTGCTTCCCTCATGCAGCCCAACGACCACGTCGATGCCGGAGTCGCGCAGGTTGAGAGCATGGGCGTGACCCTGGCTGCCGTAACCGATGACGGCCACGGTCTTGTCCTGAAGCGCCTCGAGTCCGGCATCGCTCTCGTAATAGACCTTCGCGGGCATGCATCTTCTCCCTTGATCGTTCCAGCGCCGTGCGCTGCCATTGTCCTCCGGACCCACCGCCCGGGTTGTCCGCCTGCCTCACGGCAGAAGCGCCGTTACGGCGACCCCGAACTCAGTTCGCGTGTGGCGTCGAGCCGTTGCCGGCAACAGCGAGTTCACGCTCCGCCCGAGCGCCCTCTTTGACCCCCACCGTTGTCGATCCTCGCATCATGGCAACCGGTCCGGTGCGCACCAGCTCACGGATGCCGAAGGCTTTTAGCATGTTCAACAGGCCATCGATGTGGGTCTCCGGGCCGGTGGCTTCGATCAGCAACGTCGTTGGGCTGGCATCGACGACGCGCGCGTCATAGATCTGCGCGATCTGCAGGATCTCCGAGCGCGTTTGCGATTTCGCCGCCACTTTGATCAGCGCCATCTCGTGCGCGACGCAGTTCAACGAGGTGACGTCGATGACCTTCAGCACTTCCATCAGCTTGTAGAGCTGCTTACCGGCCTGCTCCACTTCCTCGTCCCGGCCGATAACCACGATGGTCATCCGCGAGACCCCGGGCTGCTCCGAGTGCCCGACCGTGATCGAGTCGATGTTGAATGAACGCCGCCGCAGCAGCGAGACCACGCGGTTGAGCACCCCGGGATGGTCCTCGACCAGAACGCTGAGCGTATGACGAGACTTCACGATGCCACCTACCCTTCAAACCGCTGCTGATGCAGCATCCCGGAATTCGCGGCGCCGGGTGGGACGATTGGCCAGACGTTCGCCTCGGGCTCGATCACAAAATCGATCAGTACCGGTCCCTGAATCGATCGCGCCCGTTCAATTGCCGGACGAATCTCCGCATCGGAGCGGACGGTGATGCCGGTGATGCCGTACGCCTCGGCAAGCTTCTCGAAGTTCGGCGCGCCGATCTTGACCTCGGAGTAATTCTTGGCGTGGAACAGGTCCTGCCATTGGCGGACCATCCCGAGATAGCCGTTGTTGATGATCGCGATATTGATGTCGAGCTTCTCTTGCACCACAGTCGCGAGCTCGTTGCAGGACATTTGAAAACCGCCGTCACCGATCACCGCCCAGACTTCCAGATCGGGCCGGCCAATCTTGGCTCCGATGGCCGACGGCAAGCCGAAGCCCATGGTGCCGAGGCCCCCAGATGTGATCCAGCGATCCGGGTGGTTGAAACCGAAGTGTTGGGCGGCCCACATCTGATGCTGCCCGACGTCGGTAGTCAGGATCGCCTCACCATTTGTCGCCTCCGCAATGGTCTTGATGATTGTGTACGGCTCTGGCCATGCCGGCCGCTCCTCCAGCGCCTCGTCGAGCGCTCGGTCGCGCCGCGAGTCGATCCAGGCCATCCAGTCGTCATGACGGGTTTCCTCGACTTCGGGGATCAGCAGCTTCAACACTTCGCCGGCGTCTCCCACCACAGGGACGTCAGTTCGTACATTCTTCCCGATCTCGGCCGGGTCGATGTCGACGTGAACGACGAAGGCGTTTTGGGCGAAGCCACTGACCTGGCCTGTAGCCCGGTCGTCGAAGCGGGCCCCGATATTGATGAGCAGGTCGCACTCGTCGAGGGCGTCGTTGACGTGTTTGTGCCCGTGCATCCCCATGAGCCCCAGCCCGAGAGGGTGCGACTCCGGGAACGAGCCGAGCCCAAGGAGCGTGAACGCGATCGGAATGCCGGTCTTCTCCACAAATGTGCGGAACAGCTCGGTGGCGCCGCTCAACATGATGCCGTGGCCGGCCATGATCAGTGGCTTGCGCGCCTTCTTGATCGCCTCGGCGGCTAGCCGCACCTGTCGCATGTTCGGCACTGAGGTCGGCTGATACCCACGGCGGTAGACAGTATCCGGATATTCGTACTCGTGTTGTTGCAGGAACAGCGTCTTCGGAATGTCGATGAGCACGGGTCCGGGCCGCCCGGTCGTCGCCAGGTGAAACGCCTCTTTGAACGTCGGGGCCAGATCCTGAATGCGGTTCACCAGGTAGTTGTGCTTCGTGACCGGCAGCGTGATACCGGTGATGTCGACTTCCTGGAAGGCGTCGCGACCGATCAACGGTTGGATAACCTGTCCGGTGATGGCCACGACCGGCACGGAGTCCAGCATCGCATCGGCGAGCCCGGTGACGAGGTTCGTCGCACCTGGGCCCGAAGTCACCAGGCAGACCCCTGGTTTGCCGGTGGCTCGCGCATAGCCCTCGGCCGCCAATGCCGCCCACTGCTCGAACCGGACCAGGACGTGGTGAAACCCTGCGCCTGGCAACGCATCGTAGAGCGGGATCACCGCCCCGCCCGGATATCCGAAAACGGTGTCCACACCCTCGTCTTCGAGCGCGCGGCAGACGATCTGTGACCCGGTCAGCACCGGGCGTTCCGTTGTGCCGCGCCCGCCTGGCGTCGTTCTCGGTGTTGCGGTTCCAGTCGCTGCCATCACTGTCCCCTTCCCCGGGATCCCGGGCAGTTAATCCGGGTTCCCTCGCTTCTCAGGTTCACGTCCTCGATCTCTGACATCAAAACGGCCTCCCATCAGTGGGAGGCCGACCCAGGAACTCGACTACGTTGTTCTCGGCTTCCGCCGATCAGTTGGCCTCCCTAGCGCACGCGGCCCCCTACCGGGAGCCCCGTAAGTACGAGGCCCGCTACCGAGGAAATGACGATGCTTGCGAACAAAGATCTCATCGATCCTGCACCACGCGTCAGGCGGATTATCCACCAGTGCGGAGAATCGTATGGCATGTGACGATTCTTTGTCAATCCAGTGCCCGCATGAGCAATGGAAAGGGCCCTTCTTCAGACATCTTCGACATCTTCCACGGCTTCCAGATCGTGGCGGAAGTGACCGTTCTGCTGGGGGCAAACGTGTGGACCGGGCCCCATCGGTTCCCCGCACATCGTGCAGCGCGGCCGGCCGGCGGCGACGACCGCGGCGGACTCCGCGCTCAAGTCCCGCGCTTGCTCCCGCGTCACGCGGCACGCGAACGCGGCGTCGTTGTCTTCAGGGCTATTCAGATCGTGGGCGACGATGACGATGCGGTCCTCGTCATCGTCGTAGCCCAGCTCCATGCGGCCGACCCGAAACTGCTTCCGAGTTTCAAGGTCGAACTCGGCAAGACCTGGCGTCACAGGTAGCACGGGTCCGGCGTCGGGAAGGCGCGCAAGCATTTGTTCGAGCGCCAACCCCAGGGCATGGACCTGTTGCTTTTCCATCCAGACCGCGTAGGTCTGGCCGTTGACAATCGACAGGAGCCTGAATCGGCGATCACCCGGTTCCCCGATCGCTTCGACCTGAATCCGCTCCGCGTCGAGATCTCCACCCATTCCTAGAACCACCTGATTATGGCGGGAAGACGAGGCCGACACCGGCCACCCGGACCCGGCGAGGCATTGCATGATACCCGTTCGTAGGAGGTAGCAACCGCCGGATTTGGGGCGCAGATGTCGGACGCGAAAAGCCCGTGCCCGGGAATTCTCCCTATACTCTCTGAGGAAGATCGCATTGCGTTCCACCGGGCGAGGCGCGCATGACTGAAGTACCCGAGATTGCCATTTCCCGCCGCCAGCGGCCTGCCTCGCGCGCCGTGGAGGGCGACGACGTCGATCCGTTCCGAGCCTCGAGCGACGGTCAGGCCAGCGGCGGCAAAGCATCCGTCAGCCTGGACGCGGTGAAAGCCGATCCGGAAGTTCAGTCATTCATCCGGAACGCGAATCGCAATTTAGGGGCGATTGGCTACACCGAGCACGGATTCCGCCATGTCGGTCTGGTAGCCAACATCGCGCGCAATATCCTGAAGCGGATGGGCTTCGACCGCCGGCAGCAAGAGCTCGCGGCAATTGCCGCCTATCTCCACGACCTCGGCAACGTCGTCAGCCGCTTCGATCATGCCCGCACGGGCGCCCTGCTCGCCCACGGAATTTTGCGCAGACTTGGCGCAACGCCGGAAGACACGGCGATCGTGATGGGCGCGATCGGCTCCCATGAAGACGAGGGGCACATCGGGGAGCCCGTGCATGCCGTCTCCGCTGCCCTGATCCTCGCCGACAAGGCAGATGTGCATCGGTCTCGGGTCCGCAACCCCGATCCAACCACGTTCGACCAGCATGACAGAGTCAATTTCGCCGCCACCTCGTCGCGGCTGCGCATCGATCCCGACACCAGGTCAGTCACGCTCGAGCTCGAGATTGACACCTCGATCGCCCCGGTGATGCACTATTTCGAGATCTTTTTGCCCCGTATGCTGATGTCCAGGCGAGCCGCCGAGGCGCTTGGTTATGCGTTCCATATCACGATCAACGATGTCTCGGTGCTCTAGGCGCCGTGCGCTGAGCGAGAAGCGATAGGTGAGAGAACGACGTTGAATCGACTGGGGCGGGGTTGGAAAGACTTCGATTTCTATATCCTGTTTACCACCGTGATCCTGATGGGTTTCAGTGCTGTCACCATCTACAGCGCTGATGGCGGCGGAGCGCTGGCCCCCTCCAATCTTGGCGTTCGACAGGCGCTGTACGGCTCGCTGGGGCTAGTCCTCATGCTCGTCGTCGCCAGCATCGACTATCGCATTCTCGGATCGCTTTCCTGGGCCATATACGGCGCGGCGATGATCGCGCTGCTGCTGGTGCTGGTTCCCGGCATCGGCGTCGAAATTGCCGGATCGCGCAGATGGTTCGACCTCGGCTTTACGACGGTCCAACCTTCCGAGTTCGCCAAGATCGCCACATTGCTGGCTCTCGCGTCGTTCGTCGCGTCGCGCGGTCCTGCTATGCGAGAGCTCGGCAATTTTGTTGTTTCGTTGCTGATCGTGCTCTTGCCAATGGCACTGGTCTTTCGTCAGCCCGACCTGGGCACAAGCCTCGTCTACGGTGTCATCTGGGTCGCCATCATGGCGCTTGCCCATACGCGAAGGCGCTACTGGATCGCCGTCGGCGCAGCGGCGCCGCTCACCGTTTTCCTCGCCTGGGAGTTTCTGCTGGCCGATTACCAGCGTCGCCGCTGGACCATCTTTCTCAATCCGGAGGCCGATGCGCGCGGCGATGGCTTCAATTTGATTCAGGCGCGTATCAGTATCGGATCCGGTGGGTTGCGAGGGTTCGGCATCGAAGGCGGGACGCAGAGCCAGCTCGGATTGCTCAAGGTCCGGGAGTCTGACTTCATTTTCGCGCATGCCAGCGGCATGTTTGGCTTTGTCGGGATGCTGGCGCTGATGCTGATGTTCTTGATCCTGCTCTGGCGCTGTCTACACGTCTCGGAGGTCGCCCGGGACGGACTCGGTCAGTCGCTAGCGATCGGCATTACCGGGATGCTGTTCTTCCAGGCGTTCGTCAACATCGGCATGAACGTCGGCCTGATGCCAGTGACCGGCATCACATTGCCATTCATTAGCGCTGGGCTCTCATCGCTCTGGACCTTCTTGATCGCCGAGGGAATCTTGCAAAGCATCCTGATCCGGCAACGCAAGCTGGCCTTTCAACCCGACTGACCCGGGCGCTTCCACGGCCATGGCAAGCTTGTAGAGCTCGGAGCGAGGCAGACCGGTAATCGATGCCGCCTCGCGGGCAGTCTGACTGGCGCTGAGCCCGGATTGGCGAAGGCTGCGAACTACTGCTTCGGCGTCATCATTGGCCGCGGCGATCTGCGGAGAGGCCGCGATGACCAGCGCAATCTCGCCCCGCGGGTCGGCATCCTTGGTCCAATCCCGAAGCTCGCTCAACGAGCCGGCACGCACTTCCTCGTGGATCTTTGTCAGCTCGCGCAAGATCACGGCTCTCCTATCGCCAAGAATTTCCACCAGGTCCTGCAATGTCGATCCAAGACGCCGCGCGGATTCGAATATGACGAGCGGGAAGCCAGCCGTCGCGGCGCGAGCAACCAATCGCAGGCGCTCCCCTCGCTCTCTGGGCAGGAACCCAAGTGTCAGGAATGGACCATCGATCAGTCCTGAGGCGCTCACGGCAGCGGCCAGAGCCGAGGCACCCGGTATGGGTGACACGCGGTACCCGGTAGCGAGTGCGGCAGCGACCAGGTCCGCGCCGGGGTCGGAAACTCCAGGAGTTCCAGCGTCCGTGATCAACGCGACGTCGCCGGATGCCAGGGCCTCCAGCAGGTGCTCGCGCCGGCTGCGCTGGTTGTGCTCGTGGTAGCTGACAGTTGGCGTGTTGATCTCGAAATGTCTCAGCAAACGGCGGCTATGGCGTGTATCTTCGGCCGCAATCAGGGCAACTTCTCGCAAGACACGAACGGCCCTCGGCGAAAGGTCCTCCAAATTACCGATCGGCGTCGCCACGATAAAGAGCGTGCCCAAAAGCGAGTTCCTTCACCGACCGCCGCTCGGAGCAAAACCGCAGACCGCGTCGACTATACTCCTGTACGGACACCGGTGAATGGATCGATTTCCCTGATTTGGCAATGCTCTAGAGGAGATTCCGCATGACGGCACCGTCGCTCTTCGGCGAGAGTGACAGCCACGAGGGCCCGCCAGCGAAAAGCCCCGAGGCGAGCGACCCGCGAAGGTCGGTTGCCTCCTCCACGTCCTCGTTGTATCGAAAGTACCGCCCCCAGTCGTTTGACAGCGAGGAGTTGGTCGGCCAAGAGCACATCGTCCGCACCCTGCAAAACGCCGTTCGGCTCAACAAGGTCGCTCACGCCTATCTGTTCAGTGGTCCTCGCGGCACTGGCAAGACAACCACGGCCCGAGTGCTCGCCAAAGCGATCAATTGTCTCCAGGACGACCCCAGCCTGCGTCCCTGCAACGCGTGCGCGAACTGCCTGGCCATCAATGCCGGCGCGTCGCCCGACATCGTCGAGATCGACGCCGCGAGCAATCGCGGCATCGACGACATCCGCGATCTGCGCGAGCGCGTCCGCTACGCACCCGCGCAGCTTCGGTCCAAGGTCTACATCATCGACGAATCGCATCAAATCACCGGCGCCGCGGCAAATGCCTTCCTCAAGACGCTGGAAGAACCGCCCGCCCATACCCGTTTCATCCTTGCCACCACAGACCCCGAGGAGCTCCTTCCGACAATCGTCTCCCGCTGCCAGCGGTTCGACTTCCGGCGCGTCGGCCTCGACGACATGGTTCGCCGGTTGCAGACTGTCGCGTCGTTAGAGGGCATTTCAGCTGACGCCGATGCGCTTCGCCTGATCGCCCGTCATGCCACAGGGAGTCTGCGCGACGCGCTTGGTTTGTTCGAGCGCCTGGCATTGGGTTCGGCGACGTCGCGTAAGGAATCAGATTCCGCCGCGATCACCGTTGAGGATGTCACCGCCGCGCTCGGTTTGAGCAGGAATGAACGTGTCGAGGGACTCGTCGAAGCGCTTGGACACCATGACGCCGGCCAGGCTCTGCGCGTGGTGCAGGATGCTGTCGACGAGGGAGAAGACCCGCGCCAGCTCAATCGGCAGCTTCTTGCCTATCTTCGGCTGCTCCTGCTGGAACGGTCCGGC
Source organism: uncultured Chloroflexia bacterium (assembly GCA_963724295.1). Classification (GTDB taxonomy): domain Bacteria; phylum Chloroflexota; class Chloroflexia; order Thermomicrobiales; family UBA6265; genus JACCXM01. The sequence continues at coordinate 127,490 of CAVRUC010000007.1, read as the reverse complement.
GGCACGAGCGACGCTGACGGCCGCGCTCGCGAACTGGCCGCCATGTTTTCTCTGTCCGAGTTGGCCGCAATGGCGCGGCGGTTTGGTGAGATCGACTTCAGCATCAAACACGCGCCGTACCCGCAACTCCCGCTGGAAGTCGCGCTCGTCGAGGCGGCGGCGCTTGCCGCACCAGATCCCAACAGGTCGCTTGGCGGCGAACGGTCGGTTGAGCAAGCCCGTGTCGACCCGACGGCCGCGGCTCCGGCGCCCCCAACCTCGTTGCGAGACCGAGTGCGCGCTCCGACGTCCATCAGGGAGATCCCGGCGCAAGAACCCGCACGATCCGAGCACCCCGAACCCGCGGCGATTACCCCTCTTCGGTCAATACCGGTCCCGGAGGCTCCTGCCAATGGCGCGCCGGCCGGCAATCGCGCATTCGAGATCGAACACATCGCCGAGCTCTGGCCGAATGTGCGGGCGGATGTCAAGGCGCTCAACCGGAGAATCGAGGCGTTGTTGAGCGAAGTCGATCCCGTTGCGATTTCAGGCAACCAGATAACACTTGCCGTGCCCTACCCCTTTCACCGCGACAAGCTCAACAGCGACGACGTGCGCGAAACAGTGGGGGGCGTACTGTCTCGGCTTCTTGGCAGGAACATTTCGCTGCAATGCATTCTGCGGAGCGAGATGGTCGCGGCTCCCATCCAAAGTGCCGTCGATCGAGCGTACGGAGCCGCCCCCGGCCCAGCAAGACGACGGAGCAACCGCCGACGAGGAAGAACGCGCTCGGGTCCGCATCCGCGCCGCGATGAACATTTTCGACGCGGAAGAGATACGCGAGCCGGAAGCCGGGGATCGATCGCTCACATCGAGCGACAGTTAGCTCGAGGCTGCTCGCGCGGTCGGGGTCGCAGCCGCGGGCGGCGTAGCCACAGGCGGCGCAGCCCAGAGGGCGCTTATCGATCCATCCCGTTTGGCCTGGAGCAGCGCTTGAGTCGGCGGCCGCCCCTGCGCCGTCGGCCCGGTCAGGACCGAAATCACGAGCCCTTCCTCGGTCCACCAGATATCGTCAATTGACGCGACCGAAGGCATCGCAATGCGGAAGCCGATGCCGGAGGCCAGACTGCGTACCCACACGCTGTCGACGGCGGGACCTCGGGGTCCCGGAACAAGCACCGCGTACGCCACACTTCGCCCATCTGGCGACGGGCTGAGGTTGGTAATCCTGGCCACGGGAGCGACCGTTCCCGCACTGGCAACCAGCGCGCGATTCTCCCCGCTGGCGTCGACCTGCCACAGGTCGATACCGGTGATTGCGCTGCCCGGCGCACCCCCTTCGGTGAATAGCAGCGACACACCGTCGGGTAACCAGGCGAAATCGACGACCAGGCGCCCCCGCAACGGCGTGACCACGGTCGTGATTTCTCCATTTGTGACATCGAGCAATTGCAAGGAGCGCGTCTCACCGTCTTCGCTTTCGGAGACGAACGCGACACTTTGCCCGGTTGGGGACCATTCCGGCTCAATCACGGATCCAGCAGCGCCGTCAAAGTCGAGCGAGACTGGCTCGTCGCTTTCATCAATCAGAATCTCGATGACTTCCCCGGTTTCGAACTGCGCGAGAACCCGGTCTCCTTGAGGAGACCAGTCAATGGTTGGCTCGCTGCCGGGAGGCCTGGCGACAGGAGTTGCCGCGGCTCCGACCGGCGCCTCGACGCTGTCCACAACCGACCCGGTCGCATCGACGATGACCACTTGTGACGTTCGTGGCCCGCTTGACCCTGCCTCCAGCAAGACGGCAACCGCTTGCCCATCAGGGGACGGATCGATGGCGAGGATCGCGGAACCACCCGGCGCCTCGAAGAGTCGGCTCGCCTCTCCGTCACTCGAAACGGACCAGACATCGTTGCCTGAAACTACGTGGACGACTGTTGCAGCACCACGAACCGCAAGAAGATCGGTGAATGAGGCCGGAGTTGCGATCGCCGCCGCGGTTGGCAGGAATGCCGGAGATGCGGCGGCCACCGCCTCCGTGGGAGCGCGCGTCGGCCTGGGGTCGGTTGCAAATTGGGGACCGCTATCCTCTTCGGCGCACGCCACCAGCAAGAAGCCAGCAACAAGCGCGGCAAGGCACAAGGATCGGTTAGCGCGAGAACGACTCATGGGCCCCAGTCAAGAAAACGTGCAGGTGCGTCAACTTCCAATACCGCGCGATCGTTGACTGGGCCACCAACGGCGTCCTGGCTGCGGATGCCAGCGCGACTCACCAATGGTTCCCAGCAAAGAAAAGTAGCCTGAGGGGCATTGCAGCGGGCTAGTGACCCGGCCAGTCTACAACAGAAAGTGGCCATGATAGACTCCACCGGTTGTCGCGACGGGCACGACTGCCAACGTGCAATAGACACTTGAATTGGATTCGAGATCATGCCCCTAAGCCGAGAAGAAGTTGAATATGTGGCCGCGCTGGCACGGCTAGGTCTGAGTGACGCCGAGATAACCCGGCTGCAAGGTCAACTCTCCTCGATTCTCGAGCACATAGAAGCGATCGACAGACTCGATACGAATGCCATCCCGCCGACGGCGCAAGTCATCGCCATGACAAACGTGATGCGGCCCGATGTGGTCACAAATTCACTTCCTCGCGAGGCAGTGCTCGAAAATGCGCCGCGGCAAGCCGATGGCTTCTTCGAGGTCCATGCCATCCTCGGTGCTTCTGTGGAGGACGCCTAGCGGTGCCTGATCCACTCCGCCGTGCCACGGATCTCACCGCCGCCGAAGCAAGGCGAGCGCTCGATTCACGTGAAATCTCGGCCATCGAATTGGCCGAGGCCCACCTCGAGCGGATCGACCAATTTGACGCTGAGCTGGGCGTCTACCTGCATGTCATGCGCGATGTGGCCCTCGCTCAGGCCACTGCAGCTGATCGGCGACTGGCTGCCGGCGATGCGTTGCCGTTGACGGGAATTCCCGTCGCACTCAAGGACGTGCTCTGCACCGTCGATGCACCGACCACCGCCGGATCGCGAATTCTCGAAGGATTTCGCCCACCGTACGACGCGACGGTCGTGCGGCGACTTCGCGAACAGGGCGCGGTGTTTCTCGGCAAGGCCAATACCGATGAGTTCGCCATGGGCTCGTCGAACGAAAACTCCGCATTCAAACCGGTGAAGAACCCATGGAGTACCGATCGCGTTCCCGGAGGGAGTAGCGGCGGTCCCGCCGCGGCCGTGGCTGCCGGCCTAGCCGCAGTCAGCCTGGGTTCCGATACCGGAGGATCCATCCGCCAGCCAGCTGGATTTTGCGGCGTCGTCGGCCTGAAGCCAACCTACGGGCGCGTCTCTCGCCTCGGGCTGATGGCCTTCGCCTCGAGTCTGGATCAAATCGGTCCATTCGCGCGCACGGTCGAAGACGCCGCTATCACGCTGCAGGCGATCGCCGGACATGACCCCCAGGATTCAACCTCGTCCCGTGAGGCAGTGCCTGACTATCGGTCGGCTCTGTCGGGGGATATTTCCGGCATGAAGATTGGCGTGGCCGGCGAATACACCGTCGAGGGGATGGAGCCAGGTGTCGCGGACGCGGTGGATCGGGCCATCGAGCGTCTGCGGTCGCTAGGCGCCGAGCTCGTCAAGGTGAATCTGCCCCACACCGAATACGCGCTGCCAACGTACTACATCACCGCCCCGGCTGAGGCGAGCGCCAATCTTGCCCGGTACGACGGTGTGAAATACGGGCTGGCGATCGAGGCTCCGATCACTGCGCGAAACCTACGAGCGAACGCGCGGTGAAGGCTTCGGACCCGAGGTCAAGCGGCGGATCATGCTCGGGACCTACGCGCTCAGCTCCGGCTACTACGATGCCTATTACGTGAAGGCTCAGAAGGTCCGCACGTTGATCAAGCGGGATTTTGACGAAGCCTGGTCCAAGGTCGACGCGATTGTCGCACCGACGTCCCCAACGGTCGCGTTTCCGCTTGGAGCGCGCACGGACGATCCATATCAGATGTATCTGGCAGATGTCTTCACGATTCCCGCGAACATGGCCGGAATTCCGGGTGTGGCCATCCCGTGCGGGTTCAGTGACGGCCTCCCGGTCTCGCTCCAGATCCTGGGTCCAGCGTTTGCTGAGGCAACCATCCTTCGCATCGCCGACGCCTATGAGCGTTCCGAGACCTGGGCGACCCGCCGGCCGAACCTCGAGCCAGCGCAAACCGCTGGCCATGATTGACACCGATTTTGCCAACTTGCTAAACTTTGTTGGTCGGGCCGCTAGCTCAATTGGCAGAGCAGCTGACTCTTAATCAGCTGGTTGAAGGTTCGAGTCCTTCGCGGCTCACCGGGAACGACAGGGCAACGAAGAACGAGAGCCGCGCCAATTGGCGCGGCTCCTTGTTTCCTGGAGAGATAGCCGCCACCGAATCGGTGCAGAACTATGTCGAACGCTGATGGTCGCCTGGCCTCGGGACCGAGTACAGACGTTAGCACGCGTGTTGACACGCCTGCGAAGCGAGCGCGGATTAGCGCAAAAGCAGGTTGCTCACCTGGCAGAAATCGACGGCAGCACACTGAGCCGGCTCGAATCGGGCGAGCGGGGCGTCAGCCGCGACGTCCTGGATCGCATCTGCCGCGTCCTGCAGGTCGATCGGCACGAGCAGCTCGAGGTTCTGGTCGCCGCCGGATTCCTGAATGAGGACGCCGCCGATGTGCTCGCCGACGATGACGTAGCCAGGATCGCACGGCTCCTGCACGCGCCGGCGCTCGAACTCGACGACGAACAGATGATCCGCCAGTACCTCCAGCTTGCGCTGGCACACGCCAAAGCACTCGGCTACCCGGTCGATTGACCTCAGCCCACCGGGGGAACAGCCTCAGGTCCCTGGCGATGACGGGTGCGCACCCGCTCGTAGCGCTGCTGGTGCGCTCTCCAGGATCGGGCCAGGCTGGACGCTCCGACAGCAATCAGCAGGATGGCCACCCAGGCCAGCACTGTCACCACGCCGAACAGGTCCGCCGCGGCCGCCGCAAAGAAGATCGGGATGAACGAGACAACGCTAGTGATGGTGAAGAACGTCGCATAGACCCGCGCTCGTATATGTTCGTGGGATCGCTCCTGCAAGATGGTCTGGGACGGCACCAGCACAAGCGCGTTGCAAATGCCGAGGATGGCCGCCAGCGCGCCGGCCACGACCACCTCGAGCATCTGGGGCACGACCCCATGAGGCAACACGCGACTGAGAATCGCGCGACTCAGCGATAACAGAAGCAGCGAGAGCCCGCCCACCACCACTGCCCAGTCGATCAGCGCGTCGCGCCGAAAACGACTCACGAGCTTCGGCACGATGACAACGCCGACAATGACGCCGATTCCAGCCGGGGCCACGAGGTAACCGATATCGCTCGGCGGGAGCCCCACGACGGTCGCCACGAAGTTCGGCGCTAGCGCGGCGATGAGCATGAAAATGGTCGTCGCGAACGTGAGATAGGCGATTGACTTCGTGAGGATGGCATCCTGTTTGATGTAGACCAACCCTTCGTGGATATCGGACCAGACGCGTCTGGCGGCACTGACCCGTTCCACCACGTTGACGACCCGATGCGGAATTGGCATTGCCGGCAGCCAGACTGTGAGGAGCGCCGAGAGCACGAACGCGATCATCGTCACGATAAAGAGCATGTCGACGCCCAGTGCCTGGGACAGAAGTGGGCCGAGAATGGCAAACCCGAGCAATTGCGTCGCGGTGAACGTGAGATTGAAAAGCGCGTTCGCTGCTGTTAGCTGCTCCCGCGGCACGAGAGCGGGAATCGAGGCGCCCTGGGCCGGCATGAAGAATTGGCCCACCGCCCCGAAGAGAAACGCCATGGCGTAATACGAGGCGAGTGCTATGTGGACGGGCCAGGTGGGCTGCACGAGCAGGAAGAGCACCACAAGCGCCGCGCGGGCGGCGTTGGTGGCCACCATCACATTGCGGCGGCTCACTCGGTCGGCAACGGCGCCGGCGATCGGGCCAAAGATCACCGCTGGCAGCGAAAAAGCCAGGATTACAAAACTGACCGCTGTATTGGCTTGCGCGACGTTGTGGAAATCGACCGTTTGTCCGACAAGGAGCAAAAGTGAAAAGTCGACCATGCTGTTCGCGGTCTGTGAGACGGCCTGCGCCGTCCACAGCCGCAGAAACGGATAGTTCCTGAGCACCGCCCGGAATGAGCCATGCTGCCGGGGACGAAGAACGCGCCGCTCGCGCGAGCTGCCGTCGCCGGGCGTGTCGAGGTATTCGCCGACGACGCTCGTCACGGCGGCCGCGGGCTCGCTCAAGAATCAACCTCGCCGGCCGCCACGACGCTGGCATGCGGATCAATTGTGCTCGAGTCCTGATCGATCGCCGGCGCTCGGGCGACGAATAGCCTCATCCGCCGCTCGAGATCCCGACGTGGCAGGAGGACTCGCCGGCCGCAGGTGACACACTTGACGCCGATGTCTGCCCCGAGCCGCGTGACAATCCAATCGAAGCCACCGCACGGGTGCGGTTTCTTGAGCCGCACCACGTCACCGACGGCAAACGGGGTGGGTTCCGAATTCACCATCGGGCTCGCCCCGCTGCGCGCCGCAAAGTCGCGTTGCGAATGTTGCCGGCTACATCAGCCCGGGAATACGAAGGCCACCGGTCACGGCGCCCATCTTCTCTTCGGCGACCGAATTGGCACGATTCATCGCGTCCTGAATGGCGACGGTGATCAAATCTTCGAGGACCTCGACGTCCTCCGGGTCGACAACGCTCGGGTCGATCGAGATTCCTCGAAACTCTCGGGCGCCGGTCACCTGGGCGGTAACGACACCGCCGCCGGCCGTTCCCTCCACGATTGTCTCGGCGAGCTCGCGCTGCATCGTCTCGAGCCGCGTCTGCATCTGCTGAATCATCTTCATGTTTACGCCCATGGCGCGGCTCCTCCTTGTCGACGTTGACGGCGAGGATCCGATTGCTCCTCGCGGTCGACTGCCGAGTATACCAACGGAATATTGCCTAGCTCTTCCGCCGCCGGGATCGATCGCGGCCGCGCTTTGCGGCGACAGCACGATCGAGCATCTCGGCGGCGCTTTGCAGCGCGCTCTCGGTCACAGGCGTGCCGTCGAGCATCGCGGCCAGTTCCTGCTTGCGGGCCGATTCGTCGAGGGACTCAATAGTGGAAACCACACGGCCGTCCCGCTCGCTCTTGACGATCTGAAAATGCAGATCCCCGAAGGCGGCAATCTGCGGCAGATGGGTAATGACAACGACCTGGTGGTTCTTCGTCAGGGACCAGAGCGTCTCACCCACGACCTGACCTGATCGTCCACCGACACCGACGTCAATCTCGTCAAAGATCAGCGTCGGCGTCTGATCAGCCTCCGAGAGGATCGACTTCAACGCCAACATGAGTCTCGCCGTCTCACCTCCGGAGGCGATCCTGCTCAACGGTTTCAGTCCTTCGCCGGGGTTTGGGGCGATGAGAAACGAAACGCGATCCATACCGGACGCATCAACCAGGAACCGCGTTTCGCCGCCTCCGTTGCCGCGAACGGGAACGCCACGGTCGTCTTCGACCCGATCGAGTGAAACCGCAAATTCAGCTGTACCCATGTTGAGGCGCGCGATCGATCGCTCCACATCGGCCGCAAGAGATTCGGCCACACTGGACCGCTTTTCAGATAACCGCGCGGCGAGCTCGCCGGCCTCGCGCGAGAGCGCATCCGCCCGCGCCGCGAGCGTCTCGGTGTCTACTTCGGAGCCGGTCAGCCGTTCCAGCTCTTCTTCGGCCGCCCGCGCGTGATCGAGAATGTCAGCGACGCTCGCTCCGTATTTGCGCTGCAACTGCCGGATTTCGGCAAGTCGCTCGTCGACCAACGCCAGCCGTCCAGGATCGGCGTCGATCGAATCGCGATATGTTCTTGCCTCCGTTGCCAGATCCTCGGCAAGGTACAGAAGCTCGGTCGCCCGTTCGGATAGGCCGTTGATCGTCGGATCGATCGTCGAGATCGACGCAAGCTCCGACGTTGCCTGGCGAAGAGCCGGAATCGCGCCGCCCCCGATATCGAGGTCATCGCTGCCGGCGAGCGCCATATACGCCGCCGCCGCGTCATGGGCCAGACGATCCGCGTTCGCCAGACGAGCGCGTTCGGCGGTCAGCTCTTCTTCTTCACCCGGTTGCAACCCCGCGCGGTTGATCTCCTCGACCTGATAGCGCAAGAGGTCGACCCGCTGCATACGCTCGCGAGCTCCTGATCGTGACTGCTCCAGGGCGTTCTGAGTCGCTCGCAGCTCGTCGAGCTTGCGAGCGAATTCCTCGCGCAGCGGGACGGCCTCGGCGAAGCGGTCGAGCATCTGAAGCTGCGCGCCCGGCTTGAGCAACGAGAGGTGTTCGCTTTGACCGTGGATATCGACGAGCAACGAGCCGATCTGGGCGAGGATCGAGACCGTCGTCGGTCGACCGTTCAATCGGGCGCTGCTGCGTCCTCCAGAGTGGATCTCTCGACTGAGAATGAGCTGGCCATCGCTCTCGTCGATCTCGAGCTCCTCGAGCAACCGGGACAGTCCATCCCGGTACCTCACGCAGTTCAGATCGAACGTCGCGTCGATGGAGGCCGAAGTGGCTCCCGTCCGCACCATGTCAGTACTGACCCGATCTCCGAGGACTGCCCCCAGCGCGTCGATCAGGATCGACTTCCCGGCGCCGGTTTCTCCAGACAGCACATTCAGACCCGGACCGAAGGGAATCTGGACGGTCTCGATAATGGCGAAATTACGAATCGCGAGTTCGACGAGCATGGTCTTGAATCAATGTTGAGCGCGCTAGAGACGATCCCGCTTCAGAAATCCGGTCATGCAGTGGATGCCACCACCCGCTTTGATGCACTCACTGATGTCGACGACATGACAGCGCACGCCGGCGGCCTCGTACTTCTCGCGCATGGTTGAGCCGCCCGCCGGCATCAGGATCTCTCCGGGCGCGAGCGCCACGAAGTTCATCGGCAGACAGTCCTGGGCTTCCCGCTCATCGTCGACTTCGATGAATCTGAATCCTCGCTTGCGCAGCGTGCTAACCACCTTGAACGGGGTCCGCCGCGGCCAGACGGCGGCCAGATCGCGATCGATGATGGCCAGCAGCCCATCCAGGTGCATCGCGCCGTGGGGGAGGCCCACGCGAACGACCTCCGCCACACCGATCTCCCGCAGCATGCGCTCGACCTGGTTAGCCCCCTCCTCGTTCGTGCGCAGCCCCTCGGCGAGAAAGCAAAGATGCTCGTCGACCCAGATGACGTCGGCGCCCTCGAAGGTTCCCAACCCATGCACCGACATGAGGATCGGGACACCAAGCTGAGCCAGCGCCTCGGCGACCAGGCGTTCCTCACCGGCACGGACGGTCGACGCCGGCCTGGTCACGATTGCCCCTTCGGGGGTCATCAGCATCAGGTCGCGCACGAACATGGCGTTCGGTTTGTCGATCCGTCCTCGCTCCACGTAGTGGACCACGACGCCCGCCGCGCGGTAGGCGTCGGCGAGCGCGTCGTGTTGTTCCCGCACGCGGTCCGGACAGAGGTCCGATCGCATTTGCATCGCATTGAAATCGACAACCGCATCGAGCTCCGAACCGGGCCGGCGCAACAGGACCGCGTGCAGCTTGCCGATCTCGGAGGAGACTCCCCAGTCGCCCCACGTCGACGCCATGTCTTCGGTCATCGCCGCTACGCGCGGTGACCACAGCTCGCCGCCATATGCCGCGGACAGGATCGACACGCTCATGATTGAAGAGCTCGTCGCCGCATCAGTCAGCCGCCATCGAGGACGGTTCCGACAGCGCCATGGCCACCGTTTCCGGTCTGATTGGAATGCTGAGAATGCGGCGCCCGGTCACATCACGGATCGCGTTCGCCACGGTCGCGGCGCCCGGGATCGCTGGCGGTTCGCCGATTCCCTTGGCGCCGTAGGCGCCATGCTCCGCTGGCACTTCGACCAGGACTGTTTCGATCGGGGGCACCATCTCGGCCCGCGGCAGCGCGTAGTCCATCAGCGTTGCCGTCAGGAGCTGTCCGTCACTGTCGTAGACCATGCCTTCGTAGAGGGCCCAGCCGAGGCCTTGCGCAACTCCGCCGTGGATTTGCGCCTCGACCTCCGCCGGATTGATGGCGAATCCAACGTCCTGGACCGCTACATAGCGCACCGGCCGCGTCTCGCCCGTGACCTCGTCGATCTCGACTTCAACCAGATGAGCGGCAAAGCCCGGCGCACTCTCCCGAATGGCCGTCGACCCGGTCCCGTACACCGGCTCGTTCCGAGCGGCAAAACCCATCGTGCGGCTGGCGATGTCCTTGAGCGAGACCCCAGACCCGGGGACACCACGGACCTGAACCATGCCGTCAGCAATCTCGAGGTCTTCGACCGAGGCCTCGAGTGCCTCGGAGGCGACCGCCAGGATCTGCCGCCGCGCGTCTTCCGCGGCGCGCTGCACCGCCATACCCACCGTGTAGGTGATCTTCGAGCCGCCAGTGCCGCCGGCGAAAGGCGCCGCGTCGGTCGCGGCCGTGTTGACCTCGATCTCCTCCGCGCTCATGCCGAAAGTCTCGGCCGCGATCTGAGCAAATGTGGTGTTCGTGCCTGTCAGATCGACCGACCCCAGCACGACGGTCAGCTTGCCATTGGAGTCGAGTCGACAGACAGCCGTCGCCGGCTCGATGCCGCCTGGCCAGCCACCAACCGCGATGCCGACGCCTCGTCCCTGCGCCCGCGCGGCATCCCGGTTTTGCCAGGCGGGGTGCTCCCGCAGTGCCAGTAGGCACTCTTTCAACCCGATGCGCGGCCAGGCGCCACCGTTCGGCCGCTCGTCACCTTCGACCGCGCAGTTGCGCAATCGAAACTCGAGCGGGTCGAGGTCGAGCTTCCGGGCCAACTCGTCGACCGCGGACTCGATGGCGAACGTCGCCTGCTGTGCACCCGGCGCCCGGTACGCGCCGGCCCCGGGCTTGTTGGTCAGGACTTCGTGGCCGCGAATCTCCAGGTTCGGGAACCGGTAGTAGCCTCCAAGCAGGATCGCCGCGATCTGCAACGGCGACCCGCCACTCGATCCGGTGTCGAAGACCAGGCGCGATTCCAGCGCCGTGATATCTCCAGCTTTCGTTGCTCCCAACTTCACCGAGATCCGGCAGTCCGGCGCCGGATTGCCGGCCAGGAAGTCGTCCATGCGCGAGTAGTGCAGCAAGACCGGGCGGCCAACCGCAAGCGCGACAGCGGCGACCATCGGCTCGATCAGCACGAACTTGCCGCCAAACCCTCCGCCGACCGGCATCGGAACCACGTTGATCCGTTGCGTCGGAAGATTGACCGTCTCGGCAACGCGCGTCCGGCAATAGAACGCGGCCTGCGTGCTGGTATAGACCGTGAGGTCCCCGAGCGGCTCGATGTCCACCAGACAGACCTGGGGCTCCAGGTAGCCCTGGTGCACGGTCAGAGATTCGACGGTGAACTCGACGATGGCGTCCGCGGCAGCGAAGCCGGCAGCGACATCTCCCCTCGCGAAATGGACCGAGCCAGAAACGTTGGCAGCGGCGGCGAGCTCGTCGTTCTCCTCGGCCTGTGTGGCCGCATCGGCGTTGTGCATGGCCGCTTCTTCGTCGTTCGCTTGTTGGCGAGTCTCGCGGATGTGCGGCGACGACGGGTCGAGGGCCTCATCCAGCGTGGTGATCACCGGCAGCGGCTCGTAGTCGACGTCGACCGCGGCCACCCCGTCCTGGGCGGCAGCGTCTGACTCGGCCAGGACGAGCGCGACGAACTGACCGGCATACACGGCTTCGCCTGACGCGATCGGCGCCTTGACCGGCGCACCGGCGCTATCACGAGCAATCGGCAAGTCATCAGAAGACAGGACCCGAACGACGCCCGGAATCTCCAGAGCGCGCGACGCGTCGATGCTTCGGATACGGGCGTGCGCGTACGGACTTGTTACCGGCCGCGCGACGAGCATGCCGGGGACGCGCAAATCGCCGGTAAATCGCTCTTGGCCGGTCAGCTTCGGCGGGCTATCGATCCGTCGCACGCGCTGGCCGACGGCACGAGTTTCAGGCATCAGTTCCGTCCCTGGTTGAGCGACGCAGAAAGCAGCGCGACGCCTCGCGCCGCCGTTCCGATTCTAGCACTGGCGATCAGTCGCGCCCCAAGCGGTAGCGCCGGAATTCCTATTCTGGCGCGGCGAGGACGTCCTCCGGTCCCCACTCGCGAACCCGGAGTGGGGTGGCATCCATGTCGTCCAGAAAACCAAACTCGGCTAAGTGCGGCCCGCACCTCATCCGCGTTCTCGGCATCCCAGAGGGTGAAGATTCGATCATCGTGAAGATCAGGGGACCAGGTTTTCAACCACCGCGCAGACCCACTGCTACTTATCGAAGCCTCGGCAAGATCCCTGAGCCGGGTCGGCGGCCGCACTGATTCGACCTCACGTTCGCTCGGAGCGTGGACGACCAGATAGAGCGCCAAATCAGCCCCGCTTTCGCTGCTCGAATCTCGGAGACTAGCCTGTCGCGCCCGGGCGACGTCCGCGCCGGCGGCGCCGGCGGCGCCCCGCTGCCGGCGCGAGCTCTTCATCGGCGGCGGGCGGAACGAGGTCTTCCTGGGTTTCTTCAAGTGGAGCCGGGACCGGCTTCGCTACTTCCTGCACTACGCTCGGCTGGTGTGTCGCGCCCGCGAGTCCCAGCTCATCGCAGCGAAACGTAACCTCACCCGCGTCTTCGTCCAGTCGAACGGTCACCAGTTCCTTGAGGAGCTGCATGGAGATGACCTGGCCCATACCACCGGGTGTTTCGATCGCCTGACCAAGTTTCGGCATCACGGCTTTCATTTGCCGGTACTGGTCGTTTTCATACGAAAGACAACAGAGCAAGCGCCCGCAAACTCCCGATACTTTCGCCGGATTCAATGGAAGATCCTGGTTCTTTGCCATGTTCATTGAAATCTCGGGGAATACCGGCAGCCAGGACGAGCAACAAAGCGTTCTTCCGCACCGGCCCAAACCGCCCAGTAGTCGCGCTTCGTCGCGGGGACCAACCTGTCTCAGCTCAACGCGGCAGCCAAGTGCACTTGCCGCTTCACGGGTCAGTTCGCGCAGGGCGCCTGGTTCCGGTGCTCGCTCGCGGTCGTGAACCGAATAGTTCAGGGTGACTGTCGACCCGTCAAAGCCGTAGTCGGCGGCAATCGGCTTGATGCCCAACCGACGCGCGCGAGCAATGTCGCGGAAGGCCTTGATGGCCTCCGGCCCTTTTCGCCGTTGGGCCTCCATGCGCCGCACGTCGTCATCGCTCAGTCGCCTCGAGACGCTGCTGAGGTCGCCCTGGAGCTGGGCCCGGCGAACCTGATGCGGGGCCAGCACGACGCGAGCGGCCTCTTCTCCGCGTGCGGTGGGCACCACGACCCAATCGCCAACAACGAGATCATCCCGGTCGGGCCGGAAGTAGTAGATACGCCCGGAATCCCGAAATCGCACGCCGACCACGCACTCAGCAGGCGAGGTGTCGTCGAGCCCGAGGACCGGGTCACCGTCGCCGCAGCCGCATTCGCCGATCTGCTGGCCCGTTTCGAGCCGGCTTTTGAAGCGCTCGCGGGCCCGCGCGCGGGCCTCCTCCACAGACGCCGGCGGCGTCCAGGGCCCAGCTAACGGTCTCGCGGCTCCGAATTCGGCCATGCCACCACCATCGCTTCGAGGGCCAATCGTGGCCGCACATTCGAGTCGAGATCCGAAAGGCACTGCAGCGCCGCGACGATTGCTCGACTTAACGACATCGTCGATCGCGCCATGCTGGAGGATTCCTGGCGATCCTCATTGGGCCCGCTGGCGGCCTGCGCCGCCGCGATCATTTCGTCGCGCAGCAGTTGGATCGCGGCCTGGACGACTCCTATCACCTCGGCGCGGCGCTTGGTGAACTGCTCGCCAAGCGTAAACGCGGTGACCAACTGCTCATAACGAGGCGAAGCGATCCACCGGGCCGCGGAGGCTCGTTCTTCGCGCCGGTCCTCCAGCACCTTTTTGTCCGCGACAGCCGCTAGCGCCCAACCAGCGCAGCCCCTGCTCAGCGTTGCAACTTCCGTCGCCAGTGCGTCGGCCACCCCCCGGCGCAGGAGCGCTTCAGCCACTGCGGTCTGCGCGATCGGACGGAGCGGGATTTCTTGACATCGAGAGCGGACCGTCGCCGAGGAGCGCCTCCGGCTCGTCCGCGAGCAAGAAGAGCGTCACACCCCGAGGAGGCTCCTCAAGCGTCTTGAGCAGGGCCTGCTGTGCAGGTTCCAGGAGCGTCTCCGCATCGTCGACGATCAGGATGCGCCGGTCGCCCTCCAGCGGAAAGAGTGCTCCGGATGATCGAAGCCGCCTTACCGTTTCGATCGTGAGGGTCGATGCGCGCCCAGGCTTGTCTGCAAGCATGGCCTGGGTGTCCAGGCTGAACGTCTCGACGTCAGGGTGCGCCCCGCGCTGGACGTTCCGGCACGCCCTGCACACCCCACAGGGGACGCTCCGGTCTGAACGTTCCGTGTCCGTGCAGCAGAGCGTCTGGGCGAACGCGCGAGCCGTCGCCGCCTTACCGACCCCCGGGGGACCCGACAGCAAGTACGCGTGCCCGATTCGCTCGCCGCGGATTGCCTCTTGCAACCGTTCGACGGCCGCGGGGTCGACCCAGTCAGGCCAGCCGGCATCAGAAACCGTCGCGGCCTGTCTGAGCGGTACTCCGGCGATTGCTCCTGGCATTGCCCACGTCAGGCCGCTCGCCGTTTCACCGGGCGGCGCGTGGGTGCCGCCTGCGGGATTTCAAAGGACCCGTTCCGAGTCAGGAGTTCCACGACTCGCTGCCGGTCCGCCGTCTGAAGCCCAGCATCGGCTGGCAATGAGGCAACGTACGGCTTGAGCCCCTCCGCATTCGTCACCGGGAAGTCAGGCTCCACGACGTCGAGGGTCACTTTGGGGTTGAGGAATGCGACAACACCGTCGACGTCGACAGACATCTGTTCCTGAGTCAGGAGCTCGTCGAGAGCCTGAATGTCAGCGGCGGTGTCAGCAGCCGGATTGCCGAGGAATGCGCCGCCCATCCCGAAAAAACGGCTGAGTCCTTGACCGACTTTTCGCCAGCGGCCGTCGCGATAGGCCACGCCGCCGGGAAGCTCTCGCGCGGTGATGGCCAGAATTCCGCCTGGGTGAACGAGGGCGTGTTCGACCGTTCGCTTGCCAATCCGCGGGTAATGAATCAGCGAGTAGCGCTCACCCAGATCTTTCAGCAGCACATCCAGGATCACATCGTTACGCTGGGCCCGATTCCACTTACCGACCTGCTGCATCCCCAGGTGGAAAATGATCGTGCCCGCGAGGAGCGGAATGTAGGCGATGAAGACACCTGACGACCCGCCCGTGGAGGCCAGCCAGAACGCCGACCCGAGAAGCGCCACGCCGACGACCGCCGTGAGCGTCGCTCGCCGCTTCCGCTTCTTGATGTACTCGACGTCGCGATAGACCTTCATTTGCGCTGGCACCGGGGACGCGTGCAGGCTACGCCAGCCGCGCATGAGGAGATCGACAACACGAAAATCGCCTTTCGTGAGTCTAGCACAGCATTATCCGCGTCTTGCTATGTCAACCTGGGAAGTCCGAGTAGCTGCTCAGCGGCAAACCGCAGCGATGCCAGCGCGCAGATGGTCGCGATCGCGGCGAAGAATGACGCAAGCGCCAGGGGCGCCAGATCGCCCCAGGCGCGGCACGACCAACCACGGTCGGTCACGAGCGCCAGAACGGTGATTGCGAGCACCCAAAACACGCCGATCGCCGCTAACAGGAGGCCGACTGCGAACGGCGCGTACAACAGGGGAAGATTCATGAGCGCGAGCGCGGAGATTGCCGACGAGGCGCCGATCGGCACGACAAGCTCCGCGGGCCGCGTCACCACCGCCTGCCTGCGATCGACCCTGGCCCAAATCGAGCTGGCAAAGAGATGGCCGAGAGCAACGCCGAGCGAGGCGCCCCCCAGCACGCCCGTTGCCAACCGCAGCAGGTTCGACGGTTCGTACGGACTCTGAAATCGAAGGTCGACGAGCAGACCGTTGAAGCCATCGACGCCAAGCGCGAGAACACACACCGCCATAACGGCGAGCACGGGCCGAGAGGGAACCCGCGCGGATCTCAGGCGGCGGGCGGCAATCAGCCAGATCAACGTTGCCATCGCCCCGATATAGATTCCTGTCATGCGGGCGTCCATGGGAAGCGTCGAGCCGCCAATCTGTAGACTATGACTCGGTCGCTGTGCACAGAGCCCGTGCAGCGCCACGTGAGTTTTCGAGGCGACATCGCCAGGGGCCATCACGAATATGGCGAACGCGATCGCGGCAATGCCGCCAACGAACAACGGCCGCCGATCGACGGGTCGGAAGGTCGAATATGGTTCCAGGATGAGGCGTGACATCTACGTTCACTCTGTCCGGGACACTGAGACTCGCTTCGCCGCTCTCCAGCATCCGGCGCGATTCGCGGCAATTGTCCCAGTTGTACCCGTAGGGAGTTTAGGTTGACGAACTCGGAGCCATCTGAATCCGGAATCCCCAAGCCGGCCGTCCTCACTGAGACACCGACCGGCCGTCTCACCGTGCGCCAGGTCTTCCCGCCTCGCCTGGCGCTCGCCCGGGGACGTGGCGCGATCGCTTTCGGGCTGGCCACGCTCGCCGTCTTTGGCGGGTTATTCGCCTTCGTCAAGCGGAATCGCAGCCACGCGTTTGACGTGCAGGTCACCCGCTCGCTGCAGCGAGTTAATGCACCCTGGTTCGACCGGCTCATGCACGTGGTTTCGTGGCCAGGGTTCCCACCGCAGTCTCGCGTCATCCCATTTCTGCTGTCGCTGTTCTGGCTGACTCTCGGATTTCCAATCGAAGCGGTATTCCAGCTCCTCGCCTGGGGCACCGGTGCAATTTCGGCGTCGATCAAACGATCGATGCAACGCCCTCGCCCGACGCCAGAGCTCGTGCGCGTCATCGCGGCTCCGCTCGGCGGCACGTCGTTCCCGAGCGGCCACGTTTTGATCTACGCCGGGGTCTACGGGTTCCTGGCATTTTTGCTCGAGACCCTGGTGCGGCCGGCAAGACTTCGCCGCATCGCGACCTCCTTCCTGGTTGGGCTGGTTGCGCTGGTCGGCCCGAGTCGCATCTATCTCGGGCACCACTGGTTCACCGATGTGGTCGCGTCGTACCTGGTCGGAACGTCGTACCTCCTGGGACTCGCGGCCATTTATCGCCGTGTCAAGACCCGCTGGCTGAATCGCCGTCGCTGACGTTCGGCGCTTGCCGGATTGGCGAGTTGGTTGGCGAGGAACAACGTCAGTACTATTCTCATCAGAGGCTATGACGGGGACCAAGCCCGAGCCAGTCCGCGCCCAGAAAGCCCGGGTCGATGGAAGCCGGGTCACCCGGACCCTCGAGGATATCGCCCCGGAGCAGGCGCCTGAACCGGCAGTGTCCGCGTAGGTGCGCCCGGGTCCGCCCGATACCGCGGAAAGCCGGCTTGGTCGAGCACGCGTTGATCTGGCCGGGAAGAGGTCCCTGTGATCGGGGGCAACTGAGGTGGTACCGCGGGTTCGCTCGTCCTCGGAACTGAGGACGGGCGTTTTGTTATTGCCGAACCGCATGGCATCGCGACTGTTTGTCGGGAGATACGTTTGATGGCCGTGACGAAAAGTGGAATTCGAACTGTTGACAACCGTCCGGATTTTCCCGCGTTGGAGCGTGAGCTGCTCGCCTGGTGGCAGCGCGACCGAATCGTCGACAAGTACCTGACTCGCAACGACGCCTCCCCCGAGCGGTACTCGTTTCTCGATGGTCCGATCACGGCGAACAACCCCATGGGCGTCCATCATGCCTGGGGCCGCACCTATAAGGATCTTTTCCAGCGCTACCAGACCATGCTCGGCAAGCGACAGCGCTACCAGAACGGGTTCGACTGTCAGGGGCTCTGGGTCGAGGTCGAAGTCGAAAAAGAGCTCGGACTCAAGAGCAAACGCGACATCGAGCAGTTCGGCATCGCTGAATTCGTGGAGCGTTGCAAGCAGCGGGTGTTGACCTTTGCCGAGCGGATTACCGAGCAGTCGATTCGCCTCGGATACTGGATGGATTGGGACAATTCCTATCTGACCATGTCCGATGAGAACAATTACACCATCTGGCATTTCCTGAAGACCGTTCATGAACGGGGCTGGTTGTACAAGGGCCACGATGTCATGCCGTGGTGCCCACGGTGCGGCACGGGCATCTCCGAGCACGAGATCGTGACCGAGGGCTACCAGGAGCGAACCCACCTGGCGACCTATGTCGCGTTTCCGCTCGTGGACGAGCCTGGCGCCAATCTCCTGGTGTGGACGACGACACCCTGGACACTCGCCGCCAACGTCGCCGCCGCGGTTCATCCCGACCTCGTCTATGTAGGCGCCGAGCAGGGCGGCAAGACGTACTACGTTGCTCGGGAGGCCGCGCGGTCTGCGCTGAGAGGTGATTTCGCGGTAACCCGAGAGCTAACGGGCGTAGACCTGATCGGCCGGCCGTACCAGGGTCCGTTCGATGAGCTCGATTCACAGCAGGACGTCGTCCACCGGGTCATCGGGTGGGAGGACGTCGATGCGGCGGAGGGTACCGGCATCGTCCACATCGCCCCCGGCGCGGGAAAGGAAGACTTCGCGCTTTCGAAGCAGAACGATCTCGCCGTGGTCGCGCCGATCGACGAGTTCGGGGTCTACGGCGATGGATTCGGAGTGCTTACCGGACAGTACGTGCACGAAGTTGCCGTGGCCATCGCTGAAAACCTTGAGCAGAAAGGACTGCTCTATCGTGCCGAGCAGTACCGGCATCGCTACCCGGTCTGCTGGCGCTGTAGCACGGACCTGGTATTCCGGCTCGTCGACGAGTGGTTCATCGCCATGGACGATCTCCGGCAGCCGATGATGGATGTCACTCGCCAGATCGCCTGGCACCCCAGCTTCGGCCTGGATCGCGAGCTCGACTGGCTGGCCCACATGGACGACTGGATGATTTCCAAAAAGCGCTACTGGGGTCTGGCGCTTCCCATCTATGAGTGCGCCGCCTGTGGCAATGTCGACGTGATCGGCAGTGAAACCGAGCTGAGGGATCGCGCGGTCGAAGGCTGGGAGGCGTTCGCCGGGCATACCCCGCACCGCCCCTGGATCGACGAGGTCAAAATCGCCTGCTCGCGCTGCGGGGAATCAGTTTCGCGCATCGCAGGATGTCGGGAACCCCTGGCTCGACGCCGGAATCGTTCCGTTTTCGACGCTTCGGTATCGGCACGACCCGGAGTACTGGGAAGAGTGGTTCCCGGCAGAGATGATCTCCGAGAGCTTCCCCGGTCAGTTTCGCAACTGGTTCTACTCGATGATCGCGCAGAGCACGGCTCTTGTGGATCGCCCGCCCTTCCTGAACGTCTTCTCCTACGCCCTGATGCGCGACGAGAAGGGAGAGGAGATGCACAAGAGCAAAGGAAACGCGATCTGGTTTGACGAGGCGGCCGAGGAGATCGGGGTCGACGCCATGCGATGGCTCTTCTCGCGGGCCAATCCAGACGCCAACCTCAACTTTGGCTACCACAACGCGGACGAGGTCCGACGTCGATTCATTCTCCCATTGTGGAACTCCTATGCCTTCTTCGCCACCTACGCTTCACTCGACCGCTTCGATCCACACGCTGCCGAAAACCAGATCCCGCTCGCAGAGCGCACGGTGTTGGACCGGTGGATCATTTCCCGGCTCCACCAGCTTGTCGCCGAGGTCCGTGACGCGCTCGATAGCTATGCCCCGGATCGCGCGGCGCGGGCAATCGAGCGGTTCACGATCGACGAGCTGTCGAACTGGTACATCAGGCGAAATCGGAGGCGCTTCTGGAAAAGTGAGAATGATGCCGACAAGGCCGCCGCCTACCAGACCCTCTACGAGAGTCTGACCACGCTGGCGCGGTTGCTGGCACCATTCACGCCGTTCCTGGCCGAGGCGATCTATCAGAACCTGGTGCGGTCGGTGGACCCGAACGCGCCGGAATCGGTGCACCTCACTGACTTTCCGCGATCTCACTCCAACCGCATCGACGAGTCCCTGGCCCGCGACATGGATGCCGTGCTGGAGGTCGTCGGAGCGGGCCACGCGGCCCGCCAGGAGGCGGCTATCAAGGTGCGCCAACCACTGCCGGCGCTGCTAATCCACGCCCGTGAACCGGCGATGCTCGAGTCAGTGCTGCGGCTTCAAGATCAGGTCCTCGACGAGTTGAATGTGAAGTCGCTGCAACTCATGGAGGATCCTGGGCAGTACGTGTCGTACACCATCCGGCCGAATCTGCGGGCGCTTGGTCCTCGCCTCGGCAAGCAGGTCGACGCGGTCCGTGAAGCCCTCGCCGCGCTCGATGCTGGCGTCGTGGCCTCCCTCGTCCGAACTGGGAGTGACATCCATCTGGACACGCCAGATGGCAACGTGACACTGGAGCCGAGCGACATTCTCGTGGACTCGATGAGGCTGCCGGGATACGCTGCCGCGCAGGGTCCCCGCTCAACCTTGGTTCTGGACACGACGTTGACGCCGGCTCTCATCGAAGAAGGCCTGGCGCGTGACTTTGTGCGCGGGATTCAGGACGCCCGCAAGCAGGCCGGATATCAGATCGACGACAAGATTGAGATTCGATTCGTCGCCGATCCGGAAGTGGCGCGGGCGATTGATGCACACCGCACGTATGTCAGAACTGAAACGTTGGCCACCATGCTCGAAGGAAGTTCCGTGGCTGGTGCCTCCGATGCGGTCGAACCGGAGTCGGTGGCGGGACCGGGGGGTCTCATCGCCGAAGCTGGTTGGTATCTGGACCAGATTGAGGTTGGTGAGCACCAGGTCCGCATCGCCGTGCGACCAGCCGGCACGCGCGTTGAATGACGCACGGCGCACAAACGACACGGGTTTCGCCGGACGTTTAACATGGTATCCTCTCGAACGTCGGCGTGATTCGAATATGACCCGTTGCTCCGTTCGTCGAGGACGATTGCCAGGTCTTCGTACCCTGGCGGCAAACGCGGTCGCGAGCGAATGTGGCGCTGGTTTGATGGCGGTCAACGCGGACCGCCAAACGCGGAGTGAGGATGACCAATGACGGACGCGCGGTTCCAGCAGTACCTGGCTCGGTTCCAAAACGCTCGCCTGAATCGTCGTGCACTTGTTCAGGGAGCTGCCGCCGCGGCGGTTGCAATTCCCGCTGGCGCCGGTCTGGCTCTAGACAGAGTTAGTGCCGCCCCCCTCGCTGCGCCCCGGCGCCAGATTGACGCCACGACTCTGGTGATCGCCGACGACCTTACGACCTGGCAACCAGTGGATCACCTTCGATCCGGCCTGGATCTACGAGATCAACTCGGCTGCTGGTCAGTGCCTCGTCTATGAGGCTCTCTATGACCTTCCAGATTCGACCAAACCCGACGAGTTTACGCCGCTCATCGCCGCGGATTTTCCGCAGGTGTCAGAAGACGGTCTGGAAGCCATCATTCCGCTCCGGTCCGGCGTCAAGTTTCATAGCGGCAACGAGATGACGGCAGACGACATCGTCTTTTCGTGGAACAGGCTCAAGAACATCAAATTTCAACCGTCGTTCCTGGCGACGGATTACTGGTCGAGCGTGGAAGCTGTCGATCCGCTGACGATCAAGATCAATCTCGTATCGCCTAACGCCGCACTTGTGGCCATCCTTACCTCGATTCCGCTGGCCGTCACCGACAGCAAAGTACTACGTGAGAACGGCGGCACGGACGCGGAAGATGCCGACAAGACGGATACCGCTAAGGACTGGTTGAACACGGGCAATTCAGTCGGCACGGGGCCGTACCGCCTGACCACATGGGAACTTGGGAGCGAGGTCATCATCGAACAGAACCCCGACTACTGGGGTGAGGCGCCGAAGCTCGATCGCATCATCTGGCGCAATGTCCCGGATGCAAACTCGCAGCTTCAAGCCGTGCAAGCAGGCGAAGCGGACATCGCCTACTCCCTCGACCCGGATGTCGCATCGAGTGTTACCGAAGACGAGAATCTTCAGTTGATCGCGGGGCCATCGCTCGCTATCCAATACCTGGCAATGCACACTCAGGAGGCGGTTGGCGGGCCGCTCGCGAACCGAACGCTGCGCCAGGCACTCGGCTATGCCATCGACTATGACGGGATCGTCAACGGCCTGATGGCCGGAGCCGCAATCCAGCCGGCCACCATCGCGCCGGAGCCGCTACCGGGCACCGTGGAAGTTCAGGACAAGAAGTACGTAACGGACATCGCGAAGGCGCAGCAGCTCTTCGACGAGGCCGGCGGCGGACCCGTCGAGCTGACATTGAGCTACGGCGCCGGAGACATTGGTTCCGGCGGACTTGACGTCGAGACGATCTGCACGAAACTTCAGGCCGACCTGCAAAAAATCGAGGGGCTGACGGTCAACCTCAATCCGATGGATACGGCGCAACGCCTCGAGCAATATCGAGCGGCGAAACTGGCCTTCACGATTGGCCCCTGGACGCCAGACTTTCCGGACATCCATGCGTACGCCGAGCCGTTTGGGCGGACTGATGTCGCAGCCGCCAAACGCGTTGGCTATTCCAATCCTGATGTGGACGCGGCTCTCGACGCGGCCATAGCCGAAACTGATCCGGAAGCGCGTACCGCTCTTTACGTCGAAGTCCTGACGCACCTCATCGAAGATGCGCCGTTCCTCATTCTCTACCAGCCCCTAGATCAGAAGCCGGCCAACAAGAACGTGCAGGACGTTCAAACCCACTCCATTTACCAGCTCTACCTTCGCAACGCTTCGAAGTCGGCGTAGCTAGGTCCAGTCGGGGCGGCGCGCGCCGCCCCGACTGGACGCCGGTTTCACCGCGGGAGCCGCTATGGGATTCTGGGCGTTCATGGCGAGGCGGCTGCTACTTGCGTGCGTCGTCCTGGCGATCGTCAGCGTCGCGACCTTTGCGCTAAGCCACGCCGTTCCCGGTGATCCCATTTCTCTTGTTCTGGGCGATCGCCAGGCAGATAATCCCGAGGTCCGCGCGGCACTCGAGCGCCGTTGGGGGCTCGATAAACCGCTGCCACTTCAGTACTTCTACTATGTTGGCAATCTGCTCCAGGGCGATTGGGGAGAATCGATCGCAAGCCGGACTCCCGTCGCTCAGGAACTACGTAACCGCGTTCCCGCAACGATCGAGCTCTCGCTCTTTGCCCTTGCCTTTGCCATTACTTTTGGCGTGCCCCTCGGCATAATCGCCGCCCTCAACCACGATCGGTGGCCGGATCACCTGGCTCGCTTTATTACCCTGATTGGCACGTCAATTCCGGTATTCTGGCTCGGACTCCTGCTCCTCTACGTCTTCTTCTATCAGCTGAAATGGCTTCCCGGTCCGGGCCGTCTCGACGTTGGCATGAGACCGCCACCAACCATTACCGGCATGGTGACCGTGGACGCTCTTGTCCAGGGGGACTGGAAAGTGTTCTGGGCCGCCTTGCGCCGGCTAATCCTGCCCGCCATCGTGCTTGGCTCGTTCTCGATGGGAATCTTGGCGAGAATGCTCCGGTCCTCCCTTCTCGCCTCTCTGGGCGATGACTACGTGCGGACTGCCAGAGCGAAGGGACTTGCAGAGCAGTCCGTGGTCACGAGTCATGCCATGCGAAATGCGCTGATCCCCACAGTGACCGTGCTCGGCTTGACCACCGCCGGGCTTCTGGCCGGAGCGGTCCTGACGGAGACAATCTTTTCCTGGCCCGGAGTCGGAAGTTTCGCGGTCGCTGCCGCGCTCAGACGTGACTACCCCGCACTGCTTGGGGTCACCTTCATCGTGGCAGTCATCTATGTGATGGTCAACCTGCTCGTTGATGTTGCATACGGCCTGCTTGATCCGAGGATTCGGTCGACATGAGCTTGCCTGGCGCCGGCAGAGAACTGGCGCGACATTGACGACGCGAGAGATCGCAGTGGAGGCGGGCGAACTTCGCGCTCGGCCACGGGTGGCCGTGGCGGAGACCCCCGGGGTCATGATCCCTGGTCGCAAGGCACGCTCACCTCTTGGTGATGCGCTCCGCACGCTACGCCGGAAACCCTGGGCCATGCTCGGACTCGTTGTCGTCGTCACATGGCTGGTGGTGGGTCTGTTGGCACCTGTGCTGCCGATTCAGGATCCCGACTATCAGGATCTCTCGCAGAAGTTGCGCAGCCCGGGTTCGGGCCACCCCATGGGTACTGACGACCTGGGACGGGACATGGTGAGCCGCATCATTTGGGGTGCGCGCGTGTCCGTGCCAGCAGGGATTCTGGTTATCGCGCTCACAGGGATGGTTGGCTGCCTATTAGGAGCGATCGCGGGATACATCGGCGGCATCACCGACACGGTCGTGATGCGGACGTCCGATGCCATCCTTTCGTTTCCGTCAATTATCCTGGCTATCGCGATTACCGCGGTGCGCGGCGGACCCGGGTTGAGCAATGCGCTTCTGGCGGTAGCGATCGTGCTCTGGCCCGAGTACGCGCGGTTGATGCGCGCCCAGGTGCTCGCGATTCGATCGAACGAGTATGTCGTCGCTGCGGAATCAATGGGAGCCGATCGCAAACGCATCCTCTTCAGGCACATCCTGCCTTCAACCGACGCGCCGATCATCGTCAAGGCGACACTCGACGTCGGCGCCGCAATTGTGCTGACCGCGGGGCTGAGCTTTATCGGTCTCGGCGCGGTTCCGCCCGACGCGGAGTGGGGCGCGATGATCAAACAAGGTGCGGACAAGGGTTTGCAGTTCTGGTGGTACGCTGCGGCCCCCGGCCTCGCCATCATGTCGGTTGTGATGGGGCTGAATTTCCTCGGGGACGGCTTGCGCGACGCACTCGATCCGCGCCGCCGCGGCGGCTGATGGATCCTGCCGAGCTTGCGCCTTCACAATTGCGAGCGTATTTGCTTGAGAACGGCATCGACGCCACGTTTGTCGCACCCGGTGTGCCGATGCCAACTGTATCGCTCGCCGCGCAGGCCATCGGCGAGCCTGAAGACTCCATCTTGAAGACTTTGGTCTTCGTCGACGAGAGCGGGAAATTCTTAGTGGTGATCGCCAACGGCACACGTCGTATCGACCGCGATCGGCTCGCCCGCGCAGCCATGATCCAGAAGCCCCGCCCGGCAAAACCCGCTGACGTTCTGGCCGTCACCGGCTATCCCGCAGGCGGCGTTGCCCCGTTCGGATTCCCCGCACCAATCCGGGTCATCGTCGATTCGGCGACCGCAGAACTGAATGTCGCGTACGGCGGCGGCGGGCAGGAGCACGTGCTGCTCCGCGTGCGGGTCTCCGACGTCATCCGGTGCAATAACGCCGTCGTCGCGGATATCACCGAGCGTCCCAAGCAGGTTGCGCGCTAGCCCACGACTCCTTTTGTCCGCGATACTGCGGAGTGTCTGGTTAGACTTGCCCGCATCCGCGGCTCGCTACTGAGGAAACCTACGTCGTGTCCACAACTCTCGTCATCGTCGGCTTGCCATCGAGCGGCAAGACGACGGTCTTCAACGCGCTCACACGTTCTGAAGCCGAAACGGGGAGCTACTCCGCCAACCCTGACGAACCTAACCTCGCCACCGTGAAGGTCCCGGATAGCCGCCTCGATCGTCTCACCGAAATGTTCCGGCCGCAGAAGCGGGTCCCGGCTGACGTTCAGTACCTCGACGTGGCAGGCATTGCCAAAGGCATCGCCGAGAAAGGAATGAGCGGGGCGCTGCTCGGTCATCTGAGTCAGGCCGACGCGCTCCTACTTGTCGCTCGCGCATTCGATGATCCAAACGTGCCGCACGTCGAGGATAGTGTCGATCCGGCGCGGGACATCGAAACGCTCCAGCTCGAGCTCCTCTTCAGCGACCTGGGCGCTGTCGAGAAACGCCTGGAGCGCATCGCGAACCAGAAGCAAAAGGTCGTCGGACGAGAGCGCGAGGCAATGGAGCGAGAACGAGCGCTAATGGAGCGGTTGCGGCAGGCGCTGGAAGCCGACACGCCCATCCGCGAGATCGTGGCCGAGATCGACCCCGAGGATGCCAAGACGCTACGCGGCTTCGGGTTCCTGACGGCCAAGCCACTCCTGATCCTCCTGAATCTTGGCGAAGACCAGTTAGGTGAAACGGCGTCAGCGCTCGTTGCCGCCTGCCGAGAACGGTTCAAGCGACCAGGGGTCGGCGTCTCGGCACTGCCAGGGCAGATCGAGATGGAGATTGGACGCCTCGAGCCAGACGACGCCGCCGCATTCATGAGCGACCTCGGCATCGCGGAGTCGGGCCTCGATCACGTCATCCGCCAATCGTTCGAGCTGTTGGGCCTGATGCCGTTTTTCACCGTCGGACCGGACGAGTGCCGGGCCTGGACCATTCGCCGCGGAGCCACAGCGGTCGAGGCGGCGGGCGAGATTCACTCGGACATCCAGCGGGGTTTCATTCGAGCCGAGGTCGTGGGCTACGACGACCTTATCGTCGCTGGAGGCCTGCCCGAAGCGCGGAAGCTGGGCAAGCTGCGCCGTGAAGGCAAGGAGTACTTCGTCCAGGATGGCGATGTGATCAACTTCTTGTTCAATGTCTGACGCAAGACAGTGGGACCTGGAACGAGACGAGGGGGTCGAGGAGCAGGACGAGATCGACCTCGAGCTGCGCTCCCCGGTCGAGATCCGGACTCGTATTCTGATCCTCGCATCTATCTTACGCCGGTTATCGCTTGAGGATCGCACTAACGGGGATGGTAGCGATGCGATTGCTGAAGCGTTCGACGAGCGAGAGTGGCTACGGGAGCAGGGCCTGGCAGGCCGGCTCACGGCCGACGAAGCGGCGCTTCTCGACAGCCCCCCTGGCTCCGTTGCACGAGAGGCGATCAGCGAGGCCTCGTGGCAAGGTGAGGCCCTTGTGGTGCTTGGTTGGGCAATTGGCGCGCATGAGATGCCGCCGGTCGGCACAGTCGCCGACCCACGCCCGCTCCTCGACGTCGTGCCTCGACCGTGGGACCAGACGAAGGACTGGCTTGGCGACCCGGCGATCATCTCGGAATCCGAAGCCGCCCGCGAACGAGAGGTCGCCGAGATCTGGTACTGGCGCCTGACGACCGAGGTGCTGCGCCGCACGGCGTCAACCGAAGATCGCCAAGAATACGTAGAGGCAATTCGGGAGGTTGCCGCCGAAGCACTCGCGGCCGGCCTCCTGTCGACACAAGGCGACGGCGACTTTTCGGTGCATGGCACAAGCATCAAGGATCTCACGGGAGACGACATCGACGGGCTCATTGCCGTCACCGGCCAGCGTCTGCGCGCGCTAAACTGGCTTTGCGGCTTCGGTAAATCCTGGGACCAGGTCCCCCTCGATATCTAGCTAGCGGATCCTGCGGTGCACGCTTGCGAGTCTGTAGTTCGATAAGTATCATATTAGATAGTCGTCGAAATACTCGGAGGCTTGGCAATGGAGTCGGCACCGCTCGAAAATCTCTCGTTGTTGTTCAAGGCGCTTTCCGATCCAGCACGATTGCGGATCCTGGGTCTGCTCGCGGAACGCCCACATGCGGGCCACGAGCTGGCCCACCGGCTCACTCTCACGCCGCCGACCATCTCCCATCATATGCGGCGACTCGTGGCCGCTCGTCTGGTCGACGTCGAGCCAGAGGCGCAGTCCCGCATCTATTCACTTCGCACCGACGCGATCCGTCGAGCTTTCGGGGTCGATCCTGGGTACGGACGCGTCTCAGCCTGCCAGTGACGAGGACAACGCCGTGCTTCGCGCGTTCTTCGACGGCTCGCGGTTACGACAGATTCCGGCATCACGGAAGAAGCGAGTCATCGTCCTGCGCCGCTTGCTGGAACGGTTTGCGCCCGGCCGGTCATACCCGGAATCAGAGGTCAATGATCTGCTTCGCGAAGCCCATGACGACGTCGCCACCTTGCGCCGCGAGCTGGTCGACTACGGGTTCATGGTTCGTGATCGAGGCATCTACCGGATCGCGACGGAGCTACCCGCCCGTGGGTCAACCGTGACTCAGGAAGTCGGAAATGAGCAGTCCTGGTTCGCCGAGCTCGTTGCCGAGGCGACGGCACGAGCGATCCAGGGCGCTGACCGGTCTACTCCTGAAACGCCTTCCGGGCGGCTTGAATGAACTCCTGAATGCGACCCGCGGTCTTGACCCCGTCTACTTCGACGCCACTGCTAACGTCCACGCCAAGTGGCCGGACCTCTCGAATCGCGGCGCCGACATTGTCCGGGTCCAGGCCCCCGGCGAGCAGGAACGGGCATATGGCGCCAATCTCTTTCGCGCGCCTCCAGTCGGCACGAGCGCCTGTCCCTCCTAGCACGCCCTCGGCGTAACCGTCAATGAGGATTCCCACCGGAGGCGTCGGGCTCGATCGGTAGCGATTGATCTCGGTCACGACGTGTGCCGCGTCGACTCCAGGTCGCGGTCGAAATGCCTTCAGCACCGGCGCCGGCAGGTGTTGCAGTGACTCAGGCGTCTCCGAGCCATGAAGCTGGATCGCGTCGATATTCGCTTCATGGGCAATGCGCGCCATCTCCGATGAAGGGGCGTCGACGAACACGCCTACCGCGAACAGGTCTCTGCCGGGAGCGGCCGCGCGCGCGGCGGCGATGCAGGACCGCGCCGTCGCCGCGGAGACTTGCCGTCGCGCGGGCGCGAAAATGAAGCCGATCAGATCCGCCCCGGCGGCCGCGGCGGCTGCCGCATGCTCGGGATCGCGCAACCCACAGATCTTGACCACACTCCCGCGAGCGAAAAGCCGGGCCAAGCGTTCCTGAACCGGAACTAGCTCTGCCACTGCAACAAGGCCTTCACTGCCGCGGCCCGGTCGGGGGCCGTGATGAGACTTTCGCCAACCAGAACGGCGCGGGCCCCCGCATCATGCAGTCGCTTGACTTCGGCGGGTCCGAATATCCCGCTCTCCGCAACGACGACGGTATCGGCGGGCGCCCGCGGCGCCAGCCGCTCGCTGAGACCGAGATCGACAGAAAAGCTCTTCAGGTCGCGGTTGTTGATCCCCACCAGGGTCGCCCCAACCGCCACCGCGCGTTTCCGATTCGCGTTCATCGTGGACTTCCACCAGCGCATCCATCCCCCATGCCGCGGCTGCTGCCAGGAGATCTGTCAGCTGCCTGCCGTCCAGGGCCGCGACGATCAGCAGGACGGCGTCCGCGCCGTATGCTCGCGCCTCCGCGATCTGATAGGGGTCCACGACGAAGTCCTTGCGTAGCACCGGAACGGATCTCGCGCCGGTGTGGGCAACGCCGGCGGTGGCGTCGAGGTCGCCCAGGCTCCCCTGGAAGAACGGCTGATCCGTGAGCACGGAGATCGCTGCCGCGCCGCCCAGGATGTAATCCCTGGCTACCGTGGCCGGTTCGACGGCCACTGGAAACTTCCCGCGCGACGGTGAAGCACGCTTGATCTCCGCGATGACCGACATTTCCGGACCCGCGAGTGCAGCACGCAGGCTGAGCGGCACTGGACGAGAACGTGCCCTGGCTTCGAGTTCCGAGACTGGCACAGTAATTTTGCGCTCGGTCAGATCGGCTGTCGTGCGTGCCAGAATCTCGTCCAGAATGGTCCCCGTATCAACGTGCGTCATGGCTGGGAGCTCCTGGCCGCTTCTTCTTCAGAGCCGAGTTGCCGCGACAACGCGATGAGTCGCTCGAGGCGCTCCATCGCCTGACCGGAATCTATCGCCATTCGCGCCACGTGCACGCCTTCGGCAATCGATGCAGCGGCTTCCGCGGCGTAGATTCCGGCGCCGGCATTCATCAGCGTCACATCCCGCCGAGGTCCGGATTCGCCCGAGAGGATCGCCATTGTTATTCGAGTATTTTCGGCGACGTCACCACCGGCGAGCGCTCCTGGTGCCGCCTCCGCCAGTCCGACATCCGAGGGCGAGACGCGGTACGACCGAACGTCCCCGGATCTGGCATCGTATTCCGTCACCATCGATGGTCCCGATAGCCCGAGCTCGTCGAGCCCCTCTTCGGCATGAACGAGCACCGCCCGCGCGCTGCCCAGCCGGGACGATGCCGAAGCGAGTTTCTGTGCAATTTCGGGGTGGCCCACACCAATTAGCTGGTGTCGTGCCCCGGCAGGGTTCGTCAGCGGTCCCAGGATATTGAAGACCGTACGAATTCCGATTTCGCGTCGCGTGGGACCGACAA
Organism: uncultured Chloroflexia bacterium; assembly: GCA_963724295.1. Lineage (GTDB taxonomy): Bacteria > Chloroflexota > Chloroflexia > Thermomicrobiales > UBA6265 > JACCXM01. The sequence goes on along the minus strand of CAVRUC010000007.1, from coordinate 97,274 downwards.
ACCGCATCGCCGGATGGAATGCGGGCGCGTACATGAACCCAATGCCGACCTCGTTCACGCAACGAGCGACGGCCGCTGGGGAGAGCTCGATGGCCACTCCCAGTCCCTCGAGGAGGTCGGCGGAACCGCATTTCGACGTCACCGAGCGATTCCCGTGCTTGGCAACGCGCACGCCGGCGCCGGCAATGACGAAAGCAGCCGTGGTCGAGATGTTGAAGGTGCCTGAGGCGTCTCCTCCCGTACCACAGGTGTCGACCACGAACCCGGCGGCGGGATCGACGTCGACCCGCAGCGCATGTCGCCGCATCGCGGACGCGAAGCCCGCGATCTCCTCCACGGTTTCGCCGCGCATGCGGAGTGCGGTTACTAGCGCCCCGATCTGGGCCGGCGTTACGGCCCCCGTCATGATCTGATCCATGGTGGCGGCCGCCAGATCGGCATCCAGCGTTCCGCCTTCGACCACGGTGCGGATGGCGCTCTTGATGTCCTGGTCGTCGGGCACGAACCGCACCTCCTCTGCGCTAGCCGTAGGTGTTCGCAATGGCCAGGTCCCGCATCGGCGCCCTCCGACCCAGGAAATTGGCGAGCAGGTCGTTGCCAGTGGGCGTCAAAATGGATTCTGGATGGAACTGAACGCCTTCGATAGGCAGCGTGCGATGCCGCAGGCCCATGACGAGACCGTCGGCCTCGGCCGTGACTTCAAGCTCAGGCGGCAGGGTTGATCGCTCCACGATCAATGAGTGATATCGGGTGGCCTGAAACGGATTCGGAAGTCCGCTGAAGACGCCTGCGCCGTCGTGGGCGATCATCGAGACCTTGCCGTGCATCAGCCGTGGCGCGCGGACGATCGTCCCGCCGAACGCCGCACCGACTGCCTGATGTCCGAGGCAGACGCCGAGGATCGGCACGGCGCCGGCGAGCCGCTGCACTAGCGGGACGGAGATACCGGCTTCGCTCGGTGTGCACGGTCCCGGGGAAATGACGATTCCGTCCAGGGTCGGCGCCAACCGCTCGACATCGTCGACCGTGACCGCATCGTTGCGGCGCACGATGACCTCCGCCCCGAGCTCGCTCAGTGCTTGATAGAGGTTGAAGGTAAAGGAGTCATAGTTATCGAGTAGCAAGATCATCGTCCGGCTCCCAGCGCCCGCTCACTCGCCTCCAGCTCCTCGGCCAGCTCGATGGCGCGCAATGGACCCCGCATCTTGTGCAGTGATTCCGCATGCTCGCCTTCTGGCGTACTGTCCGCGACAATTCCGCCTCCAGCTTGCATCGACACGACCCCGTCCTTGATCACCATCGTGCGCAGCGCGATCGCGGTATCCATCCCACCCGAGAAGTCGACGTAGCCGGCTGCTCCCGCGTAGGGGCCACGGCGATCCGTCTCCAGCTCGGCAATGATCTCCATAGCGCGGATCTTTGGCGCGCCGGACACGGTGCCGGCCGGGAAGCACGCCCGCAATGCGTCGAGTCCGCTGAGTCCTTCCGCGATCTCGCCCTCGACGTTGCTGACGATGTGCATCACGTGGGAGTAGCGTTCGATCTCCATGAAGCGAGGCACGCTGACTGTTCCCGGCGCCGAGACACGGCCGATATCATTGCGGCCGAGATCGACCAGCATGACGTGCTCCGCTCGCTCTTTGTCATCCGCCAGGAGGTCGCTGGCGAAAGCCTCGTCCTCCGCCGGCGTGGCTCCCCGCGGTCGGGTTCCCGCGATTGGGTGATTGGCCACGGTGCGGCCCTCCAGGCGAACGAGCAGCTCAGGCGAGGCCCCCACGATCTGATGGTCGACGAAGTCGAGGTAGAACATGTACGGCGACGGGTTGATCGTGCGCAAGGCGCGATAGACCGTGAACGGGTGGACGTTACTGGCGACGTCGACGCGCTGCGAGAGAACGACCTGGAAGATATCCCCGGCCGCAATATATTCCCGCGCCGTTTTCACCATCTCCAGGTACCGCTCCCGCGAGGTGTTCGGTACTTGCCGCTCTTCAGCGGTGCGCAGCGATAGCTCGCCGCCGATCGGCATGGCCGGTTGCTCAGTGCGCAGGCGGGTGATGAGCTCGTTGATCCTCGCTTCGGCTCGCTCGTAGGCCTCGGCGAGGGGCAGGTCTTCGTCCAGAGGGACGTGGGCCACCGCCTTGATCGTCCTCGCCAGGTGGTCGAACACCAGTAAGGCGTCGGTCAGCATCCAGACCCCGTCCGGAAGGTCGAGTCCGGCTCCCGGTGCTGACGGCACTCGCGGTTCAAATGCTCTGACCGCTTCGTAGGAGAGATACCCGACCGCACCGCCGGTAAACCGTGGGAGGGGGAGATCCGGCATCTCGGGCGCCCGACGGGCGGCAACCAACTCCGCTAGCGGCACTAGCGGATCATCGTATGGCGTGGCGGTTTTCTGCCCGCCTACAGATTCCAGTGTCGCCACGCCGCCGCGCATGGTGAGCAGCGCGATCGGCTCGGACCCAATGAACGAATAACGCGCCAGTCGCTCGCCGCCCTCGATGCTCTCGAGCAAGAAGGCCGGGCCGGAGCCGCGGATCTTGAGATAGGCGCTGACGGGAGTCTCCAAGTCCGCCATTACCTCGCGAAAGATGGGCACCGCCCGGATCTCATTGTCGTCGCCTGCGATCGCGGCAACCTCTTCCAGAGAAGGTCGCGTCGACCAGCGCTCCGACCGCCCCCGCGTGTTGGAACCGGTCTTTATCGCTTGGATCATCGCTACCTCCTCACCGCGCTCTCACCGAAAACAAAAAAACCCCCGTCCCAGAAGGGACGGAGGCGTAGGAAACGCTCCGCGGTACCACCCTCGTTGGATCCGGGTCACTCCGGATCCCACTCTGCCGCGCGACGGGCGTTGCCGCCAAGGATCACGCGCCTCCCTGTAACGGGGGAGTTTTCGGCGCCGCCTACTCGGTCTTGCGACTGTTCGGGACGCGACTCACGGACCCATTCGGCGCCACAGGGGCTCCGGGCTTGCACCATCCCCGGATCGCTCCGCCCACAGTTGGCGGCGCCTACTCGCTCCGATCAACGTCGTTACGCTCTTCGATTGTCGGCCGACTGTAGCAGCCGGCCTATCGACTGTCAACTCAATGGAGAGCCGCCAGCACGAGTCGGCGACTCTCCACTCTACGCGCGTTGGCGAGGCTACTGGACCTGGACGGTCGCTCCCGCTTCTTCCAGCTTGGCTCTGGCCGCGTCGGCCTCTTCCCGCGAGACGCCCTGTCGTACGGCCTTGGGCGCGCTGTCGACGAGGTCCTTGGCCTCCTTGAGACCGAGTTGCGTCAGCTCCCGTACCGCCTTGATGACCTGAATCTTGTTCGCGCCGATCTCGGTGAGCATGACGTCGAATTCAGTTTGCTCCTCTTCCGGAGCCGCTGCCGCCGTGCCACCTGTAGCACCGGCCGCCACGCCCACGGCCATCGGCGCCGCCGCGCTGACGCCCCAGCGCTCTTCCAGTTGCTTGACGAGGGCGTTGAGTTCGAGAACCGTCATGCCCTCGAGCGTGGTGATGACTTGCTCCTGATCCACGTTCTTACTCCTTGAGTTTCGGGCCCGATGGCGGGCCAGCGTATGCTTCAGTCGTTCGAAATGAGGCGCCCACTCGGGCACCTAGGCCTGTGCTTTATCCCGTGGCCTGCGCTAGCTCCGGCTGCTCGACCCGAGCGTTGAGCACGTAGACCATCGAGCGGGACGGACCGGACAGGACCGAAAGGGTCCGTGCCATCGGCGAGACCAGCATCCCGAGGAGCCGCGCCTGCAGCTCTTCTCGCGACGGCAGCGTGGCGATCGTCTCCACGTCCGCAGCCGAGACTGCGCGGTCACCCATCACGCCGCCCTTGACCGAAAGAATTCGGGACGTGCGAACGAAGTCGCTGACCGCCTTCGCTGTCTGCACCGCATCTTCGAATGAGAAGACCAGCGCGGACGGACCCTCGAGCAATGGATCGAGCCCCACGACGCCGGCGTTTCCGGCGGCGATGCGGGTCAGTGTGTTCTTGGCGATGTGGAATTCAGCCCCAGACGGGCGCAGATTGCCGCGCAGTGTCTGCAGATCCGCGACCTTGAGTCCGCGGTAATCCGTAACGATCACCAGGTTCGCCCGGGTCAGTTGATCGGATAGCTGGTCGATGGTTTTCGCCTTCTGACGAGTTGGCATCGAAATTCACCTCCTTCCTCGGTGGCGTTACCGCCAACGAAACGGCCCCGGGTCAGATCGACCCGGGGCGCAGGAAGGCAGAGTTCGCCTCGCCATGAGCACTTCCGGGCCTCGGTCGGAAATTAAGCGGCAAAAACGCCGCACCGACGGTCTTCGGCCGGGACAGATCGTTGGTTGTGCCGAGCCGAACCCCTAGGCCGCGGCCTCGCCGGCCGCTGCCACCGTCGCCGGGACATCGAGATGAATGCCAGGGGACATCGTGCTCTTGACTGTCAGTGTACGCAGGTAGACGCCCTTGGCGCCAGTCGGCTTCGCTCGCTGCAGCGCGTCGACAAACGCAAAGAGGTTGCCCCGGATCTGGACGTCGCTAAAGCTCTTGCGCCCGATACCGAGGTGGACGATGCCAGTGCGGTCATTGCGGAACTCGACGCGACCGCCCTTGAGTTCCGAGAGAACCCCGGGAAGATCGCTTACGTCACGCACCACCGTGCCGGAGCGCGGATTCGGCATCAGACCGCGGCGCCCCAGGATGCGTCCCAGCCCGCCGACCTTGCCCATCTGATCGGCCATGGCTATCGCGGCGTCGAACTCCAACCAACCACCCTGAATCTGCTGCACCAGATCGTCGACACCGGCGAAATCGGCTCCGGCATCTCGTGCTACCCGCTCCGCTTCGCCGGCCGCGAATACGAGGACCCGGACTGTTTTCCCGGTGCCATGAGGAAGTACGACCGTGGAACGAACGGTCTGATCGGCTTGCCGCGGATCGATGCCGAGCCGGGCGTGCACCTCGATCGTCTCATCGAAGTTGGCGAAGGTAATGTCTCGCAGCAAGCTCACCGCTTCATCGGGAGCATAGAGTCTGTCGGAATCGATCTTCTTCCCGGCCTCGAGGTATTTCTTTCCGTGCTTCGGCATGCTCATCCTCCTGTGGTGCTACCGGGGCGCGTACCCCTCCCACTCGTGTGCTGGACCGATCGTCGGTCCTACGCTACCACCTCAATCCCCATGCTGCGTGCGGTACCCTCGACCTGTTTGATGGCGCCATCAAGATCGACGGCATTCAGATCGCGCATCTTGACTTCGGCGATCTCTCGAATCTGATCTCCAGTAACCCGACCGACGTTTTGGGTATTGGGCCTGCCAGATCCCTTTTCGACTCCCGCCGCCCGGCGCAACAGGTCGGCCGCCGGGGGTGTCTTGGTTACGAATGTGAAGGATCGGTCCTCATAGACCGTGATCATGACGGGCACGATTTGACCGGCCATCGCCTGCGTGCGCTCGTTGTACTGCTTGCAGAACTCCATGATCGCCACGCCGTGCTGACCCAGGGCAGGACCAATCGGCGGCGCCGGCGTCGCCTTTCCGGCCGGAATCTGAAGTTTGACGTATCCCCTCACGCGTTTTGCCACGGTTCTGATTCTCCTCGCACGTCGAGCCAGGCGAGCGGTGATCCACGAGCCAGCTCGGTGTCGCTACGTCGCTACGATTCCCGCTCGGCCTGTAGGAAGTCGAGCTCGACCGGCGTTTCCCGTCCGAAGAACGAGACGAGCACGCGGATCTTGCCCTTCTCCTGGCTAATCTCGTCGATCTCACCGCGAAAGTCGGCAAATGGACCATCGGTGATGCGCACCGTGTCGCCTACCTGGAACGAAATCTTGACTCGCGGCGCCTCCGCGGTCATGCCCTTGATGATGCTTTGCACCTCTGAGTCCGGCAGAGGAACCGGCACGTTGTTGATGTTGACGAACCCCGTCACCCCCGGAGTGTTACGCAGGGCATACCAGGTGTCGTCATCCATCTCCATGCGCACCAGCACATAGCCGGGGAAGACCTTTTTCTGCACCGTGTGCCGTTGTCCGGATCGTATCTCGATCTCGTCCTGAGTAGGAACGACGATCTCGTAGACCCGGTCGGTCAGATCGAGGGCCTCGATGCGGGTCTCGATCGACTTCTTGACCTTGTTTTCGTACCCCGAATAGGTATGCAGGACGTACCACTGACCTTCGAGCGGCTCAGCTTCCTCTCCAGCCTCATTGGCACGCTTCGCAATCAGCCGCTCACGGAGTGACACTCGTGACATCTCAGTCACCTCCTCGCACGAAGGGACGCCGGCCATTCATCAGAGCAACGCAAACAACTGCTGTAGTACCCAATCGAGGCCGCCCAGCAGAGCGCCCAGGACCGCGGAGATGCCAATCACTACCAGCGTCAGATTTTTCGTCGTTTCCCTGTCGGGCCATGTGACCTTCTTCAACTCAGCAACTGTGTCGAACCACTGCTTCTTGATCTGGTTGATCCGAGAGCCATAGGCGCTTCGCTCGGACTCACCTTGTCGCTCCCGCTCAACCGTTGGTTTCGGCGGGCGCGCCGCCTCAGCGCGGCTCGTTGGCGAAGCGCTGCGTGGTTTGGCGACTGACGGGGGTTGGCTGCTCATCACGTGTCGCCCTCTCCGGAACCGCTCTCAGTTCCGGTTCACCGAACATTTTTCGGGGGCGTCCCACCGTGGTAACGCCCCCATCCATCCGCTTCGCCGCTCCACCACCTGGCAGGGCCGACAGGACTCGAACCTGCAACCTGCGGTTTTGGAGACCGCTGCTCTACCAATTGAGCTACAGCCCTAGGTCGTGGCGCGAAGCGAATCGTCTCCCTGCCCTAGCGCGTCTCGCGATGCAAGTGATGCGCGCGGCAGCGCGGGCAGAACTTTTTCAACTCGAGCCGTGACGGATCGTTGCGGCGGTTTTTCTCGCTCGTGTAGTTTCGCTCGCGGCACTCAGTGCACTCGAGCGTAATTACGATCCGATCGGCCTTACCCTTTTTCGCCATCCTCGTGTGTCCTCAATTAGGCCCGCGCTTGGCAATGCTGATTCAAGACGCGCGTCGTTGGACGCCCGCGATGCGGGCGCCGAACGATGATGATACCACTTGTGGCCTACTCCGTAATGGACGTCACCACGCCGGCCCCGACCGTACGGCCGCCCTCGCGGATGGCGAAGCGCAAGCCCTCCTCGATGGCGACGGGGGTGATCAGCTCCACCCCCATCTGCACGTTATCGCCCGGCATCACCATCTCGGTGTTTTCGGGGAGCGTAATGGAGCCGGTCACGTCCGTGGTGCGGATGTAGAACTGCGGCCGGTAGCCCGGGAAGAACGGGGTGTGGCGCCCCCCCTCCTCCTTGCCCAGCACGTAGACCTCGGCCTGAAAGCGGGTGTGCGGGTTGATCGAGCCGGGCTTGGAAAGCACCTGGCCGCGCTGCACCTCGTCGCGCTCCACCCCCCGCAGCAGGCAGCCGACGTTGTCGCCCGGCCAGGCCCTCATCCAGCGTCTTCTGAAACATCTCCACGCCGGTGACGACGACTTTGCGCCGCTCGCCCATGCCCACGATCTCGATCTCCTCGCCGGGCTTGACGATGCCGCGCTCCACCCGGCCGGTGACCACCGTGCCGCGGCCCTTGATGCCGAAGACGTCCTCGATCGGCATCAGAAACGGCTTGTCCACCGCCCGCTCCGGGGTGGGGATGTAGTCGTCCACCGCCTGCATCAGCTCCAGAATCGGACCATACGCCGCATCACTGGGATCCTGGCTGGCACTCTCCAGCGCCGCCAGCGCACTGCCGCGGATGACCGGGATCTCCTCCCCCGGGAACTCGTAGGCACTCAGCAGCTCGCGCACCTCCAGCTCCACCAGCTCCAGCAGCTCCTCGTCGTCGAGCATGTCGACCTTGTTCAGAAAGACCACCATCGAGGGCACTTCCACCTGCCGCGCCAGCAGGATGTGCTCCCGCGTCTGCGGCATCGGCCCGTCCGGCGCACTGACCACCAGGATGGCCCCGTCCATCTGCGCCGCCCCGGTGATCATGTTCTTGATGTAGTCGGCATGCCCCGGGCAGTCGACGTGGGCGTAATGCCGCTTCTCGGTCTCGTACTCGACGTGGGCGATGGCGATGGTGATGCCCCGCTCCCGCTCCTCCGGCGCATTGTCGATGCTGTCAAAGGAGCGCAGCTGGGCCTGGCCCTGCAAGGCCAGGGTCTTGGTGATGGCCGCCGTCAGGCTCGTCTTGCCATGATCGACGTGCCCGATCGTCCCCACGTTCACATGCGGCTTGGTCCGCGCAAACTTCTGCTTCCCCATGGTCCCGTTTGCTCCTCTCATCCATTCAGGATGACGTCCTACATCAACACATCTAGCGGTCCGCGCAACACGAAAAGAGGCTCAATAGAGCCTCTCGCCGCCGAACCTTCGCAGGAGCCCACACCCGGACTTGAACCGGGGACCTCATTCTTACCAAGAATGTGCTCTACCAGCTGAGCTATGTGGGCCCGTGGCAGCGACCGCGCGAGTCTACACCGGCAGTCGGTGGGCGAGGGCGGATTCGAACCACCGTAGCTTTCGCACCTGATTTACAGTCAGGCCCATTTAACCACTCTGGCACTCGCCCAGGCGCCGAGATCGCCATAGCCTCGGAACGGCGCGAAAAAGTATACCGGGGCACGCGCTTTGCTACAAGCAGAGCGCCTAGGCGGCTCATCATTTACGACACCGCTTGCGAGGAAATCAACATAGCCGTACGATGACGATACGGTGTGACTCCGTTGGCACGTTGTCCGGGGGATCGGGGAAGGTCCGCCCGTCGTCCACGAAGAGGCTCAACCATGCCAGGTCTTCGCTCGACCCGTCCCCGGCTTCCGGTGCTTACCATGAGCGCCGCCGCAATCTTGATTCTCGCCGCTTGCGGTGACGAAGCGCCTCCGCCAACTCCGACCGAACCGGCTGTGGCGACGGAGGTGCCTCTGGTCGAGGAGACCGCGGCCCCCGAGGAGGCGACCCCGGCTGTTGCCGAGGAGGCAACTCCTGAGGTTCAGATCGCTACGCCGGTCGCGGCGGTCGCTACGCCAATCGCCGCGACGCCGATTGGCATCGAAGCGACACCAGTCACCGAGGCGACACCAATGGCCGAGGCCGCGACGCCCGTTGTGCCTGGGGCGACTCCCATAGCAACCGTTGCAACGCTGGTCGCCGAGGGGACGCCGGTCATGGCTACGCCCGCGGCGACTCCGGAAGCAACACCCATTGCTCCGGCCACTCCGCGAGCAGCGACACCCAGAGGCTTCACCCTTCGTCGCGGGTGTAACACCCCTTGCCCAACTTGCCACCCCTGAAGCTACTCCTGAGGCCGAGCCCGCGACGCCGGAAGCTGCAACCCCTCGCGCCGTGATCGTTCCCTTGGTCGAGCCGACCGAGACGCCGATTCCTCCGACGCGTACACCCGTGCCAACCAGCACTCCCGTGCCTCCGACCAGCACTCCCGTTCCTCCGACGAGTACCCCTGTCCCGCCAACGAACACGCCGGTGCCGCCTACCGCCACACCGATTCCACCGACAGCGACGCCCGTGCCGCCGACGGCGACTCCAGTCCCGCCGACCAGCACTCCCGTGCCCCCGACGAACACACCTGTCCCGCCGACGAACACACCTGTCCCGCCGACGAGCACGCCGGTGCCGCCGACCAGCACGCCGGTGCCGCCGACCAGCACGCCGCGGCCGACGAGCACGCCGCGGCCGACCAGCAACCAGTACGCCCACTCCAACCAGGACGCCTGAGCCGGTGAGCCCCGCTCCGACTCCGGCGCCCCTGCCGCCACCGCCGGGGGGATGACGGTTCAGACCGGGCGATCCGCCGCTGGCAATGAAAGGAAGGCGATCGCGTACGAGCAACACGACACACGATTGATGGAGGGAGCCGCGCGCGACAGCGCGTCGCTCCCTCCACAGCGCGACGTGGTGATCGTTGAAGTCGGCCCCCGCGACGGACTGCAGAACGAAGCCTCCCCGATTCCGACCATTGCGAAAATCGCATTCGTCGACGCGCTCACCGACGCCGGGCTGCCGGTCATCGAAGTAACGAGCTTCGTCAATCCTAAGGCGGTGCCGCAGCTCGCGGATGCTACGGAAGTCATGACCGGAATCGAGCGCGTCGCCGGCACCCGCTACCCCGTGCTCGTTCCGAATATACGAGGGTTCGAGCGCGCCATGGAAGCAGGGACTGACGCAATCGCGTTGTTCACGTCGGCGACAGAGGCATTCGCCCAGGCGAACGTCGGTGCGTCGATCGATGGCACGTTCGAGCGGTTCGAGCCAGTCGTTGCGGACGCTCGGCAGCGCGGGATCTGGGTGCGGGGCTACGTCTCGGTCTCGTTCGGTTGCCCCTATTCCGGGGCCGTCGACGTCAGAGCGGCAATTCGAGTTGCGGAGCGACTGCTCGAGCTTGGGTGCGACGAGGTATGCCTGGCAGATACGATCGGGACGGCGACACCAGACTCGGTCAGACACACACTGAAGGCAGGGCAGTCCTCAATTCCCATCGAACGTCTTGCTCTGCATTTTCACGACACCTCCGGGACCGCGCTGGCTAACGTGGAGGAAGCTCTCGAGTTCGGCGTGCGGACCTTCGACTCGGCCGTCGGGGGTCTCGGTGGGTGCCCCTTCGCTCCGGGAGCGCCCGGCAACCTCAGTACTGAGCGGCTAATCGGACGCATGGAAGCGCTCGGCCTTCGCACTGGCGCGGATTCCGACACGCTAGCGACGGCTCTCGACGTGGTTCGACCGCATGTACCGCGACTAGGACGTCTCACCGCGTGATTGGATTTTGGGTGGTGATGGCAATGGCTGCCGTGGCTATCGTCGCCGTTTTGCTCGTGATTCGACAGGACTAGAGCACGGACATCCCCGAGACGTTAATCACCTCGCGGAGGAGAATTGACTGACCATGGAGGAGCGAGCGGTCGCATTCCTGCGCCGGCTACTGGACGCCCCGGGCCCATCTGGCTACGAGTCGGCCCCGGCTCACGTTTGGCGAGAAGAAGCTGCGACCTTCGCGGATGAGGTGACGCATGACGTCGTGGGGAACTCGTTTGCCCGGGTGAAACCGAAGAACGACCTGCCCGACGCGCCGAGGGTGCTGCTCGCCGGGCACATCGACGAGATTGGTTTCGTTATTACCCACATCGACAAAGAGGGCTTCCTGTGGTTCTCCCCGCTTGGCGGCTGGGATGATCAAGTCGTCGTCGGACAGCGGCTCCGCGTGGCGGGACGGCAAGGTGACGTGATCGGCGTCATCGGCAAGAAGGCCGCCCACCTCCTCAAAGACGAGGATCGGCGCAGGCCAACCCGTCTCGACGAGATGTGGATCGATGTCGGCGCGCGCGACTATGACGATGCCGCCCGCCGGGTCGACATCGGCGATGCGGCCGTTATCGACTCGCGCTTCGTTGAACTGACAGGCGATATCTGCGTTGCGCGCAGCATGGACAACCGCGTGGGCGCGTTCGTCGGGCTGGAGGCAGCGCGGTTGATCGCCGCGGACCGCGGTGCGGCCGACGTCTACGCCGTGGCGACTGCCCAGGAAGAGATCACCTTCGGCGGCGCCTACACCGCCTCGTTCAAAGTAGCCCCGACAGTTGCCATCGCCATCGACGTCACCCATGCTACCGATTACCCGGGTGCCGATAAGAAGCGCGACCATGAGGTAAAGCTGGGCGGCGGACCGGTCCTCGGTCGCGGCGCGACGATCAACGACGGCGTGTTCAACGGCATGCGCGAAGCGGCACGCACCCTGGGAATCGAGATCGCCGTACAAGCAACCGGGAAGTCAAGTGGGACCGATGCCGACGCCATGATCCACTCTGGCGCCGGCACAGCCACCGGGGTGATCTCGATTCCAAATCGCTATATGCACTCACCGAATGAGCTCGTCAGCCTCTCCGATCTCGAGAACGCGGCCAGGATCATTGCTGGGTTCATCCAAACGTTGACGACCGAATCGGACTTTCGCCCCGGGTCAACCCAGGGGCGAGCGGCCGCTCGCTAATTGTTCGCCACCGGACGAACATGCGCCTTTCGTAGCCTTTGCAATCTTTGCAATCTTTGCAACCTTCTCGAGCTTCGCCGGCTGATCACCTACTTCATGACCGCACGATAATGCGGCCGCCTTTGGCGACCACCAGGTACTCGCCAGTCTCGCGCCGGAACAGCACCTCGACGCCCTCGACTAACTGCACCGATGCAATCCGGGTAAAGACGACTGCCGCGCCGCTGCCAATAGCATCAACGCGGCGCAGGGACGGCCAGAGCGTCACCATCGCCGACGGTCGCCCCTCCGACCCATCCAGCGTGAACTGATAGACGGCGGCTCCCGGTAGTTGAAATGGCGCCAGGCTCGGCCACGCGTCAATGGCTTCGGCGATCGTCTCTACCATCGCATCGTTGAAGGGAACGGTGCGCAGTCTCCCCGACCTCGCCTCAGATCCGTTTTCCACTGCAACCCCCAGAGTTAGACAGCCCATTCGCGTATACTGACCCGTCACATCCGGACATGACAGCGATTCCATTGCCGGACGCACCGGCGGCAGCGCCGCGCAAAGGGCAACGACCAGTGCTGCAACACGTCACCGCAACCCAGGAAATCGCCGCCGCGGCGCGGGAGGCCCGCGCCGCCTATGAGCGGATGGAAACGCCGACCGTCACCCTCGATGACGTCCGGTCTGCCGCCGTCCGCATCCAGCCATACATTCACCGCACACCGTTGTTCGACTCGGCGACGTTGAGTCGTTTGACCGGCACGAGGCTCGGCCTCAAGGCAGAAAATCTGCAACGCACGGGTGCGTTCAAGGCGCGCGGCGCACTCAATGCTGTGCTGAGCCTGTCCACCGAGCAGCGCGAGCGCGGCGTCATCACCCTCTCCGCCGGGAATCATGGCCAGGGCCTCGCCTACGCGGCCAAGATCGCCGGGGTCCGTTGCGTGGTTTTCATGCCGGAGAATGCCGTCCCCACCAAAGTCGCGGCGGTCAAGGAATACGGCGCGGAGGCCTGCTTCGCGCCGTCGATGGAGACCGTTTTCGCCGCCATGGACGAGTATCGGGATGCACATGGGATGCACTACGTTCATCCGTTCGGCGATCCGGATATCATCGCCGGCCAGGGTACCGTGGGCCTGGAGATCGTGGAGGAGGGTCCTGACGTCGATACCATCGCCGTCTGTGTCGGGGGCGGTGGGCTACTGGCTGGAATTGCCGTCGCGGCGAAGGCGTTGAATCCCGCCATTCGGATTGTCGGCGTCGAGCCCGAGGGCGCGCCAGCCGTCACCCGGAGTCTGATCGCCGGATACCCGGTAACCATCGAAAAGATCACGACCGTCGCCGATGGGCTGGCGGCCCCGTTCGCCGCACCGACGTCCCAGAGGCTGATCGAGCGTCTGGTCGACGACGTGGTTATCGTCACTGACGACGAGATCCTCAATGCCATGCGGCTCCTGCTGGAGCGGACCAAGCTCCTTGTCGAGCCGGCAGGGGCAGCGGCCACCGCAGCGCTCCTCACCGGCAAGGCTGGCGTCGAGCCAGGATCTCGCGTCGTAGCGACGCTCAGCGGCGGCAACGTGGACTTCGAAAAGTTGAAGCGATTGCTGTAGGGATTCACCGTCCATGTCGAATTGGGAGTGCAAGATGGGAAACCGGCCGAGCCTCATCGTCGCTATGGCCCTGCTCGGCTTGATCCTGATATTGGTGAGCAATGCTTCTCCCTCGCTCGCGCAGCACGCGACTCCAGAACCGGCCGCACCGGTGGCCATCACGAGCGAAGTGCTCGGCCACGCACTGCCGGTCACCGTCGAGAATCCGGAGCTGGCTCTCGGCCGGGTCACGGTTATGCCCGGAGCAGTGCTTCCAGTCCACTATCACCCAGGCACGCAGATCGGGGTCGTTGTTCAGGGAGAGCTCACCTACACCGTCTTCACAGGCGAGATCAATTGGTACCGAGGTGATGATCCGACCGGTGAACCGCACACTGATCCGCCCGGGGGAAACCGTGGTCGTGCTACCCGGCGATGCATTGGTCGAGTCCCCCGATTCGATCCATCAGGGGCGCAACGACAGCACTGTTCCGCTGGTGATCTACCTGTCTACCTTATTCCCGGCCGACGCTCCGCGGGCAATCGTCGTCGAGGCGACCCCGGTCCCGTGAAGTCACCGTGACGGTGCCCATCGTGGCTTCAAGGCCGGATTCGCAAGCCCGGCTGTTCGACGCTCCAGCCCAGGTGGACGATCGGTTCGGCATCTACATCCACGTCCCGTTCTGCTCCCACATCTGTCCTTACTGCGACTTCAACACCTACGCCGGACAATCGGCGCGTATACCCGCGTACGTCGAGGCTGTCCTCAGGGAGACCGCCCAGTGGGCTGCTCAATTCGAGGATCGTTTCGCCGCCTCGATATTCATCGGCGGTGGTACCCCTTCGCTTCTCGATTCAAGCCAGATCAAGGCTATCCTCGACGCCTGCGGTTCTGACTTCGCCCTTGCTCCCGACGTCGAGGTCACGATCGAGGCCAACCCCAACAACCTTGACGAGAGGTATTGCTCGAGTCTGCTCGATGCAGGAGTGAATCGCCTCAGCATTGGCGCCCAGACGCTGGATAGGCGCGGTCTGCGGGTGCTGGGCCGGTTGCACGAGGCCGAGCACGTCGCGCGGGCGGTCGCAGCTGCGCGCCAGGCGGGCTTCGAGAACGTCAGCCTCGACTTCATCTTCGGCTGGCCTGGCCAGACCATCGATCAGTGGCAAACCGATCTGAATCAGGTGCTGACCGGTGTAGCCGGTGGCCGACCGCCAGACCACCTCTCGCTGTACGGGCTGATCGTCGAGCCCGGTACGCCGATGGCTGACGCCGTCAAGCGTGGCATTCTGTCTCCCGTGGACGACGATACGGCAGCGGACTTTTATGAGCTGGCCATGGTGATGCTGGCCGATGCGGGATGGATCCACTACGAAATCGCCAACTGGGCCTCATCGCCGGACAAGACTTCGCGCCATAACGCCGTCTATTGGCGCAATGGCGACTACGCGGGAATCGGAGCGGGCGCCCACGGCCACACGCGAGGCCGCCGCACCATGAACCAGCCGTCGCCGGGGCGGTACATCGCCAGTCTCCAGAGCTGTAACTCCGTCGTCTCGAATATCGAGGAGATAAGCGAGCGGACTGCTATGGGGGAGACCATGATGCTCGGATTGAGGCTCCTGGAGGACGGAGTATCCGTGCCGTCGTTCGCACGGCGACACGGCGTTTCACTCTTCGAGCAGTTCGAGCCACAAATCGCCCGTCTGACCTCCATCGGCCTGCTCGAAGCAGACGACGAACGGGTGCGGCTCTCCAAGCGCGGCGCCCTGCTGGCAAATGTGGTCTGTGCGGAGTTCCTTTAGTCTTGAACCGTTCACCCGACTCCGAGTTCGAGTCCTACCAATGCGCCGTTGAATCGTTGAACGCCCTCATTCGCGGCGAGTACCACGCGTCCCGCTCCCCGGCAAGCCGCCGGCAGCGAGCGGAGGCCAGGCTCGAGCGAATCCGCGCCATGCTCAGAGGGCTCGGCGATCCGCAGCGTCGCTACCCGGTTATCCACGTAACAGGGACGTCAGGCAAGGGCTCAACGGCCGCGATGGTCGCCGCCATCTTGACAGCGGCAGGCTATCGCGTCGGCCTGCGCACGTCTCCATACTTGCAGGTACCGACAGAAAAACTGCAGATCGGGCCGTCCCTGATCGATCCAGACTCGTTCGCTGATATGACTTCACGGGTCCTCGCTACAGCGGCTCGCCTCATCCAGACCGAGCGGGAAAAACGGCCATTCAGCTATGGCGAAGCGTGGAGCGTGCTTGGGTATTGGTGGTTCGCCCTGCGTAAGGTCGACGTCGCCGTCGTGGAGGTAGGGGCAGGCGGACGGTTCGACGCCACCAATGTCATTGATCCCCTGGTCAGCGTTGTCACCAGCATCGGCTTGGATCACCTCGTCACGCTCGGTCCGGACATCGCCGATATCGCCTGGCACAAAGCCGGAATCATCAAGCCGGGATCCACCGCCGTTGTTGGCGACCTTCCCGCCGAGGCCCTCTCAGTCATCGCCCAGGAAGCCAAATCGGCGTCGGTCGACATCGTTCGAGCTTTTGGCGTTGACGGTGCACGGACGCACGCGCCGCCGGTGGCGAGTGGATTCAGAGAGCGCAACGCCGAGGTAGCAACTGCTGTAGCAAGGGTTCTCGTTCAGCGCGGATTCGCGATTTCCGAGGCGGCCGTTGGCGACGGAATCCGCACCGCTCGGCTCCCCGGGCGCCTGGAACGAATGCCAGGCACGGTCGAACCCGCGGTTTGGATCGACGGCGCTCACAATGAGGACAAAGCCGCGGCCCTGACTCAGGAAGCTGCCAGTCGCTTCGCCGGGTGCGCGTTACCGGTGGTCGTCGTCGGAATGTTGCGTAGCAAAGACCCAGCACGGGTCCTCGCCAAGCTTGGAACCGCGGCATCGAGCATTATCACCACGGAGCCGTCAGTCCTCGGCAAGGAGTCAATCGCGGCAGACACGATTGCCAGTGCGGCAATAGCGTCCGGCTTTGCCGGAGCCGTGCACGTCGAACCCAACCCGGATGCAGCGGTGCGCCTTGCCGAGGCGGTCGCCAAGCGAGAGGGCGCGCCGGTGCTCGTTGCGGGGTCGATGTATCTTGCCGGGCAGGTGCGACGCCGCTGGTTCCCGGATCAGGACGTTGTGCTCCAGCGAACCCCTTGGCCGGCCGCGACCGCAGAGAGCCGGCTAAGTCCGCCCCGACCGTTCGGTGGCCTTGTACGCCACAAAGCCGACAACGAGCGCGATGAGACCACCAATCATCAGGTATCTGCCGGAGCTGATGAGTTGGTCGTCCGGTAACAGCGTCGACGTGCCCATCCCGTAGAGCACGAACCCGACCGACGCTCCGACCGCGCCGAGTACCACGAGCCATCCCCAAATGTTCACCGGCCGCTCCTCATGATTGACCTCCGGAACGCATCAGCTCCGGCAGCACTTGCGTTAGGCTATCGAAAGGCTCCCGCCGCGTCGACCCGCACCCTTCCTCAACTCAGGGGACTGGAGTTGCCACTGCGACGGGTTCGGGCCCTGTTGGGACGCCCGCCGATCTCGCCAGCGTATCAAGAATGCCACCAAGCTCTTCCTGGGCCTCGCCATACGCGGCCCAGTCGCCCTCTTGCAAGGCCCTTTGCCCCCGCTCGTAGGCATCAAGAGCATCTGCCACGGTCCCGGTTATGGGTGCGGCGCCTGGAGCGAGACCCGCTTCGGCACCCGCCGTGTCTGCACCTGAACCGTCCGCCTCGTCATTACCGGCAACAGCCGCCAGAGCCTCCTCGAGCGTCGGCCGCATCTCGACCTGCTCCTCAGTAGCCACGATAACGAACGTCAACTCAGTCGGCGCGCCATTCGTACCCGTGGCCTGAAGGTATACCGGCTGCACGTACATCACCGTTTCTTCTACCGGGAGGACTAAGAGGTTTCCGGTAATGACCCGCGAGCCGGACTGGCTGAGGAGGGTGAATTGCTCAGAAATCTCCGGATCCTGGTTGATACGTGCTTCGACTTGCTGCGGGCCAAAAACGGTTGTCTGGCGCGGGAATCGGTAGACGACCAACCGGGCGTCACCCCTTGGATCCGATTGGCCAGCCATCCAGGCGGTCATGTTGGGCCTATTGATCGGAGTGAAGGGGCGAATGAGCTTGAACCCGGTTTCCGTTTCGTCCGGCAATGGGAGCGTCATGTAATACGCCTCCATCGGCCGCAGCACGATCTCGGCTTCTCCGTCGGTTTCAACCGGCTCCGCGGCGACCTCCCAGCGATCCTCGCCGTTATAGAAGGCAGTGGGATCGGTCACGTGATATGCGGAAAAGACTCGAGATTGCAAGTCGAAGAGATCTTCCGGATAGCGAAAATGCTCGGCCAGCGCCGGCGGCGCTTCACTGATTGGCGTGAACATCTCCCTGAACAGCGATGTGTAGGCGTCGGCAATTGGATCGGCCATAGCCGTGCGGTAGAACGTCACGGTGCCGTCATACGCATCGACTGTCGCCTTGAAGGTTTGCCTCGCGTAATTCACTCCGCCTGATGGCGTTGAGTTCGGGAACCGGTCAGTCGCCGAATACGCATCGAGGATCCAGATCAGGCGGCCATCCACCACAGTCAAGTACGGATCTCCGTCGAGCAGAAGAAATGGTGCAATCGTGCTTACGCGGTCCGTGATCGACCGCTTCAGCAGCACCCGCGACTCAGCTGTCAATTCGTCGGTGAATAGAACTCGGCGGTCTCCGAGGTTGATAGCGAGAATTACGCGCTTCAGATAGTTGTCGAGCCCGATCGATCCGTGCGCCAGCCCTTCATAGCTATGTGTTGGCGTTTCGCCCGGGATGCCATTGACTTCTTGCACGCCAGTCTTGACCGCGACCCACGTGCTCTCTAGCTCCCCAAAATAGATCTCCGGGCGAGCGATGGTCATCACGCCCGCCTGTTCCGGTGGGATACCTCCGACGCTGAAGACCGGCAGGCCCTGGCTCGTCGCTTCGTTGATCGGGCTAATGACTCCTCCATAGCCATGTGTATACGAGAGATGCTGGTTGGTCCAGGTCTGGGCGTTTGCGGGTAGACCCTCGGTATCGAGCTCGCGCGCGGACACGAGCACCTGTTGGAGCTCGTCCTCTTCGGGGTAGCGATCGACGTCGACATCATTGAAGACGTAGTACGGAACGAAGGATCGCAGCTGCTGAAAGGTCTGCTGAGCAATGCGGTAGTCCCACAGCCGGACATTGCGGAGAACCGGCGAGTCCGCCTGAAGAGCACTTGCTGGCGGCTCACCCTGACCACTGATGCTGCGTGTCTCCACGCCGTCGAGACCAAAGCCTTCTCGCGTAAAAGCGATGTTATTCGCGATGTATGGGGTTTCCCGCTGCAACTCATTCGGCTCGACGATCGCCTGCTGCACGATCCGGGGGACCACTGCTCCCAGCCCCACTGCCACCAGCCACGTGACAGCGACGATCCCCAGCCAGCGGAGCTGCTCCATTCGGCGGCTGACGACCAGGATCACCGCGGCAATTGCTGATACGATGGCAAGCAAATAGTTGAGCGGCCGCACGACCGTCACGTCAGTGAACCCAGGCCCGTATGCGAAACCTCGCCGGGAGTACTGCAGACCAAAGTTCGCCAGGACGTACCCCACGCCAAACAAGATCAGGAGCAATGCGGCCAAGCCGAGAAGGTGTCGCCTGGCCTGCGGCGAAGCCTGCAGCTGGTCGAGCCGATCCAGGCCGCGCATGCCGAGGTAGATCAGAACCACCGCGACCAGGGTCACCAAGACTGTCGTCAGGGCTGCGTTGTGCGCAATCTCGAGCGCGGGAAGCCGGAAGACGTAGAAACCGGCGTCCATGCCGAAGATAGGATCGGCGATGCCAAAGCTTGCACCTGCCAACGCAAGCCGCCAGGTCACCCATTGCTCTGCGGCAAACCAGCCGGCGAAGACGGCCAGGACGACGGTGAGGAGCCAGAGCGGCCAGCGCAGAATTCGACTCGAAGCGAGACGTGCACTTCGACTATGGCTCTCGCGGCGACGCAGTGCAATGTTCCAGTTCGCCGCGAAGAATCCGCCCACTAGTAATGCGGCGACGACAAAAGCGATGGCTCCTGAGATGTACCGGGTCGTAAGCGCCGTCTGGTATCCGACGCTGTCGAACCACCACCACTGAACCCAAAACCGTGCAGTCAGCCAGACAAAGGCAAAGACGGCGAAAAGAACCAGGGCGGTGATCAGCATTCGCCTGGTCGCCGGCGATGGCGACCAGCCGCCCGGGTCACCGGCCGATGGGCCGGCCGGCCCCCGGCGCGGCATGCCGCGCAGAATTCGATCCGCCGGGTTCATAGAGAGGGAGCCCTTCTCAGTTCAGAGTCTTTCCGACCAGATGCGCAGACCAGCCACAGGGGTATTTCCGGAGTATCACGACTGCCGGGCGGTAGTCAGTGTACCCTGCATGAAGTACGCGGACTTTCGGCAGTGAGTCTCTGATCCGGAGAGCCCAGATTGCTGGCAGTAACAAGTCTTGGCAGCGGCAGCTCCGGGAATGCGCTCCTGGTGCGAACGGCGGAAGCCGTCCTGCTGGTCGACTGCGGGGTTGGCGTGCGACGACTGCAGCGTGCGCTTTCCGCCGTCGGGCTCACCATGACCAATATCGACGCGGTGTTGATCAGCCACGAGCACAGCGACCACATTCAGGAGCTGCCTCGCTTCATCGGGCAAAACACGGCGGTCCTCAGCACGCGCGGTTCGGCGCGCGCGGCGAACGTACCACCGCGATTGTGGGAAGAAACTCGCGTGAACAACCCCGTGCGACTCGCCGATGTCGAGGTGGTGGCTATTCCTGTGTGCCATGACGCTGCAGAGCCCTGCGGGTTCTTGATCCGCTCCGCCGCGGGGTCGGTCACCGTGATCACGGACCTCGGTTGTCCTTCCCCGGCGGCTATCGACGCGGTCGCCGAGTCGCGGCTCGTCGTTCTGGAAGCAAACCACGACGAGGCGATGCTTCGTCGGGGTCCCTATCCCGAGCGCTTGCAGCGTCGCATTCTGTCGGACTCGGGCCACCTTTCAAACACTGGCTGCGCTGAGCTGCTTGCGCAGGCCATCCGGGGTTCGGCTGCACCGCCGACCGTCTGGTTGGCCCACCTGTCCGAGACCAACAACCGGCCACAGCTTGCCAAAACAACGGTTCAGCGCCGCCTCTCTCAGGCGGGCCTGCGGCTCGATCTGCACGCATTGCCGCGGCGGGACATCAATGAAACGTGGTCTCCAGACACCGCCAAGCCGGGAATCGCCCAACTCTCGCTTGACCTTGTGGTTCCCAGCGCAAATACGGACAAACGAGTCCTTGCGGGACGGGATCGACCGTGATGAGTCCGTTACTTCGTCGGTCGTAGACCCAGGGACGGGGCGTTATCACGTTGGACCTCTTCGCGCTTCTTCACGATCGCCTCTCGATCACCATGATGCTTTTCATGGCCGCGGTCGGAGGATGGGGAATCTTCTCATATCTCCGGGGCCACTCGATGTCTGGCAGTTACGCAGGAGCGCTGGCGATCGGCGAGGCGCTCGTCCTGACCCAGGCGGGTGCAGGAGCGGCGATGGTCGCGACAGGCGCGCGACCGACCACGGCTACGCACTATCTGTACGGACTCACGGCGGTGCTGGTACTGCCGTTCGCGTGGTCATATCTGCGAGCGCGGAACCAGCGGCAGGCTCTCTTGATCTACAGTCTCGTCGCGCTGTTTATCTTCGGACTTGCTGTACGCGGCATCATTACCGGTCGCTGATCGCCGCACCCGGCGCGTTTGGTGCCTTGGATAAGTCTCAGGGAAGCACCGGAATTCGCTAACCGAACCTCTCGCGGCGGATCAGCCTCGCAAATCTGTTATCCATCAGGTTGTCAATTTGTCACCGTCACGGAACTTTCGAAAGGCGTACCGCGTACTGGCCATCCATGGGTACCGGTTTCTTCTGAACGAACAGTGCGCTGTTGACCCTCTGCTATGCTGAGCGTACACTCTGACCGTACTCGCGCATCCTTCGCCGATGAGCCGGTTTTGCCGCACGGATGAAAGGAGAACCCGTGGAGTCAGGGTTGCCGGACTACCAAGCGGCGATCGACGATGCGCTCCAGCTCGTCTATAGCCAGCACCATCGTTTGATTAGCCAGTTGCATCCCGAGTCCTTTCGGGAGTTGACGCTTAGCGAGCTCCAGGGAGGACCTCTCGGCCGAGACCTCCAGCGGCTGGCGGCACTGGCCAGAGGTGAGGTCCGCGAGGCGAAAGATCTCGTCCTCTCCGCAATCGACGCTGTTCTCCAGGTGCTCTTCTGGCCGGCCGCCGCGGAGGACTACACGGTTCCTCGCTCATTCTGGGACACGGATCTTGGACGCATGCTCGCGCTCGCAAAGTATCGCGCCTACGATCCGACAGAACTGGTCAGTATCGGCAACGCGGCGCAACAGCTCGGTGTAACGCGCCCGACTATCTACCGCTGGATGGATGACCGCACGCTCAACTATGTGCGGGACGATATGAGCGGCCGAACCTTCGTCGTGCGTCGCGACATAGACAATCTAAAGCGAGTCGCCGCGGAGCTATCCGCGCAGGGCTAGATCTGGATTGGGTCAGAGCTTGGCTCGATCCAGATCTCAGTGTTGCCGCTGACCCGCGCCGCGACAGGTTCTCCATCCCGCAAGAAAACTCGTGGTACCCGCTTCCGGATTCCCACAAGCACTTCGTAGCCGTTGGTGCCCATCAAGTCAGCCATGTCCTCGATCGAGGGCGCTCCCGACCGCTGGTCTCCGCCCATCACGGTCACAATGTCGCCGAGGGCCGCCCGCGCTCCGTCGGGTATCCCAACGACGATTTGATCCATTGAGACGCGGCCAATCACGGGGGCCTGCCGGCCATCGATTCCGACCCAGGCGCGGCCGGAGAGTGCGCGCCGGTAGCCGTCGGCATACCCGATAGGCAGCAATGCAGCGCGCATCGGCGCGTCGGCCCGAAACGTTCGGTTGTACCCAACAGTGTCTCCGGGCGCCACGGTAATCAGGCGCGTGATACGGCTCTCGATCCGTGATGCCAGGGCGCATGCCGGGCAACAACGGCACCTCCGGCGAAGGCGGCACTCCATACAGCGCGATACCGGGTCGCGCGATGCCGTAGTCGCTGCAGCGGTTGGTGAGGATCCCGGCGCTGTTTGCTGCGTGGAGCGGCGGCAGCGCCACTCCAGACGCCCGTACAGCGCCCACCACCTGTTCGAACTCCTGAAGCTGTGCGGTCGTAAATGGCTCATCCGGTTCGTCCGCGGAGGCGAAGTGCGTGAAGATACTGGCCAGGCGAAGACATGGGTCGCTCGCTATCCGGGTCGCGAGCGCTACCGCCTCGGAGGCGGTGGCGCCGTAGCGACGCAGTCCGGTATCGACCTTGAGATGAACCGGGACCGGCGGCGTGCGGCGCGCCACTCCGCCGCCCGCTGCACGGATTCCAGCAGCCACTCGCTGGCGACGGTAATCTCCAGGCCGGCCTCACACGCCGCCGGAGCTTCGGCCGCGTCGATCGAGCCGAGCAGCACGATCGGCGCGTCTATCCCATGCGCCCGGAGTACTTGTCCTTCGCCAACAGTCGCCACGCCCAGCAGCGCGGCGCCGGCATCGAGTGCGGCACGAGCGACCCAGGGGGCGCCGTGCCCATACGCGTCGGCCTTGACGACAGCCATGAGTTGAGTGGTCCTCGGCAGGACCCCGCGAAGCACCCGAACATTGCCTTCGATTGCATCGAGATCGATGATGGCGCGAGTGGCACGAAGTCCACGGATATCAATCTTGGAGGGAGGCGCCACCGCAGTCCTCGTCGCAGTTAGCTCCCGCCGGAGTTTTGACGCGAGGAAACGGACTCCAGCCGCGCGATCAGTTCGATGAGTCCACTTCGCGTCGCGAGACCCACGATCTGCCGGCCGTCGTCGACAACCGGTACCGGGTTGACGCGCTGCTGGAGCATGAGTGTGGCGAGCTCCGCTACTGTCGCGGAATCCCGGATGCTGATGACCGGCGAGGTCATCAACTCCTCCGCTGTGGTGGCCACGACCCGGCGTAGCTCCTCTTCAAACGGTGTTCCTGCATCCGCGACGATGACCGCGTCCAGGAATGTGACGATCGACGGCATGTCGACGGTGGCCTCGCGCTGGATGAGATCGGCCTCGGTTACGATCCCGACGAGTTCACCTCGAGCGATCACCGGCAGGCCGGGAACATGGTGCTCGACCATCAGCCTGGCGAGTTCGGCAATTGGGGTCGCCGGCGAGGCCGTTGGTACCTCATGCCGCATGACATCTCTGACGGTAGGTTCCGTTCCCGACCCCATGCTAGGCTCCCAACTCCTCGAGCGCGCGAAGCTCTGCCGAGATTGCATCCGGCAGATCACCGGCGACAACTCCCAGGGTTCCATACTGCGCCGCCACGCGTTCCGCGGCCCGACACCCGACGAAAACCGCTAGCGCTGCGGCATCCGGGCCGCTGAGTCCTTGCGCCAGCAACGCGCCAATCGAGCCGCAGAGCACATCGCCACTGCCTGCGGTCGCGAGCGACGGCGGGGCATCTACGCCACGGACAGTCCCGTCCGCGCTGGCAACAACGGTCCGACCGCCCTTCAGGACCACCGTCTGCCGCCATCGAGTGGCCGCGTCGCGTGCGACACCTTCCGGACTGGACACTATCTCATCAATATCGACGCCGAAGAGGCGGGACATCTCGCCGGGATGTGGTGTGAGGACGATGAGCTCGGTCGGGACGCGTTCCCACCAACCCTCCTGCTGTGCAAGCCAGTTGAGCCCATCGGCATCGATGACGACTGGCTTGCCGGCGGCAGCGATAGCCCCCTCGAGACCGTTGGTGTCCGGTCCTGACGAGGCTGTTCCAAATCCGATGGTGCCGCGGACCCTGGTGAAACCAAAGAGAGTTCCGAGCAGCGCTGCGGTGGCGGCATCATCGCCCAGTCCGGGCCCGACGACCATCGCTGCTGACCTCTCCAACCGCTCGCCGATCGCTTCAGCCGCACGGATTGCCACCGAGGTGCTCTCCCCCTCCGGGAGGATGACAACAGTCACCTCCGGAACGAGGCCGACGACGACCGGTGCGATCGATCGTGGAAGTGCGGCTGAAATGATCCCCGCCCCGGAGCGTCCCGCTCCGGCACAACAGAGCGCGGCCGCTCCGGCAAACGGTGGCGACCCAGCGACGATGACGATGCCCCCTACGCTCCATTTGTGCGCACCCGACCGGCGGCGCGGGAGAACCGACGCGGCCCAATCCTCGGTGATGGTCTCGGCTGCCGGGTCGGTCTGTTTAGCTCCGCTCTGACGAGGCAAGTTCGCCCTCACTTTTCATGCTGCTGGAATTCGCGTCTGCCGCACCCGCCTGCTTCAAGCCAACGACAAACGCTATCGCATCCGTCCGCGAGTGGGTGAGTGAGACGTCGAAGTCGACGAGGCCCAATTGGGCGGCGCGCTCCGCCGCGCTGCCATGCAAGATCAACACCGGCTTCCCGCGCCGATTGGCAAGGACTTCCATCTCCCGCCAGCGAATGCCCCGGATACCAGTGCCAAGCGCCTTCGACGTTGCCTCTTTGGCGGCAAAACGAGCCGCGAGCTCGGAAACTCGCGAACCGTAGCGCTCCCGTTCCTGCTCCGTGTAGACACGTTGCAGGAACCGATCGCCGAAATCGGCAAGGGTGCGCCGGATGCGGGCGATTTCGATGGTGTCGATTCCGACCGCCACCGCGCCGCATCGCTCAGGGTCCATTTCGGGTTGGTATCGCCGCAATCGATCTCCCGCCGTTCGGCCACGATTGTACTCGGCAGCAGCGGAAGCCCCGCTCGACGCTGGCTGCATCGCTCTCGGCCGAGCAGCTAGGCGTCGTGCGCACGCACTACGGGACGATACCGGCCGAGGAACGATGCCTGGGCGGACACAAACGAGTTCTGCTCGATCGCGCACTTGATCGTTTCGATCTGGTTCGCGAGAAAGCGAAGATTGTGGATGGAGGCCAGGCGCAATCCGAGAACTTCGCCGGCGCGGAACAAGTGATGGAGATAGGCGGCGCTGAACTGGGTACAGGTGTCGCAGTCACACTCCGCGTCGAGCGGTCCATGGACGTCAGCGAACCGGCGCTGTTTGATATTGACACGTCCCGTCGGAGTGAACAGTGCTCCGTTGCGGGCCAATCGGGTCGGCAAGACACAGTCGAAGAGATCGACCCCTCGCGCCACGCCCATCCACAAGTCTTCCGGTGAACCGACGCCCATCAAGTAGCGCGGTTTGTCGACCGGCAGGATCTCGGCAACGATTTCGAGCATCTCAGCCATGACGGGTTTTGGCTCGCCGACGCTCAGCCCGCCAATCGCGCACCCCGCAACGGCCGCCGCGGAAATTGCGGCCGCGCTTTGGCGCCGTAGGTTGGGATCCATACCACCCTGGCAAATGCCGAAAAGCGCCGCCCGTTTCACGCCAGCGGCGTCTGCAAACGCAGCGACGCAGCGGTCGAGCCAGCGGTGCGTCCGTTCAGTGGCGTCTCCCACCGAGGCGACATCCGCCGGCAGACCAACCAGATGATCCAGCGCCATGACGATGTCGGATCCCCAGCCGAGCTGCAGTCCCACCGCTGTCTCCGGCGTGAGCTCGCGCTGACTGCCGTCGATGTGAGACCGAAATGTCACTCCGTGTTCGCGGACGCGTACGTTGCCGGCCAGGCTGAAGATCTGGAAGCCACCGCTATCGGTCAGGATCGGACCGTCCCAACCCATGAACCGGTGCAATCCCCCTGCCGCGACAAGCGTTTCCAGACCCGGCCGAAGCATGAGGTGGTAAGTGTTGGCGAGGATGATTTGCGCGCCCGTGGCACGCACCTCTTGCGGCAGAAGCGTCTTGACGGTGGCCTGGGTCCCGACTGGCATGAACGCCGGGGTTTCGACCACTCCATGACCCGTCGTCATCCGGCCGCGGCGAGCGCCGCTGACGCTATCGACGGCGACCACCTCGAATCGAAACGGTCCGGGGATCCCGTCTGTAGTCGTCGCCTCATTGCCGGAAGAGCTGCCCAGAGTGGTCGGGGCCGCCGTTAGATCATCGAGAGTGGATTTCACTGTTGAGGCACGAGGATTGAGCCGAGGTCAGGCGCTGTTCCGCTGGGCATAGGCGGATGCGGCGCGCCGGCGGCGCACGCGACTCACGGGATCGTCCGCGGCCGCTCCGTTGGCCCCCGCCGATGCGCCGTTCTTCGCGGCCGGGAACTCGACGTCGAGATCAAAGAACGAGACGTCGGCCAGAGGATCGGCTTTCGTGGCGACCGGCATTGTGCCCGCGGCGATGCCGCCGAGCTTGCCATTTGGTCCGGTCTTCGCCCGCGCGCCATTGGCCGCAACATCCTTCGCCGTGGGACTGGTCTTGCTCGACGAAGTCGACCGTGCCGGGTTCGCCGCTGTCGCCGCGGCAGCGGTTCCTTTCTTGCCGGCGAGGCTCGAGGATTTCTTGCCGTCGCCAATGGCCTTGGCCCCGGACTTCTTCAGATCACCGCGCGCGCTCTTGCCGATCCCTTCGACTTCTTGCTGGATGCCTTGCATCTCGCGTTTGAAGGTCTTCTTGACCTCATCGACCTCGGCGAACGTCTTCTCGAACTCGCCTGTGAGATCGGAGCTCATGCGC
This sequence comes from uncultured Chloroflexia bacterium, assembly GCA_963724295.1. GTDB lineage: Bacteria > Chloroflexota > Chloroflexia > Thermomicrobiales > UBA6265 > JACCXM01. Next base: position 69,993 of record CAVRUC010000007.1, on the reverse strand, counting down.
CGGAAGTCACGCACCCACCTGCCTACCTGGCCAGCAAGCTCGGGCAGGCGGCTTGGCCCGAAGATGACCAAAGCGACGACCAGGACGATGAACATTTCCTGGTATCCGATGCCAAACATGGGAGGTGCACCTTCTCTGGGAAAGAATTTCTGCCTGAAGCATCAAGAACGAGCCGCCGTGGCAGAATCGCGGCGCGAGTATAACACCGGGGCGGTGCGGCAACGGCTTGAGAGGCGTCTGGCTTGTGAAGATTGTCGTGGGGCTGGGGAACCCGGGCCGGGAGTATGCCGCAACGCGGCACAACCTCGGGTTCATGGTTGTGGACGAGCTTGCCCGGCGCCTCGCCGCCAGTGAACGACGGAATCGCTTTCGCTCTGACCTTGTCGAAGTCTTCGACGGGGGAGAAAAGGTGGTGCTGCTCAAGCCGCGCACGTACATGAACCTCAGTGGGTCGGCGGTCCGGGAAGCGGTCAACTGGTACAAGACGCCGCTAGACGACCTGCTTGTTGTGGTGGACGACATCGACCTTCCCTTCGGCTCGTTCCGGCTCCGCGCCAAGGGCGGCTCGGGCGGTCATAACGGGCTCAAATCAATCATTGCGGAACTGGGAATCGACGCATTCTCCAGGATGCGAATTGGGATTGGGCGCGGACCCGGGCCCGCAACGCGTCAGGTACTCTCCCGTTTCACCTCGGATGAAGAGCGGGTACTGCCGGCGGTGCTCCAGGCAGCGGCCGATTGCGTGCTGGAATGGGAGAGGAACGGCATCATCGACGCCATGAACCGCTGCAACCGCGCGCCCGAGTCGGAGAATGGATCGGCGCCGCCGATCGAAGAACGCTAGTCAGGTGACCGCGCCCGCGCTCCATTGCCGGGGCACGTACAATCGGGCGAGCGCAGGTCGTCGATCTTTCAGGAGCGATGGCCCCTGGACATGAGCGAAACGGCAGTGAATTGCGAGCCCGCGTCCATAGAGAAGGTCCTTGTCGTCGGCGCCGGGACCATGGGCAGTGGCATCGCCCAGGTCATCGCCCAGGCTGGCATCCGGACGACATTGATGGATGCCGACATCGGCAGCCTCGAGCGAGGTCTTGAGGCGATTGCGTCGCGATGGCAGCGACTGGTCGAGACTGGTCGGCGTTCCTCAGAGGACATCGCGAGTTTCCGCGCCAACCTCAGTCCCGGTACGATCGCGGACGCCGCAACCGCGAATCTTGTCATCGAGGCAATCATTGAGAAGCCTGAGCCAAAATCAGCGCTGTTTGAGGAATTAGCAGCGATTGCAGTGCCGGGGTCGATTTTCGCCTCGAATACGTCATCGATCTCGATCTCGACTCTCGGTCGTGCTTCGGGCAGACCTGATCATTTCCTCGGTCTCCATTTTTTCAACCCGGTGCCAGTGCTCCCGTTGGTAGAAATCGTGCGCGGGCTCGAGACGTCGGACCGGACGCTCGCCAAGTCGGTCGAATTCGTCGCAGCGCTCGGGAAGACGCCTGTGGTGGTCAACGACTCGCCGGGGTTCGTTGCCAATCGCATCCTCCTGCCAATGATCAACGAGGCGATCTTCACTCTTCAGGATGACGTCGCTCCCGCCGCGGCGATCGATGAAGTGATGAAGCTCGGCATGTCGCATCCAATGGGTCCGCTAGCCCTGGCGGACCTTATTGGTCTCGACGTCTGCCTCGACATCCTGGAGACGCTGCATCACGACTTTGGCGACGACAAATACCGTCCGGCTCCGATGCTTCGGCGCATGGTTGGCGCCGGAAAACTCGGCCGTAAGACCGGACAAGGCTTTTTTGAGTACTGATCATGGAGACCCACGAACGACCTGACGCGCATGGCACGGCGGAACCGAATGGCGGCGATCCGCGCGATGCACCGGTCCGCGTCCTGATCGCTAAACCAGGACTCGATGGTCATGACCGAGGCGCCAAAGTCCTCGTGCGGGCGCTCCGCGACGCGGGCTTCGAGGTCGTCTACACCGGACTCTTTCAGACGCCGGAGATGATCGCCTCCGCCGCCCTGCAGGAGGATGTCCAGGTCATCGGCCTGAGCATTCTCTCGGGCGCGCACATGGAGCTGTTTCCCCGCATCATGGACGCTTTGCGCGAGCGGGGCCTGGATGACGTCCTGGTCGTCGCCGGCGGCACCATCCCCAAGGCGGATATCCCGCAGATCAAGGCGCTTGGAGTGTCCGAGGTCTTCGGCCCCGGGACCAGGCTGGCGACGATAGTGAACTACCTTCGCGAACACGCCCCGCGTCCGTCAGCGTTGTGGTAACCGCCAACGACGTCCTCCTCCAGCTCCAGGGGTCTAATCGGCGGGCGCTACCTCGCCTGGCGACTCTGGTCGAGAACGGAGACCCCGTCGGGCTCGAGGCGCTGGATGCGCTCTTTCCGCTCACTGGGCAGGCTCACGTTGTTGGGGTCACCGGGCCACCCGGAGCCGGCAAGAGCACGCTCGTAGCGGCGCTCCTGGGTCGCATCCGTGCGGGGGATCGCCGCGTGGCGGTGATTGCGGTCGACCCTTCAAGCCCATTGTCCGGCGGCGCGGTGCTGGGCGATCGTATCCGCATGATGAACCGTCACGCTGACGCCGGTGTGTTCGTCAGGAGCATGGCCAGTCGCGGCCGACAGGGTGGACTCGCCTGGGCGACCGCCGGGCTCGTCCATCTGCTCGATGCTGTTGGCTACCCGTTGATACTGATCGAGACCGTTGGCACCGGCCAGGACGGCACCGATATCGCGTCGCTCGCTGACACCGTCGTGGTGGTCGAAGCCCCCGGGCTCGGCGACGGCGTCCAGGCGATAAAGTCCGGCCTGCTCGAGGTCGGCGATATCGTCGTCATCAACAAGGCGGACCAGCCCGGAGCCGAGGATGCGCAACGGCTCATCCGGTCGTCATTCGACCTCGCGCACCCAAGTCATGGTCGACCCGTGCCGGTTTTGCAAACGATTGCCACCGCTGAATCCGGCATTTCAGAGCTACTGGCCGCGATAGACGACCACAATGCCTGGCTCGGTGAAAGCGGCCAGCGCAGCGTGCGGCGAGAGCGCGGCGCCCGCGCGGAAGTGCTGTCCGGGTTGCGCGCGGTGCTCGACCGCCGCCTGGAGGCCGGACCAGGTCGGTCGCCCGAGCTGACGGCGCTCATTGCCCGCGTTGCGCGCCGCGATCTGAGTCCCCGCAATGCCGTGACCGCGTTGACCGTCGCGCTAGACTCCCCGGCCAGTAGAGGCACGGTTGGCGATTAGCGCCGCGGTTGTCCCCGCGCCGATTCCATTGTCGATATTGACGACGACAAGACCCGGCGCGCACGACTGGAGCATCGTCGTCAACGCGCCGACGCCGCCAGCGCCCAGGCCATAGCCGACAGACGTCGGCAAACCAATCACCGGGATGTCGACGAGTCCAGCCACGACCGACGGCAGCGCACCATCCATGCCGGCCGCGACGACGATCACGTCGGTTCCCGCGGTGACGAATCGCTCCAGAGGCAACACCAACCGATGCAATCCGGCGACACCGACGTCCCAAGCCTCCAGGACGGTCGCACCCATTTCCGCGGCGGCAAGCGAAGCCTCAGCCGCAACCGGAATGTCAGATGTGCCGGCACTCAGGATACCGACGACGCCTGCTCCAAGGGGTCGCGAGGACCCCGGCCGGAACGCGACCATTGCACGTGCCACAGGATGTGAGTCGACAGTGATTTCTGGTTCGAGCGCCTGCTGGATGAGCCCGACATCCTCCGCTCGTACCCGGCTGGCTAGCGCCCGGCCATTCGCCTCAACCAGTCTCCGCAAGGCATCGGATACGTGTGCGCTTGTTTTGCTGCCAGCGAAGACGACTTCCGGGATCCCGGAGCGATGCACCCGATTGGCATCGACTCGAACGGACGGCTGGCCCACCTCGACCGATTCGTCCGCTTGCTCTTTCGCTCGGCCAAGAGCCTCGCGAAGATCGGCAAACGGTGACGGCCGCGCAGAATCAGTCATTCCCCTGGCGCCTCAGCCAACGCGCGCTCGATCGCGTCATTCATGGCGATTGAGGATACATTCGGCATCAAGGCCGCGAGGAACTCGATGTTGCCTGCCGGCCCCCGCAACGGCGACGCTGTCAGTCCGACAATCCCTAATCCAAGCTCTTCCGCGGTCCTGAAAAGGACCTGCAGAACGCGGCGGTGCGTCTCTGGATCGCGCACGACACCGCCTCTTCCCACGTCGCCGCGGCCAGCCTCGAACTGCGGTTTGACCAGAGCAATGATCCGGCCACTCTCATTCAGGAGCTGCCGGGCAGCCGGCAACACGAGGTTAAGTCCGATGAACGAGACGTCGACGGTCACTAGGTCGATGAGCTCCGGCAGTGACTCGAGATGACGGACGTTTGTCCGCTCGATGACGACGACGCGCGGGTCTGCTCGCAATTGGGTCGCCAGTTGTCCATAGCCAACATCGATCGCATAGACTCGAGCGGCGCCGCCTTGAAGCAGACAGTCGGTGAACCCGCCCGTGCTGGCGCCGAAGTCTGCGGCGATGAGGTCGCGCACCTCAATTCCGAACTCCGACAAGGCATGTGCGAGCTTCTCGCCACCACGGCTCACGAATTTGGGCGGCGCCTTGAGGGAAATCTCGTCGCTCCTCTGAACCGGAGCGCCGGCCCGTGTGACAGCCACCCCATTGACGATAACATCGGCAGCCATGATCAATGCCCGGGCCCGCGAGCGATTCTCGACGAGCCCGCGCTCGACGAGCGCTTCATCCAGGCGTCGCCGCTCGCGCGCCGCTCCCGACTGGCCGCTGGCGTGCCTATGCGCCAACCCGGGACCGGAACGGCGCGCTCTGTACGTGGCAAATGGCGACTGCCAGGGCGTCAGCGGCGTCATCAGGGTGCGGCGCAGTCGCCAAGCCGAGAATCAACCGGACCATCTCCTGTATCTGAGCTTTGTCAGCTTTCCCATAGCCAACCACCGCCTGCTTGACCTCAGACGGGGCATATTCAGCAACGGCGATATTGCGTTGCGCCGCGGCCAGCAGGACCGTTCCTCGCGCCTGTCCAACCGTCATCGCCGTCGTTACGTTCTGGGCAAAAAAGAGCGTCTCGACCGCTACGGCGCTCGGTCGGTGGAGATCGATCAATTGACCAACAGCCGTGTGAATCAGGAGTAGGCGTTGCGCCATCGGCTCGTCAGGATTGGTCACGATGACGCCGTAGTCGATCGCCTGCGGATCGGGTTCGCTTTCGATCACTCCGTAGCCCAGGCGCGCTGTGCCCGGATCGAACCCAATCGCAATCACACTCGCCTCCCCGCGCGCACCGCTACATGGCCGTGGCCAGAACCTCGTCGTCAATATCGACGTTCGTGAAGACCTCTTGCACATCATCGAGGTCTTCCAGCTTTTCGACGAGCCGGATCAGCTTCACCGCCGCGTCTGGTTCGGGCGCCACCAGCGCCTTCGGACGCATGGTCAGCTGCGCGGCTTCAACTTCGTAGCCCGCCAAACTAAGAGCCTCCCGCGTCCGGTGCAACTCGGTCGGGTTGGTATAGACGATCAGAACGCCGTCCTCTGTATCGACATCGCTGGCTCCGGCGTCGATGGCGACTAGCGCAACTTCATCCGGATCATTCGGCCCGATCGGCACCTCGATCAAACCCATCTGATCGAACATCCAGCCAACGCTGCCGTTTTCACCAAGTGTTCCACCGGCCCGTGTCAGTACCGCGCGTACCTCGCCGACGGTTCGATTCTTGTTGTCTGTCTGCACCTGGATCATCAATGCTCCGCCGCCGGGACCATAGCCTTCGTAAAAAATCTCTTCGTACTGGTCTCCGGAGCCGGAGCCGGCGGCGCGCTGAATCGCTCGTTCGATATTGTCCTTCGGCATGTTGGCAGCTTTGGCCCGGTCGACTGCCAGGCGGAGCCGGGTATTTGCATCCGGGTCGGGCAACCCCTGGCGTGCCGCGATCGTGATTTCTCGCGCCAACTTGGTAAAAAGCTGACCCCGCTTGGCATCGGCGGCGCCTTTCTGCCGCTTGATGGTCGACCATTTCGAATGCCCGGACATGTCGCCGCTCCTTGGATCCTGGGCTCTCGTGTCATCGTAACGGATCAGTATAGCCAGCACGTTGTTCATCATCTGCGGCCGATATCTCGGTAACCCGCTTGAAATATGGGCAAAGCTCCGCTAGACTGCGCGTATACACGAGGCTATCAGCAGGATCGTCCGCGCAGTTGTCGCGGAGTGAGCGGACAATGCCAGCCCGCACTGGTCGCCACCCACCCATAGCCGGTTAGCGCCACCCTCCGCTTTTGAGCGGTGGGTTTTTATTTGCCGTTCGCGCCACGCCCACGCCCAAGCGCATCGTGTCGAGGCCGCGCGTCGTCTGGAAATGGTGACAGAGGCGATGGTCACGAACCTGATCGATAAGGGCAGAGACCAGGGATACCTTCTTTCGGACGAGGTAGTGGCCGCGTTCCCGAACGCGGAAGAGCACCTCGATATCCTGGAGGAGTTCTACTCCTCGTTGGTCGCCGAGGGAATCGAAGTCCTCGACCAGGCCCCCTTGAAGCCGGTCTCCCGTCCGCGAGGGGTAGTGCCCGAACGTTCCCTGGACCGAGCGACGTACGCGGAAGACCTGGCGTCGGGGGTAGGCGATTCAGTTCGCCTTTATCTTCAGGAAATCGGCGACACCGATCTCCTGACGATGCAAGAGGAAGTCTGGCTCTCGAAGCGCATGGAGCGCGGCAAGATCGCGGAAGAGCTCTTGCTGGATCCAGGCCTGACGCCGGAGCAGCGAGCGGCCCTCGACGCCGACAAGCTTGACGGTGAGCTTGCTCGCGCCCATCTCATCCGTGCGAACCTTCGCCTCGTTGTCTCAGTCGCAAAGAAATACGTTGGTCGTGGTCTCTCTTTCCTGGATTTGATTCAGGAAGGCAACATCGGCCTCATGAAGGCGACCGACAAGTTCGACTACAAGCGGGGCTTCAAGTTCAGCACCTATGCGACGTGGTGGATTCGGCAGGCTATTACCCGCGCTATTTCCGACCAAAGCCGCACGATCCGGCTGCCGGTCCATGTCGGCGAGACGATCAATCGAGTCAAGAAAACGGGGCACCGGCTGCAGCAAATCCTTGAGCGAGAGCCAACCCAGCTCGAGATTGCCCGTGCGATGGATGTGACCGACGACAAGGTGCGGCAGGTTCTGGACGTATCCCGGCATCCCATCTCGCTGGAAGCGCCGGTTGGGCAGGACGGCGACGCGTTTCTCGGCGATTTCATCGAAGACGAGTCAATGCCGCACCCATTGGAGCTCGCGTCACACGAGTTGTTGAAATCGCAGATTTGCGAGGCACTCGGCAAGCTCACCGAGCGGGAGCGCAAGATCATCGTTCTGCGCTTCGGACTCGAGGACGGTCGATTCCGGACACTCGAAGAAGTGGGACGGGAGTTCGGGATTACCCGCGAGCGGATCCGCCAAATCGAAGCCAAGGCACTCCGCAAGCTGCGGCACCCAAGCTACAGCCGGAAGCTGCGCGGCTACCTCGAGTAGGCGATGAGGCGACGATTGCTAATGTCGCTCCGATCGGAAACCGTACGGTGAGTGCTTAGCGGTCATGACTGCGGCGCCGAGAAGATCAGCGAGACATTGTGACCGCCGAAACCCATCGAGTTGCTCATCACGTGCTTGACGATGGCGCGACGAGCAACATTGGGCACGTAGTCCAGGTCGCAGTCCGGATCGGGCGATGTCTGATTGATCGTCGGCGGCAGCATCCCGTGCTCAATGGCCATCACTGCCAAGGCAGCTTCCAACGCGCCCGCGGCTCCTAACAGATGGCCGGTCATCGATTTCGTCGAGCTGATGGCGACGCGACGAGCCGCGTCGCCGAACGCGGCCTTGATTGCCTGGGTCTCAAATTTCTCATTGAGCGGGGTCGATGTCCCGTGGGCGTTGATGTAGTCGATGTCTTCCGGTCGCAGCCCGGCGGCGTCCAGCGCCAGGGTCATCGCCCGCGCCGCGCCGATCCCGCCTGGCGCGGGCTGGACCATGTGGTTCGCGTCGTCCGTGGCCCCATACCCGGTCAAGTCGGCGAGCACGGTCGCCCCGCGACGCGCCGCATGCTCGGCGCTCTCCAGGATCAGCGCGGCCCCACCTTCGCCTAACACGAACCCGTCGCGTTCCGCGTCAAACGGCCGGCTCGCCGCTGCTGGGTCATCGTTTCGGGTGGACAATGCGCCCATCGCGTTGAATCCGGCAACAACCATGCGAGCCAGGGGAGCTTCGCTTCCCCCCGCGATTACCACGTCGGCCTGCCCGCGCCTGATGATCTCCGCCGCTTCGCCGATCGCGTGAGCCGAGCTGGCACAAGCGGACACCGGGGCGAAGTTTGGTCCCCGTGCCCCGGTGGCGATGGCGACCGTGCCGGAGGCCATATTGCCGAGAAACATCGGCATGAAGAATGGACTGAGGCGGCTTGGACCTTCCGTGAGAACCGTCTCCATGCCAGCATCGAGCGTCTCGGCGCCCCCCATGCCCGAACCAATGAGCACCCCGACTCGATCGGCAATTGCGTCGTCGATCGTCAGACCGGCCTGTTCCAGAGCCTCGAGCGCCGACGCGACCGCGAAATGGGAATAGCGATCGGTTCGCCGCGCGTCCTTTCGTCCCATGCGAGCGACCGGATCGAACCCTTTGACCTCTCCCGCGAACGTCGTCTGATACCCGGTTGGATCGAACCGGGTTAACGGCGCGATACCCGATTTCCCGCCCACCAGGGCATCCCAGGTGGATCGTGCATCATGACCAACCGGAGACACGACGCCGATTCCGGTTACGACGATTCGTTGCCCGGGCTGATTCGTAGAACCTGTGTTGGTCACGCCTTGATCCTTGAAATCAAGAAATTCACTCGTTCATCCTACGACGCGGGTCGCGAGTGCGACCAACCATGCACGTCTGCGTTCTCGCATTCTCCTGGCCACGACATGTCCGTACACCCTGGTTGTCCAATCGCGGGCCGGATGATAACCTCGCTGTGGCCGATCCTGCGGTGTTCGTGCTGCCTTAGCAGTCTTGAGCCAACAGAGAGACAGTCGGGAGCTGCGGTCCGGGGTCGTTAGGCACCGGCATTGCGGCGCCCACCTGCGAAAGCAGGTTCAAGGCACCGGGGCACACGGCACAGGCGGGTGAGGCCGCACCCTTTCCGAGGCGCCTCAGCACGGTCACGGGGCCAGGGACCACAGCACGTGATCTACTTCATTCACGGACCCGATCGACTGATTGCTCGCGAGGCTGTTCTCGCCATCGCCGCCGACTTGGATCCGTCGGGCTCGAATACCACCTGGCTCGACGGGCGCGAGACCTCATTTGCCAGAGTGGCGTCGGCTGTTGGCGCCGCTTCGTTCTTCCCATCGCCGCGCGTCGTCATCGTGACCGACCTCCTGGTCCGGACCAGCCGGGACTCGGAGTCAGGCGATTCAACCAGTGGACTTGAAGAGCGGCCGGGACGGGGACGCGGGGAGCTCGAGGCTCTCGTATCGGCGGTGCCCGAGTCACATCACTTGCTGATATTCGAGCCGAGCCTGACCTCCGTTCCCGCGATGCTCAAGACCTCCGTACCGGGATTGAAGGTAGTCGCTGGCGAGCCACCGCGTAGCGCCGCATTGATTGCCTGGATCGAAGCCACCGCGCTCGAGGCCGAAAGCCGCATTGACCGCCGTAGTGCGCAACGACTAGCCGAGACGCTCTATCCGCAGACGTGGCAGCGGAAGGCAAGCAACCCGCGCTACGATCGCCCTCCCGACCTCGCACTGCTCAAGGCCGAGATTGAAAAGCTGGCGCTCGCGGCGCATCCAGGGCCAATCACCGTTGACCACATTGCTTTGCTGACACCGAGCGTAGCCGACCAGCGCGTGTTCCGATTCCTTGACGCCGCGCTCATTGGCGACTTGCGCTCCGGGCTGGATGAGCTAGAGCGGCTTGTCACGGGCGGCGAAGAACCCGCGATGCTCCTGGCGCAACTTCTCGGCCAGATGGAACTAGCGATGGTAGCGGCGGCCGCGGACGGCAAGGACGCCGAAGCCGTCGCCCGTGATCTTGGGGCGATTGCTCCTGGCCGGGTGTCGTCGGTCATGGCCACCACGCGTCGGGCGCCGCATCGCGCCCTGTACACAGCCGGAGCTGGAGCTCAGGCGGACCGCTACCTGAAGACCGGTCGTCTTCGCAAGCCGGAGGATGCGCTGCGCGATCTGGTGCTGGCACTCGCAGCGTCCGCACCGCAGCAATCAAGTGGCGGCTCGGTATGAGCCGCCACGATTCCCCGAACAGAGCTTGCCGCGCGGAATGCTACGCCGACGCGGCAGACAGGGCGTGGTACTTTGCCATAAGTCGTGACTTGCGACGTGCCGCGTTGTTCTTGTGGATCACATCTTTGTCCGCGACACGATCGAGCACGCTGATCGCTTCCAATATTGCCGCCTCGGCCGCGCTGGCATCCCCGGATGCAATGGCGACCTCGGCTTTCTTCACAAATGTCCGCGCTTCGGTGCGCAGCGGTTTGTTCTCTTCGCGACGCCGCTCGGCGACACGAATTCGCTTCTTCGATGATTTTGAGTTAGCCAATCTAGCCAGTCCTCCGCAAATCGAAAGCAAAAACGACCCGTTGCCGCGGCAACGGGCAACGAATCGTACCAAATTGTGCCGACCGACTCAAGATGCGTACTCCAGACGCCCAGCAGGCTGAAGCCGAACCTCATAGCCCAGCGCCCGGCTTTCAATCGGCAGAGTGGCCAAGCTGGCCGCAGGTAGGGGCGCCGGTAATGGAGCGGGACTGGGGCTCTCGGCGTCGGCGGGCATCACTTGTCAAATCGGCCGGGATCGTCGCCGGCGCCTTCGTCGTCAGCAGGCTCCTGGGACTTGTCCGGGAAGTTGTGCTGGCTCGTCAGTTCGGAACCTCAGAAGCGTTCAGCGCCTACGTTTCGGCGTTTCGCATCCCGGACCTGCTCTTCCTGGTCATCATGGCCGGAGCGTTTGGCTCGGCATTCATCCCCGTATTCTCAGGCTTCCTGGGCGACGGCGAGGATGAGACGGCGTGGAAACTCGCGTCCGTGGTTTTGAACGTCTCGGGTGTGCTGGTCATTCTCACCGCTGCGGTAGCCTGGGTCTTTGCGCCAGAACTCGTGCGATATGTCGTGGCACCCGAGGCGAGTGACACGGCGCAGCAGATCACTATCGACTGCATGCGCATCCTCCTCCTCTCCCCCGTCTTCCTCGGATTTGGCATCGCGGCAAAAGGCATCCTCGAGGGCCAGGATCTGTTCGCCTTACCCGCCCTGGCGCCGATCGTCTACAACGCGGCAACCATCCTGGGCGCGCTCGTTCTCGGCCCCCGGATCGGTGTCTACGGTGTGGCTATCGGCGTTGTTGCCGGCGCCATCGGTTTTCTGCTGCTTCAGATTCCCGGATTGGTGCGATCCGGCATGCGCTATTCGTTCTCGTTCAACCCCCGCGCTCCTGGAGTCGGGGAGGTGGCGCGCCTCCTGGCGCCCCGGCTGATCGGTCAGGCGGCGTTTCAATTGAACTTCATCGCCATCACGAACCTCGCCTGGCGCACCGGCGAACAGAGTGTTTCGGCGCTGAACTATGCGTGGCAACTCCTGATGCTCCCGCACGGGGTCCTGGCGCTGTCGGTTTCGACCGTGATCCTGCCCACGTTGTCGAGGCTCTGGCAAGCCGGGGACGCTGCCGCGTTTCGCGCCACATTGGGTAACGCTTTGCGCCCGCTCCTCTTTCTCTCGCTTCCGGCAGCGGTAATTCTGTTCGCGTTCCGGTTCCCGATTGTGCAGACGCTCTTCCAAACGGGTGCGTTCTCGGCGGAATCAACGGCGCTCGTCGCGGCGCCACTCGCTTTTCTGGCCGCGGGTCTGGTCAGCTATGCGCTGGTCGAAGCACTGACGCGCGCGTTCTATGCCATGCACGATACCCGGACGCCCGTCATTGCCGGCATCGCGATCGTGGCACTCAATGTCGTTGTCGCAGTCGAGCTGCTGGATCGGATGGGCTACCTGGCCCTGGCCCTGGCGCTGAGTCTGAGCACGACCGCGGAGGCGTTGATTCTGTTGGCTGTTCTCGGGCGGCGCATCGGGGGTCTATCGGCGACTACCCGGGACTGGCTGCTGAGAGTCATCGCGTGCTCCGCCGTCGCAGGGCTTGTCGCGGCCGGTCTGTCTGATCCCCTCACCGAAGCCACGACTCCTGGGAATGGACCACGGCTTCAACAGGTCGTGGTTTTTCTACTAGCCCTGGGAGTCGTCGGCATGGTCTACCTCGGCACCGCCTGGATGTTGCGTGTCCCCGAAATGACGGAGATCTTCGACCAGTTGACCCGGCGTATTCCATCACTCCGTCGCCTCGCGTCGCTCGTGCGCCATTGATTGGCGTCGCCGCATCCCACAAGTCAGGCCCGCTGTTGGCCGTGGGCTATACTCCGCGACTGGCATCGGAAGGACGTACGACTCAAGCGAATGAGCGACGAGACCTCAACGGACACCGCAAAGGTTCGCAACTTTTCGATCATCGCGCACATCGATCACGGTAAATCGACCCTCGCCGATCGGTTGCTGGAACAAACCAATACCGTCTCCCAGCGCGAGATGAAAGCTCAACTTCTCGACTCGATGGATCTCGAGCGGGAAAAGGGCATCACGATCAAGGCGCGCGCCGTTCGCATGAGTTACACGGCGCGGGACGGCAAGACTTACCAGCTCAACCTGATCGATACTCCGGGGCACGTCGATTTCTCGTATGAGGTGAGCCGCAGCCTGGCCGCGTGCGAGGGCGCCCTCCTCGTCGTCGATGCCGCGCAGGGGATCGAAGCGCAGACGATGGCAAACGTCTACCTCGCTCTCGAGCAGGATCTGGCCATCGTCGCCGTCATCAACAAAATCGACCTTCCCAGCGCTGACCCCCAGAAAGTGGCGTCGGAAGTCGGACAGCTCATCGGGCTGCTCGACGACGAGATCGTGCACGCATCCGCCAAGACCGGACTCGGCGTCGAAGAGATCCTGGAAGCGGTAGTGCGGCATATGCCTCCGCCGATGGGGTAACCGGGCGGGCCCTGTCCGCGCCCTGATCTTCGACTCTCACTACGACCCCTACAAGGGCGTCATCGCGTACGTCAAGATCGTCGATGGCCGCATCGCATCCGGCGACCGCATCAGACTGATGGCCAACGGCAAGGATGCTGAGCTCCTCGAAGTCGGCTACTTCGATCCGGAGCTGCACCCGGCCGTGGCCCTTGGCACAGGCGAGGTCGGGTACATCGCCACCGGGCTCAAGGTCGTTCAGGACGTCCAGGTCGGCGACACGGTCACGCTGGCGTCCGATCCGGCCCTGGAGCAGCTGCCTGGTTATCGACCCGTGAAGCCCATGGTGTTCGCCGGGTTGTATCCGGTGGAAAGCGAGGAGTACCCGATGCTCAGGGATGCCCTCGAACGCCTGCGGCTGAATGATGGGTCACTGACCTGGGAGCCAGAATCTTCCGACGCGCTCGGTTTTGGCTTTCGCTGCGGCTTCCTTGGCTTGCTGCACATGGAGATCATCCAGGAGCGCCTGGAGCGGGAGTACGGAATCCAGCTCCTGGCGACCGCTCCAAGTGTCGAATACGAGGTTCAGCTCCGGGGCGGGACGGTGCTCCGCATCGACAACCCCTCTGATTTGCCGTCCCCCGGCGAGTTCGAAGAGATTCGCGAGCCCTGGCTCGATATCTCCATCATCGCCCCGGCGCGCTACATCGGCGCCGTGATGGATCTCGTCACAGGGCGGCGCGGAGACTACCGAGAGCTCGTCTACCTCGATCCCGACCGCGTCCAGATGAAATTCGAGATGCCGCTCGCCGAGTTGATCGTCGATTTCTACGACCAGCTCAAGAGCCGCACTCAGGGGTATGCATCTCTCGACTATGTCTTCAAGGACATGCGCGCCTCGGACCTCGTCAAGCTCGACGTTCTGGTCAATGGCCAGCCGGTCGATGCCCTGTCGTTGATCTCGCACCGCGAGGACGCTTACGCCCGCGGCCGCGAACTCGTGGAAAACCTGCGCGGGCTCATTCCCCGACAGATGTTCGACGTTCCGGTGCAAGCGTCGATTGGCAGCCGCATCATCGCCCGCGAGACGATCCGTGCAATGCGTAAGAACGTGCTCTCAAAATGCTATGGCGGCGATGTGACACGGAAGCGCAAGCTGCTCGAAAAGCAAAAGGAAGGCAAGGCCAGGATGAAGCTCGTCGGCAACGTCGAGATCCCGCAAGAGGCGTTCCTGGCGGTTCTCAGTCTCGGAGCCGACAAGGCGACAACCAAGGTATGACCGCGCCAGCGTCCCGGATAACCATCGTTGGTCTCGGGCCGGGAAACCCATCGTTGCGCACGGTTGGCGCCCAAGGTGCGCTCGATGCCGCCGACCGGATCATCCTGCGCACGCGAGTCCACCCCGGACTTGACGATCTCGCCACAGATGCCAGGGTGACGGACTGCGACGACCTCTACGAGAGCGCCGCCGATTTCGACGCTCTCTATCCGGCGATTGCGCGTCGGGTGGTAGGCACGGCACGGTCAGGCGGAGCCGTCGTGTTTGCGGTTCCGGGGCACCCCCGTATTGGTGAGCGCTCCGTCCCGTTGATCGAAGCCGCTGCACGAGAGCTCGGCATCCCAATCGATGTCCTGGATGGCGTCAGCTTCCTCGATGTGATCGCCGGAGCCCTTCAGATCGATCCCCTTGCTCGGGGCCTGCAGATCGCGGATGCAGAAGAACTTGCCGAGCTCATAAGTGACGAGCCGTTTGCTTCCGGACAACTTGGTGTCGATCCGACCCGGCCGTTGTTGGTGGCGCAGCTTTATAACCGGGATTTGGCGTCCTCGGTCAAGATCGCTCTCTCGCGGGTGTATCCCGATGAGTATTTGGTGACGATCCTCAAAGCAGCCGGCATTCCGGATGACCAGTCCACCAGGGAATTACCGCTGCGGGCGCTTGATCGACAGGACGTCGACCATCTGACGAGTCTGTGGGTCCCGCCCATGCCTTCTCTGGACGCGGTTCGGTCGCCAGAATCGCTGACTCGCCTCGTCGCTCGCCTGCGCGCTCCCGACGGGTGTCCCTGGGACCGCGAACAGACGCCAGGGTCACTCCGAAACGCGGTGCTGGAAGAAGCGTACGAGGTCGTCGATGCTCTCGACGCCGGCGATCAAGCCGAACTAGCCGAAGAGCTTGGTGACCTCCTACTTCTGGTTACGATGCAGGCGCAGATCGCTGAGGAGAGTGGAGCTTTCCGCATCGAGGATGTTTTCGAGGTCGTCAACCGCAAACTGATTCGACGCCATCCGCACGTTTTCGGTTCGGTTTCCGCTACAACTCCTGATGCGGTTATTGCGACCTGGGAAGGCGTCAAGGCGAGTGAGCGCGCCGAAAAAGGCAGCTCACCGGCCAAGCCAAACCCGATCGACCGCCTGCCCCGCGCAATGCCCGTGACCCGGAAAGCCGTAGAGATTCTGGCGCCCCGAACGAGTCTCGCGGCTGCCCAGGATCCCACCGACGGGAACGAATTGCTGACGGCGATCGCCGCGCTTATCGAACGAGGGCTCGATCCCGAGCTCGCACTCGAAGAGTCACTCCGGCATTCGATCGACAGCGGAGTAGACATCGAAGGCGTTTCACCAGACGCCGGAATCCAAACGGAGCGAGGGAGAGAGTTCGCGTGACGGTTCCCCACGATGTCCATTCCTCGGTCATCGGCCGGTTGACCTGCGGTGCACTCCGCCTCGGCGATGTCGGAGAAGAGGCCTCCTTACGGGGATGGGTCAACCGGCGGCGCGACCTCGGCGGCCTCATCTTTATCGATTTGCGCGACCGGTACGGATTGACGCAGGTCGTTTTCAACCCCGAGATTGCACCAGACGCTCACGAAGCGGCCAACGACGTCCGGAATGAGTATGTCCTGGAAGTGCGCGGCGTCGTCCGGGAGCGTCCTCAGGGAACGCGAAATCCGAAGCTTCCCACCGGCGACGTCGAAGTCGAGGTCCATAGTCTGGAAGTCCTCAACTCGGCGAAGACTCCACCGTTCGAGATCACCCAGACTGCCGAGATCGATGAATCGGTCAGGCTTCGCCATCGCTACCTCGATCTCCGACGGTCCCGCTTGCAAGCAAACATGGTGCTGCGCCACGTGGTCACTCGGGAGATGCGGGAGTACCTTTCTGACCGGGGGTTCGTCGAGGTGGAAACCCCGCTGCTGATCAAGAGCACCCCCGAGGGCGCCCGCGACTTCTTGGTGCCCAGCAGCAGTTTTCCCGGCAATTTCTACGCCCTTCCACAATCTCCCCAGCAAATGAAGCAGCTCTTGATGGTTGCTGGACTGGACCGCTACTTCCAGATCGCGCGCTGTTTTCGGGATGAGGCGCAACGCGCGGATCGGCAGCCTGAGTTCACCCAGCTCGATATCGAGATGACGTTTGTCCAGGAACCAGACGTCATGGCCCTCATCGAGGAACTCTATATTGGCTTGACCGAGCGTTTTTCGGACAAGCGCATTCTGGAGACCCCATTTCCGCGCCTTACGTACAAAGAAGCCATGGCGCGGTTTGGTAGTGACCGCCCTGACCTCCGCTTCGGACTGGAACTGCATGAGGTTTCCGACGCCTTCCGTGAAACGGAATTCCGCGCGTTCGCTCAAACGCTGGCGGCGGGCGGTCAAGTCAAGGCGATCGTTGTCCCCGGCTGTTCCGGGTACACCCGGCGCGAGATCGATGAGCTCACCGACGTCGCGACTCGTGCGGGCGCGAAAGGACTTGCCACGTTTGCGGTTGAGGACGACGTCATCCGGTCGCCTGTAGCCAAGTTCCTGAGCGAAGCTGAGCTCGCGGCATTGACAGCGGACATCGGGGCAGGAGCGGGAGATCTCGTCCTCGCGGTCGCGGACACGCCCGGAGTCGTTGCCAAAGCGCTATCCGCGGTCCGCGACGAACTCGGCCAGCGACTCGGTCTCGCCGATCCGAATGTGTTCGCTTTTTGCTGGATCTACGAGTTTCCGCTGTTGGAGTGGAATGCCGAGGAGAGCCGCTGGGAGGCGACCCACAATCCATTTTCCGGTTTCCTGGAGGAAGATGCGCCCCTCCTGGATGAGCGTCCCGGAGAGGTTCGTGCCAAGCAGTATGACCTCGTCGGAAATGGCAACGAGCTCGGTGGCGGAAGCGTTCGCAATCACCGTCGCGGCGACCAGCAGCGATTGTTTGGGCTAATGGGATATTCAGCCGAGGAGACCGCGGTCCGTTTTGGGGCGCTACTCGACGCTCTTGAATATGGAGCTCCTCCGCACGGTGGCATCGCGATGGGGATCGATCGCTATCTGATGCTGCTCGCAGATGAAGAGAACATTCGCGAGGTCATCGCCTTTCCGAAGAGTCAGCGTGGGCTCGACCTGATGTTCGAAGCACCCGACTCTGTTGGCCTGGAACAGATCGACGACCTGGGACTGTCAGTTTCGGCCGAGCGGTCAGTCCGGTTATGGGATGCGAACAGCACCGAGTCCTAGACCGTCAGCAAACTTCGGCTTCACCGAATCGCCCACTGAGCAGGAGTTCGCGAGCCACTGCGGCTTCGTCCCAGGGCCGTTTTTCTCGGCCCCAGATAATGCTCCCCTCATGGCCTTTTCCTGCGAGCAGCACGCAATCACCCGGTCTCGCCAAATCGAGTGCGAGTCGGATAGCATCCCGTCGATCGGTGCGGCAAAATACGGACTTCTCGATTTCCGCACCCGCTTCCCGAGCCCCCACCGCGATCTGGGCGATGATGGCGTCCGCATCTTCGAATCGGGGATCCTCACTCGTGATCACGCTGACGTCGGCTAGCCGGGCGGCGATCGCTCCTTGCAGCGGCCGCTTCTCGACGTCGCGCTCCCCGGCACTGCCAAACACCGCGATGATCCGCCCTGACGGATGGAGCCCACGGAGCAGAGTTAGCACTTTCCGCAACGCCTCGGGCGTGTGGGCGTAGTCCACGATGACACTGAATGGTTGACCGGCGTCGATCCGCGCCATCCTTCCCGGGATTGGCGGCGCCGTGGCCAAGGCGGCGGCGATCGCATCCAGTTGGATACCTGCCCCAAGCGCGATACCGACCGCGCAGAGCGAATTCGCGACGTTGAATCCACCGATGAGCGGCAGCGAGCACGCCGCACGGCCGCGCGCACCGGCATCGAGCACGAAGGCACTGCCGAATTCGCTCTCTCGAACATCGAGTGCGCGCAGATCGACATCGGCCCCGGTCGCGCTGTAGCGAAGAATCTTCGCGCCAGTGGCGAAGTGCTCGATTGCGCGCGAGCCAGCGTCGTCAGCATTGACGACCGCGACACCCGAGTTCGCGGCCACTCGCTCCAGTAGCGTCGCTTTGGCACGTCGATAGTTGTCGATCGACCCATGAAAGTCGAGATGCTCGCGAGTGATGTTCGTGACCGCCCCGATGTCAAAGCGCACCTGATCCAGCCGGTGCATCGCGAGCCCATGCGAGGTCGCCTCCAGGATCGCCCACGCCAGCGAGGCATCGACCATCTGTCGCAAGTACAACTGGATCTCGCTGGATTCTGGGGTCGTCTGTCGGGTCGGGTGGAGCTCCTCGCGGTCGCCGATGCGGACCGCAACCGTCCCGACCATGCCGGTCCTCAGACCGGTGGATCGCAGAATGTGATCGACCAGGTACGACGTCGTCGTCTTTCCGTCCGTGCCGGTGATGCCGATGACGCCAAGGTGCGTCGAGGGATGTCCGTAGAACTGGGCTGCGACCGCCGCCAGTGCGGCACGGCTGTCGGCCACCTGTATCTGCGGTAGCACCGTCGACGCCGGCGATTCAACCAACAGCGCGGCGGCGCCTCGTTCCTCCGCGTCCTGGACGAACTGGTGTCCGTCGAAATCGGCGCCCCGCAACGCCACGAACAGATCTCCCGGCTGAACAATGCGGGAGTCATAGACGATCCCTGATACAACACTCGCGCCCGAGCCGATGATCTGCGCTCCCGGGAGTGCCTCACCCAGCTCCTGGACTGTCGAGGCACGAGTGTTCACCCCTGGCCCCCCGCGTTGTAGAACCTGCGTGCCACCGTTGCCAGCAACGGGTGGTAGACGCGTTCGAGGGGCGGTGGATAGCGAATGATCTGGCCACCGAATCTCGTCTTGAACTCGTAGAGGCCGCGACGGTCGCTACCAGTTGAGGCGGCAAGTCGATCGCCGCTCGCGCTCACGCTTGAGTCTGGATCGTACTCCGGGATGCCCCACAGGTCGTAGTACCGCGCGCCACGGCCGCGTGCCCATCGCATCAGGTCATGTTGCAAGAGGAACGCTGCTCCATGGGCCCTCTCCTGGGTCGAAGATGCCCCGTACATGTAGATCGCTTCGTTCCCGAATACTGCCGCAACGGCGCCTGCCACGGATTTTCCCTCAATCTCGGCGAATGCGAGGCAAGCATCATCACCAAATACACGAAGGAATTCGCGATAGTAGCCTGGAGTGTGAACGGCAAAATCGTTTCGTGACGCCGTGTCCCGCAACATCTCATAGAACTGACCAATCGAGCTGTCCAGCTGCTCCACAATGTGCGTTGTCACGCCGCGCCGTTTCGCCAATCGCACGTTGTATCGAGTTTTCGGATGCATCTGGTCGATGAGCGATTGGTCATCGAGGAGTTCGATCTTGACCGTCCGGGCTGGCTGAATCGGCTCAGGACCGGGTACCAGCCGTACGTCCTTACCTTCATGCTCAGGCAGCGGCCGATCTGGCTCCACGATGATGGTCAGCGCCCTGCGCCGTCGCGCGATCTCGTCGATGCGCGACCAAAGCCCAGCGAGCGCGCCGCGGTCGTCATCAGGCCAAGCCGGTCCTCGCGGTATGTAGCCGATGCTCACCCCGGCTCGCGTCCGGAACAGCACCTGAGCAAACGCGGCCCCGCCCGGACCCGGGGCCGCGATCCGCTCCACGTCCCAGCCGAACTTCTGCTTGAAAGCGCCCCAGCGCCATGACTGCAGGAGATGGCCCCCGCAGTATCGAAGGGCGGCGTCCCACTCCGAGGGATCACAGGCGAGCTGGTCGATCGGATTCTTGTGGATAACCGCGCGGGTCACGAGGTCGAAGATTGAAGCGGCTCTAGGAGGGTATTGACGTCGTCAATTGCCGCCTGAATCAGTTCGAGGTCGGCCTCCCCGGCGTCTTCGGCCAGGCGCTCGAGCGCCCGCACCGCCCCTCTCCCGCCGATTTGACCGATTGCGCTGATGGCTGTGTGTCTGACCTCGGCGTCGTCGTCGCGTGCCGCCTGAACCAACACTGGCAATGCGTCCGTGGAGCCGAGCAGACCTGCCGCTCGTGCGGCCTCGAAGCGAATCTCTGGTTCCTCGCTCTCGAGCTGCTCCAGGATTGTCGGTAACCAGCGCGCGTCCTGGCTTCGACCCATCGCATAGAGTGCACTGCATTGCAGTCCGTGATCCGCGGAATCGAACGCTTCCTTGATGAGGGAAGTGATTTCCGGGTCGCCGGCATACGGACCGAGCGATTCCAATGCGCGGCGTTGAACCGCGTACGGGGCGCCCACGTCGCTTGCCGAACGGCGCAACTCGTCGCGAAGGTCCCTTGCTACGGTGTCGTCCAAAGCCCCCGCCGCGGCCTTGCCCGAGAAACGTTCGAGCGAGGCTGCCGCTTGGGCGCGGACATCCGGTGACTCGTCATTCTCGAGCATGCTCCGTAGTCGCTCGAGCAATTCGCTTGAATCGTCTTCCCACAGCCCTGCTACGGCGAGCTGGCGAACAACAGCGGAGCGGTCACCAAGGGCGATCCTGAGGGCCCGTCCAAAATTCAGCTCCACCCTCTCTTCAGACAGCTCGTCGAAGCGGCGAACCAGATCGACCCGGTTGCCCTCCGGAATGGTGTCCCACGCAGCGGCGAGCGTCCGCGCACTGGCACGTGAAAGGTCGGAGAGTCGCGCGACCTGGGTCTGCGACAGATCCCCATCGCGGATGGCGGTGATAGCCTCACCGACCAGCGATCGCGCCTGCTCCTGGCTCTGGTCCACGGAAGCGGCTCCTTACGGGGTCGTTCCAGGGACGTAGGTGTACGAGTCAGCGGCTTCAGGATCTCGCGAAAAAGCTCCTGTGTCGTCATGCTCGAGGACTGAGCGCAGGAGTGTTGCGGACATCGGGCGCTCGATATTCACGGCGGCAAGCAGGGTCTCAAAGTTAATCGAGAAGTTTGCGTCTCGCTCCAGTCCCACACGCTCGAATGTCGCGGCCACTACCGCCTCGGGGCGGCGGCGAATCTTCTCGTCCAGCGGTTTCTCGTTCGCCATTCCGCCGAAGCGGGACTCGCTCAAGAGCTGGGCATCTTCAACGCCGCAGGCGTAGGTCGTGGGCCGGAAGACGTATCGTGTGGCCCGGCGTTCATCGAGCTCCAGAAGCTGGTCGCTTCGCGCGCTCTCCGGCAAATATTCAACTTTGTAATGACCGTCGTTTTCCGTCCACTGAATCGAAATGATCGCGCCTGGAACCAGATTCTCACTGTAGAAGTCGTCCAACCCCAGGATGAAACCACCCCTGTTGGGTGTTGGGTACCGTAACTCCACCAGGTACGTCGTAAATGACTGGGGGCACTCGAACGTCAGCACGGCCGACTTCTGGCCGGAGGTCATGGGACCCGGCAGCAGAGCCTGCATCTCGGCGTCGTAGGGGAGGAGCCCGTGGATGTATTCGTAGAACGTCAGCGTGTGGTCGACCGACTCACGCGAGCGGTAGGATGGCATCCCTGGCTCTTCGTCGAGCAAGTAGCGATAGTCGGTACCTAGCTCGGTGAGTTTCCTCCGCGTGGTGCCTATTTGGGGAAGACCGCTCGTGCTCCAGAACCGCTGATTCGCGGTACCAACGAACTCGAACTCCCGATGTTCGTTTGAAAGCCGGTAGTCAAGGGCGAACCGCACAAGCTCGAAATCTGGTGTTCCCTGTCGGACTCCCAGCACATCTTGCGCCAAGTCATCGTCGGTGAGTGGCTGCTCCTTCTCCTGCATGTAGTCACGGAGCCGGCGCAGATCCCCTCGACTGAATCGCGGAACCCGATCCTCCATGAGCCATTGCTCGCCGAAGTTAGCGACGCGCGGATCGGTACCGAGCCGCTCCCGCAGAGCAACGGCAAGGTTGACATCGTCGACCTCGGTAACGTCTGTTGGCGTGGCTGCCTGGGTCGTAATCGTCCGGGCGGCCGCAACCGGCGCTTCTTCAACCAGCTCTTCTACGATCGCAGGTGGCGCCTCCGGCTGTGCGGCCGATTCATCGATTTGGAGCCCGTCGATTTCCGCTAGAAGGTCAACCGGTGCGGGCTCCTGACGCGGCCGCGGTCGCGACACAACACCCTCAGGCTTCGGCAAGGGCGTGTGGAAGCGGGAAGCGAACGTGTGCCTGGCCTCGGGACGTGCGATGTGCGGGGCGCGCCCTTCCCGAGTCGTCACGAGGTACGACTGACCGTCAACCTCCTCGACCGCGAAGACGTCCGAGTTCGCCACGACGAGGGCGTCAATTCTCGCTTGTGCATCTTTCTCGCCCTGCGAACCAAGAAACTCGGCGAGAGAACCGAGAGGGATCCTGATCGGCGCGTTGGCGGACATGAACATGCCTCGCGCCAGGATCAACCCCATAACCTTTTCCGCCAGCTCCCGCTCGCGCTTGCTACCGGCGAACTGCAAGGCAGGCTTAAGCTGTTGCTCGACCACTTTGCGCCCTTCCCAATGAAATCATGTCTGCAAAAAACGGACTTCGATGACCCGAAACTCGTATTGACCGGCCGGGGTCTGACCGGCGATGATCACTGTTAGCCTGACACCTCGTCGGCGGAGTCCGAGCCGGACCCAGAGGGAGACTGGAATTGTCCCGGGTGTTTTCTCAGCACGTCGATGAGTTGCTGGGTGTTCACCGGCTGCGTGGCGTTGCGAAGGAGATTCATCACGTAGGCCACGTCTTCTTCATTGAGCCGGACGCGGCCCGGCTCGGCCGCTCGATCACGAGACGACATCAATCCTCCATTGACCACTTGACAGCGCATGGGGCCACGATAACTTGCCAATGGTAGCCGCCTTGCGGCGAGGAATTCCACTTCGAACGCTCGCTCGAACAGCTACAGCCACCACTGGCATGTCTACGCGTGAACTGCGGTACAATTGGCGATAGGAAATCTGCGCCCGTAGCTCAGCGGATAGAGCGCTTGCCTCCGGAGCAAGAGGCCAGAGGTTCGAGTCCTCTCGGGCGTACCCATCAATCAGCCAAGATATTCCGCAATGCCGCCAGCTGGGTAGAGTAGCGGTCTGTCGGCCACCACATGGTATGCTGTACGTACGCCTCCAGGCGTGGCGGACCTGAGTGATTCTTCGCTCGGTCAGCGCCCATTATGGAGGCTCGCGCGGCAGTTCTCCCGTGACCCACCCCTGCAGGTGTCGCCGCCTTCCCCCCGTCGTCCGGCTCAGGCCGTACCGGTGCCCTCGCCATTGGCCAGGGCGTCCTGGAGGGTTAAGCGTGGTCTTTCGCAGAGACAGCAAGGTCGATGCGTTTCAGCGCCAGATCAGCGCGCTACGTCACCAGCTTGGCGGAGAGAGTGACGACGGGGCGGTTCCGGATCGCGATCAACAACGCTCCTTAGCCAGGGCGAGTTCGTTCCTGTCTGAGTATCCGGACTTCTCGTCTACCGAGCTTGAGCGTGCTTCCGGCTCTCGCGAATTCACCGACTCCTTGGAGTCGAGGCTGTCAGACCCGGCGCCGCCGCCAATTCCGGCAGCCGACACGCACACCAGCGTCATCGCTCATTCGACGTCGTGGAGTGGCGATCTCGAGTCAACCGGCTCTCTGCACATCCACGGGCGGGTCGAGGGCTCATTGACCGCGCGGGACACGATTTTCGTGGCCGAAGAGGCGGACGTCGAAGCTGTCATTCGTGCCGCAAATGTCACTATCGCCGGTAGTGTACGGGGCTCCGTCCATTGCGCGGAGCGATTCGAAATCCTTCCGCGCGGAAAGGTCTCCGGTGATATCCATGCACCAGCGATCGCAATTCACGACGGCGCAATCGTCGCCGGCGAGATCTCCATGACCCCAGCCAGTGAAAGCCGAGCCTCTTTGGCTGCGCCCGTACGAGTGGCCCGCGGCGGGGACTAGTGATCGACCGAGCTTTTCCCCGCCTCAGCTCTGGGATACCACGTCCGGCTGGAATCGCGGCAACTGCACGTGTGCATGGAGATGCGGGATGCGAGACCTATCCACGGCAGATCTTGACTGGAAAGACGGATCAGTGGCGTCGTTCGACACGGCAAGTCTCATCGACCGCCATTCGGCTTTTGACGGAAACTTTCGATCTCAGCGCGATCTGCGGGTCGAAGGCGAACTGAAGGGAAACGTGATCTGCGAAGGCACCTTGTTTGTCTCCGAAGGGGCGACGATCGCTGCTACCGTCGAAGCTGAGCACGTCACCGTCGCAGGTGAGCTAACCGGTGAGATTCGGTGTCGGGGCCGCCTTCAGATCCTCCCTAGCGGGAGAGTGCACGCAAGCGTTTCGACCGGGTCGCTGATCATCCAGGAAGGGGCAATCTATGAAGGCCAGCTCGAGATGGCTGGCATCGAGCTTTCCTCGCTCCGGCCGATCCGACCCCGGCCGTCCATTGCCTCGGTCAGCAACGACCCGGGAACGGCTGAGCGGCAGCCGGGAAACGGCACCACCTTTGTCCGGCGACTGGGGAGTCCCGAAGCGCCCTGGCAATCCCCGGAAGGGGAGGCCGATAGTCATCAGCCAGTCGACGACCCCGATGCTGGGGGTTCAGCCGAGTAGCTCCAGTCGTCAAGCGCGCAGCCGCGAGGTGTACAATCTCCTCCTGTCTTGGCCGCTCTCAAATCGTGGCGCAGGCGCCCGCGCGGCACGCTTCGACCGACGAGCGGCCAGTGACGTTGCGGGCGTGTGGCACCTGCCGGTTCTACGAGCCATCCGCCGTCTGGCGTCACGGGTGGTGCCGGAATGCGCGGCTCTACGGGCCGCAAGAAAGCCATCCGGTTGACTCGAGGACGCTGGATTGCGAGAACGCCGCGGCAAAGGGTCTCTGGGAGCCTGCGAGCGCGCAAGGAGCCATTCCGCACCACAGCTCCATCGCGTCCCAAGCTCCCCCGCTCGAGACAGCCGCCCTGCGCCTTGGTCGCGATTCAGGGCGGTCTGGAGGTGAGATCATGGCTGACGGACAGGGCCGGGCTGGACCAAGTGAGGAGCGCACGGTGAGCTACCAGCCCGAGGAGCGCTATTGGACCGACTACCTCCGGATCGCCCTGCCCGTTGTCGGACTCCTGCTGCTGATTGGCCTTTTGTGGTACTGGGCGTCGGCGTTGATCGGTGACGGCGGTGAACAGCCGCCGCCCACTCAAGAAACCGTCGCCGTCATTACCCCGGTCAATGAAGCAACGCCGGCGCCGCCGACGGCGACTGCGGTCGTGATTGCTCCGACACCTGGGCCCCCTGCTGTTCCGACAGCCACCGCGGCTCCCGCTTTGGCAACATCACAGGCGGTGACGCCGACACCCGCCGCGGCGGGGTCTGATCCAGCTAACCCGTGCGCGAACCTGCCTGTCTATGATGTGGGAGCGGTCGTCGCGACAACCGCCGAGCTCAATCTTCGCGAGGGGCCTTCCACCGACAGCGCACCAGTTGTGGTATTGCCAGAGGGCACCAGGTTGCAAGTCACAGGTGAATTCCAAGAGGCGGGCCAGTGCGACTGGTGGCCGGTGACGGTGGTCGATACCGGTCAGTCGGGCTTCGTCATAGAGGAGTTTCTGCAACCCGCGCCCGCATGAGCCGCGGCGCGGCGTCCATTTTCAGTTGATCGAGGTTGGACTGGTATACTCCCCCGTGGCGCGGCCCTGTGGCTGCGCTGAAATGTGTCACGCGCCTGGACTGCGGCGGGTGTGCTCACTTTGCGTGGGTCCCGCATCAGGTTGAAGGGCGCGGAAGTTCAACACCATGCAGGAGGATCCATGGATACGACCGCGACCAGCATCCACGGGCAATCGCCCAGGGTGACCCTTAAAGCGCTGCTCGAAGCAGGCGTGCATTTCGGGCATCAGGCAAAGCGCTGGAACCCGAAAATGAAGCCGTACATTTTTGCCGAGCGCAATGGCATACACATCATCGATCTCCAGCAGACTGTTCCACTCCTCGCCGCAGCGCACGATTTTGTCGTCGACGCGACGTCCCGGGGTGGCAAGATTCTCTTTGTGGGTACCAAGAAACAAGCGCAAGACGTCGTCGAACGAGAAGCCCGGCGTTCCGGGCAATACTATGTGAACCGGCGTTGGCTTGGGGGAACGCTGACGAACTTCGTGACGATCCGCAACCGATTGCGCTACATGAAACAGCTTCAAGCCGAGATGACCCGGGGCGCATTTGACCTGCTTCCCAAGCAGGAAGCCGCAGGCAAGCTGGCCGAGCTCGAACGACTCGAGCGAACGCTAGGCGGCATGCGGGACATGACACAGCTGCCGGCGGGGATCTTCATCATCGATCCTAAGCGGGAGCAGCTGGCGGTGCACGAGGCGCGTCGCCTGAGCATTCCCGTCATTGCCGTCACGGACACGAACTGTGATCCAGACGATGCGGACTTTCTCGTTCCCGCCAACGATGACGCGATCCGAGCTGTCAGGCTCCTCACCGCGGGGATTGCGGACGCGGCAATTGAAGGACAGACGCGCTTCGAAATCGCTCAGGCGGACCGCGAGGTGCCGGCCGAGTCGCGCCATTCAGACTTCGCCGAACTCTTTGCGGGCGACGAAGATGGCAGGGAACTAGTGGCTGCGGACGTCGCCGCAGGAGCCGATCAGGAGGCGCAAGCGTAGCTTGGGGACGACGCGCGAATGCGCATTGCGGTTCTCGAAAGCTAGCGCTGTATTCATCACATGTATGCCGCGCAATAAGACCGGGCGGCATTGCGAAATGTTGGAGAGTGAATAGATGGTGGTAACAGCAAACCAGGTCAAGGAGCTCCGCGAAAAGAGCGGAGCTGGAATCATGGAGTGCAAGCGAGCGCTGGAACAGGTCGAAGGTGACATCGCCAAGGCCGTCGACCTGCTCAAACAACAGGGCTTGGCCAAGGCCGACAAGAAGACGGGCCGAGCGGCTTCTCAGGGGCTGATCGAGCCATACATTCACGGAGCCGGGCGTATCGGATCGATTATCGAAGTCAATTGCGAGACCGATTTTGTAGCTCGGACGCCGGAGTTTCGGGAACTCGCGCACGATCTTGCAATGCAGGTCGCGGCGACGTCGCCGAGTTATGTCTCCATCGACGAAGTCCCCTCCGGAGCGTGGACTGATCTCGAAAAGGAGCATGGCGACCGCGAACGGGCCGCGGCGGCTGTGGTCCTCATGGAACAGCCTTTCATCAAGGACCCGAAGCAGACTATCAGGGATCTCGTCCGGGAAAAGATCGGAAAGCTCGGCGAGAACATTGTCGTCCGGCGATTTGCCCGGTTCGAAGTCGGAACAGGAAACAGCGCGGCGGAAGAGTAGACAACGCCGACAGCAGAGGGTGTCCATCCGACCTCTGCTCGGCCCGGGTTGACCTGGGAGGGGTCGTGGCGAACGAGCGGTTCCATCGAGTCCTCCTCAAACTCAGCGGCGAGGCGATGGTCGGGGAGTCCGCCTTCGGCATTGATCCGGCAGTTGTCGACCGCCTTGCCCTGCAAATCAAGCGGGTGAAAGAGCACGGGGTCGAGACGGCGATCGTCATAGGCGGCGGCAATATCTGGCGAGGCATTTCGGCAAGCAGCCAGGGAATGGATCGTGCCACCGCCGACTACATGGGGATGGTGGCAACCGTGCTCAATGCGCTTGCCCTTCAGGACGCGCTGGAGAAGCAGGAAGTCCAGACGCGGGTCATGACCGCTATCGAAATGCACGAGGTGGCAGAACCGTACATTCGTCGGCGCGCGATTCGCCACATGGAAAAAGGCCGAGTGGTTATTCTCGCCGCGGGCACGGGCAACCCCTTTTTCACCACAGATACTGCCGCCGCACTTCGATCGCTGGAATTGGATGCCGATGTCCTGCTCATGGCCAAGAACCGTGTGGATGGCGTCTATTCCGCGGATCCCAATAGTGACCCGTCAGCCCGCCGCTATAAGCGCATTAGTCACCAGGAGGCCGTTGAACGAGACCTGAAAGTCATGGACATGTCGGCGCTCGCTCTGCTTCGCGACAACGGTCTGCCGATTGTGGTCTTCGACATCAGCCATCAATCGGGCATCGAGGAAGCAGCTCTCGGTGAGCCCGTTGGAACGCTCATTACACCTGGGTCGTCCGAGTTTTTCTAGTCGACGTTTCCAATGCACCTGGCTGCCCTGGGCGCCGCACCGCGTCGTACAATCACGAGGCGATCAATCGGGGTAGAGGGACGCCCGCGACGAGCCGTCTGGTTCAGGGCGATTCCGAGGAGACCATCGCATGATCAAAGACGTCATGGACGACGCCGAGGTCCGGATGGGAAAAGCCATCGACGCGCTCCGACGCGACCTGGCAACCATTCGAACGGGTCGCGCTTCCCCCTCGCTAGTGGAGCGTCTGCCAGTTGACTATTACGGCAGCTCCACTCCACTCAATCAACTCGCCGGCATCTCCGTTCCCGAGCCAAGAATGCTTGTGATCCAGCCTTGGGACCGGGGCTCGATGGCCGCGATTGAGAAGGCGATCAGAAAATCGGAGCTGGGCCTGAATCCGACCAACGATGGCCAGGTCGTACGGATCGCAATTCCTCCGCTCACTGAGGAGCGTCGGAAGCAGTTGGTCAAGCTCGTTCACGGCCATGTTGAGGAAGGCAAAGTGGCGTTGCGGAATATTCGGCGTGATGCCATGGCGCACGTCAAGGATCTCTTGGGCGAGAAACTTATTGGTGAAGACGATGAACGCCGCGCCGAGCACCAGGTGGATGAACTGACCAGACGGTACGTGAGCGATGCGGAGCGGGTTGGCAAGGCCAAGGAACAGGAGGTCCTCGAGGTTTGAGCATCGCCTTGGTCCCGCTGCTCTCTCGCTTTCTAGCGTATCCCCGTACTCCACGTTCGCGGGCTGGTGGGTGATGCAGCCATCGAGCGACGACCGTGAGACTGCCGCGGGTCCAGCTCGGCCTTGTCGTTCCGATATCCCGCGTCACGTCGCAATCATCATGGATGGCAATGGCCGATGGGCGGCGCAACGCGGACTACCGCGACTCGCTGGCCACCAGCATGGAACGGACAACATCCGGCGCATCACGACGACTGCCGCTCAACTAGGCGTCGAGTACTTGACCCTGTGGGCTTTTTCGACGGACAACTGGCGGCGCCCCCGCGAAGAGATCGAGGGCATTCTCCACATTCTCGCTGGTGTTATTGAGCGCGAAACCCAGGAATTAGACCGGCAAGGGGCGCAATTGCGCCACATCGGTAGCCTTGAGGGGCTCGATCCGCAACTTCAGACCGCAGTGCGTGCTGCGATCGACCGCACGCGGAGTAACAACCGACTGATTCTGACACTTGCATTCAACTACAGTGGACGTCAGGAACTCCTCGCCGCGATTAAAGAGCCTCATTGCGAGTGGTGTCCAAGCGGCGGACATCGACGAAGAGACGTTGCAAGCCCACTTGTTTACTCGGGATCTGCCGGATCCCGATCTCATCATTCGCACTTCGGGAGAGCACCGCATTAGTAATTTTTTGCTCTGGCAATCGGCGTATGCGGAGCTTTTCTTCACACCGACGCTTTGGCCGGATTTCGGCCCAGATGATCTCTTTGAAGCTGTCTCCGAGTTCGGCAGGCGCGAGCGTCGGTTCGGCGGTGTACCCAGTTGCGAGTCCACGCCCCCCCTTGTGAATCGTTAAGTCTTGTGCGAACGCGGATCATTGGCTCCCTGCTTGTTGTGGCGGTCGGTCTGATTCCTCTCTTGATCGGTGGCCCAATCTTCGGCTTGTTCATGATTGCCTTGGGCGTCGCTGGCTATCGAGAGTATCTGGAGTTAGTAGCCAAGGTTAGCACCGCTGGAAGCGGATCTGAATCGCGGGTCGGCTACGTGGTCGTAGCCGCACTCGGATGCACGGCGTTGCTCGACGCGACGGCGACTTCGCTGCTTTCGATCGCGTTTCTCGCAGTTGTAGCGCCTCTCGTGGTGCTTTTCCGAAGACCCGCTGATCCAGGCGGATTCTCAAATTGGGCATTCGTGTCGACCGGTTCTCTGTATCTCGGACTCCCGGTCTACGCGGCAGTTGCCACTCGCGCCAGTCCTGGTGTGATTGACGCGGCCTGGCTGTCAGAGATCGCCCGCCGGTTTGCAGTTGACTGGGATCCGGCGCCTCGGGGTATGGCCTGGGCGCTTGTGGTGGTCCTGGCAATTTGGATCGGTGATTCCGTCGCCTTGTTAGCCGGGCGGGCTCTCGGCAATCAAAAGCTGGCTCCGCTGATCAGTCCAAACAAATCCAGGGAGGGCGCTGTCGCCGGCATTTTGGCGTCGATGGCTGTGGGAGCTGGTTCATTTCAGAGTTTCGGTCTCGGAAACTGGTGGCTAGGTCTGATCGTCGGCGCGGTTATCGGACTTGCTGGCCAGATTGGCGATCTAGCCGAATCGCTCCTGAAGCGGCAAGCGGGGGTGAAAGATAGTGGCTCGATAGTGCCGGGCCATGGAGGCGTTCTCGATCGCATCGATGCACTGCTCTTTGCGTTTCCAGTTGGCTTCCTGATGTCGGTTGGATTCGGGCGATTCGGAAGCTAGTGACTTCCACCGGGGACGACAGTCGCATCGGAGTCGCTGTAATTGGCTCCACCGGTTCGGTTGGCCGCCAAGCGCTCAATGTCATCGACGAGCAGTCAGACCGATTCCGAGTCGTTGCCCTGGCTGCTCGCACCGCATCTGAACGATTTCTCGATCAAGTCACTCGTTACAGGCCTGAGGTTGCCGCGGTATTTGAATGGACTCCCGCTCTCGGCAAGAACACTGGGCCGGTAGCACTTGGAGATGAGGGTCTCATCGCGGCATCGACCCACCACTCTGTCGAGATCGCGGTGGTCGCCAGCTCCGGACACGTGGCAATCGTCCCCACAATTCGAGCTCTCGAGCTAGGCAAGACCGTCGCGCTAGCAAACAAGGAGACGCTCGTTTGTGCCGGGGAGATCATCGCTCCTCTGGCGGCTTCAAGTCATGCCCCCATTCGCCCAGTAGACAGCGAGCACTCGGCGATTTGGCAAGCGCTCGACGGCACCCCGATCGAACAAGTGAGCCGGATCATTCTGACGGCCTCAGGCGGGCCATTTCGAGCAACACCGGCATCAGAGCTCGCTCGAGTGACAGCGGCTCAGGCCCTCTCACATCCGACCTGGTCCATGGGCGGCAAGATCACCGTCGATTCCGCAACGTTGATGAACAAGGGTCTGGAGATCATTGAAGCCCACTGGCTCTTCGGCCTGCCCTATGAGCAGATTGACGTGCTCGTTCACCCGGAAAGTGTTGTTCACTCACTTGTTGAATTCGTTGACGGCGCACAGGTGGCCCAGTTGGGCATCCCTGACATGAGGATGCCAATTCAGTATGCCTTGACGTATCCAGAGCGGATGAATCTCTCCGCTGACCGGCTCGATCTGGCTGACATCGGAGTGCTCCACTTTGAGCGGCCGGACATTGAGCGATTTCCCGCGTTGCGACTGGGGCGGGAAGTGGGCATTGCCGGGCGCACGTATCCAACGGTTCTGAGCGCGGCCGACGACGAGGCAGTTGCGGCGTTTCTCGCCGGAGAGCTGCGTTTCCCCGACATTTCTGCGGCAGTAGAGACCGTAGTGGAGAAGCATCAGCCGGCGAAGGTGTCGCTCGAGTCGATTTGGGACGCCGACCGCTGGGCGCGTGCCGCGGCACGGGAAGTTATTTCCACCATGCGTCCGTGACGAGCGCGGTGAGTTACATGTCGCGGGCCAGGCTCACCGCCTTGATGGAGGCTGCTCCCGCGGCATTGAGCACTTCGGCGCAAGCGGAGAGTGTCGACCCAGTCGTGACAACATCATCGATCAGCGCTATGGAGAGACCGGCCACCGCGATGTTCGGCTGCACGGCGAAGGCTCCAGCGACGTTCGCCTTCCTTTCTTGCGCCCCCAGGCTAACCTGAGCCTCGGTCCGGCGGGTGCGAACGAGTGCCTCCTTGACCTCCACCGTCAGCACCTCTCCTGCGTACTGTGCCAGCAGGAGCGATTGGTTAAAACCACGTTGACGAAGTCGAGTCGAGTGAAGTGGCACTGGTATGAGCGCGTCAACGTCGTGCAGTTGGGCGATCGTGCTTGCCAGCAGCGCACCGAGTTGCGGCGTTCTCCCCCACTCCCCATGGTATTTGAACTTAACGACGGCACCGCGCAGCCAGCCATCGAATGGTCCGACCGACCGGACTTGTTTCAGATTGGCGGGTGTTGACTGGCACCTACAATGCAGATACGTCCCCGGCACACCACATCGGTCGCACCACGGTATGGTGAAGAGTGGCAACGCAGTAGCACAGTCATCACACAACCAGGTTCCGCGCCGATCGCAACCGGCACAGCGCTTTGGATAGACGAAATCAATCGCGAATTCAGCAGCGTGTCTGAAGGCGTCGATGATGCCCCCGGAAGTCGAATCTCGCCTGAGGCTGTCCAGGCGAGATTGAAGCACGATTCGCTGCTGAGAGAAACAGCAACGCCGGCACCAACTGGTGCCGGCGTTTGCCACTGGTAGCGGGGGGGGGGATTCGAACCCCCGACCTTTGGGTTATGAGCCCAACGAGCTGCCGCTGCTCCACCCCGCGGCGGTGACTGGCTTTCGGCTCGGAGCTATTTCGAGCTATGAGCTAATAGCTGTGAGCCACGTCCCGACTAACCGACTGACCGACTAACCGACTTGCCGACTGCAGTACGAGGGTGGGGGGTGTCCGCGGCGGCCTCGCCTCCCGTGGGGTCGCCCCCACAGTACTCTCCGGCGCTGCGCTGGGTCACGACCGGGTTCGGGATGGGACCGGGTGGGGCCAGCACGCTCTCGGCCACGGGCACCCCCCACCCTCCCACCGGAGAGCCGGGGCCCCTTGCTGCTTGCTGCGCCAGTGCCACGGAGATCGCCTCTCTCGGAGAGTCCCCTCCGGGAAGACTCCCCTCCGGGAAGACGCCCCTCCGGAAGGCCTCCGCACGCTCCTGTCCGCGTGCCCGCGCGCCCTGCGCAGCCGCATACACGTCTCACTGGTATCCCTGGCTCGCTCGTGTCGGGTCCGTCGTGGGGCGCCGGCCAGAGGAGGGAGACCCCCTCACGCTGGCGCGGGCCGCCCCGCGGTCGGGTCACGACCCCAGACGGGAAGCACACGCAGGATCTCCGCCCTCGACCATTAGGACGGCTCGGCTCCAGTCGGTTGCCCGCGGTCCACCTGCCGCCTATCAACCCGGTCATCTGCCGGGGGTCTTACCTCGTAATGAGTGGGGATGCTCGTCTTGGGGAGGGATTCCCGCTTAGATGCTTTCAGCGGTTCGCCCGTCCGCACGTGGCTACCCAGCGATGCCGCTCCCGCGACAACTGGCACACCAGCGGTGCGTCCACCCCGGTCCTCTCGTACTAGGGGCAGCCCCCCGCAACATCCCATACGCCCGTGGCGGATAGAGACCGAACTGTCTCACGACGTTCTGAACCCAGCTCGCGTACCGCTTTCATGGGCGAACAGCCCAACCCTTGGGACCTTCTCCGGCCCCAGGATGCGACGAGCCGACATCGAGGTGCCAAACCCTGCCGTCGATGTGGACTCTTGGGCAGGATCAGCCTGTTATCCCCGGGGTAGCTTTTATCCGTTAAGCCACGGCCCGTCCACCAGGCACCGTGGGATCACTAGGCCCGACTTTCGTCCCTGCTCGGCCTGTCCGCCTCGCAGTCAAGCTCCCGTGCTGCCCTTGCGCGCTCCGGCCGATTGCCATCCGGCCTGAGGGAACCATTGGGCGCCTCCGTTACGCTTTGGGAGGCGACCGCCCCAGTCAAACTCCCCACCAGCCGCGGTCCTCCTCCAGGGTCACTGCGAGGAGTGAGAACGACGGCGCCGCCAGGGTGGTATTTCAAGGACGCCTCCCCCGGGGCTGGCGCCCCGGGTTCCCCGGCTCCCACCTATCCTACACAAGCCGCGCCCTCGCCCAACGACAAGTTGGAGTAAAGCTCCACGGGGTCTTTTTGTCCTGCCACGGGTCGACGGTATCTTCACCGTCATTCCAATTTCGCCGAGTCCGCTGTCGAGACAGCGCCCAGATCGTTCTACCTTTCGTGCGGGTCGGAACTTACCCGACAAGGAATTTCGCTACCTTAGGACCGTTATAGTTACGGCCGCCGTTTACCGGGGCTTCGGTTCGCGGCGTGAACCGCTCCCCTTAACCTTCCGGCACTGGGCAGGTCTCAGCCCCTATACGTCCACGCTTGCCGCGTTGGCAGGGACCGGTGTTTTTGGTAAACAGACGCCTGGGCCTGGTCACTGCGGCCCCCTCACGCTCCCGGGGTAGACCCGTTCACGCTACACGGGGCGCCCCTTCTCCCGAAGTTACGGGGCCAATTTGCCGAGTTCCTTGACAGCGGGTCTCTCGTCCACCTTGGTCTACTCGACCAGCCCACCTGTGTCGGTTTGCGGTACGGGCGCGCGCGCCCTGGCTAGAGGCTTTTCTTGGCGGTCCGGCATCAATCCCTACGGATCGGGGTTGCCCCCTCCCCTTACACTCCCCTCTCAGGTGACCGCCGTGCCGGATTTGCCTGGCACGACTCCCTACCGGGTTGGAGGAGCTCACACTCCCGGGACCTAGCCCCCCGCGTCCCCCCATCGCTCTATCCGGCCGAAGCCGGAAACGGATCGCGCGCGGAACGGGAATCTTGACCCGTTGTCCATCGCCTACGGCGCTAGCCCTCGGCTTAGGCCCGCCTCACCCGCAGCTGATCAGCATGGCTGCGGAACCCTCGGGCATTCGGTGGGGGGGATTCGCACCCCCCTCTCGCTACTCATGCCGACATTCGCACTCCCCGCCGCTCCACCTCGGCTCCCGCCTTGGCTTCTCGGCTGACGGGGACGCTCCCCTACCATGGCAGAACACACGTGGTGTCCACCATCCGCGGCTTCGGTCACGGGCTTGAGCCCCGGTGGATTGTCGGCGCCGCGGCACAGTCGACCAGTGAGCTATTACGCACTCTTTCAAGGATGGCTGCTTCTAAGCCAACCTCCTGGTTGTCTACGCGCCGCGACCACCTTGCCCACTGAGCCCGTAGTTAGGGACCTTAGCCGGCGGTCTGGGCTGTTTCCCTCTCGACGACGAATCTTCGCACCCGCCGTCTCACGCCCCCCGCCCGCGTGGTCGAGCCGAAGCCCAACCAGAATCCGCGGCATTCGTCGTTTGGTTCGGGTCGGTAAGCGGGAAGCCCCCTCGCCGATCCAGCGCGATACCTCCGCGGCGCCCCACGGGGGGGCTGCACCTAAATGCATTTCGGGGAGAACCAGCTATCTCCGGGTTCGCTTGGCATTTCACCGCTACCCGCAGCTCATCCGGACCTTTTGCAACAGATCTCGGTTCGGCCCTCCACAGGCGTGTTCCGCCCGCTTCAGCCTGGCCACGGGTAGATCACCCGGTTTCGGGTCGTTCCCAGACGACTCATCGCCCTTTCGGACTCGCGTTCGCTCCGGCTCCGCCTGTCCCTGGCTTAGCCTCGCCGCCTGGGCTCACTCGTCGGCTCATTCTACAAAAGGCACGCCGTCACAGGAGAATCTCCTGCTCCGACCGGCCGGAAGCGCATGGTTTCAGGATCTATTTCACTCCCCTCGCCGGGGTGCTTTTCACCGTTCCCTCACGGTACTGGTGCACTATCGGTCGTTGGCGGTATGTAGCCTTGGGGCGTGGTCGCCCCTGCTTCCCGCCGGATGTCACGTGTCCGGCGGTACTCACGATCTGGGCCCACGGCCCAGCCTCCGCGGTCGCCTACGGGACTCTCACCCCCTGCGGTGACCCGTTCCAGCGGTCTTCGGCTCACGGATGCTGGTGCCGCGAGGCGGCTGCCGCCCCCTCCAGCCCACTCGTCCAACCCCCTCCTGGCATCGCCGGCAGGCTGTAGCGCCACAAGGGTTTGGGCTCCTCCCCGTTCGCTCGCCGCTACTAAGGGAATCCTCTCTGTTCCTCGGGGTACTGAGATGTTTCAGTTCCCCCGGTGCCCTCTCACGGATTCCTCCCGTAAGTGCCCGGCCGTGCGCCGGGCGGGTTGCCCCATTCGGACATCCCCGGATCGCAGGCTGCCAGCGCCTCCCCGGGGCATTTCGCCGCGTGGCCGCGTCCTTCCTCGGCCGCCAACGCCAAGGCATCCACCATGCGCCCATCTTGCGGATATCCTGCGCCGCCTCCCATCCGAGATCGTCGTGTCCGCGACCGCAGACCGGCACGCGCCAGCGGGATGGTCCCGCCTGGTCGCACGTCCGCCCCGCTGCCCCGTTCGCACGACGCCTCGTGGAGATTACGGTGTGTTTGTGTGGTTCGTGTGTCTTTGTGTGTTTGTGTATGTGCTGTGCAGTGCGCGCGGGCACGCAGACACGAGCCCCCGCGTCCCACCGGTCTCGGTGCGACGTCAGGCTCGGATCGCGCCAGACCCCTCAAGGGCTGGCCTCGTCCCGCGGCCGCAGAACCCGGCGGGTTCCGCGTGGCGCATTGTCAAGGTGCAGACCCGAAAGTCGTTCAGACCCGCAGGTCGTCAGACCCACAGATCTCGAGGTCGTCAAACCTCGTCCGAAGTCATGTCCTGACCTCGGAGGAGATCTCCCAACCTGCTAGCGGTCTGGTGACCGCCTCACTGGCGCTCGCCTCGAGCACGACTGGCCTGCTGGCGTGGCGACGGGTGGTCCTGCTGGGGACCTCCGCCCCGGGCGTTCCCCGCCCCAGGTGGAGCCGCGGGGATTCGAACCCCGGACCTCCGCCGTGCAAGGGCGGCGCTCTCCCAGCTAAGCTACGGCCCCCGACAGCAGCGTCCCGGCGCTCCGCGTTCCCGCTCCAGGCCAGCCACCGACCGAACCGGGTGGGCGCGCCTGGACTCGAACCAGGGACCTCGGCCTTATCAGGGCCGCGCTCTAACCACCTGAGCTACGCGCCCGCGACCCCGAGGACGCGCCCCGTCGTCCCCAGCGGCGGACAGGACCCGGGTCTTCCCCGCCGAACCAGTCGCCCCATGCCCAAGACGGAGCGCGCGGAGTCTCGTCTCCGCCCAACAGCATTCACCAGCCAGCCCGCACCTGGCGCCGCCGACCTCCCCGCCATCCGTGGCGCCCCTGCCAGGTCCTGCCACCGTCTCGCGACGGGAAGACCTCGGGGCTCGGTGCCCACCGATGCCGGATCACCACTCGGCGGCTTGACACGGGTCCGCAGCGACCTCCCGCGGTCTCACCGACCACGCGGTCCACTGCTACTCCCTAGAAAGGAGGTGATCCAGCCGCAGCTTCCGCTACGGCTACCTTGTTACGACTTCGTCCCAATCACCAGCCCCGCCCTCGACGGCTGCCTCCCAAGGGAAACCCGTCGGGTTGGCCCACCGGCTTCAGGCGTTGCCGGCTTTCGTGACGTGACGGGCGGTGTGTACAAGGCCCGGGAACATATTCACCGCGGTAGTGCTGACCCGCGGTTACTAGCGACTCCAGCTTCACGTGGGCGGGTTGCAGCCCACGATCCGAACTGAGACCGGGTTTGGGGGATTCGCTCCGCCTCGCGGCTTGGCAACCCGCTGTCCCGGCCATTGTAGCGTGCGTGTCGCCCAAGACGTAAGGGCCATGCGGACTTGACGTCATCCCCACCTTCCTCCGGTTTGCGACCGGCAGTCTGGGTAGAGCAGTTAACTACCCACAGGGGTTGCGCTCGTTGCGGGACTTAACCCAACACCTCACGGCACGAGCTGACGACAGCCATGCAGCACCTGTGCGCCACCCTCGAAGGCCACCCCGTTTCCGGGGGATGCAGGCGCATGTCAAGCCCTGGTAAGGTTCTACGCGTCGCGTCGAATTAAACCGCACGCTCCGCCGCTTGTGCGGGCCCCCGTCAATTCCTTTGAGTTTTAGCCTTGCGGCCGTACTCCCCAGGCGGCCGACTTCCCGCGTTAGCTCCGGCACGGAGGGGGTCAACTCCCCCCACGCCTAGTCGGCATCGTTTACTGCGTGGACTACCGGGGTATCTAATCCCGTTCGCTCCCCACGCCTTCGCGCCTCAGCGTCAGGGACGGCCCAGCTGGCCGCCTTCGCCACGGGTGTTCCGCCTGATCTCTACGCATTTCACCACTACACCAGGCATTCCACCAGCCCCTACCGCCCTCAAGCGGTGCGGTCCCCGACGACCCTCCCCGGTTGAGCCGGGGGCTTTCACGCCGGGCCAGCACCGCCGCCTGCGCGCGCTTTACGCCCAGTAACTCCGGACAACGCTCGGACCCTACGTATTACCGCGGCTGCTGGCACGTAGTTAGCCGGTCCTTCTTCCTGCGGTACCGTCAAGTGGGTTGCCCCACCTTCTTCCCGCAGAAAAGGGGTTTACACCCCGAAGGGCGTCATCCCCCACGCGGCGTTGCTCCGTCAGGGTTGCCCCCATTGCGGAAGATTCCTTGCTGCTGCCTCCCGTAGGAGTCGGGGCCGTGTCTCAGTCCCCGTGTGGCTGGCCGTCCTCTCAGACCAGCTACCGATCATCGCCTTGGTAAGCCGTGACCCCACCAACTAGCTAATCGGCCGCAGGCCCCTCCCAGGGCGACGCCGAAGCGCCTTTCTTCAGCTCTCCGCTCGAGACCCGAACGTATGCGGAATTACCCGCGGTTTCCCACGGCTATCCCCCACCCCGGGGCAGGTTGCCCACGTGTTACGCACCCGTCCGCCGCGCAGCACCCCCGAAGGGGCCCGCGCTCGACTTGCATGCATTAGGCACGCCGCCAGCGTTGATCCTGAGCCAGGATCAAACTCTCCACCAATGATGATGCCGAAGCATCGGTGACGCTTGCGCGTCGATGACGCCGAAGCGTCGGGACTCGTTGCCGAGTCCAGTGATTCCGAAGAATCGCACCAGTCCGACCAGCCCGAAGGCCCGCCGCGACCGGCGCTTGCGTGTGATGGCCACGCGCTTGACTGGCTGACTTGTTGCTGTTGGGCGAGCCGAAGCAGTCCTGCCGCCAGACCCGAAAGCCCCGCGCCAGCACCCTCCGCTCGCTCCGTCTTCGGCACACGACGCCCTGGTCCGTCGTCGCCTCTCTTTTTAGGAGAGACGTTCCGCCCCTGCCGTCCGCTGCGCCAGCTTGTCAACGTGCTGCTCCCTGTTTTGGAGCCAGCAGAGCCTACCTGACCCTCGATCGCCTGTCAAGGGTGACAAGCGCCGAGTGTCCCGACTCCGCTCCCGCCGCGCCGTCGAGGCCACCTGGCTGCCCAGGGGGCTCTGGCTGCGTGGGTCCGTCACTCAAGGAACTCGATAAGATTACCACCTGAAGCACGCTATGTCAAGTGGGTCAGGCGAGGTTCGAGGCGACGCGTTCGCTTCCTCTCAGAGTTCGAGAGCAGGCGACTACTGATATCGCGCCAAGGCTGCTATGTCAAGTTACGCGGGGCAGTCCAGGAAGATTCCCAGCTCCGAAAACGTTCAACATCAGAACGCTCCGGACCATCCTGGAGTTCCACAGCAAACGACAATCGTCCGCAAGTGACCGACCTCTTCTCTATACTCAGCGAGAAATTGAGGCTGGATCTGCAGTGATTGAGGGAAGGCACAGAATTACTATGAAGCCGATCATCGGCATAACCCCGTCGGCACAACTCGACACGCTCGCCCACGGCACGTTCTTGCGGTATTGCATGTCGGCGCCGTACGTGCGGGCAGTCGAGGCCGCAGGCGGCGTTCCAATTGTCTTGCCTCCGCAACGCGATTCGATCGACGAGCTCATGGAAATCATTGACGGTCTTCTCTTGAGCGGGGGGCCAGACGTGGATCCGGTGCGGTACGGAGACACGTACGTCCACCCTGCAACGTATGGCATCGATCCAGATCGTGATCAATTCGAGATCGATCTGTTCGAATCGGCGCGGCGACGTGGTATCCCGACATTTGGCATATGCCGCGGCATTCAAGTCATGAACGTTGCGCTCGGCGGAACACTGATTCAGGACGTCGCCACGGAGCATCCTGGCGCGGCCGACGTTGGACATCGTCAACACGAGCGGGGTCTGGAAGATTCGGCGGTTGGCCACCCGTTGTCCGCAGTCGAGGCGGCGCCGCTGCCGATTTTCGGGAACTATGACCTCGGCGTGAACTCGTTCCATCACCAGGCGATCCGAGACCTTGCGCCGGACCTTGTGCCGGTGGCGTACTCGCCAGATGGACTCGTTGAAGCGGTGGTCATGCGCGGCAACTCGGAGATATTCGGCGTGCAATGGCACCCCGAGTTGATGTTCGAGCGCGACGATGCTCATCTCCGTCCCTTTGCTCAACTCGTAGAGGCAGCGGCCAGAAGCAGGCTCCTCGCGGCGCAGTCGTAGATCGCAACGAACAAAGAAACGGGCCAGCGCACGCTGGCCCGCTTCTCGTTGCGCCTCTACTGAATATCGCTAGGCAACCGCGGCGACAGGTTCCCGCTCAGTGGTCGCGGACTCTGCGTACTCGACCGAGTCATCGATCCCGGGGCGCATGGCGACAAAGTGCCGCGGCATCGCCGCCGCGAGCACGTCGTCGAGCGTCTCCGCGAGCACAAACGTCATCTCGGCCCTCAGCTCATCCGGCAGGTCGTCCAGGTCCGCCTCGTTCCGCTTCGGAAGGACGAAGGTGTCTACACCCGCGCGGCGGGCAGCGAGCGCCTTCATCTTTATGCCGCCGACTGGGAGCACTTGACCACGTAGCGTGATCTCCCCGGTCATCGCCACGTCGTCGCGAACCGGTACGCCGGTCAGCAGAGACACGAGCGCGATAGTCATGGCGGTGCCTGCCGACGGCCCGTCCTTGGGGATCGCACCCGCGGGCACGTGCAGGTGGACGTCGGACTCCTTGAAAAAGTCCTGGTCGATACCGAGATCACTGGCCCTCGATCGGACAAAGGACATCGCGGCCGTCGCCGACTCCTTCATGACGTCTCCGAGCTGGCCGGTGACGGTGAGTGAGCCCTTCCCGGGCATGCGCGACGCCTCGATAAACATGATGTCTCCGCCGACACCGGACACGCCTACACCGATCGCCACCCCAGCCTGCTCTGTCCGCTGCGTCCGCTCCTCGTAGTAGTGACGCGGACGGCCAAGGTATTCCCGAACTTCCTCCGGACCGACGATCTGACTGAACTCCCGACTTTCCGCCTTCCGCGTGGCGATCTTCCGCGCGACCGTGGCGATCTCCCGCTCGAGGTTCCTGACTCCGGCCTCGCGGGTGTAGTTCCGAATCAGAAAGGTCAACCCCTCGTCGGTCCACTCCAACGGTTCGTTGGCCAGACCGTGAGCCTTCACTTGCTTCGGAATCAGAAAGCGGTGCGCGATGGCCAGCTTCTCTTCGTCCGTATATCCGCTCAGCTCGAGAATCTCCATGCGGTCTCGAAGCGGTGCCGGGATCGAGTCGAGCAGATTCGCTGTGGCAATGAACATGACTTTCGACAAGTCAAACGGAACGTCGAGATAGTGGTCCCGGAACGAATTGTTCTGCTCGGGGTCGAGTACCTCGAGCAACGCCGACGAGGGATCGCCGCGCCAATCACTTCCGAGCTTATCGACCTCGTCAAGAACAAAGACTGGGTCGCTTGATCCGGCACGTCGAATCGCTTGAATGATTCGCCCCGGCATCGCGCCAACGTAGGTCCGACGGTGACCGCGAATCTCGGCCTCGTCTCGTACCCCGCCGAGCGACATTCTGGTCAGTTCTCGACCGAGTGCGTGGGCGATCGATTGCGCCAGACTCGTCTTGCCAACACCGGGAGGACCGACAAAACAGAGGATCGGCTCTCGCGACTGAGGAGGCTCTGGCTCGCCAGCCTCGGTCGCTGCCTCCTGCTTCAGCTTGCGCACCGCGAGATACTCGAGGACGCGGTCTTTGATTTTCTCCAAGTCATAGTGCTCGTCGTCTAGAATCTGGCGCGCCTTGGCGACGTCGATCTCTCCTTCGGTCCTCGCGTTCCAAGGCAGGCTCGTCAACCAGTCGAGATACGTCTTGATGACACCATACTCCGCGGCGGCCGGCGGCAACTTGCTCAAGCGATCGAGCTCGCGATGTGCTTCCTTCGCCGCCTCCTCAGGCATGCCGGAATCGTCGATTTTCTGGCGCAGCTCGGCCGCTTCTGCTTCCGTCTCTGAGCCTTCACCAAGCTCGCGCTGGATAGCCTTGAGCTGCTCTCGCAGGTAGAAATCGCGCTGATTCTTGCCAAGCTCCTGCTGGACGTCACTCTGAATCTTCTTGCCCAGTTCGAGTACGTCCAATTCCTGGGCAATGAACGTATTCAACGCCGCCAACTTGTCGCGTACGGAATCGAGCTCCAGAAGATGTTGCCGCACATCGGCGTCCATCCGCAGGTTGGTTGCAACCAGGTAGACGAGGTGTCGCGGGTCATCAACATTGAGTGCCGCGGTGACGAGCTCATCCGGCATGTGCGCCACCAGCGAGACGAGCCGTTGGAACAGCTCGAGCGTGTTTCGCGTCAATGCATCGACTTCGACCGATTCCTCGACAATTTCCGGCACTCGTTGCACTCGAGCGACTAGGTACGGCTCCTCGTTCAGGAACTCGAGCACCCGCATACGCTCGTTGCCCTGTACCGCAAGACGGACGGTCCCGTCCGGAACACGCATCATCTGATGGATGGTGGATATCGTGCCTACGTCATAGATATCGTCCGGGCCGGCGCCTTCCAGTTCCGCATCTTTCTGCATCACCAGGGCAACGGTGCGATCCCCGGACATGACCTCGTCGATCAGCCGCAAGGAACGCGGTTGGGCGGCCGCAAGCGGCACCACCGTTAGCGGAAAGACCACCGTTCCACGCAACGGCAGCACGGGCAGCTCGAGTACTTCGCTCCCGTCGGACTCACCAACACTTCCGTCGTTGACTGCGTCTTCTACCTGCACCAGCTCGGGGTTTCCATCAGTCGAAGAGGTATCTTCGACAATCATTTCCTTCGCCTTCTTGGTTCTCTTGGAGCGAGGTCTCGGCTCCTCATTCTTCACCATCGTCTTGTGCTCTCCTCTTCGGGCCTAGAAAACCCCGCGCTCCTCGCCGGTCATCAATTTGGTGGCCGCTAACCGCGGCAGCTCGATGGACAAGAACCCATCGCTGTACTCCGCCATTGCCCGACTCGACGTCGACCGGGAATGGAAGTCGGATAGCCGCCTCGAAACGACCGTAGCGAACTCGCGATTCGTGGTACACCCGGTTTTCGACTGGACGCACAACTTCTCGCTCGCCGCGAAGAATTAGCTCATCTCCACTAAGCAGAACCTGGACCTCGCTCGCGGTCAGACCGCCTAACTCGGCCCGCACCACGAGCCCGTTGTCGGTCTCGAATACGTCGATGGGTGGACGCCACGGCGCCAGACACTGACGGCGACCTTTTGTCGGCTGCTGACCGAAGTCAACCATGACATCAAGTTCGAAGCTCGATTCGAGCGTCTGCGCCCGCAGCCCTCGCCGCAGCAGAATCATGATTCTTCCTTCTCGTGCCGCGAGGCCGATGGCCGAACCCCCGGAAAGCGGGTCAACCAGAGTTCGGGCAGCAGACGTCGGTGTGCGAGCTGTATTGAGTGCCTCATGACTGTATTATACATAGCTGGTCAAAAGGTTGCTATGATCTATATCAAAGACGCCGGCATCTGCGTTCA
Source organism: uncultured Chloroflexia bacterium (assembly GCA_963724295.1). Lineage (GTDB taxonomy): Bacteria > Chloroflexota > Chloroflexia > Thermomicrobiales > UBA6265 > JACCXM01. The sequence goes on along the minus strand of CAVRUC010000007.1, from coordinate 26,089 downwards.
GCCTCGCTCCTTCTGGTCCCACCGCTCAACCTGTGAAATAGAACAGGAATGCGCTTGCCACTGCCCATGCCGCCACTGATGCAAGGAGCGGTCGGTCCGTCAGGAGCATCGTCTCGGGCGCTCCCCCTTGACCACCGAGATAGAGTAGATAGAGGTACCGGAAAACGCCGTAGGCAACGATTGGGACCGTCAACATCATGCGGTGGTGGTATTGCGCCGATTCGCTGTCAAAGGTGTAGACGGCGTAGCCGATGAGCGTACCGGCGGCGGTGACCGCCACGGCCTGGTCGAGCAGTGGTCGGTTGTACAAGGTGAGGTTTCGGCGGTGCCCCGCCGGCATTGTCGAGTGCTGCCAGCTCGTACCGCCGTTTTCCGAATCCAATCAGCAGCGCAAGCAACACCGTGCACACGAGGAGCCATGGCGAAATCGAAACGTCGACGGCGATGGCTCCTCCGACCGCGCGCAGGACAAACCCGGCCGCGATAGCAAAAACGTCGAGAATGACAATCTCTTTCAGCCCAAGGTTATAAGCAGCCATGAGACTGGCGTATGCCAGAAACACCAACATGAGCCCCCAGCTGAGAAGCGCCGACCCCGCGATGGACAGGGCAACCAGGATCGCCCCAACGGATGCCGCGGTTCGAGGATTGAGCTCCCCGGCCGCAACGGGGCGTAGGCGCTTGACGGGGTGCAGGCGATCGGCATCCCGGTCCCGCACGTCATTGATGAGATAAAAGCCACCGCTCAAAAGACAGAACGCCAGCGCGGCCAGAGTCGCGCTGGCCACGGCCGCAGGTTGGAGCAACTTGCCACCGAAGACAAGACCAGCGAAGACGACGCCGTTCTTCAGCCACTGAGTGGGCCGCATCGCCCGCACTACCGTACTGGCATACCACATTGCGGAGTTATGTTGGGTGGGCGCAGCAGCCTCAGGCACCGTCTTCGCGATCCCGCACTCTATCGATCGCCGCGCTCGTCGCCCGTGACGAGTGAGCGAAGTATCGAGTCACTCTGGAGCCAGGGCGGAGACCTGAAACTCGCCAGCCGCGTTCCACAGGAGCCACCCGCTCACGCCCATTGCTTCGGCAGCGGCGATCTGAGCCCGAACCTCGTCGGGTCCATATGCTGAGTACCCCTCGAGTGGATACGTGAAGTCTTGCAGCCAGGGGCGCATTTTCTTCATCGTCCCTGGCGCCCACTGCTGCGACTGCTCGAGTGTGTAGGTCACTGTCTCAGCGGGGAAGTCGTTCGGATGCCCGTCTACCGGGATATTCCCTTCTTCATAGTGAGAGGGGTAGACCATCAGGCTGACGTAGTCGGCCAGCGGAGCGAGATCCTGCAGCGTCTGACCGATTCCCTGGTCGTCTCCCAAAAGCGCAACAATCGGAAAAAGATCGATAGCGAAAACACCACCCGCCGCCCGCACTTTTTCACCACCAAGTGCCACTGCGCCAGTGATCGCGGCACGCCGGGCCTCCTCGGAATAATCATCTCCAAAGTCGGCGGTTCGCAAATCGCCGTCGGATGGGAACCTGATGTAGTCGTACTGGATTTCATCGAACCCCAGCTGAGCTAGCTCCGCCCCGAGATCCGCATTCGCCTGCCAAAGCTCCTGATTGAAGGCGTTGACCCAGGGCGTCCCGTTCATGTCGAACCACAACCCACCGGTCGTTTCGTCGCGCACTGCCAGATCGGGGCGACCGGCCGCCACGACCGGGTCTTTGAACACCACCATGCGAGCAATCGAGTAGATGCCGTGGGCATCCAGCTCGGCCAGGAGTTCCTCCGGATCGAAAAGCGGCGTGATCATCCCGTCGATGTCACGGTAGAAGGGCACCTGCGTGTCGTAGTAGATCGTGTCCTGCTTTACATCGACGACGATCGCATTGATCTCAGTAGTGTCTGCGATTTCGATCAAGCGATTCCAGCGTTCCGGATCGCTGAGGACACCGAGATTCGCGTAGACCGCCTTGATCATCTCCGTATCGAGTGCGGCTGTGACGTTCCGAGATGCATCGACGCTCATCGTCTGATTGGCATGCCCTGGAGCCGAGACCACTACTTCTGTGACGTCAGTCCCGCCGGTCAATCGAAATGTGCCATCCGGTCCGGAGTAGATCTCCGCGCTGCCATTTGACGCGGCAACGCGAGCCCCAGCCACCGGCGCACCTGTCGCGTCCGTGACCTGACCCGAGACGACGGATGCACGCATGGTCACGTTGATCTCGGTTCTTTCGCCGACCGCTTCCTTGGCAACGCCATGGTCGGGCGAAGAAAATCGAACTGTCGCGTCCTCTGGTACGGATTCGATCGCGTACCGCCCGTCCGTATCCGTGGTGGTGACCTGTTCCGCGCCGTCGGGGGCGAGCACAGCAACTTCCGCTCCCGTGATGCCGGCGGAGGTTTCCGCGTCCGACAATATGCCTCGCAGGACCGTGGGGCGAAGCGCGATCTCCCAGTCCTTTGGTCCACTCCGCGAAAGCGTCGTGGTGATCGCCTCATACCCGGGCGCCTGCACCATCGCTGGTGAGCTATCCGTGCGCAGTTCAACCGTGACCATGCCGTTGGGGTCGGTGCTCATCGTGGTATCGCCGATGACGAGCGTTGCCCCCGAAATCTGCTGCCCTGTGTATCGATCGGTCACACGGATCGCGACTTCCGGACTGGCCCACAACACTCTAGGCGCGGCGAAGGTGACGAGAGCGAGCACGACGGGCACGGCAAAGAGCGAGATACTCAGAGGCCATGAGACGCGACTCCAAAGCCGATCGCTCTTCATCGGAGTCGTTCGATTGGGGAGGGGAGGCGAACCAGATTGGGCTCGGCCAGTGGCGCGACCGAATCGAACTGGTGAAACTCTCGACTGCATCCAGCTGCCTTGGCGGGGTATTCGGGATTGCGCCGATAACCCGGCCGGCGACTCGTCGATCTCTGGCGTAAAGCGCCGTCGAAACTGAGGCGGCGCGGCTGTCGCGCCGCCCGAGTGTAACACATGGCCAGGAGGGCTTTTGCGCGTTGGCTCGGGAAAACCAGGCGGCTCTATACTCATCGTCACGGAATTGGTTGAGTTACTGGGATCACGCCGCGTGTGCGCTCGGTCCGGGGTGGACGATGGTTGATATCCGGACGCGAGACGTCTTTGCCACCATGCGGCCGGACTTGCTCCTGGTGCAATCGAAGCTCGAAGAAGCCGTCCGGATCGACTATCCGGGCCTGGCCAATCTCATCCTCGGCCTCGTCCGAGCCGGCGGGAAGCGCCTGCGGCCGCTTGTCTTGCTTCTTGCCGGGCGCGCATTTGGGGATGATCGAGACACATTGGTAACCGCTGGAGCGGGAGTGGAGCTTCTTCACACGGCATCACTGGTTCACGACGACGTCGTCGATCGCGCGGGCATGCGGCGAGGACGTCCGACGCTCAACAGCGTGCTCCCTTCCGGCGCAGTCATCCTCCTGGGCGATTTCCTGTTCGCCCAGTCGGCGATGCTCGCGGCAGCCACACAGAGTCCTCGCGTCGTCAGTATTTTCGCGTCCACGCTGTCAGACATTTGTGATGGCCAGCTGCGGGAGATGTTCTTCGCTCATCGTCTCGATCAGTCCCGCGAGGAGTATGAGCGGAGGATCTTTGGAAAGACCGCGTCACTCTTCGCCGGTTCGGCTGAAATGGGAGCCGTCATCGGAAGCGCTCCCGAATCTGGCGTTCAGGCACTTCGGCGCTTCGGTGCTGATGTCGGGATGGCATTCCAGATTGTCGATGATGTCCTCGACTTGCGCGAAGGTACAAGCCAGCTCGGTAAACCCGCCGGGCATGACCTGACCCAGGGGACAGTCACCTTGCCGACGATCATCTATGCGTCGAATCTCACAGATGATTCCGACGCTGCTGTCCGGCTTCAGTCGGTAGTTTCCGGTGAGCTCGACGAGCCGGCTGAGGTCGCTCGGGTGGTCAAGGAGATTCGCGATTCCGGCGCCCTGGAAGCGGCAATGGACGAAGCGATCGGGTTCGCCGATCGGTCGAAAACGCACGTCGCGGCCACGCCCGATCCAGAGGTTCGCGACATGCTCGAACAAGTTGCTGATGTGGTGTGCAAGCGGTCCGCATAGCGGGATCTCGCACTCCTACATGGCCACCAGTCCCGTCTCGTACATCCGGCCGAAGATACTATGCCAGTAGCGTCCGTGTGGGTCGACTGTCTCGAGATCCGCTTCGAGCTGCGACGGCATGTCAGGTGTCATGAGGATCGTTGCCAGCTTTTGCGATTGCCGGTTCTCCAGCGTTCGGTCGAGTAGTTCAGCCTCGTGACGCTGGCTCGGCTTACAGCCCTCAACCACCAGCAAGTCAGTGCTCAGCATGCGGGTCCAGGTTGACGATGTCACTCGCGCCGCCAGGTCAAACTCAGCCCGAGCCCGGGCGTCAGTCGCCACCGCCGGGGCCAGGCTCGGCAGTCCCACCTCGGTGACAAAAGCACTAAGCGCAAAGTCCCGCCACGGCATCACAAAATAAGAAACGGGCGGAGTGTGCTCCGTCAGGCGATGCTGGATGAATCCAGCGATCCGGCGGGCCCGGCGATGGCTGGCGTTGAAGATGAGCCAGCCTTCACCATGTCGCAACCGGTGGTCGACCGCGTCGAAATAGAGACTCATCCGTTGCAGGAGGTCGCGGTCCTGTATCGGCGCCTGTTCAATGAGGGATTCGCTATCGGCCATTCTCGACTCTCCGTTTGCGCGGCGTCTGGAACGAACCGTGACGGGGCGTCCTTATGGTAACGGATTGCATACCACATGGACCTGCAATCTGAAAATGCTGGCCATGCTAGTCTGGGTCGCCTTTCATGCCCACTTTTATGCAAGGGGGAGGCCAACAGTGCGCCGGAAGTCTTCGAGAGCTCGCTCGGAGTCAACAGACGCGGCAACGCGCACGTTGCCAGGTCCCGCGATCCGCGTTCGTCCTAGTTCCGGTTCGACGGTATCCACGAAAATTGCCAACTCTCGGATCGCAATCAACGTTGGATCGATCGCAACCGCAACCGAGAGCGGATCGTGCAGTGAGAACTGGTCCCGACCCAGCTTTGAGAATGCGGATTTGCCCACCTCACGCAGAAGACTCGCCGGGCGAGGAAGGGTCGAGTCGGCATTCACGGCGTCCCAATCGCCTCGGGTCAGTGCGACCTGCTGGGTCACGTCGAGCCCAACCGCGGTCATGGTTGGAAACGGAGCGCTAAAGACCTGATCAGCGGCTTCGGGATCGACAAGGATATTGAACTCTGCCGCCGGTGTTGTGTTTCCAGGAACGGCAAATGCCCCGCCCATAATGACCACTGACTTCAACAGCTCGGGCAGCCTGGGTTCGACGTTGAGGGCTATCGCCACATTTGTTAGAGGACCGAGCGCCACCAGGGTCAGTTCTCCCGGGCGCTGGCGAGCAAGCCGAATGATCGCCGCCGGTCCTCGATCCGCCCCGACGGCGCGTGTAGACGCCGGAAGTTGCGCCCCCCCGAGACCCCCTTCGTCGTGGAAATAGCTTGCATCCCGATGCGGCCGCACGAGCGGACGGCTGGCGCCTCGGTGCACGGGAACATCTTCTGCCCCAAGCCAGTCAAGGACCGAGAGTGTGTTCGCCGTCGTTTTTTCTACATCGACGTTGCCGGCGACGGTGCTGACGGCGACAAGCTCGATCCGGGGGGATGCAACGGCATAGGCCAGGGCTAACGCATCGTCAGTTCCCGTATCTACATCGAGAACGACGGGCAGGCGATCGCTCATCATCGCTCCCCGGCCGGAACCGGCCGCTCGGCCTCGGCGGCAGTCCAGGCCGCCACCGGCGGTGTTTCCGTTACCGGCGACTCCGTAACGATATCGAGGAAATATGGCCGGCCATCCGCGAGGGCTTCGCGAACCGCACGCTCCACATCCTCGGGATCGGTCACGTGAGCGGCGCGAAAGCCGAACCCGCGCGCGATCATGGCGTAATCGACGGGATTGAAATCGACACCGAAGTAACGATCGTCGTGATAGAGGTGCTGGAGCTCCTTTATCCAACCAAACGTGCCATTCGAGCACTGGATGATTACGATCGGCAAACCAAGCCGAGTGATGGTTTCCAGTTCACCGACCGACATGCCGAAGCTCCCGTCACCCGTCATACCGACCACGCGCCGGCCCTCTCCCGCATACCACGCGCCCACCACGCCAGGGATCGCATAGCCGAGCCCTCCATGGGCGCGCGGAATAACCGTCGTCCGCCCTGGGCGTCGAAGTTCATACTGGGCGCTCAAGAACGGGGTCGGCGTGCCCGGGTCGGCAACGATGATCGCGTCGTCATCCAGCGCATTTCGCATCGCCCGCACAACTTGCGCCGGCTTGATGGGTCGGGCACGTTCTGCCGACTGCTGCTCGACCTGATTCCAGTAGAGACGCCGCTCATTACGCAGCTGGGCGATGCGAGGCTGGTTACGAGCGGCAACGGCATCCGGGCGAGAGATCGCCTCCAGAAGCGCGGCAAGGGTCAATCTGGCGTCACCGATGAGGCCGACGAGCAACGGGTAGTTATTACCGACCTCGAACGCCTCGATGTCTACCTGAATGATGTTTGGAGGGCTGCCAATCGGCGGCAGCGTCCAGTGGCAGGTCGTCGTGGAATCAGTTCGAGATCCGACGTAGAGCACGAGATCGGCGTCGGCCAAACAGGCATTTGCATATGGCCGCGCCCCATTGCCACCGATAACGCCGATCGCAACGTCGCTCGTCTCGGCAATGCTGCCCTTGCCATTGATCGAAGTGGCGACCGGTATGTTCAGCGTTTCCGCCAGAAGGCTGAGCTCGTTCCACGCTCCGGAGGTCAGCACGCCTCCTCCAGCCACAATCACGGGGCGTGAAGCCGCGGCCAGCTGGGCCGCGGCACGCTCGACCAGTGCCTGCTCGGGAACGATCCGCAATGCTGGAGCCGCCCCTAGATCTGGGACGCCGTAAACGGATGAGTCCGGGGTTTCTCCCTCCAGGGAGTCGGTGGGCAGCGACAAATGCGTCGCGCCGGGCCGGCCAGCAGTCGCCATGCGGATCGCACGGCGGGCGGCCTCCGCCATCGTCGCCGCTGAGCTGACTCGGGTATTCCATTTGGTGACCGACCGAAAGAGGCTCTCCTGGTCCAACTCGGTGAGGACACCGCGTCCGTGTTGGTCGACCGGCGTGTCGGAAGTCAGGCAGAGCAGCGGGATCGCTGAGCCCTGCGCCTCGGCGACACCGGGCAGGATGTACGTGGCGCCGCCTCCACTTGGACCTTCGCAGACTCCGAGCCGCCCGCTCACCCGGGCGTACACGTCGGCCATGAACGATGCCGATCGCTCATCCCTGGTCATCACGTGTTCGATCGACTCCCTAACATCGCGGAGGGCGTCGTAAAACGCCATGCCGGTGTCGCCGGGAAGTCCGAACACATGCTGAACGCCGGATCCGGCGAGAACATCGACCAGCGCTCGTGCCCCTTGCATCGTCAGTTTCCTCTCCCGCTTGCGCTTTCCGGACGGTTCTTCTCTCGCACCGCGATGTAGACGTCATTGACATTCGTGCCAGTGGGGCCCGTCTGGACGGCACCTCCCGATACCTCAAAGACGCGCAGACTGTCGTTTCCCGCCAGCGCGCGTACCGGATCTACCCCGGCGTCCCGCGCTCGCCGAGCGGTCCCTGCGTCGGCAATCGCCCCGGCAAGTCCCGTCATCGCATCCTGACCATCGGTGCCCAGGCTGGCAATCACCCAGTTCGAGATCTGTCGGCGCTCCAGCTCGAGAGCAGCCGCGAGCGCAAACTCCGAGTTGCGGCCGCCACGCCCATCGCCTCGCACGGTTACCGTTGCCTCTCCACCTCCGAGAACAACGTCGACTGAGTCCGGCATGTCCGAGACCACCGAGACGTATTCGCGTCCCAGCTCGGCAGCCTCACCCTGCGCCGCCTGCCAGACGATCCGGCACTCCAGACCGAGCGCACCGGCCCTTCTTGCCGCTGCCTCAACAGCCGCGGCATTGTCGCCGATGACGAGCAGAACGTCGTCGTTCATCCGTTGAAACTCTGGCTCCGCCGAGCCAATCTCTAACGCGGCAAGAACTGAACCCGGAACTTGCTGCTCTACTCCGTAACGCTCGATGACCTCGAGGGCAAGGCGCGGATCACGGCGTCCAGGCACTGTCGGCCCACTAGCGATGACGCGGGGATCGTTGCCAAGGACGTCGGACAAGATCAGCGTGATCCAGGCGCATCTCGGAGCGGCGGCGCGCAGCCCACCGGCCTTGACCCGGCTTAGGGGAGCGCGCACGGCGTTCATGGCTTCGATCGGCGCCCCGGCGCGCAACAAGAGATCAGTTGTGCGGGCGAGATCCGCAAGCGTCAGCCCATCACGGGGCGCCTCTAGCAAAGCTGATCCACCCCCAGAAACGAGCGCCAGGACGACGACATCCTCGTCGAGCCGGTTCAACGACGAGATCGCCAGGTTGGTTGCATTCACCCCACGTTCGTCCGGAATGGGGTGTCCAGCTTCGTGCACCCGCAAGTTCGGCGGGAGCGGCGCTGCGGCGTGACCCTCCTTGGTGATGACATCCCCCGTGACGATGATCCCGTTTACTGCCTCGAGGGCGCCTCGCGTCATCGCAACGGCTGCTTTGCCGACCGCAACCACATGGACGCGCTTGGCGTCTGGCACGGCGTTATCTCCAATGATCAGGCAACCGTCTCGCCAGTCGAGTGTATTGCGCACCGCGCGCGCCGGCTCGACCGCCTCGAGTGCCGCGGCGAAGAGCTCGCGAATCCGGGCGCGACCAAGATGCACGCAATGGGCACTGGTCTCAGGCGCATCAGGCCGAAGACTTGGATCCAGCACGGAGTTGCTCCAACGCGGTCAGCAAGTCAGCCGGGAGTGGCGCCTCGAGCCGCAGCGCGCCGCCGCCCGGTAATTGAAACGCAAGCGCACTGGCATGCAGAAACTGGCGATCGAGTTTGGGATCTGTCGGACGCGGTCTCCCGTACACCTGGTCACCAACAATTGGATGGCCGATGAAGGCCAGATGGACCCGAATCTGGTGCGTGCGGCCGGTTTCGATCGAGACCTCGAGCAATGTGGCGTTCGGAAATCGCTCGACAACGCGGAATCGCGTCACCGCCGGCCGCCCGGACCGCAGGACGGCCATCCGCTGCCGGTTCTTTGGATCGCGTCCGATCGGCGCGTCAATCGTCGCCTCCTCGTCGGCGACGGAACCTGCAACCAGGGCGAGATAGGTCTTTTCAACCGAACGGTCTTCCCACTGCGAAACCAGTCCCGTACGGCCCCTGTCCGTCTTTGCGGCAACGATCAGCCCGGAAGTGTCCTTGTCGAGGCGATGGACGATTCCCGGCCGCTGCGATCCGCCAACGGAGATGCCGGGGACATGGGCCAGGAGCGCGTTTGCAAGTGTCCCGCGTGGGTGCCCTGGAGCGGGATGAACCACCATACCGGCAGGCTTGTCAACCACGATGACATCCGGGTCCTCGTAGACAATTGTCAGCGGGATTGGATCGGGAAGAATCTCGTCGATCTGGGGAGGCGGAATCTCTACCGACACGACTTCGCCCGGCGTCATGCGGAACTTTGGTTTTCGCTGTTGACCATCGACGAGCACGCGCCCAGCCTCGATGAGTGCCTGAACGGTACCCCGGCTCAGGTCGGGCAGTTGATCCGCCACGTACCGATCCAGGCGCGTGCCGAGATCGGCGCGTGCTGGATGAAGCTCGACGAGCCCCTCGCTTTCCTCTTCAGCAGGTGAGGTCGTGAAGCCATCTGCCATCACGTTCCCTGGTCAATTGGCCGCGCAATGCCGAGGCCTGATTGCGGCCGCGTCATGCCCCACACGAGAACCAGAACGCCGACCGTGATCGCGCTATCAGCAACATTGAAATTGGGCCAAGGTCCGACCGACACAAAATCAATCACATATCCGAGTCTGATTCGGTCGATGAGATTGCCGATCGCGCCACCAGCGATTGCGCCAGTCGCGACCGTTTGCCAGAGCGGAGGTCGTACCTGGCGAAGAAAGTGCCAGAGAAGTGCCGCCAGGATTGCTATGGATACCCCGGCCAGAATTGGTGCGAGACCGGAGAACAGACCAAATGCGGCGCCACGGTTTTCCGTGTATTCCAACGCAAGCCAGCTATCGACAATCTCCACCCGCGACGCGATTCGCTGGGAGTCGATCGTCGAGGCGAGCAGAAATTTCGTCAGTTGGTCGATTACAGTGACGGAGGTCGTGACCGCAACCAATCTGATCGCGTCGCTACGCTCCGGCATAGAGCGCCTGCTCGCGCTCGATGATGGACTGGCACTCGATGCAGTAGGCCACATATGGAAACGCTTCGAGCCGCTCTTCGCCGACCGGTTTCCCGCAACGCTGGCAAGTGCCGTAGGTTCCCTCGTTCATCCGCTCCAGCGCCGCGTTGACCTGGGCAAGAATTTGCTGTATGTCTTCAGAGACCGTGACAATGCGCTCGGCTTCAGCCACATTCGATCCGTCGTCGGCAATGTGGTTCCCCAGGCTGCCATTTTCCTCATCCTGGTCAACACCGATCGATCGCATCTCCGCCGCCATGTACGACATGTCGCTTTCGATCTCTGACCGGCGCTCTTCGAGACGCTTGCGAAGGGTCTCCCGCTGTCGTTTGTTCATCTCTAGCCTCCGCTGACCGCCGCACCCTACCAAACCCCGCCGCCTCGATCATCGACGTAGGGCTCCTGACCCGGCGCCGATGGTATCACCGCAGCGGCCGGATTTCCTTGCCAGATCGGTGCCAGCGGCAGGGCACTTCTATACTCCGCCCCGGATCAGAGTGTAAGGAGTTTCGGTTGTGGTCGGTACAAGTCAAGGGTTGCGCCTGGCGATTACCGGAGGGGGTACGGGCGGCCATGTCTTGCCAGCCCTGGCCGTCATCGAAGAATTGCGGCGTCGCGGCGCCCTGGCGGACCTGGTCTGGATTGGTAGTCGGGAGGGAGTTGAGCGACGGGCGGCGGAAGACGCCGGCATTCACTTCATCGTCATACCAACCGGGAAACTCCGTCGCTACCTGTCAGTTCGAAATTTTACCGACGCCGCGCGCGTTCCCCTCGGTGTGCTGTCAGCGCGGCGGGCGCTGGCCGCGTTCCGTCCAGATGTCATCCTTAGCACCGGCGGCTTCGTCAGTGTCCCGGCCGTCGTCGCCGCCCGCGGCATCGCACCAGTGCTGACACACGAGCAGACGGCGATCCTCGGATTAGCCAACCGCATCAACGCGAGGTTCGCCGATGTCCTGGCCGTCTCGCACCTCCGCACAGAGTCACTCGCATCACGCCTCCACCGTCGCGTTGTGGTGACCGGCAACCCCATTCGCGCCGGGCTGTCAGTTGGTGACCGGTCCCGCGGTCTGCGAGTCCTTGGGTTCAGCGACTATTTTCCGGTTGTCTATGTCACCGGTGGTGCGCGCGGCGCCAGCCCGATCAATCAGCGGATTGGCGCGCTGCTTCCAGACATTCTCGATCGGGCGCAGATCGTTCATCAGACCGGTCCGCTCAGCGCGAATCCGGATGCTAGCGATCTGGCGCAACGGAGAGAATCGCTCCCGGAAGCCGTTCGCCATCGATACAAGGTCGTCGAGTTTCTGGGTGATGAGCTACCCGACGTGTACGCCGCCGCCGACCTGGTCGTTGGCCGAGCCGGGGCGGGAACGATCGCGGAGCTCGCATACGTTGGCTTGCCTTCTATCCTCGTCCCGCTTCCCGGTGCGCGCGGTGATGAGCAAGCACGCAATGCTCAAGTGCTCGGGGACGCAGGCGCCGCGATCGTCATCGAGCAACAGGACGCAACGCCAGATCGATTGCGGACGGAAATCGTGGGGCTCCTGGACAACCCCGAGCGTCGCGCTCGGATGGCGAAAGCGGCTCAGGCTGTGGCGCGACCCGACGCCGCCGCACGGCTGGCCGACGAGCTACTTTCGCTAGCGCGATAGCATCGGATCGTTATTCGGACGTTATGCCGACATCAATCGCTTCCGCGACAGTGTCCGCGCGAATGACTTTCAACCCGGCAACGTCTGTCGTGCCGCGCTTCGCTGACGAGGCTGGAATGACCGCCTTGTCGAAGCCAAGCCGCCTTGCCTCGCTGAGCCGGCGCTCGACTTGGCTGACAGACCGAAGCTCGCCGGAGAGTCCGATCTCACCGATGGCCACAAGCCGTGAGTCGATCGGACGATCGCGAAAGCTCGAGGCGATGGCCAGGGCGATCGAGAGGTCAGCCGCCGGCTCTCCGATGCGCATGCCGCCGACGACATTGGCATAGATATCCTGGCCGCCGAGGCCCAGCCCGACCCGTTTCTGCAGCACGGCGACGAGCAGCTGCAGGCGCCCGGTGTCAAGACCATTCGCACTTCGTCTTGGCAACCCGAATGCCGATGGAGTGGTCAGGGCCTGCACTTCGACGAGAATAGGTCGGGTCCCTTCAACGGTCACGGCGACACTCGAGCCCGTGGCGTTGTCGTTCCGTTCCTCGAGAAACGCTTCCGAAGGATTGGCAACTTCTCGTAATCCGGACTCAGCCATCTCGAAAACGCCGACTTCGTCAGTTGAGCCAAACCGGTTCTTGACCGCCCGCAGTACCCGGAAGTGCCCGTGTCGTTCGCCTTCGAGGTAGAGAACGGCATCGACCATGTGCTCGAGGACTCTGGGGCCAGCGATGGCGCCTTCTTTCGTCACGTGGCCGATGATGAAGATGGGAATATCACGGCTCTTTCCCCATTGCATGAGGCGTGCGGTACATTCCCTGACCTGAGAGACGCTCCCGGCCGCCGAGGTGATTTCATCGACGGACACAGTTTGAATTGAATCGACGATCAGCAGGGACGGAGACACGGCATTGGCGCTCGCCAGGATCTCGTCGAGATCCGTGCCGGAGAGCACCAGCACGTCGCCGGAGCGGACTCCGAGCCGATCGGCACGGAGTCTGATCTGTTGCGCCGACTCCTCCGCCGACACGTAAAGCACCGGACCCTTGACGTCGGCCAGTGCCGCGGCCGCCTGGAGCACCAGTGTCGACTTGCCAATACCCGGGTCCCCCCCGATGAGCACCAATGTTCCCGGCACCAAGCCCCCACCAAGGACACGATCCAGCTCGGAGATCGGGACGGGAATTCGCTCGATTGCGGTTGCTCCGAGTGCCGTCAACGGTTGGGGCAGCTCGGCTGGGCGCCGCGCCGCAGCTCGTGCCGGTTGCGGCCGCTCCTCGATGGTTTCGATCATCGAATTCCAGGCGCCGCAACCAGGGCAGCGGCCGAGGTAGGCATGGCTCGACACCCCGCACTGCTGGCAGATGAAACTCGTCTTGACTTTGGCCACGATGTCCTCGCTAGTTCGACGACGGCAGCACCATTGCGAGTCTGACGGGATGGGGCGGCCACCTGGCCGCCCCATCGATACACATTGCGCTGTACAGCGGGCTACGAGACTCCCGCGAGCTCCGCTCTTTCAGCTGATGCCAGCTCGAGCTTGAGCAAATCGTCTTCAACATCCACTCTGACCGTGGACCCAGCCTGGAATCGGGAATCGAGAACCCCCTCGGCCAGCGGATCCTCGATCAGGTTCTGGATGATCCGGCGCAAGGGGCGTGCGCCGTATGTGTGGTCATAGCCACGGTCGCCGAGCAGGTCCATCGCCGCCTCGGTGACCTCGAGCTCGATCTCTTGCTCAGAAAGCTGCTTGCGCACTCGGTCAAGCTCGAGCTCGACGATCTGGCGGATCTGTTCCTTTGCCAACGAGTGGAAGACGACCACCGCGTCGATGCGATTGAGGAACTCCGGCCGGAACGTCTGCTTGAGCTGCGCCGTGACTTTCTCCCGCATCCGGTCGTACTCTCGCGCCTTGCTCTTCTCTTCGTCCTCCTTCATGGCAAAGCCGAGATTCATGTCCCGCGTGATCTGTTCCGCCCCGACGTTGGACGTCATGATGATGATCGTGTTGCGGAAGTCGACCTTGCGGCCCTTGGCGTCGGCGAGGTTGCCGTCCTCCATGATCTGGAGAAGCATGTTGAACGCTTCCGGATGCGCCTTCTCGATTTCGTCGAGCAGGATCACGCTGTACGACTTGCGGCGCACTGCTTCGGTGAGCTGGCCACCCTCTTCATAACCGACGTACCCCGGAGGGGCGCCAACCAGACGGCTGACTGAGTGACGCTCCATGAACTCTGACATGTCGATCTTGATGAGGTGCTCCTCGGAACCGAACATGAACTCCGCGAGCGCCTTGGCAAGTTCCGTCTTGCCGACCCCGGTGGGACCGAGAAAGATGAAAGAGCCGATCGGGCGCTTCGGATTCTTGATGCCAGCCCGCGCTCGCCGCACCGCTTTCGCCAGTGTGGTGATTGCCTCGTCCTGGCCGATGATTCGGTTGTGCAGCGAGTCCTCCATCTTGAGGAGCCGCTCCGATTCTTCCCCGGCGATGCGGACGACCGGGATTCCGGTCCACATCGACACGACACCCGCGATGTCCTCCTCGGTGACGTAAATCTCATCTGACGAGTTGGAGTCGCGCAGCTCCTGCTCCTGCGAGTCGATGCGGTCGCGCAGTTTCCGCTCTCGGTCGCGCAGTTCAGCGGCCAGCTCGAATTCCTGGTTGGACACCGCCGCGTCCAGCTCCCGATTGAGGGACTGGAGACCGGCGAGCGCCTCTTTCAAGCTCGGCGGGGCCGCGGACCGATACATGCGGACCCGCGACGATGCCTCGTCGATCAGGTCGATCGCCTTGTCGGGCATGAACCGATCGGTGATATAGCGGGCCGCCATGTTCGCGGCGGCCTTCAGTGCCTCATCGGTGATCTTGAGCTTGTGGTGGTCCTCGTACAAGGAACGGACCCCGGTGAGGATCAGGATGGTCTCCTCAACACTCGGCTCGTCGACCTGAACCGGCTGGAATCGCCGCTCCAGGGCCGCGTCCCGCTCGATGTACTTGCGGTATTCGTCGAGCGTGGTTGCGCCTATGGTTTGCAGCTCACCTCGCGACAGCGCGGGCTTCAGAATATTGGCGGCATCGACCGCACCTTCGGCGGCCCCGGCCCCGACCAGCGTATGCAGCTCGTCGATGAAGAGGATGCTTCCGGTCTCCTTGACCTCGCCCACGATCTTCTTCAGCCGCTCTTCGAACTCGCCCCGGTACTTGGTGCCAGCAACCAGCGCGCCAATGTCGAGCGCGATCAGCCGCTTGTTCTGCAGCTGCTCAGGAACGTCGCCGCTGATGATCCGTTGCGCCAGGCCCTCGACGATGGCCGTCTTGCCAACCCCAGGTTCGCCGATCAGCGCCGGATTGTTTTTCGTGCGCCGGGACAGGATCTGCATCACCCGATCGATCTCGGTCGATCTACCGATGAGCGGGCCGAGCTTGCCGGTCCTGGCCGCGTCGGTGAGATCAACGCCAAGCGCGTCCATATAGGGTGTTTTGGTCTGTTGCTTGCTCTGGCTGTATGACGGGCTCTGGCTCACCACCTGCATGACCTGCGCGCGAACCTTCTCCAGATTCACACCCAGACTCTCCAGTACGCCAGCGGCTATGCCCTCGCCCTCGCGCACGAGCCCCAGGAGCAGGTGCTCCGTACCGATGTAGTGGTGGTTGAGACGTCGCGCCTCGTCCACCGCCAGCTCGATGACTTTCTTCGCCCGCGGCGTCAGCCCAATCTCGCCCATGACCATGGTCTCGCCACGGCCAATGATGAACTCAACCGCCGAGCGAACCTTTGGCAGCTGAACGCCCATGTTGCTCAGGACCCGAGCGGCGACGCCATCACCCTCGCGCACAAGACCCAGAAGGAGGTGCTCCGTTCCGATGTAGTTGTGGTTGAAACGCTGCGCTTCCTCCTGCGCAAGCGTCAGCACCTTCCGGGCGCGCTCCGTAAACTTGTCGAACTTGTCAGACATCCGTGGATCTCCCGTCGCCCTCGGCTAGCGGCGATGCCGCCACCACCGTTGTTGCCTCTATGATAGTCGTCCCAGGTAAGGGTGTCTTGCGCGCTATGCACTACTAGCAACGCCGCGCGCCCCTTACATGTTCCAGCGTATGCGCAAGCGGCAGGCCAGGATAGCCTGCCGCGCGCTCTTGATGTACTGAATCTACAGAAAGTTCGTTGTCAACCTACGCCAGCTGAGACCTGAGTCGACCTTACTCGGTCGCTCCTCCCTCGCCGTCCGCCGACGCGTCCGTCTCGCCCTCACCAGATGCCTCCGCTACCAGGTCGGCGGGCGCACCAGCCATAGCGAAAGCCATGGCCATTGCGGACAGCTCGCCATCGAGGTCCTCGGGAAGATCGACCGCTGGTCGAGACGGTTCCTTGCGCGGCTTTGGTTGAGCCGCTTGTCGCGGCGCCGACGCGGGGGCCGCGGCTGCCGCTTCTTCCTCCTCGCCCCGTGGTTCGGCCGTCACCTCGGAAACTGTCGCGCCCGGGCTGTCAACCTCAGCCGATTCCGGCGACTCCTCTTCTGACGTCTCGGAGGCCTCGCCGGAGAACGCGTCGCCAAGTTCGATCCCTTCGGCCTCGAGGCGAACTCGGATGCGCTCGATCAGCTCATCCCGCTCTCGCAGCGCCTCCGCTCCGAACACGCCTTCGAGCTCGGCGTCAGGCGTATCGAGGGCCCGACGCAAGCTAAGACCCATGCGTCGTCGCTGCGGATCGATCCGAATGATCCGCAAGAGCAGATCATCGCCTTCGGAGACAACCTGCTTGGGATGCGACACCCGATCATCAACGAGCTCGGAGACGTGGATGAGTCCTTCGATGCCGTCCTCGATTCGCGCGAACGCTCCGAAGTTGGCGAGTTGAGTCACCGTCCCGCGAACAAGCTGGCCGACCTCATAGGCCGCCGCCACTCGGCTCCACGGTTCGGCCTGGGTGCGCTTGATCGAAAGCGCGATCTTCTTTTCTTGAGCGTTGATGCCCAGGACGTAGACGTCGACTTCCTGGCCGACTCGCAGCACTTCGCTTGGATGCCGGACCCGGCTCCAGGACAGCTCGGAAAGATGGACGAGTCCATCCGCTCCGCCAATGTCAACGAAGGCGCCGAAGTCGCAGATCGAGGAGACGCGACCCTTGCGGACTTCGCCCTCGCTCAGCTCGTCGATCAATCGTTCCTTCATGACGTCTCGCCGCTCCTGCACCGCCTGGCGCTCGGAGAGGATGAGACGATTTCGGTGCCGGTTGATCTCGATCACCTTCAAGGGCAGCGAGCTGCCGATCAGGCGCGCCATGTCGGCCTGCTTGCTAGCCTCGTCGCCGCCTCGGATCTCGGTGACCTGTGAAGCCGGTACGAAGCCACGCACGCCGTCCAGGTTTACCAGCAGGCCGCCCTTGTTGTAATTGGTAACCTCGGCCTCGATGACCTCGTTGGCCTCGTGGAGCTCCTGCAACCGGCGCCAGCTCTTCTCTTGCCGCGCCCGGTCGATGCTGACTACGGCGTGACCCTCTTGGTTTTCCGGCTGGACCACGAAGACGAGGATGGTGTCGCCGACTGCCAGGGCCTGTCGCTCGTCAGAGGACAGACTCGAGTACTCCCGCGAGGGGACGATGCCTTCAGACTTCGAGCCGATGTCGACCAGAATCTCCTCACGGTCGAGGTGCATGATCACCCCGTCCATGACGTCCCCATACTTCAGACTCTTATAGTCGTGGCTGGGGTCGTTGAGAAACTGTTCCATGAGCGAGGCCGTGTCGAGCTCACCGTCTTCAGTAGTGACGGCTGGGTCGGACGCAGTTTCCGTGCTGACGGCGGATTCGGCAGATCCTTCGGCCACTTCGACAGCGGACGCGGTGACGTCGGCAGCCACACCTTGCGGCACGGCCTCTTCCACCGCTGTTTGGTTCGTCTGCTCGCTCACGTCTGTACCGTCCATATGGCCTTCCAGAATCCGAACATGCCGCAAGCTTCCCGGAGCTATCCCCCACATCAGGGTCAGCCAGTTCGGAAAGCCAGAACGATTAGTATAGCGACTTGGCAAGAACCGACGCAACTACGCCGTGGCGGTCTTTGCTGTCAGTGGGTCGACATCCGCTGATTCGCGGGGAGTCGATGAGAGCCGGGCGCACGCCTCGACTATGGCATTGATTGCCTGCCGCATCTCGGGCTCGTGCACCCACCCCATATGTCCGACTCGGATCAGGCGGTCAGCCAGGTGCCCTTGTCCGCCCTGAGCCTCGACGCCGTAGTCGCGGCGTAGCATCGCCAGCAATTCGCCGGCGGTGACATCCGCGGGCGGCTCAAACGCGGTGACCGAGTCACTTTCGAACCCGGGCTGCGCAAACACCCGTAACCCGGCGCCCGTGATGCCCTCCCGCGTCAGAGATCCTAAATGTCGGTGGCGATCCCAGACCTGCTCGATGCCTTCGCCGGCGATCATCGCCAGCGCCGCCCGGAACGCGTAGATCATGGATAGCGGCGGCGTGGTCGGAGTCATGCCCTGATCCGCCGCTTTCTTGACTTCGCTCATGTCCCAAAAGAACCGCGGGTAGCCGGACCGTTGGTGCGCCGCCCATGCCCGCGGCCCGGCGGCGACGATCAAGAGTCCGGGTGGACACATCCACGCCTTCTGTGATCCGGAAAAAACGAAGTCGACGCCCCATGCATCAACCTCCAGTGGCAAGGCCCCCGCGGCGCTCACGGCGTCGACCACGACGAGCGCGCCGTGTTCGCGCACGATCGCGGCCAGCTCGCGCAACGGGTTGGTGACACCAGTCGATGTCTCGTTATGGACGAGAAACACCGCCTTTACGTCGGGATGCGTTTCGAGCGCCGATTGGAGTTGCGCGGGCAGAATCGCCTCTCCCCACTCGACGTCGAGGCGCCGCGTGTCAATTCCGAGGCGGCCGGCAACGCCGGCAAACCGCTCCCCGAAGTTTCCGTTGACTCCGACCAGGACGGGATCGCCCGGCGAGAGGAGATTCACCACGGCGACTTCCCAGCCAGCCGAGCCCGTGGCGGCCCACGTCAGAACATCGCCGTCGGTGCGATGGATCTCTCGCGCCAGCTCGAGCGTCTCGCTGTACAGAGCTCTGAATGCGGGTCCTCGATGCGGGATCATCTCGCGCCCCAGCGCGGCAACCACCTGCGGCGGCAAGGGCGTGGGACCCGGTAGACGAAAATTGACTGACATGAAGCGAGCTCCAGCGGCGTGCATTTGCTTGGCGGGACTTTCGGACGCGTCGCTGGGCGACGACCCGGCGGCAGCATGCTAGATTCACCGCCTCGTCGAACGCAAATAGGAGTATCGCCGCGTGAGTCATGCCGCATGCCGTACGACGTTGAGGCCACCGGTGACTGCGCCCCGCTCAATCTGGGTGCCCTGAAACCCGCCGGAGACCACAGTCACTGAACGCGGCCGCTACGTCAGAGGGCGATATTCTCCAGGTGGCGAATGTCGTCAAACAGGACGAGCTCCGGCTCGACTTCGGCATCCGAGACTCGAACCAGACCGACGCCGAAGTGCGGATTCCAGCGGCGCTCCGTCGGCGAGCCTGGATTGAAGAGAATCGTGCGTCCTTCCTGGTCGATGAGCGGTTTGTGGCTATGCCCAAACACGATCAGGTCGATCTCAGCAGAGGCAGCGGCACGGGCCGCCTTGAGCGCCGTCTTGCCGTGGTGTCCGTGCAACAAGAGCACCGTGCGCGAACCCGCCTCAATCCAGACACGATCGGGCAGCGTCTCGATCAGATCGAGCGGGTCCGCGTTGCCGCGCACCGCAACAGTCGGCGCCACGTGCTCCAGGCTCTCGAGCACCGAGGCGTGACCGGCATCTCCGGCATGCAGGATGAGCCCGACGCGCGCCCGCCGAAAGAACTCGTTGACTCGATCCAACGAACGCCCTGTCCGAGTCGGGGAGATGTGTGTGTCGGCCACCACTCCCAGAAGAACCGGCGACGTGACCCGAATCCGGCTCTCGGCAATTGGTAGCTTCCGGGTCCAAACACCTCTGCTCACATCATTCCTTCCGGACTCGAATGCACCAAGAGCAGATCGACTTGTGCACCGTGGCGAGCATCGTCTTCGGCGCAGTCGGCGGCATGCTATCGTAGCTCGGACGTGGTTTCGCGGGTCATAGGTTCGCCAGTTGGCTCGCACGGTTTGGAACTCTTCCCGCCGGGACTGCAATGGGACATACCCTCAGCGCATGCTGCCCAATCGAGCGCACGGCAACTTTGATCGGCGATCGTTGGACGCCGCTGATCGTGCGCGATCTGGCGCCCGGTTGCCGGCGCTTCAGCGAGCTGCAGCGGTCGCTCGGCGGGATCAGCCCGAAGACGCTCTCAGATCGCTTGCGTCGTCTGGAAGAGGCTGGAGTCGTGACCAGGTCGTGTTTTGCGGAAATGCCGCCGCGCGTGGAGTACCGGCTGACCGACAAAGGATTCGCACTGCTTGGCGTCATCGAGAGCATGCGCGAGTTCGGTCTGTCCTGGCTCACGGAAACGGCTACCGCTCCCTAGGCACCCGAGTCCATTCGCAGCGCCGACGCGCCACACGGGGGTCATCATGGCCTCGTGTGCCTGCCTATAATCCTCGCGAATGCAAGTCATGAGCGGGAAGCTGGTACGGGGAGGAATCGTGGTTACCGTACGTGCAACCGGCGATGTGAAGTTGACAGACGAATCGATCGCGGTCGGCCCCACAACTCGCCTGCGGGTCTTTTCAGGGATTCAACCGACCGGCAACTTCCATCTCGGAAATTACCTCGGGGCTATTCGAAACTGGGTCGATCAGCAAGCGGAGTTCGACAACGTCTTCTGCATCGTGGATCTTCACGCGCTGTCCCAGCCAACCACGAAAGAATCCCTACGGGCCAACATCCTTGGTCTCGCCAATGTCCTGCTAGCCTCGGGTTTGGACCCGTCCCAATCCATCATTTTCATTCAATCGGACGTTCATGAGCACACCGAGCTCTGCTGGCTACTGAGCTCGGTGACGCAGTACGGCGAGCTCCGTCGCATGACGCAGTTCAAGGACAAGGCCGGCGGCAAAGACGAGCAAGTCAGCGCTGCCCTGCTCTTCTACCCGGTTCTGCAAGCGGCGGACATTTTGCTCTACGACACGAATCGGGTGCCCGTCGGCGACGACCAGAAGCAGCATATCGAGCTAACACGCGACATCGCCGCTCGCTTCAACGCGCGCTACGGCGAGACCTTTGTCCTGCCTCAACCGGACATCAAGACTGCCGGCGCCAGGGTCATGTCGCTCGAAGACCCCACCAGAAAGATGAGCAAGAGCGATGCAAATCCGAACGCCACGATCGCACTGACAGATGATGCCGATACGATTCGTCGCAAGATCCGGCGGGCGGTCACCGATTCCGGAAGCGACGTCATCGCCTCGCCCGACAAACCGGCGCTGACGAATCTGCTGACGATCTACAGCCTTCTCAGCGGTGATTCGATTTCTGCGATCGAGGACCGGTACACCGGAAAGGGCTATGGGGCCTTCAAGAGCGATCTGGCCGAAATTGTCGTTTCGTCGCTCGCGCCAATTCAGAACCGGCTTGCCGAATTGAATGATGACCCGGACGTCGCCCGGACGATCCTCGAGGATGGCGCCGAACGCGCCCGCGCCCGAGCCACGTTCAAGATGGCTCAGGTACGGGATCGCATGGGTATTGGTCTTGGCTGACAGCCAATCAGGCTAACGGTTGACGATCCGCTAGTGCACGGCGAGCGCCGGAATCAGGCAGCCGACATCCGTGTACTCGATCTCGTCCAGTGATGTCGGTGCGCCAGGCCCACACATCGGACACTCCGGATCGCGGGTAAGGCGAAGTTCGCGGAACTCCATCTCCAGCGCGTCGTAGGTCAGCAGCCGGCCGACAAGTGGCTCGCCGATGCCGAGGATCAGCTTCGCGGTCTCAGTCGCCTGAATGATCCCGATCGTGCCAGGCAGGAGTCCCAGCACCCCAGCCTCGGCGCAGCTTGGGGCCAGCTCAGGCGGTGGTGGCGTGGGGAAGAGACAGCGATAGCACGGCCCCTGGTGCGGAATGAACGTCGTCGCCTGCCCCTCGAATCGGAAGATGCTCCCGTGCGCGTTTGGCTTGTCGAGCAGTACGCACGCGTCGTTGATCAGATATCGGGTTGCGAAGTTGTCGGTGCCGTCGAGAATGACATCGTACTCGGCAAAAATATCCAGCACGTTGCTCTGGTCGAGCCGGGTCTCGTGCTTCACGACGTTCACGTCCGGATTCAATGCTTCAATCGCGATCCGTGCCGATTCGACCTTCGGCATGCCAACTCGCTCGGTGGTATGGATCACCTGCCGTTGGAGATTCGAATCGTCGACGATATCGGCGTCCACGACCCCAAGAGTTCCGACTCCAGCAGCGGCAAGATAGAGTGCCGCGGGCGAACCAAGCCCGCCTGCCCCCACCAGAAGCACTTTGGCGTCGAGCAGCTTGCGCTGGCCCTCCTCACCAACCTCGGGAATGAGCAAATGGCGGCTGTACCGACGCCGCTGATCGGGACCTAGCGACTGCGGTACGCGCCAGGGCAGTCCCGTCGCCTTCCAGCCGCTGAATCCGCCCGCCATCGAGGCGACGTCGCGATAGCCCAGGTCACTGAGCGCCTCGGCGCCGAAGATGGAACGGACACCACCAGCGCAATAGACGATGACCGGTGTGTCGCGGTCGCGAATCGTCTCTTCAATCCTCATCTCGAGGAATCCGCGAGGGATATGCACGGCCCCGGGGATAATCCCCTGATCGACCTCGTCTTGCTCGCGGATATCGACGAGAATCGCTCCTTGCTCGCGGAGACGCGCCGACTCCCGGGCGTCAACCTCGCGCACGCTGGCGCGCTTTTGCTCGAGCATTTCCTGGTAGGTTGGCATGTCTGGCTCCACGTCCACGATATTCTTGAGTTCTTGGTAAAGTTTAGAGTGCGTCGCTTCGTAACGCCAGCCGTCCGTGCTTCGCCGGTCGACATCCGGTGCAGCATCCTGGCATCGGGCACTTACTGCACGTCCGGGCCGGCCACTGTTACGCATTAGGCGGAAATGGAGCCCAGGCCAATGGCTGATACCCCGGAGTCAGAGACGCTCGATCCGCTAGCCATCGTCCGCTCGGATCACGGCTGCTTCGGCTGCGGCGATGACAACCCAATCGGGTTGCACTTGCGGTTTGCGACTGACGGGGACGCGGTGAGAGCATCGTTCGTTCCCAGCTCCGACCATCAGGGCTACGGCAAAATCGTCCACGGCGGCATCATCTCCACCATCCTCGACGAGGCAATGGCCTGGGCCACCGCCCACGCCGGGTTCTGGGCGATGACCGGCGACATGCGTGTCAGGTTCCGCCGCCCCCTTTACATCGGCGAGCCATCTGTCGTCACCGCGCGTCTGAGCGGAGTTCGGGGACGCCTTGTCACCACTGCCGGTGAGCTCGCGGTTGAAAGCGACGGCTCGCCAGTCGCAACCGCAACCGCGACATTCGTACAGGTTGACGCAGCGCTTGAAGCAGCCTGGCGAGCACAGTACTTGCGAGAATCGGACACGCTCGCGACGGAGCTGCGGGAAGTTCGAGGTCCAGCAGACGCGGCCAGAGCTGAATGAGATAGTGTGAGCCTGCCAGGCGAAGTAGCGCTCGCTCCAGAAAATGATCGTTGAGGTATCGAACCGTGGGATCACAAGACAGCCCTTCGATCGACTCCAACGTGCAGAATGAATTGTTGGCCCGCGCCCGGGCCGCGGCGAATCAGGCCTATGTGCCGTACTCCGGGTTCCCGGTGGGTGCGGCCGTGCTGGCCGCGGATGGGTCGATTCACACCGGCTGCAACGTCGAGAATGCAAGCTACGGGTTGACGATCTGCGCCGAGCGCGTGGCCGCGACCGCCGCGGTCAGTTCTGGTCACCGACAGATCATCGCGGTTGCTGTGTCGGCGCCGAAGGTTGCGCGTACAACGCCCTGTGGCGCGTGCCGGCAATTCCTCAACGAGTTTCGGTCAGACAGTTCAGACCTGGTGATCATCCTCGACGATCGCCAATCAGGTGATCCGATTTGGCTCGATGAGCTCCTACCGCAAGCGTTTGGACCTCGGAATCTCGATGCAGCGCCTCCGCCGGTCGATGGCAGCCCAGTGCCAAAGAGAGAGAATCATGGCGGCTAGGTACCTCGACTACTACGCGAACGTTGCCGACCGGATGCTGCCATTCCTGCAAGGTCGTCAAGTTGCCATCGAGCAACGATTTCCGAGCAGCAAGGACATCGTCTATCGCCGTCACACGGGTGGTAGTGGCAATGACACGTGGATCCGCATTACCGATCGCGATGCCTTGCTCAGCTGGGCGCGGCAGCACACGGTCGGTCTTCACGCGCACATCCGATCCGAGGACCGGGGCGCCTGGTTCGTTATCGACATCGACTCCCGCAACCTGCCGACGGAGATGGCGCAGCGGGCTGCGATTCACGCCGCGGACGTCCTGGCTGAGCAATGCATCGACGCGCTGGTCAAGTTCTCGGGATCAGATGGGTTTCACCTGATGTGGGATGTTCCTGATCTCGGTGATCTTGCAGACGACGCGCTCTGGGAGCTCGAGCGGGCCGTCGTCCGCGCTGTCGCCTGTGAGGTTGAGCGTCGGCTCGCCGATGATCCCCAGGCGTCGTTGATCTGGGACACAGTCGGCCCTGGCAAACAGGCGATCACGACCGGATCGGCAGATCGGGAGAACCCCAACGCGTTGCTCTTTGACGAATACATCCTCAAGGACGCCGCGAATTTTCGCGTGCCCTATCCGTTCACCCAGCGACCGGTCTTGTCGCTGCTCCGCTCAGCCGGTCACAACTGACCACGTTTCAAGAGAGCGACGCGTCACCCGAAGCGGTTGTCGCGGACTGGCCAGTGATTTCCCTGCCTCGGCAGACCATCGAGGACGTGCGACGAGCTCTCGACACCTGGCGCGCGGATGGTGCTGAACTGGGGTGAGAGACCGGAGCCGTCAGGCCGCGATTGCCGGATCGTCGCGAACGACCGTGACCTCTTGCAACCTGAGCAGCACATCGCGCCGCTCCTGAACCAGAAGCGTCAGTCGCCCGAGTCCGCCGGCCGTCGCCTTGATCGGGACGCCGTCCGCATCAACGACCAGTCGCACGGTCGGCCCTTCGACAACGATCTGGTCGATGCGACCGCGAACGAGGTTCGGCTCATCGGCGGGGCCACTGTCCATCATCACTTCGATGTTTTTAGGTCGCACAAATGCCAGCACGTTGTCGCCGACGCGTACGTTTCCGAGATCCGGTTCCCGTAGCGCATGCCTCCCCCCGCACGTGAACCAGACCCGGTTCACCCGACGTGCCTTCGACGATACCGACTACCTCTCCCGGGATCGATTGTTGTCACCGACGAACCCGGCTACGAACTCGGTACGTGGCGGAGGTATATATCGAGCTGGGTGCCGGCCTGCTCGATTCGCCCTTCATTCATGACGCGCGCAGAGCGGCTCGCCGCGGGGAGCGGATGCGACGAACCCGTACCAGAATTGATCAACCGGCTCGACGCCGATCATGGGCTGACCGCCGCAATCACCGCATTGCTCAGTCGCTGCCACCGCGGGAGGATGAACCCCCACATGTGCGTCACCGTGCGATTGGCGAAAACGGCGAGCGCGAGATCGCGTTCCGGGTCGCCCCACAGCAACGTTCCCGCATGTCCGAAATGACAGAATGTCTGAACCGAGGTGTAGTCGCCGGTCCAGTGGCGGCGCTTCCCCCTTTGACCTCCAGCCGAGTCCCCAGGACCCGGGATCCCAGTGCACCTTCGCGCTTTCCACACCGCCGGGACGCCCATGGTCTGATCGGTGGTCATCAACGACGTCGCACCTTCCGAAACCACCCGCTCTCCGGACGGCAGAAACGCGGCCGCAAAGCGGACTGCATCACGCGGCGTGCCGAAAAGTCCCCCCCATGGCAATGCTAGACCGCGCCAATACGCACTGTTGTAAGACTCGATATCCGTTCCGGGATGGCTTGTGTCGGCGAGATGGGCGACCCGCTCCAGGGTGGGCCCGTTGGGATCGGCCACGATATTCTCGATGCCTAGTGGCTCGAGCACGCGG
>CAVRUC010000006.1:0-118095 GCA_963724295.1 uncultured Chloroflexia bacterium | reverse complement strand
GCGCCAAAGAGCGGAAGAAGTCCCAGATGCAGGCCGTGAGCCCGAGTTTAGAGGAGGCACGGGATCATCAGCCACCTATAAATACATCATGATCAGGATGGCAGTGATGCCCAGGATGACCCAGAGCCAGATCGGTATCCCCTTCTGATCCGGTGGTGCTGCTTTCATTGCTAACGAGGGAGACAGCGACGGCTTTCGTGATGCGGCCCGCTTACTCAGCACTGAGGCAGCCGCCGGTGGTGCCACCCCTCCAAACGGCGGCGGTGCCTTGCCTGACCGCGCGCCGACCCCTGAAGGGACCGACGGGGCACGCTTTCGAGTGCGATTCTGGGATGCGTGGCAATACGGGCACGACGCTAGGTGGCTGGCGTACCGATGCCCTTTGCGGCACTTCGCCAACGATTGCTCTGCTGCAGCGAGGCGCAGGCCCACGCGTGGCCGGTTGGTCGAGCGTCAGGGCGGGTACGTCCCGTGACAAAGCACTGCCGAAACAAATCTGCGGTTGCTGCATCAAGCGTCTCGATTCCCGGTGCACCCGGCGGAACCTGGATCGGATGCGTCGTAGGTGCGAATGGATACATTCCCTCCCGAATGGCTCGCTCCAGAGACGGGGGGTCGCCGGCGCCTCGCCATTGGACGCTGAATGGGTGAGTGCCCTCCATGAGAAGCTGAAAGATAAGAACTGCCAGGGCAAACCGGTCATGTTCGTACGAGCGATCCACTGACCGGAAATTGACGCCTTGAAGTTCGGGCGGTGTGTACTCAGGTTTGCCTACGAGAGAGCGGTACGTGACGACTGTGCCTGCTGTGGGTATCCGGACCTGGAACGAGTCAATATCAATCAGCGAAATGCGCGCGTTCTCCGTGACCAGCACGTTGCTCTCGTTCAGATCACCGACCACGTATCCCCCGGCATGCAGGTCGCCCACGATTTGAGCCAGATTGTGGGCTGCCTGGAACGCCAGTCGCCTATCGAATCGGGGGAGAACTATGGCCCGGCGTCGGGGATTGAATGCGGTGATGAGCGGAAAACCAGCCTCGACACGGGGCATCAGAAATCCCACGAGGGTCATTGTGCGGTCGAACAGCATATCGGTTGGCCAGGCAATCGCGACATGCTGAGGGTGCCGTGAGAGGGTTGGTGGATGCTGCATCATCCATTCGAGTTTGGCTCGGTAGTCTGTCGGCGGGGCTGCGCGGTACACCTTCGCCAGGACCTTGGAGCGACCCCTGAGTTGGTAGACCTCCGCTTCTCCGCCGCCGCCAATGCGACGATCAAGCCGCACTCGCCGGCGGCGATCGTTTTGGACAACGATGTCCGCCCCGGATAGCGCTGGATGCGACGGCACCGGATTAGCCTCGGCGGACCGCGAGGACGAGCGTCTTATCATCGTCAGTGCGTGACGAGACTCGCTCACTCGCGAGGAACTCAGCGAGGTGTGTTGAGGTCCTCGCAGTGTCGGTCGTCGTGGCGACCTCAGCCAACATAGGATCGAAGAACGGCGCATGCGGAGTGTGATCGATATAGTCGACAGCAATCGGCAGTAAGCCGTCCGTCAACACTGCAATCGCCGCGCCGTATTCCCAAATCTCGAGAAAACCGGGCTTCGCGCCATTTGGACCCGTAACGAACTGCGTCTCATTGGCATAAACGCCGTGTTGCGGGATAGATGCTGGGCAGAGCCGCCCATCGGCGGTTCGTACGACCACGATCCCATCGCCGGTCTGGGCCACGCCGGTGCAGTCATCCATGGCAATGACCAGCGACAACGTTGTGGCATACGTTTCAAGTTCAACCGATTGCCACGCGGCGAATAACTCAAGTTCCTCTCGAACCTCGCGAAACGCCTGCTCAAGCATGTCCTCGATTCCCGGCGAGGGGACAATGGTGCTTTGTGCCATGACTGCTCGAATGGCGGAGGAGACGGCAATGCGTGCAGCCGGTTCAGCATGGGCTGCAGATCCCGCGCCGTCTGCCACGGCGATGACTAGGTCCTGGCCCGAAAACTCCGCGGCGCCCCACCAGTCTTGGCAGCCGCACCCTCGTGCGAGATGTGCCGTTCCAGCGACGCTCGCACCGACGAACGTCCAGGCGGCGCCGAGAGCTGCGGAAGTCACGACGGATCGATCTGGGTCCAACCTGCAGTTGGGAGTGTGACGATTTCGCCCGGACGAGAATTCGCCACGGCGGCAAGACTCTCGGACAACCACTGGAACAAACTTTGAAACGCCTGAATGTTGGATAGCAGTGCTGGAGCCCGCTGACTGCTGAACATGGCGAGCGTTGCGAGATCGGCACGCTCGACCCCGATGGGAAAGACGAAAACGCCGTTGACGCTTTCTTCAAGGCGTGCCGCTTCCGCCGCCCGGATCCAATCAGGATCGGTAGGCGCGCCGTCGCTAATCAGAAAGAGCCAGGGCCGAAAATACGGCACGCCGCCTTCCTTGAAGAGGCTCTTACGACCACGTAGGAGGTCAAGTCCCTGCTGCACGGCGGTACCCATCGGGGTGTCACCGCTCGCTCGCAGGGTCGGTGGTTTGAAGGCATCGACGGTCACAAAAGCCAGAGCAGGATCCGCAGCGATGTTGTGGCCACGACCTTCTCGAACGTCGACGGTTGAAACCGTTCCGCCAAAGCTGACGATGGCCAGCTCCACGCGAAGTGATGCGAGTGGATCACGCTGGAGATCTCTGGCCAGTTGTTGAAGACCAGCATTTAGCTGGCGGATCGCCTCGCCTCGCATGGAAGCTGATGTGTCGAGAACGAGAACGACCGGGCAGCGCCGCTCCGGGTTGTCACGGAACTCTGCCAGAGCGAACGGATTCACCTCAGTCATCTTCGTCCCCCACAGTGCAGTTAGGCGCAACGCCCTCCAATGCGCAACGCACGCTGGGCGATTCCGGGGCGCGGTTTCTAATTACCGGAGCAGATTGACAATATTGTAGCCTAGCTTGGGCCAGTATCGATATAGCCGCGATCGTGAGCAACTACGCCGAGCGCATTCACGGTTCCAGCGTTGGCACCCCCACTTCCTAAATTGACCGAGAGCGGTTCGAGAAACAGGTGCGGTTGACATCCCACGAGCAATCGCCATGTCGGGTGGCTATCGCGCGCCAAGGGGCATCCTGCAGGGCACGGCCTTCGCGGGTGCGATCGACAGCCGCCTGAGCGGCGGCGCCCGGAGGGTCATCTGAGGTCAGGACCGGGCCATCTCCTGAACTCACCGGCGGTGCGCATGCGCCCACCTTGTCGGCGTTCGGCTTTGTGGGGCGGAATCCTCCATGCGCACTCGAGTCTGCTAGCGCGTCGCTCTGCAATGTGCTGACATCCACAATCTCGCCAGAGATGCGCCGCTAGCGTGCTTGGAACAAATCTCCAGAAACGTATCTCCCTTGGACGTATCCGCATGGCGGTTGGCCCCGCGGTGCCGAGCATGAGGGAGCGTGTGGGGCGACTGGTAGGGGGTGCGGCGGAAGCAGCGGTCATAGCGCCTCTGGTGACCCCATAAAGGCGCGAGCCACACTACCGTCATTCGCGTTATCCACGCGATTGGCGGCGATGAGTGCCAAGCTGGGATGATCACGTGATGGAAAACCTGGTCCCGATTGGGCGGTTTTCGAAGATTTGCCGCCTGTCCGTTTCTTCGCTCCGTTATTACGATGAACTTGGGTTACTCCGGCCTGCTTTGGTCGATCCGGATTCCTCCTATCGGTACTACCGCCTTTCTCAAGTCCGCGCCGCCGAAACTATCCGGCTGCTGCGGGCGCTAGACATGCCGCTCGATGAAGTCCGCCGTTACCTAAAGGAGAATGATCCAGAAGCGGTTCGCGACCTCCTCAACTTCCATCAGCGACGTATGGAAGAGCGTGTAGAAGAAGGGCAGCGAATCTTGTCGTATCTCCGTCGTCTCCAGGGGAATGAAGACTTTCCAGTTCCTGCCTCGGTACACGCTCGCCGTATCGAACCGCAAAATGTGCTATCCATCCGCGCCTGCGTTCCCGAAATGGAAGTGTCCGGGACATGGCGAGCTCTGGCCTCTGAGCTCCAGGGCCATCTTCGCCGATTCGGCCGTGCCCCGGTGGGTCCGGTTGGAGCGATCTTTCCTGATCCTGCCCATGATGAGAATGCCGTCCACATGACGGTCTTCGTGCCGATTTTCGAACAGCTTGAACCACGAGGACGCATCATTACGGAAACTGTGGACGGGGGCCCGGCCGCAACGATTTTGCATCTTGGTCCATATGCGCTGCTGCACCGCTCATACGAACAGCTTGCCCGTTGGATGCAACGACATGGTCATGAAGCAGCCGGGCCACCACGTGAAGTTTTTTGGCTCGGCCCGACCGAGTCGGACGATCCCAATGGGTACAAGACTGAGGTCATTTGGCCAATTCAGTAACCACCCCGTCGCTCCCTGATGGAAGGTCGAGAAAATTGGTCACGCGATGCTTCTCCATGGCGATCGTTGTCAACACCTCAATTCAGGCGATCAGGGCTGGCCCGGCATCCGTCAAAGGTGAATCACGGCAACTCCTCTTGACTCTCGCGTTGCTTGAGGGTTGAGACTAGATGTGAATCACTTAGGGGCATTGCCGCTCTGGCTGGAAAGAGGTCAATGTGCGTTCACCGATCAACGTTCTCGTCTGGAATGAGTATCGTCAGGAGCGAGAGGAAGAGCGAGTCGCACGCGTCTATCCTGAAGGGATCCATGGGCAATTGGCCAAGGTGCTCCAGGGTGAAACTGACATTGTGGTGCGGACCGCCACGCTTGACGAGCCAGAACATGGTCTTGGTGAGGACGTCCTTACCAACACTGATGTCTTGGTCTGGTGGGGCCATATGCACCACAAGGACGTCGCGGACGAAGTAGTCGAGCGCGTGCAACGGCGAGTGCTCGATGGGATGGGGCTGATCGTCCTCCATTCGGCACACTTCTCGAAGATATTCCGGCGCCTGATGGGAACGACCTGTGACCTGAAGTGGCGCGCCGATGGGGAAAAGGAGCGTCTCTGGGTGGTGGCTCCCGACCATCCGATCGTCGAGGGGATTGGCGAGTTCATCGAACTTTCTGAAGAGGAAATGTACGGTGAGCACTTCGACATCCCCCCACCGGATACGCTCGTCTTCATCAGTTGGTTTGCTGGAGGTGAAGTTTTTCGTTCTGGCGCGTGCTATAGCCGTGGAGCTGGCAAGATCTTCTACTTCCGGCCGGGTCACGAGCGGCATCCAACCTACTACGATCCGGCAGTCGGTCGTGTCATCCAGAACGCGGTACGATGGGCTGCCCCGACTGCTGGCCCACGGCGCGTGTTTGACTTATCACCGGCTCTGGAGCCGATTGAGGCTCGGTAGGATGGTGGATGACACTCCCCTAGGATCCCGTCTCCTTGGGCCATTGGAAAACGCCTGGTCGCTCAGCAAGCTGGAAATCGAGATGGAGGGAAAGCCATGAGTAGTCGAGATCTTACGAGACGAGAACTGATGCGCCGCGGCAGTCGGTTCGCCGCCGCAGTTGGCAGTGCAACCTTGGTGGGGCCCCTGGGTGTCGGAACCCAGGCGCATGCTCAGGAGGCGACCCCGACGCTGCCAATGATCGAAGAGGTTCCGGATGCCCTACAGGGAAGCGGAGAAGTCATCATCGCCTCGTTCGGGGGAGCGGTGTTGGATGCCCAACTCGCGGCCTACATCGAGCCGTTTCAGGAGTTGACGGGAATTACCGTCACCGTGGCGGAGGGACCAGACCCATCGAAGGTCAAGGCGATGGTCGATACGGGTAATGTTGAATGGGACGTGGTCCAGCTTGGTCGAGGGGATATCCTGAACCTCGACGGCTACTGGGAGGAGATGGACTATTCCCTCTTCGACACCGCGAACCTCGATAGTTCGCTGCTGCGCCCCGATTCGTTTGCCATGGTGTTGTTTGCCGAGATTCTGGCGTATCGCACTGACGCCTTTGCAGAAGCTCCACAGGGGTGGGTAGATTTCTGGGACGTCGAGCGATTTCCTGGTAATCGCACTATGCCTGCAGCGGCTCAGCTGCCGTTCCTGGAGGCGGCGGTCATCGCCGATGGTGTGCCAAAGGACGAGGTGTACCCGATCGACATCGACCGTGCCTTCGCCTCGTTCGATCGGATCAAGCCTCACGTGCTCACGTGGTGGGAGACTGGAGCCCAGCCAGCGCAGATGCTGACCGACAACGAGGTGCCGCTCGCCGTTGCCTTCAATGGACGCATTGCTCCCGTAAAAGCGGAAGGGGCTCCGGTCGAAATACAGTGGAATGAAGGCCTATTAGCGGAGGACGATTGGGCAATTGTCAAAGGGGCGCCCAACAAGGAGAACGCGCTCAAATTCTGTGCCTTCTGCACGCTCCCTGAACCGCAGGCCCGATTCTCGATGCTGATCCCCTACGGATTTGTAAACAGCAAAGCCGCGGAGTTGATTCCGGAAGAACAGCTTGCTCAGCTGCCGACGGCGCCTGAGTTGCGGCCAAAACTCTTCCTGCGCGATGAGATGTGGTGGGCGGAGAATCGCGACGCGGTGATCGATCGTTGGAACGAGTGGATCCTCGAATAGCAACCTTGACCTCGGGCGTGGGTACTTTGACTTGCTACCCGCGCCCGCGTGGGGAATGGTCGGCAGGATCCATATAGGGAACGAGAAAGCACGAACGCCGTCCGACACAACTGGGACCCTAGATCGTCGCGTCTGCGGAGCGGGAGCAGTCAGTCCTTGGGCTATTCCCCTCGACTACATCCGGATTCCGTATCAATCGTGTCCAGTACATTGCTTGGGCTTAGAAACCCATGGCAGGCGAAGGCGCCCTTTGTGCGGTCATTAGCGGCCGCTGACACGACTATATTCATGTCATGGTTGTCGCGTAGAACCTTGATCGGATCGGCGGTACCTGTCAACCGGCGTGTACAGAGAGACGGCCAATGGCTCCTCCCAGCAGTGGCTTCACCGGCTCGGTCAGATCGCGATCTCCCAGCCCTCACTATCCGTCCAAGACAACAGAGGTGTCGATGGAGTGGGATTGTGTTCGGCACCGCAAGCGCTTTCTTTCGGCGGATGAGAGCGCGAAAGAGCGGAAGAATTCACAGATGCAGACCGCCAGCCGGAGATAGTGCGGGGAACACTGCTCATTCTCGACGCTCAGAATGCCAGTGTTCCTCTGCGTTGTCAGCGATGAAGCGCAACCTGCACAGACCGTTCTTAGCTTGACGTAACTGGCCATTGTGCTAGAGTAGGACGCACAGCGGAACACCTCAATCACTGCACGAGTCGCACCAGATAGCCAGTGAAGGCCCCTCGGGCACCGACCCTCCCAACCGTTCGACAAACGAACCCAACGCCCCACCCGCATCGTTTTTCTCAGACTGAAAGGGGGCAAGGTGACACAGCAGCAGCACACCTAGCGTTCATGCCCATCAGGATGGTGGGAGAGGAGTCCCCGCATCCGGAAGAGAGGTGCCATGATGTCCCGCGCAACGTGGCCTCAGGCAAATGTGCTACGGGTCGTACTCGTCCTCGGTTCCCTCGCATTCTCGGTGATCCAGGCCCCGCCAGCAGCCCATGCTCAGAGCTGCACCAACTGTGTGGTTGCGGCTGGCGTCCCCCTTAACCTGCTCCAGGAGCCACGGCTCGAGGCGACGGTCCTCCAAACCGTTCCGCAAGGGAGTCTGCTCGTGCGGGGTGCGGGGGCCGAGACGAACCGGCTCGTCCCGGTCACGTATGGTGGAGTGTCGGGTTGGGTGATTGCGGACGGGGTCTTTCCCGCTCCCAAGAGCATCGCCGGCTATGCGCCGCCTGCTTCAACAGCACCTCCGGCTCCGTCCACCACGACCAGTTCCAATGCTCGGGTGACGCTTGCCCCGCTGATGCTGCGCAGTGCTCCGGCGATGGAAGCCGAACCCATCCTCGTCATCCCGCTCGGTGGGGTGGTGACCCTGACCCGAGAGGGGGCCGAGAACGGCTACGTCACGGTCGACTACGGCGGGGTGAGGGGCTGGGCCTACGCCGATCTCCTTGGGGAGACGGGCGCATAGGGCAAGCAGGAACACGGGGCGTAACGACGGTCGCCAACGACTCTGTGGCGCCAGTAGCCGTGGAGCCGGAGCCGGTCTCCGCGTGCGCCGGTCAACCATTGTCGCCCTCATCCTAGCCACCGTCCTGACCCGAACCTTCGGGTTGCGCTTCCGGTTCAGGTTCCAGGACGGTCACCGTCGCGCCAGGCGCCTGCAGAGACGCATCGCCGAGCAGGACGTACGGCGGGGAACCGACGGTCACACTCGGCGAGAGATTGGCGACGGTGATCCTGTTCCGGCCAGCCTCGAGCAGCTCGGGTGCGATCGTGATCGTCACCGGGGTCCACGCCGTGGCGGCGCCGGTGGTGGTGCCATCCCAATTGGCGAACGGGCTGGCCCCGGCGAAGACTTGCTGCCCGTTCACCTCGACCGCAATCGGGTTGAGATCGATCCACTCGTCGTCGATCCCGGTCAGCGTCAGAGTGGCCGGACCGGTCGGCGGCGCATCCAGCCGAATGGCCGCGGTTGCCTCCGGGTAGACGCTCAGATCGCCATAGATCGCCACCCAGGGACGGCCAAAGTGACAGGACATCTCGCGGATGATAGGCGCCCTCCCAGCTTGCCGCGGGGATGAGCCCGGTGGAGCCCGCCGCCGCGGGTGCTTGTGTCGCGGTGGCAGTCGCGCTGGACACGGCAGGAAGTGGCGGCGTCCCGGCCGGGCCCGCTCCTGGAGATGGTGTCTCCGATGCGACCGCGATGCCCGCCGGCGCGGATCGCGATAGCTGCTCGCCGAGGGAGTGGCGGCCGAGCGCGGCCTCAGCGTCGGCGTCGGCTCGGCGGCGATCGACTCGCGGGGTTGGCGTGACCGTGGCATCAGGGGTGGCCCCGGCAGCGGCAGGGACTGTCGGTAATGATTGCGGGGTGATCGCGGCCTGGGCGAGGTCTTGCGTCGTCTCCGTCGCTCCTCGCCGGGAACCGACGGCCACCGCGACCACGATCGTCGCCAGCAGCAGACTGGCCGCGAAGACCACGAGTATCGACCTGCGCCACGCGTCGAGCGCCGCCAGCTCCTTTGCGGTCCGCTCTGACCGTTCAGATGCCCGGCGCATCGGCGTTTCCCCCGCCACGACGTCGCGCGAGCTCTTCGCCCTTCCGCCTACCGCTGATCACGGGCATCGCCCCCATGACGCCAGCAATGAGCGGATGAGGTTAGCACGGCCTATCTTCGGCAACCTGAACCTGCAGTGGGCAGATTCACCTCCTGGCGCCAGTTGGCGGAAGGTCGCTGTCCGTGACGCAGCACCGCGCCAGCCCTCGCGCTCCGTGCAGGACAACTTCACGAGCGACGTAGTGTTTTGTATTGGCCGGGTGAAACGTCTGGTATTACACGCGGGAGGCGGATTCGTCGCGGTTGCAATGCGCACGGTAGCCGCCCCGAGTGTGCCAATGGTCTGATTGTCTCATCAGGCCGCGATCCGCCACTTCTCGCCATCGCTCGTCCAGCAGATCAGGGCGCAAACGCATCAGCGATTGTGTACGGGAGTGGAAGCCGTTAGCTCTCGCACCTGGGGTGCAAACAGCAATCGGCGGCGTCTCGCTCTTCCGCACGGTCGAGTCGGGTTGACACGGAGCCCGCTTCATCTAGAGTAGGGTCTCGTGGCGGCTTCGAGTAGCCGGCGTTCTGTCGCCGGCGATCGCGTCCAGGATGGCGCCGAGGGAAACAAACCATGGATGTCAAGCGTCTCGATCAGGTCGCCAAAAAGCTTATCGCCAGCATTCCCCGGCGCGAAGCGGTAAAGACGGTTGCCGGCGGTATCTCGGTCGCGCTGGTGGCGCGACTCGGGATGGGCGGCGCCGATGTCGAGGCGGGGGACTGCCGAAAGCGGCGTCGGTCATGCAATCGCAGAGGGCAGTGCTGTGGAAAGAAGACCGCGTGCCGCGAGTTCCCAACCGCGACGTGCTCGATCCTTGAGCGGGCGTCGCTGCTGCGGACTGGAAGGGGCATCGGTGCAGCAATGACCCGGACAAGAACCACTGCGATTGCTGCGACGGGCTCTTCTGCGGCGGCGTCAACCGGTCGCGGTCGCTGCCAGGAAGAACCCGTCCTAGAAAACCCTTGCGCCGTCCACGCTGATTCCCGCAATCGCGACGCAACGGCTACCAGGGGCCGGCAAATTGGAGCAATCCGGAACCGTCTAACCGGCGCATGCTCCCAGGTTCAGCCTGTCTCGGCCGGCGTCGCCGCGGTGAGAAGCGAGCGAGCCACGACCGCCGGGACTGAGGCTTCGCGCCGCCCTCGATTCGACTGATGTGGTCTGCGATCACCTGCCGCAGATCCGGGCGCAGACCGGTTTCATCAAAAGCTGCCAACCGCCTCCGGAAGTTCACGAGCTGCACGGGACTCGTCGGTGCCTGCAACGCGACACGCAGCCGCTCGGGATCGATTTCATGCGGGTATGTCTGCGCGCGCTGGAGACGGCCCGCCAGCAGCAAATCGACCATGGTGCGCATGCACTTGTTGCAGCGGCCGCAGTTGTATTCCGGACCGTAACCGGGGCAGACGCGTAGCGTCTGCAGGACGAGGTCCGACACGATGATGTCGTGGAGTTTTTCGATGGCGCTCTTTTCACATCCATCGTGGACGACGGTGATCGTCTCCGTCGCCCAGAGCGGGTCGAGCAGCGGGTGCGTTCCCCACGGATAGATCGTGTCGTAGGTCGCCGACGAGGCAATCGTCAGGCGACGGATCGCGCTCCCGAGCGCCAGTGCAACGCTTGCCAGCGCGGCCCCATGCATCATGGTCCACGGCGCAAGCCGGGCTCCAACCTGCCGGACATTGGTCACCACCGGGACGAGCGTCTTGCCCAGGTCGTCGCTCACACGCGTGAAGTTCCTGAGAAGCGCTGGCGGAAACGCCTCGTCCCAGCCGTGATGCGCCGCATCGAAACCATGGAGCGAGATCAGATGGGTGATCGTCGCGCTATCGGCTGGGTGTTCCCGCTGGTTCTTGAGCAGGCTGTAGATACGAATCGATGCCCATGGAGAAGAAGAGCGCCACCCACGGCTCTCGATCCACGATCGGCAATGCGTTGTGCCGTGGTTCGGCCTCGATCGGGACGCGTGCCGTTTGGGGATCGAACTGGGTGTAGATCGTCTGGATCTCGGGCAGTGTCTCGAGCAGTTGAGGAGAAACGGGTGCTGGGATGATCAGCTTCTCGCGCATCCGCATCGCCGGGAGGATGAGCGCAGCCAGGAAGGGATCGCCATTGTCCGCGCTCAGATAGGGCAAACACCAGTGCGGAAAGCGGTACCAGAGCGAGAAGGGCTCGAACCAGTCGACATCGTCCTCGGTGGCATCACTCTCGACCCATCCCTGGAGTTGACAAGCATCACCCGCCGTAACGACCTCGATTTGCGAGACCCGCATCGGCGATCCCCTACATGATCATATCGGGGTGCATCATCGCCCGCTACCAGTTCCTCACGGCAGGCATTCCAAGCATGTGGTCGAGACGACGTACAACAGGAGCGAATAGTGGTCAGTGTAGGCTTGTGACATTGCAAAGTATGCTCGGGTGGGCCCGATCAGAGGAGTTGTTCGGCTCCAGATCCAGGTCCCGAGCCTGAAGACGGATTAGTTGCATTCGGCGATTAGGGGCACCCTGTTCCGTTATTGGTGTTGACGCAGTTGTCCGGGGTGTTCTTCGTGATCTTGCTCTTACCACTGATCGTCACGGTGCCCTTGTTGAGGACACCGCCGCCAACCGTCCCCAGCGCTATCCGTGGCGGTGTTGCCGGTGATCTTGCTCCCTTTTTCCAGGTTCAGGACGCCGCCGATGTCGACGTCCACCCCGCCACCCTGCGGGGCCTGGTTCCCCTTGATCTCGCTATTGTTCAGGGTCACGCTAGCGTTGGAGCCATTCCTGATGCCGCCACCGGGCAAGTTCGACGTGTTCCCCTCGACGAGGCTGTCGGTGAGGGTCAGCGTAGCGCCAGAAGCGTTGAAGATCCCGCCATAATTCTGGCCCTGGTTGTCGATGACCCGGACCGACTCCAGCGTCAAGTGTGCCCAGGTTATTGATCGCACCGGACGACCCCGATTGCACCCCGGTGATCGTCAGGTTGCGCACTGTTGCGGTTACGCCGGGGTGAATGACGAGCACCGGGTTGACCGCGGCGCCGCCCTCCAGCACCGTGTCCTCCGGATCCGCGCCAGCCCCGACGAGGGTGACATTCTTGAACACGTTGACCGTCTCGGTGAACGTCTCCGGGCAGAGAATGATCGGTCGCTCCCGCAGGTGCCGACGCCAAGTGCCAGCGGAATCCTGTTGAACAGGCAGCCTCTCGACGCACACATCGCAGAAGCGCACGCACGTCCCCGCGAGACGCACTTCCCCCGTGGAGCAGGCCGGTTTGCGATTGCCCTTCTTCTTCTGGCGCTGCCGTGCCGCGGCGGAGCTGGCGCCGCGGTCGGCTCCGGTTGCGACAGCGGCGAGGGGCAAACCGGCCAGGGTTCGCACCACGGTGCGTCGCTCCGCAAGGGAGCGCGCCAGGCGATCGAGTCGGGTCAGGTCCACGGGTGACCTCCTTCCAGTCGGGCAGGAGACCGAAAAGCGGGACGAACGTGTTAGGACCCCGTGCAGAGGTCGCAAGGCTCGAGTCGTGGCGTCAAGAATGAATGGATCGTAAACGCGGAGTGGCCGACTGTCAACCTCTCGCCTCGAGCGACAGCAGCCAGACGGCGAGCAGGCAAAGGCGAGGCTACGCAGCTTCACAAGAGCTGTGAACCAGGGCGATGCCGCTGGACCTGACTGGTGGAACCGTCTCGGCTGTTCCCTGATCTGTCTCCGATTCCTCGCTCCCACGACAGAATGACGCGCGGGAGCCTACCCCGGTACGGCGCTATCATCCCCCAGTGCGTATAAGTACTCGGCCAGAGCTGCCATGACCGATTCCTTACCTTCTAGCCGTCTGTCTCGATTACCACAGGCTCGCACCCCGTTGATCGGACGGGA
Organism: uncultured Chloroflexia bacterium; assembly: GCA_963724295.1. GTDB lineage: Bacteria > Chloroflexota > Chloroflexia > Thermomicrobiales > UBA6265 > JACCXM01. The sequence goes on along the minus strand of CAVRUC010000006.1, from coordinate 105,055 downwards.
GCGGGAACTAGCGGTGATCCGCGGACTGCTGCTTCGTGATGACGTTCCCCTGCTGACCCTGAGCGGGCCTGGCGGCGTTGGCAAGACCCGGCTCGCCGTGCACGTTGCCTCGGATTTGGATGCCGCTTTCCCAGACGGCGTCGTCTTCGTTGGTCTCGCATCGATCACGAACCCCGACTTGGTAGCCCCCGCCATCGCGCGGGCCCTGGGTATGGGGGAGGGCGGGAGCGAGAGCGTAACTGAGCGGGTCACGGCATTCTTGGATGACAAGCACTTCCTGCTGGTCCTCGACAACTTTGAGCAAGTCGTCGAGGCGGCTCCGCTCGTGGCTGCCGTGTTGGCCGGGTGCCCCGCGCTAACTGTGCTCGTCACGAGTCGGGTCCGCTTGCGCCTCTCTGACGAGCACGAGATCCCCGTCCTGCCATTGGCACTGCCCGAGAGCGAGGATCAGCCATCCGCGCGTGGCCTCGACGAATCGGCAGCCGTGCGCCTCTTCGTCATGCGGGCGCAGGCCGTCAAACCCGACTTCGCGGTCACCGACGCCAACGCACCGGTAGTCGCCACCATCTGCCGCCGACTGGATGGATTACCGCTGGCCATCGAGCTCGCCGCGGCCCGGGTCAAAATCCTCTCCCCATCGGCGCTGCTGACCAGGCTGGACCATCGGCTGCCGCTACTGACGGGAGGCGGACGCGACCTACCGGCGCGACAGCAAACGATGCGCGATGCCATCGCCTGGTCCCACGACTTGTTGACGCCGGAAGAGCAAACGTTCTTCCGCCGACTCGCCATCTTCGTCGGCGGCTTCACGCTGGAGGCGGCAGAGGCCGTCGCCAGCGGACCCAACCTCGCGATCGATGTTCTGGATGGCGTGGCTTCACTGGTGGAGCAGAGCCTGCTGCGGGAGGAGGACGGGCCGGGCGGCGAGCCGCGGTACCTAATGCTGGAGACGGTTCGCGAATTTGGACTGGAGCAATTGGTAGCGGCCGGAGAAGTAGCGACGATTCAAGACCGTCACGCGGCGTGGTGCCTGACCTTCGCTGACCAGGCGACGGCTGCTCTCAGCCCGATTGTTCGCCCCGACGTCTTCGACCGCTTGGAGGTCGAGCATCCTAATCTACGAATTGCCCTAGCGTGGCTGGACGAAAGAGGCCGGTCGACGGACCTGCTGAGACTTGCCGACGTGCTGGGATGGTTTTGGTACTTAGGAGGGCACTATCGGGAGGGTCTAGGGTGGCTGGAACGAGCACTTGCAGTCAACTCCACAGACGGCGTGACCGCGGAGTACGTCGGAGCATTGCACCATGCCGGCCACTTTGCGGAGATACTGGATGTTCCCGAGGCGGCAGGATACCTGGAACAGGCATTGGCACTCGCTCGGACCATCGGCCATGTGATCTATGAGGCTGAGTCCGCGCTGCTGCTCGGCGTCATGGCCGAGGACCAAGGGGAGTACGCGACAGCCGAGGAATTCATCACCGCCGCGCGGAGGCTCGCAGAACAGGCAGGCAATGTATGGATGCCACTCGTTGCCGACTACCACCTCGGCGTCGTCGCCTACGGCCGGGGAGACATGCTGGAGGCGACCGCCCTCTTGGAAGGGGCGAGCGCCGCGGCCTTCGCGCTCGACGATCCGCTGGTTCCCGCCTGGAGCCTCTCCTACCTCGCACTCATCGCCTGTGCACAGGACCAGCCGCGGCGCGCCGCCGACCTCCTCCGTCAGCATCTCCCGTCGGCATCGACAAGCGGGTTAAGACACCATCACGGGATGTTCCTGGAGGCCGTAGCCGTGCTCGCAAGCCTTGTCGGCGCAGCGGAGTCGACCGCTAGGCTCTTTGGCGCGGCGACCACCGAGGCACACATCAGTAAGGCTACCCTGCCCGAAACTGTCGCCTACGAGCGCGCCAAGGCGGCGGCTCGCCAGGGCATCGGCGATGACGCTTACCACGAGGCGTGGGAGGCCGGGCGACGCATGCGAGAAGAGGAGGCCAGATCTGAGGCGGACCGGGTGCTGAGCGCCGTCGAGGGCGAGAGATCGCGGACGACCTCCGAGCGAGACGCCCGGCACCTGACGCCCCGCGAGCGGGACGTCCTTCGGCTCCTGGTTGAGGGTCGCTCCAACCCTGAGATCGCTGATGCGTTGTTCATTAGCCCCCGCACCGCCGAGACCCACGTCACGCACATCCTGGCCAAGCTCGGCGTCACCTCCCGCGCCGAGGCTGCCGCCCACGCCGTCCGCGTCGGGTTGGCCTAGTCCGCAGCCTCCACGACTACGTACCCGTACGACCCCCGTAGCCGGCACGTGCCAGAAACGCGAATGCGAAATCCGGGAGTCACCGGATGTCGGACCCTCAGCCTCAGCGCATGCTCGGACCATGCCTTGAACGGTAGGGCACGGTCCGGCGAATAGAGGCCGCTCGACGCGGCACGGGGAGAATGACTCAATGAACCCTAATCTTGCTGTCAGCTATATGGCCGAGCAGATCAATCGGGGCCGGCTCGATAACGTGGCGGCACGTGGCTGGCTGGCCGACGAGGTGGCCGCGAAGTGCTCCCACGCTAAGGGACCTGCCCAGGTGCCAGCGTTACTTGGTGCGGCGCTCGTCCGTCTCAGAGAGCGAATCCTGAGGATATCTCAGACCAATGACACCTCGGCCGATCCTGTGGCACTCCCTGCACGGTGACGGGCCGCGGCGACGTGGAGGGTGGTGGCACTGTGGGGCAGAAGAGGAGGTCAACCAGCCAAAGTTGAGTGGAACGTCTTCGCAGCCGATGCCTACCGGCGAGCTTTTTGGCAATGACCGGGTGCGGCCGATGAACAGGTTTTGCAACACGCTGCTTAGTCTGGATCTGACCGAGCGCAGCGCGAGAGGGTACGAGACGGTATTGGACGTCACGGCAGTGGATCATGCCGAGCGGCCAATGTCCGCGCCTCCTTGGCCAGTCCCTCGGCTGCCGCGGCCAATCGTCGTTGCTTGCCAGACCCGGCCCTTGTCGATGCGGATCTGAGGGCCTGGAGCGTGCCGATGTCCTTGATCGTCTCATCGGTGAAGATGATCGTCTCGATGCGGCCGTGGAAATTAGCGCCCCCCGGCAAGCCGGGGACGTCAGCGAACTGGCCCAGGATCAGTACCTGCGTGGTCGTGCTCATCACGATCTGGAGCGTTTCAGTGGCGCCGTCATCATCGGTGTCGATCGCGTCGAAGTAGATATCCTCGGTTGAAAAGGGACGCAGATCGAGCACATCCCCGTTCCCCGCCGTAGTCGATGACGAAGTCTGTCCCGGTATTGCCGGCGAACCCTTTATAGACATCGTTGCTGACCGGGATCTCCGGTCTGCCCTCGGGGCCGTCATTCCATCCACCGACGTCTCGCAGGCTGTCAAATCCCCCACCACCTGGCTGCAAGATGTTCTTGCCGCCGCCCCCGACGATCAAGTCACCGCTACGGGTCTTCCGGTCCACACCCTGCGAACCGATGGCATTCTCGACGGACGACTCGACAGTCTTGCCGTTGAGCGTGTAGCTGAATTGCACCCGGCTACTACTCAGACTGGCGACCCCGTTGAAATTGGAACCCACTGACGTCCACTCGGGGACGAGATGGATCGCAACAGGGCCGGTCACTACATGGTGGAAATTGACCGTGTCAATCCCGCCTTTGGCCGTCTCGATCAGACTGTCTGATCCCCACGCATCGGCGAAGGAGTACATGTCGTTGCCGGCCTTGCCATTGAGGATGTCGTCGCCGCCTTTGCCGTTGAGCTGATCATTGCCGTTTGTGCCGACGATCGTCTCACTGCCGTTGGTGCCGATCCGCACCGCCGAGAGGGCTGATCCAGCAAACAGCAGCGCCGTGATCAGCGCCAGGGCGGGAGCAATGTGCCTGGTCCGGCGGGATCTGCCCCGCTGCGGGCCGGAGATCACGGAGCGAAGGGAGAAGTAATCGTGATTGGCATCCATGACGAGCCTCCTGTCCGACTCGAAGCGGCGGTGGGGCCGGTGGCCAGGAAGGCACGCTCGCCATCGTCGATTGAGCTAAGGTTAGGCGGAGGTTACAGGCCCGAGAGAAGTCTGTCAATTCGCACACCACGCACTGAGCCGACATAGATAAGGCCCGGTTCGATCGTGTCGACACGAGTGGCGGCCTGAAGCGACGAGCCGGTGATCGATGCCAGCCGTCCGTCTCGCGCATCCGGCCTCTGCCTCGCATGGCCCCACCTCGGATGAATCGTTCACGCGGGGCGGTACCGGCCCCGGTGGCTCGACGCGCTACCATGCGGAGACACCTCGCCGAGACGAGGCGCCGTGAAAGTCACCAGACGTGGGAGGCGTCGCCGTGACGACCACTCGACTGGCCGCGCTGATCCTGGTTCTTCCCTGGCTCCTGATGGTCGTCACCCCGGCCATCCATGCCCAATCGCCAACGGACCAGGCGAGCGAGGAGCCCAATCCCCTTCTCGATATCGCGCGCGTTGTGCCGTACCCCGTGGACTTCGGCGATCTGGTTCCGGGCATCGGGTTCGTCGATGGCCGGTTTGTCACCCTCGACGAAGACGCCCGCCGTGCCGCGGCGGCCGCGGCCGCAGGGGGTGAGGCCTCGACCGCCACGATGCCAGGGGCTAACCGCGGGCTGGCCGAGGCCAGCTGGTTGCAGCGGTATGAAAGCCGGCTCGCGGCTCCCAACGCCGATATTCCTGGCACGTTTAGCCTCCAGTTCTCATCGTTCGTGATCGAATATGCCTCCCCGCAGGATGCCGGATCGGCGTTTGCCACGCTCGTACCCGATGACGGTGGTGTCGAAGCGCCGCGTGTTGGTGACGAATCGGCCATCAGCCTGCTTGCGGGGGTGACCCCGGATACCGGAGCGGACTATCAGGCCGCGTCGTTGGTCTTCCGGGTAGGGTCGATGCTCGGCATGATCGTCTATGCCGATTTGCTCGATCGCGCCCCGGATCTCGAGCTTGCTGGATACCGTGGCCCAGCGTGTCGCCGAGCGGGCGGCAGTGGTGGCCGAGCGGGAGAGCGTGCCGTTGGGCGCCATGGGCTTGCAGATCGATTCCTCGGCCGCGGTAGGCGACCTGGTCCGGCGCGATCTCTACGACGTGCGCGCTGGCACCTTGACCGCGCTCTATGAGGAAGATGAGGCGACGCGGCTGCGCCGGGTCGAGCTGTTCACCGGCACAACGGACGCGTTTTCCTCCACGACGAACGGTGCCTTCGCGTTAGATGAACCAGGACAGCCGGTGCGGGGCGCCGAGCAGTCCGGGCCAGTCGCGACGGCTGCGCCCACGCCAACCTCCGTCATTCAGATCGAGGGAGAGCCGGCGGCGCCGGCGGTGGCGAGCACCCCTGAACCGACTGTCGCCGTCGACACCGAGCCCGAGACCACCCAGGTCTTCGTGACGACCTCGCTCTTTGCCTTCCCAGGTGACACCGAAGCCGGCCTGTGGTTCGAGACGCAGCGGGACGGACTGCTCGCAGACGCCACGACGGGCGCCGGAACCTTCACGGAAGTCCCGGCGCCTCCGTCACTCGGCGATGCTGCCGCAATGTTTGCCACCCGTCGCGTGACCGGAGCCGGTGAACAGGCGGCGAGCGGCTTCCGCATCTACAGCCGCCTCGGAGCCATTGTCGCGCTACTCGACATCGAGAGTAGCGCCGACGTGCCTCTGCAGGGCGCGGAGCGACTCATGAGATTCCAGCTCGAGTGCATCGAACGTCAGGGGTGCGCTGGACTCGCATCCGTGCCGCAAAACCTCTTCGGCAACGAGGAAGATCTCGTGTTCCAGAGGTCCGCTCCACCACCGACCCAGCAGCCGACGCCGGCGCCGGTTGCGGTGCCGACCGCTCTTCCGATCCAGGATCCCGCACCCGTGCCGATCGCAGAGCCGGCTCCAGCACCCATCGCGGACCCCGCTCCCGACGTGACGGGAGAAGAGGTCCCCATCGTGGAAGACGATGCGGTACCGCCCGAGGCGGAGGGAGACTCAGGGGAGCGGCGCGGACCGCGCGAGCGACTTCGAGACCGCAGGGAGCGGCGGCGAGACTAAACGCACGTTCCTCGCTCACGCCGCGTCCTCCCTGTCCCCGTCGTCAGCGCTGAAGTGGACCAGAGGGGTGGACGTATTCAGATCCGCACCCCTGCTCCTGGTGGTAACAGTTAAATTCTGCTGCCACTCCTATGAAGGTATAATGTACCCTGGTCGGGGAACATCTCGACTGTGGAGAGGCCGAGCGCACACTGCAAGCGGCTTCGAAGGTCCCCAAGGCGGAGATGGCGGAGAACTCATCATCGCCACGGTGGCCAGAGGAGGATCTCAAAGTGAATGGCGAACGGTTCGACACATTGCTTCGTGAAGTAGCAACACCGACATCCCGCCGCCGGATCGTTGGTGGTGTCCTCGGCGGCGTCGCCGCACTCGTTGCGGGTACGGCAGTGATCAAGGCCAAGCCAGGCAAGGGTAAGGGCAAGGGCCGGACAAAGCTCTCTTATTGCCACCAGACCGGCAATGGGAGCTACCGATTTGTCACGGTTGGCGCGCCGTCCGCCCATAGCAAGCATGAAGGAGATATCCTGTGCACCCCGCCCGCGGAGTGTCTGGTCGCCAGCGGCTGTGATGACGCGAACGCCACGTGCACCTTCGAGACCGCCCCTGAAGGAACGCCGTGCGACATCGATCCGCTTGTTGCGGAAGCGTGCGATGCCGACGGCGCGTGCGTCCCGATTGTTGTTACTCCGTAGAACTACGTCGTTTCGCCTTTTCTTCGCGCACGATTGTCAGCCCCGGCCAGTCTGGCCGGGGCTGCTCGTTTCCGGAGCGCGAGCTGGGAGGCCCGCCTCACGCCTTGTTGGCCTGCCTCACGGAGTCACCGCGCTGGTCGAGCCGGAGCCGGTTATTCACGATTGGGCTGATCGGCGATTGCGTGACCGCGAACCGATCTGCCAATTGGCGCTAATTGAACGCACCATCACAAGAGAACCGCCGGATGCCGGCGTCTCACGTTTCAGCCGCATCAACACTGCCTTGATGAGACACAAACGCGTGACCACGTTGATGCCTCGCGCAAATATGCGACTTTCTGCCACACCCCCGTCCTTCTAGGCTGTCTTCGCTTACCCGTGTTTCCGAGAAACGTTCTTCCGGAACTCATGGGAAATTCGCAGTTCGAGCCAACCCCTCGGTCCATATCTCTCAGTCGAGCACATCATCGATCCGTGGGGGTTGAATGGGTTTCCATTGGCGGTGCGACTGCCAGAAGGGGCGCTCGTGCAGTTCGTTGTCGATGCCATGGCACAGACAGCTCGACCCCGGACAAAGGTTGGCGGTCGCATCGTGGGTCGCTTCTGGTACGACACCGAGTACAGAGGCGCCCCGGACCGGTTGTAACAACATCCTGAGAGCCGGGAGGTCGAGCCATGTACATCCGTGCCGAGCCGTCGTTCGAACAGGTGCCAACGGCCGGGACTGGCACATGGTTCTCGCGTCTCCGTGACGCCGCGCGCACGGGGCAGTGGGCCGTCGCTATCGGAATCGCACTGCTGCAGGGAGTGCGTGACGTCAACAAGCTCACCGACCTGCTCTTCTTTGCCCGCTATCCGGGGCGAGAAGGCCAGGTTCTGACTCGGGTTGAGCAGAAAGCCTGGCTTCGCATCCGCGACGACGTCGTCAAGCCGATACTGGCCAAACAGCGTCCTGCTGTCCCAATCGCCCCTGGAGCTCCGACTGGCCCTCTTGGCGCGCTTGTCCTGAAAACTCCCGGACGAGTCCCTTTCTCCTACGCGTTCACGCCAGAAGACGCACTCTGGATTGCTCGATTCATTGTCGGAGAAGCGGGCGGTCGAGACGATGCTGACAACCGAGCCGTCATTTGGGCGATGTTCAATCGGTACGCGCTTTTCACGCACAAGCGCTACCCGACATTTCACCAATTCATCCGTGCCTACTCCACTCCGCTCCAGCCGGTGTTGAACAGCTGGGGAGCTGCCAAGCGGCATATGAACAAGCCTGAGTTTGTTCGAACTGGCGGCTACTATGCCGCCCCGCATACGGACATCCCACGTGGACAACTCCGGAGGTTCATCCAGCTGCAGGCAACACCGTGGGAACAGTTGCCCGCATCGGCTCGATCGCTTGCTTTGAAAGCGACCACGGGTCAGGTGCCGAATCCCATTGGAAATGCCAGCGAATTCGACTCTACGTTCGTCTACTTCCACGACAAACATAAGCGCAAGCCGAACGAGCAGGAGTGGCGTCAATTTACCGAGGATTTTGCACGGCGCAAGGGATTGATCTGGATTTCTGCCGCGGCCGGTATCAACCAACGAAAGAATGCGTTCTTCATTCAGAAGGCGGTAGCAGGTCTGCCCGCGAACGCGGTCCGCATCCTGCCCCCGCGCCATCCACAGCGGGGGCTTGGCGCTTCACCCCCGCCAGCACCGCAACCTGAATCGCCTGGCATCCGTAACGACCTGGTGCGGCCGGTGCTCGCGCGCTTCCCAGTGGCGAATCCGACTTCGGCGAGCTCCAGCGGATTTCGCCCAATCGCCGTCGAGGCGCGAGGAGGCCGGCGCATCGAGGATCGGAGACCCCCTGATGCAGCGGATGTCGTGATAGTCAATGGATTCGGAGGCAAGCGCGTTCCCTTGCATCGACTGGCCGCGGTCGCCTGGGCCGAGATGGTGAAGGCCGCGAGAGCAGCGGGCATTCAAAGCCCGTTACTCCTTCCGGTATCAGGCTATCGCAGTCCGGAGCGGCAAGAGCGCCTCTGGGCGGCGGCGAAGGAGAAGTACGGATCTGCCCAGAAAGCGCGGCAATGGGTTGCGCCCCCGGGAAGAAGCGCGCACCAAACCGGACGAGCCATCGATCTGTATCTCGGCGGTCGGAACGCGAGCGGAAACGTGGCGAAGCTCCGCACGCTTCCGGTTTATTCGTGGCTGGTGGCAAACGCCGCTCGCTTCGGCTTCTATCCATACGAAAAAGAGCCTTGGCATTGGGAATACAATCCGCCACCAACGTCACGCTAACAGACGTCCGTATCCCAGCAATCTTTCCCGTGCAACGGCCGTGATCCGATCGGATCCAGGCAAAAGAGCGCCACCAGTCGATTACGCTCTACGAAACTGGGTAGCCGCTTGGCATCATCCGGGGTCAGCATCCGCCGTTCTACGCTGACCTCCCGTGGCGACTCCCCTGGCTCACAGCGCCCGAACCGCGTCTCACTCTTCAGTTGCATCAGCACTGCCGTCGAGCAGCCCGTCCCCGATGACACGGGCGATCATCTCCGCCCGGGTGCCGACGCCGAGCTTGGCGAAGACGCGCCGCAAGTGCGTGCCAACCGTCCACAAGCTCATGTCGAGTACCTCAGCAATCGCCTTGCTCGGCAAGCCCTTCGCCACCAGGCGGACGATCTCTTGCTCGCGAGGGCTGAGCACGGTGCGATGCTGCGCAACTGGGGTCGCATCGCGTAGCAGCTTGTAGGCAATGCCATCGACCTGAACGTCGAGCACTACCGTGCCGGCGCCGTTGGAGTGCTCCGGCGCCTGGCCAGGCTCTTCCCGAACGTCGTCGAGACGCTCCAGGATCTCCCGCAAGAGGTCCTCAACCGCGGCCGTGGGCTCGCGAGCCAGGATCGGCTTGGCAGCTGTGGTGTGGGGCGTATGGTTCATGGTTCATGGTCGTCCTGTTCCTGAGCCGTGCGAGAGCGGCGGCAAGGACGATCGGGGGTGAAGACTCGGGCGCCACGCTCAGGGCTTGTGCTGGGTGGACGCACCGGTACGGATCGCGGTCGAGCCCGGTTCGACCTTCGAACAGGGGTGAGTCGACAACGCGATGACGTACAAGTCCCGGGCGAGGAGCGACCATGAACAAGAACCGGCAACGTAATGCCGGGATGGTCGCAAGAGGGTATCACTGGCAACCGGGCGGTCTCGGCATCTGCCGAGATCCCTGGCTTTGCGTCCCCGCCTCGCAACGGGTTTGCCCGTACAGCTGATCTTTTGATTTCTTTCATCCTACCAAAATCTTTGAAAAACGCAACCCGAGCGGCGGCTTTTGCGCCGTCACGCGTCTTGGTGAGACACAAATGAGTGACCACGTTGGCGCCTCACGCGAATATGTGACTTTGCCCGACACCCCCGCCCTCCTAGGCTGTCTTCGCTTACACGTGTTTCCGCGAAGCGTTCTTCCGGAACTCAAAGGAGGCGAAGACGATGGTCGATCTCGAAGAGCTCGAGATGACGGACCTAGGCGAATCCGACGGCTTCGGCTTTGAGTCGCTCAACGGCGAGGGGGGCGAATACGAGGCCGCCTTCGATTATGAAGGAGGCGAGTTCGAGGACTTTGAGGCGTTCGAGACCTGGGGCGCGTCGTACGAGGACCTGGAGGCCGACCCGTTCCTCGGCAACTTATTGAAGACGGCGACGCGGACAGTGGCCAAGGTCGCACCGGGCGGCCTCTCACCCAAGTTTTTCCAGCAGCTGGCCGGACAAGCCGCGCGCGTGGCCGGCGGCGCCGTTGGCGGGAAGACTGGCGCCGCCATCGCGAGCCAGATTGCCAACCAGGTCCTCCGCGAGGGTGACGGCGAGGTCTGGTACGAATCGGACGCCAGCTACGAATTCGGACCGATCGAGCCGGAAGTGCTCGATGAGATGCATTACAACGCCTACCAGGCTGCCGAATCGGGAAGTGAGTACGAGGCCGACCCTTTCATCGCAAATCTGGTCGGTCCGCTTGTCAGCGGCTTGCTCAGCGGCGAGTCCGATCCGTCCTACGAGGATCTCTACGAGGACGGCGAAGGCGCTTACGACCCCGAGCGCGACGAGTTCCTGCCGGCCCTCCTGCCGTTGGCGATGCCGCTAATTTCCAAAGGTGTCGGCGCAATCGGCAAGATGCTCAACAAGAACAAGACGACGCGCAAGCTTACCCGCTGCCTACCCCAGATCCTTAAAGAGTCGGCCTACGAGGTGCAAAACCTGCGTCGCCCGCCGACCCAGCGCGATGTCGCCGGGATTCTCGGCCGTCAGTCCGCGCGGGCACTTGGCAACCCCCGGGCGGTGGCGCAGAACTTCCGACAGAATCGAGTCGCCGCAAGTCGCGCCCAGGCAAGACCAGCCGGTGCGCCATGGGGCGGGGCCGCGCGACCCGGTTCGATGACTCGGCGACCGATGGGTCCGTCGTACGGGCGGGCGTACGGACCCGGAGCCAGTTCGCGGGCGTCGGCGCGGTCCGGTTGTCGGCTACATGCTGAAGCCGATTTACGCCAGCTCGCGCTCGTAACCACCGACGTCATGAGACGCCCGGCGCCTGGTCGTCGATCCGAGGGATGTCCAGAACGTGGAGCTTCTGTCATGCACGGGCCGAGGATAGGGCATGGTGACCGCGATCTCCCCCCAAGTCAGCCCAACCGGACGCGGGCGTGCCGGGCGCATGCCTGCGCCCGCGCCGGTCGCCGAGGTGTTCCTGCGGGCGCAGTCCCTGAACGCGGCACGCCACGCCGCCTCGTTGCGGCCCTTTCACCACGGCGAGTTCGGCACCAGTGCCGCCAGCCCCTCCGACGCTCACATCCGCGCCGCCAACCGGCTGCTCGATGGACTGCGGCGGCCGTTGATGGCACTCGCGGATCAGGTCCGGCTAACGGCCACCGACGCCGCGAAGCAGCCGGACACGGAAGCACTCCAGGCGTTGCTGCACAAGAAGGATCGTGCCGGGCAATTGGTCAAACACGTCGAGCGGACCTGGGACTTCTACTTCGAGCTCTTTGGTCAGCGACAGTCGCGATACGGCGAGTGGCTGCTCGCCGCGGACCGGATCGCCCTCGATTGTTATCAGGCCGTCTACACGGGTCTGGCCGTACCGCGGTCGGTCCCGGCGCCGCCACCTCTCTCGTTCATGGCAACGGGGTTTACGCCGGCCACCTACCGGCGAGGGGTGCCGCTGACCCGACTTGGCAAGCGTGGCAACCCGTTTCCAGTCATTCAGCTTCCCTACCATCGTTTGGTGAATCCGTGGACGCTTGGGGCCGTCCACCACGAGGTATCGCACAACATCCAGAGCGATCTCGGACTCTGGGAGGAGGTCCCGCGCCGGATCGAGCGCCGGCTACGCGAGGAGGGTCTGAGGGCCGAGCTGGCACAGACCTGGGCGCGGTGGAACAAAGAGATTTGGGCGGACCTCTGCGCCCTCCTCCTCGGTGGGCCAGCGCTTGTCTCCTCGTTGATCGACGTGGTGGCGATGGCCCCCCAGAGCGCACAGAGCTACAACCCGGAAGGCGTTCACCCAACGCCCTACCTCCGGGTACTGATCAACCTGGAACTCTTGCGACGGATGGGGTTCGCCGACGAGTCGGCGGCGTTCGACCAACTCTGGAATCGAATCTATCCGTCGGCGCAGCTGGGCTCGATCCCGCGGGAGATGCTCGATACGTTTCCTCGGGCCAGCGCGCTCGTCGTCGACACGATCTGCTACCAACCCTTCCCGCAGCTGGGTGGAAAGAGCCTGGCGGCAGTAACCTCGTTCAACCGAACGCACGATGCCATGACCAGAGAAGCGGCGGAGCGCCTGGCCCAGGCGGTCGATCCGGGCATCGTGCCGGCGCGCTTCCTGGTCGGGGCGGCTCGCACGGCGATCGATACCAGTCTCGCGCCCTCGGGCCGCATCGCGGTCAACTTCTACCGCGCTCTCTTGCGCCGGTAGCCAGGTCACGAGCGCACCCGGTCGCACCGGGCAACGAGTGAGGATGGCTGTGACGCTGGGAGCATCATTCGCAAACCTCGAGCAGGCGGCATCGCGCCTGGATCAGGTGTTCGGCAACCTTGTCTGGGCAGTCGTCCAGGCGCAACCGGCGTCGGGGCGCGGATCGGCCGTGGTCGACCACTGGGAGGCCGTCGCCCAGGATACCGCCGGCCTCGCTCACGAGTCGTGCGAGGCCGCCCGCGAAGGCCGACTCGCCGCGAACGGGCGATTCGATCCCGTGCTGGCGCGGCGGGCGCTCGTCAGGTGCCAGGATCAGTTCGATGCACTCTGGCTGCGCTACTGCGTCGACCTCGTGGCATTCGAACGGCGCCAGGCGCTCGCCGACGTGCTGCGGCAAACGGGGAACTGGGGGCGATGGGCGGAAGGTGTCGTCGACGCACTCGATCAGTGCCCCCAGGCGCTCTACGACCAGAGCCTGACGCTCAGACGCTGCTGGGAGGAGTTGGTCGATCGCCAGAGCCTGATTTCCGTTTCGGTCCAGGCGACGGCCACGGGGCAGGATATCCGCGTCTCCCGCAAAGGGACGTCTCGTAAGAAGCGAAGTGCCGCAGCGGCACATGGTCCCGACACGGCTACCGACGATGGCGCCTGACGTCTCCGACGTCTGGAAGGAGGCAGGTATGACAGATTCGAACAGCGAGGTTCCATTCGTGATGAGCGGGCAGGTCGTGACCGTGCCTAGCGATGAGCCCAAAGCCGGGTCCTTCGTCACTGCTATCGGGGTCGACTACGAAAAGATGATCCCATTCGCCGAGCTTCTCGGGGCGACCACCACCGACGAATAAGGGCCGCCTTCTCGATCTCAATCGAACCGGCGAGCTCTACCGGCAGCTTCTCGGAACTGACGGCCAGGCACGCATCCTTTTTCAAGCCTACGCCGACGACGATTTGGTCCGGCATGGCGATCCAGCCGAAGTTACGCAGAACAAGCGCAAGGTCGAAGTCAAGATTCCTCTGACCGGTGCCAGCATCCCCGAGGAGCCGACCCCCAGGGGCCATATTCCAGCCGGAGTCAACGATAACCGAGGCCGTCGCGAGGCACCCGGACGTCGTGACCGCGCAACGGCGCCGCTCAAGACGAGCTCTTCGGCGAGGTCATCGATGCTCTCTCCGGCATTGGGGGGCGGCCGTCCGAGTGTGACCGGCAGCAGGCCCACCGGCGCCGGGACCGACCTCGACCGGTTGTTTGACGACGCAATGTTCCGGGTGCTTGGCGCCAGGGTACGACCGGATCAACCTCGTGACCTGCGCACCGCCTTCGACCGCGTCTTTGTTGAGAAGGAGATCGACGGCCGGAGCGAGGTCGAATACCGGGGGACCTCAGGCACGGCCACGTTGCCGATCGAGTCGGGAACCGTGACGTCCGGGCCGCAGGCGGTCATCTACCGCGCGCCCGGGCTGAGTTGGAGGTGGTGCGGCAGGCACTGGCCGAGCTCGAAGCCGACGACGACGACGACCAGGACATGTTTGAAGCGGTACGGGACGTCGTCGATCGCAAGCTCGTCGAGTCTGGTCGGGGCACTGGGCCAGGAGGTGCGGCCAGCGATTGCGCGCGTTGACGCGGCTTTCGCACTTCTCATAGGAGCCGCGGGAGGATGGCAAGGGATCCTCTCTCAAGCGACTTGGTGAGCTGGTCGGCTTCCGCGGCGGCGATGACCTGATTGACGAGACCGATATCACTCGGGACGAGGATCGCGCCTCGACGCGCTTCCTCGAGGTCGAGCTCTACGTCTCCGGGTTGTACGCCAACTGGCAGACGATCAAGGGCCCAGTTCCAGCAGCCCGATGCTCTCGGCCCCGTTGGGGACCAGACTCGAAGTTCTCGGGATGCGCCTCGACCGGGTGGCCGAGGCGACAGACGATCTGGACGCAGCCCTCACCGCGGCCTCGGTCGATCTGGCCGAGCGAGAGTTCTTGGAGATCGACGGTCGACCCGCCGACGTCACTCGCCGAGCTGATGGACTGGCTGAGGGAATTCGCCACCAACAGCAAGTCGTACGACAGCGGGCCGGGCATCGATGCCGTGCAGCGGACCGCGGCCGAGATTCGCGGTCTCGTCGACTAGCGCGCTCAGCGTTGGGTGATGAGCCAGAGGGCGCCTCGGGCCGCTACGCTACCGGCGGGTCAAGCGTGCACTCGCCGATCTCTGCGGAAACCCTCCTCAAAATCGAATGTCCCGGCTATCGTGGGTGACCGGCGGCGCGGCACGGGCAAACGGCTGGAGTCAAGTAGGTGCCGGCAGGGCAGCAGTCGATAGCCGGGCGGCAGCCACAGCGCGGCGAACAAGGCGTGGGACGCCGCGGGTGGCCACGTCGTTAACTAGGAGCGAGCGATGGCCACGAACGAAGAGATCCAACGACGAGCAAAGACCTTCGCGAAGTTCCGCGAGGAAATGGTCGATGTCCTCGCGCCCGAGCTCATCGAGCGGCCCGAGCTCGCCGACGAGTTCATGCGCCGGTTCGAGCAGATGGAGGAGCGGGCCGAGGCGCCCGCGGCCGGCGCCAAGCCACCACCCGACGGTGGTCTTGCCCAGCTTATCGGCCTCGGACCCGATGCCGCTGCAACGCCGGGCAAGGTCGAGCAGCCGACCGGAATCGAGACCTACGACGACACTGTTACGGCCGAGCGAATCCTCGCCGTCGGCGATCTCTACTACATCTACCAACACGAGCGGATCGGCGTCTTTCGGGCCGTACTCAAGCTACAAGAGCTCTTCAACGCCGGCGCCATCCGCCTCTCGACCGGTCCCGGGGCCTACGGCCTTTACCGCTATGATCGACGCCGCGTGCTGCGCTACACGCATACCGATCGGATGCAGGCGTACCGCCGCGTCTTCGGCTACACGGATACGCCGCCGGCGCCAGGCGCCCATTCGAACGAGAGTTTCCACGGTCTCTTTGTCCAGTTCGTCAACGGCGTGGCCGAATTCTTCCGTGACAAGCGTGTCTCCGAGGTCATCCGGCCGCGCGCAGACGATCCGAGCTTTGGCAGTATCGCCGTCGTCCGCCGCTCGGGACTTGACCTCCGCAATAACTTGAAGAACGCCTCCTATGGGCACGTCAACATCCTGCGCATCGAGGTTCTTCAGCTCCTCGACGAGGCGTTCCGGATCATGGGCACTGAAGACATCAAGAACCTCTTCGGAGCCGACAACGCCTGGGACGTCATGGAAGAGGTGATGCGCCGCTACTTTGGTCAGCCGCAGATTACCGCCTCGCAGCGGAACCGGATGGCCGAAGCCGGACGTGACATTCTCGAGTGGCTGGCCCAGCCCTACATCCTCAATACGACGCGTGCCGAGTTCGAGGCGTTCTTGCTGGAGATCGGCGACCGTGCCGAGGAGTGGGTCACCAGCGCCGAGGCCCTCGGCATCGCGCGCCGCGGCGAGCAGGGAGAGTCGGCCGCCTCGCCGCGGCCCCGCGCTCGGACGGGCCGCAGCCAGCTGCCAATGACACGGCGCCAGCCGGCTCTCGCCGGCGGCAGGCGCATCCCGTCGGGCAACGGTTGGCGCAACGACGCCTGGGAGTGATCCACCTCCGCCATTGTCGGTATGGTGAGCACCGGGAGTGCCGATCCGTGTTCGAAGCACATGCCTGACGCCGGCAACAAGGAAGGCCCACCATGGTGGTCGCGCAACGGATCAGCAACCATGCGGTCGCAGGGAGCGTGCGGCTAGGCGAAACTGACCGCCGCAGTCCGGCTTATGTGCGCTGGGTGCAGGAGGCGCTCAACCGCGTGGCCAGGGCGGGACTGACGGTCGACGGCCGATTCGGCCCCCTCACCCGAGGAGCGGTGAAAGCGTTTCAGCGGGGACGCGGACTGCCGGCTGACGGGGTGGTCGGACAGCGCACGGAGGCGGCGCTGGTCGCCGCCGGTGCCCCACGACCCCCGGGCACTGCCGCAACCAACGGTCCTGCTCCAGGCCCTGTGATCCCTGGCGTCCCGCTCTACGCCGATGTCGTTGTGCCCCTGCCAACCCCCGGTCCTGGCTACTACTCGTACCACAAGCCGCCCAAGAATCAGTTCGGTCTGGCGGAGACCATTCGCGCTCTTCAGGCGATCGGTGCGGCGTGGTTTCGGGCTCACCCGTCCGGCCCCCGGATCGGTCTTGGGGACATCAGCCGCTACGGCGGTGGGCCGTTGCCACCGCATAAGTCCCATCGACTCGGCGTCGACATCGACATTCGGCTGATGCGCAATGACGGGCGCGAGGCAGGCGTCAGGTACCAGGACGCCACCTATTCACGCGAGCTGACCCAGGAGCTGATTCGAGGTATCCAGGCCAACGGCGTGCTTCGCGTCAAAGTCATCTATTTCAATGATCCGGACGTGATCCGATCAATCGCGGGCGTACAGAAGCAGGCGGGCCACGACAACCATTTGCACGTCCGCTTCTTCCCGCCTGGGAAGGTCAGCGGTCGCGAGACTGACAACGAGGAAGCGCAGGGCAAAATCGACCGGCGCAGTCCGGCCTATGTGCGCTGGGTGCAGGAGTCGCTCAACCGGGTAGCCGGGGCAGGGCTGACGGTTGACGGGCGATTCGGCCCCCTCACCCGAGGAGCCGTCCAAACGTTTCAGGCGCGGCAAGGGTTAGCGGCCGACGGGGTGGTCGGACAACGCACAGAGGCGGCACTCGTCGCCGCGGGAGCGCCGCGCCCTCCAGGAGCATTATCGGGTGGGACCACCCCGGCGGTGCTCTGCAGCCCACCTGATCTGCCGGCTCCCCAACGCACCGCGGTCGCCGTCACGAGCCACTTCGAGACCGGTGTGGCGTTTGGCTGTGCCGTCTCGGGCACCGACGGCATTTCAATGGGCATGCTTCAGTGGAATCTGCTTGCCGGCACGCTCCAGACCATGCTCGACAGTTTTGAGCGCCAGACGCAGCGCCTGCGTGAGTTCTTCGGCGCCGATACCGAGCGGGTGCGGCAACTGGCTGCCCTGCGCCATACCGCTGAGGAGCGCCGGCAGGCGGTGGCAGAGGCGCGTGCCGAGGGGCTCTCCGACCGCTGGCGGACCCCTCTTCTCCGCCTCTGCGCTGACGCCGATTTTTGTGCACTGTTGATGCGGGACGTGAACAGCCGCATGGCTCGCGCACGGGCCGTTGCGCGGCAAGTGGGACTGGTGTCGATCCGTGGTCTGACGATGTGCTTCGACGTCAACGTCGGCGACGGTCTGAGTGACACCAAAGCACGGGCATTTGTGGCCCGGATCGCGGTCGGGAAGCCGCCCTGGGGCGTTCCCTCAGCGAACGGGAAAAGCTGGTTGAGATCGCGAACGAGGCCGCCGACCGCCTTACCAAATGGCAAGACGAGCGTCGTGCGCGGCGGCTCGTGATCGCCAATGGCACCGGGCGTTATCGGAGACAAGACTGGGATCTGGACCGAATCTTCCCGATGCTCGACGAACGATGGGAGTAATGGCATGGAAACCCTGCGCGCGCGTCCCGCTAGAGCGACGACGCGAACTGCCTGGCTAGGTGAGACCGACCGGCGCAGCCCAGTCTATGTGCGCTGGGTGCAGGAGTCGCTCAATCGCGTGGCCGGGGCCGGGTTGACGGTCGATGGCCGATTCGGTCCCCGCACCCGAGGCGCCGTGCAAGCGTTTCAGCGGGGCCGTGGGCTCACCGCCGATGGGGTGGTCGGACAGCGCACGGAGGCGGCACTCGTCGCCGCCGGGGCGCCGGCTCCTCCCGGTGCTGGCTCCTCGACCCCGGTCGTCCCTCGGCCTGGCCCGGCGCCGACGCCTGCCGTCAGCGGAGCTAAACTCTGCCCCGAACCTCCCAACGTGGCCGTCAAGCGCTGCCTGCAGCCTCAATCCTGCCCTGCCATCCCAAATTTGCTCTGCCAGCGAGCTATCGACGGCGTGCCCTTCGAGTACCCGACCGCGGTTAAACGTGATCTCAAGACCGGACTCTGTATCGTCACGAGTCGTTATCCGGGGCCGCGCGAGCAAAGATTCGTTCCTTCGGTGCGTGCCAGCCTCACCCACGTCGTCCGTGACTTGCGCCGGTTCGGTATGCCGATCGAGGCGATCCTGACCGCGGGCTCGATCAACTGTCGGTGCATGTACAAGAATGGTAAGAACTCGAACACGCTGAGCAACCACTCGTTCGGCGACGCCGTCGACATTGTTGGGGTGCGCTTTTCGGCGGTCGGCGGGCCTGCGAGCCGGCTGCCAGAAACGATCGTGGAGAACTTCAAGGACCCGGCGGAGCGCGCACTGTTGCGCCGGATCAACGCCTGCCTGCGCCTCCACTTTTACACGGTCCTTGACTATAACTACAACGATGCTCACCATGACCACTTTCACTGCGAAAACCACGGTACGGGGAAGCGGCCCCGCGGGGCGACCACGACCGTCTTCACCCAGGAGGCACTGAGCCACGTGCTCGGTAGTCCGATCAAGCAGACCGGGAAGTTGGATGCGGCAACGGTGCGCGGGCTTAGCCAGTTCTCCGGCCGTGCCGCAGCCGAGTTTCGAGATGACCGGGTCCTGAATCAGGTTTTGACCGACCTTTACACACGCGTTGCTGCTGGCCGCTAACGCGGAGAAGCATGGTGATTGTCGACTGCCACTGCCACGCCGGGAGAGGCGACGTGATGACGGCGCCCTGGAATACGGTGGCGCCGCTGCGAGCGTACCTCCGCCGTGCCCGCGCGCCGGCATCGACCGAACGGTGGTCTTCGCCCCGTTTCATAGCGACTACGCGCGGGCTAATGCCGAGGTGGCGCGGTATCGTAGCCGCGTCGGGCGGCCGGCTGATGGGCTTTGCCTTCGTCCATTCGTCCCGCGACGCGGGGCGGATCTTCACGATGGTCGAGCACGCGGTGCGGCAATGGGGCTTCTGCGGCATCAAGGTTCATGGTTCCGACGCGATGCCGACGCGAGAGGTCTGTGAGGCGGCGCGGGCGTTCCACCTCCCGATCCTGGTCGATGTCATTGGTCAGGCAGCAGTCATCGAGATGTTCGCTGACGCAGTTTCCGGACGTGTCGTTCATCGTCCCGCATCTCGGCAGCTTTAGCGATGACTGGCGCGCCCACGTTCAGGTCGTCGATCAGATCGCCCGGCTGCCGAACGTCTATGCGGATACGTCAGGGGTCAAGCGGTTCGACTATGTGGCCCAAGCCGTCCGCAGGGGTGGCGCCCACAAAGTGCTCTTCGGGTCAGACGGCCCGTGGCTGCACCCCGGCCTGGAGCTCCACAAGATCCGCCTTCTCGGGCTGTCCGCGACCGACGAAGCGCTCGTGCTGGGCGGCAACCTGCTTCGGCTCATCCGGGATGCCGGCCGGATGGAGCGTTCACGCGGACGCCCGGCGCCAGCAGCTGTCACTCCCGGGGAGCGCTGTCCGTTTACCCGCCTTCGTGAGTTCTCGTGGAAGGAGCGTGCCTGATGTCATTCGTGGTGAGCCAGTCGCCCTTTGATCGAGTCCTGAACGAGACCGACCGGCGCAGCCCGGTCTATGTGCGTTGGGTGCAGGGGGCGCTCAATCGCGCGGCCGGGGCCGGGTTGACGGTCGATGGCCGATTCGGCCCTGGAACTCGAGGCGCCGTGCAGGCATTTCAGCGAGGGCGTGGCCTCCCGGCCGACGGCGTGATGGGGCCGCGCACAGAGGCGGCACTGGTCGCCGCGGGGGCACCGCCCCCTCCGGGTGCTGGCTCCTCCACCCCCGTCGTCCCTCGGCCCGGCCCGGCGCCGAGTGGCGGACCGCCGGCACTGATCCAGCGCGAGACCTCCCCGCCGTCGACCACGCTCTACACGGCCATTACCCTCGGCGGCGAGCGGCCAGCCCGCCCCATGACCGGAATCTTCATTCCAGCGGGCTACCGCCCCGTTCCGCGCGTTGACCTCGTCCTGTACCTCCATGGGCATAAGGGCAGTTTCCCGAACGTGTCGATCGATGGCTACTGGAACCGCACCAGGTTCCCGCACTTTGCGCTGCGGGAGGCGACCAACGAGAGCCGCAAGAACGTCATTCTGGCCGCACCGACACTCGGTCCTCGCTCCCAGGCTGGATGGTTGACCGAAGCAGGTGGCCTCGACAGGTATGTAGATCAGGTCCTTGCCGCCCTGCGTGCCCACGGCCCGTATAGCGGCGCGAGTGTGACCCCGGTCCTGGGAAGCCTGGTCCTCGCCTGCCATTCCGGCGGCGGCTACCCTATGCGCCGCCTGGCTCTCTCCGGGCAGCGTTCCGCTGCCTCGATCCGCGAGTGCTGGGGCTTTGATTGCCTCTACAACACCGGCGACGACGTGGCCTGGATCAAATGGGCCCGCGCGCGTCCGGATGCCCGGCTGTTCATCCACTACCTCGGAAGCACGAAGCCGCTTTCGACGGCACTCCGTCGCCAGGTTCAGCTTCAGAACCTCCCGAACGTGTCCGTGGCGGCCTCGACCGCGCGCTCGCACAACGGCGTACCGATCGCCCATTGGCGCCAGCACATGGAGACCGCCGCCTTTTTGTCGAATACGTAGGGCGTGACGGAACGAGAGCCAGTGATGACCACTCTCGACGAGCTGGTGCAGCGGCGTGGACAGGCGATGCCCGGCCTGATCGACCGCCTCGCTCGCGATGACGGGTTGGTATTCCAGACAATCACGAAGTCCGATGGTCCACGCGCCCGTGTGGATGGTCGCTGGGTGCTCAACTTTGCGACGAGCCATTACCTCGGGCTGGGGCAAGACCCTCGAGTTAAGACCGCCATGGCGCAAGCGGCGGCGGGCGGCATCTCGCTGGGGATGCCACGCGCACTCGCCGCCGCCGCGTTGACCGGGCGGGTGGAGACCGCAATAGCGGCGCTCGTCGGCCAGGAGCGGGCCCTCGTCTTTCCTTCGACAACCCACATTGCGCTCGACGTTCTGCCATTGCTTGCTGGTCAGACCGGCATGCTGTTCGTCGACGAGCGTGCCTATCCGATCAGCCTCGACGGGGCCTTCGTGGCCGCGCGCGTCACCGAGCGTCTGGTCCGATTTCCTCACAACGACGCCTTCGCGCTGGAGCGGCTGCTCCGGTCTCATATGACCGTGCAGGATAACGTCATCGTTTGTGACGGGATCTACCCGCTTGGCGGGCGGGTGGCCGCGCTGCGCGCGTTCGCGACGCTTGCCGAGCGGTACGGAGCAGCCGTCTACGTCGACGACGCCCACGGGTTCGGAGTGCTGGGTGAGGAGCCGACCGCGAAGATGCCGTTTGGCTACGGAGGAGGTGGCACTCCGCGTCACCTTGGGGTAAGGAATGGTAGCGTTGTCCACGTCGGAGGACTCGCCAAAGCCCTCGGGGTTCCGGTCGCCTTCGTCGCTGGTCCGGAGCGTTTCATCGACCACCTACGCCTGACCGCTGGTACCTTCGTCCACAGCAGCCCGCCGGCAACCCCGATTCTCGCCGCCGCGCTGGCTGCCCTTCAGGTACACGACCGAGAGGGCGATGATCTCCGTCGTCACCTCGTCTTTCTCGTTCGCCGCTTCCGCAACGGCCTCCGTCGCGTTGGTCTGGAACCGGAACCCGCTTCTTTGTTCCCAATCCAAAGTCTCCGCTTGCCGAGTGGCGCCATGGCAACGATTGCGGCATCGACACTCCGGCGTCACGGCATCTGGCCCGTGCTCCAACTCGCGCCTCCGGAAGAACCGGGTGGAGGTGCGATCCGCTTCGTGCTCACCGCCCTTCACCAGGTGGAGGACATTGACGAGGCCGTTGCGGCGATCGCCCGGACCTGGACTTCCGTACCCGAGCGCGTCAACTGGTCTACCTCATCGGCAGGCGCATTCATCGCCTCGGCGTAACGCCCGCATCGCCGTAGTCATTCGGAAGCCCAGCTCGGTGCGCCTCTGGCGTGACCCCCGTGCTCCCATGCGACAATCGGTAGGGTTCATATCCAGCCGAGCGTCGCGAGAGGCACCATGCCCGATCTGCCCAGCGGCACTGTCACCTTCCTCTTCACGGATATCGAAGGCAGCACGGCGCTCTGGGAGCAGGACCAGGCGGCGATGCGCCTCGCGGTCAACCGCCATCTCGAGCTGCTCGATGCGGCGATCGCCGCCCATGACGGGTATCGCTTCCAGATCATCGGCGACGCCGTGCAGGCCGCCTTCGCCGCTGCTCCCGATGCGCTTGCCGCCGCGGTTGCCGCGCAGCAGGCGATCGCCGCTGAACCCTGGTCGCTGCCCGCTCCGATTCGGGTGCGCATGGCGCTGCACGTTGGCGAGGCTACGCCCGATGCCGCGGGTGACTACCACCAGGTACCCGCGCTCAACCGGTTGAGCCGGCTCCTCGCGGTCGCCCATGGCGGCCAGATCGTGCTCTCCGATGCGGCGCGCGCCTTGATCGACGATGCTCCGCTCCCCTCCGTGACCCTGGTTGATCTCGGCGAGTACCGGCTGCGCGATCTGCTGGAGCCGGAACGCATCTGGCAGGTGCTCGCCCCGGGGCTCCAGTCGAGCTTTCCCCCGCCGCAAACCCTCGAGCGCCTGGAAACCAATCTGCCGATGCAGCTCACGACGCTGGTCGGCCGCGAAGCGGAGATCGCCCATATCTCGGCGATGATCGAGCGCGAGGGCGATCGACTCGTCACCTTGACCGGTCCGGGTGGGACTGGCAAGACGCGGCTGGCCCTGGCCGTCGCCGCCGAAGCGCTCGATGCCTTCCCCGACGGTGTCTGGTTCGTCGATCTCGCGCCACTCACCGATCCGGCGCTGGTCCTGCCGGCAATCGCCAGTGTGCTCAGGGTGCGTGAGCCAGGGGGACAGGGATTGTTGCCGGCCATCGAGGCGTTCCTGGCATCGAAGCGGCTGCTCCTGGTACTCGACAACTTCGAGCAGGTCCTCGACGCGGCGCCCCAGCTCGCCGAGCTGCTGATGGCCTGCCCGCACCTCTCCATGCTGGTGACGAGCCGGGAGCCACTCCAGGTACGCGCCGAGCAGCAAGTTGCCGTGGCCCCCCTGGCCCTGCCTCCGGCCGAAGCAATGCTGCCGCTGTCTGAGCTCGCCCGCGTGCCGGCGATCGACCTTTTCGTGCAACGAGCAAGGGCCATCGTGCCCGACTTCGCGCTGACCGAAGACAACGCCCCGGTCATCGCCGCGATCTGCCAGCGTCTCGATGGGCTGCCCCTGGCCATCGAGCTCGCCGCGGCACGAATCAGACTCTTGCCGCCGCGAGCCTTGCTGGAACGGCTGGAACGCAGCCTGCCCGTCCTCACCGGTGGACCACGCGACGCCCCGGCGCGGCAGCGCACCCTGCGCGACGCCATTGCCTGGAGTCATGACTTGCTGGAAGGGGATGAGCCGACCCTCTTTCGCCGCCTGGCCGTCTTCAGCGGCGGTTGGACGCTCGAGGCGGCGGAGGCGGTTGTCAGTCACGACGGCGCGCTCGACGTCTTCACCGGGATCACCGCCCTGGCCGACAAAAGCCTGGTGCGGCCCGTGGCGACAACCGGTCCGGACCCGCGCTTCGGCATGCTGGAGACGATCCGGGAGTTCGGTCTCGAGCAGCTCGCGGCCGCGGGCGAGATCGACAGCACGCGACGACGCCACGCCGACTACCTCGTGTCATTTTCCGAGGCGATGAGCGCCGAGCTCTTCCAGGCGACTGAGCCCGCGCTGCTCGAGCGGCTCGCGGCCGAACATGACAATATTCGCGCCGCTCTCGTTTGGGTGGAACAGCAGGGTGACGAGGAGACCATGATCCGTCTCGCCGCGGGGCTGGGCTGGTTCTGGTTCGTGCGGGGGTTCGGCACGGAGGGGATTTCCTGGCTGGAGCGGGCCCGCTCGCCTCGCTCCGCCGTCGCTGCACCGTTTCGCGCGGCTGCCCTGAACTGGGCCAGCGTGCTCACGCTGCCGAGGAAGGATCATGCCGCTGCTGCCGAGCTGGCCGCGTTCAGCGTGAGCCTCCTGCGGGAGAACGGCGACGAATCAGCCAGTCTGGCCATGGCCTTGCTCAGCCAGGGGAGAGCCACGGGCTACAGCGGGGACCGTGCCAAAGGGTTTGCGTTGCTCGAGGAGGCCCTGACCCTGGCCCGAGCTCTGGACCACCCGCTGTTCATCGGCGCCATTCTCGACTGTATTGCTGAGTTTGCGTTTCTGGAAGGTGATCTGGAGAAAGCAACGACGCTCGTGACCGAGGCTCTGGAGCTGCAGCGCCGGCATCAGCCCCTGTGGGGGACCTCCTTCTCGCTCGCCTTGCTCGGAGAGATTGCGTTGGCCCGGTCCGATCAGCCGGCCGCCAGCGCCTACTACAGCGAGTCGATCGAGCTTGCCCAGGCGCTCGGCGACACCACATTTCTCGGCGCCGGCCTGGCGGCCATCGGCACGATCGCCGCCGATCTGGGCCAGGCGGAGCAGGCAGCGCGATTGCTGGGAGCGGCGGAAGCGGTGTATCAGGTCGCCGGAGCATGGTCCTTCATCGCCGCCCGCGGTCAGAATCGCCAGGCGATCGAGACGGCACGCGCGGCACTGGGAGAGGAAGCGTTCGCCGCCGCGTGGGCACACGGCCGGCGGCTCTCCCGGGAGCAGGCAACGACCGAGGCGCTGCAAACGGCCAGATCGTTGGGCCTGGTACCAACCTGAGCCGGGATTCAGCCAGTCATTCTTTCCCGACGTGATGCGACAATAGGATCGAGCTTGCCAAACTGGTCGCGATCGTGGAGCGTCCATGCCCACCTTCCCCTCGGGCACCGTCACCTTCCTCTTCACGGATATTGAAGGGAGCGCCGAACGCTGGGAGCGGGACCAGACCGTGATGAGTCAGGTTGTCGAGCGCCACCACACCCTCATGCGGACAGCAGTCGAGTCCCACCACGGCGTCCTCTTCAAGAGGGTTGGCGACGCCATCCAGGCCGCCTTCTTCACCGCCCCTGATGCCGTTGCCGCGGCCCTCGATGCCCAACGGTCCCTGGCAGCGGATCGCTGGCCCGAGGTGGGTGGCGCGCTCACCGTCCGCATGGCGCTGCATACCGCTGCCGCTGAGCCTCGTGACGGGGACTATCTCGCTCCTGGCCTCAATCGCCTCGCCCGCCTGGTGTCCGCCGCCCACGGTGGTCAGGTGCTCCTCACCCAGGTGACGCAGAACCTGGCATACGATGCCCTGCCCCTGGGTGCGAGTCTGCGCGACCTCGGTGAACACCCGCTGCGCGATCTCAACCGGCCGGAGCACGTCTTCCAACTGCTTCACCCTGACCTGACTGCCGACTTCCCGCCGATTAGAACCCTGACCCCTCGCCCGAACAACCTCCCCATGGAACCGACGCCGTTTCTCGGTCGCGAGGATCATGTTGCTCGGATCGTCGACCTTCTCGGCCGTGATGATGTCCGGCTCCTGACGGTCACCGGACCGGGTGGTGTCGGCAAGACCCGCCTCGGCGTGCAGGCCGCCGCCGGCGTGCTGGACGACTTTCCGGATGGGGTCTGGTTCGTCGATCTGAGCGCGCTCGACGATCCGACCCTGGTCCCCTCGGCCATCGCCCGCGTGCTTGGCGTGCGCGAGGAGGGGGGTGGACTGCCGGAGCGCCTGGCCACAGTCATAGGCGGAAAGCGGCTTCTACTGGTCCTGGACAATTTCGAACGCGTGCTCGAGTCGGCGTCCCTCGTCACGAGTCTCCTCGCTGGGGGACCAGGCGCGAAGGTGCTGGTGACGAGCCGCACGCCCCTGCACACCTCTGGCGAGCAGGAATACCCGCTTGCGCCGCTCCTGATGCCGGATCCGGAGCACCTGCCGCCGCTCGAGCACGTACTCCAGTTCGAGGCGGTTCGCCTCTTTGTCGAGCGAGCCCAGGCCGTGAAGCCCGGCTTCACGGTGACCACGGCCAACGCCCCCGCCGTGGCGGAGATTTGCCATCGCCTCGATGGCCTTCCTTTGGCCATCGAGCTCGCCGCGGCCCTCGTCAAGCTGCTCCCACCGCAGGCGCTGCTCCAGCGCCTGGAGAAGCGCTTGCCGCTGTTGACCCGAGGCGCCCGCGACCTCCCGGCACGGCAACAGACGATGCGTGATGCGATTGCCTGGAGTCATGATCTGCTCACCCCGCAGGAGCAGACGCTCTTCCAGCGCCTGGCGGTCTTTCCCGGCGGCTGCACCCTGGAGGCGGCGGAGTATGTAGGGGACGAAGGGGGGCGCTTCGCTGAGGGGGGCGCTGCGCTAGGGGGGGCGGCCGCACGCGGCCTGAGGGGGGATGAAGGGGACGAGGGGGGAAAGGAGGACGACGGGAGCACGACTCGCCCTTCATCCGTCTCCTCTTCCCCCTTGGAGCGAAGCGACCCCCCTCATCCCCCCTTCTCCCCCCTCCGCGAAGCGCCCCCCTCAATCTTCGACGGCATAGCCTCGCTCGTCGACAAGAGCCTGCTGCGGCAGGAAGAGACCGACGGCGAGCCGCGGTTCCGCATGCTGGAAACAGTCCGGGAGTTTGGGCTGGAACGGCTGGACGGAAGCGGCACGGGGGAGGAGACCCGACGTCGCCTCGCCGCGTGGTGCCTGACGTTGACGGAGGCGGCCCAGCCCGCTCTCATCGGCGGCAGCATGCAACCCCACTGGGTGATCCGCCTCGACGACGAACTAACCAACCTGCGCGCCGCCGTCAACTGGCTGCTCGAGCGTGGGGAGGGGCGAACTGCCCTGCGCCTCCTGACAGCGGCTGAAGATTACTGGAGCCAGCGACGACCCAACCCTATGGAGCTCTGCCGGTGGCTGACCGCGGCGCTGGCGGCGGCTCCAGACGCACCCGCCACGGATCGAACCGTTGCCCACTATCTCCTGGCGCTAGTGAACAGCATCCTTGGCAATCGAGACGACGCCGCGATGCATGTCGAGCGCCTGTCCAGCGCTGCCCAGGAGTCGGGCGAGCCGGCTGCCCTCGGGCTGGCCCAGTACGGCGTCGGTATGTTCTGGGAATTCCACGGTCACGGCGAACGGGCCGCGGCCGCCTTGTCCGAGGCCGTCCCGCTGTTACAGGCAGCCGGGAACCCCGTGCTGGCCGCGTGGGCGCAGGCGGACCTCGCTGACATCCTGATCTGGCGGGGTGAGCTCGCGGCGGGAGTTCCGATGCTCGATGAGGCGCTGGCGCGCCTCCGGCAGCTCAGGTCCGATTGGCTCATCACCCTCGTGCTCAACCAGCGCGGTCACGCCGCATTGGCTGAGGGTGATCACCCACACGCCGCCAGCTGCTTTACCGAGACCATCACCCTGGCGCGGGCCAGCCAGCAGACGCGGGCGATCCTTGGCGCCGTGCATGGGCTGGCGGGAGTGGCGTTGGCGCTGGGCCAGGCGGAGCGGGCGGCACGGTTGCTCGGAGCGGTCGAAGCCGCACGGGAAGCCCTGGGGATGGGGCAGATCTCCCAGAAGCATCACGGCGAGCGCATCACGGCGGACACCCGTGCGGCCTTGCAGGCCGCGGAATTCACAGAGGCCTGGTCGGCTGGTCGTCTCTTGACGATAGAGGAGGCGGTGGACGAGGCGCTGGCGATCGCGGACGAGGTTGTGACCGAAACGACTGACTCCCATGCGAGAGGTCGGAACGAACCAGCGAGCTGACGAGTCCAAAAGCCCTGTCCTGGTGTTAGGCCAATTGAAGCGGAGGCTCCCGTTCGGATCGCCACGGTCACCGCCGCTCTGAGCGCAGAATCGTGAACTCCTCATAGCCGGCGGGATCGGCGGTCGTCGTTTCGACCGTGGCAACCCGCGCTCCGGGCGGCCCCTCGGCGCACCACCCGAGAAAGGCGTCGACTGCCGCCGGGTCGCCTTCGACGTCGATCAGGACCGTGCCGTCCGGCTCGTTGCGTACCCAGCCGGTGAGACCGCGCTGGCGTGCTTCACGCTGTGCCGTCGCTCGGTATTTGACCCCTTGCACCGTGCCCGTGACCCGAGCGATGACGCGCACCCGAGATTGATCGGTCACGCGGAATCCCTCGTGCGACCGATAGCCCGGCAGCAACCGGGCGCTCATGACCACTGGGCAGGGACGATGACCGATAAAGCGAAATGGCACAAAACCTGGACGTAATAGATGCGAACGAGATCCTGCACGTTCACTGGCGCTCAACCTGCCATGACGTTCGCATGATGCTTGTGAATCCCCAGCGGCCGCCCCTCGGGTCGCCGGCGAAACCAGCGCGAGCCGAGGGGCGGTCTGGTGTTGAGACGACTTACTCGACGGTGAACTCGGCGACCATGCCTCGCATGACGTGCGGAACACCTTCCGGCACGTCGACGAAGCAGACGGCCGTATATGTTCCCGGCTCGAGACCTTCCAGCCCGAAGTACCCGATGTCTCCTGGCTCCGCAAAGGCCCCGCCAATGAACTGAATCTGATCCTCCAGCGAGGGATCTGCGAGCACCTGCTCAACAGTGACCCCTTCAGGCAGGCGCACCACCGCGAACTCATGTGGGTATTGCCCCTCGTTCGGGAGCGTGAAGGCGACGAGGGCATCCGCTGGGAGGGTGTCCTGGCTCAGGTCGAAGGCGAAGTCGAGCATCGTGACCTCGACCGTGACCTCTGCTCCCTCGACCGGCAGCGTCTGCTCCTCATCGAGCAGGAGCATTCCATTCTCTTCCACGAAGAAGGCCCGGAAGTGATCGACTTGCGTGCCGCCGATCACCGTGGTCACGTCGGCGCTCACTCTGCCATCGGGGTGAGTCTGAGCATCGGTCACCGTCCCGCCTTCGATCGGGAACCCCTCCAGGTAGACCGGTAGATCGTACGGGTTGCTGGTCCCGAATTCGGTCAGGAGGTAGTTCGGCGTGATGAGCGCCGCAAACCCCAGATAATCACCGGAGCTCAGGCACGCGATGAGGTTCTCCGCGGCGGCAATCACCCGCTCGGCCGTGGCCTCGTCCGCTGGCTCCCCAGCCTGCGCAGCGGTGGGCTCAGGCGTCGCCTGCTCGGCAATCTCGGCGATTGCCTCAGCCTCCTCGACCGCCTCTGGGGTGCCCATGTCCATACCGGCCATGTCCCCGGCCGGTGTTCCTGCGGGAACCATCTCCTCCATCGGAGTGGGGGTTCCAGGTGGCAGCTCCGGCGCCTCGCACGTCGCGGTCATTGGGCTCGCCGCTGGTGATGCATCCTGTGCCGCGACCGGTGTTAGGCTGGTCGCGGCAAGACCGAGCACCACCGCAAAGACGAGAACCAGCTGACGCATCGTATCCTCTCCCTCATGTGAGTCATCAGGCGCCGCGGGCGGTAACCACCCGCGGCGATCGTTTCCGGCCGTTGCCGTGCCTTGAACAGACCACTGCGTTCCATTCCCTGGTCAGCACGCATGATTTGCACCAGTGGCTGCCGGTTCTTCACGATGACCTTTACCTTTACGCGAGTAAGAGATAATCAGCCGGAGTCGTTGCCCAAGCCGTTTCTTCAGACCGCTGTTCTGACGGGACGTCGCGGGCGTTGCGCGTCTTCTTGCCCGCTATGTGCGGAGTTGCATGGTCATGACCGACCCGATTCATCATCTTGGCGACATCGACGAGGCGCTCAACCTGGTTCATGGGGCCGCCGTTCGCTACGTCGCCTCACTCCCCGATCGGCCGGTGCGGCCGCCGTCCGCGGAGCTGGTAGCCCCAACTCTCGGAGGAGCGCTGCCTGAGGATGGTGAAGGCACACTCGCGGCGGTTCGGGACCTGATCGATGCGGGGATGGATGCCGCGATCGGTTCGGCTGGCGGCCGCTTCTTCCATTTCGTCGTCGGCGGGGCAACCCCGGCGGCGCTGGCAGCTGAGTGGCTGACGGCCGCGCTCGATCAGAACACGGGGATGTGGGCCGCCTCGCCATTCGGCGCGGGGATGGAAGTCGTCGCCATCGACTGGCTGAAGCAGCTCTTCGCTCTGCCGGCGTCGTGGGGCGGAGTGCTCGTCACCGGCGGCACGATGGCCAACTATGTCGGGCTGGCGGCGGCGCGACGATGGTGGGCGCTGCAGCACGACGTCGATATCGATGAGGATGGGTGGACAGGGTTGCCGTGCCTTCCGGTGTTCGGGAGCGGGCTCATCCACGCCAGCTCGGTGAAAGCCATGGGGATGCTCGGGGTCGGCCGCCGGCGCGTGACGACGTTGACTCGCGACACTGTTGGCCGGTTCGATCTCGAGGCGCTGGAGACCGCGCTCGGCTCCCTGCAAGGCGCCCCGGCGGTGATCGTGGCCACCGCCGGCGAGCCCAATGCCGGAGACTTCGATCCGCTAGGGAAGATCGTCGACCTGGCCCGTGCTCACAACGCGTGGGTCCACGTCGATGGCGCCTTTGGATTGTTCGCCCGGTTGAGCCCCAGTACCAGCGAGCTGGTCGCCGGGCTTGATCAGGCCGACTCGGCCGCCAGTGACGGCCACAAGTGGCTGAACGTGCCGCATGACTGCGGATTCGCGTTCGTGCGAGACGAAGGATTGCTCAGGGGTGCGTTCGGATCCAGCGCCGCGTACTACGTGGGCGGTGGCGTCGAGCAACCGAACTTCGCGCTGATGGCGCCGGAAAGCTCGCGTAAGGCGCGTGCCTTCGCGGTCTGGGCGACGCTTCGCGCCTATGGCCGGGGTGGCTACCAGGCGATGGTCGAACGCCACGTGGGACTGGCCAGGCGCGTGGCGCGGCGCGTTGACGAGGCGGACGATCTGGAGCGCCTTGCCGACGTGCAGCTCAACGTCGTCTGCTTCCGGTACCGCCCTGCCGGCGTTCCGGAAGATGAGCTGGATGCACTCAACCGCAGACTGGGCGAGGCGGTGCTCGCTGACGGACGGGTCTATGTCGGAACGACGACCTACGGCGGGCGGGTCGCCTTCCGGCCCGCGATCGTCAACTATCGCTCGACCGAGGCCGACGTCGATCTGCTCGTCGACGTGATCCGCGAGCTCGGAGCCTCGCTCGTCGTGGCACAGCATCACCACTGAGCCGCTGGCTATCGGCTTTCAGCTATCGGCTTATTCTCGTCCTTACCGACTTACCGACTTACCGACTCACCGACTCACGTCTGGCTGTCTACCGCGAGGCGCATCGGCCGCGCATTCAGCGCAAACACGACCATCGCCAGAGTGGCGGCAACAGCAATGACGGTGAGCACGGCGAGCATCGGCGTGTAGCCGCCGAGCCAGGTGATGAGCAGACCAGCTCCGACCGGAGCCACGGCGCGGGCGGCCATCTGCGCCGCCGCCGGGATGCCGCTGATCGCGGCGAAGTTGGCGCGGCCGTAGCGGTCGGCGACGAGCGTGGCGCGCATCAGGGTCACCCCGCCTCGTCCCGCGCCGAGCAACGCCACCGCCAGCAGCGTCAATGCCAGGCCGGACGTGACGAGGATCACCGCCAGCGCGATCGCCTGCAAGGCGAAGACCGCCACCCCCATTGCCGCCTCCGGCACCCGCCGGTCGAGCGCGGTGATCGCCACCCGACCTCCCACCTGCGCCGCGCCAATCAGACCGGTAATGAAGGTGGCGCGGGCCAGCGACTCCCCTCGCTCCAGCAGGATCGGGATGAGGTAGACCCCGATCGCCACCGCGGCGGTCATCCCCAGAAAAAAGGCGCTATTGAACCACCAGTACGCCGGGTCACGGAGCGCGCGGGAGAGCGCCACGCCCTGTGGGGGCAGTGCTGGCTGGTCAGATTCGGCGAGCTCGCCGTCCGGAAGGAGACCGAGGTCTTCCGGCCGCCGCCGCAGCACCAGTGCATGCGCGGGAATCGTGGTCACACCCAGGATAATGGCCAGCACGAGAAGCGCGTCCCGCCAGCCGAGGCGCTCGATCAGCCACCCCGCAACTGGAAGAAAGATCGTGCTGGCGAGTCCGGCCACGGTCGTCAATATCAGCAGCGCGCGGGATCGACCCCGCACGAACCAGGTCGAGGCCGCGGCGAACGCGGGCTCGTAGAGCGTGAGCGCAAGCGCCACCCCGATTCCGGCCCAGATGAGGTAGAACCCCGTCAGGCTCTCCACCCGCGACCAGGCCACGAGCAGCGCTGTCCCCAACACCGAGCCGAGCGTCATTGGCACCCGGGGACCCGAGCGGTCGAGCCAATGACCGAGCGGTGGCGAGAGGAACATGGTCACGACGAGCGCGAGCGAGTAGGCCCCGGTGATCTGTGGCGTCGACCAGCCGAGCTCGGTCTGCATGGGGACGAGGAAGACGGCGAAGGCGTAGTAGAGAATGCCCCAGGAGACCGTCTCGGTAACGGCGAGCGTCCAGACGATCGTCCAGCCGTAATACTTGCGGCGCGGGCGCCGCACGGCGCGGATCATGCGCCGCCGGCGCTCTCGCGGAAGGTCAGCACGAGCCCATCGCCACTCGTCGCCACATCCCAGCGTCCCGGCGCGAAGCGACCCGGCACACCGGCGCGTGCCAGCAATGCCGCCGGATCGAGCAGCAGCGCGCTTCGGTTCCCGGGGTCACGACGCACGCCGTCTCCACCGCGCCTGGCTGCCTCATCGAGCAGCATGTCGAGTGGAACCCAGGCCGGCATGTTGGTGTCGGCCAGCTCCACCCGCAGCTCGTTCCCACCCGGCGCGGAGAGGACGAGCCGCGTCGAGAGATCGCTGCTGAAGATGCTCTTGGTCATCCGCGCCAACAGCTCGATCCCTTGCGGGCCGACCTGAACGCCCTTGAGCTTGATCCCGACCGGAGCCCGCCGGTCCGCCTCGTCGACGAGCGTTTGCATCAGCGCCTGCAGCCCTCGCGGGGAGACGCGCAGGCGCAGCCCCTGCACGACCGGCCGTATCGGATGCTGGGCGGTTCCGGGCTCGAGGGAGATATCGAAGTCGGTGAGCTGCATGTGTCCGGGGAGCGATCCCGGAAATGAATCGCCCATGGGCGTCGTCATCCTCTCCAAGCGTTCGGCTATCGGCTATCGGCTATCAGTCTATTCTCGCGAGACTCACCTTCGCCCGCTATGCCGAGACGGCGAGACGGCGAGACGGCGAGCGGTCAGTCGGTACGCTAGTACCCCAGAAGTTCAGGAAGTTCGTCAGTCTCCTACCCCCCTGCGGGAGCGAAGCGACCAACACCCCCTGAGGGAGCGCAGCGACCGGCACCCCCTGAGGCGGTGGAACCGCCGGCACCCCCTCAGCGCAGCGACACCCCCCGAGCCGAAGGCGACTCGCTGCTACCCTTCCCGCCGCGACAGGCCGGTCACGACTGGGGGCGACGTGGTGAATGGACCAGCAGGCAAGCGGATGCCGCGCCGTGCGAGATAGTCAGATCGTGAGCGACGCCGCCGAGGGGCGAACGGTCCTCGCCTGCGGGGGATACCGGTTCTTCTGCCGCAACCGCGAAGAGTTCGAGCGCATCTGCCATGACGTCTTCGACAGTCACGAGTACGTGTTCGACACCCGCCGTCGCGCGCCGCTGATCATCGATGCCGGCGCGCACGTCGGCGTGGCCACCCACTATTTCAAGCATCGCTTCCCTCACGCCCGCGTGCTGGCTCTGGAGGCAAACCCGGTCACCTTCGCCCTGCTGCGCAAGAACATCTCCCATAACGGTCTCGAAGACGTGCGAGCGATCCACGCCGCCCTGGCCCCGGAAGCGGGAACGATCCCCTTCTTCACGAGCGAAAGTGATGAGGAGCCCGGCGCCTGGGGCGACTCGGCGATTCAGCAGCCCTGGCACGAGGGAGAGGAAACCGCGGTCGTCGACGTGCCTGCCGTCACACTCTCGTCCCTCCTCACCGAACCGATCGATCTCCTCAAGCTCGACATCGAAGGACTGGAGACGGCGGTGCTGGAAGAAGCCGCATCGCATCTCTCCCCGGTGCGGCGGGTGATCCTGGAGTTCCACGGCACCCGGCGCAACCCCGGCAACTCCATCTCCCGCCTGACGGAGATCCTGCGCGCGGCGGGATTCACCCCGGAGGTGCGCCAGTTCGGCGAGGAAGTCGACCCTCTCCGCCATTCAGGAAGACGAGCCCTACTGGCTGACGGTGCGCGCCGAACGCCTCAGCGCATGGCAGCGGCTCCGCCGCCGGGTGCCAATGCGCTGAGGGGGAGTCGCCTTCGGCTCAGGGGGTGTCGCTTCGCTCAGGGGGTGAAGGCAGAAGACAAGCCCCCTGCACGGTCTCGGACGGGCCTGGCAACCTGTCGGCCATTGGCGGCGATTGGCGCATGTGGGCGACGCGCCGTCTAGCCGTCTACTTCCGACTTCCGACCCCCGACTCCCGACTCCGTCCACACACGAACCCGGCCTCTCGGCCGGGCGCGTGCGGGAAGATTGGGTATGGGTTGGGCATCTCGAGCGGCGTGGTTGGGGGGCCTCCGCCGCTCGTCTGTTCTGACGCATATGGGCCTGCGTTGGTTTCGGGGGACGGGTGATGGGAGGACGAGGGTGGCGGGGTCACAGGGTGGCAGGGTGGCAGGGAGAACGATGACCCAATCCCCGCCACCCTGCCACCACGAGCGCAGCGAGTAATCACCCTATCACCGTGAGCGCAGCGAACCATCACTGCGACCGCAGCGACCCACACCCATCACCCTCGCCGCGCCCGGGCCACCGCATCGACGATCGCCTGGGCGCGGGCGGTGATCGTTTCCCAGTCTTCCGTCGCTACGGAGCGGGCGTCGACGAGATTGCTGCCCAACGCGACCGCTACGGCCCCGGCGCGGATGAATTCCCCGGCATTGTCGACGTCGACGCCACCGGTCGGGATCAGCTTCAGCTGCGGCAGGGGGCCTAGCACGTCACGCAGGTAACGCGGCCCACCGAGGTTGGCCGGGAAGACTTTCACGTAGGTGGCGCCTGCCTGCCAGGCAGTGAGCATCTCCGTCGGCGTCAGCGCGCCGATGGTCGTCGCCACGCCGTAGCGGTTGCACAGCTCGATCGTTGCCGCGGAGACCGTTGGCGTGACGACGAATCTCGCGCCGGCCAGAATCGCCACCCGCGCCGTCTCCGCGTCGAGGACGCTCCCCGCGCCGATCAGCGCGCGCGGACCGAGGGCGGCAGACGCCGCCGCGATGGCCTCCCCGGCGGTCGGGTTGGTGAAGGTGAACTCCACCGCCCGCACCCCGCCGGCCACCAGCGCCTCGGTCAGCGGCACCGCTTTGGAGAGATCGTTCAGGCGGACGACGGCGATCGCGCCGTCTTGCTCGATGATTGCGGGGGATAGGTCATGGGTCATAGGTGGTGGGTGGCAGGGTGGCAGGGTGGCGGGGTTGCAGGAAGGACGACTCCCGCCATCCCGCCACCGTGAGCGCAGCGAACAACTACCCCATCACCACTTGCGTCCGCAGGCGCGAAGCGAGTCATCACCCAACACCCCATCACCCATCGTCAATACGCCAGGCAGGCGGCGGACCCGTTGAAATATCCCTCCATGAAGGAGGTCACGCGGTAGTCGCCGGAGCCATGGGCGCCATCGGCCATCTCATCCATCTCGACCGGATCCCCGCTGAAAATGGCCATCATGACGGCCTCGGAGATGTCACCTTCTTGCAGAAAACCCTGCTGCAGCGCCCGCTGCGCGTAAGCGCCGGAGAAGCAGTCGGCCTGCAGCTCCCGGTCGATCGTCAGCTCCGGCTCGATACCGAGCACGACCTGCACGTGGTGGCCCCACTCGTGGGCCAGGACCGTGATCCAGGCGTAATCGCCGACGGTGGTCTGGATCTCCTGCCCGAGTGGGACAGAGTAGTAGACGGTGTCATCCACCGGGCAGTAGGCCGCGGGGTTGTCGTATGGGCCGAATTGTCCGCAGCTTGATTGCACGACGTCGGTGACCGGGACCATTCCCGCCGAGTAGTAGTCGTGACCGAGATTCGCCAGCTCCCCGGCCCAGAACGCGTCGATATCGGCAAGGACCGTCTCGGTCATGGTATCCGGGACGAGACCCGGCATCGTGAACGACGAGAACTCGTCCTCGGCAATTTGCTCGTCGACGACGCCTTCGTCCTGGAATCGCGGCTGGGCGTCGATGAGTGGCGTGGAGACCGTCACGACGGCGGCCGCGCCTGCTGGCGAAGCGACTGTCATGAGCAGCGTGAGGACGACAAGCGCCTGCAAGTCAATGACGCGGCGCGGCATAGTTGGTTTCCTCCGGCCGGCACAGGCGCGGCTAGTGATCGGGAGGTGTGTTTCGCTCAAACTGTACGCTACGCGGAACTCGGGCGGCGAAATCGGCCCGGGCATCCACCTGGCGCTCCCCTTCAAGGATCAAGACGCCTTCGACCGCGTCACCGTTCCGCCGGTGAACCATGCTCTCTCCAGCGGCAGGCACGCATGGTCTCCGGTCGCCGTCGCGGCAGATCATTGATTTGGGAAATCGACATCGAGGTTCGATTCGCATGCACCTGAGCACGCCCTTCCAGTGTCATTTCACCCGCCGCACCTTCATTCGCCTCATGGCCGCGGCCGGATTGCTTCCCGGCGGCCACGTCCGTCCAACGCGGGCGCAGCCACAAGCGGTCGCTCCGGCGTACAGCTACCCGATGGGCTTCCCCGGCCGTCCCCTGGGCGATAGGCTGCTCGTGCGGCATGGCTACGCCACCGAGAACACCTGGTACAACCCCGGCTGGTTGCACACGGGCGAGGATTGGTATCTCCCTGAGGGGGAGACGGGTGGGATGGGGGTCTATGCCGCGGCTGCTGGCGATGTCGTCTTCGCCGGATCGGAGTACCCCGGCCTCGTCGTCATCATCCAGCATCCGGATGGCCTCTACTCGATGTACGGGCACCTCGACTACACGCTCGCGGTCGAGGTGGGCCAATCCGTCGCGCGCGGCCAGCTGCTGGGATCGATCCTCACCCGCACCGACGGTCTGGCGCCGAGTCATCTCCACTTCGAGCTACGCACCTTCTTCACCACACCCGAGGTCAACGGCAACGCGCCCCGCTACGGCGTCGCCTGTGGTCTCGACTGCCCGCCCGGTCCCGGCTACTGGCCGCTCGACGCACCGGAGCACCCCTCCGTCATGGGTTGGCGCAACCCGACCCACGTCATTGCTCGCCGCGCCTGGCCGGAACGCATTCCGGACGGAACAGAGGCTGTC
This sequence comes from uncultured Chloroflexia bacterium, assembly GCA_963724295.1. Classification (GTDB taxonomy): domain Bacteria; phylum Chloroflexota; class Chloroflexia; order Thermomicrobiales; family UBA6265; genus JACCXM01. The sequence continues at coordinate 67,390 of CAVRUC010000006.1, read as the reverse complement.
GTCTCCGAGGCAGCACCCGCGAGCACACCGCTCTGGACCGCGCCTTCCGATGCAGCCGATGCAGAACTTGTCGGAGATCTGACCCTCACCCCTGGAGATCGCTACCCCCTACTGGCCGTCGATGCGGGCGAAGAGGCTTCAACCGGGTTGAGCGCTGAGGCATACCGGCTCTGGTATCGCATTGCGCTTCCGGATGGCAATGAGGGATGGGTGCAGGCGGCCGTGCCCACGGACTATGACATTGGATCAGATGGCCGGCCGTCGTCAGTCCGATTCCATTTTCTGCCGGCGGCCGTGCCGAACTGATCAGCATCCGTGTGACGGGTGGGATCCTTGGCCATCCGCTCCACTCACGGCCTAGTAAGCTACGAGGCATGGTGGCCGGCGCGCGAAACAGTCCCCTTGATATCTCGGTGAATGGACGTCCGCACCCCGTTGCGGCGTCACCCGACACCCCACTCCTCTACGTCCTGCGAAATGAGTTGAATCTCAACTCGGTTCGGTTTGGCTGCGGCTTGTCCCGCTGCGGCGCCTGCACGGTCCACGTCGATGGCGAGCCAGTGCGGTCGTGCGAACTGCCCGTGTGCGAAGTCGCGAGGTGTGAGGTCGTCACCCTGGAAGGTCTCGGAACACCCGACAACCTCCATCCCCTGCAGCAAGCGTTCTTGGACGAGCAGGCGGCCCAATGCGGCTACTGCATCCCCGGCATCATCATGACGGCGGCTCATCTCCTTGAGCAGAACAGCCGGCCGACGGAGTCCGACATCCGGGCAGCGCTCAACGACTGCCTCTGCCGGTGCGGCGCCCATGTGCGGATCGTGCGTGCCGTCCAACGAGCGGCCGAGCTGAGCGGTTCAACCAGGGAGTCGGCGTGATGGCATCACGGGGCGGCGCACGCCGGCAAATGTCACAGACCCCGAGCGGGCCGCAGGGCGAGCGCGGCGACGGTGTGGTCACCAGCGGAGACAGGCTCCTCGCGCACGCGGCGACAGTCCTGCCGGCACGCGCCCGAACTATCGGCGACGCGCACTCCATGGCCGATCTGGACGCTGACGACTCCGAAAACTCCATCGATAACTGGCTCGAGATCGACGCCGATGGCCTCGTGACGGTCTACTCAGGCAAGGTCGAGCTCGGGACCGGAGTGCGAACAGCGCTAGCCCAGATCGTCGCCGAAGCGCTCGATGTGCCGTTCGAGCGCGTCACCTTGGTGATGGGCGACACCGAGCTGACCCCCGACGAGGGTGGAACGACCGGGAGCAAGACGCTCCAGCACGCCGGGACCCGGCTCCAGCGAATCGCGGCCGAGGCTCGAAATATCCTCCTTGCGCGCGCCGCCGCGCGGTACGGCGTGCCGGTTGACGAACTGCAGACGCGAGACGGAGTCGTCAGCGTCCGAGGCGATCCGGTCCGGTCGATAACGTACGCGCGAATTGGCCGCCGCGCCCTTCGGTCAGCAAGCGACCGGACAGGCGCTGCGGACGCGGCCCTCTCAATCCACCATCGTCGGGAAGTCCATCTCCCGGACCGATCTCTTCGCCAAGCTCACGGGCGGCGAAAGCTTCATCCACGATCTCCGGCTCGATGGGATGCTGCACGGCCGCGTACTCAGACCATTTGTGCGGACCATGAACGGCGTCGGTGGCGCGACCGTGTTGCACATTGACGACCGCGCGGTGCGCGGGATGCCTGGGTTGGTGGCGATCGTCCGCAACGGGAGTTTCGTCGGGGTCGTAGCTGAGCGCGAAGAACAGGCGATTCGCGCCGCCGAACAATTGCGCGTGACGTGGTCGGCGCCGGCCCCCTTGCCCGATCAACAGCAGCTTCACGCGCTCATGCCGCAGATGCCACAGGAGACGGTGAACGCGGCCTGCGAGGGAGACGTCGACGGAGCCTTCGGCCGAGCGAAGCAGATCTTGGCGGCGACATATGCGTTCCCCTCACAGGCGCATGCGTCGCTGGGCCCCTCGTGCGCGGTCGCGGATGTCCGGCCGGATGGTGCGACCATCTATGCGAGCTCGCAAAACGTGTTTGCGCTTCGGGCGGCGCTTGCTCCACTGCTTGGACTGGACGTAGGGCACGTCCGCGTCATCCACCGAGAGGGAGCGGGATGCTACGGCCACAACGGCGCCGACGACGTCAGCGCCGATGCCGCCCTCCTCTCGCAAGCGGTCGGACGCCCGGTTCGCGTTCAATGGGGCCGCGCTGACGAGTTCGCCTGGGAGCCCAAGGGGCCAGCCATGCTCTCTCGCGTGCGCGCCGGCCTCGATCCCACGGGTCGGGTCATCGCCTGGGACTACAACGTCTGGACGCCAACGCATGGCACCCGACCGGGTGGTGAGCCAAGTCGACTCCTTGCCGGCGAGCTCGTCGATCCACCCTGGCCAAAGCCGCCCGTTCGGTGGGTCGGTGGCGACCGAAATGCGATTCAGAATTACGCGTTTCCCCATCACCGAATCACGACGCACTGGATCGAAACGCCGCCACTCCGCCCGGGCAGTCTGCGTAGTCTTGGCGGGATGGCGAACACGACGGCCATCGAGATTTTTGTCGATGAGCTAGCGGCCGCGGCCGGCGCTGACCCGGTCGCGTTTCGCCTTCGCCACCTAACCGACCCGCGGGCGATTGCGGTGATCCGCTGTGCGGCGCAGGCCGCTGGGTGGCGGGCGCGACCGTCAGGACCAATCGGATCTGGGCGAACTGTGACGGCTGGAGCCCCTGCGCATGGGCGCGGCATTGCCTTCGCGCGGTACGAGTCCGAGTACACCTACGTCGCTGTCGTCGCCGAGGTGACGGTCGATCTCGGCTGTGGTGCTGTGCGCGTCACGAGGGTCGTGGCCGCCCATGATTGCGGGTTGATCATCAACCCCGACGGGCTGGAGAACCAAATCGAGGGCAACGTCGTCCAGGGCATCAGCCGAGCGTTGAAGGAGGAAGTGAGCTTCGATCAGACCCAGGTGACGAGCCTGAATTGGGCGACCTACCCCATTCTGACCTTCGCCGAGGTCCCGACGATCGAGCTCGCGCTCATCAACCGGCCGGAGGAACCGCCATGGGGCGCGGGCGAACCCGCGATCTGCCCGGTAGCGGCGGCGATTGGCAATGCCATCTTCGACGCGACCGGAGTGCGCCTGCGGACCGTGCCCTTCACTCCGGATCGCGTTCTAGCGGCCCTCGGCAGCTGATGTGAACCGCAACGTGAGCACGAACCCTTTGCGTTTGTCTAATACCACTATGGCTGGCTGAACACGCGGGCTTGTTTCCCCTGAGGCGGAGACGAGTGGCGCGGTAATGTCAGGTCTGGCGTCTCGACCGACGGCGTACTATGACGGCGTCTGCAAGTGCACGCGCAAGGAGGGACCGCATCATGCCCGTAGAGATCGGCCATGACGAGGTGCAACAGCTGATCGCGGCCGGTGCCTACCTCCTGGACGTGCGGGAACCCGAAGGCTACGACGCCGAGCGGCTCCCCGGCGCGGTGAGCTTGCCCATCAAATCGCTCGACCGGGAGACGACCGCCCACCTCGATCCGAACCGGCCGGTGATCACCTACTGCTGGGAATGGACCTGAGACATGAGCGCCCGGGCCGCGTGGCGGCTCGAATCACTCGGGTTCACCCGCGTCTATCGCTACACCCCCGGCAAGGACGGCTGGCTGACCATGGGGCTCCCCACGGAAGGACCTGACGCCGCCACCCCACGCGCCGGAGACGTGGCGGATCGAGACACACCAACCTGCGCCTTGCATGACCGGCTGGGCGACGTGCGCGACCGCCTCGGGGCGGCGGGGAAGACGAGCTCCATCGTCGTCAACGACCAGCGAGTGGTCCTGGGTCGCCTCCGCGGCGAGTCGCTCGATGGTGATCCCGAGCAGACGGCGGAGGCGGTGATGGAAGCGGGGCCGACGACGGTCCGCCCCAGCGCGTCGCTCGACACGTTGGTCGCACGCATGCAGAAGCGGAGGACTGGCAGCATCATCGTTTCCACTGCCAATGGTGAGCTCGTGGGCGTGCTGCGCCGCGAAGATGGCGAGCGGAGGCTAGCTCCGAGCGAAAAGGCTGAGTGCCGGGCGGCGCGATCAGTCCCGTTCCGAACCCAGCCCGAGCAGGAACCCGAGGACGATCTCGTTGAAGAGCTCTGGCCGCTCCATCTGCGGGAGATGGGCCGCGTCCGGGATGACCGCCAGCCGGGCGCCTGGGATCGTGGCAGCCAGCGGACCAGCCGCCTCGCGGACGTCCATGAACGTCCTTGTCGCCATAGATGATCAGGGTCGGAGCGGAGATCTCCGCCAGCCGCTCGGCGGCGGGCGGGTCGAGTGGGATTTCCTCGCCAGCATCGTCGTCGCGGACGAAGAGGGCGGCGTTCATCTCGCGCACCCGCTCGCGCATCTCAGGGTCAACCGCCTCTGGACCCCGATCCGGACCGTCCACCCACATCCGAAGCTCGAATTCGACCGCGCCCGCGATATCCCCCGCCTCGTAGAGCTCGTCCACCCGATCCCATCCGGCGCGGAGGGCCGGTGACACCGGTGTCCCGGTCCGCGCCGCGACGGCGACGAGAGCCGAGACCCGCTCGGGCGCGGCGATCGCCGTCTCGATGGCCGTCTGGCTGCCCATAGAGACGCCGACGAAATGCGCCCGCGATATGTCGAGATGGTCCAGGAGCGCGATCGCATCCGCGTGAGGCGAGTAGGATGCGTCCGGCTTGCGGGTCTCCCCGAAGCCACGGGCATCGAAGCGGATCACCGTGAAGTGCTCGGCGAAGGCGGGAACCTGGGCGTCCCACATCCGCCGGTCGCCGATCCCGGCATGCAGCAATAGCACGGGCAGCCCACTGCCAGCCACGTCATACGCAACCCGCGCGCCGTTTACCGAAGCGATGCCGTTTTGCCCCATCGATCCTGCCACGGCGTTCACCTGCCTCACGATATCGTTCCGCGACCGCTCGAGTGCCTGCTCGCCTGCCTGCCCTGATGTGGAATTCGCCCGCACGGGGGGTATCAGATGACAACGGGCCTCAGCTTCTATCCATCTGAGATCCCATGCTCGTGCTTGCAAGTGCAAGAATGCCGAAGGAGCGACAAACGCGCCTCCGGCATTGCCTATGGACGATGATGAAAAGAGAGACCTACCGGTGCCGGAAGGTAATCCGCCCTCGCGTGAGATCGTAGGGAGAAAGCTCCACGGTCACGCGGTCACCCGGCAGCACGCGGATGTAGTTCTTGCGCATCTTGCCGCCCAGGTAGCTGAGCACCGTGTGCTCGTTTTCCAGCTCGACGGTGAACATCGCGTTCGGCAGCGCGTCGATCACTCTGCCGTCAACGGTGATGGCGTCCGGGTTCTCGCGGCGGACGCGCTCTTCGGTCGGCGCCGCCGGGGCGGCGGAGCGGACCGGCGGCTTGCGGTACTGTTGCTTCTTCTTTGCCAAATCGTTCCTCCTCAGTTAGACGAGTTACGTTCAGGTCTTCATCCGGTGGTGCGGAGGCCCGGCAATCCCAGGATACCGCCGCACCGTCTTGTCACTTGCTTCGCTAATCATAACGAGCGACGCAATTTTCTGCGCGACACCGTAAATGTCAACTAAACCGCCGGTGAGGCCACCGCCGCGCGGCGGGTCTCACGCACGTCGTGATAGCAGCCGTCACAGTAGACCGGCCGCGCCGGATCGGGACGAAAGGTCGTCTCCGCGGTCTGGCCACAGGTGGCGCAGACCGACTGGTGGCGTCGCCGTGACCGCCGCTCGGGCGCCTGTCCGCTCGAGTCCCGTGATCCGGTGGCGGATGCCGCGCCACGCTCGGCGTCAACCCACTCCGGGCGGCGCGGATCGCGGCCATAGCGGCGCAGCAGCTGGCGACCCTCCAGCTCGGGCGCCGCATCGACAGTACCTCCCGCTGGCCGGCCAGTGGCTCGCGCACGGTGAGGAGCCGACTCACGCCGTGGAGCCGCTTCCCGGCGCGGGGCCGCCGGCCGTCGTGCGGCAGGACGTACCCCTTCGCGAACCTGGGCCGCGGCAGGGGTTGCCACCGGGCTTGTGACCTCCGGCGCCATCTCCGCATGACCGTTGCCATGGCCATTCGCCAGCAAGGCCTTCGCGCCTCGCCACGGGGTTCGTCTGATGGGGCGGGTGAACCCGCGCTCCAGACGCCGCCACTTGGTGAGATCCTCGGGGCCGAGAAGGGTGATCGCCTGCCCTTGCCGCCCCATGCGGCCGGTGCGGCCGATACGGTGGGTGAGTAGCTCCGGCGATTCCGGCAGCTCGATGTTGATCACCTGCGCCACGTGGCTGACGTCCAACCCACGCGCGGCGACATTCGTCGCCACCAGGACCGGCACTTGCCCGTTGCGGAAGTCGTCCATCACCCGGTCGCGCGCGTTCTGCGACAGGTTCCCCTGCAGAGCCGCTACCGGGTAGCCATCCGCCTGCAAGCGGCGGGCAAGCTTGTTCACACCGTGCTTGGTGCGCCCGAAGACGATCACCGAGCCATCGCCGCGATGGTCGAGCAGGTCTTGCAGGACCTGCATCTTGTCGCTGTTGCCGATCTCGAAGGCAAGATGCTCGATCTGCGTCACCTCACCCGGTTCGGGAACGATGGTCACCGTCTCCGGATCGTGCAGGTGCTTGCTCGCCGTCTGCTTCACCCAGGAAGGCACCGTCGCCGAAAAGAGCGCCGTCTGCCGGTCAGGGGTGGTGCGGGCGATGATCTTCTCGACGTCAGGCGCGAAACCGCGGTCGAGCATCTCGTCTGCTTCGTCGAGCACGAGGAAGCGGACGCGGTCCAGCCAGATGGCGCCCTGGTTCAACAGGTCGAGCACGCGGCCGGGAGTGCCGACCACCACGTGCACGCCGCGCCGCAGCTGGTCGCGCTGCGGACCGAAAGCACGGCCGCCGGAGATCATCAACGTCTGCAGACCGCGCGGAGTGCCCAGCTCTTCGATAACGCCGGCCACCTGGACAGCCAGCTCGCGCGTCGGAGTCAGCACCAGCGCCTGCACGGCGCGCAGGCGGGGATCGACGACCTCGATCAACGGCAGGGCGAAGGCCAGGGTCTTGCCGGAGCCGGTACGCGCCTGGCCGATGACGTCGCGGCCATCGAGCAGGAGCGGCAGCACCGCGGCCTGGATTGGGGTGGGATCGGAGATCCCCATATCGGCGAGCACCGTCAGTGACGCATCGCTCAGCCGGTAATCGCCGAACGAAAGCGGAGCTTCGCCGGCGCCATTCGTGTACGGATCAGACATGAAAAAAAGAAATCCCTCTCGCGCGACGCCAGCATGCGATCGAGGCGGAACATTCCGCCCCGGAGGGAAACGGCTCGAGCCGGTCAGTACGGCTCGGCGTTCCCCGGCGTCGCGATAAGAGGGGAAGAAGGCGTACTGTCGCGCGGGCGATCCCGCGCTCCCTATCGTTGACGAAGTATACCATAAATGAGGGGGGCGCTGCGCTTGAGGGGGAGTCGCCTTCGGCTCAGGGGGAGAAGGGGGGTCGCTTCGCTCGAGGGGGATGAGGAGACCGACGAAGGTCGAGGAGTCGTCTCGTCGTCCTCCTATCCCCCTTCGCCCCCCTTAGGCCGCTTGCGGCCGCCCCCCTCAGCGGAGCGCCCCCCTCACCGTCCCACGAGACGTCGAACGATTTCCTGTTCCGCGGCCGTGACGTCGACATCCGCGGCAATGCGCGCGGCGCCGGTGCCGCAGCCGTCGACTCGGGTTCGACCAGGATTTGCTCTCTCCACCTCGACGTGCACATCGCACTGTTCGAAACGGAACAGTTCCGGACGAAGTGCCGGCAGGATCGCCACCGGATCATGCAGGTGATTCTCGGTCGCTCCCGTAAACGCCCACCAGCGCCGCACCTGATCCTCCAGCACCGAGCCGATGCCACCGGCCGCCTCGCGGATCAGCGACATGTCGGCCTCCCGCAGCCGCACCCGTTGGGTGACGTCCAGGCCGCAGATCGTCATGGGGATGCTGGAGCGAAAGACGATGTCGGCGGCCTCAGGATCGCTCTTGATATTGTGCTCGGCTTGCTCCATCCAGAAAGCCCCACCCATGATGTAGAGGTGATGCAGGGACGTCGCGAAGGAATCATTCGCCGAGATGGCCTCGGCCACGTTCGTCAACGGTCCAATGGCGAACAGCTCCAGGCGTCCTCGATGCTCGGTCGCGGCCCGGTGGAGCAGGTCCGCAGCGATGATGCTCTCATCGACCTGCAGCTGTTCGAGCCCGGGAATGCCCTGACCCTCGTGCCCCGCCCACCAGACCGGCCTGCCGGTCAGTGTCTCTCGGGCCCCGATCCCGATCGGGACGCCGCTATGCTCCATCTGGTCGAGAACCAGGCGGGTCATCCGGGCCCGCAGCACGGTATCGCCGTAGACCGTGGTCACCCCGATGAGGTCTACCTCTGGCGACCCGACGAGCAGCGCGAGGGCCAGGAGATCATCGACGTCGGTGCCGATGTCGGTATCGAGGAGGACGGGCCGTCGTATCTCTGGCTCAGCCATGACTCACCTCACCGCGTGCGTGAACGAATATCGCGGAGGCCGACGCCCTGCCGCATCTGGCTGGCGCGCGCGCGCAGTTCGAGGACGCCCGCGCTGCGCCGTACCGGATAGCGAGCAGGGTCATGGAGCGTCCTGTACCGCTCGGGCAGATCCCGCACATTGGCCAGAGCACGGATCTGGATATCCTGGACCGAAGGAAGGTCCGCGACGATCGCACCATCATGGATCGCGGGCTGCAGCAAGGGTGTGCCGTTAAGCGGCACCGGCTCATCGTCGAGCTGGATGACGTCCTCCTCATACGCACCGATGCGGTAGACCAGCTTGCGGCCGGGCCAGGTGCTCTTCTCCCCGGCAAGTTTGATCCGCGCCGGATCGCCGACGCCCTCGTACCAGACCAGCTTGTAGACCGCGCCCAGCACGCCCCCGACCGTCCCGCTGGCGACCGTGCCGAGTCCGACGGCGAGATTGCCGCCGACGCCGAAGCCGGCGATCGGTGCGCCGGCTTGAAGCAGATCGGCGATGCGGACCTCGTCGATGTCACCGCTGACGAGCACCTCGGTCTCGAGGAGACCGGCCTCGTCCAGAACTCGCCGCACGTGCTTGCTGTCGGCGAGGAGGTCGCCGCTGTCGAGGCGGACCGCGACCATTTCATGACCCAGACGCGACCTGGCATCGAGGGCCACCGTGACGGCGGTCTCGATCGCTGCGAGGACGTCATAGGTGTCGAGCAGAACGGAATAGCGATCCAGGGTCTCGGCCACCGCGCGGAAGGCCTCCTCCTCGGTCGCGAAGAGCTGCACCAGAGCGTGGGGGATCGTGCCGCCGGCGGGTAGGGCGAAGAGTTTGGCCCCCGCCACGAAGGAGGTGCTGGCGCAGCCGCCGATGAGAGCCGCCCGCGCCGCGATGTAGGGATCGTGGGCCCGGCGAAACCCGAAGTCCGCGACCTGCCGGCCGGCCGCCGCATCGACCAGACGCGCCGCTTTCGTCGCGATCAACGTTGACACTCCGATGGCCCGCAACAGTCCCGATTCCAGAAGCAGCGCCTCGCGGAAAGGCGCCGTCACGCGCAGCAGCGGCTCGTCGGCGAAGGCGACGGTCCCCTCGGCCATGGCCAGGATCTCACCCGTGAACCGGAAGCGACGCAGTTCGTCGAGGAATCCCGGGTCATAGGATCTGGTCCGGGACAGGTAGGCGAGATCCTCATCCGTGTAGTGGAAATCGCGGACGAAGGCCAGCGCCGGCTCGAGCCCCGCGGTCAGGAGATACGATCCCCCGAACGGCGTCGAACGGGTGTAGAGGTCGAACGTCGCCGGCGCGTTCTCACCCGTCCGCCAGCTGACGTACGCGGCATCCAGATGGTAGAGATCGACGAGGAGACCGGCGGTCGCATGCGGTTCGTCGGGCCACATCCCCTACATGTCCCTCGCACCCTGTCAGGACCCGCCGCAATGCTCCGCCGGTCGTCCACCCACTCGGTAGGCCACCCCGCGCCTCATGGTACAGGAAGGTCGTGGCCCCTGATGGGGACGGAGTGGGCGCCGGTCCCTTCCGTTCCCATCACCAATCACCTATCACCCATAACCCACGGTCACCCACCCGTCACCGAGACGAGATCAAGGGAGCCGTTCGCATTCTCCTCGCGGACCAGACCCACCCCGGGACAGTAATACTTGTGCTCGATGGCCTGATCGAGCGGGTTGAGGTCCTGAGTCTTGATGCAGCCGCTGAACGTCCCCACCGGTGTCTCCAACGTCAGATCGATGGCGATCACGGTCGAGATGTCCTCAGCCACACCGGGCGCCTGCTCTTGCGCGAAGCGATCCCCGACGCGTGGCTCCGCCGGCATGAACTCTCCCGCCTGATTGGCGCCTTCGCCGGCGATCCAGGTTCCCTCGTGGCTGACGAGCTGTCCACCCTCGTACATATTCACGTCTTCACCCAGGTAGTAGACGGTGCCGTCGGCGCCCTGGGCGTGGTAGTCGCTCGTAGATTCGGTGAGCTGGCCGTCCTCGTACTCCTGGACGGCCAACGTGGTGACTGGCGCACCGGCGATTTCATCAGGCACCGGGGAGACATGCTCCCGTACGCGGAGCTCAACCGTTTCCCCGGTGTCCGGGTTCAGTTCCTGACCTTCGTAGCGCCGCGACGTCCCCGGCTCCAGCGGGAAGTACGGGTTGTCGACCGTCGCTGAGAGGTCGTCCGGAACGGCATTTTCTTCCTGTGCGGCCACGCTTCCGAACAGGCTCACGATCAGAGCCAGCGACCCAATGAGCCCGACCATTCTGTAATCCATGTCGCCCTCCTACGTTGCGTCCTCACCGGCGGCGCGACCGCCGCCAACAGGAATGACGTTAGAAGGACGGGATGAAGCTGGGATGAGGTGGTGCGGATCGCTTCGCCTCGGAATCACACACGTTTGGCGATGCGCTCTAGATCTCAGTGCTCTTCAAGCGTGGGGCTGCCCATCCGGCAGCACGAGCTCGACCCGGGTGCCGCTCCCCAATCGGCTGGTCAAGTCGATCATTCCCCCGTGCGCCTCGGCGATCGCTCGACAGATCGTCAACCCCAACCCTGTCCCTCCTCGGTCGCGGCTGCGGCTGGCGTCGATCCGGTAGAAGCGGTCGAAAACCCGGTCCTGGTGTTCGGCGGCAATCCCCTCACCACTGTCGCCGACCCAGAGATGAATCCAGCCAGCATTTGGCCGGCAGCCGGCAACCACCGTTCCCCCGGGTGGGGTATGGGTCAGCGCGTTGTCGACCAGATTGATCAGCAGTTGCATGAGCAAATCTTCGTCGGCGACGAGTAGAGTGGGCGAGCTCTCATTGCGCAGTACGACCCCCGCCTGCTCCGCCACCGGAGCGTACTGCTCGAGAACGAGGCGCACGGTATCGGCCAGGTCAAATGGCGCGCGTTCCGTGGCGAGCTGTCCCGCATCCGACCGGGCCAGGGTCAGCAGGGTGCCGACGAGAGTGGTCATGCGCGAGATGTCTCCATCGACAGCCTGCAGTGCTTCCCGGTACGCCTCGGTCGAGCGGGGGCGAGCCAGCGTCAGGTCGACCTGACTACGCATCAAGCTGAGCGGTGTACGCAATTCATGGGCGGCGTCATCAGTGAAGCGGCGCTGTCGCTCGAAGGCGTCGTCGATGCGCGCCAGCATCGCGTCGAAGGTGCGCGCCAGCCGGCCGAGCTCATCATCGGGCAGATCGAGGTTCAGCCGCGAGCCCAGGTCACCGGCGCCGATACGCGCGGCGAGATCGGTGATGGTGGCGACTGGACGCAGGGCACGTCCCGCCAGCAGGTAGCCACCGGCGGCCGCGACCAGCAGCACCACCGGACCGGCCAGGATTAGCGTGGAGAGCAGGCCGGCCATCGGCTCGTCGATCTCATTTCGGTCGAGGCCGACCTGCAACACACCGGAGATGTGACCTTCCGCCTCGTCAGGGCGCACGGGAACGGAGACAAGTCGGAGCGTCTCGTCGTCTTCATCCCGAGCCGCGCTGTACTCGGTCCGGCCGGCGAGCGCAGCGGCGATGACGGTCGGATCCAGTGGTACCCCGGCCGCATTGCCGCCGGTCTCGAACACCGTCTCCCCAGCCGCATCCAGCAAGCGCAGGAAAAACTCGCCGTCCGCGACGTTGGCCACCGCCGGCTCCAGGGTAGGAGCGCCGTCCTCGACGCTCACGGCGGCGAGCGTCAGCGCCGTCTGGTTGAGCAACTGCTCGTCGAAGCTGTCGTACAGCTGCTGACGCAAGACGACATAAACGGCGCCTGCGAAGAGTGCCATCACCAGCGCCAGCAGGGCGGCGAACCAGAGCGTGAGGCGCCAGCGGACCGGTAGCCGGCGAGCGGTCACGAGCGAGCGCAAAGCCGGTACCCGGCGCCGCGTACCGTCTCGATCAATCCACCGGGGTAGGGATCGTAGAGCCGGCGGCGAAGCTGCCGGATATGGACGTCGATGACGTTGGTGACATTCGGAAAATCGTAGTCCCAGACGTGCTCGGCGATCATCGACCGCGTGAGCACCTGGTTCGGATGACGCATCAGGTATTCGAGGATGCGAAACTCCTTGTTCGGCAGCGTGACCTCGTCATCGCCCCACCAGACCCGGCGTGACGCCGGGTCGAGTCGGACCATTCCAGCCGAGAGCACCGGATCGTGGGTCTCGGAGGGGCGCCGGGCCAACGCACGCAGCCTCGCGGCCAGTTCCGCGAAGGCGAAGGGCTTCACCAGGTAATCGTCGGCGCCGGCGTCAAGTCCCGCCACGCGATCGGCCACGCTATCCCGCGCCGTCAGGAGCAGCAGCGGCATCCGCTGGCGCCGTCGTCGGAGCTGGCGACAGACCTCCAGCCCGTCGATGCCGGGCAGCATGATGTCGAGCACGATCGCGTCATAGTCGCCGACGTCGACCCAGGCGAGCGCCTCCTCGCCGTCCGCGGCGAGATCGACGGCGTGGCCCTCCTCCGTCAATCCTCGTCGCAGCAGCGACGCCAGTCGCGGCTCGTCCTCGACAACCAGGATTCGCACGCCGGTGCGCTCCTTACCCATCCTCTGTCGCGTCTCCCGAATCCTACCCATACTCGGCGGGTCGAATGAAGTCGAGATGAAGCCCTCGGCCGCGAGCGCATGAGAGGGAATCGCCCGCTCGAGCGGGGCTCATCGGACGCATGCCGGCTGCTGGTTACCCGGCAACCAGCGCACTATGCTGACCCACTGAGGGGAAGCCAATGACAGAGACCGCGACACGTATCAACGACGAATCGATGGCTGCCCGCGCGTCCGACGGCGGACTGGCATTGGTACGGTATGCGGCCAGCCCCCGGCTACGCGGCGTGGCCCGGGACTACTGGGGATACGCCGAGCAGACCGCGGGTCCGCTACGGCGGCGAGAGCTACCGTCGGCAGACATCATCGTCATCGTCAACCTCGGCGCACCGCTGCAGGTCGCTCAACCGTCGTCGGCGCCCAGCGTCATCCCCTCCGGCGGCGGCTTCGTCGCCGGGCTGCACGAAACCTACACGCTGACCGAGACCGCCGGCAGCCAGAGCGGCGTAGAGCTGCGCCTCTCCCCGCTTGGGGCATACCGGCTCCTGGGCCAGCCGATGGATGCACTGGCAAATCGCTCCGTCCCGCTCGATCAAATCTGCGGAGCATGGGCGGTCGAATTGGCGGAGCGGATGCAAGCAGCTCCCACGTGGGACGACAGGTTCGCTGTACTGGATGCCGCGCTCGCCGCTCAGTTGACGCATACCCGCGGCCCATCGCCGGAAGTTGCCTGGGTCTGGCGGCAACTGGCCATTTCCGGCGGTCGCGTTCCGATCGCGACGCTTGCCGAGGAGCTTGGTTGGAGTCCAAAGCGGCTCATCGCCCGGTTTCGGGAGCAGGTCGGTCTCCCGCCGAAGCAGGTTGCCCGGCTCTTGCGCTTTCAACGCGTGACAAGCCTCGTCCTCAGCACGGAGACGCCGGACTGGAGCCTGCTGGCACGCCAGTGTGGCTACTACGACCAGTCTCACCTAATCCATGAGTTCCAGCGCCTTGCCGGCGATACCCCGCAAGGACTGGCGCGGCGTAGGCTGGCGACGGGCGGGGGATTCGCCGACTGAGCGTTCGCCGGGGAGAGCGATGGATCATCACATCTGCGTCACCTGCGGCGCCCAATACGCGGTGACGGCCGAGCCGCCGGCGCGCTGCCTCATCTGCGAGGACGAGCGCCAGTACGTCGGGCATCAGGGCCAGCGCTGGACCACCCTCGCCGAGCTCCGCCGCGAGCACCGAAACACCGTCGAGTCCATCGAACCCGGTCTGACCGGATTTGCCACGGAGCCGCGCTTTGCCATCGGTCAGCAGGCCCACCTCATCGAGACCCCGGCCGGAAACCTGCTGTGGAACTGCATCAGTTTCATCGACGAGGACACGGTTGACGCCGTCGAAAGTCGCGGTAGTCTGGCCGCGATTGCCGTCTCGCACCCGCACTTCTTCACCGGGGTGGCGGAGTGGAGCCGCGCCTTCGGTGGCGTGCCGGTGTTCCTCCACGCCGACGACCGCGCCTGGGTTACCCGCCCCGACGAGGCGATCACCTTCTGGCAGGGAGATACCGCGGAACCCCTGCCGGGCAGAGGTCTGACGCTCATCCGCTGCGGCGGGCATTTCCCCGGCAGCTGCGTTCTGCACTGGCCAGACGGCGCCGGCGGTGCGGGCGCGCTGCTCACCGGCGATACGATCCAGGTCGTGGCCGACCGGCGCTGGGTGAGCTTCATGGAGAGCTATCCAAATCTCATCCCGCTCGGTGCAAATGCCATTCGCCGCATTGTCGCCGCGGTCGAGCCCTACGCGTTCGATCGCCTCTACGGCGGGTGGTCCGGGAGCATCGTCGCCTCCGACGCCAGGGAGGCAGTGCGTCGCTCCGCCGCCCGCTACCTGGACTGGATTGGTTCCTGAGCGCGGGTCAAAAAACTCCAATACGAACACCTGTGCGGATGGCTAACCTGTTGCCAGTCGCCTCGACGCGAGAAGGTACGGTCAAAAGGAGGCTTTCCATGAGCGTGCAGGCAGCGGCAGCAAAAGTTGCAGTGGGGCAGGTCACCATGTACCCGATCCTGGGCTATCGGGATCTGGCGGCCGCTATCGACTGGTTGTGCCGGGTCTTCGGCTTCGAGCCGTTGGAGATCATGCGGGACGAGGATGGCGCATACGTCCATGTCGAGCTGCGACTTGGCGACGGCGTGATCATGCCCACAATGCAGAGCAAGGCCTCGGACACGGACAATCCCTGGAACCAACCCCTGACCACTCAGGGGCTCTACGTGGCGCTCGACGGGGTGGACGCGCACTACACCCAGGCCGTCGCCGCGGGCGCGGAGATCGTGCGCCCGCTGGCCGACACCGAATACGGCTCCCGCGAGTACACCGCTCGTGACCTCGAAGGAAACCTCTGGAGCTTCGGCACGTACCGACCCGGTAACGCCTAGCTCTCTCCCACGGTGGGCCGAGGCACTCGCCTCTCGGCGGGCGGCACAGGCTTGTCCTTGCCGAATGGTTCTCTTTGCGTCAAGCCGATCAGGTGCTAGCCGTCTAGCAGGACATCAATGCTGATAACGACGCCAGGGAGAGAAACGGCGGAGATGGAGCCGCCCCGGATGAGATCTTCCGTGTAGCTCCCGTCTGGCTGCCTTCGCCAGGCCGTCAAGGTTCGTTCATAGGGGTGGATGAACCAGATCTCGGTGTCGCCGCGCTCGCGATAGCCGGGCAGCTTCGCCGCGATGTCGTAGTCTCCGGTCGTTGGGAACCAGATCTCAACCACCAGCGGCAGTGGCTCGGCGAAGGCATTGAACGTCTGTGGGTCGTTCGCAAACGGCAGCACAAAAGCTGCTGGAATGACGACGACATCGGGGATGCAGTAATTCCGTGAGGAGCGGCGGGTCTTACTTCCATTGACATTGACACGATAGACGCTTCGATCGAGCTGGCTCTGGAGCAGATACCCAAGATGAAACGCCACGTCGTCGTGCTTCATGCTCATCAATGGCTTCTCCACGAGCACGCCATCCCACAGCTCCCAGAGTCGATCCGAGTCGCTCAGCGCAAGCTCCCGGTACTCCTGCTCGCTGATGCGGTTGACGATAGCCATGATGAGCGTCTCCGTGTGGCAGACAGGCGTGGCGCAGACAATTCTACTGAGGCCGCTATCGGCAATCAGCTTTCGGCTGTCGCCGTAGTCTCTTCCTTGCCGTCTTGCCGTCTTGCCGTCTTGCCGTCTTGCCGTCTTGCCGTCTTGCCGTCTTGCCGTCTTGCCGTCTCTGCCGTCTCGGCGTCCTAGCGAGCTCCCCAGAAGAGCACCCGTTTGAACGGGTAGAAGAAGGGTCGATCATCCTCGAGCTGAGGCAGGAGACGCTCCCGATACCGCTCCAGGAAGCGCGGCCAGAGCTCGGCCGGGAGACGGCGTTCGTAGTCCGTGAGCACGCTCCCCCGTACCCACTCCACGACCGCCTCATGTGATTCCAGCTCGTGGGCGTAGACCTGCAAGCGGACGTGTTGTTCCGTGAACCCCAGGCGGTGCAAGAGCGTTGCGTAGACTTCGGGAGCCAGCACCGGCGACCGGCGGACGTGTCCTCCCAGT
This sequence comes from uncultured Chloroflexia bacterium, assembly GCA_963724295.1. Taxonomy (GTDB): domain Bacteria; phylum Chloroflexota; class Chloroflexia; order Thermomicrobiales; family UBA6265; genus JACCXM01. Next base: position 50,780 of record CAVRUC010000006.1, on the reverse strand, counting down.
GCTTCCCGGAACGGGGCTTCGCCCGCGACCTCGACCGCCGTTACGTGAGAGGCGTGATCGTCGCTGGCGGGGACCTGGACGGCGAGCTGACCGGTCGCCGTCAGAGCGGCGACGAGTCGGGGCAGGAACGACTCGTGGTCGGGAATCCAGTGCAGTGCGGCGTTGGAGAAGACGAGATCAACGTCTCCCTCGCTCGTGAACGCGCTGATGTCTCCCTGCTCGAATCGCAGACCGTCGCCCGCGAAGGCCGCGCTCCTGGCCAGCATCGCCGGCGAGTTGTCGATGCCGATCGTCTCCCGCGCTGAAAGCCGCTGGTGCATCTCACGCGTCGGCTCGCCGGTGCCGCAGCCGAGGTCGACGACCCGCATTCCTGGACGCGGCCGCACCAGATCGAGCAGATCAAAGAAAGGTCGTGCCCGCTCGTCGCGGAACCGCCCGTATTGCTCCGGATTCCAATCGGATGAGGGGGATGAAGTCATTGGGCGACGCGGCTCCGCCGCACATCCGCTCGCGCGTTGCCGGCGCCAATCATCCAGGTGTGCGGAAAGTCTGCGTCGCCAGCAAAGAGCGGGGCAGAAATCCCTGCTCGAGCGGACCGCAACAAAGCTGAACGCCGACAAGACCAGGTTTGACCCCGGACCCGTCGGCGTTCTGCTGACCTTCCGCTTTCAGGATTGCTCCCGTCCGCTTCCGGTGTACAGTGAACGTACACCCTCCGTGCCCGGATGTCAATACCTGTTTCGTGGATTCTCGCCAAGTCCCCCCGCTGCGAACAGACACCAGGTTGTCCAGAAGGCCGCAAGAACCGCAAGCGGAGGTGCAAGACCGACTGCTGCAGCAGTACGAGCGGCCGCTTGCGACGAGGTCATCCCATGCGAATTCCAGTCCAACCGGGGCAGGATGCCCTGCGATGGGCGGCGGGGTAGGAGTTGGGCTCGTCGCCCGGCGCGGAGCGCCTCGGCACGAGGGCCTGTGGGCTGAGGTCGTCCAGCCCACCTTGATCTTGGAGCACTTCGCTCGGTGTTCACTTAAAGCTGAACGCCGACAGTCTAGACTTGCGTCCAAACCATCGGCGTTCTGCTGGCTTTCCGCATTCGGGATTGCTCCCGTCCGCGTCTGGCTTGCAATGAACGTACACCCGGCGTGCCAGAATGTCAATACCCTTTTCGTCGTTTCTCGGAAATCGCTTCCCTTTGCCGGCGAAGCGGGCCGGACTGAGAGATGAAGGGGCCCTCTCCCAACGCACCGGGTCGGGTCATGAGCCTATCAGCCATCTGGACTATGCTGGTCTTATCTGACTCGCTGACTCACCGTCTCCATCTCGCGCACGGCCGAGAATCGCCGCGTGCTGCGCAGGGAGGAGGTAGCCAGCCTGCGCCTCGTTCCAGGGACGCGCGAGGCCGTGCTCGGCCAGATCCGCGGCGAGCGCGGCGAACCCACGCGCAACCTCGTCGTGACGCCGCAGCTCGAGATGCCGCATCAAGGCGGCGCCGTCGAACCGCTCGTCCGGATGATCGATGAGGAAATCGAGCAACCGCCGTGGCGTGCCGTCGCGGACCGCGGCGTAGGCCCGCACGACATCCACCTCGTCCACAGCCGTCAGGTCATCGCGCCGAGGAGCTCGAGTTGCTGACTGCTCGGCTGACATCGTCCCGCCCCGCAACTCGGGAAGCACCTCGCGCGCGACCTGGCGCAGAACGGGGACCTCGCTCTCGGTGCGAGGCCACGGCAGGTAGATATCGCGGAAACCGGCCGCGCGGTACGCCGCCACGCCATCTACGAAGGCCTCAACCGACGCCAGCAGGTTGAGCCGAGGGCTAACGGTGCGCACCAGAGACGCGGGATCACGCCCTTCCTCGGCGCAGGCCGCGTCGAGGCGCTGATTGAGCGCGCCGCCCTCGTCCGGGGTCCCGACCGCATTCCAGATGTCGGCGTGGCGCGCGGCGAGGCGGAGCATGCGCGGCCCCGAGCCACCGATCAGCAACGGCATCCGCGGCCGCTGCAGCGGTTTGGGCTCGAACGGGGCGTCGACGATCTGGTAATGCTGACCTTCGTAGGTCGTGCGCTCTTCCTGCTGGAGCCGATCCCAGATCTCGAGCGCCTCGGCAAAGCGGTCGACGCGCTCCCGAGCCGATGGAAACGGCCATCCGTAGGCCTCGTGTTCGCGCTCTGTCCACCCCGCGCCGACACCGAAATCGACCCGGCCGCCGGAGATATGATCGACCGTGACCGCCTGCTTGAGCAGAAACGCCGGATTGCGGTACGTGTTGCCGCAGACCATTACCCCGAGGCGCAGGCTCTGGGTGAAGGGCGCCAGCGCGGCCAGCATCGTGTAGGCCTCGTGCGTTGGGTCCATGACGTCGAAGAGCCCGTAGAAGTGGTCGACCAGGAAGAGGCCGTCGAAGCCGAGCGCCTCCGTCTCGCGGGTGCGCGCCAGCAGCTCCGGCCACGACGCCCGCTGCCCGAGCACGATCCGGAATTGCGCCATGGCCTGGGTCACGAGCCCCTCCCCTATAGTGCGTCGAGCTCGTCCCAGATCAGTCCGGCCTGCCGCAGAATGCTACGCAGCGTCCCCGCTGCAATCTCTCTGTCTCCAAGTTGCGCTTGACCTCGCGATAAGGGAGTGGCCTAGGCGGCACCGATCTCGACCTCGATCAGTCGCAGATCGGGAAATGCCGTAGCGACAGGCGGGGTGAAGTGGAGCGCGATGGCCTCGCGCAGGTTGAGGAGAGCTTCCTGCTCCGTTTCACCCTGGCTTGCGACGTCGACCTCGAGACACTGGGCTACGTACCAGTTGCTCTCGTGATCGATACTGACTGTGAATTTGCGCTTCATAGTGCAAGCTCCTGAAATGAGTATCTCAAATGTGGGTGAGTGTTTGCAGCGACTGCGGGTGAGCGCCACCAGGAAAGATACGAACCACGGATTCTCTTCTGTAGTGCTAGGCATTGACTGCTCTCGGCAAAGGATTCAGGTGCGGTTCGGTGGGACTGGATTCTGCATGCAGTGGCCATTGCCGACTCAGTCCTCCGGCCAAGGCACTCGATGAGGAAAATTCCAGCGGACGCCAGAACTCGAGGCCGCGATGAACCGTCGACGCACGTCAATCTCGCTCATATTCGCCTTGCTGATCGCGCTCGGCTGCTCTCAGCCCTCCGCCGCGCAGCCGATCGAACGACCGACGGATTGCACCGAAGCGATAACCGTCGGCACGATCTTCATCGGGCACGACTGTGGTGAGTGGGCGTCGGTCCTCATCTCCGGCAACATCATCATCCGCAAGCCCTGGTCGAGTGCCATCCCCGCCTCGCGAGCCGTCCGTCTCCGGGAGCGGCGCGAGGGGTCACCGGTCACGGCATCGCCGACTCCCGCTCCCGACCGTACCCGTGAACCTGCACCCGACCGTACCCGGGAACCTGCACCCGATCCGCTGGATGGTCCTCCACCCCGCGATGCCGGGAGCCGCAACCGGGGTGGGACGACGGTGAATGGACTCCAGGTCGAGCTCCGCTGCGAGACAACGCCCGAGCAGACCATCATCACCAATACTGGCGACGAGACCGTCGTCGTGACGGAGATTCGGTCGCTGGTGGGACCGCCGGTCGCGGGCGAAGAGGGCGCCCCTGATCCCGATCTCGCCATCGCTCCGGGTCAGACGCGTACCTACGAGACCGGCGCCGGCGCGGACCCCGCCACTGGCGGTATCAGCAACGCCATCTACGATAACGACCGCCTGTCCAAAGAGGGAGCGCGCATCCTCACCAGCACGGGGGAGAGCGTCGAGGCGCGCTGCCCGACGTGATGCGGAGAGTCACGGTATGGTGGAGAACCAGGGACCTCCCCGAGAGCGCATCTCGCGCCGCTCGCTCGCCGCGATGGGCGCGACCGTGCTCGGTCATCAGTTGGCGGGAGGGGTTTCTGCAAGTGCAAGTCCGCCCGAGCTCGTCGCGCCGCTGAGTCGGGACGGTCTCTTCGCGCCGGCACCCGTCGCCGGACCGGACCAGGGATCGCTGTGGGTCCAGCCGCCGAACTACGGTGGAGCGGGCGAGCTCGCCCCCGATTTCTTCAAGATGTTCACCACCCGCGGCGATGAGTGGGATGAGGCGCGAGGTTTCGTCGACGTCTGGGTCGTGCGCGTGACATCGCTCCTCGGCAAGCATGTTTCGCTCAGCGACGGCTTCCTGCGGAAATCGTTCCTGCCAAAGTTGCGTGCGTGGGACGTCGCGCTCGCGGTCAACGTGACCGGCGCCACGAACGCCCAGTGTGCCGGTCATTCCCGCCGCCTCAGTGCCGAGGTCAAGGCGATCGAGCGTCTCCTCGACCTGGGAGCCCGTATCTCGTATCTCAGCCTGCAAAGCCCGCTCTCGAAAGTGAGCGGGTCGTGCCCGGCCTATGGCAAAGAGAGTGGGTACGAATTCCGCATTGCCGACATCGTTGGCTATGTAGGCCACATGACGGAGCGCTTCCCTGGTATCGAGATCGGTCTGGTCGACGCCATGCCCGCCAAGGGCTGGGACTACCAGAACGTCTACCGCCGCCTCCAGGACGAGCTCGCGGCCCATGGTCTGAGATTGGCCTTCATCCATCTCGATTTCCCAATGGAGTCCGCCTCGCCGGGATGGGCCAATGTGCGCGAGGCCGAGGATTTCGTGCGCGGCGAGCTCCAGGTTCCGTTCGGGCTCATCTACGTCTCCAAGGTCGGTGGCGCGACCTCGAACGTGGCGTTCCGCGACAATGTCCTGGCCGCGTACCTCGCCTACCGCGCCGCGGGCGGTCGCCCCGACCACCTCGAACTGACGAGTTGGTACCCTTTCCCGACCTCCAATCTCCCCGAGGACGACGAGGAGACCGCGCCGTTCATGAATCTTGTGCAGAATTTCACCCGTCTCGGTGGAGTGGCGCCTCGTGCAACGCCGGTTGCAAGCCGGAGTGGCGGAGTGGGATCGCCTGCGCCCAGAGACTGAAACGGACGCATGAGAAAGCATCCACACGTGCATGCTCGCTGGTCGGTGACCGCGGCATTGGTCCTCATCGTGCTCAGCCTGGCGCCGGGTCTGGCGCCTGGCCTCCATTCACGGATCGTGCCGCTTGCCTCTCCGGTCTCTTCCGCTCCTCCGCTTGACCTGGCGGCGATGGCGCTGACCCCGCTCGATCTGGACGGCATCGGCCTGACCGGCTTCGGTCAGCAGACGAGTGCGTTCCTCGATCTCGAGGAGCAGGCCGAGCAATATGCGCTGACCGGCGCCGCGCTGCCGAGTCTCGCCAGCGATGCCGACGAGGTCCGCGCCGCCCTCTCCGCGGCGGGGTTCCAGCGGCGCTACCAGCGACAGCTTGGGCGCCCCTCCCGCCCGGGAGCCCCACCCTCGCGGCTCCGCACGTTCGCCGCCCCCTACGTGATCGAATACACCTCTGCCGAGGGAGCAGATGCGGGGTTCACCCTCCTCGAGAGCGAGGCCCCGGACGCGGAAATGAAAGACGTGCCGGGGACGCGCATCATCGGCGATCGCTCCGAGATCACGCGATTTCGGCGCTCCACCGCCGACGGCGAGCCGTACCGGGCGCTGGACCTGACGTTTCAGGTCGACAATCTGGTGGCGGGGGTCACGATCGGGGAGTTCGACGGTCGTCAGCCGGACCTGGTCACGCTCGAAGCCCTCGGCGAGCTGCTGCTGGCCAGGGTGCGCCGCGGTCAGGCGGGGGCCGGCCCCCGCCTGAGCAATGCGATATTGCGCCTGGAAGGTCCGGACATCGAGACCCGCTCGGACGAGTATGGGCGCCTGGACGGGCAGACCTTACCCAATTACGGTGAGACGCCGGACGAGCTCGCCGATCGCGCCGGGCGCTACGGCGATGCCCTCGTGGTCTATGGGGTGGCGCAGAGCATCCCCCGCGGCAGCCCGGCGCGGACCGATGACACCCGCTTTGGGGTCTTGCTCTACCAGTTTGCCAGCGAGCGAGATGCCGCCGGCTGGCTGGAGAGAGGAGTGGAGCGCGCCGAGCAATCCCCAAACGTCATCGAGGCCATTCCGCTCGCCGGCGCCGCGACGATCGGCGATGCATCCGGGACGCTGGCCATCGCTACCGAGCGGGGTGGAGCGGGGACCGCGCGCGGCTACCTGGTCGAGGCCCAGGTCGGGGCGTGGGCAGCGCAGGTCCAGATGGTCGGCATCCCCGACGTGCCGCTGGCGACCATCGAAGCGCTGGCGCGAGCGCAGGTAATGTGCCTCGACACTGGCTCGTGCCCCGGCCAGGCGCCGCCGGTAAATCTGGGGGAACCCGCGACGCCCGCCGCCTCACCGGAATCAGCGACACCTTCGATTGCACCGCGGTCCTGCTCCGTGACTGGCGCGTCCGCCGGCACACCGATTGCCGGCACGCCACAACCGCTGCTGCCGGCAAACGAGACGGGTATCCAGCGCCCGGCCAGTCCCTCGATCCCACCGAATATCGTCGTCATCAACACCGACGATCTCGATGCCCGCTCGGTTGCCTGCATGCCCAACCTGCAATCGCTGCTCGCCCGGGAGGGGGTCACGTTCACCAACGCGTTTGTCACGACCCCGCTCTGCTGCCCCTCGCGCGCCTCGCTGCTGCGCGGGCAATACGCGCACTCTCACGGGGTCCTCAGCAATGCTGGCGACAACGGCGGTTTCCCAGCCTTTTACCGCCTCGGCGACGAGGACTCGACCGTGGCGACCTGGCTCCAGGGCGCCGACTACCGTACTGCCCTCATCGGCAAATACCTCAACCGCTACCCCAGGGACGCCGCGGAGGCCTATGTGCCGCCGGGATGGGACGAGTGGAGCGCCTTCGCGTCGGGCGATGACGACGAGGGAGGGTCGTACTACAGCGACTACGTCCTCAACGAGGATGGCACGATCGTTCTCTATGGGCAGCAGCCATCCGACTATTCAACCGACGTGCTGGCCGCCAGGGCGACCGATTTCGTCGATCGCGCGGCCGCCGCCGGTGATCCCTTCTTCCTGTACATTGCGCCATACGCACCCCACGGTCCGTCCACCCCGGCATCGCGCCACACGGGAGCCTTCGCCGATGTGAACGCGCCGCGCGTTCCGTCATTCAATGAGGCTGACGTGAGCGATAAACCAGCCTGGGTGCGGGCCCTCCTGGCGCTCAACGACGACCAGATCGCGCTTATCGACGACCGCTACCAGCGGCGGCTGCGATCGCTGCTGGCGGTCGACGAGATGGTCGCCTCGCTCGTCGAAACCCTCGACGCCGCCGGCGTCCTCGACAACACCTACATCGTCTTCACCTCGGACAACGGCTACCAGCTCGGCGAGCACGGACTCCCGCTCGGCAAGCAGGCCCCGTATGACGAGTCGATCCGCGTTCCCTTGATCGTGCGCGGCCCGGGCGTGGCGGCCGGCGCCGTGGTGGACTCCATCGCCCTCAACATCGACCTCGCTCCGACCTTTGCCGAACTGGCGCACGCGTCGCCCGCGGACTTCGTCGACGGCCGCTCGCTCGTACCGCTCCTGGATGGCGATCCCCCCGCCGAATGGCGGCATGGGTTCCTCGTCGAGCGTTACGGCCGCACCCGTCCCGATCAGTGGGGCGCACCTGGGCCGGTACTCGTGGCAGCTACCCCCGACGATCACGAAGCACTCGAGCATGAAGAAGGGGAGGAGATCGCCGGTATCGCGCCCATCGACTCACCGCCCTATCTGGCGCTACGAACCGAGGGGTATCTCTACGTCGAGTACGCGAGCGGTGAGCGTGAGCTCTACGATATGCAGACCGATCCGTATCAGCTCCAGAATCTCGCCGCCACCGCCGACCCGGCGCTGCTCGCGGCGCTGGCCGCGAGCCTGGACGCCCTGCGCCTCTGTGCCGGCGCCGACTGCCGCGCCGCGGAGGACGCCCTACCCAGCGCCCCGGCAGCCGGGTAGCCACGGACGGCTCCTCGAACATCGGCGGCGAGCCTCATCGAGGACCTACAAGCTGTTCGGGCCGTTCGGGTCGTCAATCGACAACCGCTTTTGCGCATCGTGAGCGTGGCCAGCCGATATCACCGCGGTGCTTCCCGATTCCTCAATTGTTCGACTACGCTCTTCCTTGCCGTCTCGCCGTCTCGCCGTCTCGCCGTCTCGCCGTCTCGCCGTCTCGCAACTGGAGTGCAGCTATGGCGACGTCCACGACGTTGACGATCCAGGGATATCGCGATGAGCCGGTGCCGAACCGATTGCTGCGTCCGGAAGGCGCCATCGACCAGTTAGCGGTTCTCCTGCCCGGATTCGCCTACACCCTCGACATGCCGATCTTCTACTACGCCGAGAAGCTCTCGTTGGAACGGGGTTGGGACGTCTTGCGCGTCGAGTACTCCTATCACAAGCGCCCAGAGTTCCAGACCCTGTCAAAGCCGGAACGGGACCGGTGGCTGCTGGCGGATACCACCGCTGCCTGGCGCACCGCGCTTGGCCAGCGAGCCTACGAGCGCGTCGTCCTGATCGGGAAATCGTTGGGCACCCTGGCTATGGGACACCTGCTGACACTGGCCGATTCGCCTCCCACCGTGGGAGCCGTCTGGCTGACGCCGCTGCTCAGCAACGAACGGTTAGGCCAGCAAATCTCCCAATATGGAGGTCCCTCGCTGTTCGTCATCGGTACGGCCGATCCGCAGTTTGATCCCGTCGTGCTGGAGACGTTGCAGGTGGCGACGACCGGCGAAGCCGTGGTCGTCACAAACGCGGACCACGGCATGGATATCCCGGGAGATCCGATCGCCTCGGTCCGCGCCGTCGAGCGCGTGGTCGAGGCCCTCGGCCGCTTTCTTTAGAAAACATCCGATCCAGCGAGAGCCACTCATCTCCACTGTTGTTCGCTCGTTGCGATGCAAGGCGCGAAACGAGCGTCAGCGCGATCGCTGGCTCGACGATCTTCCGTTCTTCGCGGCCTCGACCAACTAGGCAGGCGTGGCTACGGCAGCTCCCTCCGGTGTGGCCGCGCCCTGGTCGCTGACAATGATCGTCAGCTGCGGACGCGCGAGCCCCGCGATCGGGACGTGACCCGGATCGCCAATAACGAGCTGTACTGTGTGCTCACCCGGCGCCAGCCCCTCGATCGTCACCGGATTGGCCGCCGTGTGAATGACGCCGTCCTGCACCGGAATTGGAGCCCCAGCGACCACCTCGTAGGCGCCATCGACGATGAAGTGAGCGTGGAGATCGGTTTCCGCCTTGGCTTCGGCGGCGGGGACAATGGTCAGGCCCGGCGCCTCCCATGCAATCTCTACGTCCGGCCCGGTGACCTGCTCACAGTTCTCCGGGGAGGTAATGCGAATTGCGTCCGGATTCTCGACGACCGTAAAGCTGACCGATGGTCGATCCAATCCGGTGACGGGGACATGGCCCGGGTTGGCGATGACCAGCTGAACGGTGTGTTCGCCGGGTGGAAGGTTGGTGAGCACCGCCGGGTTGGCCGCGGTGTGCAGCACGCCGCATTGCTGTGGAATCGGCCCCCCCTCAACGGCTTCATGCGCGCCGTCGACAATGAAGTGAGCGTGATAGTCCGTTTCGTTCTCTGCTTGGGCGGCGGGAACTATCCGCAAGCCGGGCGCCTGCCAGCTCACGCTGACGTCTCGCCCAATGACTTCCGCGTCTGGAGCCGGCCAAACAATCCGAATCGGAGCCGTCGTCTCGGGCGTTGATTGCGCCGCCTGGCCGATGGTTGCCCCGCCGATGACCAGAGCAACGACCACGAGCAATGCAACCACCCCACCGCTGAGCCGAATCGAGGAGCGCGTCCGCATAGTCTTCTCCTCTCACCTTTGTGCCAACCGCGACTGCTGAAGGATAGCGGGCCGGCGGCCATATCGGGGAGTCATATCTCGGAACGCCGTCTTGATCGTTCGCACTCGTGGTTCGTAGAATGCAGACCACGGCGCTCACCCGCGCCGAACCTCTCACCCGGCGCTCACGCCGCCGGCCCGGAGGGGCAAAGGGGCTTCGCCTCGGGTTCGGGTCTCGCCTCAGGTGAGGTCCGGTGTCTGGTCGTTCTTCGCTGGGGCTAGCGGTCCCGGGAGCGTGAGTCCCGCGGCGGCTGGCCGGTGAGGAACAACCGACGATGACCAAAGACAAAGCCCAGAAGCAGGCTGTCCGCGCTCGCATGGCCAAGACCGGCGAGCGCTACTCCACCGCACGCCACTATCTCCTCGATCTCCACCGCCAGGAGCAAGCGAACCCGGACGGCGCCGCGGACCCCGCGCCGTTGCCTGATGACGCCGCACTGCCCACACCAGCAACGGCGCTCCCGCCGCGAGCGGCCGAACCGGGCGTCAGCGATGCCGCTGTCCTGCGTGCCACCGGCAAGAGCTGGGACGAATGGTTCGACCTGCTCGATGCCTGGCAGGGAACCACGCACAACCACACTGAAATCGCTCGCTACGTTGCCGAGACATATGAGATCGAGGGCTGGTGGGCGCAGAGCGTCACCGTTGGCTACGAGCGCGCCCGCGGCATGCGGGCCCTCCACGAGCGGCCGGATGGCTTCTCGATGAACGCCAGCAAGACGTTCGCTGTCCCGGTCGAGAGCCTCTTCGCGGCATTCGCCGAGCACGAGGAGCGAGAGCGCTGGCTGGAGGCTGTCGAGCTGCGCCCTCGAACGAGTCAACCGCCCAAGTCGGCGCGCTTCGACGTTCTGCCGGGCGAGACACGCCTCGCTGTCACCTTCGTCGCCAAAGGACCGCGCAAAGCGGCCGCTCAGCTCCAGCAAGATCGCCTCGCCAGCGCCGAGGACGTCGCCCGCTGGAAGGGGCTCTGGAAGGAGCAGCTTGCTCATCTGGCGTCCTACCTTGGCGAGGCACCATCGCGAACGTAGCGCGTCAGGTTCACAGCCGCGGCACCCGCGTTTGCCCGTATCATCCCGGCGCGAGCATCAATTCAGAGGTCGGAGGATCGTTGCCGCTGGCGGGGTCGAACGAGAGTGATGGCGTGACAGAGAGAAAATCTTCCGACTTCCGACTTCCGACTTCCGACTCTCGTGCGGGTACGGTCGTGGTCGGGGCGGGACCGGCGGGAGCCGTCATTGCGGCGCGGCTGGCCGAGGCGGGCGAGGAAGTGCTGCTGCTCGAGGCGGGGCCGGACTACGGCCCGCCCTCGAGCGGAGCCTGGCCGGAGCGATTGCTCGATCCGACGCTGATGCCGGTCGAGGAGGTCTCCTGGGAATACACCTCCGCCTGCCGCTACGGGACGCCGGACATGGCGTTGCAACGAGCACGGGTGATGGGAGGGTGCTCCTCGCACAATGGCTGCGCCGCTGTCTGGGGGCACCGGTCTGATTACGATGCCTGGGCCGTCGCGAACCCTGGCTGGAGCGCGACCGAGGTGGAGCCGCTCTTCCGGGAGATCAACGACCGGTTGCGGGTCCATACCCCACCGCGGGAGGAGCTGACTCCCTTTCATCTAGCCGTCCTCGACGCCGCGGCGGATGCCGGATATCCCTTCATCCGCGATCTCTCCAGTCTCGATCCCGAGTTCGGCTTCGCCATCGGGCCCGTCAACATCGATCCCATTACGAAGTTCCGCTGGAACGCCGCGTTCGCCTACCTCGACCCGCTGCGCCATCTGCCGAACCTGCGCATCGTCCCTGATACCCTCGCCGACAAGCTGACGCTGGACGGGACGCGAGTCACCGGATTGGACGTCGTCGGTCCCGTGGGCTCATCCCAAATCGCCGCCGGCAGAGTCATCCTCACCGCGGGCGCGTACGGCTCGCCGCTGATCCTGCTCCGTTCCGGGATCGGCGCCGCGGACGCGCTGCGAGCGCTGGGGATTGCTCCCCACCATGACCTGCCGGGAATCGGTCGCAATCTCCAGGACCACCCGGCCATCGGGGTGCACTACTCGGGTCTGCCGGAGACCGTCGCCTCGCTGGAGGCGTTCATCGCCGCCGGCGGGCTACCACGGGAAGAGGGCACCATCGGTCTCGCTCGCTCGAGCCGCTGCCAGGGACCGTACGATCTCCACCTCTACCCCGTCGCTTCCCGCCCGTTCGGCGGCAAAGGCTGGCGCTTCCACATCTCCGCCGCGGTAATGGCGCCGCGCTCGCGCGGCACGATTTGCCTCAACCCGACCGCTCCCACCGATCCCAAAGCGCCGCCGGTCATCGACACGAACTATTTCTCCGACCCCGAGGAATACGATCTGGACGCCCTCGCCGATGCCCTCTCGCTCTGCCGCGATCTCGGTGCCCAACCGGCGCTGGCGTCGCTGCTGGGCGACGAGCTGAGACCCGGTCCCTCGATCAACTCACGAGCGGAGATCCGAGACTGGATCCTCGGCCACGCGTCGCACGACTATCACCCGGCCGGCACCTGCCGCATGGGACCAGCCAGCGACCCTGCGTCCGTCGTCGATGCCTCCGGGCACGTGCACGGGCTGGAAGGCGCCCTCGTCGCCGATGCCGCGATCATGCCCTTCGTCACCCTGGCCAACACGAATCTCCCCACCTTCGTCGGCGCCGAGAAGATCGCCCGCGACCTGTGGGGGTCACGGGGTGACGGGGTGATAGGGAGAACGGGAGGGCGTCTCCTATCACCCCATCACCACGAGCGCAGCGAGTAATCACCCTATCACCCTTGTTCATCACCAGTCTGGCCAAAGCGGCCGCTACGCCGCCGGAGTGCCAGCTACCGGCGTTGCGTCCTGCGTTCCCGGTGCCTCGGCGATGATGCGGGTGGCCTGGATCACCCCCGAATCGATCGCCATCACGTTTTCCGCCGGGTCGGCGACGGTCGCCTCGAACACCCCGCTCAAGCTCTGGCCGTCGGCGCCGAGCGTTAGGCTGGCGCGAATGGTCCGAGTGGCGAAGAGATTGCCCTGCTCGTCGGCTGCCAGGAGCACGAAGGTGACGATCGCGGTGTCCGCGCCGGTCGCATCCCATGCCCCATGCCCCGCGCTGGTGTGGACCACCGTGGCGGGCCCGTGCGGCGAGGGAGGCACCACGGGTGGGGGCGAGACCACCACCGTGCCGTCGGCTCCGAACGTGCCGAGGGCGAGGAATGGCGGTGCCTGAGCTTCGGCTACGGTCAGGCGCCAGGAGCCGACGAACTCCTGTCCCGCCATCGGGGTGGCGTCCTGGGCGCTTGTGGCCGGCGAGCGGTTCGCGGCAAGAAGGCCTAGCAGCACGAGAGCAAGGATCGAGACGACGAGCGTAGCGCGACGCATGGCTGACCTCCTTTTGCTGGCTGATGGCCGCCCGACAGACGGCCGGTCCACAGCATCTTACCGCCGTCCCCGGTTCTGGAGATGCCAGGAATAGGCGAGGGAAGGTGCCCGATCTCTGCACGCGCAGCAGGACCGCGAGGAACTGGAACGGCGCGCCACTGAGCACGAAATCGGTCCGGCGACGTTGGTTTGCATGTGGATCAAGATCGCTTGCGCCTGACCGCGGACCAGTCTCAGATCGGGACATAATTAGCGGCTCGCGCGGCGTCAGGCTCGTATCCTTCACCCGACGTGACCCGGACGCAGGCGGCGCATTTGCAGACTTCCGGGTCGGGAGTGCCGATTGACCGAACTTTTCGCCGCGCGCGCCCAGATGGGCACTTCCCTCGCTTTCCACATCGTCTTCGCCGTGCTCGGCATGGGTCTGCCCGTCCTCCTTCTCATCACCGAGGGGCTTTGGCTGAGGACCGGCAACCAGGTCTATCTCACCCTCGTCCGCCGCTGGTCCAAAGGATTCGCCATCCTCTTCGCCGTCGGTGCGGTCTCCGGCACGATCCTCTCCTTCGAGCTGGGACTGCTCTGGCCGATCTTCATGCGCTATGCCGGCGGCATCATCGGTCTCCCCTTCTCGGCGGAGGGGTTCGCCTTCTTCATCGAAGCCATCTTCCTCGGGCTCTATCTCTACGGCTGGGATCGCCTCTCGCCCCGCGCCCACTGGTTGACGGCGTTCCCAATCGCCATCAGCGGTACGGCCTCGGCCATCTTCGTCATCTCCGCCAATGCCTGGATGAACGGCCCCGCCGGGTTCCGCATCGTCGATGGCCAGGTAGTCGACGTCGACCCAATCGCCGCCATGTTCAATAGCGCCTGGTTCCAGCAGTCGCTGCATATGGTCCTGGCTGCCTACATCGCCACCGGTCTCGCCGTAGCCGGGATCTACGCCTGGGGGATGTTGCGCGGCCGCAACGATGCCTATCACCGCGCCGGGCTGACGATCGCCATCGCCCTGGCCGCAGTCTTCGCCCCGCTGCAACCGATCAGCGGCGATATCAGCGCGCGCTGGGTGGCCGAAAACCAGCCGGCGAAGCTGGCCGCGCTGGAGGGGCAGTTTCAAACCGAGGCCGGCGCCGGATTGAGCATCGGTGGCTGGCCGGACGTCGAGGTGCGGCAGACGCGCTACGCCATCCGCATTCCGCGTCTCCTCAGCCTCCTCGCCTACCACGATCCCAACGCGGTCGTGCGCGGGCTGGACGAGTGGCCGCGTGCGGACCAGCCCGACCCGCGCGTCGTCCACGTCGCCTTCCAGATCATGGTCGGCATCGGCTTCGCCGTGGTCGGTCTGGTCGCCTGGTACTGGATCGCCGCCTGGCGCAATCGGCGGCATCGTCCTGCTGCGGAGCGTTCCCCGGTCCCTGGCTGCTGCGGGCCCTCGTCTTCGCCGCTCCGCTGGGGTTCGTCGCCATCGAGGCCGGGTGGGTCGTCACCGAAGTCGGTCGCCAACCCTGGATCATCTACGAGATCATGCGCACCAGTGAGGCCGTCACCCCCGTTCCCGGTCAGTTCGTGGCCCTCGGCGGCTTCACCCTCGTCTACGTCATCCTCGCCGCCACGCTCGTCTGGCTTCTCGTTCGCCTCGGACGGCAGCCGCTGCCGGAGCTGGCGCCACCGCCCGGACCACCGCTACCTGAGCCATCACGATCAGACGAGGACGCCCGCCATGCCGTGGCCTGACCCGCAGAACCAGCTCGCCTTTCTCAACGGCGCCATCCTGCTCCTCGGCGTCCTGCTCTACGCGCTGCTGGGCGGCGCCGACTTCGGCGGCGGCATCTGGGACCTGCTAGCCGGAGGTCCGCGCGCGGATGAGCAGCGCAAGGTGATTGCCCATGCCATCGGCCCCATCTGGGAGGCAAATCACGTCTGGCTGATCTTTGTGATCGTGCTCGTCTTCACCGTCTTCCCGCCCGTTTTCGCCGCGCTGAGCATCGCCCTCTACATCCCGCTCTCGCTGGCGCTGCTGGGGATCGTCTTTCGCGGGGCGGCTTTCATCTTCCGCACCCCGGCCCGTAACGTCGCCACCGGCGCCGGGGTCTGGGATCGGGTCTTCGCCGTCGCCAGCACCGTCACCCCGATCTTCTTCGGCATGTGCGCGGGGGCGGTCGCCTCGGGGCAGATCCGGCTCGTCAACGGGCTGCCGGTCAGCGACCCCTGGCGCACCTGGCTGGCGCCCTTTCCCCTGGCGATCGGACTCCTCGCTCTCGCCACCTGCGCCTATCTCGCCGCCGTCTATCTGACCTTGGAGACCACGGATGAGTTGCAAGAGGATTTCCGGCGCCGCGCCCTCGGGGCGGGTGCCGTATTTGCCGTGCTGGCGGCGCTGGCGCTGATCCTGGCCCGCGGCGGCGCTCCCTGGATCTGGCACGGTCTCACCAGCCGCGCCGCTGTGGTCGCGGTGCCGCTGGGCATCGGCCTCGCCCTCCTCTCCGGGTGGGCGGTCTTCGCGCGCCGCTATCGGCTGGCCCGGATGGCCGCCGCCGCCGAGGTCGCGTTACTCCTGGCGGGGTGGGCGCTGGCGCAGTATCCCTATCTGGTGGTACCGGATCTGACCTTCGAGAACGCCGCCGCCTCGCCGGCGATGATGCGTGCCGCCCTCGTCATCTTCGGTATCGGCGCGCTCTTCCTCATCCCGTCGCTCTGGTTCCTCTACCGGGTCTTCAAGACCGATCTCCCCGGCGCGGTCGACGTCGGCTATGGAGCGTCGGGTCGGGAAGGACGCGGGTGAGCCGGGTTTGGTTGCGGGCCAGTCAACAGGGAGACGGGCTGGAGTTCTACTCCAGCCCGTCTCGCCGCGGCGTGCGTGTGCCTACGCCGGGGTGATGTTCTGATTGACACGGAAGAGATTGTTCGGGTCGTACTTGGCCTTGATCTGCGCCAGCCGGTCGTAGTGGTCGCCATAGGAGGCGCGCACTCGGTCTTGCCCCTCCTCCATCATCATGTTCACGTAGGCGCCACCGGCGGAGTAGGGGTGCAGGTCGTTCCAATACGATCGCGTCCACTCGATCATGTGCGAGTTGTCGGCCGGGTCGGGGCTGACCCCGACCATGACCATGCCCCACTTGGCGTCCCGGTAGTTCCAGGCGGTGGCGTCTTTGGCCACCCGGCTCGCAACACCGTCGATCGGGTAGAGATGCATCGTCGACTTTCCAGTCGGCAGTTCCGCGGCGTACTGGACATGGATGTCGACTGCCTCGTCCGGGATCTCCGTGACGAAGTCCGCCTTCCAATACCATTGGTCGCCCGCCGGATAGATCCCGTCGAACATGCTATTGAGCGCCGGGTGGGAGATCGGTCCAACCCAGTCGAGCGCGGGAGGTCCGAACTCGGCACGAATCGGCGCAAGTACCTCCTCGGGCGTCTCCCCGGTATAAGCCCAGACCACGCCGCACATCTTCTGGTTCCATAGCTCCTCGGGGAAGGGGGCCACGGCTGGAACCGTGAGGAAGGCGAAGAAGCCGTTGAGCTCGTCTGGCGCCTGCACGATGAAGTCGCGGTACCAGCGCAGCACCTCGGCTGAACGGTCCAGCGGCCAGAGCATCGGCCCAGCGGTGAGGTTGGGGATCGGGTGCAGTTTGAAGAGAAACGAGGTCACGACGCCGAAGTTGCCGCCGCCGCCGCGCAGCGCCCAGAAGAGATCGGGATTTTCCTTCTCGTTCGCCGTGACGAAGCTACCGTCGGCCAGCACGACGTCGGCCTCGAGCAGGTTGTCGATGGCCAACCCCATTTGCCGCGTGAGATGACCCAGTCCTCCGCCGAGGGTGATCCCCCCGACCCCCGTGGTGGAGATGATGCCGGAAGGTGTTGCCAGCTCGAAGGCATTGGTGGCATGGTGTAGGTCGCCCAGAAGCGCGCCCCCTTCGACGCGGGCAGTGCGATTGACCGGATCGACCCGCACCCCGTTCATCGCTGACAGATCGATCACCAAGCCATCATCGACGAGGCTAAGTCCCGGACCGTTGTGCCCACCGCCGCGGACGGCCACGATGATGTCGTTATCACGCGCGAAGTTGACCGCGGCAATGACGTCGGCGACGTTGGCGCACTGGGCGATGAGAGCCGGGTGCTTGTCGATCATCGCGTTGTAGATCGTTCGTGCCTCGTCGTATCCGGGATCACCGCGCTGAATGAGATTGCCGCGCATGGCGGCGGCCAGTCCCTGGACGGCTGTTTCATCAAGGATCGGGGCGCTCTCGACGGTCATCGTTGCCATGGTGTGCCTCCTTGCTCCATCGCTTAGGACGCGTGTTCACCCCGGGTGCTTCCGGGGCTGGTCCTAGGATGCATCATCCTCCCGCGGTGCACATCCGCCGGATTACGGATTTCTGGCGCGAGAGGACGAGCCGCCATCTCCGTAATTCTTACGGTGCCGACTGATCCTACTCAGACCAGACCGAGGCTCTCGGCCTGCGCCGCCGCCTCGCGCCGATTCGCGACGTCGAGCTTGTTGAGTATGTGGGCAACGTGGGACTGCACCGTACGGGGCCCGAGGAAGAGCGCCTCGGCGATCTCCTTATCGGTCTGTCGTCGCGCTATCAAGCGCAAGACCTCCACCTCCCGCTGCGTGAGACCGGAGGGGTAACGCACACCAGGCGGCTTTGCGGACAGACAGGCCGCCAGTACGGCGGCACGGGCGAGTGCCGGTGCCGCTCCCAGCGAGGTGCACAGGTGACGGACGTCGTCCAGAAGAGCAGCCGCCTCAGGAGTATCGCCTTGCGCCGCGTGGAGCTCTGCGATGGCAAGAAGCGTCAGCGCCCGTTCGAAGGGCACCTCGCATGCGTCGGCCAGGTCGAGAGCGGCGGTCAGATGGGGCTCGGCGTCCAGGAGATTACCGGTCGCGGTTTCGATCTCGCCAAGGAGCCGGTGGGCGGCCAGGCGAACCAATGGTTGATCCGGTTCACTGGAGAGCGTGAGGGCTTCGGATGCACGTGCTCGCGCGCTGTCGCCATCGTCCGCGGCCCGGTGATAGCGCGCCCAGCCGAGAGTACCATCGGCCCGACCAAGGACACTGCCGCTCCAGGCGAGCCAGCCATCGTGCGCTGCCAACCAGGAATGAGCGCCCGGAAGGTCGCCCGCATCGAGGCATAGATCGGCTGCGAGGCGCTGGAGGAACAATCCCTCCTGATGGATAAGGTCGCCGGGCTCCGTCGCGGCTCCGTCAGGAAACAGCCCGGAGATCTCCTGCCAGGCAATCTCCGGTTCCCCTTGATGGCGGGAGAGCATCACCCGCGCGTTGGTGAACTCTCGCCGCAGATATGCGTTGCCAGGGAGTGGTAATTCACGCAGAACCGTGAGCGCTTCCTCCCATTGCCCATCGAGGACCAGACACCCGAGACCAGCCAGGCGGGGCGATACATTCGGGTCAAGAGCGCCACCGGCCCGGCCGAGGGCCGCTTCAGCTTCGGCCGCCATCTGGTGCCGGAGGCGAGGATCGGCGGCGACATAGCTCATCGCCACATCCCGCATTGCGGTGAGGAGTGTGAATGCAATTAGGCAATGGTGGTCCATGGCCTGGAAGACTTCCAAGGCTCGCTTGAATGCATCTCTGGCTTCGTTCGATTGGCCGAGCGCCGCGTTGGCGACGCCGAGGCCCATATACGAGAAGGAGGTGATCGAGCCGATTCCTTTCGTCGGCGTCGGAGCCTCAGCTAGCACGGCGATGAACTGCTCGGCAATAGCGATAGCCTGCTGAATCCTTCCCGCGCCGGCAAGCAAGAAAGGTTGAGTTCCGCGCCTGTAGTGAAGCCCCGCGGCGTGGAGGAGGGACATCGCCGCATCGTCCGCGGCAGTGTTGACAGGAGTTGTGACCGAAAGAGCATCGCCAAGCCAGGGCTCGGTCACGCTGAATTCGCGCGTTGCCTCCAATGGCAGTGCCTCGAGCGCCTCGATGCCCATTGTCATCTCGGCGAGTCCGGACCGGAAGTGGTCGGCATAGCAGAGCAGAATCCCGCGATGGAAGAAGACCTCGGCGGCGAGGATCTCGTCGTCTATCCGCGCTGCGAGCCCTCCAGCCTCGTCAACGGCGGCAATGGCGCCTGCCACATCAGAAAAGCGCTGCAAACGGGAGTAGCGGTACAGCAGCTGGCCGCGAGTTCGCTCCGCCCCTTCGATGTCTTTAAGGAGATCCGCCGCAGACCGGAAGCGGTCGATGGCGGTAAGCCAGGCGTAGGCCCGTTGGGCGCGATCGCCAGCTCGTTCCAACCATTCCCAGGCTCGCTCATCGCCGGCCTGCTGCAAGTGATATGCGACGGCTTCGACGTCAGGGTTAGCGCCTGCCATCACGACCTCCGCCACCTGGCGGTGCCAGAGGCGGCGGCGCGGCGGCAAGACGCCCTCGTAGAGCGCCTCGCGGGTGAGCGCGTGCACGAACCGGACGCGGGCGCCGTCCCGTTCGGCGGCCAGGAGGTGCGCCTCGACCGCCTGTTCGACAATCTCCAGCAGGGCCTCGTCGTCGAGACCTGCCAGGTGGGACCAGAGGGCGAGGGGCACTTCCTGCCCGATCACGGCGGCCATCGCCAAAGGCTGGCGTAGGTCTTCGCCGAGCCGCTCCACGCGCCTGTCGATCACCTGGCGCAGGAATGCAGGCACCACGACGCGGTCGATTTCGCCGAGCGACCACCCGCCTCCAGCCTCTCGGAGAAACCCTTCCTCTTCCAACGCGCGCAGGATCTCAGTCGCGAAGAAGGGGTTACCGTCAGCGTGCTGATCCAGATAGACGACGAGACGCGCTTCGTCTGGAGCCGGGAGATGGTAGCGGGTCGCGACGAGCGCGCGCAGGGCAGGAGCGTCGAGCCGACGCAGATCGAGCCGCAGTCCCTCCGCCTCGCGCACCAGCGCCGGCAACTGCTGCGTGAAGGGATGGCGTCGCGTCAGCTCATCGACGCGATAGGTAGCGAGGAGGAGGATCGACCACCGGCGAAGGTGGGGCGCAACGTTGCGGAGGAGTTCCAGACTGGCGGGATCGGCCCAGTGCAGATCCTCGAGAAGCACGAGAATCGGGCGGGTGGCACTAAGCTCGGTGAAGAAACGGCGGATGTCGGCGAAGAGGGCGGCCTGGTCGGTGACGCGCTCCAGGATGCCGCCGGCGAAGGCGGCCGGCGGGGGTGGCAGCGCGGGGGCTCGCGGAAAGGTGGCCGCGAGGTCGAGCCAGGGTCCGTACGGCGGGGTGTTGGTCAGGTCGTAGCAGTGGCCGGTGAGCACACAGGCGCCGCGCGCGGCCGCCTCCTGAGCCAGGTCCCGGGCCAGGGTAGTCTTGCCGATGCCAGCCTCGCCACCGAGGAGAACCAGTCGCCCGTGGCCGGTGATACTCGCGGCGAGCTCTTCGCGCAGGAAGACCTGCTCCCTTGTTCGGCCGACGAGCGCCGGTGTCGCCTGTCGCGAAGGGGTCCTGATCTGTTCGGCGTTTGCGTTCTCGGCCATGGCAAGCCTCGAACTGACGTTCCCGGCGCTCCGGTGTGAGAGACGACACGCGGTTGACGATGAAGCGTCATGACCCGGGCGGTGTCCCACACCACCGAGGAGCGCCCCATTGAACTGGCGAGTATCTGCCTGATTTTACGGAATTCTACAGGTCAATTGCCCGGACAGCACGCACCTGCGTCGATACTCCCGCGCTGACGGTCCGGTGAAGGTCCCCGCCTCTCTGCTCCGTTCGCCGTCTCGCTTTACTGGTGCAACTGGTGGTGGAGCTCACTTTCATCGATGGAGAGCGCGGTGAGCGACCCGCGAGGCACGGCCTTTCACCGCGACGAGCTGACCTGGTTCGCGTTCGGGATGCTCGGCTTCTACAACTATCTCCTCAGTGGTCTCGGCCCCTTGATGCCATCGCTGCGCGAGGAGCTAGGGCTCTCCTACACGATCGCCAGCCTTCACTTCAGCGCCTTCGCCGTCGGCATGATTCTGGCCGGCCTGGTCGGAGACCGCGTCGTCCGCCGCTATGGGCGCAGGACCGTTTTCTGGACCGGGGCCGACCGGACTCGTCGCCGGCGCCGTGGCCCTGACCATCTTCCACACTCCGGTCCTGACCGTTGGCAGCGTGCTGCTGATGGGCGGGGTCGGCTCGCTCGTGCTGATTCTGATCCCGGCGATCCTTGCCGACCGCCACGGCGAGAACCGCGCGGTCGCGATCGTCGAGGCCAACACCCTGTCCGCCGCGACTGGCGCCATGGCGGGGCTGTTGATCGGTCTCGGCGAGCAGACGCCCGCCGGCTGGCGCGGCGCGCTGCTGCTATCGCTGGTGATCCCGCTCTTCCTGGCGATCCGCTTCGGGCGGGTCACGCTTCCCGCCGCGCACCAGACCGCGGCCCAGCGTGATGTCGGCACGCGCCTTCCTCTCGCCTATTGGGCGTTCTGGTGCGCCGTGGTCCTCACCGTCGGCATCGAGTTCAGCCTGATCTTCTGGGGAGCCGACTTTCTGGTCACGGCCGGTCTTTCGACGAGCGCGGCGGCGACCACGGTCAGCCTCTTCCTGTGGGGTATGGTCGCCGGCCGCATTGCCGGCCGGCAGTTCGCCCGGCGGATGCCGATGGAGCGGCTCCTGCTGCTAGCGCTAGGGATCTCCGTCGCCGGCTTTTTCGTCTACTGGCTGGCGCCTGTCGCTCTCGTTGCGGTGCTCGGTCTGTTTGTCGCCGGCATCGGGGTGGCCAACCTCTATCCGCTGATCGTTGCGCTTGCGCTCGGCGCGGCTCCCGGCCAATCGAACGAGGCCGGCGCACGGCTCACCTTCGCCTCCGGCACCGCCATCCTGGCGGCGCCGCTGCTGCTCGGCGCGCTCGCCGACGCCGCCGGCATCCGCCTGGCCTACGGCGTGGTGCCGATCTTCATCCTGGGAGCGCTCGTGGCCAGCCACCTGGGACGCCGTCTGAGCCAGGAGCGCACCGTGGACCTCGTGCCGCGATGACAGCGTCTGACGTGGTGGGTTGTAGAGAAGGGCGCGGTTAGAAATACAGCGTGATCGTGTCGCGATCGTAATCAGGCGAGGTGATGACGAGCGGAACGCTGCTGGTCCGCGACGGATCGACGGTCCCCTCGCTCAGACCGAGCGCTTGCTCCGTGTCCGGATGCATCGTGACGGACTGCGGCGCCCGTCCTCGGACGGCCACATACTCCTCGAGCTGCTGCTCGTAGGCCTCCGCGGACCATCCCCCATCGGGCTCCTGGAAGGTGACCTTTCCCAGCAAATTCTCCTGCACATCCGTCTGTTCCAACGTATCTGCCATTATGGAACCCCCTCTTTGCTCTCTCACTGAATTACGCGTAAAGGACTGGTTTCCCATACATCGTCAGCAAGCGTACCGACCTAGCATAAGGTGCCGGACAGCGATCCGGCGACCACGTCGCGTTCCCGGAGTACAGTCGCTACCCACAAATCACCCCAAGCAAGAGAGTGTTGCAAAACAGGTCCGGCACGAGACAATGGCGCCGTGACCGGAGCCGATCGTTCAGGCGCGATTCTGAAATCCCGGCTCTGATACTGACCATCTGGTATGCAATTCTGGAGGGTGCAAGCCATGGACCCGATCGTCTTCGAGGAGTCGGACGGTGAGGTCTACGACGCCGGTGCGCTTCGCTTGCGCCTCCTCGCACAGTCGCCGGACCAACCGATCGCGATCGCCGACAACACTGTACCGCCGGGCTTCCCCGGTCCGGTCCGGCACCGGCATGCCAGCATGACGGACATCTTCTATGTCCTGGAAGGGGAGCTGGCTTTCGACCTGGGAGGCGAGTGGCGCATCCTCGGCCCCGGCTCCTTCGTCCTCGTGCCACCGGGGGTCGTCCACACCTTCGCCAACCGGGGTTCAGTGCCGGCTCGGGTCCTGAACATCTTCCAGCCGTCCGGCCTCGAGCAGTACCTCAAGGAGGCGGTCAAACGGATGGCGGAGGGCCATCCCTGGTCGCCGGCCGAGATGGCGGAGATTGCCTCCCGGTACGACTTTGAGCCGGTGTAGAGGTAAGGGCTGACATGGGATAGGAGGCGCCCGTGGACAACGACTCCCAGCTCTTCGATTGGACCGTGCGCCACGCGGTCTACGCAACCATCCTGGAACGGACCGTGCCGCCCACAGCAGACGAGGTCGCCACGGCGCTTGGCGTCAGCCCGGACGATGTGCGGTCAGCCTACGAACGGCTCAACGACCGCCACGCCCTCTTTCTGACACCCGGCAGTCATGACGTTCGCATGGCGCACCCCTTTTCCGGGGTACCGACCGCATTTCGGGTCGAGGCAGGCGACCGCACCTACTGGGCGAACTGCGCCTGGGACGCGCTCGGCATCCCGGCCGCCCTGCACGCCGATGCCCGCATCGAAGCGCCACTTGGGGAGAGCGAGTCGATCCGGTTCACGATCGAAGCGGGACGGGTGCAGGGGTGGCACGGAGTGGTCCACTTTCCATTACCGTTTCGCCATTGGTACGACGACCTGATCGCGACCTGAGCGTCGATCCTCTTCTTCCGGTCGGAAGACGACGTCGTTCGTTGGTCCTCGCAGACAGGGAAGCCGCGCGGTGAGATTCTCCCCCTCGAGCAGGTATGGTCCCTGGCCAATGCCTGGTACGGGGATCGCCTTGCGCCCGATTTTCGCGGTCGCACCGCTGCTGAAGCCGAGGCGATCTTTCGTGGTGAGGGACTGACCTCGGCGTTCTGGCGGCTTTCTGGAGAGGATGAGTGAGTCACATGAAACGAGACCCAGAAACACTCCCGGGATTGCACGTTGTCCAGATTCGCTACCAGGGCAGCGACCCTGCCTTACCGGGAAGTGACCCGGTCGACGCCTATGCGGCATCCGGCGCGTACCAGCGGCTCGGGGCGGCGACGGTCGTCGAGCCGGAGTTTCCGGAAGAGCGGCGAGACGAGGAGCCGACGATCAACCTCGGTCTGATCGGTGGCCAGATCGCCGAGGCGGTGGCCGCGGGCCGCCGCGAGGGCAAACCGGTGCTGGTCGTCGGTGGCAACTGTGCCTCTGTCCCCGGCGTCGTGGGCGGGTTGCAGGAGGCGCACGGTCCCGCGGCGAAGATCGGACTGGTCTGGTTCGATGCCCACGGCGATTTCAACACGCCCCGCACGACCCTCTCCGGCATGCTCGGTGGGATGCCGGTTGCCGTCTCGGCCGGTCTGGCCTACCCCCGCTGGCGCGAGATGTCGCGTCAGGCGGCGCCGCTGCCGACCGACCGCATCCTGATGGTCGACGTGCGCAACCTCGATCCGCCTGAGGAGCAGCTCGTCCGCGCCACCGACGTGGTGATCGCCGCGCCGGCCCCCGGGTTTCCCGGTGAAGATCTGGAGCGGGCCGTACGCGATCTCGCCGATCGCTGTGATCTTATCTACCTGCACGTCGACTCCGACATCCTCGACGAGCGCTACGTCCCGAACCATCGCACCAGGGAACCGAACGGCCCGAGCATGGAGCAGGTGCTGGCCGCCATTGACACCGTCATGGCCACCGGCAAGGTCGTCACCTACGCGATGGTTGCGGTCTGGGCGGACGGCGATGGCGGCGACGTGGCTGTCGATTCCGGCGTCAAACTCATCGCGGGCGGCCTGGAGTCATGGCGTCGCCACGGCATCGCGCCGCCGGCAAGCCCAAGCTAATCGTTCCTTCCACGACCGCCCCGTCCGCTAACCCCTCATCCCCGAGACGCCCCTCATCCCCGGCCCTTCTCCCCATGCGCGGGGAGAAGGGAGCACTGCCGGCGACCGTGGTGAGCGCCCCTCTCCCAGCGCACTGGGAGAGGGGTTGGGGTGAGGGTTTTGGAGAGAAGGTGGGGGGTGAGGGCAGTAGACTGATAGACGCTCGCGCCGACCGTGGGCTTCGTCGCTCTTTTACCTTGTTCCTGTGAGGACCGTCGCGCGACATGGAGATGAGATCCGGAAACGATAGCGGGACGCGACAGCTCCTCAGGCGTTTCTTCACCTACTACCAACCCCATCGCAAACTCTTCGCCCTGGACTTCTCCTGCGCGGTGCTCTGCGGTGTGCTCGAGCTCGGCTTCCCGATGGCGGTTGGGCTGTTCATCGACCGCCTCCTCCCCGGCCAGGACTGGGGATTGATCCTCGTCGCCGCCGCGGCGCTGCTGGCGGTCTACCTGCTGAACACCGGTCTCATGGTGGTCGTCAACTACTGGGGCCACATGCTCGGCATCAATATCGAGACCGAGATGCGCCGCAAGAGCTTCGACCACCTGCAGAAGCTCTCGTTCCGCTTCTACGACAACCAGAAGACCGGACATCTCGTGGCGCGGGTGACGAAGGATCTGGAGGAGATCGGCGAGGTCGCCCACCACGGTCCGGAAGATCTCTTCGTCGCGGTGATGACCTTCGTCGGCGCCTTCGTCCTGATGTTCGTGGTCAACCCCAAACTCGCCCTCATCACCGCCTTGATCGTCCCGGTCACCGGGTGGATCACCACCCGTTACGGCGGGCGCATGACGCGCACCTGGCGCGCGCTCTTCGGCCGCGTCGGCGAGTTCAACGCGCGTATCGAGGAGAACGTCGGCGGCATGCGTGTGGTGCAGGCCTTCGCCAACGAGGACTACGAGCGTCACCTCTTCGCCGGCGACAACGCCCGCTACCGCGCCACCAAGCTGGAGGCCTACCGCATCATGGCCGCCAGCATGTCGCTGAGCTACCTCAGCATGCGCTTCACCCAGCTGGTGGTGATGATCGCGGGGACGTACTTCGTGCTCCACGGCGAGTTGAGCGAGGGCGGCTTCATCAGCTTCCTCCTCCTCGTTGGCGTCTTCTTCCGCCCTGTGGAAAAGATCAATGCTGTCCTGGAGACGTACCCCAAGGGGATCGCCGGATTCCGGCGCTACACCGAGCTGCTGGACACCGAGCCGGATATCGTCGACGCCCCCGATGCGATCGCGGTCTCGGGATTGCGCGGCGACATCCGCTACGAGAACGTGACCTTCGGCTACGGCCCGGAGCGGACGGTGCTGCGCGACATCGACCTCGATATCCGCGCCGGTGAGACCGTCGCCTTCGTCGGCCCTTCGGGCGCCGGGAAGACGACGATCTGCTCGCTGCTGCCGCGCTTCTACGAGATCGACGCCGGCCGGATCACCATCGACGGCATCGATATCCGGACGATGACCCTCTCATCGCTGCGACGGGAGATCGGCATCGTGCAGCAGGACGTCTTCCTCTTCGCCGGCACCATCCGCGAGAACATCGCCTACGGCCGCCTCGGCGCCAGCGATGATGAGATCGAGGAGGCGGCGCGACGCGCCAAGCTGGACACCGTCATCGCGGGATTGCCCGACGGTCTGGACACCGTCATCGGCGAGCGTGGCGTGAAGCTCTCCGGCGGGCAGAAGCAGCGTCTGGCCATCGCCCGCATGTTCGTCAAGAACCCACCGATCCTCATCCTGGACGAGGCCACGTCC
Source organism: uncultured Chloroflexia bacterium (assembly GCA_963724295.1). Taxonomy (GTDB): domain Bacteria; phylum Chloroflexota; class Chloroflexia; order Thermomicrobiales; family UBA6265; genus JACCXM01. The sequence goes on along the minus strand of CAVRUC010000006.1, from coordinate 24,160 downwards.
GCGCTCGACTCCGAGACGGAGCGGGCCATCCAGCAATCCCTCATGGAGCTGTCAAAGGGCCGCACCACGCTGGTCATCGCCCACCGCCTGGCCACCATCCAGAATGCCGACCGTATCGTCGTGGTCGATGAATCAGGCGTTGCCGAGGAAGGGCGCCACGACGAGTTGATCGCCGCCGGTGGTATCTACCGCCGCCTCCACACCGCCCAGTTCGGCACGCTCGTCGTCTGATCCCGACCCCGGCTGATGACGGCCGCCAGCTACAATCAGAAGAGCCCCGGCGCACCATCGACGCCTCACGTGGGGAGTTACCCGTGTCGATCACCAAGACCGAGACGATGAGCGAGGAGGCCTACCGGCAGTTTGCGCTGGGTGATCCACAGGGCCAGTGGGAGTTGTACCGTGGTCAGCTGCGGGAAAAGCCGGGCATGAGCGTCGAGCACGGCGGCGTCATGGACAACTTGCTCGCGTTCCTCTATGAACAGCTTGACCGAAACGAGTATCGGATTCGAACCAATCATGCTCGGCTGCGGCGATCCGCCGACACCTACTACATTCCGGATGTCGCGGTCATCCCAACGCCGGCGGTACGAGCGCTTCGCGAGCACCCCGGTAGTCTCGACGCCTATGCCGACCCGCTACCACTGGTTATCGAGATTTGGTCGCCCTCGACGGGAGGGTACGACATTAACGAGAAGTTGCCTGACTACCAGCGGCGTGGCGATCTCGAGATCTGGCGCGTCCACCCCTACGAGCGCACCGTGACCGCTTGGCGGAGAAGACCGGATGGCGCCTATGCCGAGTCGGTCTACAGGGGGGGAATCGTGCGCCCGGAATCGCTGCCTGACGTGTCCATCGACCTCGACGCGCTCTTCGAGTTGTAACGCGATCGAAGGCCGTTTCGCTCAGTTCAGAAGCACCCGGGCTCCTACCTCGACCACGGCCGGTTCGCCTTCGTAGGTGGCGTAGAAGCCGCGCATCCCCGCGTCGAGAAAGCGCAACGCCTCCGTCACCGTGGCGTCCGGCCGGGCGCCTTCCGGAAACTTCAGGGCGTAGCGGGAAAACTCGACGCAGGGAGCGGCCACGATGACGCGGCCGCAGCTCCAGCCGCCTCCCATCGGTGCCTTCGACAACCACGCCGGCGGCCAGCTCTTCTTCCTGAAATTGCCGGTCAGCCTCGATCAGGATGTTCTCCCCGGCAATGCCGTCGGCCAGATGCTGACCGAACCGCTGTCGCATTGCGAGGTAATGGCCCGTGAAGCCAAGCGATATCCCGTTTTCGCCACCGCGGTTCTTCGAAGCCGGGTGGTCGTGGTGGTGCACGTCGACGATCGTCTCCCCATTCTCCGCCAGACCGACCACACCGGCGGCGCTGACGCGCAGGGCCGGCACCGACCGGATGGGCACCGGGTCATAACGCCGGGGTCTGTCCCCGACCTTCAGACTCGACTCCTGGATCTGGAGTCGCACGATCGTGCCGATCAGCCGCACTCCACGCTACCTTCCCGATATCTCCCGGCTCCCGTCCTCTTTGGCAATCCGCCGCAAACGTAGCACCGTCCCCAGCCCCTGCGAAGTTCATCAAGTTCATCAAGTTCATCAAGTTCACCCGATCGGAGTCCTACGAGCTTCCCTGGGTCTTTGATCCACCAATCGGCTCCCGGCCGGCTACCAGCCCATCCAGCATATTGGCCAACGCGTCAGGCGCCGAGAACATCGGCCAGTGTCCAGTTTCCAGCTCCAGGTAGTGCCACGGTGGGGCTGCCATGACGGCGATCTGCGGCACCCCGGCCGCGATCAACCCCCGCATGTCGTCGCAGGCGAGCGCGACGCGCCGGTACGGCACTGCGTCCCCCGCGTCCGCGTGCTGGAGGCGAAGCGGCTGGGTGTATGTGGCCCATGGGTGCGGCGTGGCTCGATTCGCGATTGCCGCTTGTTCATCGTCCCCAAGCCCGGCAATGCTGGCGTTCTTCGCCAGCTCCTCGAACCCGGGGAAGGGCCAGCGCCAGCCCTCACCGGTCTGGTCGACCGACTGCCGCAATTCCGCCAATGCATCAGGCGGGTAGAGATCGGTCATGGCCATCCCGTCCGCCAGCGGAGCAGAGTCGACATAGACGAGCTGCGCGATTCGATCCGGGATGCGGTCGGCGACACCGGTGATGACGGTGCCGGCGTAGCTATGCCCGGCCAGGATCACGTCGTTCAGATCGTTCCATTGCATGGTGTTGACGACGTCGGTGATGTGCGTCTCGAGATCGACCTCCGGCCTCGCCAAATGGACGCGCTCGCCGAGCCCCGTCAGGGTGATCGGGTAGACGTCATGTCCCCTGGCCCGCAGCCGCGCCGTAACGTCCCGCCAGGCCCACCCGCCGAGCCACGCTCCCGGAACCAGAATGTAGGTCGCCAACCGCTACTCCTTTGCTGATTGCTCCATCCACCTGTGACCATGGTACGCTCCAATACTGACAATTCATGGCAGGTAGTCGAACGGATTTTGCCGTCGTGCGCGCATCCCGGCTCGTCTCCATCCTGCTCCACCTTCAATCTCGCGGCCGGCTGACCGCTGCCGAGCTTGCCGGGGAATTGGAGGTCTCAGAGCGCACCATTTACCGGGATCTGTTCGAGCTCGGCGCCGCGGGCGTGCCGATCTATGGCGAGCGAGGAAAAGGCGGGGGTTACCGGCTTCTCGACGGCTACCGCACGAACCTCACCGGACTCACAGCGGAAGAAGCTGGCGCCTTGCTCATATCCGGCGCTCCCGGTCCAGCCGCCGAACTTGGCCTCGGCTCTCTCCTGGCGGCGACACGGCTCAAACTCCTGGCCGCCGTGCCGCCGGCGCTGCGCGAAACCGCGACGCGCGCCGAAGGACGTTTTTACCTCGATCCCGGTGGCTGGGAGCACGACCGCCCCCGCGATGACCGTCACCTGAAGGCCGTGGCCCGGGCGGTCTGGAATGACCGGCGGTTAGAGGTCAGCTACCGCCGCCCTGATGGCAAGGCAACCCGGCGCACGCTCGACCCGCTTGGGCTGGTCCACAAGACCGGCGTTTGGTATCTCGTGGCCATTCACGATGGAGACACGCGGGTCTTCCGTGTCGACCGCATCCTGGCTGTCCAGGAGACAGAAACCGCGTCGCGTCGCCCTGATGACTTTGATTTGGCGAGGTTCTGGGAGAGTTGGGAAATCGACTACGCCGCGAGCTTGCCGATCTTTTCGGCCCGCGTCCGGCTGGGACCACTCGCCCAGCGACACCGGGACGATCTCGGTGGCCTCTCGCCCCGGTCGGTTGCGGAGGATCCGCCTGATAATGATGGCTGGGTCGAGCAAACGCTGCTGTTCGACGACCGGCGCGTGGCCATCGCTGCCCTGCTGGCGCTGGCGCCCGAGGTGGAGATCATTGCCCCGGATGACCTGCGATATGACCTGGTGGCCGTCGCGCAGGCAACCATCGAACGACTGACGATCGGCGTGACCCAGCACCGCTAAGTCAATGGTCAGCCCGGGCGGTTAGCCGCCGGTGGTTCGAGGGGCAGCGAAACGGTCACCCGCGTCCCGGCGCCCTCGGTGCTCGCTACGTCGATCGCTCCCCTGTGTCGCTCTACGATCTGCTTGGCGCCGGTCAGCCCGATCCCGGTGCCGGAGATCTTTCCGACGTTGCGGCCGCGCCGGTAGCGCTCGAAGATCTGCGACAGGTCGGTGGCGGGGATGCCGATCCCTTCGTCCTGTACCACCAGCCGGGCGAGAGGCGTGGCGTCTTCCCCGACGCGCTCGACCCGGACCCGCACCAGGCCCCCGTGTGGGCTGTACTTGATCGCGTTGGTCAGCAGATTGGACACCACCCGCTCGATGCCCCGCGGATCCCAGAGACCCACGACCGTCTCTACCGCTGCCTCAACCTGCACCTCGAGGTCACGGCCAGCGGAGGTCCTGACCTCTTCCGCGCAGCGGTGCGCCAGCTCGACAAGGTCCATTGGCTCGGGCTCGAACGGGACGCCCAGGTGACTGCGGTCTCGCGCCATGTCGACGACGTCGTCCAGAAGGAAGGCCACCCGCGTGCTCATCATGTCGATCGCGGACAAACCGTCATCGAGCCGCTTCGGATCCGGTGTCTCGCCCCGGCGCAGCAATCGCTGCAGCGACTGTGCATGGAGCTTGATCGAGTTGAGGGGGCTGCGCAGGTCGTGCGAGATGGCCGTCAATACCTCTTCCCGAATCTGATCGGCCTCGAGTTGTGCGGAGATATCGCGCACGACGGAAAGACCGATCGGACCGGTGGGCAGATCGAGTCTCCGGGACCAGATCTCCACGGGAACCTTGGTGCCGTCACGACGCTGGAGCTCGCTCTCGGTGCGCCACGCTTCCGCTACCCCGAATCTCGCGATCTGGGCCTCGGCCACGTCTGAGCTGGAGAAGAGATCGACCATCCCCATCGTGAGCAGGGCGTCCAGGTCGTACCCGAGCATCCGGCAGGCGGCCGCGTTGGCTTCGATAAAGCGGCCCCCCGCGTCAATAACCAGAATCGCGTCCGGAACACCTTCGAACAGACCCCGGAACCGGACCTGCGCCTCTTCCGCCTGGAGACGCGCGGCCCGCTCGGCGTCGTACAGGCGGGCATTGTCGACTGCCAGCGCGGCGCGCCGCGCCAGCTCCTGGGTGAGCTCCAGGTCCTGTTCGTCGTAGCGATGCCCCGATTCAGCGGCCGCGAACGAGATCGCGCCAACCGAACGTTCCCGGGCGATCATAGGCACGATCATCGCTGAGGTCAGCCCAACGAGTCGCAACATGGCGAGGTGCTCAGGATCGCGAGCGACCGAGACGAGCATCGCATCGGTCACCTCGGGAACGAGCTCGGGGCGCCCGGTACGCACGGCGCGGACTACGCCCTGATCGACATCAGGGTCGGCGGGGTACTGCTCCTGCAGCCGGCGCGCCCAGGCAACTCGCTCGGGATCGATGTGAGCGACCGCGAGTGGCGACACCGACCCGTCCTCCCGGACCAGATGCACGACGCACCAGTCGGCGAGACGCGGCACGGCGAGTCGCGCGATGTTTGCCAATGTCGCTTCGACGTCGAGCGAGGTGGCGAGCGCCTCTCCGGCTTCGGCCAGGAACCGCTGGGCGGCTTCGGCCCGCCTTTGCGCCGTAGCGTCCTGCCAGACGTTGACCGCGTACAGCACATTGCCCGCGGCATCGGTCACCGGCGAGGAGCGGACAATCGACCAGCGCTCTTCGCCCGTCTCCTGCACGCGGAAGCGGAGGGTGACGGCGGACTCGGGTTCGCCCCGCAGTGCCCGCCGACCCGGCAAGTTCTCGACCGGGAACGGCTGGCCGTCCTCATCGAAGAGATCGAATCGCCCCACGACCTCGCCGGCTGGCGCGGCAAGGAGCTCGCCTGCGACTGGCAAACCCAAGAGCCTGAGCCGCCGCGGCATTCGCGTAGACAAGCCGCCCACTGGGATCCTGCACGGTGACGCCGTCACCGACGTGATCGAGGAAGACCGCGAGATTGTCCGTCGCGTTCTGCACGGGCGAGGTTCCTGAGCTGAGCCGCTGATGATGCTTCCCTGTCCGTCACAAGAATAGCGAGTATTTTCGCGATGGAATAGCCCGTTTCGGGAATGCTGGCGATCGGTCCACAAAGAAGACATTGCTCGCGGTCCTGGGTCCGCAATCACGCTTCTTCAGCTCTCACCGGGTGCGGTATGAAGCGTGCCACGAGGACGGGCGGGATGCCCGGCACGTTGCGCCACGAGAGCTCGTGCGGATTTGCGTCCCGCGGCTCGAGCGCGGGCTCCTCCAGTCCATCGAGGACGAACCCAGCCCGAAAGAATGCGCCGAGGAGCTCGTGCAGAGGCCGGTGAAAGTACCAATTGGGCACCGGCTCACCGGGCATCCGCCGTTCCCTTCCCGGCCGGAACCGCGAGGTAGTCGCTCATCTTCACGGCGTGCCGCGTAACTTCGATCCCGTCATCGCGGTCACTGTCTCGGTACAAAAGCGCACGGCATTGCTGTTGAAGGCCGGGTGCAGCACGGCGAAGACGAACCGCCCACCCGGCGCCAGCAGCCGTCTGCCGGCCCGCAACAGCGGGTCGATGACCGGCAGGTCCATGAGGACCATGTTGCACACCAGCGCGTCGAAGCGACCTTCACCCAATGCCAGGAGCTGATCCTCGTCCGTCGCATCGACCAGCCGGTACTCGATACGGTCCGCGAGACCCTGCGAGCGCGATCGCGCCAACTCCAGAAACCGGGCGCTGTAATCGATCGCCACGACGCGGGCGCCGAGGCGTGCCAGCCGGCGGGAGGAGATACCGTTGCCGCAGCCGGCGTCGAGAATGCGCTCGCCGGGGCGTACCGCGAGGAGGCGCTCGACCGCGGGGCTGATCATCTCCAGCTGAAACGCATTGCCTTCTCCCATGCGCTCGTCCCAGAACGCGGCCTTGGCGTCCCAGATGTCGCGCACCTCATCGGCGAGACGTGCTTGGGCATCACTTTCGTCCATGTTCAAACCAGACTCCTCGTCCCGACGTCTCGCTCTGGAAAGTCGTGTCAGGGCGAAGATGCCGCCCACGATCCACATCGCCGCGCCCACGCTTACCACGGGTACGACCCCGATGGCGTCGATCGCGGCCGCCCCTAGCGTCAGCCCGACCAGGATCGCCATCCCCTGAATCGCCCCCAGTGCCCCGAACACGCGCCCCCGGAAGGCGTCCGCCGTCATGGTCTGTAGCAGGCCATCCCGGGCCGCGGAGGAGGCTACGACCGGAAATCCGGCCAGGAGCATGAATGTTGATCCTACCGCCATCGCCCCTGCTCCCGGTGGCGCCAGCATCGCGGCGTTGGCCACACCGAGATCGGTCAGTCCCAGGCCGATCATGCCGGTCGCCGAGCAGTAGCCGCGCCGAGATCTTGAGCGCGGCGCGAGCGACCAGCACGCCCGCCAGCAGACCGCCGATCGCTTGCGCCGACGCCAGGACGCCCGCGCCCGCCGCGCCGCCCTCGAGGACGTCGATGACCAATGGCGTGAAGCCGACGCTGAAGGTGCCCTCACCGAGCATGCCGAGCCCGGTGGCAATGAAGATGGTTCGCAGCGCTCGATCCTGGCCGACAAGCCGCAACCCTGCCCGCCACTCGTGAACCATCCTGCCCCACGCCGATGCCCCGTCCCCTGGATCGTCGCGCTCGGGTCGCGCGCTGGTCCGGATGGCCATGATGAGCGCCGCCGAGAGGGCGAAACTCGCCGCGTCGACGATGACCACCGCCGGCAGTCCCCCGCCGGCATAGAGCAACCCACCGGCCACCGGCCCGACGAGACGGCCGATGTTGTTGTTGAGTGCATTGAGGGCGTTGGCGGTGACCAACCGCTCTTCGCCTACCAGGCGAGGCAGGAGAGCTGATTCGGCCGGGTCGAAGATGAGCCCGCCGACACCGGTGGCCGCGCGCACCAGGTAGAGCAGCCAGAGCAGATCGGGCGATCCGACGGCCAGCAGCGGCAGGAGGAGCGCGGCGCGCAAGAGATCGGCCGCCACCATCGTCCGCTTCCGGTCCCAGCGATCGACGAAGACCCCGGCGACCGACCCGAGGAGGACCTGGGGCAGGAGGGAGGCGGCGAAGACGCCGCCGGTGGCGACGGCGGACCCGGTCAGCGCGTAGGCATGAAGCGGCAGCGCGATGAGGAGCGCGAAGTCGCCGGCGACCGAGATCAGCCCTGCCGTCCAGAGCAACGCAAAATCGCGGCTGCGCAGTGTTGCGATCACGCGGTGCCCCGGCGCCCGAGCCGGCGCCCATCGCCAGCCGCACGGCTATCGACCAGAAGAGGGCGAGCCATCGACGCTGGGGCCACCGTGCCGAACCCATGCCGGTCCAGTGCCAACTCCTTGCCCTGGTTGATCGCCTCTTTGGCATCCGAACGCGCCCGCGTGAGGGCATCGTAACGCGGAACCGATGTCGAGACTCTCCCGAGTCGGTCTCAACTCCGATGAGCGCCAGACCGATCCCGGTGCACGAGTGCGGTCCCTACAGTGCTATCCACTCGTCTCGGGGCCGCCTTCAGGCCTGCGTGTTTGAGGGCTTCGGTAGCGGGTGGTCCGGCGCGAGGTGGGTGCCGATAGCGCCGAAGATCTCCTGATGGCTGGAGTACTTGTAGTTGCCCTGGTCGTCGAACGCTCCCTCGCCATAAGTCGTGGCCACCGCGATGGCGATCTTCTCGGCGGGCAGGTAGCCGGTCACCGCGCCGTAACCGGCAAAGAGCGGGTTCTGCAGGATCCAGGAGTTGGTGAGGACGACACCGAGTCCGTAGTTGTACGTCTCGTCGAGGGTGTGGCAGGCTGGGCAGCCCGGCAGCGGTTTGCCGAAGCCGAGCAGATCGGGAGCAATCTGCGCCTGGTGGGACTCCGGCGACAGCACAGTACCCTCACCCACGGCCACTGCCGTCGTGATCATGTCGACGATGTTGGTGGTCTGGATGGCGCCCTGGGCGAAGGACCAGGACGGATTCCAGTAGGTTGATTCCTCGTAGAAGCGCTTGCCGGCGGGGATCCCAAGAGGTTCCCGCCGCTCCGAGCTGAAGGCGTGCAGCACCGGCTCCGTAATCTCTGGCGTCGACCAGCCGACGGTGTTGCGTAAGCCCATGGGGCCGAGGACTTGTTCCTGCAGCGCGACGTCCAGCGGCTGACCGGTGATCTTCTCGAGGGCCTGTCCCAGGATGACATAGTCGGTGTGCGAGTAGTCCCAGTTTGTACCGGGAGCGAAGACCTGCGGCGTCGAGACGCTGATCGCGATCTGTTCCTCGGGGGTCCACTGCCGAAATGGATCGGCGTAGATGGCACTTACGAACTCCGCGTTCTGCACGAAATCGGGGTAGCCCGCTGTCAAGTTGGCCAGCATGCGCAGCGTGGCCTTGTCGGCATCGCGCAGGTCGGGCAGCCAGTTCGAGAGCGGATCATCGAGCGTGACCACCTTCTGGTCCACTAGCCGCAGCAGCAGCGTGGCGACGTAGAAGAAGGCAACGGCGCCGTTGCGGAAGTGCATCTCCGTCGTCGCCGGCACCCCCGTCATCGATTCGCCCAGCGCTTCGGTGACGATCTCCTGCCCGTCGATGGTCACACGCAGAATCACCGCCTTGACGTCTTGCTGCTCCATGATGTCCCGGGCGATGGCAACAATCGCTTCGGCCTGATCACCCGGCGTCCCCGCCACCGGCGTCGCCTGGCGGTGCGGCGCGGCGGAGGCGGCACGGAATGTTCCGGCGAGCATGGCGCCACCGGCGGAGAGGGCAAGACCTCTCGCCACCACGTCGCGGCGCGTCAATGAGGCGACGAAGCTCTGCTGATCGGGCTGATCGTTCACAACATCCCCCTGGTTCGGCAATCGACGTGATCCGACGGAGGCGGCTACCCTCATTGCCTTGATTTGGCTTGTGACCAGGATCTGGTGAGCATTCTATCGCAGGTCGGAGGCGTGCACCGTCGGTCCCTGCCGTTCACGGGTCCATTCGCCAGCGCCTCCGGAGCGCTTCCCAGTGGTGCAACTGGTTCCGCCTTATGCTCGGGCAGAGGTCGGAGGATGAATCCGGGGAGGACAGCCATGTGGCAGCCGGATGGGTGGAGTTTTCGTGCCCGGCTCGGCATTCTCGTCCCGCACGCGGCCATCGGTTCCGAGTCTGAGCTTGCCGCGATGGCGCCCGAGGGCGTTTCCATCCACGCCACGCGCGTCCCGCTGGAGGTGATGCGGGCCGGTGGCCTGATGGATGCCACGATCGCATTGGAGCCGGTGCGTGCCTTCGCCCACCCGCCGCTGGTCGACGACGCGGCGGAACTGCTGGCCGCCGCCCCACTGCACGCCATCGGCTTCGCCTTCACCAGCTCCAGCTACGTCCGCGGCGCCGCGGACGACGAGTCTCTGCGCGCTCGCCTGGAGCGCCGCACCCGAGGCATCCCGGTTGCGATTTGTTCAACCTCGGCGGTGCTGGGGCTACGCGCGGTGGGCGCCCGCCGGGTCGCCCTCGTCGATCCACCCTGGTTCTCGCCGGAGCTCACGGCCCTGGGCGTCGAGTATTTCCGTACTCAGGGGTTCGAGATCGTGCATGCGAAGCCGGCCGGTCTCCCCAGTGAGCAGCTGGCCATCAACCCCGGTCAGCTCTTCGCGTGGGTGCGCGAGCACGTGCCGGCCGAGGCCGACGCGGTCTACATCGGTGGCAACGGCTTTCGCGCGGTCGGTGTCATCCAGGCCCTGGAGGAAGACCTGCGCATCCCCGTCCTCACCGCGAACCAGGTTCTCCTCTGGCATCTTCTGCGTCTGGCCGGGACCCGCGCGCCTGTAACCGGCTATGGCTGCCTGTTCGATCGTGATCTACCCGAAGAGGTCTGACCGGAGCGGTTGCTTCACGCGTGACCCGAATGTTCCGGAGGAATTTCTTGATGATCGATCCCGGGTTGCAGGGCAAGGTGGTGCTGGTCACCGGCGCCAACAACCCCTTCGGCATTGGCGCCGCGATCGCCGAAGCCTTCGCCGCCCAGGACGCGTCTGTCTTCATCACGTACCTGCGCAGCCGGCCGGAAGCATTCGGGATCGATGCCGCCACGGCAGCGGCGGCGACGACCCCAGGCGAGGCGTTCTACCGGGCGCGAAACGCCGACGCACCCGACGCGGTACTTGGCCGCCTCCGTGAGCATGGAGCTCGCGTCGGGTCAGCGGAGATCGACCTCGCCGACGCTGGGGCCATTCCCGAGCTGTTCGATCGGGTGGAGAAGACCCTGGGTCCGGTCGACATCCTGATCAATAACGCCGCCCACAGCGTTTCCGACAGCTTCATCCAATACCCCAGCCCCGAAGAGGATTGGGCGGGCCGCATGCGCTTCACAGTCGACGCGGAAAGCCACGATCGGCACTTCGCCGTCAACAGCCGGGCCCTGGCCCTCGTCATGGCCGAGTACGCGCGCCGGCACGTCAATCGTGGAGCGGTCTGGGGAAGAATCGTCAACATCAGTACGGACGGAGCCGACTGCTTTCCGGGCGAGGTGTCCTACGGCGCCAGCAAAGCGGCGCTGGAGTCCTACAGTCGATCTGCCGCCATGGAGCTCGGTCAGTACGGAATCACCGTCAACGTGGTGGCCCCGGGGCCGATCCAGACCGGGTGGATCCCCGCGGACGCGGAGCAACCGATCGTGGCGGACATCCCACTTGGGCGCATGGGGCGGCCAGACGATGTGGCCGACGTGGTCGTGTTCCTCGCCTCCGAGCAAGCGCGCTGGGTCACCGGCCAGCGCCTCTTCGTCGGTGGTGGACACCGGGTCTGAGCCTTTCGTCTGACAGATGTTTCCGTCTGACTCACCCGCGGATAGATTCAGGCGATATAATGCCGCCCACGCGGGCAACGATTCCGACCTCCCACCCTACCGTTCACGCCTGATCTCAGTGCCGGATCAATGCTCGTCCATTTTTCATTTTTATCCAGGAAGGGAGGACTACCGAGCGCAACCCCGAGGAAATCCAGGCGACCCCAGCAGGCCGAGGAAGCGTCGCTCACAGCGATCAGCGGCGAGCTTCTTTGCACCGGGGTAGTCGTCTGACTCGCGCGGCATGGCAGTGATTGACCGGCGCATTGGTGCGCCGGCAGCGCCGGCTAGACGAAGGGAGACGATTCATGGGTAACCCGACCTTTAAAGACCTCACGCGAAAGATGCGCAGCGGCCGTATCACCCGCCGCCACTTCATCCAGAGCGCGAGCGCGCTTGGTATCTCCGCGACTTCAATTAGCTCGGCCCTCCGCGCCAACCCAGCTTATGCTCGCCAAGCATCGGAAGTGGCGTTCTGGACGACCCACACCCCACCGGACCTCGAAGCCTTGCAGGCGATCGTCGACGCCTTCAACGGGGAAAACCCCGACGTGCAGGTCACGCTGACCCAGAAGGTTGGAGGCGAGACCGACACGACGGCACTGATGACCGCCGTCCGCGGTGGCGTCGGTCCCGACGTCTACATGCTCGACCGCTTCATCGTCGCCCAGCGCGCCTCGGAGGGCGTGCTCCAGGATCTCAGCGAGTTTGAAGCCGACCTGTCCGGGTACATTCCCTTCGCTCAGGCGGAGGCGACATTCCAGGGCGCGCCGTTTGCCCTCCCCTTCGACACCGACGCGCGCGCTCTTTTCTACAACATCGGCATGCTGCAGGAAGGTGGAATCGATCCCGCCGAGCTCGACATCGAAAATGGTCCCATCACGTGGGACCAGTTAGCTGAGTTCGCCAACCAGCTCAACGAGACCGACGCCGACGGCAACTTCACTCGCATGGGGTACGCGGGCTACACCCAGCAGGAGTGGCACTACACCTATGGGTTCGCCTTCGGCGGCACCTTCTTCGACGAGGCTGCCTGTGAGCTGACCCCCGATAACGAAGGCGTCGTCGCCGGTCACCAGTGGCTCTACGACTACGTCGCGGCGCTCGACCCCCAGAAAGTCAACGCCTTCTCCGGACCACAAAGGATGGGGGTCGTTCCTCCCGTTCCCGAGGAGCAGCAGTACTTCCTCACCCAGCGCGTCGGGTTCGCGATCACCGGCGACTGGGCCCTCAAACAAATCCCGGAATACGCACCCGACATGGAATTTGGGCTGACCGTTATCCCGGTGCCGGCGGAAGGCGACGAGTCGGCGACCTGGGCCGGCGGCTGGTCGATGGTCATCCCGCAAGGCGCCAAGAACCCGGAAGGCGCCTGGCAATTCTTGCAGTACATCGCGGGAGAACCGGGGCAGCGCAGTTACACGACGGAGACCGCGCATCTGCCGACGTTCAACAATCTGCTTGCGGAAGACGACCTCTTCCCGGACCCGCAGCACCTCTTCTTCGCCCGGACGCTCCTGCCAACCGCGAAGAACCGGCCGCCACTGCCGGTCGGGGCGCGGTACTGGAACGAGCTCACGAGCGCGATGGAGAGGATCTACCTGAACCAGGAGGAGCCGGCGGCCGCGCTGGCCACGGTCAAGGAGCGCGTCCAGCCCGACCTGGAAGGGTTCTGCCCGATCGAGATTGCTTGATGCGACGAATCGCGGCGGCCGGTGCTCAGCACCGGCCGCCGCGGTCTATCGCCGGCGCTGAGTCCGCCGCTGCCCGCGCCTGAGAGGGGAGGCGATTGGTGAAGATTGCGACGCCCATCCAGCCGGGTCCGTTCAACCGTCTCCGCCTCACGCGCAAGGAGCGCCACAACCTCGTCGTCGGGCTCCTCTTCATCAGTCCGTGGATCTTCGGCTTCCTCGCCTTTCTGGTCTACCCGATCCTCTATACCCTGCGCATCAGCTTCACCGACTACACCGGATTCGGTGAGCCGGAGTGGATCGGTCTCGGCAACTACCGGGACCTCCTCAACGATGAGCTCTTCTGGACGTCGCTCTACAACACGCTCTACTACACGGCGCTGGCGGTGCCGATCGGGGTGGTCGTGGCGATGGGGCTGGCCCTGGCGATGAACCAGCCGCTGCCAGAGGTGCCCATCTATCGAGCCATTCTGTACCTGCCGTCGGTCATCCCGCTCTTTGCCCTCTCCTTCATCTTTGCGATCCTGATGAACCCGACCCAGGGCATCTTCAATCAGATCCTGCTTCGCCTCGGTCTGCCCAACGTCAACTGGTTCGGCGATCCGCAGTGGACCAAACTCGCCTTCGTCTTCCTGGCGCAGTTCGGTGCCGGACAGGTCGCGTTGATCTTTCTGGCCGGGCTGAAAGGGATCCCGGTCACACTCTACGAGGCGGCGAAGCTCGACGGCGCCGGAGCCTGGAGCCGGTTTCGCAATATCACCTTGCCGATGATGACGCCGGTGATCCTCTACGACCTGATCCTCGGGCTCAGTCTGGGGTTGCAGGTCTTCACCCAGGCCTACGTCATCACCCGAGGCGGACCGGCCGACGCCAGCCGGTTCTACGTCCTCTACCTGTACGAAAACGCCTTCCAATACGGCAAGATGGGCTACGCCTCAGCGATGGCGTGGATCCTCTTCGTCATCACCTTTTTCCTGGCGATGACGATCTTCCGGTGGTCGCGGCGGTGGGTCTACTATGAGGGCGCGTAGCGCAAGGGGGAGATGATGGCCAGAGAGCAGCCGATGGTGGGCGCCGCGCCCCTGCCAGTGGACACCAGATCCTCACTTGCAGCCAGCCGCGCCTGGCTCTCCAGACAGCTCGGGCAGCAGGCGGTGCCGAGGATCGTGCTGATCCTCGTCTGTGCCCTCTTCATCCTGCCCTTCTACTGGATGGTCGCCACCGCGCTCAAGACGCGCGAAGATCTGATGGCCTATCCGCCCGTCCTCTGGCCGAGCGAGTTCGTCTGGTCGAACTTCCGGGACGCCGTCGAGTACATCCCTTTCTTCCAGTACCTGGCCAACACGTCGATCATCACGGCGCTGACCATCATCGGCTCGGTCATCTCCAATCCGATCATCGCCTACGGCTTCTCCCGCATCGACTGGCCCGGCCGCGACAAGGTCTTCTACGTCGTGCTGGCGACGGTCTTCATACCCTACCCGGTGCTCATCGTCGCCCTCTTCGACATCTTTGCCAAGCTGCCGCGCCCGATGCTCGTCGACGGGTCGCTGACGTTGGGGGGGAACTGGATCAACACCTACCTGCCACTGGTGGTGCCGCTGTTCTTCGGCAATGCGTTCTGGATCTTTCTCATGCGCCAGTTCCTGATGCAGGTTCCGCAAGACATGTCGGATGCGGCGCGCATCGACGGCGCCAGCGAATTCCGCATCTTCTATCAGATCGTCCTCCCCCAGGCGCTCCCCGCCATCGGAGTCATCAGCATCTTCGCGGGGCTGCATGCCTGGAACGACTTCATCGGTCCCCTGATCTTCCTCCTGGACGACACCAAGTACACCCTCGCCCTTGGGCTGACCTTCTTCCAGTCGCAACGTGAGCTTCAGTTCAGCCTCCTCATGGCCGCCTCGACCCTCGTCGTCCTGCCGGTGGTTGCCCTCTTCCTCCTCTTCCAACGCGCCTTCGTCGAGGGCATCAGTCTCGGCAGCATCAAGTGAGGGGGAGTCGCCTTCGGCTCAGGGGGTGCCGGTCGCTCCGCTCCCTCAGGGGGTGACGTCCGCTGCGCGGACTCAGGGGGAAAGGAGGAAGAGGAAGACTGCCATCGTCCTCCTTTCCCCCTAAGCGAAGCCGGCACCCCCTGAGGCGAAGCCGGCACCCCCTGAGCGGAGCGGCACCCCCTTCGATTCGTAGAGGAGACAAACCGTGTCCAGCCGGTACGATGAGCGGCGTCACGCGCGGATTGGTCGGCGCCTGGAAGAGCTGCGCGCCTGGCGTAATGCCCGCGAGCACCCGATCGGGGAGTGGTCGTTCACCGCCGGTGGTACGAGCACCAGCCTCACCCTTGGGGACTTCTGGCCGGTGGTCGCCACGCCGGTCCAGTTCGCGGCCGGCGGTGCCGTGCCGGAAGCCTGGGCAGGCGAGCCCGTCGAGCTGGAGCTCTGGCTCGGTGGCGAGGGGTTCGTGCGGCTGTCGACTGGTTTCCAGGCCGGGCTCGACCCTTTTCACCACAGCTTCCCCATCAGCGACGCAGCGCGCGGCGAGCAGATCGCGATCGAGGCCGAGGTCGTGCCGAAGGGGATGTTCGGCAGCCACGTTGACGAGCCGCGCCTGGAGCGAGCCCACTTCGTCGTTCCTCACGCTGAGGTGCGGGCGCTCGAGCGGGATCTGACCATGATCGCCCAGGCTGCCCGGGAGCTGGGCGACCACGAGGTCGTACCCCACCTGCTGGATATCGTCGAAGCGGCCTTCGCGATCTACGGTCCGGTCTGGCCGTCGGCCTCGGACACGGCCGTGTCGCGGCTCGCGCTCGGCTACGTCAACCCGATCGGCAGTGGCGTCAATACGATCTCAGCCAGTTACGCGGTCGAGGCGTACGACGTCCACCCCTACTCGTCGCCGATCTGGCATCTGCCCCCACCTCCTCTGCCCCTGGAGCCATTGCCGGCCGCGGCGCTCGACGCGGTCCAAACCGCCCGCAGCGAGGTCGCGCAACGACTGGAACGCCTCAAGCAGGACTACCCCCCGGTCGGGCGGCTGGCGCTCACCGGCCACGCCCACATCGACCTGGCCTGGCTCTGGCCGGTGGCGGAGACGAGGCGCAAGGGGCGTCGCACCTTCGCCACCGTGCTCGACCTGATGGAGCGCTACCCCGATTTCACGTTCAACCAGTCGTCGGCCCAGCTCTACGCCTGGATCGAGGAGGACGCTCCCGATCTCTTCGCGCGGGTCAAAGAGCGCGTCGCCGAGGGTCGCTGGGAGCCGATCGGCGGCTCGTGGGTCGAGCCGGACTCCCAGATCACCGGCGGCGAGTCGTATGTCCGGCAGCTCCTCTACGGGCAACGCGCCTTCCAGGCCTGGTTTGGCAAACGCTCGAGGGTGGCGTGGCTGCCGGACGTCTTCGGGTTCTCGGGCGGGATCCCCCAGCTCCTGCGCGGGGCCGGGATCGACGGCTTCTTCACCACCAAGCTCAACTGGAACGAAGAGAACTTTTTCCCCTATGACCTCTTCACCTGGGAAGGGATCGACGGTAGCCGGGTGACCGCCAACATGTTCCGCAACCTGTCACCTGCCCATGGCTACAACGGGAACATCGCCCCACTCGACGCCCTCGGCACATGGCGCAATTTCGGGGGCAAGCGCCAGCACCCGGAGAGCCTGTTTGCCTTCGGCTGGGGTGACGGCGGCGGCGGGCCATCGGCTCGCATGCTCGAGAACTACGCGCGCATCCGGGAGTTCCCGGCACTGCCGCTCCTGCGCATGGCGCACATCGAGGAGTACTTCGCCGCGCTGCCGGAATCGGGTCTGCCGGTCTGGGTGGGCGAGCTCTACCTGGAGTTCCACCGGGGGACGCTGACCACCCAGGCCCGCACGAAGGCGCTCAACCGCGCCGGCGAGCACCGGCTCCTCGAAGCCGAAGCCTTCGCGGCCATCGCCCAGCTCTCCGGCTTCTCCTACCCGCACGATGAGATCGAGACCGCCTGGAAGACGGTCCTGCTCAATCAGTTCCACGACATCATCCCCGGCTCCTCCATCGCCGAGGTCTACCAGGACACGATTCCGGAGCTGGAGGGGGTGGTGCGCACCGCAACGGCCGTGCGCGACGCGGCCCTGGCGCACCTCGGGGGAATAGGGCAGGACTCTGCATCGAGTCCACGAGTGACCGTCGCCAACGCCGCCCTCGCGCCGCGACCGCTGACAGTGCTGCTGGCGGGGCGCGACGAGGAGTCGTCGGTCACCGCTCCCGACGGCGCGCCGCTGCCAGCCCAGCCGGTAGAGGAGGGGCTCCTCGTCCACGATCCCGCGCGCGTCGTCCCAGGTCTCGGCTGGCTAAACCTGTCCCTTGCCCCAGGCGCTCCTCGCCCCGCCGCGCCCGGTTCCAGTGCCGTCCGCGCGGAACAGCTGGCGGGTGGAACCATGCTCGAGAACGAGCTCCTGCGCATCGAGATTGGCGACGACGGCACGCTGCGCCACGTCGTCGACAAGGCGGCTGGCGATCGGGATGCGCTCGCCGATCGTGGCAACCAGCTCTGGGTCTACGTCGACAAACCACGCACCTACGACGCCTGGGATATCGAGGAGAACTACGAAGACGAGGGAACGGAGATCGAGAGCGTCGAGTCAATCGAGGTCGTCGAGACAGGACCGCTGCGCGGCGCCGTCCGCGTTCGTCGCGCCTGGCGGGACTCTCGCATCGAGCAGACGTACCGCCTGCTAGCCGGCTCGCGGCGGCTGGACATCGCTACCCGCATCGACTGGCATGAGCGGCAGACGTACCTGCAAGCGCGCTTCCCGCTTGCCGTGCACAGCCATGAGGCGACCTACGAGACGTTGTACGGGGTGACGCGCCGCCCAACCCACCGCAACACGTCCTGGGACGCCGCCCGCTACGAGGTCAGCGGACATCGCTTTGCCGATCTCTCCGAACCGGACTATGGCGTCGCGCTGCTCAATGACGCGAAATACGGCTACTCCGCGCATGGCAACGTGCTGGCAATCAGCCTGTTACGCAGCCCGCTCTTCCCGGACCCGGGCGCGGATGAAGGACGCCATGCCTTCACCTACAGCCTTTTCCCGCATCCGGGAGACTGGACCGAGGGCAATGTCGTCGGCGAAGCGTTCGCGCTGAACTCGCCGCTGATCGCGGCCCCAGCCGCGGACGGCGGACCTCAAGGAGAGATCGATCACCTCCTCGACCTCGACGGTCTGCCGCTTACGCTCGGCAGCCTGAAGCGAGCCGAGGATGGAGAAGGGCTCATCCTGCGCCTGCACGAGCCGCACGGCAATCGCGGGCGCGCCACGCTGCGCTTCCCGATGCCGCTGCGCCGCATCGATCGGGTCAATCTGCTGGAGGAGCCGGACGAAGGTCCCGCACCGGTGCTCGTTGACGACGGGAGAGCCGTCCACCTCGACGTGCGCCCATTTGAAGTCGTTTCGTTACGCCTGATCCTCTCGACCTAGAACCGTCGATAAGACGAGAGTTTGGGCCAAGACCGGCGGGTGATTTTTCCCATGCCACTGCCTCGCTCCATCGCACGCATGAACCGCCGGGTGACGAATCACCTGCTCGGCGGGCTGGCAACGCGCCTGCCTGGGTTTGGTGTCGTCGTCCATACTGGACGAAGGTCACTGCGGCAGTACCGCACGCCCGTCAATGTCTTCCGGCGAGGTGATCGCTACATCATCGCCTTGACCTATGGTTCCAACGCGGATTGGGTCCGCAATGTCCTGGCAGATGGCGGATGCACGCTCGAAACGCAGGGACGAACGCTTCACCTCTCGCGACCGCGGCTCCTCCACGACGAGAGCCGGCGCCCCGTGCCCGCGCCGGTCCGCCTCGTCCTCGGCCTGGTGAATGTCAACGACTTCCTCGAGCTCACCGTGGATAATGAAGGCAGCACACGTGATATGGAAGCAGCCTGAGACCTGCGCGATTACACCGTTCGGAGGAGGGTATTTGCCATGCCAACGCCGATTGCCACCGGCCCCGTTCACCATCTTCGCCTGACCGTCTCGGACGTCGAGCGCAGCCGGGAGTTTTACACCGAGGTCGTCGGGTTCCAGTTCGTGATGGATCTCCCCTCCGGCGTCTTCCTCAGCAACGGCGGCGTCGGCTTGGGTCTCGGCCCCAGTCCCGATCCCAGTCGCGCTCCGGCCAACGATCGGTTCGACGAGGCTCGCATTGGACTCGATCATCTCAGCTTCAGCGTGGCGAGCCGCGAGGAGCTCGAGCGAGCGCGGCAACTGCTCGACGAACGGGGATGCCCCACGGCGAGATCACCGTGGTCGCCGACGATGGCGCGCGCGATCTTCGCCGTCGGCCACTTGCTGCCGGCGTTCTCGCTGCTGCTGATGGCGGCCGGGGTGGGGTTGCTGCTCGAGGGGAGGCTCCGCGGGGCGTCTACTGGCTGCCGAGCCTCGGCCTTGGCATCTACCTCCTGAGCACGCGCGTGTTCATGATGGCCACGAAGCGCATCTCGGGATTCATCCGCGTGGTGATCCTCGTCGCGACGTTCATGCTCGGCCGCCTGCACGAGGTCCTCTCGCCGCACGAGTACGTGTGGCTGCTGGCGGCGTGGGTCGTCGATGTGCGCCGCGCTGACGTCCCGCAATCCCCGCCTGGAGCGCGTTCTCGGCGTGCCGGAATAGGCGGGTGCGGCGTACCGTCAGTACGGACATGAGCATGAGGATGCGGGACCTGCTGGACGGGGCGGTCGAGGAGCTGCGCTACGAGCCGATCGAACGCCGTGTGCGCGGCGTACGTGGCGGCGAGACCGTCGTCGACAGCACGCGCGCGATGCTCGTCTGGGAGCCGCGCCGCGTCTGCCCATCGTTCGCGGTGCCCGAGGCGGACATCCGGGTGCCGCTGGCGCCCGCCGCGTCGTCGGACGACGAAGTCGACGGCGTCCTGCACCCGGGTATCCCGTTCGCCGTCCATACCGCCGAAGGTGAGCCCGTCGCCGGTGGACTCGGGTTCCGCCTCCAAGACATCGCCGGCTATGTCGCGCTCGACCTCGACGGCTTCGACGAGTGGTACGAGGAGGACGAGCGGATCTTCGGCCACCCGCGCGATCCGTACCACCGCGTCGACGTCCGGCTCAGCTCACGGCCGCTCCGGATCGAGCTCGACGGCCGTGTCCTGGCCGAGACGACGCGCGCCCGGATGGCCTACGAGACGCGGCTCATGACCCGGTTCTACCTCCCGCGCGAGGACGTCCTGGTGCCGTTGGCGCCGAGCGCGCGCCGGACCTATTGCCGTACAAGGGCGAGGCGTCCTACTGGTCGGCCGACGGCCACCAGGACCTGCTGTGGGGCTACGAGGACCCGCTCCCGGACGCGGCCGCGCTCGCCGGCCTGGTGGCCTTCTGGGACGAGCGCGTCGATGTCTTCGTGGACGGCGTGCGCCGCGAGCGCCCCGGCGGGCCGCTCGCGGCTGCGCTGGCCGACGAGTTCGGCGTCTAACTACTCGGTTTCCTCGACGTCGACGTCGACGTCGACCTCGACGTCGGCTTCGATGTAGCCGGCGTCCGTGGCCTCGTCGTCGTCTGTCTGGCCCTCTTCGCCCTCGTTGATCTCCAGCGCCTCGGTCTCGTCGGCGGCCTGGCCGTCGGTGGCGCGCACGCCGGAGAGGTCGATGCCGAGCTCCTCGGCCGCGCGCAGCAGGTCGTCGTCCTCGTCGCCCATCTCGGCGCGGGCGCCGTCGTCGGAGACGACGTTGACGTCCAGCGCGAGCGACTGCATCTCCTTCAGCAGCACCTTGAAGGACTCCGGGATCGACGGCTCGGCGATGTTCTCGCCCTTGACGATCGCCTCGTAGGCCTTCACGCGCCCGACGGTGTCGTCGGACTTGATCGTGAGCATCTCCTGCAGCGTGTAGGCGGCGCCATAGGCCTCCAGCGCCCACACCTCCATCTCACCGAAGCGCTGGCCGCCGAACTGCGCCTTGCCGCCCAGCGGCTGCTGGGTGACCAGCGAGTACGGGCCGGTCGAACGCGCGTGGATCTTGTCGTCCACGAGGTGCAGCAGCTTCAGGATGTACATGTAGCCGACGGTCACCTGCTTCTCGAACGGCTCACCGGAGCGGCCGTTGTAGAGCGTGAACTTGCCGGAGGCCTTCTCGCCCGCGCGGCGCTTCTCGTCGATGTCCATCCGGATCGCGCCCTTGTGGCCCTTCTGCCACTGCACGAGCGCGTGGTCGACGTCCTGCGACCGTCGCGCCGTCGAACACCGGCGTGGCGACGTAGACCTTGCCGCTGTCGCTGGCGCCTTGTTCTTGTAGGCCTCGGTGCCGTCGTCGTACCAGCCCTGGGCCGCGGCCCACCCGAGATGGGTCTCCAGGATCTGGCCGATGTTCATCCGGCTCGGCACGCCCAGCGGGTTGAGGATCACGTCGACGGGCGTGCCGTCCTCCAGGAACGGCATGTCCTCCTCGGGCACGATCTTCGAGATCACGCCCTTGTTGCCGTGCCGGCCCGCGAGCTTGTCGCCCTCGGCGATCTTGCGCTTCTTGGCCACGAACACCCGCACCAGATCGTTCACGCCCGGCGACAGATCGTCACCCGCCGCGCGGCTGAAGGTCTTGACGTCGATCACCACGCCGCCCTAGCCGTGCGGGACCTTCAGCGACGTGTCGCGGACCTCGCGCGCCTTCTCCTTGAAGATCGCGCGGATCAGCTTCTCCTCCGCCGTCAGCTCGGTCTCGCCCTTCGGCGTGACCTTGCCCGACCAGCAGATCGCCCGACGCCACCTCGGCGCCGATGCGCACGATCCCGCGATCGTCGAGGTTGCGCAGCGACTCCTCCGAGCGGTTCGGGATGTCGCGCGTGATCTCCTCGTCGCCCAGCTTGGTCGTGCGGGCGTCGACCTCGTACTCCTCGATGTGGATCGAGGTCAGCTCGTCGTCCTTCACCAGGCGTCGCGAGAGGATGATCGCGTCCTCGAAGTTGTAGCCCTCCCAGGACATGAACGCGACCATCAGGTTCTTGCCCAGCGCCATCTCGCCCTTGTCCGACGACGAGCCGTCGGCCAGCAGCTCGCCCTGCTCGACCTCCTGCCCCGCCTTGATGCGCGGCTTCTGGTGGATCAGCGTGCCCTGGTTGGAGCGCATGTACTTCTGCAGGTCGTACTCGTCGCGCCCGCCGTCCTCGGTGTTGATGACGATCCGCGTGGCGTCGACGAAGTCGACCGTGCCGGCGTTGCGCGCCAGCAGCAGGTCGCCGGTGTCCAACGCCGCGCGGCGCTCCATGCCCGTGCCCACCAGCGGCGCGTCGGTCTTCAGCAGCGGCACCGCCTGGCGCTGCATGTTCGAGCCCATCAGCGCGCGGTTGGCGTCGTCGTGCTCGAGGAACGGGATCATCGCCGTCGCGACCGACCAGATCTGCTCCGGCGAGACGTCGATCAGGTCGACCTCGCTCGGGTCGACGTAGACGTACTGACCCGCCTGCGTGCGGCACAGGATGCTGTCGCCCAGCGAGCTTGCCGCTTGTCGTCGACCGGCTCGTTGGCCTGCGCGATCAGGCGCTCCTGCTCCTCGGTCGCGTCCAGGTGCACGATCTCGTCCGTGAGCGCGCCGTCCTTGACCACGCGATACGGCGTGATGACGAAGCCGTACTCGGAGACCTCGCGCGTAGCTGGAGAGCGAGCCGATCAGGCCGATGTTCGGACCCTCCGGCGTCTCGATCGGGCACATCCGGCCGTAATGGGTCGGGTGCACGTCGCGGACCTCGATCGGCGCGCGCTCGCGCGTGAGGCCGCCGGCGCCGAGGGAGTTCAGGCGCCGGCGGTGCGTCAGCCCCGACAGCGAGTTCGTCTGGTCCATGAACTGGCGACAGCTGCGAGGAGCCGAAGAACTCCTTCAGCGCCGCCACGACCGGGCGGATGTTGATGATCGTCTGCGGCGTGATCGTGTCCGCGTCCTCGGTCGTCAGGCGCTCACGGACGACGCGCTCCATCCGGTACAGACCGATCCGGAACGCCTCCTGGATCAGCTCACCCACCGTGCGCAGACGGCGGTTGCCGAAGTGCTCGTACTCGTCCAGATGGTCCTCGACGGCCTCGCGCGGACGCGACAGCGCCTCCGCGGCGTAGTCCTTGAGGTCCTCGTCGAGCTCCTCGGAGATGCCGAGGATGTTCGGCAGGCCGCACCAGCTCGCGGACCAGCGCGAGGATGTCGTCGTGCGTGAGCGTGCGCGACGTCGAGGTCGATGTCCAGCGCCAGGCGCGAGTTCAGCTTGTAGCGGCCGACGCGCGTGAGGTCGTAGCGCTTCGGATCGAAGAAGAGCTGGTTGAGCAGCGCGCGCGCGTTGTCCACCGACGGCGGCTCGCCCGGGCGCTGCTTCTTGAACAGCTCGATCAGCGCGCCCTCTTCGGAGCGCGTGACCTCGGTGTCGGCATCGATCGTGTTGCGGATGTAGAGCGAGTCGTTGAAGAGCTTGAGGATCTCTTCGTCCGTGCTGTAGCCCATCGCCCGCAGCAGCACCGTGACCGGCAGCTTGCGCTTGCGGTCGATCCGGACGTAGACGCGGCCCTTCTTGTCGATCTCCAGCTCCAGCCACGAGCCGCGCGCCGGCATCAGGTTCGCGACGAAGACCTGCTTCTCCGGATCCTTGGGCTCCATCAGATACGCGCCCGGCGACCGCACCAGCTGCGTCACCACGACCCGCTCGGTGCCGTTGATGACGAACGTGCCGCGATCGGTCATCCACGGGAAGTCGCCCATGAACACCGACTGCTCGCGGATCTCACCGGTCTCGCGGTTGATGAAGCCGACCGTGACCGTCAGCGGCCGCGCGTACGTCAGGTCCTTCTCGCGGCACTCGTCCAGCGAGGCCACCGGCTTGTCGAACGTGAACTCCCCGAACTGCACGGCCAGGTTGCCCGTGTAGTCCTCGATCGGCGAGATGTCGTCGATCGTCTCCCGCAACCCCCCTCCCTCGGGATCGACCAGCCAGGCGAAGGACTTCTTCTGGATGTCGATCAGGTTCGGGACATCGATCGACTTGTCGAGGCGCGCAAAGGTGCGGCGCGTGCGGGAAGCATCAACGGAAGCCAAGACAGCGACTCCTCGAGGACTCGGCGTGGAGCGGGCGAGGTGCGCGGATCGTGCCGAGGGCATGCGGGCGCGACCACGCAAGATAGCAC
>CAVRUC010000005.1:0-341980 GCA_963724295.1 uncultured Chloroflexia bacterium | reverse complement strand
GTTCCTCAAAACCGTCGTCATCCAGGAACCCGCCACCCAGGCCTGGTGGACATAGTGACGGAGTCGAGAAGTCGAGGAGTCGAGTTGTCGAGAAGTTGCGCAGTTGAGGAGTCGGACGGAGAGGCAACAGAAGCATGCCACGGGAAGGGACATATCGAGACCTGGTTGCGTGGCAGAAGAGCAGGCGATTGGTGAGCGAGATCTATAGCTCAACCTCGGAATGGCCAGCCGATGAGCGATTCGGTCTTACGAGCCAGCTGCGTCGAGCGGCCGTCTCCATTCCTGCCAATATTGCTGAGGGACAGGGCCGTCTCGGAACCGCAGAGATGAAGCATCGGTTGTCCATAGCTCACGGTTCGCTATGCGAGCTGGAAACTTTGCTCATCGTCGCAGGGGATCTCGGGCTCATCGCTGGTGATGTCCAAGCCCGTTTGCTGGCGGATGCCGCCGAAGTGGGCAGGCTGCTTCGTGGCTTCATCAGAAGCCTTGATGGTCAGGGATCGACCAAAATCTGATCGAGGAATCGGGTCCCTCCTCGACTTCTCGACTACTCGACTTCTCGACTGAGAGCTGAAAGGAGCCCAACGTGTCCCAACTCGGTATCGGCCTCGTAGGCTACAAATTCATGGGCCGGGCGCACTCGAATGCCTACCGGCAGGTCGCCCATTTCTTCGACGTCGATCCGCGACCGCGGATGGTCGCCATCTGCGGACGCGACGAGTCTGGCGTGAAGGAAGCGGCCGAGACGCTCGGCTGGGACGGCTACGAGACCGACTACCACGCCCTGGTCCAGCGGCCCGATATCCAGCTCGTCGACGTCTCGACCCCGGGCGATACCCACAAGGACGTCGTGCTGGCCGCGCTCGCGGCGGGCAAGCATGTCATCTGCGAGAAACCGCTGGCCAACAACCTCGCCGAGGCGCGGAGATGCTGGATGCGGCCCGCAAGTCCGGCGTCATCGCCACCGTCAACTACAACTACCGCAAGGTTCCCGCGGTCCAATTCGCCAAGAAGCTGATCGACGACGGAGCAATTGGCGAGGTGCGCCACTGGCGAGCGGTCTATCTCCAGGACTGGATTACCGATCCCAACTTCCCCCTCGTCTGGCGCCTGAAAAAGGAGCTTGCCGGCTCCGGCGCCCTCGGCGATATCGCCGCCCACATCACCGATCTCGGCCTCTACCTCGTCGGCCCGATCGCCGAAGTCGTCGGCACGATGTCGACCTTCATCAAGGAGCGTCCGGTAGCGACCGAGTCCGGCGGCGGCGCGGGACTGACGGCCGAGTCGGGCACCGAGATGGGCGAAGTCACCGTCGACGACTCGACCACCTTCCTGGCGCGCTTCGAAAGCGGGGCCAGCGGCACCTTCGAAGCGACCCGGCTGGCCCCGGGACGGCGCAACTTCAATAGCTTCGAGGTCAACGGCTCGAAAGGCTCGATCTCCTTCAACCTCGAGCGCATGAACGAGCTGCAGGTCTATTTCGAGGATGATCCGGCGGGATTGCAGGGTTTCCGCACCATCAACGTCACCGAGGGGGTGCACCCCTACACCGCGCACTGGTGGCCCGCCGGGCACATCATCGGCTACGAGCACACCTTTATCCACGCCATCCACGACCTGCTGCAGGGGATCGGCAAAGGCGTCAACCCCGGCCCAACCTTCGAAGAGGGATTCGCCGTGCAGGCCATCCTCGACGCCGTCGAGCGCAGCGTCGAGACCCACGACTGGGCAGCACCAGAGAAAGCGTAAACCGGGCGAACACAAAGGTCGCTAGCAGGCCGTGCCCGCGATTACATCCTGGGCCTCGTAGGGGCGACGCCTGCGTCGCCCGCGCCCACCTCACTGTGCAACGATTCTCGAACACCCGCTAGCCACGCACCTACTCCGCGTGCCGGGGCCGGCGCTGCATCGCGCTCTCTACCCGCTCCATCTCTTCCGGCGTCAGCAGGCTCAGCGCGCCATACGGATCCGGCACGGCGGCGAACGCGATGCGCGCCTCGTCGCCGTCGGCCAGCGCCTCGCGCAGCCGCGCCAGATGCGCCGCGCGCAGCACCGATTGCTCGAGCGCGGACCAGTCCGGTTCACCCGCCATGCCGCGATCGCCCAGTGCGGCGCGCGCCGCCGGCAGCAGGCGTGCCAGCTGCGCGGCATCCGGAGGATCCGCCGTCACGGCCTCGCGCAGCGCCTCCGCCAGGGAGATGCGATCGACAACACCCCGCACCGCCGTCCAATCGAGCACATCGGAAAATGGCGCTCCCGCCGACTCGAACTCCGCCAGCGCCGCGACGACCTCGCGATCCGGTCCCTCCCGCAGCGCCCGCTCCAGCCGGCTCACCGCCGCCTCCCGCGTCGAGGCGCGCTCGATGCGGCGGATCTCGACGTCCGTCAGCTGCGACTCCGCCTCCGGCGGCGGGCTCTCCACCAGGCGGCGCAACGCCAGGCCGTCGCGCCGTTTCAGCGCCCCCCTCACGTCTTCCGCCCAGCGCATGCGGCTTCGCGCCAGATCGATCCGCTGCCGAGCCGCCGGTGGCAGCGAACCCTCTTCCCGCCACAGCTCCGGATCGACCGCGGCGGCAATCGCGGCGTCGTCATCACTCACCAGCGCGCGTTCCACCGCGGCCCAGGCCAGCGCCCGGTCCACCGCGCGGGCTTGGGCCGGCTCCAGCCGTCCCAGGCAATCGAGCTCGCCCGAGCAGGCCAGTCCCGCCAGACCGTGATACTCGCCGCGGCCCATCGCCTCGCGCAGGGCGATGCGCGCCGCGATCCGCTGCCGTGCGGCGCGGACCGCCGTCCTCGCCTCCGGCGGCGGCGCCACACCCGCCCGCTCCGCCTCGGCCACGGCCGCCACCAGCCCATCGTCGTCCTTGCGGCGCAGTGCCCGCTCGATCGCCGCCACAGCGTCACGCGACACCAGCAGATGCACGGCCGCGGCGTAGGTCGCCGTCTCGGGCACGGTGCGCGACGTCTCCCACAGCTCCACAGCCCGCGCCGTGTCGCGCGCGGCAATGGCCGCCCCCAGCTCCCGCGCCGCGCTCCGCCGCCGTTCCCGCTCGGAGAGGGTCGTCGTGTGCGAGGCATCGGTAAAGGGCCCGTCTCGTTCGACGCGGCGGAATCCCGGGAAGGGGTCGTCCCACATGCCGTCGACACCGTCAGACTCGAGAGCCGGCTCGTGCTGCACCGGCGGCATCTCGAGCGGTGCCCGGCCGCGGCGACCGCCGCCCGAACGCGGTCCTCCCCGTGCCGCGGCTGCGCGCGAACCCCATCCCCTCCAGCCGCTCCGCGATCTCGGCCAGGGGCGGTGTCTCATCCGGCGAGAAGCGAATCGCGCGGCGCACGACTTCCAGCAGCGGGTCGAGCGCTTCGCCATCCGACTCCATGTCCAGGGCCTCGAGAGCGGCAAAGAGGGCGGAGCGCGTTGGACGCCTCAGGTCGTCCCGGGACCAGAGCAGCGCCGCGCCATCCTGCTCGGGTCGATCCCCCCAGCGCTCCCGCAGACCGGGATGCCGGGCCAGAATCCGCAGCGACGCCCACAGCACCAGCGCCGGAAACCGGTCCCGTCTCGCGCCGTCGTGCGCGGCGCCGCGCGGGTGCGCGTACGCGGGGTTGCTGGCAACCGGAGCCGCGGCGCCCGTGAACGATGGCCACGTCGCCGTATCGAGATCGACCAGCGCGATCGAGCCATCGGGGCGCACCATGAGATTGTCCGGGGCCAGATCCCCGTGCACGAAGCCGCTTTCCTCCAGTGCCGTCGCGGTCGCCAGCCAGACATCGGCCAGCAGCGCCAGCGGTTCGCCCTGTCCCTCGCGGCACAGCCGGTCGACCGTCTGCAGCAGGGTCCGTCCCGGAACGCGCTCCATCGCCACCAGCGGTGCCGTCACCTGCCGCAGGTCCGTTCCCGCCAGGGTGACCCCTTCCGCGATCCACTGGATGTCCCGCGGCAGAGCGCCGCTCGGGCCTCGCAAATGCCCCAGATGCGGGTCGCCCCGCAGCGCGTCATACCGCTGGGCGACCGCCCGATCGCGCTCTGCATCCGGTCGCAGGAAGCAGCGCAGCACCAGAATGCGTCCAGTTGGGGTCCGCAGTTCGTAAATAACGGCGTCGCGGCCCACCACACGCACTGGCCGGCCCGCGTCGTTCATGCGGACCAGACCGCCGCCCAGGCGGCGCACCGCTGGAACGGAACGTGCTGGCTGCATCATGGCCGCGTCGAGATCGGAGACGATGGTCATCGGCAAATCCTGGAATCGAGACGATGTCAGCGGCCCGCCGCGAGTGCTGTGGGCCACACGGGAGTGGTACAGTCCGTACGGACACTCGCCCCGGAGGGTTTTTCCGGCTCATACTGGAGGGAGGGCCGGCGGGCCCCACGCCACCGCGGGTCTCCAGCGCCCCCGAGTGTACATGCCCAACCCGGTAGCAGAGGTCAGCCTTGCAACGACGACGCGCTCCTGAAACCGTGGAGAGGTCCATGCCGGATATCCCTCCGGCTGGCGGGGTGATCACCCCGGTCCGTCCCGACGTGACCGCCGACTTCCGTTCCGACCGGAACGCGGGACCCACCACGGGCTCCGGCGAGCGAGCCCAGCTCGCCGAGCATCTCGAGGAGATGGCCGGCACCCTGGAACCCGTCGATAGCCGTGCCGCCGACCGCATGCGCGGTCTGGCGCGAGCGGTCGCCACCGACGAAGGCCGCCAGCGCTGGGCCGAGGTCGATCTGCGGCGCGTGTTCAACACCGAGCGCCTGGCCTACGCCCTGGCCCTCGAGCGCGAGGGTGGCTACGCCCACTCGACGATCGCCGGCGCCGACCGGCTGCGCAACGTTCTCGTCCTGGTTCCGATTCTCCTCACCTGGTTCGCCCTGGCGGAAGCGTCCAGAGCCTACGACCGGTATCTGGCTCTCAGCCCGGACGAGGTCCGTCAGCCGTTCCTCCTGCTCTGGGAACGCGGTTTCGGCGGACAGGCCAGCCCCTTCGCGCCGAGCTTCTCGATGGTGGCCCTGATCGACGCCGTGCTGATCGCCATCATCATCGGCCTGACCCTCTATTCCCATGGCCGGCGCGAAGCGCGCGAGGAGAAGATCGACCAGACCGCCGAGCGCTTCCAGTCCGACATCGACAACGTCATCGCCGAAGCATCGGTCGTCCTCGCCGTCGACCGTGGCAGCCGCCCCGCCCTGCTGGCGCGCGGCATCGAGCGTCTCGTCGACCGCTTCGAGCAGAACTCCCAGGAGCTTCTCACTCGCATCCGGGTCGAGCACGATCGCCTGGAGCAGCTCGCCACCCGCCGCGAGCGCGAGTTCGCCGACTTCGGCGTCTTCGCCTCCGGCATGCGAGCCGGGGCCGAAGAGACGCACCGTCTCCTGGTCGAGTTGCGGCAGGTCTCCTCCGGGCTCTCAACCGCGCTCGAAGACCTCACCTCCGAAGTCAGCTCCTCGGTTGACCAGGGCCGCACGCTGCTCAAGGCCGTGCAGGGCCTCGAGCAGCTCACCGTCGCCAATTTGCAGAGCGACCAGACCCTGACGCGCCAGATCGCGTCGGCCGCCGAGGCGCTCGTCGAAGCCGCCGACAAGGGGATCGCCGGCGCCGATGCCGCCGCCCAGGCCTCGCGCGTCGCCACCGAAGCCGTGCGCGGCATCGGCGCCATTGCCCAGGATCTGGCCACCAGTCAGACGCGCGCCGAGCACGCCATCGCCGCCGAAGCCGAGGCCAACAGCCGGCTGGCCGAGGCCATGCGCGGCAACGCCGGCGGCATCGCCGCCAGTGCTCGCACCCTGGGCGAGATCGAAGATGGGCTGAGCGGACTGCGGGACGAGCTGGGTCGCCTCGCCTCCGGCACCGCCGGACAGGCCCAAACGCTGAGCAGCCTCCTCGAGGAGCAGGCATCGATCGCCACCGGCCTCTCGCAGGTCGCGCGCGATATCTCCACCATCTCCATGCGCACCGCGCAGCGCCAGGACGAGGTTTCCCAGAACGTGGGCACCCTCATCGAACGCCTGGAACGAGTCATCCAGAGTCTCGGTCGCGGCCCGAGCAGCGACGCCGAGGAGCCCCCGCCGCCCGGCCGCCTGGACCCGGAGCGGCTCTGGCCGCGCCGCCGCTCCTAGCGGATGACCGGACGGTCTCTGCATCGCAGCGCGAATGAACGGCCGTAGGGGCGACGCCCGCGTCGCCCGCCCCACCCCGCGGCGCTCCCCATGAAACGCCGGCGCACCAACCCGGGCGGCCAGCGCGACATGATCGCCCTCGGCGGCTGGATCTTCGCCGACCTGCTGCTCGGTCTGGCCATGCTCTTCTTCACCGCCAACACCGTCGGCTCCCCGGCGCCCACCCCCACACCACTACCGACGCCGAACCTGCTGGCCACCTCCCGCGCCACGATCGCCGCTCTCTCCACCGGGCAGGCCCTCGCCGCCGCCGATCTCGCCGCCCTCGACGCCGTCGCCACCGCCCAGGCCATCTCCGCCGCCCGCACCGCCGAAGCCCTCAACGCGGAGGTCCTGTCACGGGAAGACGAGCTCGCCACCGCCCAGGCGCGGGAAAGGACGCAGGCCACCGAAGCGGCCCGCTCGGAATCGGAGATCGCCACCGCCGAAGCGCGGGCCACCCAGAACGCCCTCCTCAACCAGCAGGCCACCGCCACCGCCGCCGCCCAGGCGACCCTGGCCGCCATGAGCGCCGAGGAGCGCGCCACCGAAGCGGCTCAGGCCACCAGCGCCGCGCTCGCCGCCGAGGCCACCCTCTCCGCCTACGCCACCGAGCAAGCCGCCAGCGACCAGAGCCTCGACGAGCTGGCCCGTGAAGCGGCCCAAGCCGCCGCCCTGGCCACCGAAGCCGCGATCTCCGCCCAGGCCACCATCGACGCCCTCGCCACGCGCGAGGCGGCCCAGGCCACCGAAGCGGCGAACGTCGCCGCGATCGCCACCGAGAACGCGGCCAGCGGCGCCAACGAGCTGGCCACCGCCCAGGCGGCCGCCGCCGCGCGCGCCACGGAGCTCGCGTCCCTGCAGGTCCAACAGGCCAACGCCCAGGTAACCGCCACGGCGCTGGCGGTCGTCGCCGCCAACTCCGTGCTCGATCCGAACCGGCAGACGATCACCATCCAGACCGACCTGCAGGGGATGCTGGCCAACGATCAGGAGGCGCTCGAGGACGCGCGCAACGCACTCAGCACCCAGCTCTCGCGTTACCCGGTTGGCTGCCGCGCCGGGTTCGCCCTCATCAGCGGCAAGGCGCCGGAGATCGACGAAGGCGTGGAGCTGGCCCGCCGCGTCGAAGAGCCTCCTGCGCGACGTCCGGCCGGAGGTCTTCACCGAGGCGACCGGCGTGGAGCTGTTCGCGCTGCCCAACACCGATCCATTCGGGGAAGCCTCGATCGACATCTTCTTCTATTCCGGCTGTCAGCCGATCGGGTAGGGATGTCCGGCGGGTCGCGGCGATGCTACGATGCGTGCGTCCCGCTCCCGCTGCCCGCGTTCGCAAAGAGCGCGAGGGACAGGTCGATCATCGCCCCTTGACGCCTTTGCTATCATTTGGGAAGTATTAGGCGTCCCGGACGGGACGGGAGGAACGCCGCGTGGCGAATGCACAAGAAATCACCGACGCGACCTTCGAGGCGGAGGTCGTTCAATCAGACAAGCCGGTCCTCGTCGACTTCTGGGCTCCCTGGTGCGCTCCCTGCCGCACCGTTGGCGCCGTGCTCGACCAGCTCAGCGGCGAGCGCGACGACCTGAAGATCGTCAAGATCAACATCGACGACAACCAGGACCAGGCCCTCAAGCACAGCGTCCTGGTGCTCCCCACCGTCGTCCTCTACAAGGACGGCGAACCGGTCGGCAAGCTCCAGGGCGGCGTCCCACCCACAGCCATCGCCCGCCTGCTGCAAGAGCACCTACCCGCCGCTCCCGTCCCCGAAGCCGAGCCCGCCCTGGCCACCGACGAATCCAAGTCCTGACCATCCGGGTCCTGTGCCGGCTCGCACCGAGCGGCACAGGACCCCCTTTTTCAGGAGATTCAAAAGCCTCGTGACGCCAGCCCTGTAGGGGCGACGCCTGCGTCGCCCGCGCCCATCCTCCCCGATGCACCGGCTATCAAAAATCCGCTCACCGCATACGAAATCGCTCAGTTACCATGCCTGTCGCGCCAGGCGATGAGCTTATGCAGCGAAGCGAGATCGTAATCCGGTCCAGGTGACTCGCCGATGAGGTGGGTAATCCCCGCCGCCAGGTAGTCGTCGAGCCTGTCGAGCTGCGCACCAAAGATCTGCGCCGAGCGCTCGATCTCCTTCGGATCCCGGCCAACCCTGGCGCACCACTCGTCGAGGACCCGGTTCTTCCGTGCCAGCTCCTCCGGCTCCCCCTGACCGTTCCAGATCGTGGCGTACTGGGCGACGATACGCAGCGTCACCTTCTCCCCGCTCCCGCCGATCAGAATCGGGAACGGCTCGCGCAGCGGACCCGGATTCAGCTTCGCCAGCCGGTCCACGATCACCGGCATGTCGCGATCCAGATCGCGCAGGCGCGAGGCCGCCGTACCGAACTCGTAGCCATACTCCTCGTAATCGCGCTCATTCCAGCCGCTGCCGATACCCAGGATGAAGCGACCGCCGGAGATGTGGTCCAGCGTGCGGGCCATGTCGGCGAGCAAGTTCGGGTTACGGTAGCTGTTGGCGGCCACCAGGCAGCCGATCTCGACCCGCTCCGTCACCTCGGCCATCGCCCCCAGCGCGGTCCAATTGTCGAGGTGCGTCCCATTCAGATCACCCGAGAGCGGAAAGAAGTGGTCCCAGTTGAACAGCGTATCGGCGCCGCTGGCATCCACTTCCTGCCAGGCCCGCCGGATCTGCTCGTACGTGGCGTGTTGCTGCTGGATCTGGATCCCAACGCGAATAGCGGTCAAGCAATACTCCTTCTCAGAGGCTCAAATTCAGCGGCGGGATGATAGCGGTCCTTGGCTGCAATGCGCGACCGAGGACAGCCCATTGAGCGTTCAAACCTTCATGCGTGCAGACGGAGTGCGCTCCGACTCATAGAATGGACCGTGCAGCGATGGTCCAATGTGCGACGTGAAGAACCACGTATGAAAGGCGCGCCGGATGAACGAATTGATCGAACAGCACCGTAGCGCGATCCGGACCCTTTGTCAGCAGTACGGCGTCCGCCATCTCGACCTGTTTGGCTCTGCGACGACGGGTGCTTTCGATCCAAGGAGAGCGACCTCGACTTCGTCGCCACGTTCGCCGATTCGCACTCGCCCGGCTACGCCGACCGCTATCTCGGCTTCGCGGAGGCGCTAGAGGCGCTATTCGATCGTTCCGTCGACGTCATCACCGAGCGCTCGATCCGCAATCCTTACTTTCGGCAGGCCGTCGAGGCCTCGCGCGAGGCTATCTATGACGAACGAGACTCGCCAGCGGCTGCTTGACGTGCTGCTCTCCTGCCAAGCGATTAGCCAGTACACGGCGGGACTCGACTTCGCTACCTACGAATACGAACACAACGTCATGGTGCGAGATGCGGTCGAGCGCCGCCTCGGCATCATTGGTGAGGCACTCAGCCGGGCGGCGGTCCTGGAGCCTCGGCTAGTCGATCGAGTTCCGGAGCTGCGGCAGATTGTGGGCTTGCGAAACAGGGTCATTCACGGCTACGACGCGGTTGACGACGAGATTGTCTGGGACATCGTTCAGCACAAGCTTCCGCGTCTTCAAGTCCGTGTCGCGGAGCTGCTCAACGAGGCCGATTCTGGCTGAACCCGCTGATTGCGAGGCTGCTCGAAATTGCCCTCACCCCAACCGCCACCCAGAGGGTACCCGGCCCAGTGCGCAGGGAGAGGGGCTCGCTGCTCAACAGAGCGTGCGCCCCGCCTATACTCCTCAGGCAATCACCCAAGAACGAGGAGATGCCCGTGACCGAACCTGATGCCTGGATGAATGAGATCTCCACAATCGTAGACCGCAAGAACCAGGCGAAGCAGGACGCTGCCAAAGACAAGCGGGATCGCGAGCAGCGCTCCATCGATGAGTACCAGAAGGTTCGCGAGCTGGTCCAGGGGCAGCCGACCGAAGCGTTCGAGCAGTTCGCGACCTACCTGAATTCGCAGGGCGAGACGGCGACGCTCAAGCATGGCGCGGACGATCGGACTGGTCCCTGGGTCGGCATCGATATTTCAGACGCGGATGGCAAGTTTCTGGACGTCACGCTCCAGGCCCGGGTCAGCGCCGGCGAACCGCGGTGGTATTGGGTCTACGCCTATGGCGACCGGAACAACCGGAACGCTCAGGAAGAAGAAGTCCCGAGCGGTGCAGACGGTCCCTCCCGGCAATTCGTCATCGAGACGCTGACCGGGTACTACACGACGGCGTCGGCGAAGCATCGCTAATCAGGCGCTTCGCTTCAGCCGGGTAGAGTCGGAGCGGCGCCTGCAAATGGCCCTGGGCGACTGGACTATCTAGGCGTTCAGGTTCCGCAACTGCCGTCCGAAGCCCATTTCATTCCTGTTGGTATTGGCCTTCCCCAACGCCTTGACCGCCACCGGCATGGTCGCGGCGAGCACCTGGCTGGCCTGCTGCTCGGTGGCGCTGGCCTCCTGCGCGGCATCGCGAGTGATGGTCTCGGTCATGGGGCCATAGTTGGCCTCGTAGTCGGCCGCCATCGCCTGCCGCGCTTTCACGTCCTTGCCCAGCTTCGTATAGAACGCTGACGTTGGCGGCGCCAGAAATGTGATCGACTGCGCGAACGTGGCCTTGAACACCCACGGATCCTCGTCGGCGACATTGGCCAGCATGGGTAGCCCGGACTCGAGGATCTTGGACGCCATGTCTTTGGTTACCCCGACCATGTCCGCCACCATGGTAAGCGTCGTGTCGACGGCCGGATCCGCCATCACGTGCTGTAGCGTTTTCTGGCTCATGGTCAGCATCGGCGTGCGATCTCCTCGTGTCTCCGTGGGCTAAAGATTCCAATACATTGGAATCTCCCGCCAGTATAGGCTCTGCATGCAGCGGGTGTCTAGCACTCTGCCTTGTAGAGTGCTAACGACTCGAGTACACTGCGAAGACACGCCAAGGCAACAAGGACTCACGGCGCGCGGTCGAGTGACCGGTACGTGTGTTGCACGAAACATCTATACGCGCGAGGAGTTGCACAAGTGGGCACCAAGGCACGCAAGACCAACGGGCTGAACGCCACCGCGGCCACACTGCGACCGTTGGCCGATCGGGTCGTCGCCAAGGCAGTAGCGCGCGAGGAGATGACGAAGAGCGGCATCATGCTGCCCGACACGGCCAAGGAGAAGCCGATGCGGGCCACCGTCGTCGCCGTGGGCGAGGGACGCCGCAGCGAGGACGGGACGCGGATTCCGCTCGATGTGCGGGCCGGCGACCAGATCCTCTTCGCCAAATACGGCGGGACCGAGTTCACGCTCGACGAGGAGGAGCTCCTCATCCTGTCCGAAAAAGACATCCTCGCCGTCGTCGCATCCTAAGCCCGCTCGTTCTCACGTCAACGCAGACCATCACGGCAAGGAGCTATTCATGTCCAAGGTTCTGGAGTTCAACACCGAAGCACGTCAGTCCCTGAAAGACGGGGTCGACATCCTCGCCAACACGGTCAAGACCACGCTCGGTCCCAAGGGCCGCAATGTCGCCCTCGACAAGAAATGGGGCGCGCCGACTGTCACCCACGACGGCGTGACCGTGGCCAAAGAGATCGAGCTCGACAACCACTTCGCCAATATGGGCGCGCAGCTGCTCAAGGAAGCGGCGACCAAGACCAATGACGTCGCCGGCGATGGCACGACGACCGCGATCGTCCTGGCCCAGGCGATCGTGCACGAGGGGATGCGCAACGTCGCCGCCGGCGCCAACGCCATGCTCCTCAAGCAGGGGCTCACCCTGGCGGCCGATGCCGTGGTCGCTCGCATCCGCGAGCAGGCCACCCCGGTGAAGGGCAAGGAGGAGATCGCCCAGGTGGCGGCCATCTCCGCCGCCGACTCCGAGATCGGCGATCTCATCGCCGAAGTGATGGAGAAGGTCGGCAAGGACGGCGTCATCACGGTCGAGGAGTCCAAAGGACTGCAGTTCGAGACCGAGTTCACCGAGGGCATGCAGATCGACCGCGGCTATCTCTCCCCGTACCTGGTGACGAACCCGGAGCGGATGGAGGCCGAGCTCGATGCGCCGTTGATCCTGATTACCGACAAGAAGATCTCGGCGATCAAGGACATCCTGCCGGTGCTGGAGCAGGTGGCGCAGCAGGGCAAGCCGCTGGTGATCCTGGCCGAGGACGTCGACG
Organism: uncultured Chloroflexia bacterium; assembly: GCA_963724295.1. Classification (GTDB taxonomy): domain Bacteria; phylum Chloroflexota; class Chloroflexia; order Thermomicrobiales; family UBA6265; genus JACCXM01. The sequence continues at coordinate 329,694 of CAVRUC010000005.1, read as the reverse complement.
GTGAGGCGCTGGCGACGCTCGTCGTCAACAAGCTGCGGGGCACGATCAACGTGCTGGCGGTGAAAGCGCCCGGCTTCGGCGACCGCCGCAAGGAGATGCTGCGCGACGTCGCCGCGGTGACCGGCGCGCAGGTGATCTCGGAGGAGATCGGGCGAGCGCTCGACGGCGTGACAGCCGCCGACCTCGGCAGCGCCCGGCGCGTGCTCTCGACCAAGGACGACACCACCTTCATCGAAGGGGCGGGCGATGCCGAGGCGATCAAGGGTCGCATCGAGCAGATCCGGACCCAGATCGAGACCACGACGTCGGATTTCGATCGCGAGAAGCTGCAGGAGCGGCTGGCCAAGCTCTCCGGTGGCGTGGCGGTGATCAAGATCGGGGCCGCCACCGAGACCGAGCTGAAGGAGAAGAAGCACCGGGTCGAGGACGCGCTCAGCGCGACTCGTGCCGCGGTTGAGGAGGGCATCGTCCCCGGCGGGGGTGTAGCGCTCCTGAATGCGCTGTCAGCGCTTGATGCCGTCAAGGCCGAAGGCGACGTCCAGACCGGCGTCAACATCCTGCGCCGCGCGCTGGAGGCGCCGCTGCGCGGCATCGTGAGCAACGCCGGCATGGACGGCGGGGTGGCGATGGAGCTGGTCCGGCGCGCTCAGACCGAGCAGAAGAATCCGAATATCGGCTACGACGTGATCGGCGAGCAGTACGTCGACATGCTGCAGGCGGGCATCATCGATCCGGCCAAGGTGACCCGCTCGGCGGTGGAGAATGCGGCCAGCATCGCCGGCATGATTCTCACCACCGAGGCCCTCATCTCCGATAAGCCGGAGGCATCAGGCGCGGCCGGCAACCCCATGGCCGGGATGAACGGCATGGGCGGCGATGGACTACTAGGTCACGAACCGCCCGACAACCGAGCGATAAGGCTGAAGGGCGCCCACTCAATCGGGCGCCCTTCACCTCTCTGACCAGTTGGACACCACCACGGTCCAAAGCTGCGAGTAAGGAGCACACGATGAGCACCATTGATCTTGCCAAGGAGGACATGACGTTTGACTACGGGGAGCGCAGCTTCCGTCTCCGTGCCTATCGCGACGAGGGGTCCTGGCACAGCATCATCATCGAGAACAAGACCCCGCTGCGGAACAGCCTTCCGCCCACGGCCGATCCGGCGAAATGCTTTGCCCAAGCCATGGCGTTCGTGACGGCCGCGGTCGATGCCAAAGGGAGGGCTCCGGTCGCAGAGATCTCCGCCCAGCAGGCGGCTGGAGCGACACCGGGCTCTTGACGGACGATCCAGAACCTGGGGAGCCATTGGCGCCGAGGTCGGTGGTGACGGTAACGCGCACTGACGATGCCCGCAGAAATGTGCTAAGTGCCTGCGGACACGGCGTGCGCCCGAGCGACGACACCGCGCGGTGACGCAGGACAGAGCGCGATAGTATGGGCCATGACGCACGCCGGCGATGAGGTCGGCTGACCTGTCCCAGGTTGGGTCGGGGCGGCGTCACGAGAGCCACCCGAGTAGAGGCCCCCGCAGAGCGAAAGGAGACCGGTCAATGTCGAACCAGGTGTTGATCCTTGTCGCGGTCGTGGTCATCGTTGCCATCATCGTTGCCTACCAGCGCTCGCGGAAGACTCAGGTACGGCAAACGCGGGATCTGCGGATGGGCACCCAGGAGCTGGGCCGGGCCCAGTCCCCCGAAGAAGAGATCAGCCAGCGCGAAGACCTACGGCTGACCGGGATGTCGGCCGAAGACCGGGAGTGGGAGCAAGCCAGCCTGCAGCGAAACCGCGATATCCAGGACGAGCGGACCCGTCAGGCCCAGGGTTCAGCCGACCAGCCCTAGACTCCCTGAGCACCGCGACAGCGTGAACGTGTCATGCCGAGGCACACGGGAATGGTGTCATTCCGAGGCACGAGGAATCTCGTCGATTTGCCGCGTTCTTGCCCAGCAGACAAGATTCTGCAAGTTCGCCTGCGGGCTCAGAATGGCACCTGGCCGGCTGGTTCAGAAAGACACCCTCCCTGTGTCAGAGCACTAGACATAGCATTAGTTCGCGCGGTCACATCTGACCGCGCGAAGGCCGTCGCGGCGTTGGCAACGATGCCTCACTTGAGGGGTCGGGGAATTGCCCCAGACTTCCACCCGCCGGCCGCTCCGCTCCCCACTCCACAGCGGCACCGTGCAGGTCCGCCTGAGCAGGTTCTTCCACAGCTGTGAGTTCGCGAACGTCTCCTCGTCGGCGCTGAACAGCTCGAAGACCGAGCGCGCCGCCACCAGCACCATCTTCCGCTTCGCCCGGCTCAGGGCCACCGTCAGCCGTCGCGGGTCGAGCAGAAACTGACTCGACGCCAGCAGATACTCCCGATCGCTCTCCGTCGCCCCCACCAGGATCACCGTCCGCTCTCCGCCCTGGAACCGCTCGACCGTGTCCACCGCCGAGAGCGTCACCGCCCCGGTCACCGGATCGATCACCGTCAGCGCCGGCACCACCTCCTGCAGATCCGCCCGCTGCGCCCGGTGCGGCACCACCACCCCCAGCCCGCTTTCGGGACCGAGTCCGTACCCCGCCGGATCCGCCAGTGCCAGCAGCTCCAGGATCGGCGCGATCAGCCGTTGCTCGAACGTGTTGCGGACCTGGCTCTCCGCTTCGTCGTGGACCACCACCACCAGCGGGTGCTCCGGCGCCAGCACCGCGGCCAGGAAGTCGTCGCCGGTCGGCCGCGCCTCGAGCACGTCGTGCCGGTTGGAGTGGTAGTTGATCCCGTCATGGGCGTAGACCTCCCGCCGCAGGAACTCCGCCATGTCGGCGTGCAGCCGGAAGCTCTCCTCGAACTTCACCATCGGCGGCTCGAGCGGCAGCAGCGCCATGAACAGCGACTCGTAGGAGCGGAACTCCTGGAACGTCCGCCGCGGCTCGCTCGCCCAGTCGTGCTTGACGATCGGCGGCATCTGGCGATGGTCTCCCACCACCACCAGCCGCCCGTCCGGCTTCAGCGGCAGCGCCGCCATGATCGCCTCCGGCAGGTTCATCTGCGACGCCTCGTCGAGCACCAGGCAGTCCGCCAGGTGATGCCCGAACAGCTCCTTCGGCCACTTGTCCTTGATCAGACCGCGCGTCCCGCCTGGAGTCGCCGCCACGACGCACCACCGCGACTGCCTCAATCTGATCCGCCGCGCGCGGTGTCCCCGGCTCCCGGTCGTCGTCTCTCGGCAGCGGGATCACGCCCGGAATCTCGCCGCGCGGCCGGATCCGGAACAGCGGAACCTCCAGCAACCGCGGATCGAAATAGGCGGCGAAGAGCTCCGGCCGCGAGGCGGCGAACCCGCGCAGCATCTCCCGCACCCTGACCACGTTCTCCAGCAGCACGTCGGTCGCCGCATGGGTCTTGCAGGAGAGGAAGGCGCGGAAGTCCTGGTCGGCCGCCATCGCCCCCTGCAGCCGGGCGAAGAGCGCAAAGGCCGTCGAGTAGCTCTTGCCGGTCCCCGGCGGACCCTGCACCAGCAGCACCGGCGTCCCGCCATGGCCCCCGATGAACTCCCGCTTGCTCGGCTCGAACCCGTGCAGCGCCCCCGCCGCGTGGAGCGCGTCGAGCCCCGCCATGAACCGCTTTTGCCCCTCCGCCCCCGCCTCCGGCCAGAGCGGCAGCGGCCGTTCCTCCCCGGCCAGCACGGCGTAGAGCGTGTTCTTGCCGCCGGCCACCACTCCCCCGGCGACCTGTGCGGCGTGCAATCCGTTGAAGTCGTTCGGATTCGGGTCGAGGGTATAGGTCTTGCCGGGTACCAGGGGAAGCTCGTCAATCGTGCCGAAAACGAACCCCTTTGGTCCGGATCCTCCACTTCGCTGCCCCAGCATCACGACCTCGGCCCAGGCCTCGATCGCCCGCTCACCGTCGCGCCGCACCGTGATCCGCTCCAGCTCGCCCCGCATGCCGTACAGCATCTGCTTGGCGGTCGGGGTGAACTCGAACCGCTCCGCCTCCGGCAGGCGGCTGTCGACGGTCCAGCGGGGATTGATCACCAGCCATTCGTCCGGCTTCAGCGTCGTCAGCCCCAGTACCTCGTCGAGATCGCAGGCGACGTCGCCGCACGCCAGGCGCAGCCGGAACCGCATCCCCTCCTGCGACCAGTCCGACTCCGCCTTCCTCTTCCGTGCGAGAGCTTCACCTGCTTGGCGTCCGGGTGTGCCTCGCGGTAGGCGGCCCGCAGCTCCTCTCTGAGCAATCTTCGCCGCTCGTTCTCCCGGTTCTGCTCGGCGACCCCCGGCTCCTGATCCTCTTCCCGATACTCGACGACCAGCGTCTGCCCGGCCAGCACCCGCTGCTCCGGCGGCGCCAGCCGCTCCCGCTTCCAGGCCGCCAGCGTGACGTGCCGCTCGATCGTGACGAACTCCTCCAGCGCGTGGGCCAGCGTGCGCGCCTTCTGCTCGAACGTCGCCAGGTCGGGCAGATCGAACGTCGTCTTCTCCGTCTGCTTGTTGCCGCGAAAATCCTTCGCCACCCGCTCCATCGCCTCGAGCCGGCGGGCGTGGAACCCCCGCAGCAGATCGGGCGTCACGTCCCGATACGGCGCCAGCTCGTCGTTCCCCCTCGAGCGGCGGCCACGGCAGATCGCCCCAGGCCGCGTAGGCGTATTCGAGCGGGATCTGGCTGTTGAAGCGGGCGCGCCCGGTGTACCAGCTCCCCGTCCCCGGGATCTCGGGATCCTCCGCGGCCGGCTCCATCTTGGCCCAGAAGTCGAAGAGCCGGGTCCGGAAGATGTCCCGGTAGGGCGTCCCCTCGTTCCAGTCGAACCTCAGAAACGCCGCCACCGCCTGCAACGACTGGCAGACCATCGGGTAGTTCTTCTGCTCGCGGATCTCCCGATCGAGAAACGTCGCGATCGGCGAGTCGAAGGCCGCCAGCTGGGTCACGAAGTCGTAGAGCGGCGTCGCCCCCAGGATCGTCCCGGCGTGGCGGGCCAGACCGTCCAGCAGCACCCGCTGCGCGAACTCGTTGTAGAAGATGAGGTGGATCGGCGCCCGCGCGTTCCCCTCCTCGTCAGGCGCCGCCAGCTCGACGATCGCCCGCAGCGTCTCCTCGATCCAGTCGACGAAGAGCCGCTCCTCCTTGGCCAGCGTGTCCGGCGGACCCTCGCTCAGCCGCACGACGCTCCGCCGCCGCTCCGGACTCTCCACCCCACCCTCGCTCGCCACGACCAGCGCGCCGAGCAGGTAGGTCCGGTCGAGCAGGTAGTCGTGCTGGGCATCGATGTAGACCCGGACCAGATTGGGGTTCTGCGTCGCATCGCAATACGGCAGCGAGCCATAGCCCTTGCTCGGGATGTACGACAGGGCATCGACGGCATCGTTCTTCCACCGCCGGTAGCGACGCGCGCGGTGGATCAGCTCGTCGAGTCGCGGCCCCACCGGCCAGGTCGCGGCCAGGCTGCGAGCGAGGCCCTCCTTCCCCGCCGCCGGCACCAGCTCGGTCCGCTCCTGGATGACGCCGTCGACCGAGATCTGACCTTCCCGGCGCAGCTCCTTGAGCGCCACCAGATCCGCGGGGGTGGCGATCCCTTTGCGCAGGAGCGCGCGCTTGTCCTGCTCGGTGAGGTTCGGCAGCAGCGACAGGTCGTCCGTCTCCGCGCTCCGCTTCATGCAGAACTCGTTGTAGAGGCAGCCGTCGCACTTGTACGTCAGGTGGAAGGGGATGGCCGCGAACGGCTCGCTCCATCACGCGCCGCGCCGTCGAACGCTCGCCGGTCACCAGGTCCCGCACCGAGCCGCGGTAGGCGTCGGCATCGGCCACCAGCTCCAGCAGCCCGTCCTCCACCCCCAGCAGATCCCGGGCTCGCGCCCGCTCCGCTCCCGGCGCGTCACGTTCATCCGCCGTCGCCGGCCGCGCGTCGTCGGTCGGCCCCCGGTAGAGGATCCCCAGGTCGATCCGGTCGACGGCGATCCCGGCCTCGGCCAGCAGCGCCGCGACCATCTCCGAGTAGAAGGCGACCTGCAGCCGGTGCTCGACCTTGGCCGCCGTCGAGCTTTTCACATCGGCGATCAGGACCTGCAGCGCGCCCGCCGCATCGCGCGCGAGCCGCAGCACGTCGATGTCGCCACGGACGTCCCAGCCGCCGAGGGCGACGAGCAGCCGCGGCTGGAAGACGACGAGCGTCTCCCCGGCGGCGAGGTCCCGCGCCAGGGCCACGACGCGCTCGTTGTCGTCGGCCGGGAGCCCGGGACTGTCGATCCCGTCCGCCAGGTTGACGGTGCGGAAGCGCGCCGCCACGGTCCGTTCGACCTTCTCCTCGAACGTGCTCGCCGGATCGGGTCAGCAGGGGAGGGATCGACTGCGGCACGACGCCATAGTCGTGCATGAACTCGCGGCCGGCAGACCGCTCGTGGAGCCGCAGTCGCAGGTAGCGCTCGCACTGGTCGAGCCGGATGAACTGCGAGACATCGGTCGGCGAGATCCGGACGCGCCCCCGCTCATCCAGCCCGACGCTGTACTCATCCGTGACGAGCGCATCGTCCGCGATCACCGTCTGCGCCATGCGTCAGTCCTTCATTCACGGGAACAACTTGGGGCGATTGCTCACAGGATACGTGACACTACGATGACGTCAGGTGGAATACCTGCAAGAGACTACCAAAATAGCGATACCGAGACGTGAGAGAAATTGCTTATCCGCAAGATGTTGCGTCAAGGGAAAGTCACAAATTCGGCGGTCATCGTTGACGTTTCACATTTCCGCCAGCCAGGTGGCCCCCGCGGCAATTGGGGCGAAGGGAGATGACCTGGTCTTGACTCAGCAGCATAGTGGAGAAAGACGATGTCAGAACGATGGTATTTGATGGGGAACAAGTCCGCTCTCTACTAAGGCACCCATATCGCTACTTTTAGTCTGTAGACGAATAGTCATCATCGTCAGACGGTTCCTGCATGGGACCCGGAGTACTCAACAAGCGCCTCGGACAGAACTTGCGCCGACTTCGCGAGGCCGCCGGGCTGTCGCAGGAGGCTCTTGCCGATCAGTGTGGCCTGCATCGTACCTACATCGGCGCAGTCGAGCGGGGTGAGCGCAACGTCACCCTACAGACCCTCGAGAAGCTCGCCGCCTCTTTCAAAGTCGATCCCTTGGATTTGCTCAAGGTGCCGCAGCGGTGAATGCACGAACCCCGCTGATGGGAATGCCGTCGCTATTCAATGCGGTGCCTGAAAGCAAATCTCCGAAGCTTCGGCTTCACAGGAGCAAGCCCGATGGTGCTGGCTGAACTCACCGATCCAACCGCCGTCAATAAAGCAATGGACGAGTTCGATCAAATCGGACGTGACGCGTTCCTTCGGAAGTACGGCTTCGGTCGCTCTCGAAACTACTTCGTGGAGCGAAACGGAATCCTCTACGACTCTAAGGCGATCGTCGGGGTTGCGCACGGTATCGAGCACCCTGACCGCGGCCCGCTGAGGCCCGAAGAATTCATTGGGGGTGATGCCACGGTCCGACCGAAGCTCGAAGAGTTGGGATTCGTCGTGCGCGCCCGAGAGCCGGAGCCCTCAGAGCCGTTTTCGGAAATCATGCGGCGCGTGCTCGAGCTTCAGCGCAGCTATAGCAGTAGCAACACACCGGAAATGGAACTCCGCGGACGTTTGGTGAGGGACGACGGCCGGCGCGCCCTTCAACTCTTTCTCTCCGACCCTCCTTCCCTTTCCTTCAATCCCGAGATCGAGGGTCGCGACGGGACCGGACTAAAGACGAGAGTCCCCTGGCTCAGGATCTTCGACAGAACAGCGCTCCCCGAAAGCGACCGGAGGGTGGTTCATTGCCTATCTCTTTGCTGCCGACGGAAGCGCAGTGTATTTGTCACTAGGCCAGGGGACGACGACGTTCGAGGGTGGCGATTTCCGCAGCCGGCCACCTGCGTACCTTCAGCAACGGGCCGAGTGGGCGCGTTCGATTCTCGCCTCACGCGGAGACGAACGTCTACTGCAGGAGATCGCGCTGCACGATCCTGGGGGCCTCGGTCCAGGGATACGAGCATGGCAATGTCTTCGCCTACCGCTACGACAGCGAAGCAATTCCCGACGACGAGCGACTTCAGGCCGATCTGCGAACCATGCTTCAAATGCTTGATGCGATCTATGCCGCCGACGAGGAAACAACCGATTCCTTTTCGGAGGTTTTGCGAGGCGTGCTCGAACTGCAGCCCAGCTACAGCAGAGACGGCAACACCCCCGAAATGCAACTCCGCGGGCGCCTGCTCAAACAGGATGGTCCGCGTGCGCTTCAACCGCTCCTGTCTGCCATTCCCGGTCTTTCGTATCAACCCGAAGTTGAGGGTGGAGACGGTTCGGGGTCGAAGGCGCGGGTCCCGTGGATTCTGATCTTCGATAGGCAGCGTTATGAGCGCTCGCCCTTGCGTTGGTACGTCGCCTACCTCTTTGCGGCTGACGGCAGTGCTGCATACCTGTCTGTCCATCTCAGTTCGGCACGTTCAGAGGATGGGAAATATCGCGGATTGCCCACGGCGTTCCGTCAAGAGTGTGTTGGTTGGGCGCGAAAGATCCTACAGCTGGATTGGGAGGTGCAGCAGATGGCGCTCCATGACCCCGGGGATCTTGGCCCGTTCTGGGAGCAGGGGAGCGTCGTTGCCTTCCGCTATGACAGCGAGGCCATTCCCGATGACGAGAAGCTGCGGGTTGATCTCGGTGCAATGCTCGAGAAGCTTGATGTCATTTACCAGAACGAAGATTCGGCGCCAAAGCCACCAGAAGATGGGGAAACTCCAGTACTCGCGTCGGAAGCCCGTATCACGTCACCGCGAGGACGCGAGAAAACACCAGTACTCGCATGGGAAGCCCTTCGACGCGAGACGTTGTGGACGGATGCCGATCTTGCCGAGATCGTGGAGGCGCTTAGCGGTAGCAGTCACCAAATTGTCCTCGCGGGTCCCCCGGGAACCGGCAAAACGCGGGTGGCACGAGCGATCGCGCGCTATCTGACGGACGACACCCCGAGTCGCTGGCGCCTCGTCCAGTTCCATCCGAGCTACGGCTACGAAGAGTTCGTCGAGGGGCTTCGTCCCGGGTCCGAGAGCGGAGCGCCGACCTTCGAAGTTCGACCAGGGGTCGTGAAGTCCATCGTCGAGGCCATGGACACCGACGATCGGCCATTTGTCCTCGTCATCGACGAGATGAATCGGGCCAATCTGCCGCGAGTCTTCGGCGAGTTGATGTACCTGCTGGAGTATCGCGACGAACCCATCGACTTGCAGTACTCCCGCGGATTTCGATTGCCGAGAAACCTGCTGTTCATCGGCACCATGAACACCGCGGATCGCAGCATTCGGAGCATCGACATCGCTCTTCGGCGCCGGTTTCAGATCTTCGACTGCCCTCCCGATGTGCGTATTCTGGAGCGGTACTACGAGGCAAACGGGACCAACCACGTCCCGGACCTCTTCACTGGATTCGTACGGTTGAACGAGGAGCTCCAGGAATACCTCGACAAGCACCATGCCATCGGCCACACGTTCTTCATGGCGAATGAGATGACGGCCGAGCGGCTTCGCTCGGTGTGGAAGCGCCAGATCGGGCCACTGATCGAGGAGTACTTCTTCGATCAGCCGGACATTGGGTCCGCATTCGTCCCCGAGCGATTCTGGCCGGCGGTCTAGTGCGGACCGAGGTGCTTGTCGAATCTCAGCCGGCAACCCTGGCGATGAGCGCGGACGAGGCCGCGGCGCTCAGCACCGCAGGACGAAGGCTGGCATCAGACAAAGCGTGGTGGGGAGAATCGGACGCTCCCGAGGATCGAAGCGTGATCCGCTGCACGCCACACAGCAGCGGGCTATGGACGGTCCGCGTGGCCGACGCGGTTGGACTGCTGTCGATCGGCGATCTCCAGATCGAAGTCCGACCGAAGATCCCCATGAGCCACTTCCTCTACCTCTTCGGCGAATCTGGCCGGTTCCCTCGCATGGACGAGCAGATAGCTCGTGCGATGACGGGTGCTTCGCTCTGGGAACTCGTTGCTAAGTGGTATCTCGTAGAGATGGAGGGCGTGCTCCGGAAAGACCTGATGCGCGACTATCAGGAAGCCGGAGGGTGGCTCAAAGTGATACGCGGGCGCGTCGACCCGGTGCGCACCGTGCTCGCCTTGAACTCGGGCCGCGTTGAGGCACTCTGCGAGTTCGAGGAGTTCGGAGCGAATACGGCGCTCAATCGGATCCTGCTCGCGGGTGCCCGCCATGTTGCCGCGAGCAGCACCCTCCCACGGTCCGACCGACGTCGGGCCCTTTCGATTGCAGCGAGGATGGACGATGTCACGTCGATCCGGCCCGGCGACGAGCGGGCACGGACGGACCGCCGGACCGCGTACTACGGGAATGCTCTAGGGTTAGCTCGGCACATCCTTGCGGGACAAGGGAGGACGATCGAGGCCGGTGCGCACTACGCGCGAACGTTCCTCATCCGTACGCCAGAGATGGTCGAAGAGGGCATTCGGCGAATTCTGCAGCGGCGCCTTGGTGATCGCTGGGGTATCGAGAAGAAGGGTCGGCAACTCGTCGGCTCGAGTCTTGACCTTCAACCCCGATCTCGTCATCGACGATGGGTTCGCGGTTGCCGATGTGAAGTACAAGTGGACGGACAAAGATTGGGTCCGCTCGGATCTCTACCAGACGGTCGCGTTCGCCGTCGAATATCGGACGAATGTAGCCGCACTGGTCGGGTTTAGGCGGTCGGATTCAGGTACGCAAGGTGCAATAAGCGTGGGCGAGATTCGGATCGACAGAATAGATTGGGACGCTTCAGAGCACATCACCCCGAAGGACGCTGCGGAGCAGCTGGGCACTGAGAGTAGATGCCTGGCTTTCGGCTTCCCTAGTTGAGGCTTGAGGCACGCTTAGTTCGGGTCGTTCCTTGAGGTCCCTCGCTGACCGCAGATCACTCAGGTGGTGGGAAACGACTGCTGCATCCCAACATCAGTCCCGAGCGCAGACGCGACGGACAGAAGTGCACAAGCCAACAGGCGCGGACGCCAAGCTCTCACGGCAAACGGGGTCCTCGCTCAACCGGTCTCGTAGACAATAGTGCCATCGGAATCACGTCAAAGCCATGCAGTTCCAGGGCTTCCCCGGACCTGCCGCGCGCTGATCTTCCCACAGAGCTGCTTCCGCCGAGCCGAGTCGTCGACTGCGGTGGCTCACGTTTGCCGATTCAATCGGTCGTCCCTGTGTAGGAGAACAACGAGTCTTCTCTCTTTCGTTCGAGTACTCCCTCCTTCATTGTGTTGCCCTTAACTGTGTTTCCTTCCTGGGGTGTACAGGCTGCGGGGGGAGGTGCACAGATTGACGGTGGGGGGGTGCAGCCGTTGCGGGGGGAGGGCGCATAGGGTGCGGGGCCAGGGGGTCATCAGGACACCCGGTCAGCGCCAGCAAGCGCGATGATGCCCATCCCCCAGCGTGCCTCTCAGACCTGCAGGTTGAAACGCTTCGATAACGACCGCCGCCCACTGCAGAGCCATCCAGCTGCCGTCGCATCAGCCTTGCGCGGGGCACACCATCCCGTCGCCAGCCTGGCATCTGCCTGAAGGAATCCTTCACTCGCAATCGCAATAAAGCGGCCCAACGCCCCCGCTTTGTAATCGCCGGCATCGACCGCGCCCAAACTCGCCGCTCAACCCGGCTGCCGGCCGCAGCCGGCTCTCCAGATCTGCGCCGCCGGCGTCGATCCACCGGGCCAGCTCGCCGAGCGGTGGAACCCACACCGGCACGTTTCGTCAGCCCGACCCTGGCCATGACGACTGACTGCAGGAGAGCAAGCGACCCCTCCTTGCCGTTTTGCTGTCGATTCGTTCGGAAAATTCCTTCTTCCTTGTGTTTTCTTCTCTGTGTTTACTTCTTGGGGTGTCAGCAGGACACCAGGGGGGTGTCGTCACGACGGGGGGTCGGGTGTCCACACGACACCCGGGGTGGTGTCAGCAGGACACCCCGTCCGGGCAACGACAGCGATGTTTCCCACTCTCCGGAATGACTCTTGCAGACGCGCCTGACACCGTCCAGACGAAGGTCGCCACCCATTACGGACACACCCAGCTTCCGATCCATTCGCTTCTAGCTCCTCTCGCTGGTGCGCTCCTAGAGAACCGCCCTCTCTGCATCGTAAAGGCTTAGGGATCCCTAGGCCCATGTCCCCCTCTACTATTTCTGAGGGATTGGCCCCGAGTGGGAGGTCGGCTATGGCGACGCTGTGTGGTGCCAGGCGACTTCACCAATACCTGCGCCGAGACTCGCGCCGATCTCGACAAGTGAGCGGGATTTTTACCTTCGCCCGGTTGGCCCGTAACGTGCACACCCCTGACGAGCAGAGCCATTTCAGGCAGCTAGCACGTGTCGGCCATAGAAGGAAGCTGAAGTGCATCGTCTTTCGCTGGTAGTCGTGATCCTGGCGCTTGTCCTGACCGGTCCCGCCGGCATAGCGGCCCAGGACCAGGAGGCCACGCCGGACACCTCCGGCTCCGCGCTGGCGGCGCTCGGCTATCCCGAGCTGCTGGTGCGGGTGAACGACGACGCCTTCGAGATGCCCGAGACCACCGTCCCGGCCGGTCGCACCCTGGTCCGGCTCGAGAACGTGGGCGAGGAGTCGTGGCACGGCTTCATGCTCCAGGTGCCGGAAGGCGTGACCGACGAGCAGGTCGTGGCCGATCTCGGACCGGACGCCGAGGCGCCGCCCCCCTGGCTCTTCCAGGCGATCTACCCCGGCTTCCCCGGCGAAACCCTGCCCGGCCAGACCAACCTCGCGCTCGTCGACCTCAGTCCCGGGCGGTACCTGGTGCTCGGCGACACGGTCCAGCAATTCGAGGTCGTCGGCGACGCGGCCACCCCGGGCGCAACGCCGCAGGCAGAGGAGCCGATCGCCGATGGCACGGTGCGGCTCTTCGACTTCAACTTCGAGTTCCCGGAGACAGTCGAACCGGGGCGGCAGCTCTGGGCGGTCACGAACACCGGCGAGCAGCCCCACGAGCTCCTCCTCGCCCGCTCGCCGCAGCCCGTCACCACCGAGCAGGTCATGGAGCTGATGGCGGGCGAGTCGGAGGAGGCCACCCCCACCGGCGGCGGACCATCCTTCGCCGACTTCGAACCGGTCGGCGGCATGGGGTGGCTCTCCCCGGGGCTGACCGCCTGGACCGAGGTCGATCTGGATCCGGGAACCTACGTCGCGCTCTGCTTCGTCTTCGACCCGGAGACCGGGCTGCCGCACGTCGCCATGGGGATGGTCGCCGTCTTCACCGTCGGCGAGGGCGCCGCCACGCCCGTGCCCTAGCGCCGATCGGCGATCGGCTATCGGCTACGAGCCGTCGTGCGTTCTACCAAATAAGGAAGGACGGAACGGTGGCTGGATCGCTCCGTGCTATGACACGTGACAGGTGTCATTCCGAGGAACTGCACGTTGCACGAGGAATCTCGTCGTATGTTTCGGTTGTGCGCGGGACACGAGATTCTTCGCCTGCGGGCTCGGAATGACACACTGGCCTCGGAATGAGAGGTCGGAATGACACGTTCGCGGTGTCGGCGCTCAGATCCGAGCCGGCTCGAACGTGCATGATGGGCGGTCCGGTCAGCGTCATCGCATCGTCATCAATAGCCAATAGCCGATAGCCAACAGCCAACAGCCGACAGCCAGGAGGACCGTGACGTGAACCAGCTTCGCATCCTGTGGTGGGTGCCGGCACTACTCGTGGCGAGTGCATTTCTTCTCGTCCAGACCGGGGTGCCCGCGGCGTTTGGGCAGGGCGCCACTCCTGACGCGGTGACCGCGCCCGCTCCGGACTGGACGTTCGTCGTCCACGGCATGCAGGATCCCTACGCCGGGACGCTGACCACGCCACCCCAGCCTGCCCCGGGGATGCGCTACGTCGGCTTCGACGTCGAGGTGGTCAACGATTCAGATCAGCCCCTCAGCTTCGCCGGCACCGGTGTCTATCTGCGGGACGACCAGGGGTTCAGCTATCGCAGCGGAACCGTCGGTGGCCGCGAGCCGGCTCTGTCGGGACGCACCATGCTGGCCGGCGAGCGCGCCCGTGGCTGGGTCTGGTTCGAGGTGCCGGACGACGCCACCCTGACCGAGATCCTTCTCGTCCCCACCGCCCCGGAGCTGCGGGTCGGGCTGGACGAAGTCGCGAGCATCCCCGGTACTCCCGGCGCCGCGACGTTGACGACGGACGACGCACCCTCCCCAGCCGCCGCCACCACCCAGCCCCTGACGCCGGCGGTCACTCCTCCCGCCACTGAACAACCGCAAGCCGCCGCGACTTCCACCGCGGCGCCGGCCGCGCCCCAGGCTCCCACCTCGGTGATCACCATCGAGGAGTCCGCGGAGACGCCCGAGGACGCCGAATCGCCGACCGCGACGCCGGCCGCCACGGAGCCGCCAGCCGCGACGTCCACACCAGTGCCGATCGTCACCCCGGCGATCGTGATGTCGGCGCCGACCGCGACGCCTCCCCCGGCGGAGGGCGCCATCGAACCGGGGACCACCGTCACCAACGCCGACTCGGACGCCAACCTGCGCGCCGGCCCCTCGCTCGACGCCGAGATCGTCAGCACGATCCCGCTCGGCTCAGAGCTGGAAGTGACCGGACCAGCCGAAGCCGAAGGCGATGCTCTCTGGTGGCCGGTGATCGTGGTCGCGACCGGAGAGGAAGGCTACGTCGCCGAAGAGCTGCTCACGCCGCTCGGGGAGTGACGGGGTGACGAGGTGGCAGGGTGGCGGGGTGGCAAGGTGGCAGGGAGAACGAAGCCCAGACACCCCGCCACCCCGCCACCACGAGCGCAGCGAGTAACCACCCCGCAACCCGTCACCCCGGCGGTGCCGCTTCCTGCCGGGTGCCGCTCCGGATGTTCTCGAACGTGCCGTCGATCAGCTCCGTCAGGCCCGCCTTGTAGAGCGCGGTCATGAAGTCGATGGTGCGTCCGGCTGGTCCGTCAAAGGTCCAGGTGCAGTCGTTGAAGTTGATCCCGAACAGTGACACCGAGTCCGTGCCGTTGAACACGATCTGGCAGTTGTTGAAGGTGCAGTTGCGGTAGTCGTTGCCGTCGAGGACAACGGTCGCGTTTGCAAACGTCTCGCCTTCATGCTGGGCCATAGGTATCTCCCTCGATCATTACGTTCGGCCCACATCGTACGGCACCGCGGACGATGGCCGCCACAGCGGGCGCAGCGTCACGGCGACCTGGCAGGCCAACCTGATGCCGGCCCAGCTCGACGGGCTCGAGCTTGAGCTTGAACGTGATCGGTCGCGAAAATCTCGCTGGAAACGCTAGCGCCCCCCACCAGGTGGGAGGCGCTGCGTCACATGCCCCTCATGCGAGGGGCGTTGTGCTTAGCTGACGAAGGCGAGGTTGTAATCACCACCCGAGGCGTCCGCGATGGCGGTGCCACCGTCGACGGTGATGCCGAGTGCCGTGGTGTTGAGGCAGTCGCCACCATAGACGTCCGGGTCCGGCCCGTACGTGTTGCCGATGCCGATGGCGTTGCAGACGTTGCCGCCGCTGTTGATGTCGCCGGCCGAGACCGCGCCACCATTGGCCGAGGCCGTTGCCACACCGCCGTTACCGGCGGAAGCGGTATCCACGAACTCCTCGCCGCCACCAAAGAACTTGTCGCGCAGCCCGAGGATTGACTGGGCTGACGCGGTCGACACGCCCGCGACGCCAATCGCGCCACCGGCCACTACGGCGGTACCAATCCGCTTGTTCATCTACCCCTCCCTGAGCCCTATCTGCGTACGCGCTGCTTCCCCTCTGCGTTCAGCGCTCCGGTCATGTCTCGGACTGCGGTCCGATTCATATCCGGCTTCAAAGGTACCCTAATCCCCGAGTGTGGGAATGTCAATCCCGGATCAAAAGGAAAAGGTCCTATCGGCCGGCACCGGAAGCCATCGCCGGGTTAGCGATCTCCGATCTGGACGGCTCGCCGGTCGAGCCGGGTGCCCACCGAGAGACCCATCATGCCCAGCGCGCCGAGCGCCAGGATCAGGCTGCCGCTGGCGCCGCCGAGCTCGCCAACGCCGGTCTTCGGCAGGGCCCGCACCTGACCGCCGCGGCCACCACCACCACCGCCGCCGGTCTTGATGACGTTACCGCCGCCAGCCTTTTCGCCACCATGAGCGGGGCCCACGGCCCCGGGGCAGACGGTGTCGCCGACCGAGATCGCGTTGCCGGCATTGCCGCCGCTGTTGATGTCCTGGATGGAGACGGCGCCGCCGTCGGCGGATGCCGTAGCCACTCCGGCGTTACCCGCACTCGCGGTATCCGTCTGCAGCAGTCGCTGCTCCAACGACAGGACCGACTCGGCCGACCAGTTGTTCCGGTTGTTGTTGCCGTTGTCGTTGTTGTTGTCGTTGTCGTTGTCGTTGCCGTTGTCGTTGTCGTTGTTTCCGTTGCCATTGCCATTGTCGCGGTTGTTGTTGCCGCCGTTATCGTTGTCGTTGTCGTTGCCGGCGTCTGCCGCCAGGTTGCCGCTCCCGCCGCTGGCGTCGCCGATGGCGGTGCCGCCGTCGGCCACGATATCCAGGACGGTGGCGTTCTGCACCGTGCCGCCGCTGACGGCGACACAGAGGTCGTTGCCGCCACCCTGGGCGGCATCCGCGCCCGAGGCGGTCACCACGCCGAGGTTCAAGACCACGACTGCGGCCGTGGCTATTGAGAAGAGTCGTCCGTTGCCCATGGTGCTTACTCCACCTTCTCTCGCGGGTCGTTTCCGCTGAGCGCGACTCGCCCCTGCGTATCGCGCTCAGCGATGGCCCGGAGCGTCATCCCACCCCCTTGCGACATAGTGGAGCGGGCCCCGCCTCGTGGCCTCTGCGCTCCATGACGCCCACCGCGCCCGCACCGTTTCGCATGACGTCGGCGAAGATGGACTTTCGGCTACTGGCTATTCTCGTCCTTGCCGTCTCGCCGTCTCGCCGTCTTGCCGTCTCTCGTTTCCACTTACCGACTTACCGACTTACCAACTTACCATCCCGCCCGCACAACAAGGTATCTTCTACGAGCTCACGAGTGATTGGAGTCGCCAGATGGTCGATCGATGATCGCGCATCAGCCTCGGAGCACTGTTGAAGCGCCCGACCCGGGGAGGCAGCGCGGTCGGCGGGAGCACCCCAAGGGCTCCTGGGGCAAGGAGCTTCAGGACGTTCTGCGCGCCGTCAGCGGCGGCTTCATCGTCGCCACCCCGCTCCTCTACACGATGGAGATGTGGTGGATCGGGACCACCGCCGAGCTCTGGAAGCTGATGCTCTTCCTCGGGGTTGCCGCCCTGGTCAGCCTCGCTCTGGCCCGCACGCGATCGGGTGGGTTCAAGGAGGAGACCAGCCGCTTCGCCAGCCTCGAGCAAGCTATCGACGGCGTCGCCGTCGGTCTGGTCGGCGCGGTGATCGTCCTCACCGTGCTCAACCGCATCCAATTTGGCGACCCGCTCGGCAGCGTGCTGGGCAAGGTGATCGCCCAGGCGGTGCCGATCAGTATCGGCGTCGCGGTAGCCAACGCGATCTTCGGACCTCATGGCGAACGGAGCCGTGAGGGCGACGAGGTCAGCGGAGAATCCCAGAGCGCGGGACAGGCATTCGTCGCCGACTTCGGCGCCACGCTCATCGGGGCCCTCTTCCTCTCCTTCTCGATCGCCCCCACCGACGAGATCCCGATGCTCGCCGCCGAGCTGGACTACGCGCACGCCCTGGCGCTGATCGCGCTGTCGCTGCTGCTGACCTACATCATCGTCTTCGCCAGCGGGTTCGGTACCGGGCAGCACGAGCAGCAAGGTCCGTTTCAGAGCCCGCTGACCGAGACGGTCCTGGCGTACGTCCTCTCCCTCCTGGTCGCGCTGGCCGCTCTTCTCCTCTTTGACCGCATCGAGTGGGGCGATCCGCTGGGTGAGATCGTGGCGATGGTCCTCGTGCTGGGTCTGCCGGCGGCGATCGGCGGGGCGGCCGGGAGATTGGTCGTGTGATGGCGCGCGGCACGGGCAGTGAGTCAGCTCAGCCTCAGACCCGAGAGGAGGACGGACAGGAGGCGACTGGACCGCGTGGGCGCTCCGCGGCGGAGTGGACCACCCTGGCCATCAGCGTCAGCCTGATCGTGGCACTGGTCGCTCTGGTGACGTACGTGTCGATCAGCGGCGGCAGCGAACCACCGATCGTCGAGGCGAAGCCGTTGCTGGAGGAGATCCGGCATGAGGGGCAGTCGTACGTCCTGCCAGTCGCCGTGACGAACCGGGGAGGGCGCACCGCGCAGGAAGTGCTGATTCAGGCTGAGCTGGCCGGCAGTGACGGATCGTCGCAGCAGAGGGAGTTCACCCTCGATTTCCTGGCCGGTGGTGAGACGAGGGAAGGGACTGTCGTCTTCGCCACGGACCCAGCGGCCGGCGAGCTGACGATCGCCGTCGCCAGCTTCCAACAGCCCTAACACGGTCTGCAAATCGGGGCCTCGACCATACCGACGCGGCGCCCTTCACCCAGGCCCGTTTTCGGCGTCATCTCGCAGGAAAATCGACGTGCCAGCGCGGCAAGACGATTGACCGAGAGGCCGCAGCGGTGATACACTTCGCCTCTAGCCTGAAGGCGACCGCGCCGGAGATTGCCCCCGGCGCGTTCCTGTGTTGCAGCGATACCCGGCAATGGGTAATGGAGGCAGGTTATTTCCAGACCCGTCCAAACACGGATCAATGAGCGTATCCGGATTCGCGAAGTCCGGCTGATCGACGAGAACGGCGAGCAAGTCGGCGTCATTCCAACATTTGACGCGCTCCAGATGGCGCGCGAGCGGGGACTCGACCTGGTCGAGGTGGCGCCAAATGCCATGCCACCGGTCTGCCGGCTCATGGACTACGGCAAGTTCCGCTACGAGCAGAGCCGCAAAGAGCGCGAGTCCCGCCGCCATCAGCACGTCATCGAACTGAAAGAGGTCCGCATCCGGCCCAAGATCGACGACCATGACCTCGAGACGAAAGGTCGCCAGGCCGCGAAGTTCCTCAACGCCGGAGACAAGGTCAAGCTGACCGTCCTCTTTCGCGGCCGCGAGATGGCCCACCCGGATCTGGGTAAAGCGCTCCTCGATCAGCTCGCCGATCAGCTCCGTCCGCACGGCACCGTCGAACA
Source organism: uncultured Chloroflexia bacterium (assembly GCA_963724295.1). GTDB lineage: Bacteria > Chloroflexota > Chloroflexia > Thermomicrobiales > UBA6265 > JACCXM01. Next base: position 310,564 of record CAVRUC010000005.1, on the reverse strand, counting down.
GCCGCCGCGGATGGAAGGCCGGACCATGATCATGTTCATGGCTCCGCTGAAGGCGAAAGTGAGCGTGGCGGACCGGGAACGGGAACGCGAAAAGGAAGGAAACCGAACCCGTGAGCAAGTCGTCGACCAAGCCGCCGAAGATGAAAACCCACAAGGGGGCCAAGAAGCGGTTCAAAATCACCGCGACCGGCAAGATCATGCGCACGAAGGGGATGAAGAGTCACTTCCGGCGCCGGAAGGCGCCGCGCGTGAAGCGACAGTTTGACCGCATGTTGGTGCTGGACAGCTCCAACGCGGGCGCTGTCGAGAAGCTCCTGCCGTACGGAGCGTAGGTACGGACCAATGACGCCGGGGTCTCCTCCCCGGCGTTGCGCCGCACGGCGGCGCGCGTGGGGTGTCCACGCCGGGCGTCAGCGGCCCCGACGAGACCGCTGGGTCGAGGAGTGAACGAGAACCATGGCTCGCGTCAAGCGCGGCGTCACCGCCCACAAGCGTCACAAGAAGGTCCTGGCGCAGGTCAAGGGCCACTACGGCACGAACAATCGCCTCTACAAGCGCGCCCATGAGTCGCTCATGCGGGCGCTGGCCAATGCCTACCGGGATCGACGCACCCGCAAGCGCGACATGCGCCGTCTCTGGATCATCCGCATCAATGCCGCATCCCGGCTGAACGGCCTTCCGTACTCCAAGTTCGTGAATGGGCTGTCGCTGGCCGGGATCGCCGTCGATCGCAAGATGCTGGCCGACCTGGCGGTGCGCGACGCGGCCGGCTTCAGTGCCGTCGTCGATACCGCAAAGCAGGCGCTCGCCGCGAAGTAGGGGGAGTCGCCTACGGCTCAGGGGGTGGCAGCCGCTAGAGCGGCTTCAGGGGGAGCCGGTCGCTTTGCTCCCTCAGGGGGAGGCGTCCGCTGCGCGGACTCAGGGGGTGTTGGTCGCTTCGCTCCCGTAGGGGGTGAAGGAGACCGAGGGAGACCGTCCTCGTCCTTCTTCCCCTGAGCCGAAGGCGACTCCCCCTGAGGCGGCGAAGCCGCCGGCACCCCCTGAGGCGAAGCCGACCCCCCCTATGCGCAGCGACACCCCCTGAACGACGTGACACCTCCTGAGCGCAGCAACCCTCCCTCCACCGAGGTCATCACCTCCGCCGCCAACCCAGCCATCGTCCTGGTGCGCTCGCTTGCACGGCGCGATCGTCGTGCTGCCGAGGGAGCGTTTGTCGTGGAAGGGGTTCGGGCCGTCCACGATGCGCTGGAGACCGGCGCCGTCCCGCGATTGCTTCTCGTGCGGCAGGGGGAGCTGGACTCGTGGCGAGAGCTGGCACCGTCGGCACGAGTCCCCGTGCGCGTCGTCGAGCCAACGGCTCTTCGACCGGTTGAGTGACGTGCAAACGCCCCAGGGGATTCTGGCGGTATTCCCCTTCCCGAACCTGACTCCCGATCCAGATGACCCGGCGCCGCTGGTTTTGGTGCTCGACCGGCTGCGCGATCCCGGCAACCTGGGGACGCTCCTGCGCTCTGCCGCCGGAGCGGGCGTGAACGCGGTCTATCTCTCGCCTGAGACGGTCGACCCCTGGAACCCGAAGGTGGTCCGCGCCGGGATGGGGGCGCATTTTCGTGTTCCGCTCATCCCCCTCGACGCCGGGACTCTGGAGGAATTACGCGAGCGGCTGCCACGCCGCGTGGTCGCAAGTGCAGCGGTGACGCGTCCCTATGACGCGACCAACTGGGCTGGAGCGACGGCGCTGATCATCGGTGGTGAGACGGAGGGGATTGGCCCTGAACTAGCGGCGTGGGCAACTGATGAGGTTGGCATCCCGCTGGCGCGCGGGTTGGAGTCGCTCAACGCGGCTGTGGCCGGAGCCGTGATCCTCTTCGAGGCTGCCCGCCAGCGACGTCTGGCCGGCCACCGAGGCCTCGTTTGAGAGGCTGCTTCGGGGTCAATGGGGTGGGCCGGTACCCAATTTTCCGCGTATGTTCGCGGGTTTCCGTAGACTTGACGGACGAATGGATGGTAGACTCGGACTCCGGACCGTTGGTGTGACCAGATGCCCGGCCTGCCCTGCCCACGCCGGTCCAGGGTAAGGCGGCCAATCGGGGAAGGGCGTCTGGGGAATTCGATGACGAAAGGAGCACACGCGTGCGCAAGCAGGATCTCGTTCGGGAAGTCGCAAGCGAGGCCAATCTCTCGGAAGCTCAGGCAACGAAGGCGATCAACGCCTTCCTTGATGCAATTCAAACCAGCCTGGCCAACAACACCGAGGTCCAGATCAGCGGCTTCGGCTCGTTCAAGGTCGTCGAGCGTGCTGGCCGCGAGGGCCGCAACCCCCGCACAGGTGAGGCGATGACCATCGCCGCGCGCCGCAGCCCGACCTTCAAGCCGGGTACCCAATTGAAGCGATCGGTCGAGGGCCAGGTCGCCTAAACGGCCAATCACGTAGCAGCCGTCAGAGCCGGGCAAAACGCCCGGCTCTTTGCACGTCCATCGTTTCTAGGCCCAACACACGGGAAAGCACGCCGTCGCGGCGCGAGCTACCCGGATGCGGCCGCCGGTTGAGGTGCAGTTTCCAGGGTCGCCATCAGGCGGGCGATCGTTCGCGGGACATCCCCTTCGACGCTCTGCTTGGCGACCCCGATCGCACTGGCGATGGCGCGCTCGTTCGACCGCCCGTGGGAGATGATCACCACGCCGTCGATCCCGAGTAGTGGGGCTCCGCCTTGCTCGGCGTAATCCAGATTTTTCCGCGCCTCGCGGAAGGCCGGCTGCAGGAGCGCCGCCAGAGCCTTACGGAACGGCGAGGCAGTCAGGCGATCCCGGACCGTGGCGTTGATGAGAGCCGCGGCGCCTTCGGCTGTTTTCAAGGCGACGTTTCCGGTGAAGCCGTCGGTGACGACGACGTCGACGACGCCGCGCGTAATGTCGTTCCCCTCCACATTGCCCCGGAAATCGATTCCCGGTGCGCTGACAAGCAGCGGAAACGTCTCCTGCACGAGCTGGTTCCCCTTGGATGGCTCCTCGCCGTTGGACAAGAGTCCGACCTTCGGCCGGGCCACCCCGAGTGCTTGCTCGCTGTAGATGCTCCCCATCTGCGCGAACTGGACCAGGTGCTGGGGTCGGGGGTCAGCGACCGCGCCCATGTCCAGCACCAGGGTCCGGCCAGTCATCGAAGGGAGGTGGCCGGCGATGGCAGGCCGGTCAATGCCCCGGATTCGCCCGAGCTTCAAGAGCGCGCCGGCCATCACCGCGCCGCTGTTGCCGGCCGAAACCATGGCGTCGGCGCGGCCATCGCGGACGGCGTCGAGCGCGACGGCAATTGCCGAGCGTGGCTTGCGCCGCACCGCTTGGGCCGCCTGCTCATCGCCGCCGATGAGTCTCCGGGGCGTCCGCGACGATGACGTCGATACCGGTGAGGTTCTGACCCGCCAGTGCGCGTTGGATCTCTTCTTCCGCGCCGGTCAGAAGGAGATCGACTGCAAAGCGTTTCGCCCCGGCCACGGCTCCGACCACGACGACCGCTGGTCCGTGGTCCCCGCCAGCCGCGTCAACGGCGATCCGCATCGGCTACTCCTGAAATGAATCGACAGCGTCGCGATGGTACCAGACGGAGTCGGTAAGTCGGTAAGAGGTGGGTGGCGAGGTAGCGGGGTGGCGGGGTCGTGGGGAGAGCGACGAGCGGCCTGCGCCCGCGCGTATTTCCTGCCGCCCTGCCACCCTGCCACCTTCGTGGCTCATGGCCCGTCACCCCGTGGCGGCCCGGAAATCGTCGAGAGCGGCCCGCAAGGACTCCACCGGTCCAGCGCGCGGGATGTACTCCATCCCGACGTAGCCATCGAAACCGGTGGCGGCGATCGCTTCGTAGATCGCCGGGTAGGAGACCTCCTGGGAGCGGTCCGGTTCATGCCGGCCGGGGTTCCCCGCGACGTGGTAGTGGGCGAAGGCGTCGTGGTGGGACTGGATGGTGCGGATGAGGTCGCCTTCCATGACCTGCATGTGATAGATGTCGTAGAGGAGCCGTACCCGCGGCGAGCCGACCCGCTCGATGACCTCCAGCCCCCAGGCCGTTCGGTCGCACTGATAGTCCGGATGGTCGACCTTGCTGTTGAGCAGCTCCAGGACGAGGGTGACACCGGCGTCCTCCGCCGCTCCGGCCACCCGGGAGAGTCCCAGCGCCGTGTTCTCGATCCCGACCTCGCCGGCGAGACCGTCCCGGCTGCCGCTGAAGCAGATCAGTAACGGGATGTCCCAGCGCCGGGCGAGCTCCAGGTTGGCGAGAATCTCCGCTTCGATACGCGCGTGGTTCTCGGTTCGGTTCAGTCCGGATTCGATCGTGCCGTGACCACGATGTGAAACGATCGTCAGCCCCGCCTCCGCGATCGCCGGCCAGAGAGCTTCGTCGGCGAGCTCGATGCCGTCATAGCCGATCGACGCCACAGCGCGGATGAGATCGTCGGCGCAGACGCCGCGGTCGGCAAACGACCACCAGGTCATCGACGCTTTCGGGCTGGCCATCCCTCTCCCTTGGCGAGCGTGTCCAGCACCGATCCCCGGCACGGGGAACGCGTAGCGGGCAACGACGGCCGGAAGTATCAGCTATCGATTCCGGTGAAGAGATCGCTGACGCGAGCGGGGAGTGATCCGAGCAGCGGTGACACGGGCGTCTGATCGCCGGATGCCGAGGCGGCCAGATGAAACGCGTCGCGATCGAGGGTGAGGATCTCGAGTGTCCGAGCGTCAGGATCGACCAGCCAGTACTCGCGCACGCCGGCACGAGCATAGAGCGAGCGCTTGGTGAGCAGATCGCGGCCGCGGTTGGACGGGCTCACGACTTCAATGACGAGGTCGGGCGGGCCCTCGATGCCGCGCAGTTCCACTCGCGCGTTCCCGTCTGGAAGCACGACGAGAACATCTGGTTGAACGGGGTCCCCTCCTGGAATAAAGACATCCAGCGGTGCGGTGAACACGCGACCGTGCAATCTGGCGACGATGGGCAGAAGCAATGCGATGAGATTGATGATCGTCGCCGCGTGGACGCTCGTCGGTGAGGGCATTTCGTACAGGTCCCCTTCGATGATTTCGTAGCGTCGACCATCATCAGGAAAACTGAGAATGTCCTCGTAGGACCAGGCGCCGGCGAGTTTGGTCTGTGCCATGTCGCTATCCTCCGCAAATCGCCGGCAGTATACGACCGGAAATCCGCTGAGCCTCTAGACTCCACTCATGATCAACGAGGGGACGGATCCGCGCCTTTCCTATGAATCCCGGCTCGTCACGGCGAGCGCCGGGTACGAGCAGGTCAACAGCCGCTGGAACCTCGTCGCCAACGCGCGGCTCGTCGCGTTCCTTGCCGCGGCGGTCGCCGCTGCCTGGGGATTGTGGGGTCGAGCACCCGCTGGCTGGGCGCTGGCGGGTCTCCTACTTGGTGTCTTCGTCGTCCTTGCCGTCTACCATGCGCGGCTCGGGAGGACACGGGCTCGCCTGGCGACATTGCGCACCATCCAGGAGGAGGCGCTGGCGCGCATCGACCGCCGCTGGGGTGATCTGCCTATGCCCTGGGTCCCCGACGTTCCCGCCGATCATCCCTACGCCGGGGATCTCGACGTCGTCGGCCGGGCCTCACTCTTCCAGCTGCTCGATACGACCGCGACCCGCATGGGGCGGGAGAGCCTGGCAACATGGCTGCTGGCGCCAGCGGATGCGACGGTCGCGACCGCCAGGCAAGGCGCGGTAATGGAGCTGGCGCCGCTCCTCGATTTGCGGAACGAGATCGAGCTGCGTGGCCGCGCGGCATCGGACGCCGAATCGGATCCTGAGCCATTTCTGGCCTGGGCGGAAGATCCGCGTGGTCTCGGCGATCGCGCGTGGCTGCGCTGGGTGGCCTGGCTTGGTCCGAGCGCGGTCGTCGTGCTCGGCATTGCGGACCTGGCCGGCCTCATCACGGCGCCTCTCTGGGGTCTACCGCTCATCGTGAATCTGCTCGTCGGCGCCACCGCTGCGCGGCGAGCATATGCCACCATCGCCGAGGTCGTCACCGAACAGCGCGCGATTGCCGCCTACGCCGGTCAGCTCGATGTGCTGGCTGCCGCCGATTTCACCGACCCCGCGTTGCGGCGCCTCCTGGAGCGGTTGGGATCCGGCGAGCGCGGCGCGCCGGCCATGCTACGCCGCCTGGGGCGGCTGACCGGAATGGCGATCCCGCCCTCGTCGGTCCTCTACGTGCCGATCCAGGCGTTGACGTTGTGGGATGTGCACGTCCTGTTCGCGCTGGAGCGCTGGAAGCGGGACGGCGGGCGTGATGCCCGCCGCTGGCTGGAGGCTCTCGGCGAAGCCGAGGCCCTGGCCGCGCTCGCCGGGTTATATCGCGACAATCCCGACTGGGCGTTTCCGAGCATCGATCGGGAAGCCGATACTTTTGGCGCCGGCCTGCTCGGGCACCCGCTGCTGCGTGACGATGCGCGGGTACGCAACGACGTGACGATCGGCCCGCCCGGCACCTTTCTCCTGGTAACCGGGTCGAACATGTCCGGCAAGAGCACCCTCTTGCGCGCCGTTGGTGTCAATGCCGTACTCGCCCAGGCGGGGGGCCCGGTCTGCGCCGCCGCGCTCGTGCTGCCGCCGGTCGCGTTGTGGACCAGCGCGCGGGTAGAGGACTCGCTGGAGCGCGGCGTCTCCTTCTTCCTGGCGGAGCTGCAGCGCCTGAAGCTGATTGTCGACGCCGCGACCCAAGCCCGGGAGCAAGGTGGACCACGGGTGATGTACCTCCTGGATGAGATCCTGCAAGGGACCAACACCGCGGAGCGGAGCGTCGCGGCGCGGCGGGTAATCGCCTATCTGGTCGATCAGGGAGCCATCGGCGCGGTCTCGACGCACGATCTGGCGCTCGGCGACGACCCGCGTCTGGTGCAATCGGCAGTAAGCGTGCACTTCACCGACACGGTTGGAGAGGGACCGGACGCTCCGCCCATGTCCTTCGACTATCAGCTGCGGCCGGGTGTGGCGACCACGACCAATGCCCTGCGCCTGATGCGCCTGATTGGTCTGGAACTGGAGGACGCGCCGGTCTAGGAGTACCGCGCGGAGGAGCGATGCAGCAGGACCATGATGAGCATGTCCAGAAAAACCGGGTCGTGTGGGATACCTGGGCGGCTGAGTACGCTGCCTGGGCGCCACAGGCGTGGGCCGGCGATACGCCGACGTGGGGAATCTTCCGGGTACCAGAGGCCGAGCTTCACGCATTGCCGGAATCGGTAGCGGGGCTGGATGTCATCGAGCTGGGCTGCGGCACCGCCTACATTTCAGCCTGGCTGGCGCGGCGCGGGGCACATCCGGTCGGTATCGACAACTCACCAGCTCAGCTCGCGACCGCTCGCCGCATGCAGCAGCAGTTCGGACTCGAGTTCCCGCTCTCCCTCGGAAACGCGGAGAACACCGAGTTTCCGGATGCGAGCTTCGATCTGGTGGTCAGCGAGTACGGTGCTTCGATCTGGTGCGATCCCTACCGCTGGATCCCCGAGGCTGCTCGCCTCCTGCGCCCGGGGGGCAACCTGGTCTTCCTGATCAACAGTGCTCTGTTGATGGTCTGCACGCCCATCGATGCGGATGCGAACACGCCGGCCACGGACTGCCTGGAGCGACCCTACTTCGGGATGCACCGTATCGAGTGGCCCGACGGGTCGGTCAACTTTTACCTCACTCACGGAGATTGGATCCGCCTGCTGCGCCTTAACGGTTTCGAGATCGACGACCTGATCGAGATTCAGGCGCCCGCCGATGCGAGCACCACCTACCCGATTGTGACCGCAGAGTGGGCGCGGAAGTGGCCAAGCGAGGAGATCTGGAAAGCCCGCAAGCGATAACGACAGCACGCGATCCAAATACATGGAGTAAATCGTCCCAGGTGAGAACCGCGGACTCGGTGCTGAAGAGGCGGCTACAAGCCCGGGTCGATGAGGGGGTTCTCGAAGACGCCAAGGAACGAGGCAATGACGATCAGGATGAGCAATGCGAAAACGATCGCGTAGAGCGTCGTTAGCAACCGGATTCCGCCCATTCGCCCCTCAGCCTTCCGCTCTCTATCGGCCTACTGCATACGTGTACTGTACTGGATCTCACTGTTCTCGCGGTGGCTCACGCCCGGCCTGACTCGCGTAATTACCCCCCATATCACCCGATCACCCCATCACCCTAACACCCCCGATATGGCGCCTGGTCGTCGATATTGCCGACGAAATCGGGCAGGTCGGTGTGACCCAGTTGCTGGCGGATCGCCGCGTTCTCGCCGGTGTGATACCAGTAGTGGTAGATGTTCCGCAGCAGCAACGACCCCAGCGTGTAGTCAGTTGGCTTGCCGTCGCGCGTGCCATACGAGAGCAGCGTCTCGGTGCTGACCGCGTCTAGCCAGGGGTCCGCCGCGGTCGTGATCGTCTCCCATGCTGACCACGCCTCGGCCAGGGCCGGCGTAGAGGCGGGCGATCCATACCGGAACGCGCGGTCGACCTCAGAGAGCGGCATCGTGCCCTGAGCGTAGAGCAGCCAGTAGCGCTGTTCCTGCGCCGCCAGGTGGCCGATGTTCCAACTGAGGCAGTTCATTGGCAAGATGCGGCGCCGCGCCTCCTCGTCGCCGACACCCTCCAGACCCCGTCTGAACTCGCTGCGCGCGAATCGCAACTGTTCGACCAGCGGATGGGCCATGGCGATGCTCCCTGGTGTGAATTGGGGGCTGGCGTGAACGAGGCACCGCCGGAACTTGCATCCGGCGGCGCGTGCCGGTGCTCTTGAACTTCGCTACAAAAGCGCCTGCCGCAGCAATCGCTCGAGAACCTGGATGAGAATGATCGCCACGATGAACGAGAGATCGAGCATGCCGACCGGCGGAATCACTCGCCGCAGTGGCGCGAGAACGGGATCGGTCACTTCCGCTAGCATGCGCGTGATGGTCCATTGTCCTCCCGGGTCGAACCAGGAAAGGAGCGCGCGGCCAATGAGCGCGAAGGTCAGAAGTTGCAAAAGTGTCAACAAGATGCTGAGGACGGTTTCCGCCATGTCGTTGCTGTCCTTGTCATGCCCGCTTGGCTAGGCCGGGCCGTGTCGTCATTGGTGCTTCGAGTATAGAGCCGAAGTGGCGCATCCGGACCCGGCTCAATCCCGAATCGAGATACGCTGGCCTGGTATCGACATAACGGTTCGGCTCTGTGCCTGGTTCCCGCTTATCGGTAGACGTAATCCTCGACCGGCGCGTTCGCGGCAATTGCGAGGCGTTGCACGTAGGGCGACGGTAACTCCCAATAGCGCGCCGCGGCCAGCACGGCGGACGGGTCGGCGTCGTCCGGGGGAGGGACGGTCACGGCGAAGATGCGGCCGTCGTCGGTGAGCACACTGCGTGCGTCACCGGTGGCCGGCGCGTCGGGCGTCTCGATCACGATGCCCCAGGTCTCGTAACGGGCGCCCGCTGGCGGCACGACCGCGCCGAGCGGGCGTGGCTGCAACCGGCCCCGCGCCACAAACCGCGCCTCCGGCCAGGCGCCGCGCACCTGCTCTGGCTGCATCTCCGCCCCACGCAAGAACAGATACACTGCTGGCTCTCCTCCATCCATCTAAAACGACAATGGTTGCACCGAAAACCCCTTGAGAGGCGGTACTACCGGCGCGTCGCGGGCCATGATCAGCACCCCGAAGCGTCCCATCCCGCCCGGGTCGATCAGGCGCAGGGTCGCCGCCTGGGCAGCCAGGTACTCCGGAAGTGACGTTTGCGGATCCTTCCCGAGGGATACGAGCAGGTCTCCCATTTCGAGACTAGCCAGGAACGCGCCCTGATTCGTCTGCCCGGCGAACGTGAGTCCCGCGTCTTCGCCGGCGCGCCGCAAGGCGCTGAAATCGACATGCGCGGTGAGATCCTGCTCCCCGACATGCCCGAAAGGATCGTCGCTCACGGTGTGACCGCGATGGGCGCGGACAGTTCCTGCCAGGCGGTGCGTCCGGTACAGCTCAGCCGCCGGGTAGCCGTAGTCGATGACGATGGCGTAGCCACGTTGCAACCCACCCGCCGCCGAAGCAAACCAGGCCGCCGCGGCTGGGCTGATCTCGATGCGATCTCCCTCGGCGAGAGTAATGCCATGCTGCCGCAGCATCTCTTCTGGGTCGGTTGCGGCTGCCTGCGGCGAGAGTTCGCCCTCTTCTTCGGCGAACCCGTCGTCGGACCACACCACCCAGCCCTCGCGAAGAAAGCCGTTACGCCAGATCAGGCGGTGGACAGGAAGGGCGTCGGCAACCTCATTGGCAATCACCACGCCGGTGATTGGCTCCGGGTCGGAGCCGGGGGGAATCTCTTCGCCCACGGACCACGTCGCCAAGCCCGCCCTCGGTGAGTCCCTCTATGGATTGTGCCAGGCGGTGCGGGTTGGTCTCGACGAGGCGGTACTGGAGCGCCGCGCGGCACTCCGGCGCCTCCGTGGTGAGTCCAGCAATGACGTCCCAGGCGAGTGCTCCGATCCCCGACCCATATTCGCGAACGACAAAGAGGTCGGGGCGCTCGAGGCGTTCCCAGCACTCCGCGACCTGCCGCGCCAGGGTGATGCCAAAAAAGGGATGTGTTTCGGGCGCCGTCAGGAAGTCGCCGGGTCGTCCTGGGCGGCGCTCGGGCGAGAGATAGTAACCCCACGCCGGATGGTAGAGCGCCAGCTCCATGAATCGCGCGAAGGGGATTCGTCCCCCGGCGGCGCCGATCTCGCCACGGATGATTGAGACGAGCTCAGGGTTGCCGAGGTCGGACGTCGGACTGGGGTCGACAGCGCGGGAAAGGGGAGTGCTGGACATGATGGCGATTGTAGAAGCACGGGAGACCGGAAGGGGAGCAAGAAAATGCCCCCGGTCTGCATCCGTTGAGGATCAGAACCGGGGGCATCTGGGCGGGTCCACCCGAACGCGGGGCGTCGGGCAGGACATTAGCCAATCCAGCCGTACCGATTGAGGGAACGGTGGACCTGCTGCATGTCCTTGCGGGCCTCGTCCGCCGTCGGGTAGCCGACGCCAGCGCGGGCCACATCGCCGTAATAGCGCTCGAACCGGGCATTGGCGCCGCCGCCCACGCGATTGAACAGGTTGCGAAGCATCGTCATAACATTCCTCCTCGATCATCCCACTTCCAACCAGAGCGATTATATCACAATATCGCGATAATCGCATATACGGTGATTCCGGCAACTCGCGCTTCCGATTTCCGGTGCGACAATCCCAGCCGGTCGGTTGGCTCTTCGAGGAGGAAACCGCTTGGCGACGCACCACTTCGATCCAGAGAACTTCTTCAATACCATGGGCCCACATCCACCCGCTCTCCACGTGCAGCCCGGCGACACCGTCGTCATGCAAACGCTGGATGCCCTGGGGGTCGATCTCGACGGAGTGCACCGGGGAGAGCGTCCCAATCCCCAGAGCGGCCCCATCTGGGTGGAAGGTGCGGCGCCCGGTGATGCGCTCGAAGTGAGGATCGTTCGTCTCACCCCATCTCGGGCGATCGGGTGGACGCGCTACCCTCTGGCGCCGAACGTCGTCGATCCTGAGCGGGCGTCTCGCCTGCCTGAGCGGGAGACCGCCAACTGGGCGATCGACGTCGAGGCGGGGACGGTGCGCCTGGTCGATCCCGCGCCCACGCTCGCGACTCTCACGTTACCCCTGGACCCCATGATCGGCTGCTTTGGCGTCGCTCCCGCGGACGGAGAGGCCATCTCCACCTCGACCCCCGGGCCACACGGCGGCAATATGGACTGGCGTGGCTTCCGGCCGGGAACGACAGTCTGGTTCCCGGTGAACGTGCCCGGCGCGCTCTTCTTCGCCGGTGACGGGCACGCCCGTCAGGGCGATGGCGAGATCAGCGGCACCGGCGTCGAGGTTTCGATGGAGATGGAGCTGCGGCTCGATCTGCGCAAGGATTGGCCGATTCGCTGGCCTCGCGGCATCACGTCCAACGGCGCAGAGCTGTTCACCGTGGGCAATGCTCGTCCCCTCGACCAGGCACTCCAGCACGCCACCACCGAGATGCTCGCGTGGCTGGAAACCGACTATGGATTCGACACCGTTGCCGCCAGCCACCTCATGGGGCAGACCGTCGGCTACGATGTCGGCAATGTCTTCAACCCGGCCTATACGGTCGTCTGTCGGATGCCAGTCTCTTTAGTCGAGGAGTCGAGGAGTCGAGAAGGAGATGGCACGTAGGAGCCACACCGACGTCGCCTGACTTGCATAGACGACGTGACTCGTTGATGGCGCTGTGTCTCGGCTCGAGCAGCAGATCTTCAGGGGATCCGCCGGTTCGATCTAGCCAGCCGGTTGGATCGTACGGAGCGGGGAGGCTGACTCGTCATCCGGGGGGAAGACGGCGACACCGTCTGAACCCTGGGCTTCGAAGACGGCGAGGAAGGTCTCCCAGGGGACATCGTATTCGTACGCCCGCTCCCAATTGGTATTGGTTGGGCCCAGAACGTCCCGGATGACCACGCCATCATCGTTGTAGCCCATGACCACGACCGCGTGGTCGTTGCCAAGCACGGTTGGCACCGACTTACCACTCGGTGTAGCCAGGTCGTGTCCGCCCAGGGCTGGAAGTCGACCGTGGCCTTCGTCCAGACCAGGCCGCTCCGGTCCAGGGCAGCTTCGATCTCCTCGCGCGTCTTCACCGTTTCGGCCCCGAGTCCGTAATGCTCGAAGAGGGGCAGGAAGGCGGTGCCGGTCGACCGCGCCAGCATATTGCTCGTGTAGTCGCCACAGAAGGCACTGGTGATGTCACCGCCGTAGATGACGAAGCCCTCCGCGGTCTCCTCGAAGTACGGCTCGACCGAAATGTCATGCCCGACGACGTCCAATTGCTCCTCGAACGACACGTCCTTGCCGAACGTGGCCAGGACGACCCATGAGGCGTCGAATTCACACGAGTACTGATAAAACTGCCCGGTCTTGGTTGCCGCCGGCACGTACGCCGTGTAGGTGCGGCCATCCGGGGTTACTTCGCCGCCCTGAGCGGTGGCCGGACCCGGACGGATCCCGGACAGCGCAGTCACTGCAGCGGCCGCCAGCTCCGCGAGGAGCAAACGCCGATTTCGCTTAGTCGTCAGAACGGACACGAATTCCCTCCGCGGGTTCCGGGATCATTGGAGCGGGCAGAACCTGAACCCGGCCCCAAGCATACTCTGCGACCATCCGGCGCTTGCCGTCACGTCCTGGCCAGTGCGCCGGACCTCTATTCTGCATACGCGGCAGCAATGGCACAGGTTTCACTCCATCATGTTGGAGTTGGCACGCGTATCCCCTCCCCGGGATCCCGGGGAGGGGTGAAGGCAGCAACTGCGCGGCTCCCTACGTCACGGTAATCGTACCGGCCATGCCCGGTCCTTCCGGCCCACTGGCGTGGAGGATGCAGTAATAGGGGAACTCCCCGGCGGTATCGAAGGTCAGCTCGTACTCAGTGCCGCCGGGCAACGGTTCGCCATTGAGCTCACCCAGGAACCCGGAATTGACATAGCCCTCGCCGCTATAGACATCACCCCCCTGAGGGAAGAGCGTCAGTGGGTTCTGGATGATCTTCGGCGGTCCGTCCGGCTGCGGCTCGACGGCGATATCCTCCGGCTGCTCAACACCGGCGCCGAGGAATGTCACCGTGTGCGGCTCGGTCTTCGAATGATTGACCCAGCGCACCGTATCGCCGGCCTTGATCTCGAGCGCATCAGGCAGGAACCGCAGCACCCGCGCCTGTCCCTCACCGGCGCCGGCGGCAACCTCCCAGAGCGTGGTCCCGTCGTCGCGAGCAGTCGCGACGGCCTCGGCGTACTCGGCGGTCTCGGCCATCCCCTCCTCGATGAGGGCGGCGCGCTCCTCCTCCGCGCGGGCATCGACGGCAGCCTGGTCCTCCGGGTGCGCAGTTCCCGCCTCCTGGACGATGACAGTGGCCTTCATCACGACCCCGTGCGGGATGCACTGGTATTCGTACGTACCCGGCGTGGTGAAGGTGAGCACGAAGGGCGGGTCACCCGGGAGTCGCACCACGTCGAGACCGGAGTTGAGGAAACCAGTGCCGTCATAGGTGTCCTGCCCCGAGTGGAACGCCACTTGGGGGTTGAGCACTAACGTCGGCGGCCCGGCCGCTGGGCTCGCCGTCGGGGCTCCCTCCTCGTCGGGAACGAACAGTGGCGGCACCTCTTCGCCGGATAGGAACGTCACCGTGTGGAATCCCGGTGGGTTCGGAAACTCGAAGTAAATCTCGTCACCGGCATTGATCGTGATCTCCTTCGGGAAGAAGGCCTGCGTATCGATGAGATTCTCCTCATCCGTGCCAGCCACCTGCACCCGCCACAGGTACGTGCCATCGGGTTGCTCGCCAGGAGTGGGTGGAGCGACGGCAGCGGGTGTTCCGGGATCTTGCCCCAGTAACGCCGCGTACAGGCTGCCGTGCCCGGCGTGCACCCCGCCGCGAGCCACCGAGCCAGCGCTGGTTGACTTCGTGCTGACGGCTGCGAGCCCGAACGCGCCAATTCCGGCGGTCGTCAGACCGAGTGCGCCGAGCAGCCGGAGGGCTTCACGCCGGGGCATTTTTCCCGCCCGGTAGCGCCGGAGAACCTGTGCCGCCATTCGGTGCCTGGTGCTGTCCATAGTGGTGCTCCTTGTTAGTTAGCTCGTCGATGCCGGGATCTCGTCGTCGGATTCAAGAAGATGCTTCCCGCCAGGTCACTGCCGTTGTATCGCTCGCCGCTTACCTCCTTTACCCGAATCGGCAGGTCGCCCGGTGACGATTCACTCGGTGACAGTAATGCGGCCCACCATCCCCCGCAGCCCATGATGCTTGCAGATGATGTCGTACACGCCCGGAACGTCGAGCCGCACCGCGAACGAGCTCCCCGGGTCAACCCGGCCCGAATCGAAGCTGCCATCGAAGGCAGCGACACTGTGCCAGTTCGCCCCACGGTTCACAAACCGCACCGTGGTTCCCACCGGGATGGTTAACTCCGGCGGGTCGAATCGGTCATCGACCAAGGCGATCTCGACCTCAGTGCTCGGTGATTGCGACGTATCTGCCCCACTAGCAGGATCACCGCTGTCGGGGACAACCTCCTTCTCGGAGGCAGGAACAGCGGTGGGTACACCATGCATGTGCTCGGATGCCCCAGCGGCCACGCCACCATCGGGGGTGAAGAACGCGCCCACGGGACCAGTCGGAACCGCCCCATCGTACTGAATGAGGGACATCATCCCGTTGGCGGCGTGGTTCTCCATGTGGCAATGGAACATCCACACCCCGGGGTTACTTCCATCGAGCTCCAGGTCGTAGCGCTCGCCGGGTCCGATGAGCACGGTGTCCTTGACAAGCGCCATCCCCTCCGGGACGTCGTTGCCATCGGTGGCGACGATCTTGAAGGAGTGGCCGTGGGTGTGGATGGCGTGGGGCAGGTTCCCGGCGTTGATCAGCCGGATCAGAACGCGGTCTCCCTCGGCGAGCTTGATCGGCGGGATGCTCTCATGGGCGTGACCGTTCATCAGAAACAGATCTGTCCCCAACTCGCCACCGCGGAGGATCTGGTCGCGCACACCCCGTGGCGTCTTGCCGGTCGCCACGTCTGGCGTTAACTCCAAGTCCCACTCGTTCAGGATGTAGGTGTAGTCTCGGTCGTAGGTGCGCATTGGCTCCTGCGGCTCGACGATCAGGGCACCGTAGAGGCCAAGCGCGATCTGGGCCGTGGGGTCGGCGTGCGAGTGGTACCAGCGGGTGCCGCCCGGGGTGGCGACGAATTCGTAGACGAAGTCTTCGCCCGGCTCGACGGCGGCCTGGTTGAGACCGACCGGACCGTCCATCTCCGGCGCCAGGTTGACCCCGTGCCAGTGGATCGTCGTGCCGACCGGCAAGTGGTTGCGCAAGGTGATGCGCACCAGGTCGCCCTCACGGACGCGAACGACCGGTCCGGGCATCTGGCCGTTGTAGGCCCAGGCCCGCACTGTCGTGCCCGGCATGATCTCCCAGTCGATCTCCTCTGCCGTCAAGACGACCTCGTGGATCTCTGGCGCTCTGGCCATCGTCGTGCCGACCAGCGGCCACGGACGGACACCGGTGAGGACCGAGCCAGCGACGACCAGAAGCGTCATCAGCACGACGGCGAGAATCAATCTCAGCGGCCCCGGCCCCGCGACGCGTTCAAAGAGGATCTGGCGAGACACGGAACTGCTCCCCCGACCATCAGGCGGTCGAATCCCGTTCATGTTGCGGCTGGATGTATAGATCCAACGGCGATTCTACGCCTTTGCTGGCACGATCTCAATAGATAACGAGAGACACACCAACACCCGAGATGCCATCAGATCGCCGACAATCGCCGCTGGCGACCGACCGACGCAAGCATGGGTCAGGAGGGCGAGGTTCCATTACACCGAACGCCACTGGTCCGAGTGCGACCGCATCGAGCTCAATCGAGGAGGGGATCGCTGAGGCGCCCGGTCGCGGTGGATTTCGCGGCGTCCTCGCCATTCCGGCGTTCAGGCGGCTCTGGCTGGCGCAGCTGGGTTCCCAGCTTGGTGAAGCGATCGCCCTCGTGGCGATGCCGTTGCTCGTTTACGGGCTGACCGGCTCCGCGGAATTGCTCAGCCTGATCTTCATCCTGCAGCTGCTGCCGCGCGTGGTGCTCGCCCCGATCGCCGGCATGCTTGCCGACAGCCTGGATCGACGCCGCATCGTCCTAGGCGCCGATCTCGGCCGGGCCGGGCTCGTCGCGCTGCTACCGTTTACGAATAGTGCCTGGCAGATCGCGCTCCTGGCGATGATGGTCGCCGTCGGCAACGCCCTCGCTCGCCCAGCCGAGCTGGCCGCCGTGCCCATGGTCGTGCCGCCGGGCCAGCTGGTGCCGGCGCTCTCCGTGTCCCAGGTGGCGGCCAGCATCGTCCGCATCGTCGGCCCTGCTCTGGCCGCCGGCGTCATCGCCGCGCTGGGACCACGACCGGCGTTTGGTCTGCAGTCGCTTTGCTTTCTCGTTTCCGCCGGCTGCATCGCCGGGGTCGTGCTGCCACCGGTCCAACGCGAGGAAAGGACGACAAGCCTTGCTGAGGCAGTTCGGCGCGAGATCGCGGACGGACTGCGGGTGGTGCGCGACAACGCGATCGTGCGCGGCATCACCGCGGTCGAGATGCTCTGGCAATTGGTGACCGCCGCGCTGGTCGTCGGCATCCTTCTCTTTGTCGAAGAGACGTTACGCCTCGGCGATGACGCCGCCACTGTCTTCTCGCTGCTGACGGCGACCTTCGCCGCCGGGACCGCGCTTGGGGCCTTGGTGGCGCGAACCGTGGAAAAGCGGATCGGTCGCATGCGGCTGATGGCGATCGGGTACCTGGCGCCGCTGATGCTCGTCCCGGCCGGGTTCACGCCGCCGCTGCCCGTCCTCTTCGCCTGCCTGTTCATCCTCGGCTTCACCGATGCCTGGGCGGTCATCGCCATGCAGACGTATCTGGCAGAGGCGGTTCCAGATGGCATGCGAGGCCGCGTCTACGCGACCTGGTTGGGCGCGGTCACCCTCGCCGGAGCGGCCGGGTTCGGTCTTGTCGGGTGGCTCACTCCACGCTTTGGCCCACCAATGACGCTCGCACTGGTCGGCGCCGTGGTTGGGATCGGCGGTCCGCTCTTGTTACTGGCTACCGGAGCCATCGCCGCGGTCCGTCGCAGCGGTGGCTCATGATTGTGGCGGGTCAGGGTGATCGGCGGGCCATCAGCCACCGGCCGGGTCGATGTTCTGATTGAGACGAAAGAGGTTCGTCGGGTCGTAGCGCCGCTTCAGCGTGAGCAGCCGCTCATAGTGTGGACCGAAGCTTGAGCGCATCATCGCCTCGCCTTCCTCCTGGAAGCCAGCAAAGTTCAGGTAGCGGCTGCCGTCGGAGTAGGGCTCCATGGCGGCAATGAACTCACGTGCCCATCCTACGTTGCTTGCGTCATCGGTCGCATCGACCCAGTGGCTCGACGGGCTGAGCAGAAAAGCGGCATTTCGGCCACGGAAGGCGCTCCCGTCCGCCGGCGCCCGCTTGACCGCGCCGCCCACGTGCCAGATGTCGGTCGTGCTCAGGGGCGAGGGCTGCCTGGGGGCATGGGTGGCGATGCGGGTGATGGCTTCGTCATCGAATCGAGACATATTCAGTGATTTCCAGTAGTAGCGGTCCCCGTCGGGATACTCCTCGTCCCACAGCTGCTGGACGTCGACGTACGGCATGTCGCCGCTGAAATCGACGAGCGGCTCGGCAAACTCGCGCAGCGGCCGCAGGATGCGCTCGCCCTCGGCGGCTGGTCCGACGTAGTGCCCGCCGAGCATCACGTACCGCCGGCCATGGGTTGCTATCGGGTACACCCCCTCGTGGGCGGGCACCACACCGCAGACCGCAATCAGATTGACCTCGTCAGGCGCCGCGGCACAGAAGTCGCGATAAAACCGCAATGCCCGCTCCGTCGCCTCGCCCTCACCATCATGGAGGACGACGGCGAGATACGACTGTGGTTCGACAGGATGGAGCCAGTAGGTGAACCGGGTGACGATCCCGAAATTGCCGCCGCCGCCGCGCAATCCCCAAAGAAGCTCAGGGTTCTCCTCCTCGCTGGTGACGATCACCCGGCCGTCGGCGGTGACCACCTCGGCCTCGATCAAGTTGTCGCATGAGAGACCGTACGTCGCGCTCAGCCAGCCGTAGCCGCCGCCGAGGGTCAGGCCGGCGATGCCGGTACGGGAGAAGACCCCACCCGGGGTCGCCAGCCCGTACTCTTGCGTAGCCGAGTCAAGCTCACCCCAGGTTACGCCCGCACCGGCACGGGCGATGCGAGCATTAGGATCGACGTCGATCTGCTTCATCGGTGAAAGATCGATCACGATGCCGCCGTCGCAGGTCGAATGTCCCGCCACGCTGTGTCCGCCGCCGCGCACCGCCACCGGCAGGTCGTGGGCTAAGGCGAAGGCCACGGCCGCGATCACGTCGCCGGCCGTGGCACAGCGTGCAACGAGAGCCGGGTAGCGATCGATCATGCCGTTCCAGACGGCGCGGGCGTGGTCGTATTCCGGGTCGCTCGGGATGACCACGCTTCCGGTGAGCGCCTCGCGCAAGTTGGCAATGACGCCGGGGTCGAAGGTCCGTGACGTCGCTGCCGGGGAGATCACGCTCATGGGGTTCACCTCATCCTTCACGCCACACGTTCATCGGCTCGCTGCCGTGCTCTTAGAGTGCGCTCGATGCGCGCTCCTGGCATGAGCAAGACCTACTCGGAAACCTACTTAGTTCTGGGGTCCGCGGCTGAGAGGGCCTGGATCAGCCCGTGACGGGCAGCAAGGGCGGCGGCTTCGCGGCGGTTTGCCGCGCCCAGCTTGGCCAGGATATTGGCCACGTGGTTACTAGCCGTTCGCGGGCTCAGGAAAAGAGCCGCGGCGATCTCCGGGTCGGTCAGACGCTGGCAGAGCAGCCCCAGAACGTCGCGCTCGCGCCGGGTGAGGATCGCCGCTGCGGTCTCCGTGGCAGAAGGCTCGGTCTGGAGATCCTGAGACGCGGCAGCCGCCGCCGGTGGTGAAGTGGCATCGGCCCTCACGGCCGCCTCTGCCTCGAGCAGCGCGTGATCCAGCGACAGCGCTGCCCCTGCGGCATACGCGGCCGACCACGCCGCGTCGCCTAGTTCGACCCGGGCATGATCTGCCACGCGCTCATAGGCGATGCGGGCCGGCAGTGGGAATGGTGCCCCATCCTCCCGCCGGATTGCGTCGGCGGCGCCCAAGAGGCGGGCGGCGGCCACCAAGTCGCCATGCGCCGCCGCCAGGGTAGCCACGTCCGCGAACCCGTTTGCAAAGTCGACCCGGCTGCGGCGAACGCGCAACCG
Organism: uncultured Chloroflexia bacterium; assembly: GCA_963724295.1. Lineage (GTDB taxonomy): Bacteria > Chloroflexota > Chloroflexia > Thermomicrobiales > UBA6265 > JACCXM01. The sequence continues at coordinate 290,712 of CAVRUC010000005.1, read as the reverse complement.
GACGAGTGCTTCTCCAAAGAAAGTCGCCGCGGCCGGAAGATCGTCCGCCGCACAGGCATTCAACCCGAGATAGTGCAGGGGCTCGATGGCGTCGAGCCAGGACTGCCTCGCATCGAACAGCTCTACTGCCTCAAGGAAGAGCGCTCTCGCCCGCTCAGGATCGTCTTGCGTGTAGGCGACCAGACCAAGGTGGAAGAGCGCATGGCCAGCCATCACGTGACCTGTGTAGGACGGAAGCACCTCTACGAAAATACTCTCGGCTTCGTCGTACCGGCCGAGACTGACCAGGGCACCGCCGCGCAGGCTCTCCGCGTAGGCCCTCCCCAAGTCGTCGCCCTCCGCCAGCCGCAGCGCCGCCCCCGTCCGCAGGAGTGTCACCGCCCGATCGCCCTCACCCAGGGTATGCAGCAACACGCCAAGCCCGACCAACACGTCCGCGCGGGCGGCCACCGGTGCGGTGCCAGTCGCATCGTCTGCATCCATGGCCAGCGCGTGTTCCAGCCAGGCCCGGCCTTCCTGAAAGTGACCGTGGTAGTACCAGAACCAGCCGAGCGCCCCGGCGAGGCGAACGGTCGCGGCGACTTCACCGCTGTCGGCAAGCCAACCCAGCGCCGCTAGCAGATTGTCGTGCTCGGCTTCCAGTCTATCGAGCCAGACTGGGTCCGCGGTGCTCGTGAGGTACGGCATCGCTTCTTCGGCCAGGGCCAGGAAGTAGGCGGCATGGGCGTCACGAGCGGCTGTCCTCTCGGCACTGGCAGTGAGCTGACCCCACGCGTACTCGCGGATCGTCTCGAGCATCATGAAGCGGGATGTGTCGTCCCCGTCCGTCCATCGCACCAGATTTTGGTCGACCAGCGTGGCCAGACTCGCCTCGATCTCAACTGGTTCTCGGACCGTGGACGCCGCTATCGCCTGCACGGCCTCCCGCGTGAACCCGCCGACAAAGACCGAAAGACGCCGAAGGAGGTCTTGCACATTCGGAGTCAGTAGGTCGTACGACCAGGCGATGGTGGCCGCCATGGTTTGCTGCCGGGGTGGGAGATCGCGCGCACCCCCGCTCAGGAGGTGGAGGCGGTGGCTGAGCTGGGCCAGGAGGGCCTCCGGCGACAGCGTCGTGGTCCGCGCCGCCGCCAGCTCAATCGCCAGTGGTAAGCCATCCAGCTGCCGGCAGAGCGCCGCGACCGTGGAGGTGTTGCTCTCGGTCAAAGCAAAGGCCGGGCGCACGGCGTGAGCCCGCTCGACAAAGAGGCAGACCGCCTCGTTCCGCGTGCCCTCCTCCAGCGACAGCATCGCACTCGTGGGCACGGGCAAGGGCTCAACCGGCAGCACCTGCTCGCCGCGGACGCGCAGGTGTGCCCGGCTGGTAGCGAGAACCTGCATCGCGGGTGAGCGAGAGAGAAGATATCCAATCAGATCCGCGGTCTCTTCCAGGACATGCTCGCAGTTATCGAGAAGCAGCAAGGTTTGGCGCGAGCGGAGGTAGCCGGCGAGCTGCTGCTTGACTGCGCTACCAGCCGGTGGGCCTAACCCAAGCGCCTCGGCCACAGTGCCGGACAAGAGCGCCGGATCGCGCAGTGGGGCCAGATCAATCCAGGCAATGCCGTCGGCGAACCGCGACGTTAGGTCATGGGCGATCGCCAGGGCCAGGCGCGTCTTGCCCACCCCGCCGGGACCGGTCAGGGTCAGGAGTGCGTCGTTCTCCTCTAGCAGAGAGGCCCGTGCGGCGGCACGCTCGGCTTCCCGGCCAATGAGCCGGGTGCGCGGAATGGGGAGCTCTCCAGCGAGTGACGATGATGCAGGCGCGGCCATGCCAGACCTTATGTAGATGCTGAGAATGCTTTCTGATAACAGTCTGAACAGCAGAAGCTTTCGGGTCAATTGCGGTTCGAACCGCTCCAACCAGAGCAGGGTTGTCCTATGCCACGAACGCCGCTCTCGGCGAATCGGTTGCCACGCTTCACCGACCCACGCGTGCCACCTCGAGCGTGCGGCGCGCCGTCACTTCGAGCGCGTCCCATCGCCCCTTGAAGGCGTTGTAGGCCTGGGCTGCCAGGCCGATGTGGATCTGGCAGCAAGTCAACCGCTCCTGGAAACGCGGTACGTCGAGGCCAATGGACCTGTAGTGACGCGCGGCCTCATCCCGAAAATCGATCCCGCGCCAGGCCGGATACCAGGGCGACCAGAAATCGAACCAGGCGAGGTCGTAGAGAAAATCACCGTACATCGCGCAGCCCCAATCGATGACCGCGCTGATCCGGCCGTCTTCGACCAGGACATTGAAATTGAGCAGGTCGCTATGGATGAGATGCCGCTCCACCGCTCCGTCCGGAATCAGCGCATCGAGGCGGGCAAAGGCTTCGTTGAACGGCTCGGAACCCGTGGGCGAGGTTTCGAGACGCTCGCGCCAGCCATGTGTTCGCTCGCCCGGCTGGTCCTCCGCGATGGCGAGCAATGCCGCGCGCCAGCTCGCATGCGGTGCATTCCCGTCCGCACCCCAGCTGCCGTAGCCGGAAGATACCGAGAGATCGACCTGCCGGGTCGCGTCGAGCGCGGCGAAAAGAGCCGGCAACATCCCTCGCATTTTCCCCTGGTCGAGATCGTCGAGGAACCCGCCCGCGGCACGTTCCGAAATCGCGAAGAAGCCGTCATCGGTCTCACCGATCTCGATGACGGCTGGGATCGGCAATTCACGCGAGCTGTACCGCGCCGCGATGCTGTCTTTGCGAAAGTCTTCATCCTGCGCGCTGAAGCGGACGATGTACTCGGTGCCGTCACGTCGAAACGCATAGGCGCGCGACCATGCGCCTTGCCCAATGGGCGATACCTCGCTGATGTCACGCCCGAAGCGGGCCGCGAGGAAGGCTTCCGCGTCCGCGACGTTCAGCATGCCCCTGTCTCGATCGTGACGAACGGCGCAAAGCTCAGCGCGAGCGACGACCCCTTGTGTAGTCGGACCGCTCCCGCCGCCGGTAATCCGCGGCGTCGATGAAGATGTCGCGCGTGAGGTGGGTGTCGAGGAGGCGCGAGAGGATCCGCTCGTCGATCTTGTCGTGGCTCTGGTTGGAGGTCACGATCGTCAGCAACCGCTCGACATAGCGGTGGTTGATGATCTGATAGAGCTTTTCCCGTGCCCAGGGCGTGGTGTTCTCGGTCCCCAGGTCGTCCAGGACGAGGAGGGGAGCGCCACGGATCTGGTTGAAGCGGTCGTCGTAGGCGACGCCCCGCGCCGGGTCGAAGGTGGCGCGCAGGTGGTCGAGGAGATCGGGCACGACGGCAAAGTAGACACTCCCGTTGCGTTCCCTAATCTCCAGTGCCGTGGCGACCGCCAGGTGGGTCTTGCCGACGCCGACGCCGCCCCGCAGATAGAGCCAGCGATGCTCGGGATCCGGGTCGCGGGCAAACGCACGCGCGACGTCAAATGCCTCTTCTGTTCCCGGCACCGGCTCGAAGTCTTCGAACGTATGGCGCGTGAATCCGTCGAGATTCGAGAGACGGCGCAACGTCTCGCGCTCTCGCTCCGCCTGCTCGGAGAACCGGCATTCGCAGTGGATCAGGCGGCCGAAATTTGGGTGCCCAACGGGGACCTCCATGCGCACCCAGCCCGCGTCCTTGCAGACCGGACAGCGCCATGTTGGCGTCGCGGTCGCCGAGCCATTGCTGCCGGCTGGACCGACCGGGATCGAAAGGGAAGTGAGGACGTCGCCGATGCGTTTCATGGTGTTTCCCGCTGCCCCGCGCTAACCGTACCGCTCGCGCGGTTCCCGTCCCCCGGTCTGCCAGCCTTCCAGAATGCGCTGGATGTAGCGCCAGGAGCGCTTGTTATAGGCGACCGACTCCGCAACCGCATCTTCGATCCACTCGACCGGCCACGTTTCCAGCGCTCGCACGAGATGATCGGCGATAAGTGGCGTCAGCGGCCCGACGTTCTGCTCGTAGAGGCGGAAGACATTGGGCCGCTCCGGGATCACCGCCGGCAGCTGTCCCTCTCGCCAGAGTGCTCGCGGGGGAGCGACGGCACCCCGCGCCATGGCGGCGACCAGCGCCTGGTTGACGGGGGTGTTGACATAGTACCAGACGTCGCGGCCATCATCGCGTTCGGCCACGAAGCGGAGTAACGTGCCGCGACCGGTGGCCAGGTCAAGCCCGGTGGCGATCCGCTGGTCCGGTTCGCGTGGGCTGCCGTTGGCACGCAAGGCGGTGCGCAGCGGCCGATCGGCGCGAAGAGCGATCTCGGAGACCGGCGATTCGATGCCGCCCGCTTCGGAAGCGAGCCGGAAGACCGCCAGGGTCGCCTGCGCTTCGCTCAGCTCGGAGATCTGGGGCAAGACATCGGTAAAGAAGGCGCGTGGAATGCCGACCGCGGGTTCAGTCTGGACCAGGAATCCGTTGAACTGTCGAGTCACGGTCGACCCCATCCGGGCGCGGACGGACGAGATTCCTCGTTCCTCGGAATGACTCCGGAACTGAGCCCAACTTCGGGACGAAATCCGGACATCGGACTCACGCTACATCCCCGGTCCGGGGTAAAGCTCCAGATCGGCGAAACGGGCCGTGCGATCGAAGAAGCGGAGATTGATCGAGCCGACAGGGCCGTTGCGATGCTTGGCGACCATGATCTCGGCGATGCCCTTCTTCTCTGAGTCTTCCTCGTATTTATCTTCCCGGTAGATGAAGACGACGATGTCCGCGTCCTGCTCGATTGAGCCCGACTCTCTCAAATCCGAGAGCATCGGCCGGTGATCGGCGCGGCTCTCCACCGCGCGCGAGAGCTGCGACAGCGCAACGACCGGCACGTTCAGCTCGCGCGCCAGTCCCTTCAATCCTCGCGAGATCTCCGAGATCTCCTGCACGCGGTTCTCGGTGCGGCGGGCGGTCATCAGCTGCAAGTAATCGATGATGATCAGATCGAGACCGTGCTCAGCCTGCAAGCGGCGGGCCTTGGAGCGGACGTCCATGATGTTGGAGGTCGACGCGTCGTCGATGTAGATCGGAGCCTCACTCAGGCGGCCGAACGCGCGGGAGATACGGTCCCACTCGTTGTCGTCGATCTGCCCCAGCCGCAGCCGGTGCGTATCGACCCCGGTCTCCATGGAGAGGACACGCTGCACGAGCTGCTCGGCTGACATCTCCAGGCTGAAGATGCCAACCGTCTTGCCATGGCCGACCGCGGCGCCGTAGGCCATGCCGAGCGCCAGGCTCGTCTTGCCCATTGAGGGACGAGCGGCGACGATGATGAGGTCCGAGCGCTGGAGCCCGCCGGTGAGCTGGTCGAGATCCGAGAACCCGGTCGCCACGCCGACGACCTCGCCGCGGTGCTGCTGCAGATAGTCGATCTGGTCGAAGAAACGGTCGAGCACGTCTCCCATGGAGACGAAGTCTTTGCTCTGCCGCCGTTGCGAGACGGCAAATACGGCACGCTCGGCGGCATCGAGCGCGTCCTCGGTGTCGATCCCCTCGCGGAAACCGACGTCGACGATCTCGGTACCGGCATCGATGAGACGGCGCAGTGTCGCCGCGCGCTCGACGATGCGGGCGTAGTACTCGACGTGAACAGCGGTGGGAACGGCATTGAGCAGGCTGGAAAGATACGAGAGCCCGCCCGCCTGGTCGTATTGGCCACGCCGCTGCAGCTCGTCAGACAGGGTGACGAAGTCTGTCGGCTCGCGCTTGTTATAGAGATCGAGAATCGCGCGATAGATGAGACCGTTGGCGACGGCGTAGAAGTCTTCCGGACGCAGGAAGGCCGCCACCCGGATGATGGCGTCCCGGTCGATGAGGAGACTGCCGAGCACTGATTGCTCCGCCTCCACATTGTGCGGCGGCAATCGCTCGATGATGCTTGGTACAGCGGCGACCATGGCTCCCCTCGCCCTTGCGACGGCTCCCCCAATACGATGGCGGGGAGTCCGGCGGGGCGGCGGACCAAGCGGGACGCGGCCGGGCCGCGTCTGTTGCCGTCGCGTCCGGCCAACTCCGGACGCGACGGCGTGAAACCCAGTCTACGACTCTGCGACCGGGTTGAGCTCCTCTTCGACCTCGACACCCTTTCCGCTCTCTTCGGTCAGGGTGGCGGCGCCGCCTTCATTGTCGATGAAACCATGGGCTCCGGGAACGCCCTTTTCGTCGACCCACTCGTGCGGCGGGCCCTCGTCGACCGTCTCGGTCTTGCTGTCGTCGTGCTCCGAGCCGGGCTCAGGATGACCCGCGGCGCCTGGTGTCTCGGCGGGGGCTTCCTCTGCCTTGGCCGCCTCGGCGGCGGCACGGGCAGCCTGGTATTCGGCATCGCCGACGACCACGACCGTGATTGCCGGTCGCAGGCGGCCGACGAGGTGGACCGTCACGGCGTGCTCACCAAGGTGGCGAATCGGGTCCTCGAGCACCACCTTGCGGCGATCGATCTCTTCGCCCACGAGCTTCGCCAGCTCGTCGGCGATGTCACCTGCCGTGATGGAGCCGTAGAGGCGACCGCCTTCGCCGGCGCGGGTGGTGAACTCCAGGCGCTTGCCGGCGATCTTGTCCGCCAGAGTTTGAAGCTGCGCTTCCTGCTTGGCGATCTTGCGGGCTTTCACCGCGGCATTGTGCTCGGCGGTCTTGATCTCGCCGGCGGTGGCGAGCACCGCCATCCCCTGCGGGATGAGGTAGTTCCGGGCGAAACCGGGTTTCACTTCCTGAATCGTGCCAGCCTCGCCGAGCTTCGGCACATCCTGGCGGAGGACGATCTTCATGCGACGACGAACCTTCCCAAACGCGATGCATTGCGGCCGCAGCACGGGAACGCGGCAGCCAGGGACGTGTACGGACACTCCCGCGGGCCAGATGCAATGATACGCGGGGAGCTGAGGAGTCGGCTAGTTGTCGTCACAACCGATACGCGGCTCTGGGGTGCTTGGGCATTTTCCTTTGTAACCACTCACCGACATCACTGAACGGCTATCCCATCCTCTCGCGCGGGATCTAGGAGAATACGTGCCACCCTGTCAAAATCTTAACATTTATATCATTTAGTTAATCAAGATTCGCAAAAATAATGACGACCTACTACTCATCGGGTGATCAGCCTTCAACTGGCATGGATCCTGCGCGATGGCGATAGCAGATTTCAGCTCCTGGAATTCTCCCATTGCAGGAAGGTGTGATTCTGATGACCGTTGTCATTCGTCCCGCTGAGGCGTTCAACCGCGCCCTATCTCGCCGCCGTCTCATTGGCCGGTTGGCCGCTGCGGGCTTCTCTGCGCCGGTCATCGCCTCCATCTTGCGGGAGTCGACATTCGCTCAGGAGGCGACGCCAGCAGTACAGGAGGCCACGCCGACTCCTCAGGAAGTCCTGACCAGTCTGGACAAGAACCCTGACCTGATACCGCTCGGGACGACGGACGGCCAGACGCCGAGACGGCTAGACGGCAAGAATGGACCCAAATCGACTGGACGGCCAGACGGCTAGACGGCTAGACGGCAAGGATGAACCCAAACCGACAGCCAGAAGTCAATTGCCAATAGCCGATACCTCGTTACCCTCGATCCAACTCCTCCAGCACGGGAGCAAATGCCTCGATACCGGCGGGCGTGTTCGGCTCCAACCAGACCTGGACGTGGGACAGGCCGGCTTCGGCGTGAGCACGTAAGGCGGCGGCGATCTCAGCCGGGCTGCCGGTCAGTGGCGGGCCGGTCATCGCGGACGGCTCGTGCGGACCGACCTCGACGATCACCGCGGCGCTGCGCTCCAGGGTCGATGGGTCGCGTCCGGCGGCCTCGCAGGCGGTGTCGACCTTCTCTAACAACGGCAAGAGCCCTTCGACCCTGTTTCCCGTGCTGCTGAACCAGGTGTTCCAACCGTCGGCGTGGCGAGCGGTGAGGTCGAGCATGCGCGGACCAGCCGAAGATGCGCCAAAGATGATGGTTGGACCAGTCGCACGCGGGCCGCGCGGGCGCAGCTCGCAGTCGCGGGCCTGGTAGAACCTTCCGTCGAAATCGACGTGCCCCTGCCGCAACAGCCCGGTGATGATCGTCACCGCCTCCTCGAAGCGACTGACGCGGTTGTCGAAGGGATAACCGAAGGCGATGTATTCCGCCTCATTCCACCCGGCGCCCAGCCCGAGGATGAGGCGGCCACCGCTGATCTCCTCGACGGTGTCGGCCATCTTGGCCAGCAACGCCGGGTTGCGAAACGAGGTGGACATGACCAGGGTGCCGATCTCCGGCTTTTCGGTGATCGCGGCCAGCGCCGAGATCAGCGACCAGCACTCCCACATGCCACGCGGTTCTTCACCCGGGACGCGGTGGATGAGATGGTCGGTGATCCAGAGGGAGTCAGCCCCGATCTGCTCGCCGAGCTGGGCCATCTCGCGCAGGTCGCTCCAGCGCGCGGAGCCGCCGTTCATCTGGCGCTCCGTCTCGGGAAGAATCAGGCCGACTTTTAGCGGCCGGCGGTTTGTCGATTCGGGTTGCGCGCCCACGGACACCCCTCTCTCTGGTAGCGAGCGCGAGACGCGCCCGGTGCATTATCGAGAGAACGTGTCCTATGGCAACCATTTCATCTGCCGGCTCACAGCTCGGCCGTATCCAGCCAGATCGTCACCGGGCCGTCGTTGACCAGCTCGACCTGCATCTCGGCGCCGAAGCGGCCGGTCTCTACAGGGAGACCGAGCGTTCGGAATCCGTGCGCGAAACGATCCACCAGTGGCTCGGCGACCGCGGGCGGCGCGGCCCGCACGAAACTGGGGCGGCGTCCTTTGCGGCAATCGGCGTAGAGGGTGAACTGCGAAACGACGAGCATTTCGATCGGCTCTTCCGCCTGCAGCAGATCGAGCGCCGAGCGATTGAGGTGGCCGTCGGCATCGTCGAAGACACGAAGGTTCGCGACTTTGCGCGCCAGGAGGTCCGCGACCGCGGCGGTGTCGTCGAAGGTGACGCCGACCAAGAGGAGGAATCCCCGCCCGATCTCCCCGGTGGTCTCGCCGGCGACGGTCACCCGAGCACGGGATACCCGCTGCACCAGAACGCGCATCGCCTAGGGGCCCGGGGCGGTGAGAATCGGGACCAGCGTAGCAGTCGCCAGGGCAGTGATCCCCTCGCCACGGCCAATGGACCCCATCCCCTCGTTCGTCGTCGCTTTCACACTCACCGCTACTTCTGAGAGGCCAAGACAGGCAGCAATCCGCTCCCGCATCAGCGGCACATGCGGCGCCACGCGTGGCGCTTCAGCGAGGACGGTGGCGTCGACATTCCCCGGCGCCCAGCCCGCCTCCCGAGCCAGACGGACGGCCTCGCGGAGCAGAAGCTGGCTATCGGCGTCACGGAAGCGCTCGTCGGAGGGCGGAAAGTGCTGGCCGATGTCCCCCAGCGCGGCCGCGCCGAGAACCGCGTCGGCGATGGCGTGGAGGAGGACGTCGGCGTCTGAATGGCCGACCAACCCTCGATCGTGCGCAATCTCCACACCGCCGAGGATGAGCCGACGTCCAGATGCAAAGCGATGAGCGTCGTAGCCGATGCCGGTCCGTACCAGTCCCGCGGTCAGCTGCGGACCGTGACGAGCTCGAAGCAGGGCTTCGGCGACAGGAATATCCTCCGCATGCGTCACTTTCAGATTCGCCGGCGAGGAGGGAACAACCGTCACCGGCAAACCGGAGACCTCAAACAGTCGCGCCTCGTCGGTAAAGGTCTCACCGGAACCGCCAGCCATGACCCTGCGCAACGATTCCAGGCGGAATGCCTGCGGTGTCTGCGCGGCCCACAGCCCGGCGCGATCGACTGTTTCCTCAATGGCGCCTTTCGTCACCCGTTTCAGGGTGTCGGAGACAGGAGTCGCCGCGATCGCGGCCCCACTCTCCGCGGCCGCGGCCGCACAGCGATCGAATAGCGCCGGCTCGGCCAGCGGTCGCGCGCCGTCGTGGATGACCACGATCTCGATTGCGTCCGGCAGCGCCGCCAGTCCCGCGCCGACGGAGTCCTGCCGCCGCTCGCCACCGGCCACGATAGCGTGGACCCTGGTGAAGCCTTCGTCGCGGACGATCTGAGCAACGGCATCCAGGGTATGTTCGGCCCGGCGACGACCACGATCGGACCGATGGTCTCGGCCTGCTCCAGCGCGCGAAGCGACCAGGCCAGCATCGGCCGCCCGGCCAGGGGGAGAACCACCTTATGCGGCGCACCAAGGCGCTGGCCTCGTCCCGCGGCTACCACCACCGCGGCCACCCGTTCCGGCGCGGGAAGCGGTGTCATTCGAGCTTGGCGTCCCCCACTCCCAGTGGGCCGGATGAGTGAGGACGGGGAGGGCGGGCGCTCCGCAGTGCTGTCACCGCGGCAAGGGAAACCGGAGCCGAGCCGATCTCGCGAGCGCTCCGTCCATCTGGCCCGTGGTAGTCACTGCCACCAGTGCCGATCAACCCCCGCCGAGACGCGATCTGGCGCAAGATCTCCCGGTCCTCGGGGTCGTACTCGCCGTAGTCGACCTCCATCCCGGCCAGACCGGCGGGTACCAGGCTGTCGAGAACGCTCTCGACGCCTCGAGCGCTGAAGGGATGCGCCAGCACGGGCACACCGCCCGCGGCCCGCACCATCGCGATCGCGTCGCGTGGATCGACGCGCGGCCGAGGGACGAAAGCCGGTTTCCCACCGCCGATGTAACGGGCGAAGGCGTCCGAGAGGTCCTCGGCATATCCGGCTTCGACCAGCGCCCGGCCGAGATGCGGCCGTCCCATCGTGCCATGACCGGCGATCTCCCGCACGCGCTCCAGAGCGACAGGCGCGCCGATCCGGCTCAGTCGTTCGACCATACGCTCCATCCGTTCGGCGCGGGCAAGGGCGTAACCGGCGAGCTGCGCCAACAAGACCGGATCTTCGACATCGACGAAATAGCCCAGCAGATGGACTTCGCCTCCACTCGGCAGAGCGGCGCTCAGCTCAACACCGGGAATGATCTCCATCCCGAGGCGCTCCCCGGCAACGCGGGCCTCGTCGATGCCGGCGACGGTATCGTGATCGGTCAGTGCCAGGATGCGAACGCCACGCGAAGCGGCCTCCTCCACCAGCATCGCTGGCGAAAGGAGACCGTCCGAGTAGGTGCTATGGGTATGGAGATCGACTTTTTCAGTCGAGGAGTCGTGAAGTCGAGCAGTCGAGGAGAAGACTCGTCCTTCTCGACTGCTCGACACCTCGACTCCTCGACTCGCTTACCTTGGCTCCACGACGAGCCGGATCGCGGTGCGGTCCTCGTTCTCGATGATCACATCGATGAAGGCGGGCAGACAGACTGCTTCGATCCCGGTCTCTCGCAGGTAGTCGCGGGCGATGGCGACCGCCTTGACAGCCTGGTTGGTGGCTCCGGCTCCGATCGCCTGCACTTCGGCTCGGCCGTTCTCGCGGACGACGCCGGCGATGGCCCCAGCGACCGCGCTCGGTCGCGACCGAGCCGAAACTTTCAGGACGTCGCCGTTGCGGTGCTCGACGAGCGCCGCGCCGTCTGTTGCGGTGACCGCGCCATTGACAGCCGCGCCGTTGGCGTAGGGCTGGGTATCTTCGTCCTCGTCCTCGTAGACGTCGTCAGGCTCGACCTCAGTCGCGGTAGCCCAGGCCGGCGTGTGCGGCTGGCGGGCGCCGCCGAGCGGTGGCGCGGCGACTTCTGTCTCGACACTCTGCTCCGTCCCCGTCTCGACGACCTCTTCGGCGTCCGGTGGATAACTCGCGTTGAACGGATCGATCTTGATATCACGCAAGTCGAGCTTGGAGAAGAAGCGATCCACGTTGCAGAACCCCCTGAGCACTTGAACGTACGGGCCGTCGATGCGCTCGACGCGCCACACCAATACCTTGCACGTGCGCGTGCAGTCGTGCCGCTCATAGATGAGGCCGGCACGTCGCCGGCCACGACCCCGCGTCTCGCTCGCGGATGCGCGTCAGTCTAGTACAGACCGCGCGCTCGCGGTGGCCAGTCTCCTCAACAGGCCGTCAACCACCATGGCGGTAAACGAGATCATCGCGCGTAGTCGACCGCTCGCGTCTCGCGGATGACCGTCACCTTGATCTGCCCCGGATACTCGAGGCTTTCCTCGATCTTCTTCGAAACATCGCGCGCCAGCCGCGCCGCGGCCAGGTCATCGATCGAATCGGGTGCGACCAGGATGCGGACCTCCCGCCCGGCCTGGATGGCGAAGCTCTTTTCGACCCCGTCGAACGAATTGGCGACGCCCTCGAGCGCTTCCAGGCGCTTGATGTACGTCTCCACCATCTCGCGTCGGGCGCCCGGCCGGGCGCCCGAGATGGCGTCCGCCGTCGCTACGATGAACGCCTCGACGGTCTGCGGCTCCTCCTCGCCATGATGGGCGGCGATGGCGTGCACGATCTTGGAGGAGCGACCCAGTCGCTTGGCGATGTCGGCGCCAATGAGAGCGTGCGGTCCCTCCACTTCATGGTCGACCGCCTTGCCGATGTCATGCAGCAGACCGGCGGTCTTGGCCACGTTGACGTCGGCGCCAAGCTCGGCGGCGAGGGCGGCGGCAATCATCGAGGTTTCCAGCGAATGGCCAAGCACGTTCTGACCGTAGGAGGTGCGGAACTTGAGACGCCCCAGGAGCTTGATCAGATCGGGGTGCAGACCCGGAACATTCGCCTCGTAGGCGATTTTCTCCCCCTCTTCCCGCATCACCTGCTCCAGCTCGGTGCGCGTCTTGGCCACGATCTCCTCGATCCGGGTGGGATGGATGCGGCCGTCCTGCAAGAGCTTGTTGAGGGCGCGCCGGGCGACTTCGCGTCGGACAGGATCGAAGGCCGAGATCGTGACCGCCTCTGGCGTGTCGTCGACGATCAGGTCGACGCCGGTCGCCTGCTCCAGAGCGCGGATGTTCCGCCCCTCGCGTCCGATGATGCGACCCTTCATATCGTCTGAAGGGAGCGGAATGACCGAGACGGTTGACTCCGAGACGTAGTCAGAGGCGATGCGCTGAATGGTGGTGGCCAGGATTCGGCGGGACCGTCGGTCAACTTCCTCGCGTAGCTCCAGATCGAGCTCATGCAGGCGCCGGGCGGCCAGCCCGCGGGCCTCTTCCTCGACCTCACGCACCAGCTCGTCCCGAGCCTGATCCGCGGTCAGCCCGGCAACGCGTTCCAGCTCCTGGAGGTGGCGGTCACGGGCGGCATCGAGCTCTGCTTGCTGGCGGGCCCGGTCGGCTTCGAATTCCGCTTGCTTGCGGACCCGCTCCGTCTCCCAATCTTCGCGAGCGCGTTGGGTCTCCTGATCGAGCCGGCGCAGCTCCTGCTCGCGACGATCGAGCGCAACGGTTTTCTGATCGATCGATTCTTCTTTTTGCTCGACCCGGCGCTCGATGCGCTCGACTTCCTTGCGCCGTTGGGTCAGTTCCCGGTCGAGCTCCGCGCGCAGGCGGATGGCCTCGTCTTTGGCCTCGAGAGCGGCATCGCGTCGTCGGGTTTCAACTTCCTCCAGGATACGGTCGGCCTCTGCCTGCACCCTACGGGCATGCGATTCGGCACGGCCTTCCAGGTACCACCGGGTCGCGAAAAAGGTGGCAATGACGACGAGCACGGCCTCGAGGACGCCGAGGACGATGTTCTGGGTATTCATCGGCATCCCTGACACATTTGGTTGTGACGCGCGCGCTCACGGGCACCGCGCGGCGAGTGAAACACCAGCCCCGTAACCGGGGTATGTGTATAGACAATGAGCGTGGTAAGACGCCGTTCTTGGGAATCAGCTGCGCCCCAAAGGGCCAACTCGCCGTTTCCCCGCGCTTACCTCACCTAGCCCCATGATACGGTCGAGAATGATGGAACGTCAAACCGTTGTTAACCTTGGAAAGCAGCCTAAATGGGGTCGGCCCATGGCCGAACTCAGGCATTCTTTGCCGCCCGGATCACGTCAACGGCGGTGTGTGGAGCGAAGCAACCGCGTCACTACGAGGTTTCAGCGGCTGCCGTCTGACTCCGGCTCCTGGTCAGCTTCTCGGTCCTGGTCTGGCTCTCGCTCCTGGCGTCGGTCCTCGAGGTAGCCAGCGAACCGTGTGAGTCCACGACCGGAAAGATCGATCGCCTTGATGGCGAGTTTCTCGGCCTGGGTGACGATCGGTGCAGCGTAGCGGCGTACCTCGTCCCAGCGCGCCTCGCTCACCGGCTTACCCGTGTAGGGCGGCCACTTGCGAAGCTCGTCATCACTCTGGGGTGCGGCGGTGGACGGAGCGCTCACTTCAGTATCTTCTTCGCGCGCCGCTGCAGGTTCTGTCCCGGGTGACGCGGTCGCCTGTCCTTGCTCTTGTCCGAGCGGGAGTCCGTCGGCGCCGAGGATCGGACCGCGCATGTGCTCCTGCCAGGTTGGCGGGGTCAACTCATCGCCTTCGGAGAGCGGTGCCGCTTCCGGGGTCGATTGCACCTGTCCCGATCCTGGCTCCTGGCCCGGCACACCCTCGGCGACGGGACCTCCCTCTGGTGTGGCGGAAACCTGTCCGGGGCGAATCGATTCGTCGCTCATGGGAACCTCCACGGTGGGTGATAGGTGATGGGTGACGGGTGACAGGGTGACAGGGTGTCAGGACGACGGAGTATAGCGTCTTGCTCACGACTCACGACTCACGACTCACCGACTTACCGACTATCTCTCATATGCCACCTCGCCAGCGATCACCGTGTAGTCCACCCGCGTTGTAGCCAGGTCGTGGGGGTCGATCGAGAAGAGATCCGTTTCGAAGATGGTCACGTCGCCGAGCATTCCCGGACGCAATGTGCCCTTGATCCCCTCCTCAAAGGAGGCGAAGGCGCCGTTGACGGTATAGGCCCGCAGAGCGTCTTCCAGCGAGACGGCTTCCTCTGGATTGCAGGGGCGACCCAGGATGTCGCGCCGGGTGACCATTGTCTGCACACCGGCGAGTGCGTTCACCGGCACCACCGGCGCGTCGGATGAGGCGGCGGCAGTAATGCCGAAGCGCGCGAATGACCGCATGCCGTAGGCCTGCCCGATGCGCCATTCGCCGAGGTTGTTGACGTAGGCATCGCGGAAGTGACGCAGGAACGACGTGCCGGGGATCGGCACCGCTCCGATGTCGCGGATGCGTCCCAGGATGCGGTCGTCGACGATCGAGCAGTGCTCGATGCGATGGCGGGGGTCAGGGCGCGGACTGGCCGCCTGCACCGCCTGATAGGCATCGAGAACGAGATCGATCGCGGCGTCGCCGATCGCATGGATACCGACCTGGAATCCGGCATCATGGGCACGGCGCACCTTCGTCGTGAACTCATCCGGCGGCATCATCCAGAGACCGACGTTGTCCGGCTCGCCTTCGTAGGGCGCGAGCATCCTCGCCGTACGAGCACCGATCGAGCCGTCGATGACGAGCTTCGCCGGGCCGATGCGCACCCATTCGTCGCCGAATCCGGTGCGGATGCCGAGGGAGATCAGGTTGTCGAGGGTCTCGTCGATCATCATCATGAGGTAGGTGCGGACCGGCAGTCTCCCCGCCTCGCGCAACCGCTGGTAGGCGCGCAGCTCACGCGGATCGCGAATACCGGCTTCGACCGCGCTCGTAACGCCCTGCCGCAGAAACTCGTGACCCCCGGCTTCCAGCGCCGCCATCATCGCGGCTTCGTCAGGCTCCGGCATCAGCGCGCGCACGCTGCCAAGCGCGCCGTCGCGCAGCACCCCGGTCGGCTCACCGAGCTCGTCACGGTCGAAGAGACCGTCATCAGGATCGGGGGTATCACGGGTGATTCCGGCCAGACGCAGCGCCGCCGAGTTGGCGACGCCGATGTGGTGGCACATCCGGATGAGCACAACCGGATGATCGGGAGCAACGAGGTCGAGATCGGCTCGGGTCGGATGCCGCCGCTCGGCGAGGCGCGCGTCGTCATAGCCGCGGCCGAGAATCCACGTCCCGGCAGGTCTGGCGGTGACAGCCTCGCGTACGAGGGCTTGCAGGTCGGTTATGCCGGCATGGCGCTCCGGGG
The DNA here is from genome assembly GCA_963724295.1 of uncultured Chloroflexia bacterium. Classification (GTDB taxonomy): domain Bacteria; phylum Chloroflexota; class Chloroflexia; order Thermomicrobiales; family UBA6265; genus JACCXM01. The sequence goes on along the minus strand of CAVRUC010000005.1, from coordinate 274,770 downwards.
AGAGATCGAGATCGAACAGGGTGAAACCGACGCCCATCGGGTGGGCGTGGGCGTCGTTCAGACCGGGAGTTGCGGTTCGCCCTGCCAGGTCGATGACGGGTGCGCCAGGGGCCGCGGCTGCCATCGCCCCGGCATCATCTCCGGCGTAGACGACCCGTCCCATGCGAATCGCAATGGCGGAGGCAGCTGGCTTTGCCGCGTCCATCGTGCGGATGCGGCCATTGACGAGTAGCAAATCTCCGGGCATCGAACCGTTTCCTCTGGTGGGCTATTGGCTTTTAGGGTCGCAGGGTCGCAGGGTCGCAGGGTCGCAGGGTGATGGGTGATGGAGATGAGTCGAACTTCCCGAACTTCCAGGGAACTTGCGTGCCAACTCACCGACTCACCGGTCCGCCAGTATACAAAGCGCCTCGGTGTGCCGCGTGGTAGCGTGGCGCTACACCATCGCAAGGTAAGGGCGGGAAAACATCCTGATGAAGGGCACGATCGCGAGCGGAACCTGGACGAATTGGGCGGGAAATGTCCACGCCACACCGCGCATCCTGGTTACGCCGGGCTCCCTTGCCGAATTGCGCCTGGCAGTGGTCGAGGCGGCCCGGCGTGGCGCGACGGTTCGCGTTGCCGGCGCGGGACACTCTTTCGCGCCGTTGTGCGCGACGAACGGCACGCTGCTCGATCTCTCCCGCCTTGCCGGAGTCGAACGGGTCGATTCCGAGACCGGCGAAGCAACGATCTGGTCGGGGAGCCGCATTGCCGATCTCGGCGAACCATTGCTTGGGCGGGGCCGGGCGTTTGCAAACCAGGGGGACATCGACCGGCAGGCTATCGCCGGTGCGGTTTCCACCGGGACTCATGGCACCGGGCGCAAGCACGGCAGCTTTTCTTCGGCGGTGCGTGCGGTGGAGCTGATGCGTCCCGACGGCGAGTTGGTTGCCATCGGGGTCACCGAGCCGGAACGGCTGCGTGCGGCCTCACTTGGTCTGGGCCTGATCGGCGTGCTGACCCGGGTGACCCTGGCAACTGTTCCCGCCTACAAGCTGCACGAGCGCACACAAGCCCTCCCCTTCGACGAATGCCTCGATGGCTTCCTGGCGGAAGAGAAGTCGCGGCGCAATGCCGAGTTCTGGTGGCTGCCGGCACACGATCGCTGCGTGCTGAAAACCTTCGTGGAGACGGAGGAGGAGCCGTTTCGCGTCGAGGCGCCGGAGGCCCTGCCCGGCACCATCGAGCGCTATCTCAAACCGGACGCGGTCGACTGGAGCTGGCGCATCTACCCCTCGACGCGAACCTTTCCCTTCGTCGAGATGGAGTACACGTTGCCGCTGGCCGAGGGGCCGGCGGCGATGCGTGAGGTCCGCCGGCTGATGCAGACCCGCCACCCGGACTGTACGTGGGCCGTCGAGTACCGCACGCAGCCGGGCGAGCAAAGTCTGCTCAGTCCCACGCGGGGCAGGGAGAGCGTCACCATCAGCCTGCACCAGGCGATGGATCTGCCGTACGAGCCTCTCTTCCGTGACGCCGAGGCGATCTTCCTCGCCCACGATGGCCGGCCCCACTGGGGCAAGCTGCATTTCCTCGACTCGGACGAGATCGCCAACCTCTACCCGGAGCTACCAGTCTTCCAGGCGATCCGCGTCGAAATGGATCCGCACGGGACGTTTACGAATGACTATCTGGCGGGGCTGGGACTGGCCGAAGATCAGTTTGCGACAGGAAGCTGATTCCTGCATCCGAAACTTTGTAGATGGCTCGCAAGCATTGACGTCTGAACGCAATCCCCGCGAATGTGGTTCGCGCATTGTCGAGTTGGTACTCGAGGTGCGCGGTCTCAGGATCAGGCGCACAGACGCTGATCCCGCACCGGGAGTATTCCGATGCGGGATCGACCTGGGCCGCTCCAGAGGGAGCGATGCGTTACCTGTTGAGACGCCAGAGTGCCAGGGTGCCGGACTGATTCACGCTCAACACGCGACCGGCCGCGGAACGCGGGGCAATTCCAGCAGCGCGTTTACGGGTGTACCTGGTGAGGCCAGCGCCGGCACGCTTGTCTGAGACCGAAATACCCGTGTGAGCCAGCTCCAGTTCCGCCTGGAGGAGCATGCCTGCGCGGCCCGCGCGTCCGCCGCGGCTGACCGTTCCAGTTCCTGCCGACGCATCTCGGCTTCGACGTCAATCGTGAAAAAGTTGTGCATCGCTGCCTCCGTTCCGCTCCATCATGACTCTGTAAATAGAACGTGGCAGCAGATGCTTTGTGAGGTCAGAAGTCGAAGAGAATCAAGGAGCGAACTCGTGGCTCTCCGCCAACTCGATCACCGGCGTTCTACCCGAAATACTGGACACGTGGTGGCCAGCGCCGCGAACGCTTCCGGGTCAGCTCCGACTCCATAGAGCCGGGTGAAGAACGGGACGCCTTGCGGGATCAGCTCTTGCGGGATCAGCTTGGGAAACGCGCGCAGGACCGGAGCACGCTCTTCGACCGGGAGCTCGATCAGGGAGACGTGCTCCTCGGTCCGTCCGCGATGGAGCAGGCCACGGCCGGCGACACGGGCATTGAGCACCCAATCGGCATCATCCAGCCCAGCAACGATGTAGCGCTGGCCGTCGACGCTGAGGAGTGAAACAGGAGTCGAGCGGTAGACCCCGCTACGCCGACCAGGAACGGCCAGCACATGCATCGTCCCCACGACGAAGCCAAGACGCTGCAACACCATGACCACCCGGTTGATGCCTTTGAGCCACGGCGGCAGCTTCCCTGCCTCCCGCGTCGCAACTCCCTCCGCAATCGTCGTTACCATCAGACCGCCTCCTGAATTGAGTGCACTGACTCGCCGTCTCGCTTACGACTGCCGACTCACGACTGACAACTTCTTCTCCACTCGTTCCACCGGCAACGTAAACGACACCACCGTGCCGCGGCCCACGACGCTGTCGACACGAATCTTGCCGCCGTGGGCCTCGACGAGACCGCGGGCGATCGCCAGACCAAGACCGCTGCCCCCGGAGTCGGCTGATTTCCAGAAGCGGTCAAAGACATGCGGCAGCGCCTCGGCGGGGATGCCGCGACCGGTGTCGGCCACCCGGAAGAGCGCCGCCGGTCCTTCTCGCCCCGCCTCGACCCGGATCGTGCCGCCGCGCGGTGTGTGCCGCAGCGCGTTGTCGAGCAGGTTCTCCAGCACCTGACGCACGCGCACCGGGTCGACGTCGAGCGGGGGCAGCGGCTCTGATGCCAGCGTGAACGTCACACCGGCCTCCGCGGCGCGCGGGGTGAAGGCGTAGCGCACGTCGTCCAGCAGCTCGGCGACGTCGGTCGTCTGCTTGTGCAACCGCAGCGCGCCGGTATCAGTCAGGGAGAGCGTGCGCAGGTCATCCAGCAGACGAGCCATCACCGCCGTCGCGTCCAGGACCGTCTCCAGATGCGCGTCGTCGCGGGGGTAGACCCCGTCGAGCATCCCCTCGGTGTTGCCGCGGATGATCGAGAGCGGAGTGCGCAGCTCGTGCGCCACGTCAGCGAAAAGGTTGCGCCGCTGCGTCTCATTCACCTCGAGACGGCTGGTCATGGCATTGAATGACTCCACCAGGCGGCCGACCTCGCCATTGGCGCGGGTCTCCACCCGCACCGCGTAATCGCCGTCGGCGACACGGTCCGCGGCCGACATCACCTCGGCGATCGGAGCCGCGGTGCTGCGCACCGTCCTCCAGGCGAAGAAGAGCCCGCCGATCATGAGGATCAGGACGAAGAATCCCCAGGACGGTCCACCATCATGCCGACCGCGATCGTCACTGAAGATCGCGCCCAGCACGCTCGCGGCGATCATCAATCCGATGATCACTCCGAAGAAGCAGCCAACCTTGCGCAGGAACCCGCCCCGGCGCTTCGATCGCCCCGGCGGCGGCCAGGGCTCATCCTCCGGCCACCAGGGAGGTCGCGGCGGCCCGTGCCGTCGTGCTGCCACTGGCAGAGCCAGCGGGCGCGCCGGCTGCGGAGGTGGGATGGGCTGGAACGGCGGATCGAGAAGTGGCCGCGGCTCCGGGAGAGGGGAAGTGGACGCCGGGTCGCGCATCAGCCGGCGAAGCGGTAGCCGACGCCGTAGACCGTCTGCACGTAGCGAGTCGTCCCCGGCTCCGGCTCGATCTTGCGGCGCAGGTTCTTCACATGGGCGTCGATCGCCCGCTCGTAGGACTCGAACGCGACCCCGTGCAACACGTCGAGGAGCTGTCCTCGCGTGAAGACCCGCCCCGGCTCCCGGGCCATCGCGGCCAGCAGCTGGAACTCGCTGGCGGTCAGCTCCACCGCATGGCCGTTGACGGTCACCCGCATGCGCGGGATGTCGATCTCCAGATCGGCCACCCGGATGATGTCGCCCGGCTCATCGCGGCCATCGACGCGGCGAAAGAGCGCGCGCACTCGCGCTACCAGCTCCTTCGGGCTGAACGGTTTCACAACGTAGTCATCGGCGCCGAGCTCCAGCCCGACGATACGATCGGCCTCGTCGCCGCGGGCCGTGACGACAACGATCGGAACGTCAGAAGTACGACGCAGCTCGCGCGTGACGTCGAGCCCGTCACGGCCGGGCAGACCCAGATCGAGCACCACCAGATCGGGACGAGAGGCGCGCGCGCTCTGCAAGGCGCTCTCGCCGTCGGCCGCCACACTGACCGTGAACCCGGCCGCCTGCAGATAGTCCCGGATGACGCGCGCGATCTCCGGCTCGTCTTCGACTACGAGGATGTTCTTCATCAATGTCACCGGACCGGCCCCCAGGACGCGGCGCGGGAGGATTCCCACGCCGCGCACGCCCCAGACCGTTGTCGTCACCTTACCACCCCTAGACCGCGGTTCCGGCCGCGCCGCGAGAACCGTCCGAATGCCCGTCCTGCCGAACTTCCGGCGCGGCGGGCGGCGTCACCACAGCGCCGGGGGTACCGGCCGCCTCGGCCGCGCGAGCCATCGACGCCCAGTACTCGGGCGCTGGCGGGGTCGGCGGCGGGGTTGGTGAGAAGCCTCCCTGCGGGGCGTCATAACTGGCAACCGGCGCTCCGGCCGGCGGCGCCGGTGGAGCGGGAGGCGCCGGGTACTGTGCACGGCCGGTCCCCTCGTGCGCCTGCCGGTGCCATTCTTCGAAGTACGCGCGCGGGCCACGGAAGACCGGGCTACCCCCTTGACCCGACGCCGCTGCGCCTGGAGTCTGGACCTGGCCATTGTCCACGCCGTAACGCTGCACACCCCGCTCACCGTGCTGACCGCCGTTCCCGAAAGGCCCACCCGGACCGCCGAAGCGATCGAACGCGCCCTTCCGCCAGGCGATGTAGCCAATGCCGCCGAGAATCACCAGCCCCCAGGGGAAGTGCGGACCACCCTGGTAGTGGCGGACAGATTGCCCCTGGCCGCTCTGGACCAGCGCGTCTCGAAAGCCGTCGTCATAGGCATCGTTGACGAGCCAGAACCCACCCAGGACGATGAGGCCGATCAGTAACCACCGTTTGCCATTGCCGTTGTGCACGTTGCGTACTCCTTTTCTCATCACCGGCGGTGCATCGCCGCCTTCTAAGTTTCAGAGTAGGCGCGAATTGTGGAGACGCCGTGAAGGCGGCACGGAAATGTGAAGAACGGGAGACGGCCAGACGGCCAGATGGCGAGAAGAGGACAGGAAGAGGACTAGAGGGCGACTGGCGACGGTGCGTCCGAATACTGCAAAGGCTGCAAAGGCTACGCGAGGCAGCCACCACGGAAATCGGTCCATGCTCATCCTTGCCGTCTTGCCGACTTGCCGACTTGCCGACTTGCCGTCTTGCCGACTTGCCGACTTGCCGTCTTAGCACTCTCCCTTGAAGAGTGCCAGCCGCCTGCATACAATACGTCGCGCATGAGTTGGTTGGAGCTTGCCGGGAACCGGTCCCGGGGGCGGCTCCGTGAGTCTTTGAGGTTGGAGGAAGCGAACATGGCGAAGACCCAGTCCAATGGAACCGAGGTCGCGGCGAAGCTGCGCCCGCTCGGAGACCGCGTGGTGGTGCGGCCGTCGGGCCGTGAAGAAACGACCAGGTCGGGGATCGTCATCCCGGACACTGCCAAGGAGAAGCCGCAGCGCGGCACCGTCATCGCGGTTGGTGATGGCCGGCGGGACGAGGACGGCAATCGCATACCGATGGACGTCGCGGCCGGAAGCGAGGTCCTCTTTGCCAAGTATTCCGGCACCGAGTTCAAGCTCGAGGAGGAGGACCTGCTGATCCTGTCCGAGAAGGACATTCTGGCGATCATCGCGGACTAGCGAGCTGCAAGGCAGCGTCTACGAACTTAAGGGAGGTTACGAAGCATGGCCAAGATTCTGGAGTTCAACACCGCGGCACGCCATTCCTTGAAGGAGGGCGTCGATACCCTGGCCAACGCGGTCAAGACCACGCTCGGTCCGAAGGGCCGCAACGTCGCCCTCGACAAGAAGTACGGTGCCCCAACCGTCACCCACGACGGCGTCACCGTGGCCAAGGAGATCGAGCTCGACGATCAATTTGCCAATATGGGCGCCCAACTGCTGAAGCAGGCCGCCACCAAGACCAACGACGTGGCCGGTGACGGCACCACCACCGCGACCGTCCTGGCGCAGGCGATCGTGCGCGAGGGGATGCGCAACGTCGCCGCCGGCGCCAACGCCATGCTGCTCAAGCGCGGCATCGACCTCGCCTCCGATGCCCTCATCGCCGAGATCCAGGCCAAGGCCACCCCGGTGAAGGGTAAAGAGGAGATCGCTCAGGTCGCCACGATCTCGGCGGCAGACCCGGCGATCGGGGATCTCATCGCCGAGGTGATGGAGAAGGTCGGCAAGGACGGCGTGATTACGGTCGAAGAGTCCAAGGGACTGGAGTTCGAGACCGAGTTCACCGAGGGCATGCAGATCGACCGCGGCTACCTTTCCCCGTACTTCATTACCAATCCTGAGCGGATGGACGCCGAGCTCGAAGATCCCTTCATCCTGATCACCGACAAGAAGATCAGTGCCATCGCCGACGTGCTGCCGACGCTGGAGAAGGTTGCCGGCGTGCGCGCGCCGCTGGTCATCATTGCCGAGGACGTGGAGAAGGAAGCGCTGGCCACGCTGGTGGTCAACAAGCTGCGCGGCACGCTCAATGTCCTGGCAGTGAAGGCTCCTGGCTTCGGCGATCGCCGCAAGGAGATGCTGCGCGACATCGCGGTTCTCACCGGCGGCCAAGTCGTCTCCGAGGAGCTTGGACGTCGCCTCGAAAGCGTCGACATCCAGGACCTGGGCAGGGCCCGCCGCGTGGTCTCGACCAAGGACGACACCACCTTCATCGAGGGCGCGGGGGACCCGGACACGATCAAGGGCCGCATCGAGCAGATCCGTGCTCAGATCGAGACGACCACCTCGGATTACGATCGCGAGAAGCTGCAGGAGCGGCTGGCCAAGCTGGCCGGTGGCGTGGCGGTGATCAAGGTCGGGGCGGCCACCGAGACCGAGCTGAAGGAGAAGAAGCACCGCGTCGAGGATGCGCTCAGCGCGACCCGAGCGGCGGTTGAAGAGGGCATCGTTCCCGGCGGTGGTGTGGCGCTGATCAACGCGATTGGGTCGCTTGATGCAGTCAAGGCCGAAGGTGACGTCCAGACCGGGGTCAACATCCTGCGCCGCGCCCTGGAGGAGCCCCTCCGCATCATCGCCCAGAATGCCGGGCGTGACGGCGGCATCGCCGTCGAACTCGTGCGCCAGGCTCAGAAGGCGCAGAAGAACGCCAACGTCGGCTACGACGTCCTCGCCGACAGCTACGTCGACATGGTTGGCGCAGGCATCGTCGATCCGGCCAAGGTGACCCGCTCCGCGGTCGAGAATGCGGCCAGCATCGCCGGCATGATTCTCACCACCGAGGCGCTCATCACCGACAAGCCCGAGAAGGCCGCTGCTCCGGCCATGCCGGGTGGGGGCATGGACGGCATGGGTGGCATGGGCGGCATGGACTTCTAGTTCCGCTTCGACTGCTTCTGACGAGGCATGAATATCGCGGGACCTGGCCCAACGCCAGGTCCCGCAAACTTTCTTCCGCGCGATTCGATGAGGTACTCCCTGCCTAGCGGACCGGTCCACCATCACCTGATACAGGTGCTTCCGGAGCCGCGGCTGGCGGCGTCGCAGATGCCGGGGGAGTGGACTGCGCCTCGCCGTGATCTGGCGTGCCGGACGTCTCGTGCGCCTGCCGGTGCCAGTCCTCGAACATCGCGCGGGGGCCGCTGAAGCCGGGAGTGCTTCCCTGTCCGGCGCCGGCGCTGGGTCCGTACCCGGGATCCTCGGGCCCCTGCGCCGAACCGTAGCCCGCGCCATAGCCGCCGAATCGCCCACCGTTGCCAAAGCGTCCGCGGCCGTCAAACACGCCTTTGCTCCAGAGGAAATAGACGATGCCGCCGATGATCAGCAATCCCCAGGGGAAGCCTCCACCCGCGTAGTGCATCGGCATGTCGGTCAACATCGGATCCATCGTTCTGCCCTTTCATGTGCCGGGGAGCACGCGAGTGCTCCAATCAGTATCACTGGCGGCACCTGACCGCCATCTACCCTCAACGGTACGGCCACAATGTGGAGACGCCGTGAAGGCGGCACGGAAATGTGAAGGAGGGACGGAGGGGGAGTCGCTGGGCTCAGGGGGTGGCAGCCGCTAGAGCGGCTTCAGGGGGTGCCGGTCGCTACGCTCCCTCGGGGGGAGGCGTCCGCTGTGCGGACTCAGGGGGCGAAGGAGACCGACGAACGACCGCGTCGTACGCCTCGTCGTCCTTCCCCCCTGAGCCGGAGGCGACACCCCCTGAGGCGGTGAAACCGCCGGCACCCCCTGAGCGCAGCGACTCCCCCTGAGGGAGCGTAGCGACCGGCACCCCCTTACGTCAGCAGAACCGGATGGACGGCAAATTGACCGTCGTCGATCTGGCAGAGATTGAAGCCCGCACCGGGGATCGGAACGTATTGCTCGCCCGCGAAGTAATCGAGCTGGCACAGCACCGCCGGCGCGGTCACGTGCAGGGTGCCCCCGAAAGGCGCGCTATTCGCCTGGTGCGAATGACCCGCCAGGACCCCGACGACCACGTCCTGGTGGTGCGCCACGATCTCTTCCAGGGCCGCCGCCTCACGCACGATGAACGCCGGGTAGTGGTGCGGCGGAGCGACCAGCCGACAGGGATGGTGGAGCACGATCAGGTTTCCCCACGGGACAGGTTCCGCGAGTTGGGCCTCCAGCCAGGCGAGTTGGGTCGCTCCCAGCGCGCCGCCGACGTCACCGGGAATCGTCGAGTCGAGCACGATCACCCGTAGCCCGTCGATGAGCTGGCTGTAGTGGTACGGACTCTGGGGGTCCGAACGCCCCTCTCCCAGGACAACGCGGCGGAACGCCGCCCGGTCGTCGTGGTTGCCGAGCGCGAGGAGGACCGGCGTGGCTCGCGCGCCAAGCTCCTGCAAGACCTCGTTGACGACCGCGTAACTTTCGGCGGAGCCATCATCAACAAGGTCGCCGCTGACGACGATGAACGCGGGCGCCGCGTCGAGCTGTTTGATGCGATCCAGCACGGCCCGCATTTGCCGCATGGAGTCGACGCCGGCAAGGAGCTGTCCGGGCGGGGCGAGATGCAGATCGCTTAAGTGCACAAACGTGATCGTCACCAGTCAGCGCCCTTCCCAACGAGACGGCCAGACGGCAAGACAGCGTACCGCGTCCGCGACGAGCGACTCCCCAACCTGATGGCTTGACAAGCCGTGAACTCTCCAGGTCGGGAGGAGATGCCGCGCCTTGAACGATCCCGATAATCGGCTAGCCCGTGAGCGCGTCGACGATGGTTGTTACGTTGTTGCGCATCATGCCCTCGTAGGTTTCGCCGGGACTGCCCGGTGGTCCCAGGGCATCGGTGTAAAGCGTCGGCGCCAACTCGACTCCCGCTTCGGCGGCAATGGATGCCATGAGATCAGGGTTGGCAACGTTCTCGGCAAAGATGGCCGGCACACCCGTGGCCGTGATCTCCTCAACGAGCAGACCAATGTCACGCGCGGAGGGATCGCCCGCCTCGGTCGAGAGGGAGCCGAGCGCGGTGCCAATGATCTCGAAGTCGTAGGCAGCGGCGAAGTAGCCGAAGGTGTCATGAGAGGTGACGAGCTTGCGGCGATCTTCCGGCAGGGTGGCGGCCTGCTGGCGGATCCATGCATCCAGGGCCTCAAAACGGGCAATGGTCGCTGTCGCGTTCGCCTCGTAGTGGGCGGCATTCGCGGGATCTTCGCTCACGAGCGCGTCACGGATGTTGCCGACCATGACGATGGCGTTGGCGACGTCGTGCCAGACGTGCGGATCGACTCCGCCATGCTCCTGGGCTTCCTGCGCGCTCTCCCCGGTTTCATCATCGTCGATCGTGCGCGGCGTGATGCCTTCGCTGACCACGATCCGGGCGCCGGAGGGTTGGGTGGACTCGAAGAAACGATCGAGCCATGGTTCGAAGCCGAGACCGTTCTCGAAGACGACATCGGCATCTTCCAGGACGACGAGATCCGCCGGGGCCGGATCGTAGGTATGGGCGTCGACCCCGGGACCGATGAGCGTCGTGACCTGCACGGCATCACCGCCGACATCCTTAACCAGGTCGCCGAGGACGCTGAAGCTCGCGACCACATGAAGTGGCTCCTTCGCGGCAGGAGTCTGGGCGGCCGCCGAATTCAGCATGGAGAGCAGGACGATCGATGCGAGCATCGCGACGAGCCCAGCGAATCGGTGATTCAGGCGCGGCAACCGCGTGCTCTTCATTCAAGACTACACCTCGTGCGGAATGGAGGACGGGTTGCAGAGCGGACATGCGCAGATTTGGATTTCCTCGGTCAGCGGCGCCAGCAATGTGGCACAGGTTCGACCGTCGGGACGAGCATCCGGTGGCGCATTCACGCTTCTCTCCGCCCCATCGGAATGGGCACCGGATGACGATTCAGGCCGCGCAGATGATAGATCATCGCCGCTACGAGCGGACCGCGGAGTTGGCCCAACCAATCAATCCGAGACCACCTCGGGGCCCGCTGCGAACGCGAGGGATTCAACCGAGACTCGCAATCGGCTGGCCCGGGGTCCTCGTGCTCGATCGCCTCGTGAGCTGGTGGACTAGGCCTTACCGTCCTCGCCTGGGGGGCCGATCAGGTGAGCCACCAGATCGACTAGCTCGGTCAGATCAAAGGGCTTGCGCAGGAAGGCGGCAATTGATGGGTCCAGCTTGCCGGGCTGGACCGCGGCGCTCATCATGACGACCGGCAGATCCGGCATGTCCATCCGTGAGCGCAGTGCCTGGTAGGCCTCCCGTCCATCGACACCCGGCATCATCACATCCATCAGCACGAGATCGGGATGCACGCCCTGCAGAAGCTCGAGCATGGCCTGGCCGTCCGACGCGTCGATGACGGCGTAGCCCTCGTCCTGCAGGATCTCTCGCATGAGAACGCGCAGCACCGGTTCGTCGTCGACGACAAGGACGGTCTTCACGGCGCCTCAGCTCCGGTCGTTGCCTCGGCCGGCACGGCGCGACCCGTGAGCAGGCCGGACGTGGCGCCGGCAAATGGGCTATTGACGACGATGCCCTGGTCCGAGATGACGAACCCGCGAATGGTGGGATCGGTCTCCATCTGACGGGACTTGAGGACCGACACCAGGCGGTGTAGGGCCGAGCGCAGCTCGATCTGGCGCAGCAGGATGCCGTTGTCCATCGTCGCCGAGGCGGCCGGCACCGGCACGAGCAACTGATCGTCGACGTACGCATCGATCTCCGTGGCTATCAGGGCCGTGGCCCCGCGCGCCCGTAACTCGTTGGTGAGGGCCGCTGAGTAGGTAGGCATCCGTTGCGGGGAGGAAAAAAACCGTTGGATGTCGGTGAGGGCGTCGATGAAAACTCGCTCGGGGCGATGTTCATCCACGATCGCCAGGAGCCGCCACGCCCAGGCATCGGCGGAGAGCTCCAGAGGGGGATCCCACTGGATACGAACCAGGCCGGTCTCGATCGCTCCCCGCAGGTCGAGTCCAATCCTCGCCGCCGTCGTGACCAGATCTGGCTCCGTCTCATGGAACCCGGCAAGGAGACCGCGTTCACCGCGGACGGCGCCTTCCATGAGGAAGCTGAGCCCGAGCAGTGTCTTACCTGAGCCTGGAGTGCCCATCACCAGGGTGCTGGAGTAGGGCAGGAGCCCGCCGCCGAGCATGGTATCGAGGGCAACGACACCGGTGCCGAGCCCAACTCCCTCACGGGTCACCTCTTGAGGGCGGTGCTTGCCGGCCACCGACTCCAGGCGGGGGTGGACCGTGAGACCGATCTCGCTGATGGTGAACTCGTGGGCGCCGCTCACGTGGGGACCGCCGCGCAGCTTGAGTACCTCCAGCTGCCGGACATGGCGGGAGTCGAACCGCTCGTTGGCGAGCACGATCACGCCGTCGACGTGGGCGCCGAGATCCCCGAGCTCCTCTCGAGTGTGACCAGTCAGCAGCAGTGTGGTAGCGCCCAGGACGGCGGCCTGGGTGTGCAATTGCTGCGCGAAGCGGCGCAGGGCAAGAGGAGAGTGGGCGATATCCTCGATGACGGTGGCTCCGTCGACGATGAGCAATGAGGCCCCTGTCTCTCGCACCACGCGCCGGATGGCGGTGCTGACCGCGTCCAGCCCCTCCTCCAGGGCATCGAAGAGATTGAGGTAAGTCACCCGCTCACCGACAAGCGAGGTGTCGAAGAAGGTAAAGCTGGCGAGATTGGTCAACATCAGGTCGTGGGTCTCGGCGAGAAGGGTGGCCACCACGGCTCGGCCACCGGCGGCGGCATGGTGATAGGCGAGCTGATTGCCGAGCGTCGTCTTCCCTGTACCCGGTTGCCCGGCGACGAGGCTGGTCCGCCCGGCCGGCAGCCCACCGCCGAGGACTGCATCGAGTCCCGGGATTCCCGTTTCCAGACGTGGTGGCAATGTCGTCACCGCTTACTCCACATTACCGGTTACCGCTTCGATCAGTCCCGTCGCCCGATCGCTGCGCGGTAATCCGGCTCTCGCAAGGACGATGCCGGACCGACGACAGTCTTCGCGGCTGTGCGCCAGATGCTGCCGTTGACAGACTCCCCGAATCCGCTACAGTTCGGGAACCGAGGCGATGCACCAGTCTAAGTGCGTGTTGGGGCAGCTTCAGCGTGTCCCGTTAGGAGAGGGCCAAACCCATGATCAACCGGCGGTCAGAAAGCTTCACGCCGCGAAAGCTCTCCCGCCGGGGCGCCCTGCGTGCCGGCGGTCTCGGCGTGGCTGCCGGGCTCGGCGGCGCGTCCCTGAGATCGGTGGCAGCACAGGATGCCACGCCCACGGCGGGGATCGGGGAGGAACCGACTCAGGACGGCCTCGCCGTCGAGGTTATCGAGCTTTTCGATGCGCTCCCGGGAACGAAAGGCCTCAAGTTCTGGGCGCCACCGGATGCCGGCCGTGCCGAATGGTCGGCTTCCGCCATGGCCGATCGCGAGCTCGTTATCGCCAGCGCCTTCAAGGCCTTCGTCCTGGCCGAGTATCTCCGGCAAGCTGAGGAGACCATGGATCCCACGGCCTCGGCTCCGCTTTTCGTTCAGCTGGGCGAGCAAATGCAGGAGGAACTGGCGCTCGACGAGAGCGTCTTCACGCTCGGCTCTCCCATCTTGAATCCCCCGAATCTCACCGGCAAGGTGACGACGCGCACCGCGCTGCAAGCGATGATCCTCGAGAGCGACGACACTGCCGCCGACATGCTCCTGCAGCGTGTCGGTCCCGAGCGGGTGCGTGGGCTCATTTCCGACCTGGGTCTACGGCAGACGCGAATTCCGGATAGCACTCGGCAGTACGTCGGCTACGTGTTTGGCGACCCCGACTGGCGCACCATCACCTGGGAGCGGCTCCTGCCGCTCGTGGAGAACACGCCATACCCGCCGCGCTTCGCGCTCAATGACGAGATCACCATGGCCAGTACCGCAGACGAGCTCGTCAGCTTCTACTCGCGCGCCCTGCCGGGCGAGCTATTCCAGTACCCCGAGACGCTCGTCGCCTTCCGTGAAGTGCTCTCGTTGAAGGACGAGATCGCCCAGATTCTGCCGCTCGGGGTCAATACCTTTGTCAAAGGGGGCAGCCTCGACGCGTTCTCGGACCACGTGCTCTCAGCGGCCGGAGGCATGTACGTGGCGCAGCGCTGGGTCTATTTCGCGGTCATCCTCAATTGGTCCGATGACGAGGCAGGCAGTGTGGCGTCGGTGGGGCCGACCTTCGTGAGCGTGGGCCACGCGGCCTTCACGGCGATCCGCGACCGCCTCGGCGCCTAGTCTTCCAGACGCTCACAACTCCATGTATGGGCTGGCGGGCCAGAGCGCCTGCCAGCCCCACGATCAGGCCGCGCCTGCGCGCGGTGGTGAAAGTGGTGGATTCCTTCGGCATCGCCACAAATCCCACGGCCGGTGCTCCGGCGTGGCAGGCCATGGTCGCCCCCTCTATCACCTTCAATCCTGCCGCCACCTTCCTGACCCCCTCACCTCCATTTGCCCTCGAATGCAGTGACCCGCCACGGGCGTAACGAGTCCCATTCACCCCTGTCCGCTCTGTTCCCGATTTGACACCGCCCCAGCCAAGCCGTTGGCGGTGCGGCGAGACCTTGCCTGTTGAAATGGTTGCAGAGCCGTGAAGGCACGGACGGCCGGACGACAAGCACACGGTGCAAGGAGCAAGGAGCAAGGACATGGCAATCGTGAATCGGCAGGCAGTGGATTCCGGCGAGCGGTTCGAGAGCGAGAGCAAGGAGAGGGACATGACGGACCAGACACAAATGCGGGGAGCCGCGCGATTTATTCTGCAGAAGCGGTCGGCGCTGCTTGCGGGGCTGCGGCTTGTTCCCGTCGCCGCGATGCTGATCGGTGTCGCCACGATGGCTCCGGCCGCGTCGGCCACGAGCTGCTACCAGCCTTCGAACATCGCGGTCAATGGCGGCCGGGTTTCGAACGAGACGACGCTCGACCTGAGCGCGGACGGCGGCACCGCGGTCAGCACCGCCGACGGTGGCAACGGCAACGCCGCTGCCGGTGGCAACGCCTCGGCCGGCAACGCTGGGGTGGCGGTCTCCCTGGCCAACGGCGGAATGATCGACCTCGACGACATCAACTCCGGGAACAACCGGGGCAACACCGTCGTCGTGAGCACCGGCTCCTCCCCGTGCCACTACGGACCGAGCAACGTGGCGGTCAGCGGCGGCACGGTTTCCAATGAAACGACACTGCGGCTGAGCGCCGATGGCGGCACAGCGGTCTCCAGCGCCAACGGTGGCAACGGCAATGCCGCGGCCGGTGGCCTCCTTGGCAACGCCTCGGCGGGTCTCGGTGGCGTGGCGGTGGCACAGGCCAACGGTGGTGCGATCAAGGTCGGCGACATCAACTCCGGCAGCAATCGCGGCAACACCATTGTGGTCGGCCTGGGCGGTGGCCTGTTCGGACGCGCCTCGAACGTCCGCATCGACGGCGGCACTGTGAGCAACGCCACCACCATCGCAATCAGCGCGGATGGCGGCACCGCGGTCTCCAGCGCTAACGGCGGGAACGGCAACGCCGCGGCTGGTGGCGCCGGCGGCAACGCGGCGGCCGGGAACGGCGGCACCGCTGTCTCGGAAGCCAATGGCGGCACGGTGACAGTCGGCGACATCAACTCCGGCGGCAACCGCGGCAACACGATCGTGGTCGAGGGGACCCAGGGCGGAAACGTGGCGGTCGACGGCGGCACGGTCACCAACGAGACGACGATCGACATCAGCGCCAACGGCGGCACCGCGGTCTCCACCGCTGACGGCGGCGACGGCAACGCCGCGGCCGGTGGCACCGGTGGCGATGCGGCGGCCGGAAATGGCGGAACCGCTGTATCGGAAGCTAACGGTGGCACGGTGACGGTTGGCGATGTCAACTCCGGCGGCAACGAGGGCAACACCATCATCGTCGGGAGCTAAGCGCTCTGACGAACGCCGGGTGGGCTCGTACCCACCCGGCGCAGGATCGCTAACAACTGAGACGGAGCGAGCCAGCCGGCTCGCTCCGTCTCGCATTGCGGCCGCTTGCCGGAATTCGTCATGCGACGCCCAGACTGCGCCGCGGCTCGGTGGTTCTACCTTATTCGCTGCTCGGCGATCACGCCGCGACTTTATGTGCGACGTGACGCCGCTCGGCTTCGGACGCGCTGCGCCCTTCGATGAGCATGACCTTGACGTGGGAGGCGAGTGATCCCCCGAACAGGACGATGAGCCCCAGGACCCAGCCCCACGTGAGCAACAGGGCCGCGAGTGCCATCGGGCCATAGATCAGCGCGAAGCTCGCCCATAGTCGGTCGAGGGCCGCCAGGAAGATTGCGCGGGCGATGAGGACAAGTCCCGTGGCGGCGATCGCGCCGATCATCGCCGCTCGCGGGTTGCGTTCCCCATGCGGAACGACGGTGAAGAGCGCAAAGAAGGCCAACGCCAGCAGCAGGGCATGGACCACGGCCCCCACAGCCCACGCTACGGGAGAGTTGGCCCCGCTCCCCCAGACGGCCTCCCACGCGAATCCCAGGAGGGAGCGCGCCACCAGCGCCACCAGAAACAGCATGCCGGTCCCCGCGAGGGCGACCAACTCGACCAGCGCCCGGCGCCGCACCGTCTCGTGGCGCGCATCGACATCCGAGACGCGATCAAGTGCAGTCACCAGTGCGCCGAAGATTCGCCGGCCGGCAAGCACCCAGAGAATGATCACCAACAGCCCGACCTGCCCGCGCGCCGCGATGGCGGCCGAGACGATCGGATCGACATCGACAACACCTGCTGGGAGCACTGCCTCCACCACGGTGGACAGCCGAGCCGTGACGACGGACGGAGAAACGACGTAGCTCGCCAATGCGGCGCCGGCGAGCAGCAACGGGAAGACGGAGAGAACGCCGTAGAAGGCCAGCGCGGCCGCCCACTCCATCGCCTGTCCGGCCCAAACATCGCGCAGCGTTTGACGCAGCACCTGAAGAGCGGTCGAAAGCGGCCCCGAATGTCTCACGAAGAACGACTCCAAGGATCGAAGGAAGCACGAGGCGTGACTACTTCGCGGCTCGAACGAGGCGTGCGGACGACACCCGAAAAAGGGGTGGCATCCATCGCGCTGGAGTCCCGCAGAGCGCTCGCGTCGCCTCCATGCACCACGTGTGCCAGAACAACCCGGACAGAGCTCCAGCAGCGTCTGCCAGAACGTGCGCACACCGGGTCGAACCTGGTTTATGAGTCGTTCATTCTCATGCGGCACGAAGCATGCATTGAGAGTTGGCGGCGACGAACGGGTCGTCAACTTAGAAGCGCAACCGGCAAAGCGGGATGCAACGCTAGCTGGTAGCGGCGGACATCGTGTCCGCGCTACAGAGGTTGCAGTTTCCAGGAGGTACGGCGGTGGTTGATCAATTGCTAGGAGGCCTGTTTGGCGGGCAGGACGATGACGATGAACCCGTGCGGCGCCAGCGCGCTAACGACTTCATCGAGCGCTATGAACGAGGGAGGCCGTACGACGGCATCGATGACGACGAGGTGATCCAGAACTACCGGGCAACGGCCGGCCGCCTCTCGCCCCAGGAGTACGAGGAGGCCGCGGCTGAATCTCTCGGTCGCCTGTCGCGCGAGGAGCGGCGCGAGCTGCGCCGCCGGATGCGACAGCAGGGCGGCCAGATTGATAACGACGACGATGATGATCCGCGGCGAATGGCCCGGGAGCTCTCGCAGTACCAGCAGCAACAGGGGAGTGACGACCCGCTGGGCGGCTTGGGCGGGATGCTGGGTGGCATGTTTGGCGGTGGCGGAAATGCCCAAGCCAGTAGTTCCGGTGGCGATTTGCTCGGAGGTCCGCTCGGCAAGGCGGTCCTGGGCGGGGTCGCGGCTGTGGCAATGAAGAAGATGATGGGCGGCGGGTAGCCTGCCGGATGGCACATCGAAGCGTGCAGACGTGACTTACGAAACCGAACAGTCGGCGGGCAGTCCCGTCAGGCAGTCAGCGATATACGGAGGTAACAGATGAGCTGGTCAACCGGGTCGAGCCAGATCAATGTCGGTGACGATGTCTATGGCAGCGACGGCGACAAAGTTGGCACCGTCGCCGAGGTGCAGTCGAGCTACATCGTGGTGGAGAAGGGCTTCTTCTTCCCCACGGACTACTACATTCCCACGAGCGCCATCGCCAGCGCAAGTGACGGCCAGGTCAATCTGAATCTGGCCAAGGACGCGGCGTTGAACAGCGGCTGGGACACGGTGCCCGACACCGGCGCGGTCCTCACCGATGTCGATGTCACCGCGACCGGCGGCGCCCGTTCTACTGGCCAGACGGAGGTCGGCGCCTACGAGGTTGCCGCCGAGGACCAGCTCCGTATCCCTGTCATGGAAGAGGAGTTGACCGCCACGGTCCGCGAGCAGGAGGCCGGGGCGGTCCGCATCGAGAAGGACGTCGTCACCGAGGAGCAGACCCTCAACGTCCCGGTCACCGAGGAGCGGGTGCGCGTCGAGCGGCGCGTAGTCGACCGCCCGGTCAGTGCCACGGATGCCGCGGCCTTCGAGGAGACGGTCATCGACGTGCCCTTGACCACCGAGACGGTCGACCTGCAGAAGCAGGCCCGGGTCACCGGCGAAGTGGTCGTCAGCAAGGAAGCCGTCGAGCGCACCGAGCAGGTCTCCGGCTCTGTCCGCCGCGAAGAGGTCTTCGTCGATGAGGATGCCACCATCATCGACGACATCGAGGGAGACTCGGCCCAGCATCGCTAGGACGTTCCCACTATCTCTCGCATCTCCGCGCTCTGGTGGTCAATGACGACTGCCAGGGCGCGCTTCATGGTGCGGCCGTACGCGACACGAGGTGACCCTCGATTGACGGCATCACTGCGGCATGCCCTGCCCTTCTACCTCGGCGTCGAGGAGCCAGGCGAGCGCGGCATTGCTGACCATGAGGTTCAGCGCTGACTTCGTCTCACCGCGTTCAGGCATACCTCGACATACGAGACGAAACGTAGCCGATTCCGCTCCGGGCCAACAATTCCCTGACCAATTCGTGATCGCAATGCCTTGGTCCAGCAAAGGTCGCAGCTACCAGGTCCGCCGCACCATCTGCCGCTCCCCTCCCTAACGGACGACACGGGAGCGCGGATGCTAGCGGCGGTTTTCGTGATTGAGACGGCCGTGCGTGCGAAGGTGCCGCTCATCGAGAGCATGAATGAAGTGGGTAATGACGACAGGACAAATGCAGGGTGGGCCTCGCTAGCGACGCTCCTGACTGCAGGACAACGGCGGGTAGCAGCACTGGCCGTGCTCATTCATCGAACCCAGGCCGACACCGTGATCCAGACGACCTGCCGCACCTCAGGTATCGCTCCGGTCACCATCATAGAAGCCGATCCGGTCCATCAGTAAACCCGGACCATTCCGTCGCCCGTTGACCAGTGGCTCTTGGCGTCATGGCACAGCTTCTGCAATCACCATCCCGACCCCGGGCACGAGCTCACCGCATGATGGCGTGCGAAATCCGGGTCTGCACGTAAGGAAGGAACCGCACCATGAGCAGTTCGAGTGACGCCAGCCAGATCGGTGTTGGTGACGAGGTCTACGGCAGCGATGGCGACAAGGTCGGCACCGTCGCCGAGGTGCAGTCAGGGTACATCGTCGTGGAGAAGGGTTTCTTCTTTCCGACCGACTACTACATTCCCACAAGTGCCATCGACAGTGCCGGGGGCGGCCAGATCACGCTGAATGTCGCCAGGGACGCGGCACTGAATAGCGGCTGGGATACGGTGCCTGAGGTGGTGCCCACGGGCATGACGGATAGTGGGACCGTCTTCACCGGCAGTGATGTCAGTGCAGCCGATCAGATCATCTTCGATCGCGGCGTGACCGACCGCGGCGGCTCTGCTGATCGCCTTGCGACAACCGCCCAGGTGGCTGATGACAACGAGATTCGCATCCCGGTTATAGAGGAAGAGCTCACCGCCACCGTCCGTCCTGCGGAAGCCGGCGCGGTGCGCATCGAGAAGCGGGTCGTCGAGGAGAATCGTGTTCTCGAGGTTCCCGTCACCGACGAGCAGATCCGGGTGGAGCGGCGCATCGTCGATCGTCCGGTTGGCGCCGAGACGCAGGCCTTCGAGGAGATCGTCATCGAGGTGCCGCTGACGCGCGAGCAGGTCGAGCTGCAGAAGCAAGCGCGGGTGGCGGAGGAGATCGTCGTTAGCAAGGAAGCGACGCAGCGCACCGAGCGGGTGAGCGATACGGTGCGCCGCGAGGAGGTCTACGTCGACGAGGATGCCTCCCTCATCGACGACACCGAAGGGAGGTCGTCAGGCCGTCAGTAGGCCTCTGCGACGCCTTGGGATAGGCAACTGTCAGCGTCCTGGCCCTCTTCACGGGGGTCAGGGCGCTTCATATACGCGAGTACCCGCAGTGATGCTGGAGTCGTGGCAACATCTCTCGCCATCGCCAGCTCTCCATACGAAACCGGTGTCATTTCGAGTAGTCATGCCCCGGTGGGGCATCACCACGGCATGAAAACCCGTTCCGCGTCCGTTCGGGTTTTTCGGCGAGTTTTTCATAGCAGCGCACGAGGAATCTCGTCAGTTCTGATGGAAACGTGACCCTACGAAACTGCGCGTCGCCATGGATGCGATCCAACGCCGGAGCCGCTCTAGTGGCCGCCGGCTGACTCTCCGTCGCCGGCGGCATCGGCGAAGTCGGCTCCCGCTGCCGTGGCGGCCGCTCGTTGCGCATCACCTAACTTAGCTCCCGCAAGGCGAGTTCCCCGAAGGTTCGTACCCTCGAGGTCAACATCGCGCAGGTCGGCATCCGCCATGTTGGCATGCGACGCGCACGCATTGCGCAAGCTGGCCCCGGCCAGATTGGCATGGGACAAATCCGCGTCGGTCAGATCCGCTCCTTCCAGATTCGCTTCTTTGAGCGTAGCGTCGCGCAAGTTGGCCGCGTGGAGATCGACGCCCGCCAGATTGGCGGTGGCCAGATTGACGTGCGAGAGGTTTTTCTTGGCGAAGTTCGGTGGATTCGGCATGATGCTCCTTCAGTAGACCGCGGGTCAGGAGAGCACGATATCCGAGCGCCCCGACCCTGTGTAGCCCTCGGTTGCCCCTCGTGCTGGGCTGCGAATTGTGTGTCTCGCACAAGGTTACAGTAATCGGAGCCGTCAGAGCGATGGGCCGACCGAGCGGAGACCGGGTAGCACTTCGGTAGCGATTGCCTCGAACGCGGCGAGCTGTGCCGGATCGAAGGGGTAGTAGAGACCGACGTCGCTGATCCCCAGCTCAGCCAGGCGGCTGACCTGATCGATGAGAAGCTCCCTGGATTCGTAGTAGCCGATCGCGCCGCCCCTAGATCGGGACTGGGCGTCGAACATGGTGTAGGACCGGCGCAGCGTTGAAGGATCGCGACCGATCGCTTCGCACGCGCCGTCGATCGTCTCACAGCGGGTCCGGGTCTCAGCGAGCTGTTCGTCGAAGGTGGGCAGGAACGACAGGCTGTTCCAAAAATCGGCGTAGCGGGCGGCGTGGCGCATCATACGCCGGCCAAGGGCGGCGACCAGGATCGGTGGGCGCGGCGACTGGATCGTAGCGTGCCGGGCCGCGCCCTCGACCTGGTAAAAACGCCCCTGGAAAGTGGTGACCTCCTCAGTAAGCAACTGGCTGATAAGCTCGATGTACTCGCCGAAGCGGTCGACACGCTCCCTGGGCTCCCAGTTCGGCACGCCGATCATGGTGCTCGACGGATCGATCGTGAGCCCCGTGCCCAGACCGAGCTCGATCCGACCGTTCGAGATGTGATCGAGGGTGGAGACCTGGCGAGCCAGCATGGCCGGGTTGCGCAGTGGGATCTGGGTGACGACCGTCGAGAGCCGGATGGTGCGAGTCGCCTCCGCCAGCGCCGGCAGCGCGGTCCACGTCTCCAACCAGGGCACGGTGGGGTGAATCCAGTCGACAACGTGGTCCGCGAGCGCCGCGACCTCGACTCCAAGCTCCTCCAACCTGAGGACGCGGGACTTCAACTCCGCCCAGCCAACGTCCGGCAGGAGCAGCACGTGGAACCGCAGGGGATGGGGCACCTGGGTGGCGGGGTCACAGGGTGGCTGGGTGACAGGGGGAACGCCACCCAGCCACCCTGCCACCACGAGCGGAGCGAGTAATCACCCGATCACCCTTCGTTCAACCTCGTTCACTGGGCAAGAGTCAATCCGCGCAGCAGCGCCTCCCGGAGCTCGACCTGGTCGTTGTAGTCCTCCGTCGGTACGTTCTGGACGATGGCAAGGACTGCCTCGTTGGGGATCAGTGGCACGCAACGAACGAAGAGCGTGTAGGGCTCGACCCGATCCGGGAAGGTGTAGTCGTGACTGTATACGGCGAACGCTCCGGTCGCCGCCGTGCTGCCCTCCAGGGGGTTGCCCTCTTCGTCGGTGGCCAGCCCCAGATTGCTCACGTTCGGATCGGCGGTGAGCTCGGCGACAAAGTCATCGACGCATGCCTGAGGATCACCACCGAACTCGCGCGCGCCGGTGAAGGTGATGTAACTGGTGCCGTTGAACAGCACCAGGCGATCGCGGTCGCCGGCGGAAAGGTTCTCCGACTCTTCCCACATCTGCCCGTACCCGATCGTATAGCCGTAAGTCGGACTGGTGTAGGTCGTGCTGGGTGGTGGCTCGGGCTGGGCCGCCGCTGACTCGGTGGCTGCCGATGACGCCGCGATGACCATCGACACCTGGGTGCCGCCGTCGGCGGTCGGACGGAGGGTGGTGAACCCACTGTAGCCGGACCCATTCTGCTCCACCGCCCGCAGCGTCAGACCATCACTCTCCGTCCAGGGATCGCCAGGTCTACCGCCGATATCCGAGCAGGCGACGTAGGTCTGCTTGTTCTGGGCGCTCTCATGGACGTGGACTGAGAACGGCTCGCCGAACAACCCGCTCAGCGGCGTTTGGGTCGTCCCGGTGATCAGCTCGATCGCTCCGACACCGGCGTCCTCTCCTTCATCGAGACGATAGGTCTCGAGGTCGGGGAAGGAGTAGACGACGATACCCAGCTCCTCGCAGGTGCCGGCATGGATGTGGGCCAGGCGTGACGGCTCGACCGGCTCGAGATTACCTACCGGTCCCGCCGTGTCGGAGACGGCTGCCGATTCACTGCTCGCGGGCTCATCAGCGGTTGGCGTGGCGTCGTCGCTTGGGGCGGTCTGCTCTTGCTGTTCGGCGACGACGATCGAGCCCTGCATCTCGGGGTGGAACCCGCAGTGGTAGGTGAACGTTCCGGGCTGGTCGAACGTCTGACTGAATTGCTCACCCGGGTCGAGGCGGCCGGAATCGAAGGACCCGTCGTCGGCGGTGACGGTGTGTGGCCGACTTCCGGTATTGGTCCAGGTCACGGTCGCACCAGCAGGAACCGACACCGTGCCGGGCTCGAAGGCAAAGTCGACGACCGAGATCTCGACCGCGGCGTCCTGGCGGGCCGTGATGGGGTCGACCTGGGACAGAAAGCCAACGGTCGCCACTACGATGGCGAGCATCACGGTCAGAATCGTTACCGGCCAACGTGACGTCGAATGCATGGCTCACGCTCCTCTCGAGTATTGGCACATTCTCGCACCTGACGGGGGCGGGGCAATGGGTACACGTGCGAGGAGCTCGTGGGCGCCATGGCGTCACACGGGGAAATGCGGTTGGGGCATATGCCTGGGGATTATTGCACCGTGCATCGCTCCCTGATTGACGATACGATCGACTCGATGCGCGCGGTAGCGAAGCGAGCCGTAGGGCTGATGTGGAGCTCTGAATGACCGGCGAAACGGTGAAGATCGTCGTCTGG
Organism: uncultured Chloroflexia bacterium; assembly: GCA_963724295.1. Classification (GTDB taxonomy): domain Bacteria; phylum Chloroflexota; class Chloroflexia; order Thermomicrobiales; family UBA6265; genus JACCXM01. Next base: position 250,921 of record CAVRUC010000005.1, on the reverse strand, counting down.
GACAGCATCGGCAACACCCTGCTTGGCGTGCGCCCGTGGGCGAGCTGGGATGCTCCAGCCCGGGAGACGCTGCTGCGTGAGAACCCGTCGGCCGAGACCGATGCCCTGCCGTTGCGAGAGATCCTTGCCGGGTACGACATCGATCTGACCTGGTTCAACAGCGCCGATGCTCCCTACGCCCCGTTCGGTCAGCTCTACGCCGACTACGAGGGGAGCCTGCGCTTCACTCGCTCCATCGACGAGATCGTGGGAGCTATCGAAGACGCCGACTTCCTGGTCCTGCACAAGGAGCGGCTGCCGGCTGAGGCGCTCCAGCGGGCGAAGAACCTGCGTCTCGTCCAGCACCTCGGGCAGGACTATCGCGGCGTGCCGCTAGACGCCGCCCGCGCCCGTGGCATCCCGGTGGCTGCCACCCCGCTGATCAACTACATCACCGTGGCGGAGCAGGTCTGGGCGTATATCCTCAGCTGGGCCAAGCGCCTGCCTTCGCTGCGCACGCATATGGCCAGTCGGGCCTACGTTGATTCGTGGCACGGCTTCCCGGACACCAAATACCTCGGTGATCTGACCCTCGGTTTGCTGGGGATGGGCGAGATCGCCCGTCCGGTGGCACGGGCGGCGCACGCCTTCGGCATGCCCATTCGCTATTGGGACATCGAGCGTTTTCCGGAGCTGGAGAGCGCCTACGGTATGGAATTCACGGAGTGGGACGAGCTCTTCGCGACGGTCGATGTACTTTCTGTGCAGCTAGCGCTGAAACCGGAAACGGAGGGAATCATCGGCGCCCATGAGATCGGACTGATGAAGCCGACCGCCCTCTTCATCAATACCGCGCGCGGCAGGCTGGTCGATCAGCCGGCGCTGACGGAAGCAGTGGCGGCCGGGCGCATCGGCGCCGTCGCGCTCGACGTCTTTACCGAGGAGCCGCTGCCGGTCGACGATCCGCTGCTCGATCTGCACGATCAGGCGGAGGCCGGTGAGCGGGTGACGCTGACACCGCACAATGCCTGGCAGAGTCCCTGGACGTGGGTGCGCGACTCGCAGGAGCTCTGGTGGAACGTGCGTCGGTCGCTGCGTGGCGAGCCGGTTCAGCACCTCGTCTGACGCGGCCGGAGACGCAGGTACGCGGAAGGATTTCAGCGTGGGTGACATCCAGTTCGGGGTCTGCCTGCCGATCTTCGCCTGTCCCGGTATCCAGCTCTTTCGCACCCCGGGTCTCGCCGAGCTCGATCCCTCGATGATTCTGCCCTGGGGGAAGCGGGCCGAGGAGCTGGGGTACGACTCGCTCTGGGTGGCCGATCACCTGATGCTCGGTAAGGACGAGGCGATCCTCGAAGGATGGACGGTGCTCTCAGCGCTCGCCGGGGCCACCAGCCGCGCCAAGCTGGGGATGATCCACATGGCGCACTATTTTCGGCACCCGGCGCTGACGGCCAAGATGGCCGCCACTGTTGACCAGCTCTCCGGCGGCCGGCTCATCCACTTTCTCGACTGCGGCTACCAGCGGCGCGAATACGTCAATTACGGATTGCCCTGGCGGGACGACATGGAGAATCGCATCGCGGACCTGGTCGAAGCGACCGAGATGATCCTGCGGCTCTGGGCCGCCGACGAACCGGTGACGTTCCGCGGCCGGACCTGGGAGGTGACGGACGCGATCTGCGCGCCAAGACCGCTCCAACAGCCGCACCCACCCCTCTGGTTCGGCGAGGCGGCGCCCGGTGGGCTGGCCGCTTGCGCCCGATTTGGTCAGGGTTGGAACACGACTCCGGTCCCGCTGCCGGAGCTTCGCCGCCGCATCGGTTTGCTTCGTGACGCGTGTCAGGCGTCCGGCCGGGACACGGCCGAGATCGAGCTCAGTCTGGAAACCCAGGTCTTGATCGCCCCCGATCTGGAGACGCTGCGCGATCACCTCGCCGCGCTGGTGGCACTCGGCGGTGAGGCCGATCACCTGCCGCCCGAGATCAGCCCGTACGTCAAGGACTACGCGCGTAATCCCGCGACCATCGCCTTCATCGCGGAACAGACCGACACGCTCCCCGAGCCGATGGCGAGCGACTGGATCATTGGCACTCCGGACCAGGTCGCGGCCCGGATCGACGCCTACATCGCCGAGGGCATCGGCCACTTCATGCTCTGGTTCATGGACGCGCCGCACAGCGACGGCATGGACCTGTTCGCACGGAGCATCCTGCCCCGGTATCGAATGGGTGGGGATGGACATGATGCATAACGTCTTCGACGACGACGAACGTGAATCAGATGCAGAGGCCGTCGACGCCGAGCGCACTGGACGCACGAACGCAGCTCGTGAGATGGCCGATTCGCCAGGCCGGGAGCCCCCGCCCGGACGGTGGGACACCGTCGGAGAGCCAGGGGAGGGGCTCGACGAGCTGCAGGGGCTCTACGCGAACGACGCATCGACCCGGGAACACCTTCCCGAGCAGGGGGATGAACCGACCAACGCGAGTGTCACCCATCCTCCGGCAGCCAATGCGACCACCCCGGCATTGTGGGACCAGCTGAAGGTGCTCGAGGGACAGACGGTCGAGACTCCCAAGGGCGAGCCGTTCCGCGTGCATACGGTCAAGTCCGGCGAGGGCGTAACGGTCAGCCCGCTCGATGGTGGCCAGGAGTGGGTTGTACCGGCTGAGGAACTCGAGGCCGGGTGGACGGCGGTCAATGGGGGTGCGCAACTCGACGGGCTAGCTTCGATCCGGTTACAGGAGGCGGGCGTAGGATCGGCGCACCCCGAGTACGTCGCCGGTCTCCTCCGCGCAATACTGGACGAAGAGAGCTAGAGCGGCGCCAACGTAGCCGAGCCTCGAGGTGGATTGCTGTCTCCCCGCGACTGCTCAAGAACCTCCTGGCTTGGCGAAATCAAATGCGGGTAACAGGTTCCAGGCGAGCGCGTCCCGGGTTGCGAGTGGCGCCAGACTCCATCGCCACTCGATGAACTTGAGGATCGAGGTGTGGTCGTACGGCGTCGAGTCAATGTACCCCTGGCGGGCCCAGGGGGAGACGATGATGGCCGGCACCCGGCCTCCTGGCCCCCAGCGGTCGATGGGGGGAGGAGCGACGTGATCGTACCAGCCGCCGAAGTCGTCGTAGGTGACGACGATTGCCGATCGCTCCCAGAACGGAGAGGCCTTCACCGCTTCGATCAACTCGACAGCGTGATTCTCGGCCGATGCGATGGCCGAGTAGCCGGCATGCTCGTCGAAGATGCCGAGCGGCTTGATGAATGAGACGGCTGGCATCGTTCCGTCGGTGAGGCTGGTCAGGAAGTGCGTCTCGTCCCGCAGGTGCTGGCGGTCCGGCATGCCCTCGCCATAGCGGGAGTAATAGCTGAACGGCTGGTGGTGGAACTGAAATGTCGGCGCCGGGTTGCCGGCAACCGCGTCGTCCCAGCCGCCGGCATACCAGGCCCAGGAGACCCCGGCGTCGGAGAGGCGATCGCCGATTGTTGGCGCCAGCTGCGGTGGCATCCGTTCTTCAACCGGTGTATTGGCCTGGAACGGAGCGTAGAACGGTTGCACGTCATTGACGCAGTAGCCGTCAGGCGTGACGTTGCCGTCATGCGGCAATCCGATGAGGGCGCCGCCGCTGTCGAAGAGCGGTTGAGCGATCTGGTCGGCGGGCGCACCCGGCCAGAGTGGAGTAGCCGCGGCAATCAGCCAGATGTGGTTGAGCATGGAGCCGCCCCAGGCGGCGGTGAAGAAGTTGTCGCAGAGAGTGTGCTCGCGGGCGTAGGGATAGAGCGGCAGTTTCTCAGTGTCGAAGTGCCCCAACGGGAGCCCACCTGTGTCGCTCCAGACGACATAGCGATCCATGCGGCCGCCGTTCACCTGCAGCTGGTGCTGGTAGAAGCGATGAGTCGGCGACGGGTCGATATCGCCGAGCGGCACGTAGTCCTCGATCAGGAAAGGCTCGTTCGGCAGATCGGACGGGAATCGGGTGTCGACGGCGGGAGGATTCGCCCAGGAGTTCACGACCGGCGGCAGGGTGACATACGGAACGCCATCTGCGTCCGTCTGCGGAATGCGCGCCTCCGGCTCCAGGAGCCCGTTCGCGCCTGGGAAGAGCCCGTAGAGATGGTCAAAGGGGCGATTCTCGAGAAAGATGACGACCAGGTGATCGATCGGCACCGTCTCAGGTGTCCCGATCTGACCGGCCGAGCCCGGAACCGCAATCGGTGTCGCCAGATCCTCCGCCCGGGCGTGGCCAAGCTGCAAGAGCCAGGGAGCGGCGCCAAGCGAACCGGCGGCGGCAAGCGCGTCGCGCACCACATGCCGGCGCGACCGCTTGCGGGCGAGCCCCGTTTGCAGCGTGGTGAACCGGTCGCGCTCCATGATTTCCCCTCCTAGAACCGCGATTGCCTGGCTACCCTAGCGCTTTTCGAGTTGCTCGGCAGGGCGGGTCACGCGGCCATTCTCGTCGACGATCTCTGCGCCCGCCGGAGCAACGGCAAGCTGTCTCACCTCGCCCTCCACGCCCATCGAGGCTGCCGCGGCGCGAAATGCCGCGGCGACGGCGTCGGTCCGATCCGGCTGGGTCAAGGCAAGAACGGACGGCCCCGCGCCGCTGAGACAGGCGCCGAGGGCGCCGGCTCCGCGTGCAGCGGCGATCAAGATTTCGAGGTGGGGAAAGAGTCTCGCCCGGTACGGCTCGTGGAGGCGGTCATGCATGCCGGCCGCGATGAGGTTGGCGTTTCCGGTGTGCAGACCGAGCACCAAGCCCCCGGCGGCGGCCACATTGAAGGCCGCGTCGGCGTGGGGGACCGTCGGTGGCAACGCCGCGCGAGCCGCACGCGTGAGCGCGGTCACCTGCGGGATGAAGACCACCGCGCAGAGATCGAGCCGGCCGTGAGTGAGGAGCTGCACCGGGTCAGCGACCTCGGGCACGGCAAGCACCGCGCCGCCATAGAGCGCGGCGCCCACGTTATCGCCGTGCCCTTCCATCTGCCAGGCAAGGGAGTAGAGATCGGAGACCGGAAGCGAGGTTGCGAGCAGATGATTGGCCGCGACGAGCCCGGCGACAAGGGCCGCGGCCGAAGACCCCAGTCCTCTGGCAACCGGAACGTCCGTGCGCACGACCAGGGAGAAGGGCGGTAGGGTACGGCCTGTCTCATGCGCCAGCCGATTCATAGCGGTTAGCGCCAGATTCTCGCGGCCGTCCAACAGCCCGGCCTCGGTACCCCGCAGGGTGACCAGCCCTGGTTCACCGGATGGGTCAATCGTCGCTTCGTTCCAGAGTCCGAGGGCCAGCCCGAGCGCATCGAACCCCGGTCCAAGGTTCGCCGACGACGCGGGGGTTCTAACCGTGAAGCGCATCGGCGAGAGCCTGCTCCAGCGCGGAAATCTCGGCGGCGACACGAATCGGCCGGTTCGCGCCGCGCCGCGGAGCGCCGTCGACGTCGTCGGTGAAGTGGTAGGCGGTGACCGCGTCGGTGTCTTTCAGGATGTGGCCGGTGAGGAGTGCCACCGCGGTTTCCGCCGGACCGACGATGCCGTCTCGCACGAGGCGACGCAGCCCCGCCAGCGAAGCGGCCGACGCCGGCTCACAGCCGATGCCGCTACGGTCGATCGCGGCCTTGGCGTCCAGGATCTCATCGTCATCGACTGTGGTCACCCAGCCGTTGCTCAGCTCGATCGAGCGGCGGGCTCGAGCCGCCGATGCCGGGTTGCCGATCTTGATCGCCGTGGCGATCGTCTCAGCCTGGACCGGGGCGAACTCCTCGAACCCGGACGCGTGGTAGGCCGCGAACGGCGCCGCTCCGGCTGCCTGGATGACGGCCAGGCGTGGTAGCCGGTCGATCAGCCCGACCGCGTGCAGCTCTGCGAGCGCCTTGCCGAATGCGGAAGTGTTGCCGAGGTTGCCGCCGGGCAGCACGATCCAGTCGGGTGGTTGCCAACCACGCTGCTCGAGCATCTCGAAGACGATGGTCTTTTGCCCCTCCAGGCGGAAGGGGTTGACCGAGTTCACCAGGTAGACGTCGTAGGCGGCGGTCAGCTTCCGTAGCAGTGCCAGCGCGATGTCGAAGTCGCCGTCGACCTGAACGACCCTTGCGCCGTAGGCGACAGTCTGCGCCAGCTTTCCGGTCGCGACTTTGGTCTCCGGCACGAGAACCAGCGCCGGGATGCCAGCCGCGGCCGCGTACGCGGCCAGCGAGGCGGAGGTATTCCCCGTCGAGGCGCAGGCCACGATGCGAGCGCCGACCGCCCTGGCGTGGCTGACCCCGACCGTCATTCCGCGATCCTTGAACGAGGCCGTGGGATTGTGGCCCTCGTGCTTCAGTTCGAGATGGCCGTCAGGGAGTCCGGCGTAGCGCGCCAGGCGGTCGTCACGGTAGAGCGGAGTGTTTCCTTCCCAGCGGCTGACGAGCGCAGATTCGGGAAGGGCCGGTAAGAGCGGTAGGTACCGCCAGACGCCGGAGTGCGTGCCGGTCGCGGGGACACCCACACCGAAGTCTGACGGCGTCAGCTTGCGCCTGGTGGGGATCACCACGTCGAGGAGGCCGCCACAGGTGGGGCATTGGGAGAGCGCTTCGGCGCCGGTGAAGCGGGCTTCGCACGCCATACAGCGGACGACGATTCGGTCCAGCCTCTCGGCATCGGTCATGCCCGAGCCTGCCGAATCTGGCAAGGTCGCTTCCACCGCGCTCGTCACCCGTGACCCCTGGATGTAGCGCGTTACGGCGCGCTCCGGAATGCCATTCAGACAGGCAGGATACCCGCCTTTGGCGTGCGCCTGCATGCGGGAGGGTGATTCAGCATCGCAATTCGAATCTCGTGTCAGTCCGGCGAAGGTTGGATCTCGTGAATCGGTGGACGCGCGGCACCACGATGAGATCCCTCGAGCCTCGGGATGACACCAGGTAAGTGGTGCCGCTCTAGAGCAACGGTTCGGCCCAGGTCACACCCGTGCGGCGGCTCAGGTGGCAGGTAGTGGTTGAGAGCCAGCGCGGTTGGCGCGGACCACGGTTCGCTGCAGGTAGAGGCCGTTTGCGTAGTCGAACGCTCCGCCGCAGGTGATCAGGGTCAGGCTCTGATCCTCCGTCGGTCCGGCTACCTCGTCCAACGGGATCGACGCCGAGTCGTATTGGCGGACCCATTCGACCGTGAAGGGGTACGTCTTGCCGTCGTCGCCGGCGACAACGATCTCGTCACCCGCTTCAAGCGTCGAGAGGTTGTAGAAGACGGCGGGACCGACGTTCCAATAGTCAATGTGCCCCGCCATCACGACGTTGCCGGCGGTGCCGAGGGAGCCGAGGTTCTCGTACCAGGCGACGACCCAGGGTCCGGTCGGATCCTGCATCGCCCCATCGACGACGCGCAGCGATTCGATGCCGGCGTCGATGCCGGCAGATTCGATCGCCAAGCCGACGGGCGCGACCACGTCGGTCCGCGCGCGCTCGAGTGCGACGTTCGCCGGGCCTGGCCGCCTGGCCCCGGTGCTGGGCACATCGCCAACCCCGGTCGGTTGGATGCCACTGCTGCCCGCGGATGGTGTGGCGACGGCCGCCGGTGTGGCGTCCTGCGCCCTGGCGGTGACGAGGCGGTGCGTGGCAGTAACGGCCAGAACGGCGACACCGGCGAGGACTGAGCGACGGGTCACCAGGTGCGAACGATCGGGCATTGCGGCGCTCCGGATTCTTCGAGTTGGCTTTTAGTCGCCTTGTTCATCAGCCTGCTACCGGCATATACGCACGCCGCCCGCGAACGGTATCACCCGGTTGCCGCAAGCCGTCGATCGAGGAACCGTGCTAGCTGGCCGAGGGCGATGCCGTCGAGCGCCAGCGCGGGCTGCCGCAGCCGGACCGAGGCGATAACGCCGCGCCGGTGAAGCTCGACTTTGGCGGCGGTCACCGAGTGGTCGATCGACTGCATGGTCCACATCACGAAGGGGACTCCGGGATCGAAGAGCTGCTCGGCGCGCTCCCTTTCACCCGCTTCCCACAGCCGCTGCACGCCGGCGAAGAACCGGGTGAAGTTCGGCGCCGGCATGTTGCCGATTGCGCCGCGCTCCAGCGCATCGAGCAGGCTCAATCCACCCCAACCGCAGAATACGCCGACGCGATCGCCACACAGGCGTAGCGTCTCCGAGATCGTCGGACCCTGTGGCGTGCCCTCGACTTTGATGTAGCGGAGTCCGGGCGTAGCTTCGGCCATGCGCGCCCAGAGTGCCGGAGACATCGATACGCCTGTCAATTGCGGCGCGTCCTGGAGCATGATCGGGAGGCCTGAAGCCTCTGCCATGCGCTCGTAGTACGACATCAGGGCCTCAGGACCGGGTTTGACGAAGTACGAAGGGAGCACCATCAACGCGTCGGCGCCAAGCGCCGCGGCGCGACGGGCGCGGTCGATGGCCGGCTCTTCGCCGGGTCCATCCGCGGAGGCGACGACCGGCACGCGGCCGCCGACGCGACGGACGGTGGCGCCGATCACCGCATCGCGCTCCGTTTCAGCCAGCTTGTAGCCCTCGCTGGCGATGGCGACGCAGGCGACGCCGCTGGCGCCTTCCGCCAGAACCCATTCGATCTCGCGCTCGAGGCTCTCCAGATCGAGCGACCCATCGTCGGTGAACGGGGTTACCAGGATCGGGATGCACCCGTGAAGAGCTTCTCCAGCACTCATGACGTCCGGCTCACATCAGGCCGTCTCGTCGCTGGCGTCGATGTCGGGTTGTGCGCCCTCGCGACGCTCCCAGCCCGGCGAGAAGAGCGGTAAGAAATTCGTGACCTGATACGGGTGCTTTTCCGCTTCGGCCCAGTTGACGTCGATGCCAAGTCCCGGTGCGTCCGAGATCTGAATACGCCCGTCGACCACGTGCACCGGAGGGGTGACGATCTCGCGCTCCCAGTCGACGTTGAACTCGTCGAAAAGCTCCTGCACCAATAGGTTCGGAGTGCAGGCGCCGATCTGGACGCAGACCGCGGTGGCGATTGGTCCCTGTGCCTGATGGGGCGCGACTACGGCGTAGCTCGCGTCGGCCATGGCGCAGACCATCCGCGTGCGCAGGATGCCACCCATGGTCGAGGGATCGGGTTGCAGGATGTGGACGCTGTTGTACTTCAACAATTCCGCGAACTGGTGCGTCGTGTGGAAGCTTTCCCCGGCGGACACGGGGACATTGATGCGGCGCGCCACCTCGGCCGTGGCGTCGATCTTCGTGTGGTCGGTCGGCTCCTCGAACCAGGTCGGCTCGAACTCGGCAATGTGATCGCCGACCCAAATGGCTTCCGAGACGCTGAAGCGGCGGTGCCCCTCGACCATGATCTGGACCTCGGGACCGACGGTCTCGCGCACCGCGCGGACGATATCGAGCGAGAGCTGACGGTCACACGGGGTCATAGTCCGCCAGGCTGACCCGAACGGGTCGAACTTGAGCGCTTTGTAGCCGCGAGCCACCACCTCGGCGGCCCGCTCGGCAAAGCTCTCGGGGGTGCGTGGACCGACGTACCAGCCGTTGGCGTAGGCGGGCAGATCCTCGTGATAGCGCCCGCCGAGGAGATCGTAGACCGGTCTGCCCGTTTCCTTGCCGATGATGTCCCAGCAGGCCTCCTCGATGGCGGCGACGGCATTGCCGTGAATCTGGCCACCGTCAGAGTAGAGATCGCGAGTCATGCGTTGATAGATCGTTTCGACCTGGAAAGGGTCCATCCCCTCGTAACGTGGAGCCAGCTCGTGGATAGCCGTCTCGATAGTCCGCGCGAACGCGTTCAGCGTGCCCTCGCCGACGCCATAGAGTCCAGGCTGGTCGGTGTCGAGCCGGACAAAGAGCCAGTTCTTCCAGGGATTTCCCACGACATAGGTCGTCGCGCGAGTGATCTTCACTTCCCCTCCCGTCCGGTTGTCTCCGCGACTCCACCCTGGCGCCGGTCAGCCGGTCGTTCGATCTCGTCTTCGATTTCGGCGGGCGTCGGGCCGGGGTGAGCAATGCCTCCTGTGTGCGCCGGAGGATCAGGGTAGATCCCCGGCGGCTTCCCATCATCCAGATCGTGGACGAGCGTCTCGTCGCCCATGATCCCGGTACCGGGGACGTCTTCCCCAGTCGGATCCATCAATCCGGCGTCGGTCGGGTGAACGTGGTCGACCGATTCGTGCCGAGGCGTCTCGTCGGGGTTCATGCAGTCGCATCCTCCGCATTACGGGCTCGTTTCGAATGAAACGATTGTATGTCTGATCGGTCGCGGAGGACGGAAAGGGCTGTTGAGGGCAGCGAGCCAAAGTCGGTGTCGTTCAGAGCCCGCAGGCGAAGAATCTCGGCATCCACTTGCTAATACGGCGGCGCCGAGATTCTGCAAGTTCACTGCGTTCAGAGTGACACATGGCCTCTTGAGAACCCGTTGAACGCGTCAGCGAGTAGACGTGAGTAGCAGGGGCCGCTGTTGGGACGTTCTCCTATGGTCGGTTGCAGCTGGTTGAGCTGACGCCTCGCGTTCCTGGCGGATGCCGCCCGCCCGCAGCAGGACGAGCAGCGGGATTGCCAGGGTCATCGCCAGGGACGCCGTTTGCAAAACGCGATCGAGCGCCGTCGGCAAGATGTCGAGGTGCGCGGCGTGGTAGATGAAATGCGGCACCTGAGCGACCAGCATCGCCGCCGCGACCGCGCGAACGAGTCCTGCCGTGGGCCGGGCGATCGCGAAGAAGATGACGACGGCGAGCGCGAGGTTCGCGCCACCCAGATCGCGCAGCAGGTGCTCGTTGTACGGTCCGTCGACCGCGACCCATTGCATTCCGAATCCCGGGAAGTCGTCGAAGAACGAGCGGGGGGCGAATTGCTGCTGGATCCCCGCGAAGAGGCTGAAGAACGCCATCGCCCAGAGGCCCAAACGGACGGTGGCGGGTACGCGCAATGTCGGAGTGACTGGATTCCCGGCGCCTACTCGCGCCATGCCTTCGACCGCGTTGCGGACTTCTGGCGCCCACCCGGTCGCCTCGCGGAAGCGGCGATTGGAGATACGCAGGCTTCTGCCGAACACTTCCGCGGCTGGGCCGGCCACCAACTGCGTTAGCCAGCCTGGGAGTGACAGCACACTTCGTCGCCCCGCGGCCGTAGCGAGAGCGGCTTTGACCTGCCACTGCCGGACAGGTTCGTCGTCAACGACGTCATAGATGCCGGACGGAGCGCGGTCTAGCGCGGCGACGAGAGCCGAGGCGGCGTCGCCGATCCAGAGCGTCGGAGTGAACGCCTTGGGGGCGCTGCCGAACATCGAAAACCCGCGCCGGGCGAGCTGGAGCTGCTCGGTGGTCGAGGGGACGTCAATTCCATAAAGGCCACCCAGCCGCAGCGAAACTCCGCGCCGGCCGCCTTCGGCGAAGCGCGCAACCTCTCCCTCGGCAGCAATCGTCGAGTGCAGGATATCGGTCAGATCGACCGGCGTCGATACGGCGTCGATCCATGCATCGCCGCTATCGGGATAGACAAAGGCGAAGCTGGGATAGACGAATACCCGGACGTCCGCTGCGAGAGCGGCGTCGACGAGGTTCTTCGTGCCTTCAGCGCGGATGCGGTCGTTCTCGGCCCAGGCAGAGCGATGCCGCACCTCGGAGCTGGGTGGAATCCGCGTGGCCAGATGGAGGACGGCATCCGCGCCAGCAACCGCTTCCCGCAGCGAGTCCGGGTCGAAAAGATCGCCGCGCACAGGCTCGGCGCCGAGGGCGCGGATAGCGGCATCGCTCGCTTCGCCGCGAGAGAGGGCTCGGACGGTGTGCCCGGAAGCGAGCAAGTCCGGGATCGTTGCCCGGCCAAGGACTCCGGTTGGGCCGGTAACGAAAACGGTTGTCATTGGGATCTCCTTTCCAATCGCCGAGATCGACGACGTCAATGTGTTTGGTCCTCGGTTCGCCCGGAGCCGGACAAGGCCGAGGCGACGGGGACCAGCTTTTCGGGGTTGACGACGATGTAGACGGTTCTGATGGCGGAATCGGCGAAATCGAACGTCACGACGTTTTGCAGCACACCGTCGATGAGGGTCACGATTCCCGGCTGACCATTGATCGTCTCGGTGCGGAAGCTGGTCCCCTCCGGTGCGAGGCGCGCGAGGTTGGTCAAGAACTGAGCCACCTTGTCGCGACCGATAACCGGTTTACGAGCCGCGTTGACCTTGCCGCCTCCGTCCGAGAAGACGACCACGTCGTCGGTCAGAGTCTCGATGAGGGCCGGCATGTCACCTTCAGATACGGCGCGCAGGAAGCCAGTCGTGAGCCGCTCCTGCTGGGCGCGATCGGCCGCGAAACGCGGACGACGTTCGACCATGTGCGCCCGGGCGCGTTTGGCGAGCTGCCGGCAATAGGCGTCGCTCTCGCCGACGATCTCGCCGATCGAGGCGAAGTCATAGCCGAACACGTCGTGCAGGAGGAAGACGGCTCGCTCCTTGGGCGAGAGCGACTCCAGGAGCACCAGGAAGGCGATCGAGAGCGAGTCGAAATCGGCGACGGTCTCGGCGACATCGGGTGTCACACCGGCCAGAGGCTCGGGCAGCCAGGGCCCGACATATTGCTCCCTCTTCACCCGGGCCGAGCCGAGCTGATCGAGGCAGACGCGGCTGATGGTGGTGGTCAACCACGCCTTGGGAGAGTGGATCTCTTCGCCCTGCCCCGTCGTGCGGCTCCAGCGAAGGTAGGTCTCCTGGACTGCATCCTCGGCGTCGGCCACGCTGCCGAGCATGCGATAGGCGATGGCGAAGAGGAGCGAACGATGCTCGAGAAAGGGCTCACTTGCGGTCATATCGAACTCCACGCGGGCACGACGTGATGGTCTGGATCCTGGCAGGTCACGCCAACTGTCATCGAGACGAGATCCTGTCTGAGGATCGATGGACACCATTATTCGCCTCCAGCGATTCGATCGGTCGATCCGGTTCGTGGCTGGCTGGCGGTCACGTCAGTTCGCCAGCAACGCATGAACCGATTCCGTCAATCAGGAGACGATTTGGACTCGCTCCGCGTGACACCTGCCAGGTGCGGGCGCGGATTGCACGCCCGGATCCGTTTACCTCTTACCGTCACGAGCTCAGGCGGGGAACTCCTGCGGGCCATAGGGGCTGCCCTAGCAGGAATTAGACGTCGTGTCGCTCAGCGCAGTTGCACGTCGCACAAGGGATCTTCCCGGGTTCTCGTGCCATGTGGCCGAAGAGAGGCGATTCTGTCGCTCGAATTGGCTCTATTTGGGGCCGGCACGTTCCACTGTAGTACCAGTGACCCGGTCGAGGAATGCCTCAACGTGGGGCAAGACGAGGTCGCTGCGTCGGATTGCCTGGGAGTGGTTCAGCCCTTCGAGCGCCACGACGGTCGCGTTTGGCATCTTCGCGGCGGCTCGCTCCGGCAGCCGGTCGGGGTAGTCGTCCGTACCGAAGTAGATCAGCGTCGGTGTCTCGATGGCGGGGAGTGCGTCTTCAAGACTCGGCGCATTGAGACCGGCTTCCTGCGCGGCGGCCATCGCCTGGGCATCAAGAGCCAGCCACCGTTCCCGCATGATCGCGGCCATATTCGGATCGTGCCTCTCCCAATCGGCGACAAAGGCCGGCATGCCCTGGCGGAAGAGGCGCAGCCAGGCATCGTCCTCGATGGGTCCAGTGCCTTGCTCAAATGGATCAGCCCCGCCCAGCACCAACGAGACGACCCGGTCAGGAGCCTGGCGTGCCGAGCCCAAAGCCGACCCAACCGCCCATCGAGTAACCCCAGTAGTGCGTGCGTTCGATGCCCTCAGCGTCGAGGACCGCCAGCACATCGCCCACCCGCTGCTCGAGCGTGTAGGCCGAGGGATCGTGCGGCGCGTCGCTGCGGCCCTGGCCGCGGGGGTCGAGGAGGAGGAGGCGATAGGCGTCACGCAGCGCCTCGACGTAGCGAGTGTCCTCGCGGCGCCAGTCTTCGAGAGTTCCAAGGAAGCCGACGTGGAGGAACAGCGGTGGACCGCTTCCTTCCACCTCATAGTGGATGCGGACGCCTTCATTGCTGGCGTAGGGCATGGGCCTTCATCCTCCCAAGAAAGCGCAGAGTTGCAGGTACATCTGCGCCATGCTTGCTCGTCGGTGCGGTGCCCGAGAGAAGGCTGCCTGAACGGCAAGCAGCCTCGACCGCTCAGTCTGGAGGCGCGCCCCGGATCAGAGGCCCGTTCTAGCCAAGTGCAACTTCGTCGGACTTGCCGGCGATTGGCGCTGGCTCGGGCCCATTGGAGCGTTGGAAGAGACCGCCAATGAGGTCGATCGGCAGCGGAAAGACGACCGTGGTGTTCTTCTCGGCACCGATCTCGGTCAGCGTCTGCAGGTAGCGAAGCTGGATGCCGAGCGGATTCTGGTCGATGACAACTGCCGCCTGAGCCAATTTCTGACTTGCCTCCAGCTCACCCTCAGCATGGATCACCTTGGCCCGTTTCTCGCGCTCGGCCTCGGCCTGACGTGCCATGGCCCGCTGCATGGTCTGCGGCAGCTCGACGTCCTTGACCTCGACGATGCTGACCTTGACGCCCCACGGCTCGGTCTGCTCGTCGATGATGCGTTGCAGCTGCTCGTTGATCTTGTCCCGCTCCGATAGCAGGTCGTCCAGCGTCGACTGACCAAGCACCGAGCGCAGCGTCGTCTGCGCGATCTGGGATGTGGCGCGGTTGTAGTCGGTCACGTTGACGATGGCGGCATTGGGGTCGAGGACGCGGAAATAGGCGACCGCATTGACTCGCACGGTGACGTTGTCACGGGTGATGACTTCCTGGGCCGGGACATCGAGCGTGACCGTGCGAAGGTCGATCTTCTGCATGCGCTCGATGAATGGCACCAGCAAGATGAGGCCCGGACCGCGAGGACCGACTAGCCGGCCAAGGCGAAAGACGACGCCGCGCTCGTACTCCTTGACGATCTTGATGGTCGCGGCCAGGACAACCAGGATGATGAGCAGAACTGCCACGACGACGAACCAGGACCATTCCATGCTCTCTACTCCCACTAGAATGTCGAACGCCCCCAGTAGCAAATCGCAGGGGTCTTCACGGTGTGTCGACGAGCGAGAGCGCCGCCTCCTGGCTCGTTGCCGGACGCAAGTCTCCCATCACCGCGACGCCGGCGGCTTCAACTTCGACGGCGGTGGCGCGACGCACGAGGAGTCTGAGACCGTCCACAGCAGTCACGGTCACCGGTACGCGCTCCGGGATGGGCGGCGCGGCCGCGTCGCTGTCGCTGGCGGCAGTTGCTTGCCACAGTTCGCCGGCGACGAAGACGACGCCATCTGGATCGAGAGGCTTCCGTACGGTGCCAACCGCGCCGACCAAGCCCTCGCGGCCGGTGGTTGGTTTGCGACGCCAGACCGATAGCGCGAATCCGCCGATGACGACAAACATAACGACCAAGCTGGCCGCTATCGCCCAGATCAGCTGCCGGTTGACGAAGACGCCTTGTGTTTCATCGAATAACACGTACGATCCTGCCACGAGCAATGCCAGCCCCGACAGGGTCAGCAGACCCAGCGAAGGTACGAAGACGTCGGCGAAAAAGAGCAGAAACGCGACCAGAATCAACAATGCTCCTCGCCAGTCGAAAGGGAGCTGCGAGAGCCCGATCGCGGCCAGAATGAGGCTGATGACGCCGATTGCTCCAGGTATCGACGCGCCAGGGCTTGAGAGCTCGAGAAAGAGTCCGAGGAACCCGAGCACGAGTAGAAGATAGGCCACGTTCGGATCGGCAAGCGCGCTAACCGCGGATTCCAGTGGGCGGATGGCCTGGGCCGGGAGCGTGAGGTACGCATGAACGGCGTCGCCCGGCGGACGCAGATCCAGCATGGGGGCAAGATGAAGCATGTCGCGGCTCCAGGGTGATGCTGGAGAGAGTATAGGTGACTCCCGGTTGGTCCGGCAGAATGGTCTCCGTCGGCGACGCTGCTGTGGCTAGAGCGGGGCTACACCCAGGGCCATGCCGTCGAGGACGCTCCACATACTGAGAAAATCGCCCCAGGCGTAGTAGTCGAAATTGCCGCGGCCGGGGTTCGAGACATAGACGCCACCGTCGTCGTAGCCGTAGACGGTGACGACGTGCAGTCCAGGGGCGAGCAGGTAAGCGCCTTCGTCCTCCTGCACCCAGGCGGTGTCGCCGAAGTAGCCCAGCCAGGTCATGACCGGCATCCCGGCGTCGATGCGCGCGGTGAGCGAGGCCGCGTCGCCGCCGTAGAAGACGTCGGCGATGAATCCGAATTCGTTGAGCGTCGGCGCAAGCGCCTCCGGATAAACGCCGTAGTCGTCGCTGCCGCCCCAGGCTCCGTGAATATTGCCACGGTATCCCCAGTGCGGATTTGCGGATATGCCTATCCGCTCGATGAACGCCGATTCCGGGACGCCCCAGCCGAAAGCGGAGGTGGCGATGTAGGCGGCGGCGTATTCGCAGGAAAGCGAGTACATCTGGAAGTAAGCGGGGACGTCGGCGGCGAAGACCGGGCCACTGACTGGCTCCTCCCAGCCGGCGTCGAGTCCGCCGGCAGCCTCGGGCGCCCACTGCGCTTCTTCAGCCCAGGCGCCAGTGTCGACCCAGGTTTCCGCGGTCTCGGCGACCGGTTCCACTGACGATGAAACAGTCAGCTCTCCAGCGGCCGGGTCGATAGCGGTGTCGGTGACGGGAATGCGGAGCCGCTGACCCGCGTGCAGGGTGTCGATGTCGGCCAGCCCGTTGAACGTCGCCAGTGCCCAGGGATCGAGACCATAGCCGGCGGCGATCTCGGCGAGCGTCTCGCCGGGCGCGACGTCATGGGCGCCGGTGACGAACGGGCTGGCGCCTTCCTGCTGGCTCGCGTTCCAGGCGGCTGCCTCGGGAGATTCGTTCGGGTCCGGAATGACGATGATCTCGGAGGGGGCGAGCGAAGGAGGGTTCTCGACGGCACTGGCCGCGAGAATCGCCGCCGGATCGACTCCGAACTCCGCGGCGACGCTGTCCAGCGTATCGCCTGGCTCGACGACGTAGCGAGACTGCAGCGTAGTGTCCTGGGCATTGGCGACGATGACGCCGAGCGGGAGCAAGAGGAGGGCGGCGACACCCGCCGCGGCGGCGAGCTTGCGCGACACGTTGAACTGAAACCGAGGGCGCGGTCTGGCAGGTTGGTCTCCTCGCTTCCGGGGGGCTGTCACGGTCGCTCGGGACGGTTCGCTTTGCGGAGACCTGGAAGCGCAGGTGCACGGCTGTGCCGCGACCGAAGCGTGACGTGCGGGTCCGTGCCATTAGTGCTCGCCGTTGCGGTCCCCGATCGACAAGTCCCTGGCGGTCGGCGCGGATGTCGGCGCAGAGGGCGCGGGGATCGATCCCCCGTTCCAGCACGCGAGCGGCATAGATGCTGGCCAGACCGTCAACTCCGGGATCGAAGGCGTATGACGCGCCGACCGCCGTCGCCAGCACCGATTGTCGCGACACCGCGTCGGCGCTGCTGACCGTCGAGTGCGAGTCCAAGCGCGCGTGCTCGCCAGAGACACGGAGTGACCGTTCCATTCGCCGCCCCTACCTTCATCAGCCGATGAGATTTCACGAGCGGGGCGGTACTCACGGGGGTGTACGTACATGCTGAGGCGATCATATCAAGCGGGTGACGTTGGGGCAAGCAGGTGACCGATGTAGCGCAACCGGCCAACTCAAGGGACAATTGTGATCGCGGCCACGCCAAACAGGTCAACTGACGTCAACGGGACGAGAAATGAACGACGATCGCGCGCTGCCCGATACGGAGCTGCTCTATCAGCGTGACAGCGGGCTGCGCTTGGTGGAGGCGACAGTGGTCGGCGTCGAGCCTGAGTCCCGGCTGGTCGCGCTCAACAAGACGATCGTGTTCCCCGGTGGGGGCGGGCAGCCGACCGATGAAGGGACGCTGACACGCATCGCGGATGGCCTGCAATGGCCGTTGGTCTCGGCGAGCAAGAGTGGAGGCGTCGTCTGGCACGAAGCCGGCGGCGATGAACCACTGCCGGACGCGGGGGATCGCGTGCGGGTCGAGCTTGATTGGGAGCGACGCCATCGGCTCATGCGCATGCACACCGCGTTGCACGTCCTGTGCGGGGTTGTCTTCCGCGACTACAGCGCGCTCGTCACCGGGGGCAATATGGGACCGGACCGGGCGCGGATGGATTTCGAGATGGATTCCGCCGACTTTACCCCGGCGCGGGTGGCGGAGATCGAGCGCAGTGCGAATGAGGAGCTGCGGGCCGGCAGGGACGTGCGCGTTCAAATCTTGCCTCGCGACGAAGCATTCCAGATCCCGGATCTGATCCGGACCAAGATCAACCTGCTACCAGAGGGGATCCCAGAGGTGCGGACGGTCGAGATCGTCGGGCTCGATCTGCAGGCGGACGGTGGAACGCATGTCTCCAATACGCGAGAAGTCGGAACACTGCGTGTCGTCGGGACCCGCTCCAAGGGGAAGGCCAATAAGCGATTAGAGATCGAGCTGACTGATCCCGAGGACTCCAGCGACTCGAGTGACGGCGAGGACCAGCGAGCGTGACCGGTACTGTGCAAGGGCAGCAAAGCGCGGAGACTTCCCGGAGGATCGAGCCATTTGCGGCCTCGGTCTGGCCGTGGGTCGACCGGATGGCGGAACGGAACCCGGAGGCGGTCTTCTTTGGCGGCGGCGTGCCGCCAACTGAAGCCATTCCGGTGGCCCGACTGCGCGAAGGGGCTGACCGCGCCTGGGCCGATGGCGCGGAGACCCTCCTCTACGGCGAGGTGAAAGGCTACCGGCCACTGCGGGAGCTGATCGCGGAGCGGATGGCGGCCCGGGGAGCGATTGTCGACCCCGCCGACGTCCTGATCACCAATGGCGCGCAGCAAGGGATCGATCTGGCGGCGCGCATCTTTATCGATCCAGGCGATATCGTGCTGACTGAGGAACCGACCTTCATGGACGCCCTGCGCGTCTTCCGCTCGCACGAGGCGGAACCGGTCGGGGTGCCCGTCGACGAAGAAGGGCTCCAGGTCGACGCGCTGGCCACGCTGCTCGATCACCTGCCAAGGCGCCCGAAATTTCTCTACACGATACCGACCTACCAGAACCCGATGGGTGTCTCCATGTCGAACGCGCGACGGCGCGCGCTGGTTGACCTGGCCGGGGAGCGAGGTCTGGTCATCGTCGAGGACGACCCGTACGGGGAGCTCTCGTATGACGGGGATCCGCCACCGACGCTGAAGTCACTCGACCCTGAGGTTATCTTCCTCGGCACATTCTCCAAAGTGCTGGCGCCGGGGTTGCGCGTCGGGTGGGTCGCCTCATCGCCACGGCTGCGCGAGGCGTTCTTCAACGTCAAAGAGGGCACCGACATTCACAACGAGCGGATCATGACCCGCACGGTCTATCACTCCGCGCTCGGTTTTCTCGACGAGCACATCGCCGCCACGAAGGAGGTCTATCGCGCCCGTCGAGATGCCATGCTGGCTGGACTGGCGCGGGAGATGCCGGCGGGCGTTCACTGGACGACCCCTCGAGGCGGGTTCTTTCTGTGGGTCACGTTGCCCGACCAGTTCGAGACCGACGCCATGCTCCCGGATGCGACCGACCGCGGTGTCATCTACCTGCCAAGCTCGTGGTTCTACCCCGACCGCTCCTGGACTCGCTCGATGCGCTTGAACTTCTCGGCGCAGCCGGAGGAGCGGATCGCCGAGGCGATGCGCAGGCTGGCGGAGACGATCCAGGCGTACTGAAGCGGCCCTCACCCCTAGCCCCTCTCCCAGTGCGCTGGGAGAGGGGGAACGCACTTCGGTGGTTCACGCTGCGAGTTGACTCGGTTCTAGTCAGACCGGAAGGATGCCGCGGCGGGTGGCGAGGGTCACGGCTTCGGTGCGGCTAGCGGCGCCGAGCTTCCCGAGCAGCGAGCCGACGTGAAACTTGGCGGTGTGCTCGCTGATGCCGAGCTCGCGGGCAATAGCCTTGTTGGGTAAGCCCTCAGCCACGAGCAAGAGCACCTCCCGCTCCCGCGCGGTCAGCGTTTCTGCACTGTCACTGGTCCGGGTATGAGTGTGGACGCCGGTCGCTCCGGCGACGGTCGGGTCGAGGACAATGAGACCTGAGGCGGCGGCTCGGACCGCCGCGGTCAGGGCCGCCGCGTCGACGTCGCTGGGGAGATAGGCGACCGGAGCGCCCGAGAGGCCTGGGCCGTCGGTCGCGGGGTCCGCGCCGATCATGACGAGCGCGGATTGCGGGAACGTCTCGGCGATGGAGAGGACCTCCTCGGGCTCGCCGGCGGAGTAGTCGACAACGATCGCGGAGGGGGCAGAGCCGGCATCGCCAAGCTCTACCCCCTCAGTCGCTATCGGCTCCAACAGTCGATCGCTGGCCAGGAGCGAGACCAATCCGGCGCGCAATGCCGGGTACGCGGCGACCACCAGGACGCGCAGACGAGCCCCCTGGCCCTCGGTCACAGGTGCTCCGTGGGGACCACCGTGAAGCGTCTCGGCTCGCCACCGCGCAGGATTCCGATCTCCACGGCCTGGCCGGGGTTCAGGCGGAGTACGGCCGCGGGCACCGACTCGGCGTCCACGACCTCTGTCTCGCCGATCGTGACGACGATATCACCGACGATCAGGCCCGCTCGGTCCGCGGGCGAACCCTCGGCGATTTCGGTCAACAAGAATCCGGCGTCGTACCCGGGCAGCCGCAACGGGACGGCGAGTCCGTGCAGACCGAGCCAGGCGCGAGGATCGCCGGGACGCTCGCCAGCAACGAACCGCTCCACGGCCGAGCTGGGAATCGATAATGCCAGGCGGCCGCTGACCATGGTGTTGATGCCGATGACGCCTCCTCGCGCATCGACGAGCGGACCCCCCGAGTTGCCGGGACGCAACGTGACGTCGGTCTGGAGCCAGTCTCCGGTGCGCGGACCTTCGAGCGTAGCGGCTTGTCCGGCAGCGACGATGATGCCGGCGGTCGCCGCACTACGCAGGCCCGGCGGGTGACCGACCGCGATGGCGATTTGACCCGGCCGTACGGTGCTGGAATCGCCAAGGCGGGCGGCGGGCAGATCATCGGCGGCGATTTTGACGACGGCGAGGTCGCGGTCCGGGTGACGGGCGGCGACGATGCCGGTGAACTTGCGACCATCGTCGAGGATCACGTCGACACGATCGTCCCGGATCACGTGACGATTCGTGACGACGATGCCGTCGGAGCGCCAGATGACACCGGCGCCGTGGCTACCGCCGTGACCGACGAGCACGACCGATGGCTTGATTTCCGCCGCGACGTCGGCGATCGCTTCGGAGAGCGCCAGCCCGGCAAGGGCCGGCGCGACCGGTGACGTAACCGCAACTGTTTGCTCGCGTTCGAGAGTCATCGACATATCAATGGTGTCCGCTCTATTCGGCCTGGCGCTGGCGCTCGCCGACGGTGACCGCGATCTCGCGTGGCTCGCCCCCGCGGGCGATGCGGATCGGGATGCTCTTGCCAACGCGATCTCCCGCGAGTTGCTCCTGAAGCTGCTCCACCTGACCGACTACTGTGCCGTCGACGGCCAGGATGACGTCGCCAAGCATCAACCCGGCCGTGTCCGCGGGACCGCCGGCTTCGACGGAGACGATGAGCAGACCAAGTTCCTGACCATTATCGAGCGCGCGAGCCAGGGCCTCCGGTAGGCGAACGCCCTGAGCGCCGACGCCAAGATACCCGCGGCGGACTCGACCATGCTGAAGCAGCGTGGCTACGGTGGCGTCGATCGTGGCCGCCAGCACCGTCAACTGTCCGGCGCGGCCCAGGGTCGAGGAGTTCAATCCAATCACGTTGCCGGTACTGTCGACCAGGGGCCCGCCTGAGAACCCCGGCAACATCGCGACATCGGCCTGGACATAGCGATCGAGGGAGGCGCCGCCGCGGAAGCGCAACGGGCCGCCGACCGCGCTAACCACTCCCAGCGAGGCCATAACGCCGCTGGGTCCCGGCCGGCCGATTGCCAGGGCGATATGACCGACCCTCGGCTCGACGGTCGAGCGCGGCAGCGGCGCCACGTCGGAGGCAGCGACGCGGAGCAGCGCAAGATCGCTGCCGGGGTCCCGGCCGACAAGCTCAGCGGCGACGCTTCGTCCGTCGGGAAGACCGATCTCGAGTTCCTCGTCCCGCTCTACCACGTGATTGGCGGTGACGATCAGGCCGTCAGCGGTCCAGACGATCCCACTGGCCGGGTGGCGGCGACGACCATCGACCGTGACGACGGCTGCCCCGGCGCGTTCGACTGCCCCGGCGAGCTCGTCGGAGACACTTGCCAGTAGCGACGAGGAATTGAGTGTGGTTGACATCGATGGTGCTCCTTGCTTCGAGCGACCGCGCTGGAGCGGGCCACTCCCCTGTCATGAAATCCAGGTGCGCCGCGAGTGCGGCGACATGACCAGCCTAGGGAGCTCGGCGCCGCGCGCCATCGCCGATGTGGGGGAAGCGCGGCCTAGCCGTTTGGGGAGGGTACGCTTCCAGACTGGGCGGGAAGGGCGTGTCATTCCGAGCGAAAGTGAGAAGACCGGTTGCGGCTCTTGGCCTCGCGAACGAACGAGATCCCTCGTTCCTCGGGATGACACGACGGTGGATGACACGGCGGTGGGTGAAGCGACATTGGGTGGCGCGACGGCGGATGGCGCGATGGGATGACACGTCTGGGTGACACGAGGGATGAGCGCCACTGTAGACTCCGGCCGGGATGACCTCGCTTGTGTTGATGGAAAACCATGGGTAGCGAACCTGACCGCGCGTTGAGCATCGAGACGGCAGGGCTCGTGAAGCGCTACGGCTCGGTCGTGGCGCTCGACAACGTCGATCTCGCGGTGCCGCGGGCGGCGGTTGGGTTGTTGGGTCCGAACGGGGCCGGAAAATCGACGCTGCTCAAGATTCTGCTCGGACTCTCCCGCCCAAATGGCGGCAGGGCGCGGGTGTTGGGACGTGATGCGATTGCCGATGGTCGCCAGTTGCGGATGCGGGTTGGCTACATGCCCGAGACCGACACCCTGCCCGACAACGCCACCGCCGCCGATTTCGTCTCACACATGGCGGAGATGAGCGGGTTGCCACACCGCGCCGCGCGACAGCGGGCGGCCGATGTGCTCTACCAGGTCGGTCTGGATGAAGAGCGCTACCGATTGGTCAAGGGGTTCTCGACGGGCATGAAACAGCGGGTCAAGCTCGCGCAGGCGATCGTGCACGATCCGGAGCTGGTGTTTCTGGACGAACCGACGAACGGCCTCGATCCACTCGGCCGGGAGGAGATGCTCGACCTGATTGGCCGTATCAACCGGCAGCTCGGCATCCTGGTGGTGCTCTCATCGCACATCCTCGACGATGTGGAGCGGGTCTGCGACTACGTGGTCGTGCTCGATGGCGGGCAAGTCGTAGCATCCCAGCCACTGCACGTGCCGGACGACGAGACGGCGGACCTGCACGTGCGCGTCGACGGCGACCCTGGTCCGTTTCTGAAACGCCTGGAGGAAGTGGGTCTGGCATCCAGACCGGCCGGGATCGAGTACACGTCCGATGAGTTCATCGTCGCCCGCAATGGCGACGGGGCGCTGGATGCGATCCGGGATGCCGCCGCCATAACCGGCTCGTCACTGCGCCTGTTGCGACCGGCGAAGCGATCGCTGGAAGATCTCTACGTTGACTCGGTTGGCGCCGGGACCGGCGGCGAGCGCGGCCAACAGCGGGTGAGCAAGCGATGAGTGCCGCGCCGAGTCAATACGGCGAGATCTTCGACCGGGGGTACCACCACTACGACGGTCCCCGCCTGGGTCAGGCGCACGCCATGTGGGCGCTGGCGCGCTACTCGATGGCACGCTCGCTCGGGATGCGCAGACCGTGGACGGCGAAGATCATCCCGATCCTGCTCTACGCGGCGGTGGCAATCCCGGTCTTGATCTCCATTGGCATCCGAGCGTTCTTCCCCGCGTTCGAATTTCTGGCTTACCCGGAGTTCTTTGGCGCCATCTTCTTACTGGTGGGCATCTTCGTCGCGCTGATCGCACCGGAGATGATGTCCAGCGATCGCCACGACCGGTTGCTGCCGCTCTATTTCTCTCGCCCGATCGGGCGCGGCTCATACGTGCTCGCCAAGCTCCTGGCCACCGGATTACTCACGTTGTCGATGTCGCTTCTGCCGGCCGTCGTACTCTGGCTTGGCAACGGATTGCTAGCGCCGGAGCCGCTGCCGGCACTGAGAGCCAGCCTCGGCGATCTCGGCCGCATTGTCGTCGCCGGAACGATGATCGCGTTTTATCTGGGCGCGATCGGGTTGGCGATCTCATCGTTCACCGGCCGCAAGAGTGTCGCCGTCGGCGTGATCATTCTCGGCTTCGTGCTCTCGGAATCGCTCGCAATCGCGATCCTGGAGGCGTTCAGCGATGAATCCGAACTGGCGCGCTGGGCGGTTGTCATCAGTCCTTCGCGGACGATAGCCACGCTGGTTGGCCAGCTATTCGGCGAATCCGACCTCGGCCATGACCTCCCGCTCAATGCACCGCTCGGGGTGATGGCGGTGGTAATCGCCATCTGCTGCGCGGTGATGTTCGCCTGGTATCAGCGTCGTGACTGAGACGCCGAGCGAGAACCCGATTCAGGCGTCGATCGAGCCGGTTTCGAACGACCTGCCGGGTCTGCCGCCTGACGCCGAGGCTGTTATTGCGCTGCGCGGCGTCGCCAAATGGTATGGCGACGTCGTAGCGGTTTCCGACCTGACCTTCGGCATCGGCGCGGGAGTCACGGCGCTCCTCGGCCCGAACGGCGCCGGAAAATCGACAATCCTCAACCTGGTCTCCGGTCTGATTCGCCCCTCGAACGGAACTGTACAGGTGCTCGACCGGACCGTCCCTGGTGACACGGCCACCTATCGGCATATTGGCCTCGCCGGTGAGCAGGAGCAGCTCTACGGCCCACTTACGGGCCGGGAGTTCGTGCGCCTGAATGCGATCTTGCAAAAGACCCCAAACCCGGAGCTGGCGACCGAGCGCACCATCGCCCTGGTCGACATGGCGGACGCGGCTGACCGGTCCGTCGGCGGCTACTCGAAGGGGATGCGGCAGCGGATCAAGGTGGCGGCGGCGCTCGTGCACGACCCGCGGGTACTGCTGCTCGACGAGCCGCTGAATGGCACCGACCCGGTGCAGCGAGCCAGCCTGATCGCACTGATCCGGCGGCTCGGCGACGAGGGGAAGACTGTCGTCGTCTCCTCGCACGTCCTGTCCGAGGTTGAACGCTTCGCCCGCAACGTGCTGGTCATCGTCAACGGCAAGCTGGCCGCCGCCGGCGATTTCCGGACGATCCGGGAGCGGATGGACGAGCGAGATCACGTGGTTCGCATCCGTTGCGATGATCCGCGGCGACTGGCGGCGGCGCTCGTCGTCGAGCCGGTAACGACTTCGGTCCGGATGGCCGACGGGAGGCTGATCGCCGAGACGAACGATGTCCGGCAGTTCGGCCGACTGGTGCCGGAGGTGGCGCGACGGGAAGGCGTCCGCTTGTTCGAGATCCAGCCCGTCGACGAGTCGCTGGCGTCGGTCTTCTCGTATCTGGTGGGCTCCTGAGCCATGGTCGCGTTGTGGCGATTGCTGCCGGTCACCACGCTGACGGTGCGCCAGTTCACCGGCGGCCGTACCGCGCGACTGGTGCTGGCGTTGAGCCTGATCCCGGCGCTGTTCGCGGCGATCTACGTGGCGCGACCCTGGGAAGTCACACCAAGCGAGTTCGCGATCGATCTCTTCCGGGAGCTGATCGTGCCGACGCTGTTGCCGATCGTGGTGCTTCTACCGGCGACGGCCGCGTTCGGCAACGAGCTGGAAGACGGCACGCTGCCCTATCTGGTGATGAAGCCGGTCAGCCGGCTGCGGCTGGTGCTCGGTAAATACGCGGCAGTGCTGTTGGTTACCATCCCGGCGTTGCTTGGCGGTCTGGCGGTGACGATGCTGATCGCTGCCCAGGTACCGGGAGCCGGGGATCTGGGGCGTATTCTGGTGGCCATGGCTGCAGCGTCGGCCGCCGCGGCGGCACTGCTGGGCGCGGTCTTTCTGCTCGTCAGCCTGGTCATCCCGCGGGCGTTGCTGGCCGGCATGATCTACATCTTTGCCTGGGAGAGCCTGCTCGGCCGGTTCCTGCCGGGGGTGCAGGCTATCTCCAGCCGAGAGCATGCCCTACAGGTGTTCGAAGGCATCCTCGGTGACGATTTCGCAATGGCGTCGAACGCGGCGCTGACGATGCTGGTGGTTGCTGCGGTCTGCCTGCTCCTCGCCGTGTGGCGGCTACGCGGTATGGAGATCGACTGAGCCGGCAATTCAAACTTGCTGAACATGATGAGGTTGATGGCCTTCTTGGGGAACGGGCGGGGGCTAACGGAGGAGAGACGAATGCCGGCTGAAACATCGCGGAGGCGTCCTCTGAAAATTGGGGTGCAGCTCCCGGAGGTGGAGCGTGTCGCACCGTGGAGCGACCTGGCACGCATGGCGATGACGGCCGAAGCACTCGGCTACGACTCGATCTGGGTCGGTGACCACCTCATCTTCCGCGACGGTGACCAGGCGGCGCGAGGACCCTGGGAGGCCTGGACGGTG
Organism: uncultured Chloroflexia bacterium; assembly: GCA_963724295.1. Classification (GTDB taxonomy): domain Bacteria; phylum Chloroflexota; class Chloroflexia; order Thermomicrobiales; family UBA6265; genus JACCXM01. The sequence continues at coordinate 224,400 of CAVRUC010000005.1, read as the reverse complement.
ATGGCAGCGCTGGCCGCGATCACCGAGCGCGTGGAGATCGGTCCCCTGGTAGCCTGCACGTCATTTCATAACCCGGCGATGATCGCCAAGAAGGCAGCCACCCTGGACGAGGTGTCCGGCGGCCGACTCATCCTGGGGCTGGGCGCCGGGTGGAACGAGAGCGAATACGCGGCATTCGGTTTCCCCTACGACCACCGCGTCTCCCGCTTCGAAGAGGCGTTCACGATCATCCGCCGTTTGCTGCGGGGCGAAGCGTTTGATTTTCACGGCGATTACTACGACCTCGACGACTGTCAGATCCTGCCGCCGGGACCGCGGCCCGACGGCCCTCCACTGATGATCGGCTCGGCGGGCGAGCGCATGCTCGACATCACGATGCCGTACGCGCAAAGCTGGAATGCCTGGTATGCCTGGTTTGGAAACCGCCCGGAAAACCTCGCACCCTGGATGGAGAAGGTCGACGCGGCCTGCCGGCGAGTCGGTCGCGATGCGGCGACGGTGGAGCGCACCTGCGCGGTCTACGTCGGTCTGACCGATGGCAGCGGGAGGAATGTTGGCGCAACCACTGAAGAGGACGTGCCGCCGTTGCGGGGCTCGACCGCGGAGCTGGCGGCGGCGATGCGGCAGTACGCCGCGGCCGGGATCAGTCACGTGCAACTCGTGCTCGATCCCATCACGGCTGACGCCATCGAAGAGTTTGCACCGGTGCTCGAGGAGCTGGACCGGGGGTGACTACCCGCGACTGGAATAGGTGCTCCCGCTCAGTCGCCCTGATCCGCAAGAGGGGATTCCGGGACGGTGGCCGAAATCCTGCATGAACCCGCGCGAGAGAGGATCGGGCCCAAGCCAAGAAAGGTGCGCTGATGGCGAAACGACACGCACTGGGTATCGACTTCGGGGGCACGAAACTGCTCGCGGCGGTAGTCGATCTCGACAGTGGGGAAGTCGTCTCGACCGCCAAGAAGCGAACCTCGGCCGCGGACAGCCCGCAAACGATCATCGACAAGATCCAGGGCGCGGCGGAAGACGCGTTGCAGTCAGCCAAGATGAAACCGAAGGAGCTCGTCGGCATCGGTGTCGGTGCGGCAGGACAGGTGGACGCCGACAAAGGCGTGCTCCTGGGCACGCCCAACCTCAGCCAGGCCGTGATCGATTTGCCGATAGCGGAGTCGCTGCGCAAACGTTTCGGTGTGCCGGCAGCCCTGCGCAACGATGTGCAGGTCGCGGCCACCGGAGAGCTCTCGTTTGGGGCCGGACAAGGGGTAGCGGATTTTCTCTGCTGCTTCGTAGGAACGGGCGTGGGTGGCGCGGTCGTCACCGGCGGAAAACTGGTCACCGGCGTCAGCGGCAGCGCGGGCGAGATTGGACACCTCGTCGTCGATAGTGGCGGCCGTCTCTGTGGTTGTGGCGGCCGTGGGCATGTGGAGGCGTACGCCTCGCGTACGGCGATTACCTACAGCCTGATGGGTGATCTCAAGCGCGGCCGGAAGTCGGTCCTGCGCCAGCTGGCGCCGGAGCTCTCGACGGCGGCGATGTGGCCTGAGAGTGGCGCCGTGCGGTCGGGGGTGCTCGCCGATGCGATCGAGATGGGCGACGAACTGGTGCTCGAGACGATTGGCGAGGCCGGCCGGTATCTCGGGTACGGACTCGCGTCGGTGATCAGCCTCCTGAACCCGGCGCGGATCGTGATGGGCGGCGGCGTTATCGAATCGGTGGGGCTCCTCTTTGACGTGGCTTCCGACTACGCGCGCCGCGAATCGCTGGCGGTACCCGGCCGCGCCGTAGAGTTCAAGCGCGCCAAACTGGGCGACCACTCAGGAGTGGTGGGCGCGGCATTGATTGGCGCCGGAGCGTAAACAACGTACGGATTGTCCTGTCGAGTTGTCTCTTGCGCCGTGATAGACTGGCGATTGTGAGGCCGGCACAGTTCGGCTGAAGCGCCGCACCGAATGTGGAGACGTTTCCCGCTAATTGCGGTAATGGTTCGGGATAAGAAGGCTCTGCGCATAGGGAAAGCATGGCGAGCAGCAGGAGACGGGCGATGACCCCAGAGCCCGTCATGCGCGCAGCGCGTACAGGTCCCGGGAATTGGTCCAGGGAGTTCGATGGTGCAAATGCAAGATGAGAATGGCGCGTCGGTAGCGACTCCGGCGCGGGGTTTGGATGTGGCAAACGATTCCCAGTTCGCACACGTGGCAAGTACCCATCAGCAGGCAGCCGGAAGCCCAAGCACAGGCGCAAGTGGACGTAGTGAAGTAGCCGCGTTTGTCGACTTCGAGAACATCCGCTATTCGAGCATCAATTCATTCGGCCGGGAGCCAGATCCGCTGGCCTGGCGCGACAAGGCGCTCAAATACGGTCTGATGGCGGTGGCTCGAGCCTATGCCGATTTCGATCAGCATCCGCCGCCGGTGCGGACCCGCCTCGACGTGGCGGGGTTCGAAGCCCAGCACTATCCGGCGAAACGGACGTCAGACGGCACTGGTCGAGAGAAGATTCAGTCGCGAGCCGATCTCAATTTTGTTATCGACGTGATCAATACCGCGTTGACGCGTCCCGACATCGAGACGTTCCTCCTTTTCACTGGTGACAAAGATTTCATTCGGCTGGTGACCACGCTGCGCAACCGGCTGGGCAAGAAGGTCGTCATCTGTGGCGTGCCGGGGTCGATCAGCCCTGACCTGGTCGTCGCGGCAGGCGCCGAGGACACCCTGCAGTTTGCCCCATCGGTCGACATCGACCGGCAGATCATTCAGGCGATCGATGCCTACGTCCGGCAGCTGCACGATGGTTTCGTACCGACGCAGAGCCACATGAGCCGTACCCTGTGGCGGTTCATCGACCGGGCAATACTCCCGTCCGAGCACATCGAGGCCAAGGTGATGGAGTTCCTGCGTAAGGGGATTCTTACCAAGCGGCAGACCATCAATGGTCAGGGTCAGGAACTCGTCATGACCGAGCTGAACCCGGCCCACCCCCTCGTGCAGGACGCACTGCCGGGATTTGCGGGGCACCAGCTCGACTTCGACGTCGCCGAGGATGAATTTGACGAGGACGAAGTCGAGTACGAGGACGGTTACGAACCAGCTGCAGGGTTCGCGGACGTCGAGGACAATCGGGGCAACTTGATCAGTCCGGAAGACACGAGGCTCGCGCGATCGTGAGGCGGTTCTCGCCACAGCAGTGATCCTACGGCAACATCCGAATGTCGTGGCACTCAAACGGACCGAAAACCTGAGCTTCGGCAGCCACTAACGAAGACACGGACGACATCCCTCGTTCCTCGGGATGACACAGGCGTGCGGAGTCGCGCTACCGCACCTTGCCGCGTGCGGCCACCGGCCAGCGATCGACGACGTGTCCGTCGCGGAGCATGACCAGCTCGTCAGTCAGGTTGACGGCCGGGCAGATGTGGTTCGGGATGATCTCGACCCGATCGCCGACGTCGAATCCAGTTTCATTGGGCGCGAGCGTGACGACGCCATGCTCTTCACTGAGACGGGCGATCGTCGCGCCCGGGTGTCCCACGATGTAGCCGTGACCAGGGTGGCTAGGGCTGGGATCGAGCGCCAGCGCTTTTGAGCCAGCGTCGACGATGGCGCGGTCCGAGGCCGGACGGCTGACCACGGTGGAGATCACCCGCGCCGCACAGCGATCAGGACCGATGCGGCCGTGCCGGAACGCGTTGTTGTCGTTGAAGACGTAAGTGCCCGGTCGCATCTCGGTGATGCCGGCGACCCGCGGCGTAAACCACGAGGCCGGGGTGGAGCCGACGCTGACGTGTCTGACCGCGACGCCCTGGGCGCGGATGCGCTCTGCCGTATCGACCAGAGCCTGACCGGCGTTCCGGGCGATGGTGGCGATTTCGTCCGGGGCGCTGAAGCCGGCGTGACCTTCGTGGGTCATGACGCCGGTGAGTCGCAACCCCGGTAGTGCGGAGATGGCGACCGCGAGATCGACTGCCTCCTGACCAGCACGCGCTCCAGCCCGGTCCTGACCGGTATTGACCTCGAGATAGATGTCGAGCGTGCGATCAGCGGCGGAAATTGCTCGAGACAACGCCACAGCCGCCGGGTGAGTATCGACCGCAACGGCGACGCGGGCGCGATCGAGCAGCTCAAGCAGGCGGCGGATCTTTATATCGCCGACGATGGGGTAGGCAATCAAGATATCGCCGACGCCGCCCTGATCGACGAGTACCTCGGCCTCGCCGAGCTTGGCGCACGTCAGCCCAACCGCACCTGCCTCGAGCTGCATGCGGGCGACATGCGGGCTCTTGTGCGTCTTGGCATGAGGTCGCAGCGAAACACCGTAGCTGGTCGCAAGCGATGCCATCTCGGCGATATTGCGCTCGAGCAGGTCGAGATCGACGGCGATGAGAGGGGTATCGAGCACTTGCTCGCCGGCGACGATGCGATGTTCGATTCCAGCCCCAACCGCGGTCGAAGCGCTCATAGGGGAGAAGGCTCCGTCATCAGAGTGGCGATCCAGTCATCGGCCAGCGTGCACCGCTGGTGTCGATCCAGCGCCCCTGCTGGCTGGATCGCAGCGCGCCGTCGATCAGCTCCTGCGTTTTCACGCCGTCCGCGAACGATGGCGAGGCCGGAGCGTTCTCCCGAATCGCTTTCGCCCAGGCCCGCAGCAGTAACGCCGTCGGTTGAACCAAATAGTGACCGCCGGGGATCACGCCGCCTGACAGGTGTTCGGGCACTGGCAGCTCGCTGAGGCTGAACTCGCCGCCGCGGGCGGCCCAGAGGCGTCCGTGCCGAATTTGCAGGGTGCCGTCGGACCCGGAAAGGGTGACCTCCTCGTCGCCCTCATGGCCGGCGGTGGCCGAGACGTGGATCGTACCGAGTGCGCCGTTGGCGAAGCGAAGGATGACCGAGAAGTTGTCGTCGGCATCGACTTTCGCCATGGCGGACGAATCGGGCAGCCGCCGCTGGCGGACCATCGTCGAGACGGCTCCGGCGACGGCTTTGACCTCACCGAACCACCACCGCAGCGCGTCGAGGTAATGGGCGCCGGTGGCGCCGAGCATGCCTCCCGCTTTCTCCTGCTCCATGAGCCAGCCCCAGGGCCGCTCGTGTGGGTCGTTGAGGCTGGAGCGGTGGACGACGACGCTGGCGGCATGCGGCTCGCCGATGTACCCCTCGCTGATGAGCTCGCGAATGCGCATGCGCACAGGAAGAAACCGCAACTGGTTGTTGACCATGGACACGGTGCCGACCCGCTCCGCGATCCGCTGCATGTCTCGCGCTTCGGCGAGGTTTCTGGCCATTGGCTTTTCACAGAGCACGTGCTTTCCCGCTTCGAGAGCGGCAATCACCATGCCGTGATGAAGGTGTGGCGGTGAGGCGACGATGACGGCGTCGATCTCGCGGTCGCGGACCAGCTCGCGATAGTCGGAGAGATGAGTCGAGATTCCGTGGTCGAGGGCCGCCGCCCTCGCCCGCTCGGGCCGGCGCGAGCAGATCGCCGCGGTCTGGAAGTCCGGGTTTTCGCGCAACGCGGACAAGTGCAATGACGCCCCGAAGCCGGTGCCGATGACGCCGACACGAATCGGTTCCTCGCTATTGGTCTCGAACATGGATGCGGACTGAGGTTGAGGGTAGCTCACGATACAGCTAGTTCCTGGCGTGACCGAGGAACGGCCAGGCGATGAGCGGGACTCGGGGCGCTCCGGGGCAAGGATGCTACCACACGGAGTAGAGTGAAACTGGCGACGCCTTCGTGTGCGTCGCATCTCTGGCCAGTCGCGGGAGGGGTGTGGTGCGGTTTTATACCGGGCTTGGCGACGACGGTACGACTGATCTGCTTGGCGCTCGCGTGGCCAAGGACGACCCGCGCATCGACGCGCTGGGGAGCCTGGACGAGGCAACCTCGACGATCGGCCTGGCTCGGTCAATGGCAGCGGACGGCCGCGTGCGCGAGGATCTGGTCGCGGTGCAGCGCGACCTCTACCAGATCATGGCCGCGCTGGCGTTCACGCCGGAGTTGCGTCCGGCGGCGTACGAGTTCCCGCGGGATCGCGTCGATTGGCTCGGAGCTGAGACGGACGCTATGGCGGCCAGCGTGGAATTGCCGCGTGAGTTCATCCTGCCCGGTGAATCGGCGCCCGGCGCGGCGCTGGACGTCGCGAGGAGCGTGACCCGCCGCGGCGAGCGGCACGTAGTAGCGCTGAGCCATGCCGGTCATTCGGTGAACCCGGCAATTCTGGGATACCTGAACCGCCTCTCGTCACTGCTGTTCATCGCCGCCAGAATCGAAGATTACGCAGCGGGACGCGAACCGAAGCGGGCCAAAGTTCGCTGATCTCTGGGCATTTCGAGATCAACTCCCACTGACGAGACTGGTATTCTCACCATGTCGCGAAGCCCTCGAGTGGTCCTGAAGGTGAGGTTCAACAGTCGATGCGGATGTCACACCTGTTCGGCCGGACGCTGCGCGAAGCGCCGGGCGATGTCGAGCTGCCCAGTCACCGACTGATGCTGCGCGCCGCATTGATGCGGCCTTTGGGCGCGGGCATTTACAGCCTGCTGCCATTGGGCTGGCGAGTTGTGCGCAAGGTCGAGCAGATCATTCGCGAGGAAATGAACGCCATCGGCGGGCAAGAGATGCTGATGCCGGTCGTCCATCCGGCCGACATCTGGCGGGAATCGGGTCGGTACGACGTCGTCGGGCCGGAATTGACCCGCTTTAAGGACCGCGGCGACCGCGACATGGTTCTGGCCATGACCCACGAGGAGATCGTCACTGATCTGGCGCGGCAGGAAGTCAGCTCCTACCGCCAGCTGCCGATGGTCGTCTATCACATCCAGACCAAGTGGCGTGATGAGCCTCGCTCGCGGGGCGGATTGATCCGGGTCCGCGAGTTCACGATGAAGGACTCCTACACCCTCGACCGGGACGAGGAAGGGCTGGATGCGCAGTACCAGAACCACTGGCGGGCCTACGAGCGGATCTTCCGCCGGGTGGGGCTCGACTTCGTCGTCGTCGGTGCGGACACCGGCATGATGGGCGGCAGTGCTTCTCACGAGTTCATGGCCCTCTCGTCCTATGGCGAAGATATCGTGCTCATCTGCCCGGAGTGCGGCTACGCGGATAACCGTGAGGTGGCCACGTTCCAACGCGATGCCCCAACCGGGGAAGCTCCCCTGCCAATGGAGGAGATCGAGACGCCGAGTACGACCACGATCCAGGCGCTGGCGGATTTCTTGAACATACCACTCGCCAAGACGGCGAAGGCGGTGTTCTACAAGGGGGATTCCGGCCGGTTCGTCTTCGCCGTGATCCGGGGCGATCTCGACGTCAACGAGACGAAGCTGCGCAAGGCCGCCGGTGAGACCGGCCTCACACCGGCCACAGTCGAGGAGATCCGGGCCATAGGAGCGGAGCCGGGGTACGGATCACCTGTCGGGGTTCGCGATGCGTTGATCGTCATCGACGAGAGTGTGCGCGATACGCCGAATCTGGTGGCGGGAGCCAACCGGGTCGGCTGGCACATGCTCAACACCAACCCCGGGCGCGACTACACGCCGGATGTCGTGGCCGACATCGCGTCGGCTGAGGCGGGGTTCCCCTGCTCGACGTGCGGTGCCGCGCTAACCGCGGAACGCGCCATCGAGGTCGGAAATATCTTCAAGCTCGGCACGCGCTACTCCAAGGCGCTGGGGGCCGAGTATCTCGACGCCGAAGGGATCAGCCACCCGATCTACATGGGATCGTATGGCATCGGTTCGGGGCGCGTTTCGGCGACCGTGGTCGAGCAGCATCACGACGACCGCGGGATCGTCTGGCCGGTGACGGTCGCTCCGTACGAAGTGTCGCTGTTGTGGATCGGCGGCGCTGACGACACCGAGCCGCAGGATGCGGCTGACCGGCTCTACGACGAGCTGACGCGGGCCGGCATCGAAGTGCTCTACGATGACAGATCGGAGCGCGCGGGGGTCAAGTTCAACGACGCCGATCTGATTGGCAATCCCGTCCGTGTCTCGGTCAGCACGCGGACGCTGGGCAAGGGAGAGGCGGAGATCAAGCTGCGGTCGGCGGACGAAGCCGTCTTCGTTCCGCTCGCTGAAGTAGTGTCGACCGTGCGCGGGATGCTGGACGAGTTGTATGCGGGACTTGCGGGTAATGAGCCCGCGGACTGAGACCGGTTCCCTCACCCCCTGACCCCCGCTCCCAGTGCGCTGAGGAGAGGGGGAACGCGGAGATTCGATCGAATGACCGAGACGCGAGTTGAACGAGATACGATGGGCGAGGTGGTCCTGCCCGCCGCGGCCCGCTATGGCGCGCAGACGCAGCGAGCGGTTGAGAATTTCCCGATCTCCGGTCAACCGATGCCCGCTGAGTTCATCCGGGCGCTGGGTCTGGTGAAGTTGGCCGCGGCCCGAGTGAATCGCGAACTCAGCCTGTTGCCGCCGGACGTGGCCGATGCCATCGAGCATGCCGCGCGCGCCGTGGCCGACGGTGAGCTGGACGAAGAGTTCCCAATCGACGTCTTTCAGACGGGTTCAGGGACGTCGTCGAACATGAACGCCAACGAGGTGATCGCCGCGGTCGCTTCAGTCGAATTGGGACGAAGGGTCCACCCGAACGATGAGGTGAACCTCGGACAGTCATCGAACGACGTCATCCCAACCGTATTGCATGTCTCGGCGGTGCTCGCGATCGAGAACGACCTGATCCCGGCGCTCCAGTATCTGCACGACATCCTCGGTCGCAAGGCCAAAGCGTTCGACGACGTCGTGAAGATCGGCCGCACCCACCTGATGGACGCGGTGCCGATCCGGCTGGGTCAGGAGTTCAGCGGCTACGCGCGACAGATCGAGCTGACCATCCAGCGCATCGAGGCAACGCTGCCCGGGCTGCGCGAGCTGGCTATTGGCGGCACCGCGGTCGGCACCGGGTTGAACACGCATCCCGATTTCGGTGCTCGTGTGGCGCGGGAACTCTCTGACCTCACCGGCACGCATTTTCGGGAGGCGGAGAACCATTTCGAGGCGCAAGGGGCTCGCGATGCCTATGTCTTCACAGCCGGGGCGCTGACCGCGCTCGCCGCGACGCTGATGAAGATCGCCAACGATATTCGTCTGCTGGCCTCCGGACCGCAGGCTGGGCTGGGCGAGCTGGTGCTACCGGCCATCCAACCGGGAAGCTCGATCATGCCGGGCAAGGTCAATCCCGTAATCAGCGAGGTCGTCATCCAGGTTGGAGCGCAAGTCACGGGCAACTGCCAGGCGATCACCATCGGTGGCCAGTGGGGCCAGCTCGACCTCAATGTGATGCTGCCGATGATGGCCAGGAATATGTTGGAGAGCGTGCGGCTCCTGGCGAACGTCTCACGGGTCTTCGTCGACAAGGCGCTGGCTGGTCTCGAGGCGAACCGGGAGCAGGCGGAGAGCTACATCGAGGGGTCAATCAGCATGGCTACCGCGCTCAACCCGCTTATCGGTTACGACAATGCGGCCAAAATCGCCAAGAAATCGCACGCGACTGGTCGTACGGTGCGCGAGCTCGCCTACGAAGAGTCGGGATTGACCCGCGAGCAGGTTGACGAGGCGCTGCATCCGCACCGGCAGACCGAACCGAAATTGGATAGCGGCGCCGGCAATGCGGGCTGAAATTGCAAGCAGTCGCTGATTTGTGAAAGCGGCTGGTGAAGCCAACTTTCTCACAAATGTGTCAGTTCAGCGTTGATTCAACCGCCTCGATCAACTCGTCGACCTGCTCCTGCTCCCAGATGAGCGGGGGTAGGAGGCGGAAGGTGGTGGGTCCCGCGGGAAGGACCAGCACGCCGCGCTGTTGCAGAGCCCGGAGAGTCGGGGTAACACGCTCCTTGAGCTCGACCCCGATCATCATGCCGCGGCCGCGCACCTGGCGCACTTTCGGACTACCGAGGCCGGTAAGACGTTCCATGATCTCCGCGCCGAGCGCCGCCGACCGCGCATAGAGGTCCCGCTCACGCAGCGCGCGCAGGGTAACGATTGCGGCGCGACAAGCCAGCGGGCTGGCGCCAAACGTTGTGCCATGGGCGCCGCTCGGGATCGCCTCCGAGATCGCTTCGGTAAACATCGTCAGACCGATCGGGAATCCGTTGGCTAGCGCTTTCGCCGTGACCAGCACGTCGGGAACAACCTCGGACACGCTCATCGCCCAGGGAGCGCCGGTGCGGAAGCCGGTCTGGATCTCGTCGGCGATGAGGAGCGCTCCTTGGGCGGTGGCGATCTCCCGGGCGGACTGGAGATATTCCGAGGATGCGGGCCAGATGCCACCTTCGCCCTGGATCGGCTCGAGCAGGATGGCCGCGGTCTGGTCGTCGACGGCGGCCGCGAGCGCGTCGACGTCGTTGAACGTGACATGCGTTGTGTGCGGCGCCAGCGGCTCGAACGGCGCGCGGTACTTCTGGTCGGCGGTCGCGGCCAGAGCGCCCAGGGTCCGTCCGTGATAGCCGCGCTTGGCCGCGACGAGATTCGGTCGTCCGGTGGCGACGCGGGCGAACTTGATCGCAGCCTCCACGGCCTCCGCGCCCGAGTTGGAGAGGAAGTAGCGCGTCAAACCGGCCGGTGCGATCTGCGCGATTTCGGCGAGCAGCTCGGCCCGGACGTCGCTGTAAAAGCTCTGGTGGCCGGTGGCCAGGGTCTGCAATTGCTCGCTGAGAGCCGCGGCGTATTCCCGGTCGGCGTGGCCGAGGATCGCCACGCCGTAGTTGCTCATGGCGTCGAGATACCGGCGCCCCTCGGTGTCGAAGAGATAGGCGCCCTCGCCGCGGACGAGGGCGATCTCCCGTTTGGCGTAGAGCGGTGGCTGGTGATCATTTTCGAGGTGTTGGATTTGAGCCAGGTCGAGCGTTCCGACGGTCGTCATGTGTTGCGTTGCTCCTGTGTTGGGGGTGCGTCCGAATCGTGCGTTCTCCGTCTAGGCAATGCGGGCGACGCCTTGCAGGCGGCGCTCCTACGGGCACGATTTGAAAGACGCTTCCCCGCGGGTTACCGATCACTTTTTTCAGCTGCCGCGGGCATCGCGTGTCGGACGGTCGTTCCCTGCCCGTTTAGCGCCGCCCGGATTGGGTTGGCAATGCGACCATCGGCGAAGACGACGCGACCAACGCCGCGTTCCACGGCGCCGAGCGCGGCTTCGACCTTGACCACCATGCGGCCCGCCGCCGCTGCCAGTGCCGATTCGGGCGACGAGGCATCGATTTCGGCGATTAGCGAGGTTTCGTCGTGCCGGTCACGTAGCAGACCCGGGGTGTCGGAGAAGAAGAGCAGGCCCTCCGCCTGCAGCGCGGTGGCCAGCTCGAGGGCGAGCTTGTCGCCGTCGACGTTGATCGGCACGCCTGCTTCGCCCAGCGCGGGCGGGGTGAGCACGGGGGTGTAGCCGTTCTGCAGCAAGAGCCCCACCAGCGAGGGATCCACGAACTCCAGGGTTCCCGCGTGGTCGTCCCGAAGCACTTTGCTCTTGCCATCCTCGGCGCCGCGCAGGACCGGTTTCCGTCTGCCGACGGCGATGCCCCCGTCGATGGCGCTCAGGCCAACGGCGTTGACGCCGGCGCTGCGCAACGTAGCGACGAGCCGCTTGTTGACCTTGCCGCAGTAGGCCATCAGCATGGCGTCCATCGTCGCGGCGTCGGTGTAGCGAGTGACGCGCCCGCTGGACGACGTGATCATGCGCGGTGGCATGCCGAGCTGACGGCTCAGCGCGCTGAACTCGGCATTGCCGCCGTGGACGACCACGACCGGCTCGGCGATGGTAGCCAGGTCCTCGGCAAAGTTGCTGTAGCCGCCCTCGCCGATGGCCGCGCCGCCGCCGATCTTGATTACCAGCATGAATTACATGTCCTCTGTGTTGCCATAGCGCGTTGCGAGCATTGTGTCATTCCGAGTAGTCATGCCCCGGTGGGGCATCACCACGGCATGAAAACCCGTTCCGCGTCCGTTCGGGTTTTTCGGCGAGTTTTTCATAGCAGTTTGCCAGGAATCACGATTCTTCGTGTCCATGCGTCAGGTCCGGACGAGATCCGTCGTTCCTGGGGATGACACTTCGCACGAGACGCGCGCTAAATCGGATGGAGCCCCGCGAACTCGAGGGCGGTCGTCTCCGGGAATCCGCAGCGGATGTTGAGGGCCTGCACCGCCTGGCCTGCAGCGCCTTTCATCAGGTTGTCGAGCGCGGCCATGACCACGATGCGGTTGGAATTGGGATCACGCTCGAAACCGACGTCACACCAGTTGGAGCCGGAAAGGAGCTTCGGTTCCGGGTAGCGATGGACACCGGAGGCCTCCTTGACCAGCCGCATGAATGGCTCGTCCTTGTACGCCGCCCGGTAGATGGACCAGATCTCCTTCTCGGGCAAGGGCTCCTCGAGGAAGACGTGGGAGGTGGCCAGAATGCCACGCACCGCCTCGATCGCGGTGGCGGAGAAGGCGACCTCTGGTCCCTGGCCGTCGACAGTCAGCTCCTGGATGATCTCGGCCGAGTGGCGGTGACCGGTCGGCTTGAAGGAGCGCATCGCGCCGCTCCGTTCGGGATGATGCGACCCGAGTCCGGGTGCGCCGCCCGACCCGGACGATCCGGTCTTGGCCTCGACCACGACCGGGCGGGAGAGATCAACGACCTTCGCCTGGAAGAGGGGATAGAGACCGAGGATGCTGGTCGCGGCCATGCAGCCGGCGCTGGAGATCAGATCGGCGTCGCGCAGCTCCTCGCGATGGAGCTCCGGTATGCCGTAGACGAACGATTCCAGCAGCTCCGGGTCCTGGTGTTCATGGCCGTACCACTTCGGGTAGTCGGCGGCATCGCGCAGCCGGAAGTCGGCGCTGAGGTCAATGACGATCGGCGCCTTCTGACGCAGCTCGGCCATCTGACCCATGGCGACGCCGTGCGGCAATGCGCTGAAGATGACGTCAGCCGGTTGCAAGTCGGCCAGTGCCGAGAACTTGAGGTCGGATCGCTTGCGCAAGTTGGGATGAACCGAACGGACGAATTTGCCGGCGTTGCGCTCGGATGTCACCTGCTGGATCGTGACCTCGGGATGATCGAGCAGGAGGCGAACCAGCTCCCCGCCCGCGTATCCGCTGCCGCCAATAATCGAAACGTTCATCGGTTGACTACTGCCTCCATATCCCGCCACAGGCATTACGAGCAGGGTAATTGTCCCCAAATCATCGTGTAGAGAGAGACGCACGGGATGGGTCCCCGTGCCAGGTCCGCTTCCAGACGGCTTATCCCGCGGCGAAACGCCTCCTCCTCGATCAGGAGGAGCGAGGAGAATGCCCGGTCCCGGTAGGCCTGGATATCGTCGAGCTCGTAGTCGCGCGAGACCTCGACAATGCGAGGCTCGACGAACCCGGCGCGACCCATCTCCTCCAGCAACCGTGGTACCGGCGGATAGCGCTGCAGCTCGACTCCGACCGTTTCCGGAAAGTGGCTGGAGAGGGGACGCCGCCGCGGAATGGTGTCGTGCGAATCAGTGACGGTCACGAGATGACCCCCGGCTCGCAGCACCCTGGCCGCCTCACGGAAGTAGCCGTCACGATCCCGAATGTGGTGAATGACGTCGGTCGACATGACGACGTCGAACGCTCCGGCGCCGAACGGCAGATGCTCCGCGTCAGACTTTGTCAGGGATTCCCATGACGCGGCGTCGCGGGCCCAGTCGAGCATCCTCTCTGAGGGATCGACGCCGGAGATTCGGCAACTCGTTTCCGCGGTCAGTGCGGCGGCGTAGTTTCCTGTACCGCAACCGACGTCCAGGACACGCGTTTCCGGACCGAACAAACCGCTGCCGAGGAGCTCGCGAAGGACTTCAGGATGGATCTTGCGATGGAGGGCAAACTCGGTCGCGCGTCTGTCGTAATCCAGCCGGGTTTCAATCTGCTCCGACATGACACTCATCAATCGCCGGCAGCCGCGGCGACGGCGGGAGCCATTAACACGTCGCGGCGATCTCGTTCCGCCTGACCGACCGCGATAACGTAGTCAACGATGCGGGCCGGGATATCGACCCCGGTAGTGTCGATGCTGTTGCGGAACTCCATGGTGTAGTTGACCTCATTGACCAGCAGACCGCGGTCGCTCTCGAAGAGATCGATGGCCACCACGCCGCCGCCGACAGCAGCCGCGGCTGCCTGGGAGAGTGCATGCAGCTCGTCGCTCACCGGGCAGTTGCTGGCCGAGGCGCCGCGGGCGGTGTTCGTGATCCAGTGCGGAGAATCGCGGTAGATCGCACAGATCGTTTCGTCGCCGACGACGAAAGTGCGGATGTCGCGGCCCGGTTTGCGCACGAACTCCTGAATGTAGAAGGCGCCGTGGTGAAATGAGCCGAGCGTGACCTTATGCTCCAGCAGGGCTTCCGCCGCGTCCCGGTCGTTGACCCGGGCCAGCAGCCGGCCCCAGGAGCCAACTGCGGGTTTCATGACCACCGGGTAACCGATCTCCTCGCACGCCGCCAATGCCGATTCGGGCGTGAAGGCGATCAGCGTCCGCGGCGTGGGAATGCCGGCCCGTTCCAATGCGGTCGAGGTGAGAAGCTTGTCGCCGCAGATGTTGGCCACCTCGTAGCTGTTGACGGTCGGTACGTCCCAATCGTTCAGGACGCGTAAGGTATAGAGGGCGCGCAGGTGGTTGATGCAGCGCTCCAGCACGACATCGCAGCGCAGCATCGAAAGGTCGGGGGCGCCGAGGTCGAGCCAGAACTCGCGGTCGTCGAAGCGAACGATCTCGACACCGCGCCGCTCCAGCTCGGCGAGAAGCAGCTTTTCCTCGACGCGCACACGAGAGAGAAGGACGCCGACGATCAGGGGAGCGTTCATGCGACTCCCAGACGCGCCGTGCGCATGGCCTCGTCGACGATTGCGCCGGCGATGTCGACGTCGGTGGTGGACATGAGTCCTTTGAACTCGCCGCCGGTATTGACCTCGATGACCTCCAGACCTTCACCAGTCTCGATCAGATCGACACCGGCCAGGCGGGCGCCGACAGCGGCGCAGGCGCGGAGGGCAAGCTCCTCGATATCGGGGGTGATCGGACAGGGCACGGACTCGGCGCCACGGGCGGCGTTCGTGACCCAGTGCTTCGCGGTGCGGTATGACGCAGCCAGCACGCGGTCACCGACGACGTAGGCGCGGATGTCCCGGTCCGGTTTTTCGACGTATTCCTGGACATAAAAGATCGCGTGATGGAAGGAGCCAAGCTCTTTCTTCTGCTCCAGCACCGTCCGCGCCTGATCGGGTCCATTGACGCGGGCCAGGAGGCGGCCCCAGGAGCCGGTGACCGGTTTGAGCACGGCGGGATAGCCGAGGGTTTCGCAGGCCCGCAGCGCGGATGCGACGTCGAAGGCGATCAGCGTGCGTGGAGTAGGGATGCCAGCCGCCTCCAGAACCAGGCTGTTCTCGGCCTTGTCGTCGCAGAGCCGGACCGCCTCGGCGGTATTCAGGGTCGGGACGCCCCAGCGTCGCAGCGCGCGCAAGGTGTAACCGGAGCGCGAGTGGGCGACGCAGCGGTCGAGGACGACGTCGAAATCGAGCCCACTGCCCGGAGCGTGTGGCGACGACAGATCGAGCACGAGATCGCGATCGAAAATCGGCGCGACTTCGATGCCGCGATCGCGGGCCGCGGCCAGGATCGACTTCTCCTCGGGGCGGAGGTAGGAGACGAGCACCCCGAGCCGGTCGGGACGGGATGCAGCGAGGCGGGAGTGACCGTTGAGACCGGGTGCGGTCATAGCGACACCAGGACATCACGCAGGACGCGGATGGCAAGACCGTAGTGCTCGAGATCGATCCGCTCGTGAGGCGTGTGGTCGAGTGACGCATCTCCCGGGCCGTAGGTGACCATGGGGCAGTTCCAGACCGGGCCGACGACAGTCATGTCAGAGGTTCCCAGCTTCAGGGTGAAGCGGGGCGAACCGCCCGCGGCACGAATCGCGCGCAGGAACGGCGGCACCAGCGGCGTCTGCTTCGGCGAGCGAAAGCCCGGCTGCACTCCGTCGACCTCAATGACCGCCGGAGCGGCGAGCTCCCGCAGGCGTCCGTGGAGCCGGTCCGTATCGACTCCGGGTGGGAGGCGAAGACCAATCGACATGACGGCTTCGTCTTCCAACCCGTTCCCGCCGGAGCGCATCTCGCGCAGGGCGGGAGCGATAGTCGTAAACCCGGTGGTGGCACCACTTGCGGTGTTCATGGCATCGAGCTCGGCCACCAAGGCGTTCCAGAACGCGATCGCTTGCTCGCCGGCTGATTCGCCGGGTCCGGCGCTGTGGCGTGATGGTTGGCGCAGCCGGTAGTGGAACCCGAGTGTGCCGCGGTAGCCGAGGCAGACGGCGTCCCAGCCGCTTGGCTCGCCGATGACGCAGTAGTCCGGGGCATCCCAGGCGGCGACGGCATTAGCGCCGGGAGAACCGAGACGCTCCTCCCCGACCGCACCGACGACCGTGACCGTGGCGCTGAGGTCCGGCGCGGCCGCGGCGGCCGCGGCGACGAACGTGCAGAGCGGTCCCTTGGCGTCGACCGCGCCGCGGCCCCACAACTCGCCGTTCTCGATGCGGACCGGGATCTGACCGGGGACCGTGTCGATATGCCCGAGGAGCACGATATGGCGCTCTCCGGAGCCAATCACTCCTATCGCGTTGCCAGCGGCGTCGATCTCGGCGCGAAAGCCGCGCGCCTCCATCTGACGGCAGAGCTCCGCCACTGCCGCATGCTCCTCGTCGGACAGACTTGGGATCTCGACCATACGCCGCAGCAGGTCGACGTCGTAATCTCCCGGCGCCACGGTCCCGGACGCGGCTGCCGGTGCGATGTCAGGCACTGATGACGAGATCACGTCGCAGTCCTTGTCCTTGGGTGCTGGAGGAGATACCGGTCCACGTCCGGTCTCGCTCTCCCGGCAGACCCGAGGCCGTGGTCAGCAGTCTGCGCTCGACTGCCTGGGCGATCGATTGCGCAACGGTGAGATTCCCGATCGGCATCGCGTCGCGAAAATCCGGGACCGGGCGGGCGTCCCAGATCACCGGGCCGCCGGAGCGCAAGGCGATAACGATGGCCACGAGGTCCGCGTTCAGCGCGCCGGCGGCGTACTCGGCGAGGCGCATGGCCTGATCCGGAACAGCGGTGCCGGTCCTGGTCTCGACGGCGGTGGCCGCTCCGTCGACGACGATCACGTTCACGAGATGTTCGGTGCTCGGAGACCCGGCCTGGATGAGCCCCAGGGAACCTTCGACGCCGCCAAGCACGGCGCGGTGTTCGAGGACCGCCTCGGCGGCGTCCCGGTCGAGGAGGGCGATCGGCGCCGACTTCAGCTCCAGCGGCAGCAGCGTGGCCGGCAGTCCCATCGCGGCAACGGCCTCGATTCCGGCATCTTCCGAGGTGCACAGGGCCGTCAGCGGACGTGGCAGATCGTGGCCGGCCAAGGCAGATGCCACGTCCAGACGGTCGCCAGTGGCGGCGATGCCGGCGCAGAGCACCGGTACACCGAGCGCACCGCACGTCGCAATTACCGCGCGGGCGATCTGGCGGGTTGGATGGCGATCGACGACGATCTGCGGCACGGGGAAGGGACGCCCGGTCGGCGAATGCGACGTCGGTCCGACTGGCAGTGGTTCGTCCGCGGGCGGGAAGAGCGCAGAGACGATGCCAGCTTGCGCCAGCGCCGCCATGAGTGCGTTTTCTTCGACTCGACCGCGCGCACAGAGCACGCCTACCGTTGCCATCGCGGACCCCTTCTCTGCCGTCATCCTCGCTCCAGATACCTCTGGCTTGCGTCTATTCGCCCCAGTCCTCGCCTTCCTCGGGGGCGAGACCGACCGTGATCGGCTCGGAGGTGAGTACTTCGAGATCGACCCCACAGTCAGGACAGGTGACGATCTCTCCCTGCTCGACCCCGCTCAATGCCAACTCGGCGCCACATTCCGGACAGGTCACGTCCATTGCAGTTCCTACCTTCCTTGCACCTGCTCGTGCAGCTTGATTCCCGGGCGACAGAGCCCTCGCCCTGCCGCATAGCTCATGTCGTCAGCGTTACCCCATCGTCAGCAGGAGCACGGCCTTGTGCATGTGCAGCCGGTTCGCGGCTTGCTCGAATACGATCGATTGCGGACCGTCCGCTACGGCCGCTTCCACCTCCATGTCCCGTTGCATCGGCAGGCAGTGCATGAAGACAGCGGTTGGGCGCGCCTCCGCCATCAGCGCCACGGTCACCTTGTATGGCGTCAGGACCAGCCGCTTCTGTGGATCGTCCGGCTGACCCATGCTCTCGTGGACGTCGGTGTAGACCGCGTCGGCTCCGGTGACGGCCTGTACCGGGTCTTCGGTGACGAGGACCGACCCGCCGGCCTGTGCCGCAAGCTCCCGCCCGCGTTCGACGAGCGTGTGATCGGGTGCGAAGGCGTCGGGAGAGGCAACGGCGACGTGCATACCCGCGGCGGCGGCGCTGAGCATCAGCGAGTGACAAACGTTGTTGCCATCCCCAACGTAGGCAAGCTTCAGTCCCTTGAGGCCGCCGAACTGATCGTGCAGGGTCAACAAATCGCTCAGCGCCTCGATGGGGTGAAAGCGTTCGGTGAGCGCGTTGTAGACCGGAATCGAGGCGCCGCCCATGAAGACGATGAGATCGTCGTGCGCGGAGAAACGGGCGGCGATACCGTCGACGTAACGGCTGAGAATCCTGGCGGTGTCGGGCAGGGTCTCGCCGCGGGTGAGCTGCAACTCGTCCGCGCCGAGAAAGGTCGCGTGTCCGCCAAGCTGCTCCATGCCGGCCTGGAAGGCATTGCGGGTGCGGGTGCTCGGATGTTGAAAGAGCATGCCCAGTGTTTTCCCGGCGAGGTATGGGTGCGGTTGCGCTCGCTCCCGCTGGATCTTGAGCCAGAGCGCGGTTTCGACCAGGGCATCGACGTCGGCGCGCGATAAGTCGAGGTCGGAGAGAACGCTGCGGCCGTGCAAACCGGGAGCCGCGACGCGCGCGGCTGGGTCGTCGATCCAGGAAAAGACCTGACCACCTGCCCCTGTTGCGTTGTAACCGTCGATGACCATGTGCACCGCTTTATCGCTCCCTAGGCCACGGTCGGACAGAGGGTGTGCAGGAGCACCGCCTTCTGCAGATGGAGCCGGTTTTCGGCCTGATCGAAGATGATCGAGCGCGGTCCGTCGGCCACGACGGCTTCGACCTCCTGGTCCCGGTGCATCGGTAGGCAGTGCATGAAGACGGCCGCCGGCTTTGCCGCGGTCATGATCCTGGTGGTCACTTTGTACGGCGCCAGGGCTACGGCTCGGGTCGCGGCGTCGGTCTGACCCATGCTGACGTGAACGTCGGTGTAGATGGCATCGGCGCCGCTGGCGGCTGCCATCGGATCATCAGTGATGACGATCTCGGGATCGGCGCCGCTGGCCGCGGCCAGCCACCGCGCGTGGTTCACGACCTCAGGATCGGGCTGGTAGCCTTCAGGCGACGCCACGGTGACGCTCATGCCCATCACGGCGCAGGTCAGCAGCAGCGAATGGACCATGTTATTGCCGTCGCCGAGATAGGCGATCTTGCGCCCGGGGAGGTCGCCGAAGACCTCCTGCATCGTCAAAAGGTCGCTGAGCGCCTGCATCGGGTGGCACCGGTCGGAGAGCCCGTTGAGGACGGGCACCGCTGAGGCCGCGGCGATCTCCTCGATATCGCTGTGCGCGGCGACGCGAGCGACGATGCCGTCGACGTAGCGGCTCAACACCTGCGCCGTGTCGGCGAGACTCTCGCCGCGCTTGATCTGCAAGTCGTGGACGCCGAGGAAAATGGCCTGACCCCCGAGCTGCGCCATACCCGCTTCAAACGCGACCCGGGTGCGGGTGCTGGGGTGCTGGAAGATCATGCCGAGCGACTTGCCCGCCAGGTATCCGTGCGGCTGACCTGCCTGGCGCAGCTTCTTCAACCGGGCAGCGGTCCCGATCACCTCCACGATTTCGTCGCGGGTCAGGTCCGTATCGGTGAGGACGCTCCGCCCTTGCAAGCGCGCGCTGATCGTGAAGGTGGAGAGATTGCCCGCGCCGGGGCCGCCGAGGGAAATCGCGCGCGGGGCGATCGCCTCGGTGAACGGGTCGGATTGCGGTTCTACCCGGGTCAAGCTGGGCGTCGGGTGCGGTACTGGCCGCGGATCCGACGCGGCGGACGCTTCAAACATGACGAACCCCCTTCGGTTCCTGACGTCGACGGGACGCCCGGCGCCGGCGGGCGCAACGTGCGCCGCATCCGGACCGAAGGGGCGAGAGGCGTCTGCTCCCGCGGTACCACCCTTCTTGCGAGCGACCGGGAATCCCCGGCGGCGCGCATCTCTCGGTTGTTCGTTCCGTGGGAACCACCCACCTGAGCCTACTTGTCGCGAGAGGCGACGTTCTTCGGCCAGCCGCTCCGGGGCGCGTTCGGGGCGATTCCGCGAGTCCCAGGCTTCCACCATCCCTGAGTCGCTTGCGCGGTTGTCGGCCCTACTCCTCCCCATCGTCGCGGGGGACCACCCAGCAGATATTGCATGTTGCGTGCCGGTGGTCGAGATATGACTACTGCACCTGAGTTGTTCGCGGCAATGCGCTGATCGTTCCGCGGTGTGGCGGCCGTCAGCGCGTCGGACGGGACCGACGCACTGGCCGCCCGAGCGGAGAGCGGGAGGGTTCCTCCCACCGCCGATGCAACTTCGTCATCGTGCCACCTCCAGTGATTCTTCCCGTAGGCGACGGTCACGCTGCGCCGCGACTTTCTGACCGAGACCGAATAGCCGGATAAATCCCTCCGCGTCGGCCTGGCGGTAGACGTCGTCTTCGCCGAACGTGGCCAGATCCTCGCGATAGAGTCCGAAAGGTGACCTGCGGCCAACCGCGCTGGCGGCGCCTTTGTACAGCTTGATGCGCACGTCGCCGGTGACCGGCAACTGGCTGCGATCGACGAAGGCGTCGAGCGCCTGACGCAGCGGCGAGAACCAGAGGCCGTTATAGACCAGATCGGCGTAGGTCAAAGCCAGCTCGTCCTTGAGCCGCATCGTCGCCTTATCCAGCGTGAGATGCTCCAGCTCGCGGTGGGCGGTCGCGAGAATTGTGCCGCCGGGAGTCTCATAGACACCGCGGCTCTTCATCCCAACCAGCCGGTTCTCGAGGAGATCGATGCGGCCGACTCCGTGCTCGCCACCGATGGCATTGAGTGCCTGCACGAGCGGCAGCGGCTCGAGGCGCTGACCATCGAGACTAACGGGCCAGCCCTCTTCGAAACCGAGCGTCAGGTAGGCGGGAGTGTCGGGCGCTTGCTCAGGCGAGACAGACAGGCTGTAGGCATCCTCAGGAGGCTCAGTCCATGGGTCCTCGAGTGCGCCGCCCTCATGGGAGAGGTGCCAGAGGTTACCATCGAGCGAATAGATCTTGGCGGCGGTCGCCTGCACCGGCACATCGTGCGCGGCGGCGTAGGCAATCGCGTCTTCGCGGGAGCGAATGTGCCACGAGCGCCAGGGAGCGATGACCGTCAGATGTGGCGCCAGAGCCTGGTAGGTCAGCTCGAAGCGCACCTGATCGTTGCCCTTGCCGGTGCAGCCGTGCGCGACCGCGTCAGCGCCTTCGAGAAGGGCGATCTCCACCTGGTGCTTGGCGATCACCGGCCGCGCCATCGAGGTGCCGAGCAGATACTTTCGCTCGTAGATAGCCCCGGCACGGAGCGTGGGGAAGACGTACTCCCGCAGGAACTCCTCGCGGGCGTCGATGACGTACGCGCTGGAGGCGCCGCTGGCGAGCGCCTTCGCTTCGATCTGGGAGAGGTCGTCAGGCTGGCCGACGTCAACCGCGGCGGCAATGACCTCGCAGTCGCCGTACTGTTCCTTCAGCCAGGGAATGATGCAGGAGGTATCGAGACCTCCGGAGTAGGCGAGGACAATTTTTCTCGGCGCGTGGCCGGCGGGTGATGACACGTGTGGAACTCCCGGTCAGAAGATGAACGCGAACCAGACACACCCCACCTGGGGTAGTCGCTGCTAGGCCGAACGGGGAACGCCCGTCCGGCAAGTACGGGTTCGGAGGTTCGGGACCGAGAGCGCCGTCATGAGCGCGGCTAACCTTCGTTCAGTGCACGATGATTCAAGTGCCCGCCGTTGGACACGGGTGACCTTACGAGGAATAGCGAGATTTGTCAAGACTTTCGCGAAGAATCGGGACGATCGACTCCCGTCAACGGTGGCCGGCTCTCACCCCCCTACCCGCCAGACACTTCGTTGGTACCCGGACCGTCGAAGGCAGGAGAGGGGGAAACGTCAAGCAGATGGCTGCTTGGGGGTCTCGCGTTGCTGCTTGCCGCGCTCGTCCTGGCCGTGGTTGCCGCTGGGCCAGGAACGGTGCCCGGCGACATCGCGATCGCGCGTGCGGTGCAGCGGCCGACTTCGGGAACGATCGATGCTGTCGCTGGAGTCATCAGTCTGATCGGCGACGACTTTCCGTCGATGTTCGTGCTCGCGGTCATTGGCGTGGCGCTATTGACCGTTCTCGGGCGTCGCGACCTGGCGCTGTTCCTCGGGCTTGCGGCGGCGCTGCGTGCTATCGGGCCGGTCTTGAAGGTGGTGATCGCCAGCCCGCGACCGTCGATCGAAGCCGTTGTGATCGTCGCCAAGGCGGACGGGCTGGGATTCCCGAGCGGTCACGCGCTGGGCGCGGCGCTTCTCTATGGCGCGATCGCGATCATCGCGCCGCAGGCGATCGCGAATCGACTCGTCGCGCGCGGCATCCAGATCTTTGCCATTGCCATGATGGCCCTCATTGCCCTCTCACGCGTGCGCCTCGGGGTGCATTGGCCGTCGGACGTGGTCGGCGGCCTGTTGTTCGGGCTGGCGGCAGTCTGTTTGATGCAGGGGGTCATGCTGGCCTGGCGACATGCCCAGGTCAGAAGTTAAGTGAACCCGTGCTTGCGTCGCACCTCGTGGCGCGTGTAGGAGACCCCGTCGACTTCTTCGCCGTCGCCGTCGAGGAGGAGGATCAGGCCGCCCCTGCTGGAGAGGGGAACATCCTGGCGGAGCTCGAACCGGCGAACGGTGCGCGGCAGCACGACGCCGTCCAGAACCGTCGCGTCACCATCTCGATTTTGCAACCGCCAGCCGGCGACGGGCAGTGGCTCGTGGCTGTCATTCCTGATCGAGACGTGCTCGACGCCGAGCTTCTCGTCGTTGGGATGCACGAAGGCAGCGACGATGCGGGCGGGCGGAGTGCGATTGTCATCACTCGCCGCCGGCGCCCGATCATCACGATCGGGATACGGAGTGGGTTGGCCACGGTCATCGGTGTGCCAGCTTTGGGTCTGGAACGCGAGAAAGATCGCTGACCAGCGATCCGGGTCCGGCTCGGGCCACTGGAAGATCAGACCGCCGTCGGACCAGATGCCGTTGTCATGCCAATGCTCGTCGCGGTTGCCCTGGTTCATGTGGACGTCGTGGATGCCGTTGCCGGGGCTGAAGTCGAACACCTGGTCGGGCTTGTGAAGCTCCGGACCCCAGCGCGTGCCATAGGCGTGGAGACGGTTGGTCGGGTCGTCGAGCACTCGCTCGACGTAAAAATCGAGCTCGTCGACGAGATCGTTGCGAGGACCGGGGCGGCTGGCCGGGATACGCCGCATGTGGCGGCGGTCGAACATTCCGCCGCGCTGGTAATCCAGGGCGAGCCCTCCCGGTCGCGACTCGACATGGTGATCGCCGTCGGGAACGACCGCCAGCCGCGACGTGACAATGTGCCGGAAGTCATCGTCGGCGAAATAGAGGAGGTCGGATTTCCGGGAGTGACTCGTGCCAGACCGAGTATTGACCGCCACGCGGAAGCGCTGGCCGCCCCCTTCGAGCAGGATGTGATAGTGCGGACTCGTGCCCCGGCTTTCCGACCGCCGGTCGACGACTCTGCCGCTGAAGACGCAGTAGCGCCTGTTTGTCACGCCGCCCACCTCGCCCGAACAGACGACCGCCGCGCGATCGTATTCGCGCGGCGGTCATTCTGCCGTATCGGTCAGGAAGACGGCGTCAGTCGGCGGCGCCCCGCGCCGGTTCCGGCTCCGCCTCGGTTTCGGCCTCGACGCGCGCGGCGATGGAGGCGCGAGGGATGACCTTCCAGAAGGACTGGAGGGTGTTCGGCCATTCCGCGAGCAAGCGGCGAGCATGGCTGCTACCGGTCATTGCCAAATGTCGCTCGACGAGCGAGCGCAATTCGTGCGCGTCGACTTCGCCGGGCACCGGTTCGAGCAGGACCGACTCGCCATTGATCTTGCTGGGGAACTCGCCCTCGGGGTCGTAGACGAACGCGGAGCCGTTGGTCATGCCGGCGCCGAAGTTGGTGCCGGTCGGTCCGAGAACCACGACCCGGCCGCCGGTCATGTACTCGCAGCCATGGTCAC
Organism: uncultured Chloroflexia bacterium; assembly: GCA_963724295.1. Lineage (GTDB taxonomy): Bacteria > Chloroflexota > Chloroflexia > Thermomicrobiales > UBA6265 > JACCXM01. The sequence goes on along the minus strand of CAVRUC010000005.1, from coordinate 200,028 downwards.
CGATTCCCTCGACGACAGCCGTGGCGCCGCTGTTGCGGACGCAGAAGCGCTCGCCGGCGCGACCGGCCGCGAACAGGCTGCCGCCGGTCGCGCCGTAGAGCACGGTATTGCCGACGATGGCCTGGGGAGTGTCGAATGGGGCCGCGGAGGGCGGCCGGATGGCGATCTCGCCACCGGTCATCCCCTTGCCAACGTAGTCATTGGCCTCGCCTTCGAGATCGAGACGCATGCCGTCGACGATGAACGCGCCGAAACTCTGGCCGGCGCTGCCCGTCAGCCGGATCGAAACAGCGCCATCGGGCAAGCCCTGGGGATGTCGGACGGTAATGGCATTGGCGATCTTGGCGCCGACGGTGCGGTTCTCGGTGCGGATCGCCATATCAATGTCGACCGGCTCGCCAGTGGCCAGGGCTTCACCCGCCAGCCCGATCACGGCATCGTCGAGTGTGGCGGCTTGGGGACTGAGTCCAACCTGATGGCGCCGCTCTGACTCGGGCGCCGGTGGCGCGAAGAACGGTGAAACGTCGAGCATGCCGGCGCGGCCAGGGAGATCTTTCGCCGCAAGCAAGTCGGTGCGGCCGACGAGCTCGTCCAGCGTGCGAGCGCCGAGCGCGGCCAGCTCTTCCCGGATCGCCCCCGCCAGGTGCAGGAAATAGGTGACGACCTGGTCCGGGGTGCCGGTGTATTTGGCTCGAAGGTCTTCGCGCTGGGTCGCGATCCCGGTTGGACAGGAGTTGAGGTGGCACTGGCGGGCCATGTCGCAGCCGATGGCGACCAGCACCGACGTTCCGAATCCGAACTCCTCGGCGCCGAGGACGGCCGCCATGACGACGTCTTCCGCAGTCTTGAGACCGCCGTCAGTGCGGAGCCGCACGCGCGAGCGGAGGCCGTTCTTGACCAGTGTCTGCTGCGTCTCGGCCAGTCCGAGCTCCCAGGGGCACCCCGCGTGTTTGATTGACGCGAGCGGCGATGCGCCCGTTCCCCCCGAGTGACCACTGATCAGGACGTAGTCGGCGCGCGCCTTGGCAACACCGGCGGCGACCGTGCCGACGCCGGCTTCAGCAACCAGCTTGACCCCGATCCTGGCGCGAGGGTTGATCTGGCGCAGATCGTAGATGAGCTGGGCCAGGTCTTCAATTGAGTAGATGTCATGATGGGGAGGCGGCGAGATCAACGGCAGACCGGGCACGGCGTGGCGAACACTGGCGATGAAGCGGGTGACCTTGTGCCCGGGAATCTGGCCGCCTTCGCCGGGCTTGCTCCCCTGAGAAATCTTGATCTCCAGCTCCTCGGCCATGGAGAGATAGCGAGCGGTGACCCCGAACCTTCCGGAGGCGACCTGCTTGACCTTGGAGTGCGCCACGTCGGGTCCAGCTTCGTCGTACCAAGTCTGGTCCTCTCCGCCTTCGCCGGAGTTGGAGCGGGCACCGAGCCGGTTCATGGCAATTGAGAGCGTGCGGTGTGCCTCTGGACTCAATGAGCCGAGCGACATCGCGGTCACGACGAACCGCTTGACGATCGACTCGACTGGCTCGACCTCGTCCAATGGAACTGGCTCACCGAGCGGCAGCACGCGCATCAGGTCGCGGACGGAGGTCGGCGCGTGTTGAGCGACGTGGTCCCGGTAGGCGCGATAGGCCTCGCCGCTGCCGGTGTTGACCGCCTCCTGCAAGAGCTTCACCAGCGGCGGCTCGAAGGCGTGCGGCTCGCCTTCCTTGCGGTAGCGAACGAACCCCAGATCGGCCAGCTTCGGCGCCGGGTCGCCGAACGCCTCGCCGTGACGGCGCCGAATGTCGGCTTCGATCTCGGGCAGCCCGATTCCGCAGAGTCGCGCCGGTGTCCCCGTGAAAAAGCGGTCGACGAGCTCGCTGGAGAGACCGAGGGTCTCAAAGATCTGGGCGCCGCGGTATCCCATCGCCGTCGAGATGCCCATCTTCGAGGCGACCTTGAGGAAGCCTTTCTCGAGACTCTGCAGATAGTTCCGTTGCAGCCCTCCCGGGGAGTCCTCCTCGTAGCCGCGACTACCGCTGAGGCTGGCGGCGGCGGCCAGGGCCAGGTAGGGATTGACTGCGGAGGCGCCGTAACCGATCAGACAGGCGAGGGCATGAACGTCATACACTTCGCCGCTCTCGACGACGACGTCGGCCAGGTTGCGTAGTCCGGCGCGGATCAACGCGTGATGGACGGCCCCGGTAGCAAGCAGCGCGGGGACCGGCGCGTGACTTTCGTCGATGCCCCGATCGGAAAGGACCACGATACCGGCTCCGCCACGGACGGCGGCTTCAGCTTCAGCGGTGATTCGCTCGATCGCTGCTCCGAGAGTCGTGCCCGGAACGGCGTCCGCATCCGCCTTCGGAATCTCGAACAGTGTCGAGATGGTGGCCGCGGCGACGCCGTCGGTTGTGAGCTCCTTGATGGCCCGCATCGTGGCGTCGTCAATGGCGATGCTCGAGAGCTGGAGCAGACGCGCCTGGTCGGCACGTTCTTCAAGGAGATTGCCGCGTCGCCCGATAAAGCTGTCGAGTGCCATCACTTTACGCTCGCGCAATGAGTCGATGGCCGGGTTCGTAACCTGTGCGAAGCGCTGGCGGAAAAACGCGTGCAGGGGACGCGGCCGCTCAGAGAGCACGGCAAGAGGAGCGTCATCGCCCATCGACCAGGTCGGTTCGAGACCCTCGGCCATGGGGTTCACAATCAGGCGCAGGTCCTCGGCGGTGTAGCCGCAGGCGCGCTGCAGGGCGACGGTCGCCTGGTCCGGTTTGGCGCGAACGGGAGAGCCGTTGCTCGCCGCGGTCGGGACTGGAAGAACCAGGTCTTCATCCTGAATGTCGAGCTGAATGCGCCCGGTGGCGAGCCAATCGGCGTACGGCTGCCGTATCGAGACCTCGCTCTTGAGCAGATCATTGCGCAGGACGATGCCGCGCCGGGTATCGACCGCGATCATCTGGCCGGGACCGAGCCGGCCCTTCTCGATGACGGTCGATTGGTCGACTTCGACGGTCCCGGCCTCAGAGCCCGCGATAAAGAGACCATCACTGGTGATGGCGTAGCGCAGAGGCCGCAGCCCGTTGCGGTCGAGCGTGGCGCCGGCGATGACGCCATCGCTGAAACCAAGCGCGGCCGGCCCATCCCACTGCTCCACCAGTCCGGCATGGAACTCGTAAAAGGCGCGCCGGGCCGAATCCATCTCCGGGAGCTGTTCCCACGGCTCCGGCACCAGCATCATCAGCGCGTGGGGTAGGGATCGGCCCCCGTGATAGAGAAGTCCGACGACATCGTCGAGGCTGAGCGAGTCGCTCCCTTCCCAGGAGACCACGGGTCGCAGCTCGTCGAGCGACGTGCCGTCGGGGAACTGGAGCTGTGGCGCGCGCGCTTCCATCCAGAGCCGGTTGCCGCCGACGGTATTGATCTCGCCGTTATGGGCCAGGAAGCGGAATGGCTGCGCCATTCCCCAGGTGGGGAGGGTGTTGGTCGAATAGCGCTGGTGGAACAGGACGATCGCGCTTTCGTAGCGCGCATCCTGCAAGTCCAGATAGAAAAGCGGCAGGTCACGGGGCAGACAGAAGGCTTTGTAGATGAGCGTCCGCGCGGAGCAGGAGACGACGAAGAACTCCGGCCAGCCCGCGGCAACGGCGGCGCGATCGGCGACCTTGCGGACCAGGAACAGTTCGCGCTCGAAGCGGTCTTCTCCCATTCCATCGGGACGGCGGATGAGCAGTTGCTCGATGCGCGGCATCGACGTGATCGCCTGGTCGCCGAGGGCGCCGGGATCGACGGGAACCACTCGCCAAACGATCGGTTCGAGACCTCGTCCGCGTACCGCGTCATCCATTGCGCGGCGGGCAGCGACCGCCTGGTCTTCTTCCTTGGGGAGAAAGATCATGGCCACGCCAAGCTGACCCGGCCCGAGATCGGCATGGCCGGCGGCGGCGAGTGTTTCCGCGAACAGGGCGAGCGGGACCTGGGTCAGTACACCAGCGCCATCGCCGGTGCGGGAGTCGGCGCCGACGCCCCCGCGATGCGTCAGATTGACGAGTCCGGCCAGGGCGCGCTCGACGATCCGGCGCGAGGGCTGGCCTGCAATATCGACGACGAGACCAACGCCGCACGAGTCGCGCTCGAACCCCGGGTCCCAGAGCGGCGCTAATTGGTCGGCGGAGCGGGGTGCTGCCTGCATGGTCTTCTCTCTCCGGCAGGTATCCACGACGTCGACCCGGCACCCATCCTGGCCTACCAGACCGACCGCGAGGGCAAGCACTGCCCCCAACCCGGAACCAATTCCGGACTTCCACTCCTGCGTGGGTCTTCAGATTAGCGGCCGCTCCGGCCGAGCCCAACGTCCGGAGCGCCTTGACGCCTGGTCCGTCGTTTGGGCTGCGCGTCCAACCGCGGAAATGCCACAACCGTTGCAGTAGTTCGGGAGACGGGCAGTGAAGTGGGAGGGGTCAGCCTGCAGAATTACCGTCGACGTTGCCGATCCAGCGGATCGAAAGTACGCTGCTCCCGGTGATCTTGTGCGCGTCGCCCAATGGGGTGCGCCGGCGGATGAGAGGTGATCGATGGCAACGGACGTGGCAACTCGCGGCGACGCCGCGACCCGGGAAGAGCTGCTGGAGCGAGTCGCGCGCGAGGATGTGCGGCTGGTCGATTTGCAGTTCAGCGACATCGCCGGCGGCGCCCGGGTGATGACCATCCCGGGTGACCTGTTGCCATCCGTCCTCCAGCACGGATACCGGTTCGACGGGTCGGCAGTGACGGGGGGACAGCGCGAAGTCGAGATGGATCTCTTTCTGGCGCCTGATCCGGCGACGCTGGTCACCTATGTCGAACCGACCGGTACCGGGCGGCGGGCCAGATTCTCTTGCTCCGTGCGGAGGCGAGACGGTCACCCCTTTGCCGGCGATCCGCGCTCGGTGCTCGAGCGGAACATCGCCGAGGCGAGAGCAGCTGGATTCGACTTCCGGGTGGCGATCGAGCTCGAGTACTACCTCTTTCAACCTGACAACGCCGGGTCGATGCCTCCGCCTGATACCGCGGGGTACTTCGGCACCGGACCGGGGCTCGGCACCGGCACGCGGGACGACGTGGTCGCCTCGCTGGCGGCGATGGGGATCCAGGTCGGAGGGGCTCACCACGAGACCGGGCCGGGGCAGGAGGAGCTCGATCTCCTCACGGCAGACCCGCTGCGGATGGCTGACACGGTACTTACCGTGCGCGAAGTGATCCGTGCCGTCGCCCAACGACATGGGTTGCGCGCCAATTTCATGCCAAAGCCGCTTGCCGACGCGCCGGGATCGGGTATGCACATCTTCCAGCGTCTCTACCACCTCGGCGACGGTTCCGATGCCCTGCGTGGCGAAGGCGAGACCATCTCGCTCCAGGCACGACACGCGATTGCCGGGCAGCTGGCGCACGCGGGGGGTATGACCGCTATCGTCTGTCCGACGGTCAACTCATACAAGCGGCTGGCCGCCGGTCACCGCGCGCCACGCCACGCAACGTGGGCCAGACTCAGCCAGGCGTCGTTGGTGCGCGTGCCATCCTGGGGCCCGGCGACCGACTCAACGGTCGAGCTCGAACTTCGCTCCCCGGACAACATGGCGAATCCCTATCTCGCGCTTGCCGTTTCACTGGCCAGTGCAATAGACGGGATACGGCGGGCGGAAGAACCGCCGCTGGCCCTAGACGAGAACCTTGTCCGTCACGACGATGCCGAGCTGATCCGCCTGGGCGTGCCGTCGCTGCCGCAGACCCTCGGCGACGCGCTCGTGGCGCTGGCCGAGGATGACGTCGTGCGCGAGGCGCTCGGCGACTACGTCTGCGATCAGTTCCTGCTCGTCAAGCGCGCCGAATGGAGTGACTACCGGCGCTACGTGAGCCCCTGGGAACGGGACCGGTATGGCGAGTGAGAAGAGCGCCCGCGACCACATGAGGCGCGGAACGCGGCGCGGCCAGGAATGATCACCGTCGAAGACGTCATAGCGCTCGCGTTGCCGCCCGGGACGACTGTCGCCGCGGGAGCAGCGGGGCTCGGCCGCGAGGTGACCTGGGCGGCGCGCATCCGTTCCAGCCCGCCCGCGTTTGGGCATCTGGCCGGCGGCGAGCTGGTGATCCTGCCGGTGGCGATTCTTTCGGAACTCGACGAGGGATTGCACCTGGACGAGGCCATTCGCCGCCTGGCCGAGCTCGGCGTAGCGGGGGCGGCAGTGCTGGGCACCATCGGCAAGCCGGCCCGGGAAGCCGCGGAAGCCGCCAGTCTGCCGCTGCTAGCCCTGCCCAAAGGCGCGGATGTGGGGGCGCTGGAGCGGGACGCGGCGAGATTGATCAGCGAGCGCCGGCGGGCGGTGCAGCATCGGGGCCAGGAGGTGTTGCGGCAGCTGATGGACCTGGCCATCGCCGGTGAGCCGCTCGGCGACGTGGTGCAGGAGCTGGCGCGCATAAGTGGCCGGCCCGTCGTTCTCGAAGGCCGTGACAGTCGCCTCCTTGCGTATCACCCGGTCGGCAAGTCGGCGCCGGGCCGAGAGTTGATCGAGTCGTTCGTGCAGCGCGACCGCGCGGTCGTCGGGCGCTGGCTGCGCACGACGGCCGAGGCCAGCCCCGCCGATCCGCCGACCGCCACCTACGAGCTCAACAGCATCTGGTCCCGGCTGGTGGCGCCGGTGATTGGTCGCGACGGGCTGCTAGGGAGTGTGTCGCTGATCGTACCCCGCGGCAGCGCTACGCCAGAGGATGCCCAGATCACGGCTCGCGGCGCCGCGGCGTGCGCCGTGGTGCTGGCGCGAGAACAGGCCGCGGCGACCGTGCGGCGCGAAGTCGAGCTCGACGTTCTGGACGAGGTGCTGGATGGCGCGCTGCGCAGCGAGGCGACGCTTCTGCAGCAGGCGAAGCGCCTGGGTCATGATCTGCTTGGGTTCCATGTGGCGATCGTCGCCCGGATCGATTCTGCCGCCGCGGGACCAATCCGCGCCAGCGGCGGCGACGAGCGCTGGGAGGGGCTGGAAGCTTCGATTGCCCGCACGGGAACGACCCGGGGGGGTCGGGTGTTCTGGCGAATTCGCAACAATAGCGCCGAGTTCGTGCTCCCCGCGGCAGATGCGGGTCAGGAACGGCGCCTGGCAGTGACCTTGCAAGACGAATTGGCGAGCCTGGTGCGTTCCGGTGGAGAAACCGCCATTTCGGTCGGGGTAGGCACCATCCGGGGCGGTATCGCCGGGATCCGCCGGTCCCACGCCGAGGCGCGCCAGGCGCTCCTGCTGGGACGGCGAATGCATGGACCTGGTCACCTGACAGTGTTCGGTGACCTGGGCGTTTACCGGCTGATCTTTGCCGCCGAAGGGCTGCCGGAGCTGAGTGACCTCTACGCACAGTCGCTCGGGGAATTGCTTGCCTATGACCGGCAGAACAACGCCGATCTGGTGAGCACACTGGACGCGTTTTTCGCGGCGAACGGGAGCCCGAAGGAAGCAGCGGAGCGTCTCGGTGTTCACCGTAACACCGTCCTCTACCGGCTCGACCGTATCCGTGATATCACCGGGTATGACCTCGATGATGCGGGGCTGCGCATGCGTCTGCAGCTCGCGCTGCACATCCATCTCGCGCTCGGGGAAACCCTCGCTACGTGACATCGCTCCGGTCCGTGACCTGGCCACTGGTATGATTCGCGACCGGAATTGACGCGTTTCCGCCCGTGCGTGCAGCCGCGCCGTCGGCTGGGGCAGGGAGAAGCAGACACTCAATGGCAAGTGCCGGACCGTTGACCATCGCGGTGCTGATCAAACAAGTCCCGGACATGAATGCCATCCGGATCGACCGCGCCAATGGCCGCATCGTGCCGAGCGCTCAGCTCGGCATGAGCTCGTACGACGAGTACGCCGTTGAAGCAGCGCTGCGGCTCAAAGAATCGTTCGATGGCGAGGTTGTCGCTGTGGCCGCGGGTCCGGCGTCGGTGCGAGACGTCATCACCCGCGCCCTGGCGATGGGCGCCGATCGGGGGATGCACCTGGAATTGGCGGATGTCAACGCCACCGACACGCTGGGCATGGCATCGATCCTGGCCGACGCGCTGCGACCGCTGGAGTGCAGTCTGGTCATCGCTGGACAGACATCCGATGACTATGAGGCTGGGCAGGTCGGAGCGCAGGTTGCCGAACTGCTTAAGATGCCCATCATCTCCAACGTCGTGGCGATCCAGGTCGAAGACGACGGACTGCTGGTTCGGCGCGACATGGAAGACGGGTATCAGACTGTCCGCTCGACCTTGCCGGCTGTCCTGCTCTCGTCGACGGGTCTCGACCAGCCAAGGTTGCCGTCCCTGAAGGGAATCATGGCCGCCAAGAAGAAACCGGTCGAGACCTTCGCCGCGAGCGTTCCGGCGGAGTGCCGCCTTGCCTGGGATGTGCCGCATGTTCCGGCGAAGACCGTGTCCGGCACGATTGTCCAGGACGTCGCCGCGACCGAGGCGGCCAAGCAGCTGGTGGGCTGGTTGCAAGAGCAAAAGCTGATTTGATCTGGAGTGCCAACCGGCCCGAACGGTGACGGAGGATGTGGTGCAGGGAAGCGGGAATGTCCTCGTCGTCGGCGAGGCTGGGGCCGATGGTTCAGTGAGGCCGATCTCGTGGGAAATGCTCACCGCGGCGCGAGAGGTAGCAAGCGGTCTCGGCGGCAGAAACGTCACCGGGCTGTTCATCGGAGCCGGGATCGCCGATGCGGCGTGGACCTGGGCCAGCGGTGGAGCCGCCAGGGTCCTGGTCGCGGATGACGAGGGGTTAAGCGGTGTGATGCCGTTGCCGGCCGCGGCGGCGCTGACAGGGGCCATTGCCGCGGTCGACCCGGCGGTCGTCCTGGTACCGGGAACGACAGCCGGTCGCGATTACGCGCCACTGGTCGCCGCCCGGCTCGGCGCTGGTTTGGCCGCCGACTGCGTGAGCTTTGCCATTGAGAGTGGCGCGCTGTCCGCAACGCGACCGGTGCTCGGTGGGCGGGCGCTTACGCGCATCACGTTTCCCGGTCCGGGGCCGGCAATGGCGACTGTGCGATCCGGAAGCTTTGCCAGGGCGGAGCCGGGTCTGACCGAGCCGGCCGTCGAGATGCTCGACGTGGCGCTGACGCAGGAAGACCAGCGTGTTTCCCTGCTCGAGACAACGCCAAAAGGGACCGGAGTGTCCCGACTCGACTCGGCAGAGGTGGTCGTGAGTGGAGGACGGGGGCTGAAAGAGCCCGCTCACTTCGCCATGGTCGAGGAGCTTGCGGAAGCGTTGGGCGCGGCGGTCGGAGCAACCCGGGCTGTCGTCGATGCCGGCTGGCGGCCACACCACGAGCAGATTGGACAGACGGGAAGGACGGTCTCGCCGCGCCTCTACGTAGCCGTCGGTATCAGCGGCGCGGTGCAGCACAACGTGGGGATGCAGGGGTCGGATTACATCGTGGCGATCAATCGCGATCCGGACGCGCCGATCTTCAAGATTGCGTCGTTCGGGATCGTCGGCGATCTCTTCGAAGTCGTTCCCGCGCTGACCGCCGAAGTTCGCAACGCTAAGCGCTGACCGGGTCGGCACGGTGAGCGCCGAACGGGGCCCGCGGACCGATTTATGGAATTTGCCGCGGGATACCTGGAAGCGGTTCCTGGTGACCATGCAGAGGGCCCTCACCCGGCGTTGCCCATATTGCGGGAGCCCGGGAATCTACGAGAGCTACTTTGCGCTGCGCGAGCGATGTCCCAGGTGCGGAGTTCGGTTCGAGCGGGAAGAGGGCTACTTTCTTGGCGCCTATGCCCTGAACCTGATCGCCGCCGAATTCATCGGCTTGGGCTCGCGATCTTCCTGATCTTCAAGACGGATCTGCGACATCTATCCCTGGTTTGGCAGGAGGTCATTGCCGTGGCGCTCGCCATCGCGTTTCCGGTGACGTTCTTTCCCTTCTCCCGGACCGTCTGGATCGCGATGGATCTCATTTTTCACCCGCCCGGACAGACCGCCGAGCGGCAGCTGCGGGGAACACTGAGCGACCGCGACGAGAACTAGCCGGGCTGACTGGCGGCGCGAGGACCGCGTACCAGATCACCCGCGACCACCTTGCGAATCGGGTGCCCCGGCTCCTGGAGCAGCAGACCACCATCTTCCGCGACTCCGATGAATTCCCCCGTACGCGAGCGCCCGGCGTCCTCGATAGTAACGACCTCGCGGAGAAGCGCGGCCCGGGCCAGCCAGCCATCCAGAGACGGCCGTCCGTCCGCCGCGACAAAGGCCGCGTACGCCCCGGCGAACCGGACGAGCGTGCCATGGAGTACCTCGTCGGGGGTCGTGATGACTCCGGTGGCCGCTTGAATAGTTGTCGCCCCGAGAGGAAGATCATGGCCTTCGCCCAGCACGTTGATGCCGATACCAACCAGCGCGTGATCGACGGCGCCACCACGCAGGCTGGTTGAGACCAGCACGCCGGCTACTTTCGCGAAACCAGCATCCGTGTCGAGCCAGACGTCATTCGGCCACTTCAATGAGACGGTGCAACGAGCAATGTGCTCGATTGCCTCGGCGATGGCTACTCCCGCGATCAGCGGCAGCGTCGACAGGTGGTGAGCTGGAATCGGCGGCCGCAGAATGACGGTGGCAAAGACCGCGCTTCCCGCCGCGGCCCGCCACGGCCGCCCACCGCGACCGCGTCCGGCGGTCTGCTCTGTACTGACCACGACCGTGCGTTCCCGTGCGCCGAACTTGGCGAGTTGACTGGCGGTCTCCATGGTGCTCGCCACGCTGGCAAAGCGGTGAATCAACCAGCCGCGATCGGCAGTCACGCTTCGGGGAGGAGTGGCGTCGCATCTGCACGCGATTCTAGGTCTCGAGGTTCGTGGGCGATATCGTCGCCGGTGATCCGGGTCAAGCGCAGGCGTCGTAGCCGATTGCTTTCCACGTCGAGCACCTCGGCTCGGACCCCGTGCGCGTCGAAGTGATCGCCCTGCTGGGGCATGCGATCGAGGTGCCAATGGACAAATCCGGCCGCCGTGCCGTAGCCGTCGTCCTCGCCGGTGAGGGTGAGTCCCAGCGCCTCCTCGATCTCCTCGATCGGGAGGCGGCCATCGACGATGATCTCGCTGCCGCTCACTCGCTCGAGGAGCGTCAGGTCCTCGTCGTATTCGTCCTGAATCTCGCCCACGATCTCTTCCAGGATGTCTTCGATGGTGACCAGCCCGGCCGTACCGCCATATTCGTCGGCCACGACCGCGATGTGGACGCGGTTGCGACGCAATTCCCCAAGGAGATCGTCGAGACGCTTCGATTCAGGGACGACGTAGGCAGGCCGCAAGAGCTGCTTGATGGGCAGCGTCCGGGTCGATCCGATCACGAACGGCAAGAGATCTTTGGCGTAGAGAATGCCCACGATCTCGTCGATTGACTCCCGAAACACCGGTAACCGGGAGTGCCCCTTCTCCGTGATCGCCTCGAGGATCTCCTGCGACGAGGCATCTTCCGCGACGGCGACGATGTCGACGCGCGGGACCATGATATCGCGGGCAGTCGTTTCTTCCAGCCGCAGCACGTTGTCGATCATCTTGCGTTCTTCGGGTTCGATGACGCCGTCATCATTGTCATCTCTGGTAATGAACAGCAACTCCTCTTCGGATCCCGCGGGAACGGTGTCGGGATGTTCGCCGCCGAAGAGCCTGGTGAAGAGATCGGCCGCGCCGTCTGAGAGGGCTGACAGCGGGCGAACGAGCATTGCTACAAAGCGAGCCAGACTCAGGAGCGCTCCGGCGGTGGCACTTGGTCTCGTGCGCGCCAGCGCGCGCGGAACAGCCTGGCCGAGAAGCAGGAAGAGCGCGCTGGCTACGAGGACGGCGATCACGACCGGTCCGCGGCCACCCTCGCGCATGATGACGTAGGTAATCAGACTGGCAGCCAGGGCGATGGCGATCGCCTGCACGAGCTGTAACGCGGAGACGAGTGAGCGACGGGGATCGAGCAGGGTGTGGACACTGCGCTCGCGACCGGGGCCGGTCGCAGCCTGGCGGAACCGGTGGCGGCTAATCAGTCCCGCGCTGGCCTCGACGGTTGCGGCGCCGGCCATCACCAGGAGTGAAAAGATCGCGATCGCGATCAGGGACCAATTGTCGCCGCTCACGGGACCCATGCCTCCCGCAGATCCGCCACAAGCCCCCCTCAGGTGAAGAGGGCGCTAATACTGAGGTCCTTGTGAATACGGGTGACCGCCTCCGCAAGAAGCGGCGCGACCGAGACGATCTCGACCCTGTCGGTCGGTCCATTTGCGGGCAAGGGAAGCGTGTCCGTGACCAGGACCTTGTCGATGGGCGACTCGTGGACGAGCCGCAAACCCTCCTGCGCAAAAATGCCATGCGTCGCCGCGGCGTAGATGGGAGACGCCCCGCGCTCCTTGAGAAGCTCGGCGGCGAGCGCGAGCGTGCCGCCGGTCGAAATCATGTCGTCCACGATGACGGCGGGTTTGCCGCAGACGTCGCCGACCATCTCCAGCGCCTCGGACACATCTGGTCCTGGGTGCCGCTTCGAGATGATCGCCAGCGACCCCCCGGTCCGGCCCCGTAGCTCTTCAGCGCGAGCGACGCCGCCCGCGTCCGGGCTGACGACGGCGAGGTCCCGAAGACCCTGTCGGTTGATATAGCGCGCCAGGATGGGGGTGGCGCGCAAGTGGTCGACAGGAATGTCGAAGAATCCCTCGATGGCCGGCGAGTGCAGATCCATCGTCAGGATGCGGTCGGCGCCGGCGGTGGTCAGGAGGTTGGCGACCAACTTGGCCGAGATTGGCTCGCGACCAGTCGTTTTCTTCTCTTGCTTGGCATAGGCGAAATAGGGAATGACTGCCGTGATGCGAGCCGCCGACGCGCGGCGCAGAGAGTCGATGATGAGGAGCAGCTCCATCAGGTGATGATCGACGGGGGCGCTCATCGACTGGATGGCGAAGACATCGGAGCCGCGGACGTTCTCTTCGAGCTTGACCCGGGTCTCGCCGTTGCGCCACAGGCCGACTTCGGCGCGGCCAAGCGGAGCCTCCAGGGCACCCATGATCTCCGCGGCGAGCCGGGGATGGGACGTTCCGGCGAAGATCTGTAGACGCCCGTCCACTTACTCCTCCTTGGCGTTCTGGCCGGGCGCGGCCGGCGCCCGCCGCATCTGCCGCGCCGGCATGCCGACTACGGTCGCGCCGTCGGGTACATCCCTGGTGACGACTGATCCGGCGCCGGTGCGCGCGTCGTCACCGATGCTGATCGGTGCGCGCAGGATCGTGTCGCTGCCGATAAAGGCCCTCGCCCCGATGGCGGTCTGATGCTTTCGCGCGCCGTCGAAGTTGGCTGTGACGGTGCCGGCCCCGATGTTGGTTTCCGCCCCGACCGCGGCGTCGCCGATGTAGCTGAAGTGCCCCACCTTGACTCCCGACCCGAGGCGAGCGTTCTTGATCTCCGCGAAGTTTCCAACGTGAGCCCGCGGTCCGATCTCACTGCCGGCCCGCACGTGCGAATAGGGTCCGACATCGGCGTCGTCGGCGATGAGCGAGTCCTCGACCGTCGACGAGCGAACGATAACGCGATCGCCGAGCCGGGAACCGACAACGACCGAGGAGGGTCCGATGACACAGCCAGAACCGACGACCGTTGCCCCGGAGAGTTGAGAGTGCGGCAGAATCACAGTGTCGCCGCCAATCTGTACGTCCTCATCAACGACGATAGTATCCGGTAGCCGCATTGTGACACCCTCGCGCATGAGGCGCTGCCGCTTTCGCTCCCAGGCCCGTGATTCAGCATGCGCGAGGTCGGCGCGGTCATTGACGCCGAGGGCATCATCGGGGTCTCCGGCCACGACGGCGACCGGCCACGGCTCGCCGTCCTGAGCGCCGGCGACGGCGATCGAGACCAGGTCCGTGAGATAGAGCTCGCCCGTGGCGTCACTGGGGCGGATCTCATGCAGCGCCCACCGCGCCCAATCGGCATCCAGCGCCATCAACCCGGCATTGATCTCTGTCGGACCGATTCGCATCGCGGCGTCATCGTCGCGCCGCTCGATGACCCCAACCGGTCGCCGATCGCCGTCGCGCGCGATACGGCCGTAGCCGGCGGCGTCCTGGACTGTGGCCGACAGGTTCGCCACCTTGGCCCCGGATGCGCGCACGCCACTGAGGAGCTTGCCGACCGTCGTCGGTTCGAGCAGGGGGTGGTCGCTATAGAGGACAACCAACACGTCGACGTCCTGCAGCGCCGAGAGAGCACATTTCACCGCATCGCCCGTGCCGCGCGGCGGGTCCTGGACGACGGTGATGATGTCGGTCGCCGATTCGATCCGCTGCGCGAGATCGACGTTCTCAGGTCCCACGACGAGGACGACAGCATCCGGGCGCGCGCCCTGGCCGGCACGGAGCACGCGCGAGACCATGGGTATGCCCGCGACGGTGTGCAGTGGTTTCGGTACCAGCGATCGCATGCGGGTGCCCGCACCCGCGGCAAGCACGATGAGACCGACCCGATCGTCTCGTTGCGGTGAGTTACCCACGGTGGTCGTGTGAATCCCTAGCGCGTCTGCGAGGGGGCGAAATCTGGACGGGAAAGTGGCTGGCGGGCCAGGATTCGAACCTGGAACAAAGGTTCCAAAGACCCTTGTGATACCATTTCACCACCCGCCAACGGAAAGTACAGATCCGACCGGCGCGCTGACGCGGGGATGGTGTCTGCCTTCGCCGGGGAAAGTATACCAGCGTCCTCTCGACGTTTTGTCGTAGCCATGCGGCGTAAGGCCCCCCAAGCGCGGACCGGGATCTCCGCCAGCGGCGTCGGGGGCGTGGGTCGTGCTAGTAACGCAGGGCGTCCTTCACCCGGGAGAAAAACGTCCGCTCCCCGTCACTCCTCGTCACTTCGGAGTCAAGGGACGCGGCGAGTTGCTCGAAGAGCTCGCGCTGCTCCGGGGTCAGCTTCTTCGGCGTGACCACCTGGACGGTGACGATCTGGTCTCCGCGATCTGTACCACCGACCGTCGGCGCCCCCCGCCCCTTCAAGCGGAACTGCTGACCGCTCTGAGTACCCTCGGGAAGCCGGAACGCGACCGGTCCGTCGATGGTCTCGACCTCCAGCTCGTCGCCAAGGGTCGCCTGCGCTACGTTGACCCGTACCTGATGGAAGATCGTGCGGTCTTTGCGCGTGAAGAGCGGGTGGGGCGCCACGATGATGCGCACGTAGGCGTTGCCGGCGAGCCCGCCGTCCGGGCTGGCCTCGCCTTGCCCGGTCAGCCGAAGCGAGGAGTTGTCGTCGATCCCGCCAGGGATGGAGACCGTAATCGTCCGGTTCCTGGCAACGCGACCGCGACCCCGGCAGTCGGGGCAGGGATCGGTGATGCTAACGCCCTCACCGCCGCAGGCCGAACAGGGCGTGCTGGTCATGAACTGACCGAGGATCGTCTGCTGGGCGCGACGCACCTGGCCGGCGCCATTGCAGACCGAGCAGATGGGCGGTTTTTGACCGTCGCGCATGCGTGACCCATCGCAGCTCTCGCAGACCTCGAGACGAGTGATCTCGACGTCCTTCTCCGCACCGAAGATCGCTTCCTCGAACTCGATCGTCAGGGTTACCTGGATATCGGCGCCGCGTGATGGTGTGCGCTGTCGTCGCGTCGTGCCCGGGGCGCCAAAGAACGTCTCGAAAATGTCAGCGAACGGCGAGCCGGCCGCGCCGCCGAAGCCGAAGGGGTCAGCGCCACCGAATCCACCGGGCATACCGCTCGCGGCGTGTCCAAACCGGTCGTAGGCGGCACGGCGGGAGTCGTCGGACAAGACCTCGTACGCTTCGTTGATCTCCTTGAAGCGTTCCTCGGCCTCGTCGGACGGGTTCAGGTCGGGGTGATATTGCCGGGCCAAGCGTCGGTACGAGCGGCGGATGTCATCGCCGGACGCGGACCTGTTGAGCTCCAGAACTTGATAGTAGTCGCGTTTGCCAGCCATGGTGTCCTGAGACATGTTCGACCTACTCCGTCCTCCTGGACGGCCACATAAGACTAACCAATCCGCGGGGAGCCGCGCAGAGCGCGGTGGTGGACTCGAAACCCCGACGAGCGGATGCTCGCCAGCGCGGCGGGTTCTCTGTCGAGCGACTCTACCTTGACAATATCTCCAGCGTCAACCGAGTTCTGGCATTCTTCAATCGACACTGCCAGCGCGTGACGCGGTGGGTCGTGGCCTGGCAGGGATCCTTATACTTCCCATCCGGAATCGTCTCTCACCCGGGCCGATGATAACGGCGATCGAGGTGTCCGTGGCGCTAAGAGCAAGAGCAGTTCGCCGGGTTCGGCGCCCGATCATCCCAGTGAGCCTGGCGCATCGGGTTCCGCCGGGACAAGTGGTCGCCACGCGCTGGCCGGTTCTTCACCAGGGGGAGATCCCTCCATTCGATCCCGACACCTGGGATTTTCGGATCTGGGGTCTGGTCGACGCCGAGCAGACCTGGACCTGGGACCAGTGGCAAGAGCTACCGACGAAGACGATCGATGGGGACCTGCACTGTGTAACGCGCTGGTCGTCGCTCGGACACACCTGGACCGGCGTGTCGTCGCGGGACCTCTGTGATCTCGTGGGTGTGAGCTCCTCCGCCCGCTTTGTGGTGCTTCACGGCGAGGGTGGGTACTCGGCCAATCTCTCGATCGAGAGTTTTCTCGATCCGCGGGTGGTGGTTGCTACGCACCACGACGGAGAGCCGCTGACCCCCCAACACGGTGCTCCGCTGCGCGCGGTCATCCCCGCCCGGTACGCCTGGAAGAGCGTGAAGTGGCTACGTGGCGTCGAGTTCCTGGCCGAGGACCGACCCGGCTTCTGGGAGGAATTCGGTTACAGCAACAGCGCCGACCCATGGCGCGAAGAGCGCTTCGAGCCGGAATAGAGCGACCCACATGCCAACCAATCGGAGACGCTCGAGCGCTCTGGTAAACTCGATCGCGGGTGTACGTTCACCCTGACCTTTCAGGTCGCGAACGTCATCTGGTGTGGTAGTCTCCGGGCCGAATAGGCCCTCGCGATGGCACGCGGGCATGCCTAGCCGCGAGGGCAAGCGCCCCGGTTCAGGGAGGAGTACCAAGTGCGGAACGCCGCCGCCGTGCTGGCTGTCCTGGCTACGCTGGTGTCGTCAATCGCCGGTTTCGCTCCGTCTGCTGCCGCGCAGGCAGCGGATCTCTCTCATGTGGGAGGCTGGGCGACGCTTGGGTCCGTCACTCCCGCGGCTGGGTGCTGGCTCGACGCCAGCGTCGAGGTGCGCGAAGCAGGCGGAGGCATTCCCGACGTGGCCGTCGGTGTCAATCTGGTCCACGGCGGCGAGGTCGTCTGGGCTGATTGGGGCATGACCGACGCCAGCGGGCTCGCGTACCTGACCGTGGACACGAGTTGGGCGGCACCGGGGTACGAGGCCTGGATGGATGTCCTCGTCGGTGGCGAGTACGCGGGCGGCATGCCCGTCTCGATCACCGACAGCGGGGGTTGCGCCGACAACCCCGACATGGTTGAGCTCAGCGCGGACGTCGCCATCGCGCGGCCGAGTGGCGCCGCGCAAAACTGGAGCACGTCAGACTCCGGCGCTTCTGACGCCGTGCGAGTCGGCGTACCGACCTACGCGCAGCAACGCAACCTGAGCTGTGAGTATGCGGCGCTGGTGATGGCCATGG
Source organism: uncultured Chloroflexia bacterium (assembly GCA_963724295.1). Classification (GTDB taxonomy): domain Bacteria; phylum Chloroflexota; class Chloroflexia; order Thermomicrobiales; family UBA6265; genus JACCXM01. The sequence continues at coordinate 182,374 of CAVRUC010000005.1, read as the reverse complement.
GCGCCTACGGCGTGTGGGTCTCCGAGTACGAGTTCGATGGTCTGGTTGGTTGGTCCGAGAATCCTCACTGGGGGTACCGGGGCGATATTTCCGGCTGGTGGGGCAACACGGACGACTATGGCGTCTACGCCGCCGCGCTGGCTCCCGCCCTGGCGAACTATGGCTTCTATGGAGAAGAGTTTTACGCCCAGGGGAACGCAACGGCTCTCACGGCGCGCCTCGACCAGGGGACCCCGGTCCTCGTCTGGCTCGGCCTGTGGGGCGACACTGGTTTCTACGAATACGCCGCCGACGGTACGCCGTACAAGCTCGTGTCCGGTCTGCACGTCGTCGTCGCGGACGGATACGACAGCGGCGGCGTCTACGTGGCCGATCCGGCCACGGGTGGAACGAACTACTACGACTGGTCGACGTTCATGACGTTCTGGAACGTGATGGACGGCATGGGTCTCAGCGTCAGCCCCTTGTAGCGTTTCGTACTCATCGAGATGGAGTGATTCGTGCCGCGAGATCGGGTCGTCGGTCTTGTCTTCGACGACCGTTATCTGACGCATGACACCGGTCTTGCCCTGATCGGGGACCGCTACCCGTACCCCTTCGCCGAACCGGTCGCACACCCGTCGAGCCCGGCCCTCGTCGGCCGCGCAAAGCACCTGATGGATCTGTTCGGGATCGCGGAACGGATGCGGCGTATCGAGCCAGTTTTCGCCACCGACGAGCAGCTGACCGTCTATCACACACCGGAGCATGTCGCGAGGGTGACGGAGATCGCGCAAACCGACGGCGGAGATACCGGCGCGGGCGCTCCGATCGGGCGTGGTGGAGATCGCGTCGCGCGCCTCGCCGCAGGTGGCACGATCGCCGCGGTCGACGCCGTCATGGCCGGTGCCGTCAACGCGGCGTATGCCCTGGTCCGCCCGCCAGGTCACCATGCCATGGCGGACGAGGGAATGGGATTCTGCGTCTTCAACAACGCGGTCGTCGCGGCACGCCAGGCCCAACGCATGCACGGTGCCGAACGCGTCCTTATCCTCGATTGGGACGTCCATCATGGCAATGGGACGCAGGCCGCGTTCTGGGCCGATCCCAGCGTCTTGTTCATCTCGTTACACCAGGACGACCTCTATCCGCCCGGGTGGGGAGCGGCCGATCAAGTCGGCATCGGCGACGGAGAGGGATTCACGGTCAATATTCCTCTACCGGCTGGTACAGGAAATCGAGGCTACGGCGAGGCGTTCTCCAGGATCGTCATGCCGATCGCCCGGCAGTTCGATGCCGACCTGGTGATCGTCTCGGCCGGGCAGGACGCGAGCGTGATGGATCCGCTGGCGCGGATGTCGGTGACGCTGGACGGATACCGAGCGATGACTGAGGCGATGATGACGATCGCCGCGGAATGCTGCGAAGGGCGACTCATCGTCACCCAAGAAGGCGGATACGCGCCGCAGTACGCGCCGTATTGCTCGGCGATGATCGCCCAGACACTAGTCGAACAGGTTGCGGATGGCCAGGGGATCGCCGATCCGTATGGCGAGCGAGCGGCGACTCAACCCGCATCGGTCGAGCTGGGACTCGATGCGGCGAGCGCGATCGATCGAGTGATAGCGGTCCAGCAGCGCTACTGGGCGCTCTGATCCCTCGCACTCGGCGCATAGGCAATCGCATCGATCTCGAACAGCACATCAGGGTGAAAGAGCGCGGCGACCTGCACGGTCGTGCTGGCGGGTGGCTGCTCCGTGTTCACGAATTCGTCTCGAATGTCTCGGATGGCCGGCAGGTTGGCGATGTCGGTGAGAAACATCTGAATCTTGACGACGTGGGCAAACGTCAGTCCGACAGACTCGAGACCTAACCGCACGTTTTCGAACGCCTGCCTGGTTTGGGCTGCGAAATCGCCAACGCCCACGACCTGATTGTTCGTATTGAGCGGGACCTGACCCGAGATGTAGACCGGATGGCCGCCGGTGATCTCGACCACCTGCGAGTAGCCATAGGGCCGCGGCATCGTGTCCGGGCTGGAAAATCGAGCGGGCGCTCTCCCTTCGCTCATGGTCAGGCTTTCCTCCTGGTTGATCATGCTGTCGCCGAAACGCGCGCGAGTCGACATCATAGAAGAGCAGAGGGCCCGACGGGATCGAGACCGTCAGGCTCTCGAGCCAGCAACGTCTTCCTCGATCTCCGGCTCGAGGAACTGGTCGCGCTCCGGGTGCTCGAAGTGCAGCCGCCGCGCAACGCGCGATGTGATGACGCCGGTCTGAGGCGCGAAGAGGAAGATCACCAGGAAGAACGCCGTCGCCACCAGGATGATGCTAGCTCCCGAGGAAATGCCGAGAAAGTACGAGACATACAGCCCGCCCACTCCCGATGCGGCGCCGAGGACCGCCGAGAGCGCGATCATGGGACCGAGGCGAACGGTGAGCAGCCGTGCGGTGGCGGCTGGCGTAACCAGCATCGCCAGCACGAGCACGTTGCCGACGGTCTGCAGCGAGATGACGATCGTCAGGGAAAGCAGCAGCAGGAAGAGTTGGTCCCAACCCCAGAGATTGAGCCCTTGTGATCGGGCAAACGTGCGGTCAAACGAGCTGGCCACGATTTCGCGACGAGAGAGCCAGAGCGCGAGCAGCACGCAACAGCCGACGATCGCCGTAAGCAGGAGATCTTCGCGCGAGACCCCGAGAATCGACCCGAACAAGAGATTCGTCACATCGCGCGCATAGGACTGCTGAGTGGAAATGATCGCCACGCCGAGGGCAAAGGACCCCACGAAGAAGACGCCGATGGCCGTGTCGTTGCGAAGCAGCCCACTCTGTGTTGCCGCCCCGATGGCGAGCGAAACGATCGTTGCCGAAATGATGGCGCCGATGAGATAGCTGCCGCCGAGGACGTAAGAGATGACGACCCCGGGGAAGACCGCGTGAGACATGGCGTCGCCCATGAAGGCCAGGCCGCGCAGAATGACGAAGACACCCACCGCGCCGCAGATCAAGCCGACGAGGAGGATCGCGGCGAACGCGTTTTGCATGAACGTGTGCTGGAACGGTTCCGTCAATGTGGACAGGAGGGCGGTCACGGAGACGGCCGGCGTTCGATGTCCAGTTCGGCCGTTCCGCCAAAGGTTGCTTGCAAGCCCTGAACCGTGAGCACTTCCGCCGGCGGGCCGGCAGCAATGACCCGCCGGTTCAGCATGACGCAAACGTCGGCCGATCGCTCCGCCATGGCCAGGTCGTGCGTCGCGAAGACGATCGTCTTGCCGGCCGAGCGGAGATCATCCAGGACCTGGAGCACCAACCCCTGCGTCGGCGCGTCCACTCCCGAAAACGGCTCGTCCAGTAGGAAGACGTCGGCCGCTTGCAGGAGTGCCCTGGCGATGAAGACCCGTTGCTGCTGCCCCCCGGAGAGTGCTCCGATCTGGACAGGGGCGAAGCGACGCATGCGGACCTCGGCGAGCGCGGCCAGCGCATCCTCCCGGTCCCGATGTGAGACGGGCAACAAGCGGCTGGCACGCAGCGCGCGACCCATGAGGGCCACATCGAGCACACTGATCGGGAATCTCCAGTCGACGTCTGAGCGCTGCGGCACGTAGGCGACGCGAGGGCTTGGACGGTGAACGGGCTGGCCGTCGAGGAAGACCTCGCCATGGGTTGGCGCCAGGATGCCGTCCAGACATCTCAGCAGCGTGCTCTTGCCGGCGCCATTGGGGCCGACCAACGCGGTCGACTCACTCGCATGAAAATCAAGACTGACCTCTTCGATGGCCGATCGATTCTCGAAGTGAACGCCCAGGCGCACCGTCTGCATGCGCGGCACAGCCGATTCACTCGGCCCTGGATCGATGGCCCGACTCGATGGAGTAGCGATCGCGGCCGCGGTCATCGAGACGTCGCGAACCGATTGAAGGTCCAGCAGCACATCTCAAAGCGAAGGCGCCATCGCGCGGTCTTTCATCGTCCATGCCAAGCGAGCTGCATGCGGCAAATGAGACTGTATGTGAGACGATGTGTCAATAATGGATGCTGGCGGCCGGGATGAATCAAATCAGCGAGCGGCAGCGCGGCAGTCACCACAGGTGCCAAAAATTTCCAGAAGGTGGCCGTGGACCTCGAAGTCGTTTTCCCGCGCCAGTGTGTCAGCCAGATCGGCTACCGGACAGGCGTTGAACGGAACGGCAGCGCCGCACCCGGCGCAGACGAGGTGATGGCGGTGGACCGGCGCGCCGGCGACGTAAACCGGTCGTCCCGATCCGTCCAGAATTCGGGAGAGCACGCCGAGCGAGGCCAGGATCTCCAGCGTTCGATAGACCGTCGAGCGGCCGCTCTCGCCAGCGGCACCTGTCGCATCGGCGACGATCTGCTCGGCCGTAAACGGCCGCTCCCGCCGTAACGCCGAGGCAATGATGGCGCGGCGGGGACCGGTCACGCGATAGCCGTGGTCGGCCATCGTCATGATGGCCTCTTGGGGGGAGTAGTCTCCGGCGGTGGTCATCGGGAGCGGCTTGCGGCGTCGAGGGGAAGCAGGCATGCGAGAAGCGTAACATCTGCCGCAAACCCGACCCGAACGTGAACGCGAAGTGGTGATCGCGGCGGCTTGTGCCGTATCCTCGCCTTGATGATCCAGACGCTCGCGAACTGATGAAAGCGACCAATGATGAACCGGGGACGCTCCCGATCTAGCGGCGTGGCCTGGCTACTGGCGCTGCTGGCGCTGGCGGTCGTGTCATTCGCCGCCCTGCCTTCCGCTGCCCTCGCACAAGCCGATCGCTCCGTGGTCTGGGACGAGATCGATGTCACGGTCGAGCTGCGCGAGGATAGTTCCTTCCACGTCACGGAGCGGGATCGAATTGATTTCATCGGCGGGCCGTTCCGTAGCGGCTACCGCGAGATTCCATTGGCCCGGATCGACGCGATCGACAACATCCGTGCCGGTGAAGTGACCGGGGACTCGGTCCAGCCGTACCAGTACGTCTCCCCGGGTGAGTTCTCTGCCGACGTTCCGAATACCTACAGCTATCGCGAGGTTGGTCCGACACTCAGGGTCGAGTGGAGCTTTCCGCGCACCACCTCGCAGTCGCGCACCTTCCAGATCGACTACGACGCATACGGCGCACTGCGCGTCTATGACGATGTTGAGACGCCGTACCAGCAGATCTCCTGGATAGGGGTCGGCGAGGAGCTTACCGAGAACGCACCGGTCAACGACGCGACCTTGCGCTTCGTGCTGCCGCGTCCGGTCGATCCGGGGCGGACGTTCATCCAGGGACCGGGCAGCGAGCGACCGGAAGATCACACCGAGGACGGGCAGACGTGGACCTGGACGGCAAGTGATTTAGGCCGGGGTGACTCGCTCGACGCCGGTCTGCAGTTCGAGCCGCTGGTGCTGGCCGCCGAGCCCTCGTGGCAGGCGGCCAGTGATCGCCAGGAGCAGCAACAGGCCGAGCGCGCGGCCATGGGTGGCCGGCTCAACCTCCTATTTCTGGGCCTGGGGCTGTTGATCGCCATTGGTGGCGCGGTAGCTGTGCTGGCCACGTGGTGGACACGGGGTCGTGATCCCGAGGTTGGACCGGTCGCCGAGTTCATCCCGGATCCGCCGGACAATCTCCCGCCTGGCGTAATCGGTGCTCTGATGGATGAACAGGTCGATCAGCGTGACATCGTCGCCACCCTGGTCGATCTCGGGCAGCGGGGCGTGCTGCGTATCGACCGTACCGAGGGGGCGGGTATCTTCGGACGTGGCGGCGACTTCACGCTGACGGCGCTCCAGGACGAACCCAAGGTACCGCTATTCGAGCGCGAGCTGCTGGAGGCGTTGTTTGGCTCCAAGGTCAAATCGGGCGAGCAAGTAGCGCTTTCTGAGGTCAAAGGGCGCTTCGCCGCCGCGCAGCCACAGATTCAGCGCCATCTCTACGACGAGCTGGTGGAGCGCGGCTACTTCACCATGTCGCCGGAGCGCACTCGCGGCAGGTGGAAGTCGATCGGGATGTTCGCGCTGATCGTGGCCATCATCGGCGGCTGCATAGCGATCGGGTCGCTCGCCGATATCGCGCCCACCATCTTCATCCCGATTGCGGCACTGGTCGTGATCGGCCTGATCGTCGTCCTGATCTCCCGCTTCATGCCGCGTAAGTCCCCCGCCGGCGCCGAGGCGGCGGCGAAGTGGCGGGCCTTCCGGAACTATCTGGCCTCCATCGAGCGCTATGAAAAGCTCGACGAGGCGCAGGACATTTTCGATCGTTACCTGCCGTACGCCATTGCGTTTGGTCTCGAGAGCTCCTGGGTCGACAAGTTCTCGCGCGTGCCGACGGCTTCGCCGACCTGGTATGGCGACGATGTCACGACATCTCCCGGGCCGTTCGGCAGGAGAGGGTATCCGGGACCGTGGTTCGGGCCGTACGGTGGTGGGACGGTGATTATCCCCGGTGGGGGTTATGGTCCGTACGCCGGTACCGGTGGGCAGGGCGGAGCAGGGGGCAGCGGCGTACCGTCTGGCGGCGGTGGCCCGTCGTGGAACATGCCTGATTTGCAGGACTTCAGTGACAGCGCCGGCCGATCGTTGCAAGCGTCATCCGGTTCACTCTTCGATCTCTTCAACTCCGCTGGCCAGGCGTTCTCTGGTGGGAGCTGGAGCGGCGGCGGCCGCGGAGGCTGGAGCGGTGGGTCAGGCTTCGGCGGCGGTTTCGGCGGTGGCGGAGGCGGCTTTGGCGGCGGGGGCGGAGGCGGTGGAGGCGGTGGAGGGGGCGGCGGTGGCGGCTTCAGCTAGCCTGTCGGGCGCCGCGACATGACTGACGTCGCCGAGGTCTATCCGAGTACCGGCCCGGTCCGATGCGCGGACCACCCGGACGTCGAGACTCGTCTGCGTTGTTCCCGATGTGGCCGGCCGATCTGCCCTCGTTGCGGTGTGCGCACCCCGGTCGGCATGCGCTGCCCCGATTGTGCAGGAACGCGGTCGTCCGTGGCCGCGAACCCCGCCCGAACACTCACCGCGGCCGGCGCCGGGTTTGTGGTGGCGACCGCGGTCGGGATCGCCTGGGGCTTCTTCCCCGACTGGCAGTTCTACTGGGCGCTCTTGCTCGGCTTCGGCGCGGTCGAGACGATGGTGCGATGGCTGACCAAGCGGCAGGGTCTCGACCTGCAGGCCATCGCCATCGTGATCGTCATCTTCGGACTCCTGCTCAGTCGCGTGGTCCTGGCGCAACGCCTCGGGATCGGTCTGGCCGAGATCGAGAACCTTCGCCCCCAGGTCCAGCGCGCGCTCTATCTGCGGCCGGTGCCGGATCTGCTATTCGCGGTGCTGCCGGTCGTCATTGCCTGGATCCGGTTCCGCTGACAGTACGGCCGGGTTCGACTCGCCAGGGAACTGGGCAGCCCACCGCTGACCGGTGTACACCTCGCCGAGCCGGTTAGCCTCGGCCCAGATCTCGCGGATCGGCGCGCCGCTGGCGCGGCTCAGCCGGAGGCAGTCGTCATATTCGGGCATGGCGCCGATGACGCGCCCGTCCCAGCCCCGTAGCTTGAGCCGCACATCGCCCCAGCGGGTGGCAACCGTCTCGAACCGCCGCGGAGCGCGAGTGCGGCTGACGGGGGTCGCACGCACCCCGATGGTCGTGCTTTCGACAAAGAAGGCGCGTTCGACCTCGTCGCGGCGGTCCGCGGTGACGATGGCCGAGACGATCGTGCCGGGCCGGCCCTTCTTCATGGTAATCGGGGTGAGCCAGACGTCGAGCGCCCCCGCGGCGAAGAGACGCTCAGTCAAGGGTTCATAGAACTGGGGGTTCATGTCGTCGATGTTCGTCTCCAGCAGGAGCTCTTCGCCCGCCGCGCTCGAGCCCGATGTTTCACCGACCCACAGCCGGAGCGCGTTCGGCCAGGGAAGCTCGCGAGTCCCAAATCCATAGCCGAGGCGAGCGGGGACGAACGGCGGCACGTTCCAGCTCGCCAGCGCGCCGAGGATGGCGGCGCCGGTCGGCGTGAGCAGCTCGCCTGGCTGGGGACTCATCAGGTGGGTCCGGCCGGATAGGCACAGACTGCTTTGCCAGGAGAATCGCGGTCGCCGGGGCGGGAACAGGGAGCAGACCATGATCGGAGCGCACCCAGCCAGAGCCGACGGCGACCGGGCTCGAGGCGATCTGGTCGACCCCGAGCGCGTCGAGGCCAGCGCAGGCGCCGACGACATCGACGATTGCATCGACCGCGCCAACCTCATGGAAGTGCACGTCCTCGATCGGCACGCCGTGGGCCTCAGCCTCGGCGGCGGCCAGGGCGGAAAAGACAGCGAGCGCCGCGTCGCGCACGGACGGCACCAGGGTTGATTCTGCGAGCAGGACACGGATGGTCCGCCAGTCACGCGATGGCTGCTCGCCGCTAGGCTCGACGACCACCCGCGTGCCGCGAACAGCGCCACTTGCGGCTGGCCGCGAGGCGATACGGACGCCGTCGATACCGAGCCGAGAGATGGCGTCCCGGATCACGGTCAGGGGAACCCCGGCATCGACCAGGGCCCCGAGGATCATGTCCCCGCTGGCGCCGGAGAAAGGATCGAAGACGGCGATGCGCGACAAGAAAAGCTCTCCTCCGAGTGAGCGCCGCGGGCGCATTGCCCGTGTCGCCAGTCAAGCATAGCCTTGGCGAGGCGGGGTTCAGGGCGTGCTAGCATCGGCCGGGACGACCAGCGAGCAATTGCGATCCGGGCAAAGGGAGCCAACAGGTATGACTTCGCTCATGGAAGAATCGACGGTGGCGACCGGCCGCGCCTGGGGCGGCCAGAGCATGGTCGCCCCGCTAAGACGGGTGCTAGTGCGCAAGCCGGCGCCTGCCGCGACCGACGACGAATTCAGCCGCTTCGGCTATCCGCGGGCCGTCGATCATGACCGAACCCAGATCGAGCATGACGCGTTCCGTGCGCTCCTGGCCGAGAGCGGCGCGGAAGTCGTGACGGCTGGTCCTGACGACGCCGGACTGCTCGACGCGATCTTCGCCTACGACCCATCGCTGATGACCGATGCGGGGGCCGTGCTATTGCGGCCCGGCAAGGAGCTGAGACTGGCCGAGGTCGATCTCGCCGAGCGGACGTACGCGGAGCTGGGGATCCCGGTCATCGGACGGATCGAGGCGCCGGGGACCGTCGAGGGCGGCGACACGCTCTGGCTCGACGAGCGCACGCTGGCCATCGGCCGGGGCTATCGCACGAACAGCGAGGGGATTCGGCAGCTGACGGCGCTGCTCGCGCCGCACGGCATCGAGACGATGACGGTCGATCTGCCGCACTGGCGAGGTCCGGATGAGTGCCTGCACCTGATGTCCTTCATCAGTCCGGTCGCCGACCGGCTCGCGGTCGTCTATCTGCCGTTGATGTCGGTCCCCTTCGTCCAGGAGCTGCAACAGAGAAGGTGGACGTTCATCGAAGTCCCCGACGAGGAGTTCGAGACGCACGGCTGCAACGTGCTGGCCCTGGCGCCGATGCGGGTGCTCGTTTGTGACGGCAGCCCCATAACACGCGGCCGGTTGCGCGCGGCAGGTTGCGACGTGCTGACCTACGTCGGAAATGAGCTCTCCCACAATCGCGCCGGTGGCCCAACCTGTCTGACCCGGCCGATTTTGCGTGCCGCAGACAGCAGAATAGACACCTCTGCCACTTCTTGACGCGATCCATGGCAACGGTTACCGTGCGCGAGACCCCATACCGGACGGGATGACGCCCCGGGCCGGAGTGGAATCGAACTCGATCGCGACTCGATGTCGAGTCGCGTGTCGAACTGCGCGTTTGAGGAGGTAGGCGATGAACCAGATGGGTGACGACCGCATCGAGCGCCTGATGGAGCTGGAGCCGACGACGGTCATGGCCGGCTTCCGGTCGGGCGCGATCAGCCGCCGCGACCTGAGCAAACTCTTTGCCGCCCTGGGCCTGACTACCGCGCTCGGGCCGGCCATCGGCCGCAGCCCGGCACTGGCTCAGTCCAACGAGCTGACGATGATCGTCTGGGAAGGCTACACATCGGATTCGTTCACGATCCCCTGGGAAGAAGCCAACGACGTGAACGTCGAGGCGACGTTTGCCGGTACCGGCGATGAGATGTTCGCGGCGATGCAGGGGAGCGGCGGCGCCACCTTTGACATGGTCTCCGCCTCATCCGATCTTCCGCAGAGGCTCTACGATGCCGGACTGCTGATGGAGATCGATGCGAGCAAGCTGACCAACTACCCGGATCTCTACGAACAGTTCCAGCGTCCGCCCTACATCACCTTCGACGACAAGCTCTATGGGGTCAACTTCTCCTGGGGCCCGACGATCCTACTCTTCAACCCGGACGAGGTGGCCGAAACTCCAACCTCATGGAACGCGCTTCTCGACGAGCAGTACTCGGGAAAGATCACGACCTGGAACTACCCGCTTCAGATCGCTCAATACGCGCTTCTTCTCGATCCGAAGCCTGAGGATCCATTCCTGCTCGACGACGAGCAACTCGCCCAGGTCAAGGACATCCTGGTCCGCCAGCGACCACTGGTCCGGAAATACTGGGACCTTGGTGGGGAGATCGCGGAGCTCTTCCTCAATGGCGAGGTCGTGATCGCCGACGGGTGGTCCTGGATCACGCTGCAGATTCGGGACTCCGAGGGCACGGTCGCCGAGGCGACACCCGAAGAGGGGGTCACCGGTTGGTCCGATTCGTGGTGCATCTCGAATAAGGCTCCTAACCCGGAGCTGGCGCTGAATTGGGCCGACTACATGATCGGACCCGAGGGCCAGATGGGCGTCATCGAGAACCTGAACTACAGCATCACCAACAGCAAAGTTGTGGAAACGCTGCCGACGGAGCTGCGGGAGCAGCTGCGAATGGTCGACGTCCCGGCCGAGTACGCCAAGATCCACATGTGGAAGTTCGTTCCGAACTATGACAAGTGGGTGCAGATCTGGCAGGAGGCTACCGCCTCCTGAGCCACGGCCCGCGTGAGGTTCGGCCTCCGGGGAACGGCACTCGCCGTTCCCCGGGCGGCAGGTCACCATCGGGCCTCGAGTGCCATTGCGCCAGGGACGCCCAGGAGCAGACAGGTTGATGCGATGGCGACCGCGACGGCCGCCCCAACTATGGAGACCAGGAGTGCGGCCAGGATAAAACCGGGGCCGTTCGCCCTGCTAACCGCGCCGGTGGCCTGGATCAGCGTTTTTTACCTGGTCCCGCTTGGGCTGCTCCTGCTCCACGCGTTCTGGTCTGTCGACTATCTGACGATCGACAGAACCCTGACGCTCGACAACCTGCGCACGGTCGCCGGGAATCCACTCTATCCGACCGTCTTGCTACGAACCTTCCTGATTGCGGCGGCGGTGACGCTGACCGACGTGATCCTGGCGTTCCCGATCGCCTTCTACATCGCAAAACGGGCGACGAGACACCGCGAGCTCCTCCTCATCCTCGTGGTCTTTCCCCTCTGGAGCTCGTATCTGGTTCGTGCCTTCGCCTGGAAGACGATTCTCGGCACTAACGGCATTTTGAACTCGTTTCTGTTGACGACGGGGGTTGTCAACGAACCGGTCTCGGCCTTCCTGTACTCGAAGACCGGGATGTACATCACGTTTTGCCAGGTCTGGCTTCCGTTCATGATCCTGCCGCTGTACACCATCCTCGACCGCATGCCGAACTCATTACTGGAGGCGGCGTCCGACCTGGGCGCAAACTGGTGGCAAACGTTTCGCCGCGTGGTCCTCCCGCTCTCGCTGCCCGGTCTGCTCGCCGGCAGCCTGAGTGTGTTCAGCCTGACGATGGGCGACTACATCACGCCGAGCCTGATTGGCGGCAGCGCGGGGACCGAGCTGATTGGGGGGATCATCGCCGACCAGTTTGGCATGGCGAACAACTGGCCCCTGGGGGCCGCGTTGATTCTGCCCGTCCTGGCCATCATCTCGGTGTTCCTGCTCCTGGCAAACAAGGCGGGCGCCCTCGGTCGAGGTCAAGCGGGATGAGCGTCAGCCGGGCCGGCACGCTTGGTTCCGAAACGATTGCGCCAGCGGCAATGCCGGCGAGGGCTCCGGCGCGGACGAAGCGAGGCGGCCCGTGGCTAGGAATTGCCTCGGCGCTCGTCTATCTCTTCCTCTACCTGCCGCTGTTCGTCGTGATCCTCTATTCGTTCAGCGCGACTAAAGTGAACGCCTGGCCGATCAAGGGGTACACACTCGACTGGTACGGCGAGCTGCTGGTCGACCGCGACATTCAGGAGTCGGTCCGCCTCTCGGTATTGATTGGTCTGATTGCCGCCGGCATCGCCGTAGTGCTGGGGACCCTGACCGCGTTCGCCCTCGACCGGTACAACTTCCCCGGCAAGCCCGCGATCCGATTCTTTGTGGTCATGCCGATCGTCCTGCCGGGGATCGTCACCGGCGTGGCTATGCTTTCGTTCTTCTCGATGCTGGGGTGGCCGCTTTCGAAGTGGACGATCATCATCGCCCACGGGACGTTTTGCATCACGCTGGTCCTGAACAACGTCGTGGCACGACTGGGCCAACTGCCGCGAAGCCTGGACGAAGCGTCCGCGGATCTCGGGGCGTCGCCCAATCGAACGTTCTGGCGGGTCACGTTTCCGTTGATCCGACCCGCGATCCTGGCAGGCGCCATCCTGGCTTTCACGCTCTCCTTCGACGAGGTGGTGGTCACGTTCTTCCTGACGGGGCGCGAAAAGACGTTGCCTTTGCTGATCTGGGGCCGGCTGCGCCAGGGAATATCGCCGGAAATCAACGCGGCGGCGACAATCATCGTTGCCGTGTCGCTCGCCGGCGTGCTTCTTTCGAATCGGCTTTCGAAGCAGGCGGCCATCGGCGGTTGAATGAGACATTGGAGACTCCAAGAATGGCCCAGTTAGCCGTAAGCGAATCGGTCTCTCCCCAGTCCCGACACGTGGGGCGGCCCAGCATCGAATTGCGCGAGGTTCGCAAGCATTTCGGCGACGTGCAGGCTGTCAACGGCATCTCTCTCGACGTGCGACAGGGTGAGTTTCTGACGTTGCTGGGACCGTCCGGCTGCGGCAAGACGACGACGCTGCGGATGATCGGTGGCTTCGAACTGCCTTCCTCGGGTGAGATCTTCATCGAGGGTGAGGCGATGGGAGACCGGCCCGCCCTATCGCCGGCCCGTGAACACGGTCTTTCAGAATTACGCGCTCTTTCCACACATGACCGTGGCGCAGAACGTGAGCTACGGTCTCGAAATGGCGGGGGTGCCCAAAGCCGAGCGGCAGAAGCGCGTAGGGGACGCCCTGGCCATGGTGCGGCTGCCGCATGTCGAGGCACGCAAGCCGGCGGAGCTTTCCGGCGGACAGCAGCAGCGGGTGGCGTTGGCGCGCGCCCTCGTCAACCGTCCCGCGGTCCTTCTCCTGGACGAACCGCTCGGCGCGCTCGACCTGAAGCTGCGCAAGGCGATGCAGCTGGAGCTGAAGCAGCTCAACCGGGAGGTTGGCGCGACATTCGTCTATGTCACCCACGATCAGGAAGAAGCCCTCACTATGTCCGATCGCATCGCGGTCATGAACGAAGGGTGCATCTTGCAGCTCGGTACGCCCGGCGAGATCTACGAGCGGCCGCGAACGCGTTTCGTGGCGGATTTCATCGGCCAGACGAATTTCCTGGAGGTCGACGTCACCGGCTCGGACGGGATGGGAGTCAACGTCGACCTACCGGGATCGGGACCGCTGCGAGCGCGAATTCCGGACGGTATCCACCCGCAGGGACGGATGACGCTGGCGGTGCGGCCGGAGAAGATCTCGCTGCTCGCAGATCTTCCCGGCAGCGAGGTGCCCGGTTCGAACGCGTTGACGGGGCGGCTCGAAGAGATCGTTTACGTCGGCACGCACACGCAATACCTGATCCGCCTGCCGGGTGGTCAGATGCTGACGGTCTACCGCCAGAACCGAGCGGTCGGGGAGAACGAGCACGCGGCGGGCGAGTCGGTGAGCGTGGTCTTCAATCCGCAGTCCGCGGCGCTGCTGGCGGATTAGCCTTGGGTGCCTCACCTGGCGGCGCGCCTCACCCCCCTGACCCCCTCTCCCAGTCGGCGCTGGGAGAGGGGGAGACTGGCCGCGGGGCGTTGATCATTTCGGCAACTATCAGTCGGGGTTCATAGGATGTGAGCGCCATCGATTCCACTCGATCTCTGCTAGTGGAGGCAGATAGCTTCCTGGGAGAGCGGCAAGGCGAGGTGATCGCGCTGACCTCGGCGCTCGTCGCGGCGCCATCGCCGAATCTGCCGGGGGATGAGACGGCGCCGGCGGCGGTGATCGAGCGGGCGCTCGCGCACTACGGATTGCCTCGGGCGCGAGTATTGGCCGAAGCGCCGCACCGGCCGAACCTGATCGTCCGCATCGATGGGGCGCGCCCGGGGCCGCACCTGGCGCTGTGCGGTCATCTCGACACCAAGCCGGTGGGCGACGCGGCGGCGGAGTGGCGAACCGATCCCTTCGCGCCGACGATCGAGGGAGACCGCCTCTTCGGGCTCGGCTCGACCGATATGAAGGGCGCCTGTGCGGCGATGGTCCTGGCCGGGGCGGCGTTCGCGCGGGTCGCGGACCGGGCCGCGGGGTCGCTCAGTCTGATCTTCACGGCCGACGAGGAGTACGGCAGCCACTTCGGAGCGTCCTATCTCGTGCGGTCAGGTGCGCTAGAGGTCGACGCCATCCTGCTGGGGGAGCCTGCCGGAGTGCATGAGGACTGGGAGGCTATACGAGTCATCTCGCGCGGGTTCAGCGGCTTCCGCGTCATCGTCAAGGGCACGCAGACGCACTCCTCGATCTCGGACCAGCTGCCGACGGTCAATGCGGTCGAGGCAATGGCGAACGTGCTGGTGGCCCTGCGACGCGAGCTGAAGCTTCGCTATCCCGAGCATCCGTTATGCCCAGCCGGGCCGACGATCAACCTCGGCGTGAAGAGCATCGGCGGCGTCGGCTACGGTGTGCTCCCCGGCCACGCGGAGTTCTGGTGCGACATCCGCACCACACCCGGGATGACCCAGGAGTCCCTGGCCGAGGATGTCGACGCCGCGCTGGAACGGATCCGGCCTCTGGTGCCCGGGGCAGAGGTCACCTGGGAGTTTGCGCCGACGCTAGCCTGGATCGCGCCGACTGAGGTGCCGCAGGACGATCCGATGGTGCGCGCGGTCGAGCGCGCCGCGGCGGACGTGCTCGGCGAAGCGCCACCGCTCGCCGCCTTCCCGGGGGCGACCGACGCCTGGCCGTTTCAAGGCCAGGGCGGCATCCCAACTCTCGCCGCGTTCGGTCCCGGGCTCCTGCCGCTCGCGCACGGTCCGAACGAGTGGGTCAGCATCCTGGCGCTGCAGCAGGCACCGCGAATCTTCGTCGACGCGGCGATTCGCTATGGCGCTGGCGAGATGAAAATTTCAACCTGATGCGAGCAATTGGGAGTTCGGGAACTCTGAGTGCGCTTTTTCGGCGTCCTGGCGCCAACGGACTTCACTTTATGCCGTCGAGCGACGCTAGAACCGGGGCGAGTGCTTCCACGCCGGCGATCGTGCTTGGGTCCAGCCAGACCTGAACATGCTCGACGCCCGCGTCGGCGTAATGTCCGCAACGCCATTGCTAGCTCCTCGGTCGAGCCAGAAAGCGAACGGCCCGCCCGCACGTCTGCAACCCAGTTGTCGCCAGCGCGGGAGTGGCCTGTGACGTCGACGAAGACCGACGCTGAACGCCCGAGCGTCGCCGGGTCGCGACCGGCCTCACGGCACGCGGCATCAACGGCGTCATTCAATCCGCGAATTGATTCTGGGTCGCTGCCAAAGTCGGCGTTCCAGGCGTCGGCGTAGCGAGCGGTGAGACCAAGCATGCGGGGACCTGAGGCCCCGACCATGATGGGTGGCCCATGTGGTCGTCGGCCCGCGTGGGCGTAACTCGCAGTCCCGAACGGAGTAGTAGGTTCCCTGGAAATCCAGTCGGCCGTGGCGTAACAGACCGGTGACGATCTGAATAGCCTCCTGGAAGCGGGCGACCCGGTGATCGAACGGGAAGCCGAAGGCGCGGAACTCCGATTCTGCCCAGCCGGCTCCGATGCCGAGGACCAACCGGCCGTCGCTGATCTCGTCAACCGTACTGGCCACCTTGGCCAGCAGTGCCGGATTGCGGTATCCGGTGCAGCTGACGAGTGCTCCCAGCTCTACACGTGAGGTCGTTGCGGCCAACGCGGCAAGCAGCGACCAGCACTCCCAGCCGCCGATCGCCTCCGAATCGCCGTCAGACCCCAGGAGGAAGTGGTCAGGAACCCAGAGTGAATCGAAGCCGAGGTCCTCTGCTCGCCGGGCCAGGTTCAGCAGCTCCGCCCAGCCCGCTGTGGCGCCACCTGCCATGAGCTCGCCAGTCGGCAGAAACAGCCCGACTTTGGGCGAGCGTGTTGAGGCAGCCTGTCCGCTCATGGTCGGTTTTTAATCCGACTCACGGGCTTCTGATTGACAATCAATGGCGAGCTCGATCTGGTGTTTGCCGGCCCCTTTGGCGGGTCAATCGACCCCGTCATGGTCACGCCAGGTGTTTTACACCGCGCTCGATGCGGCCGGAATCCGACGCGTGCGGTTCCACGATCTACGTCACACGGCGGCCACGCTGGCCTTGATGCAAGGCGTGCACCCGAATGTGGTCTCCAGACATGCACGGCACGGTCGGTCTCACGCTGGACACCTACTCGCATCTGCTTCCGGCGATGCACCAGCAAGTGGCAGCGGCAATGGATGCCGTTCTCGCCGGGTAAATGCGGTGTTTGCGGGAAGGTACTAGAACTTAGCTTGTGATTTAACCTCAGGAGGAGTCGCACCGTGCTCGGCGGACGCGGCGGATCGGGTGGAGTTCAGGCCGAAAGCAGGTCTCAGGCCGCTTTCTTGAGGGCGGGGTAGCGGGGAGCGCGTCCCAGCCGACTCCCCATGGGTCGGCCTGGTGAGCGACCGCAGGGTTTTGGCGCTTTGGCCGGCGTGCCGACCATCGGCAAGAGTGCGGAAAGGGCCCGCCGGACGCGGGCGGGCGTCGATGTCCCCAGCGCGAGCGGCCGCTCCCAGGGCAGCCGACGGTCAGCGATCCACGGTCGCGCGAGCCGCAGCTGGGTATAAGCGGCCACCACCAACCACGTCCAGCGATCAGCTTGCTCCGGGTGCCGCACCCGCGGCATCGTCCAGCCGAGGCTCTGCTTGCAGAAGCGCAGCGTGTGCTCGAGATCGAAACGCCGGACGTACGATCGCCACAGCAGATCCAAGTCCGGGCTGCCCGGACCGGCCCACCACAGCCACAACAGCTTTGGCGGGTACGGCCGAGCCGGCAAACGGCTGACCTCAACCAAGACGACGGTGCCCCGCACGATGGGCCGGGTCTTGCGGGTGCCGCGGCCGGGATGCGCCTGCTGCTTGGGGTGCAAGCCCGCCCAGGCGCGTACGCGCACGGTGCCGTATTGCTCGTCTTGAATCACCTGCTCGGCGGTTGGCACCGGCCACGTCGTCGGGTCCTTGCAGGCAAACTTGGCCCCGTGCTTGCGCGGACGACCGCCCTTCGGTGACGGCATCGCCGGCGGCGGATCAGCGTAAAAGCAGCGGTCGGCGCGCAAGCGGACGAGGATGGCCACGGGGGTTTCGGCTAAGGCCTGTGTCAGGTGCGCCGAATCGTAGCCAGCGTCGAAGACGACGAGGGGCCTGGTCTCGGCTCCTGGCTCCTGGGTGAGGAGGGCCCTGATCTGCTCAACGGCAACGGTATGGGCATTCTCGGTCGGTGGGACACGCCGGACATCGCACGGCGCAGTCCAACTGTCCCGGTCGAAGTTGAGTTGCGCCAGCCACTGATACGCCCACCCAGCAACGATCGGTTGCCCGGCCGAGTGCCGCGAAGGATGGTAGTAAAAGCCGCGCTCCGGACTGGTCTCGGCGTCGCACCGGGGCCAGACGCTCAGATCCACCGCGTAGACCGGTTGGGTATCCGGGAGCACCTGCGCCAGGAGCATCGCGCGCAGTGCCGCGACGTCGAGGCGCCCTGCGGTCAGCGCGTCGTAGAGGCTGCCCCAGCCGCGGCGGTGTGGTGCCTGCAAACTGAAGTGGGGCAGCGAGGTGACCGCATCGGCGGCCAGCAGGGCATCGACCAGTTCGCACAGGGCGTCAGCGCGGCGCGGGAAAGCAGCCGTGAAGGTCAGTGCGAAAGGCGCGGAGGGACGCAAGGTCATCAGCGGGCATGCCGCGCAGCTTGCCAGAACGACAGGCGGTTGGCCAATGCCGCCGACCACCGCCCCTGCCTCGGGTTAAATCACAAGCTTAAGGTGTCAATTTGGGTGTCAAACGGACGCCACACAATGCGAGGGCTGGAGCGCATGATCGCTCTAACCCTTCCTCTTCCCCGACTATTACGCGGTCTCTGGTGGCGAGGGCGCATGGGAGTCGAACCCACCAGTGAGGGGAGCACCCCCACTCACACAGTTTTGAAGACTGGGGAGGCCACCGGGCCCCATCCGCCCCCGTGGCGCCGGGGTCAGCGCATCGCCCCTTTGAGCGGGACGGAGTCTAGTATAGGGTCGTCTGCACTTCGTCCGGGAGATCCGACGCGGCCGCCTGGCCGAGAACGGCGAAAATCTCCTCTCCGTACTTCTCGACTCGGGTCGGGCCAAAGCCCTTGATTTCGACCAGCTCACCGATCGATCCGGGCCGGCGCCGCGCGATCTCGACCAGCGTCGAATTGGGCGCGACGACATAGGCGGGAACGGCGTCTCGGAGTGCGCGCTCTCGCCGCCAGTCGTGCAGCCGGCGCAAGAGCGCGTCAGCCTCGGGTGAGAGGTCCTGATCGCCGTCTGGCTCAAGGGCGGACGAGGATGCTCCGAGTCGCTCAGGCACGCTGTCATAGGCAGCCAGGTCGTCCGGACCTGCCTCGGCTCCCTGACTGGTCAGGCGGATGAGCTTGAATTCGTGGTTGAGATCCCGGTGGAGGTAGCCGTCCTCGACGAGGCGATCGATCAGTCCATCGATCTTCGCTTTCGGCAGGTCGCCGAGCGCTCCGAAGTACGGGGACCGATCCCCCTGGATGCGGCTCTGGATCGAGCCTTCAAGGAGGCGGATGAGCCCGGTCTTGCCGACGGAGAACGGGGCGCTGGCGACCGCTTTCAAGACGGCGATCGCGTCCGCCGATGTCGCAACGGATCGCTTCCCAGCAGGTCGCTCCTGCCTGGCGTTCGTTTCGGATCCTTCGCCTCGCTCGCGGGTGCAGACGTCACAGGCGTCGCCGCAGGGGTTGAGTCGTTCGCCGAGATGGGCGGCGATCTCGGCATGCCGGCAGCGGCGACCTTCGGCGTAGGTCATCATCCGGTTGACACGGGTCTTGGCGCGTTGCGCGGCGTTGTCGAGCACTCGTTGCAGCCGCGCGCCGGCGTTCGCTTCGACCGGGAAGAGCCGGAGACACGGCAGGCGGTTGCCTTCTTGAGCGTGCCAGTCCTGTTGGCCCTCGAGCACGCGCGCCAAAATCTCCGGGGAGATGTTCAGCGCATCGCAGATGGCGGCCGTCTGCAGCGTGACGGGCCGGCCGAGGGCTGGATCGAGCCCAGCCCAATCGACCACCTTCCCCCAGAGAGCGGCATCCTCTTCGTCAAGCACTCCCGGCGCTTCATCTCCAGCTCTACCCGGCGTCAGGGTCCAGGTGGCGGGTGCGTTGGGATGGCGTTCCAGGAGCCCGCCTTCGACGAGGAGACCGATGCCAATGCGGGGGTCCGGCGCTTCGTCGAGATCATCGCCATCCTCGCGCCCGAGCACGATCCGCGAAGGATCGAAAATCGCCCACGATCCCGCCGCGTGCCGCTTGATACCGGCGTAGACCTGGCGCAGCGTGGCAAGGTCCATTGCGTCGCGCCGGGCGAGGCGGGTCTGCGTGGCACGGTCCGATGCGGTGTAGAGCAGGACGCAGCGAGACGGGTTGCCGTCGCGACCAGCGCGACCAGATTCCTGGGCATATGCCTCCAGCGAGGTGCTGGGGCTGAAGTGGATGATGAAGCGGACGTCAGGTTTGTCGACGCCCATGCCGAAGGCAACGGTGGCGACGACGACGCGCGCGTCGCCGCGCATGAAGCGGTCCTGGTTGGCGGCGCGTAACCGTGGCTCGAGACCCGCGTGATATGGAACCGCCCGCACGCCGTTATCGCCCAGCACGCCGGCCAGGTTCTCGGCATCGCGGCGGGATGAGACGTAGACGATGCCCTGCCCGCGCAGCTCACGGCAGAGCGCGACCACCCGCCGCGCCTTCTCCTCTTTCGAGCCCAGCCGCTCGCGCGGCGTAGAACAGATTGGGACGGAAGGAGCTGGAGCGGACCACGTCGAGATCGCGCCGGAACGCGCCCGACAGCGAGGAAGCGGTCTCCGCCGAGGCGGTGGCGGTCATGGCCAGCAACGGCGGGTCGCCCAGCTCAGGCAGTGCAGCGGGGATCGAGAGGTAATCGGGTCGGAAATCGTGACCCCAGAGCGAGATGCAATGGGCCTCATCGACGACCACCAGCGAGACACCTGCCTGCCGCAGAACGCGCAAGAAGCCGTGCTGACGGAGGCGTTCCGGAGCGGCGTAGACGAGCTTGTAGGATCCGACGGCGATCTCATCCATGGCGCGCTGCTGCTGTGCGGGGGTGAGGGTGCTGTTGACGAGGACGGTCCGCTCGCGCAGGGCGGGCGGAAGACCCTCGACCTGATCTTTCATCAGAGCGATCAGCGGCGAGAGCACCAGCGTCGTGCCCGGCAAGAGCATTGATGGCAGCTGGAATGTGAGCGATTTGCCAGCGCCCGTGGGCAGGATGGCCAGCGTGTCGACACCGGCCAGCACCCGATTGATAACGGCGGTTTGACCGGGAAGAAAGCGATCGTGGCCGAACACCTCGCGCAACGTGTCCAATGCACGGCTGTCGGCAAGTGGCTCCTCTGCCGGCAGTGATGTCAAATCTTGAAACTGTGCCTCCGATGCCAATTGTGGATTTGATCCCAATTCGTCAGGCAGCGACGGCGAAGCGCCATGCTCTTCGTCGAGAAGCCGGTCACTGGAGCGCATCTCCACGGTTCGGCCGAGGGCGGTATCGATCTCGGCGGCGAGCGCGGCGACGCGCTGTGCTTCCAGCCGGGCGTAGCGCAGCCGTAGCGCCTGGGCCCGGGCGGGCTGCGCCAGTATCTCCGCCAGGCCGGCGGCGGACGCAATCTGGGCCGCGGTCAAGACGGCGGGATCAGCCAGGGCGCGACTGAGTGTCGCACGAGCCTCGTCGAGGTCGCCGCCGAGCAAGGCAATGCGGGTCATCGCCAGTAGCGGCGCGATACGAGAGGTGTCTTCCAGGTGTGCCGTCCAGTGGTCGAGAGCGGTGGCGAGATCACCGTGCTGGAGAGCAACCTCGGCGGCAATGGACCGAACCGTAGCTAAATCTCCGTGCGTCGCAAGGAGCTCTTGAGTGATCTCGGCCGCTTCCGCCAGGTCTCCCAGCTCGAGAAGCGCGCGAGCGAAGGCGGCACGAGCACTTGGCGCCGGATGGTTGGCGAGGCGACGCTCCCAGCAGGCGCGAACCCCGGCGGCGTCGCGAAGCGCCAGCGCCAGGGCCGCTCGCTCGTCCAGAAGCGTGGCCGACTCGCCTGACTCCTGCTCGATCAGGTCCAGCAGCTTCGCGGCGTCTTCGAGCTGACCGCTCACCCGGAGCCACGCCGCAAGCTTCATGCGGAGCTGCGATGGCAGCGCGGCGGCGTCGGCAAGGGTGGCTTTTGGTTCGTAAGGAAACATAGGGGAGTCGTCCCCGGCGTCTGGGGTCGCCTCGCTTAGGCGTTGCACGCGTGTTCTCCGGGAAGAGGCTGAGCGTTGAATGGTCCGTCCGGAATAGTATAGGCGGCGCTGCCGCCTGGATGGCCGCGATGGAGACGGAACGATGCGGTTCGAGCGGATTATTTCGACAATCGACGCGCACGCCGCGGGAGAGCCGCTGCGGATCATCACCGCCGGGCTGCCGCCGCTCCCGGGCGGCGACCGTGCTCGAGCGACGTCGCTACATGGCCGAGCACCACGACGACGTCCGGCGGACGCTGCTCTTCGAGCCACGTGGCCACGCCGACATGTATGGCGCGGTCTTGACGCCACCGGTGACGACCGGCGCTGACTTCGGAGTGCTGTTCCTGACCAACGAGGGTTACTCGACCATGTGCGGTCACGGCGTGATCGCCTTGACCACGGCGCTGCTCGAGACCGGGATGCTTCCGCGCCGCGAGCCGCGGACGGAGGTGGTCTATGACTCGCCCGCGGGTCTCATTCGGGCCAGCGCGGAAGTCGAGGGTGATCGGGTCGTCTCGGTGGCGTTCCGGAACGTCCCCGCCTTCCGCTACGCGCAAGGACTCGATCTGGCGACGAGCGTCGGTCCGGTGCGGGCCGATGTCTCCTACGGTGGCGCCTTCTACGCGCTGGTCGATGCCGCCGACCTCAGGGTCGAGGTCCTTCCCGAAAATGCGACCACCCTGACGCAGCTCGGGATGGAGATCAAGCGAGCGGTGGACCGCGAAATCGAAGTGGTTCACCCCGATGAGCCCGAATTACGCGGTATCTACGGCACGATCATCTCCGAGCCGACGCGAACGACGGACGGTGACGGGCGGAACATCACCATCTACGCGGAGGGCGCGGTGGACCGCTCGCCGTGTGGGACCGGCACCTCCGCCAAGCTCGCCTGTCTCTTTGCCGACGGCCGCATCTCATGCGGCCAGCCATACATCCATGAGAGCGTGATCGGGACGACGTTTACCGGTCGCGTCGTGGGCGAAACGTCGGTTGGGCCGTACCCTGCGGTGGAGACTCGAGATTGCCGGACGCGGCTTCCTGACCGGGTTTCAGCAGTTCGTAGTCGATCCTGAGGATGAGACGGCGGGAGGGTTCCTAGTTCGATGAAACGAGAGTTACATGGCTCGCGTCGTTCGCGGCGCGCGCTGCTGGCCGGCATCTCGGGAGCCGCGCTGACGATGGTTACCGGTTCGGGCACGTCAGCGCGGCAAGTCGTGCCCGACTACTGGCCGACGGCCGGCTGGCGCGTCGCGGATCCTGAGGAGCAGGGTGTTGACCCGTTTGCGTTAGACGCGGTCGATGCGCGCGTTCCGGACGAAGTTCCGGCGCTGTCGGCGTTGCTGGCCGCTCGATACGGTTACATCGTCTTCGAGCGGTACTACGGCGGGCAGGATCCGGAGACCCCCATCAATGTGCGCTCGGTGACCAAGAGTGTCACCGGAACGCTGGCGGGGGCCGCGCTGCGGCAAGGATTGATGCACGGCCTGGAGCAGACCGTGGGCGAGAGCATCCCCGAGAGGGTTCCGGACGGCGCCGATCCGCGCGTGATGGATATCACCCTCTGGCAGTGGTTGACAATGACGAGCGGACTGCAGTGGGACGCCCACGGGGACTGGCAGCGATTGCTGGCGGCTCCAGATTGGGTGGCGATGACCCTCGGCTTGCCGGTGGTCGGCATTCCGGGTGAGACCTACGTCTACAACACGGGCGGTTCCCAGGTGCTTGGCGTCACCGTTGCCAAGGCGGCCGGCAAGCCGCTGGAGGACTACGCCGAAGAGGTCCTGTTCCAGCCGCTTGGCATCGGTCCAGGTGAGTGGATGCGGTCTCCTCAGGACGAGGTCAGCGCCGGGTCGGGGCTGGAGCTGATTCCGCGGGACATGCTCAAGCTGGGCCTGCTCTATCTGCGCAATGGCGAGTGGGACGGCGAGCAGATCATCGATCCCGAGTATGCGGCCGCGGCGACGACGTGGCAGAGCGCCGGGGACTCGACGGGTGCCTGGGCCGGCTATGGCTATCAGTGGTGGATCACAGCCACGAACGCCGGATACCCGGCTTATTTCGCGCTTGGCTATGGAGGGCAGCACATCTTCGTCGTTCCGGCGCTCGACCTGGTTGTGGTCGCGGCGATTGCGCGGCGTCTGGACCGGGAAGAGCTGCGAACTCCGCGCTATCTGATCGAATCGATCGCGGCGGCGTGCCTCCCAATCTGAGTCGTGAGTATTCTTCGGCAGCGAGCTGCTGCAGGCTGACGCATCGTCGAGAGGATCAGGGCATGGATGCTGACAGCGCGCCGAACACGGAACATGACGTGGAGACGACGCGGCTCCTGCAAGGTGCCCACGACTACATCCTGACCTTGCCGCCCCAGGAGCGCCACATCGCCATGATGGCGGCGAACGGCGCGTCGATCTGGGAGATCGCTCAGGAGATGCGAATCAGCGACGCGGCCGTGGCCGGGGTTATCGACAGGCTGGTCGCCGTCCTCTCCGGACGTGAGACGGAGCGAGTCGAAACTGGCGGGCCTGGCGCCGATACCGACCCTGGTGTGACCGGTGGCTACGATCCGGAGCCGTTCGGATAGGGCAAGACAGACATGGTGGTCTGACTAAACCAGGCAACGGTTGAGAATTGATTTCTTTGGGGGCGCCGCGTACCCCATACCCGCGCGGCTGACGGAGGGGACTGCCAATTGGTGGTCCCGTTTGTGTTTCCAGCTGCATCGACGTAGCGGTCTTGACCTGAGTAGGCGGGATGCTGGTGAGCGGAATCGAAGGTCTCGTCATCCTGCTGATTGTCGCGGCGGTTGTGGCAGTTGTCGCGCGCTGGATCCATCTGCAATACACGCTGGCCTTGCTGCTTCTGGGTCTGGTACTCGGCGCTGTTCCCGGGATTTCCGCACCGACGCTCAACTCCGAGATCATCCTGCTCTTGTTTCTGCCGCCTCTCCTCTTTGAGGCCTCCTTCGTCCTCGATCTCCGACTTCTTTGGCGCGTGCGAACAGGCGTCGTTGTGTTTGCAGTTCCCGGCGTTCTGCTCGCCATGGTCGTCGGCGGTGCTCTCGTTCACTGGACACTCGGGCTACCGTGGTCCGTGGCGTTGCTCTTCGCGGCAATCATCGCCGCGACTGATCCGATCTCCGTCCTGGCGACATTCCGTCAGCTCGGTGTCAGCCCGCGGCTTGCCGCGCTAGTGGAAGGCGAGAGTCTTCTCAATGACGGCGTCGCCCTGGCATTGCTGGTCACCCTCACCCATGCCGTACAGGGAGAGTTCAGCTTTGGGGAGGCTACTGGAACGCTTCTGCTTTCGGTCGTGGGTGGTGTGGCCATCGGGCTGGGACTCGGCTGGGTCGGTCACAGGCTGATCGCCACGATCGACGAGCACCTGACCGAGATGACGGTTTCGGTCGCCATGGCCTATGGAGCGTTTCTCGCTGCTGAGACGCTTCATCTTTCGGGGGTGCTAGCGACCGTAGCGGCGGCGATGACGCTCGGCCATCTCGGGCGCTCTCGCGGTTGGATCTATAGTGACGGCTCAGAACGACTGCTGACTGATCTGTGGGAGTTCCTGGCCTTCTCCGCCAATGCCGCCCTCTTTCTGCTGATGGGATTGACCGTGCACGTGGCAGGACTGACGAAGTATCCAGGCGCCGTCTTGATTGGAATCGCGGCGGCGTTGGCCGGACGCGCTGTGGTCGCCTATGGCGTTGGCTCGGTCCTCCCTCAATTGGGATTTCGGCTTACCTGGCCGGAGAGGCACGTCATTTTCTGGGGTGGTCTAAGAGGTGCTGTCGCGCTGGCCGCGGTACTCAGCCTGCCCACGGGCTTCCCCCATCGGGCCGAGCTGCTGGCTATGACGTATGGCGTGGTCCTCTTTACGCTCCTGGTGCAAGGTCTGACGATGGCTGAAGTGGCACGCCGGCTCGGCCTGACAGTAGAGGTGGCAGCTTCCAGATCATCGGGCGCCAGTTCGCTGGAAGCGCTTCCGAAATAGCCCTCCACGTGAACGAACCGTCGCTGGAACGGTTGAGCAGGTCCGGGAATTGCGTCCTGAACTGTAGAATGCTCGGTAGTCTGACCGAGAGTGAGAGCCTGTGCCGCGATTGGTACGGGATGACGGAGGAGAAGGGTACCCATGGTCCTGAGCCGGTTAGTCGGCGCAGAAGTACGACGCAAGGAAGATCCTCGCCTGATCACGGGCTCGTCGATGTACGTCGACGACCTGAGCATTCCGGGCATGGCATACGTGGCCATGGTGCGCAGCCCGCACCCTCATGCCAGGATCGGCGCGATTGATGCGTCCGCGGCAAAGGCGATGCCGGGCGTGATCGCGGTGGTCACCGGCGAGGAGCTGGCTCAGTACTGCGGTCCGCTCTCCGGCGCCGCGGGCGAGGGCGGCAGCGGCGAAGAGGCGGACTACGAGCAGCGAGAAGACGAGGCCGAGGAATCGCCTCCGGTCTGGCCGATCGCACGCGACACGGTGCGGTGGGTCGGCGAAGCCGTCGCCGCCGTCATCGCCGAGTCACGTTATCAGGCTGAGGACGCCGCCGAGGCGGTCGAGGTCGACTACGAGGTCCTGCCTGCCGTCACCGATCCCGAGCAGGCGATGGAGGATGGCGCGCCCCAGATCTACGCCACCGTCAAGAACAACATCGGAGCGGTCTGGGATCGCGATCATGGGGACATCAACGCGGCGTTTGCCGATGCCCCGGTCGTGGCCAAGGCGCGCATCCGCTCGCAGCGCCTGTCAGGGGTGCCGATGGAGCCGCGCGCGGTCGTGGCGACACCCGACCCGCTGATCAACGGCATCACCGTCTGGACATCGACCCAGGCGCCGCATTGGAATCGCAACAGCATCGCTGAAGCGCTCGGCCTGCCGGCGACCCGTGTGCGGGCGGTTGCTCCGGAGGTCGGAGGTGGTTTCGGGGTCAAGATCGGCGCCTATCAGGAAGACTTCATCGTGGCGGCGCTGGCGTTCAAGATGCGACGGCCGCTGAAGTGGATCGAGACCCGGAGTGAAAACTTCCTGGCCACGAACCATGGCCGGGACCAATGGGCTGATGTCGAGATCGCCGCCGAGCTCGACGGCCGCATCCGCGGGCTGCGCATGCACGTGGTGCAGGACCTCGGTGGATTTCCGCGGGGAACGGACCTGGCGGAGCTGACCGGTCGCATGTCGAGCGGCTGCTACGACATCCCCGCGCTCGAGTTCCGCTCGCGAAGCGTCTACACCAACAAGATGGCGCTCGGCGCCTACCGCGGGGCGGGGCGTCCCGAAGCCGCCTACTACGTCGAACGCGCCATCGATCTGCTGGCTGATGCGGCGGGGCTGGATCCCGTCGAGGTGCGCCGTCGCAATTTCATCGCGCCGTTCGAGAGTGGCTACACGACCGCGTCGGGCGAGAAATACGACACAGGCGACTACGCGAAGGCGCTCGACTACGCTATCGAGGTGTCGGGTTACGAGGTGCTGCGGACCGAGCAGGCAGCGGCCCGGAAAAATGGGCGCTACCTGGGGATCGGCCTGGCCTCATACGTCGAGATCTGCGGCTTCGGGCCATTCGAGAGTGCCACCGTACGCGTCGAGACCAACGGCGATGTGACGGTCTACACGGGCATCTCGCCCCACGGTCAGGGGCAGGAGACGAGCTTTGCCCAGATCGTGGCGGACGGCCTGGGTGTGCCGATGGAGAAGATCGGGGTCAATCATGGAGACACCCTGAACACGCCTCAGGGCAACGGGACCATGGGTAGCCGCGGGCTCGCGGTTGGCGGCGCCGCTGTTGTGATGGCGATGGACAAAGTGCGGGACCGGGCCAAAGCGATAGCGGCGCATCTGCTCGAGGCGGCGGCCGAAGACATCGAGATCGCCGAGGGGGCATTCCGGGTGCGCGGGGTCCCGGACCGGGGCCTCAGTTTGGAAGAAATCGCCGAGAAGGCGTATTCCGACGAGCTTGCCGGCCGAGTTCGGCGCCGGGCTGGAGGCGACCGAGTACTTCCGCCCCGACGATGAAACCTTCCCGTTTGGCACCCACGTCGCGGTTGCCGAAGTCTTTCCCGAGACGGGGCAAGTCAAGCTCGTGAGGTTCGTCTCGGTTGACGACTGCGGGGTCATCATCAGCCCGACTCTCGTGCGGGGCCAGGTCCACGGCGGTGTGGCGCAAGGGGTCGGCCAGGCGCTGCTGGAGGAGATCGTCTACGACGCCTCCGGTGAGCTCGTCACCGGCACGCTGAATGACTATGCGATCCCCCGCGCCTTCGACTTTCCGCAGTTGGAGACGCATCATACGGAGACGCCGACCTACCTGAACCCGCTCGGGGCGAAGGGGATTGGTGAGGCGGCGACCATCGGATCGACGCCGGCGGTGGCGAACGCGGTCATCGATGCGCTGGAGCCATGGGGCATCACGCATCTCGATGTCCCATTCACGCCGGAACGCGTCTGGCGAGCGATCCAGGGCGCCAGCGTGGGAGCGGCGGCGGCCGACTGAACGAGGGGTGAGGGGTGGGGTCGCAGGGAGTCCGTCTCTGCACCCTGCCACCCTCGTTCACGGTTGGTCGATGACAAATCCCCGGCGCTCGGCCCAATCGTCGATGAGGCGACGGGCGATGCTGAGCTTGGCCGGGATTTCGGGCAAGTCGTCTCGCCCATACCAGCCAGCCTCGGCCAGTTCGCCGTCGCCAAGGGTGATCTCACCACTCAGGTGATTGGCTCGGAAACCGATCATGATGCCGTGCGGGAATGGCCAGGGCTGGCTGCCGAAGTAGTCGATGTCAGCGACCTCGATACCGACTTCCTCACGCACCTCGCGGCGGACGGCATCTTCCAGCGACTCTCCTGGCTCGACAAACCCGGCGATGATGCCGAAGCGGCGCGGCACGAACGCGCGACCCCGCGCCAGCAGGATCCGATTGTCGCGCTCGATGAGGACGATGATGGCCGGTGAGACGCGTGGATAGGCCGTAAGGTCGCAGCTGGCGCAGCGCCGGCCGCGCTCCCCGGAGACGCGCTCGGTCGGTTCTCCACAGCGGCCGCAGTGCTGATGATCGCGGTCCCAGGCGACGATCTGAGCCGCTCGCCCGGCGAGCGCGTAATGGGACTCGGGTAGCGTGTCGTAGAGCGCTCGCAGACCGCTGAGCGCCGCCATTTCCGGCAGACGCACCTCCGATGCGAGCTCTGCCGACCAGCATGGCTCGCCGGCAAGGGTGCCGAGGTACTGAAAGCGGATGGCGGCAAGGTCCCAGGCGCGGAGGTCGTCCCAGCTCGGGACTTGCGGTGATGCGTCCGCCGCGCCGAGGACGACCATCTCCGAACCGGCGAAGGCGAAGCAGCGGCCGCGCGGAACGCCGCTCGCCTCGTCCCAGGCATGGTCGTGGGGCTCGATTCCAGGCAGGAATTTGAACTCGTGAGGATCGCTCATTCCAGGTCTGGCACTAGCTGTTGGATCAACGGCCATTGTGGGTGGCGGTAAAGAATGCAAAGGCTGCAACGAATACGGAACGCAGCCATACGACTACAGAACGCAGCCATACGATCATCTTCCCGATTCAGCGGCGGATTCTTAGCTCCGCGCTGCACCTCGATCGACCTGAAGGAGAGCGATGCGCGGCCGGCAAGATTCCGCAAGTTCGCCTGAAGGCGTGGAATAACTCCCTTGAGGGCTTTGCCGGCCGCGTGTGGACATCGTTACTCGACGACGATCGATCCCTTCATGTTCGGGTGGAACTCGCAGAAGTACTCCAGGGTCCCGGCCGTGTCGAAGGTCTGCGTGAAGGATTCCCCCGGTGCGATGGTGCCTGACTGCAAGGCTTCGCGATCGAGCCCGGTCGCGGTGTGGGGGGCCGCGTCGCCATTCGTCCAGGTGACGCTGCCGCCGGCCGGAACGGTGATTTCAGGTGGATTGAACGCGAAATCCTTGATCTCGACGGCAATGGATTCCGCGGCGGCATCGGTTCCAGTGTCCGCCGCGCCCGGTGTGGCCTCCTGTGCCGCCTCGGCGCCGGCGTCAGCCGTGCCGGCGGGCTCGACGAGGTGAACTGCTACGCGTGTCTGATCACCTTCGGCGCCGAGCCAGGCGATACCGGTGTGCCCGGAATCGTTCAGCTCGCCTAGCCCGATGATCAGCTCGTTCTCCTCTTCTCCCTCGTCGGTCGTGACGACGCCACCGATATCGCCACAGGCGATGTAGGTGTCGATCTCCTCGGCCCGAGAGGTGGACATTGATGGCATGCCCGCCGTCGATGATCTCCTGCAGCGGCATGTCGACGACAGTGACACTGCCCTTGACTGGAATCGCGGAGGTCGCGCCAGTCCGTTCCGCATCCTCACCAATGTGCGCGATGTCAGTCAGCGGAGCCACCACGTCGCCCAGCTCGGCGCAGGTCCCGCTGTGGATGTGAGCGGGGTGGACCTCGGCTTCGTCATCCTGCGCTGCCAAACCCGGTGCCAGCAACGTTAGCGCCGCCAGCGCTGCCACCGATGCGAGACGAAGTGAGCGACCAAACGATCTTCGGAATGCGTTCATCGACATCCTTTCGACTTTGCAATTGCTCGCCACGAGCCGGGTCCTAGACAGGTGTCAAGACGCCTGAACTGTCGTGCTTTGTATCACAGTTCGAATGGCGTCGGGGCGCAATAGGTTGACACCCCGTTGACACTCCGGACAGGCCGTTCCTACAATCCCACCACTCTGCGGGAAGAAACGAATCGGCCTCGGCGACACGTGTTGCCGCGGGGCCACTCGCCCGCGGTGCGAACGTGCGGTCCGTCGCACGTGACCAACGAAGAAGGAGGCTCTCGTGTCAAAGGAGCTCGCCACTCGCGCGCTGTTCAACGACGCCCTCGCCGGTCGAGTGGACCGCCGAACCGTACTGCGTCGCGCCGCGGCGCTCGGCGTCAGCGCGCCGGTCGCGGCGGCGCTGGCGCAGGAGACGATGCGTGCCGCGCTGGCGTCTCGAGGAGGGCAAGCCGAACAGCACCTTCTATTGACTGGATGCCCCGGCACCATCCCATGATCAACACGATCGGCGAGGAGCAAGGGGTCGCTGTCGAGATCGCGCCGACCGAGAACTTCGGCTTCGATCGCTTCGTCGCCGAGGCGAACGAGGAGAACAGCACCTGGGACTCCTACGGCGGGGTGACGCCGTTCCTCGAGATGATCGCGCTCGTCAACACGGGCACGATCGAGCCGTGGGATGAGTACTTGCCGGAAGGCATGATTGACGACTTCGTGCCGGCTGTCAGGGCGGAATCAACCTGGGACGGCAAGTTCTACGTCTGGCCGCTGCTGCTCGACATCATGCGTGCAAGCGCGCAACGCGGATCTCGTCGAAAAAGCCGGGCTCGATCCGGAGGTCGCGCCGAAGACGTGGGACGAGTTCATCGAGAACGCGCGCACGGTGCAGGAGAGCGGCGTTGCGCCCTATGGGCTGGTCTTCGACAACCGCGACTGGCGGTCGTTGATTCCAGTCACGCACTCGATCAGCACCGACGTCTACACGCCGGATGGCCTGTTCATGTACGACAGCGAGCCGGCGATCCAGGCTCTCGAAATCCTGGGGCGGATGATGGAGCTGACAATCCCGGACGTCCTCGCGCCGGGCGAACCCTCAGCCTTGATCCTCGTTGACGAAGCCGCTTTCACAGGGCAGCAGGCGGCCTATTCCTTCAAATATCAGAACTCGCCGCTGCGGTACGCCTCGCAGTGGCCCGACCCCTCCAAGCTGATGCTTTCCCGGCTCCCGGCTCCCGAAGGTGGCGCGGGCGGGACGGTCTTCTGGGACACCGGCGCTGTCCTTTTCAAGTATGGCAAGAACAAGGAGCAGGCCGTCGACTTCTTCACTGCCCTCTCGACCGACGAGCGGATCTGGCAGGAAAGCGTCGTCGGCGATCCAGAGGAGGGAATCCTGCCGGTCGGGTCAACTGCCGGTCTTGGAGTCGGAATGGACGGCGTGGGAGGAGAATCCACCCGAGTGGATAACGGCCAATCCGTGGACCTGGGAGATCTACGAGAGTCTTGCCGACGCCAGCGCAATCGCACCGTCGATTCTCGGCGTCAAGCAGTTCGACAGTGGCGCGGCCGGAATGGCACAAGTACCTCACCGGGGAAGTCACTGACGCCAAGACCGCGGCGACCAACGCGATGAACGCGGTGCGCGCGGAGTTCAAGCGGGAGACCGGAAACGACGCGCAGTAGCGTTCAAGCGGGCCCTTTCAGCGTTCCCCTCTCCCTCGGTTATCCTTCGGAGCTCGCTGCGAACTCCGTGGGCCGTGAGGGAGAGGGGAACACCGAGGCCGAGCAGGCGCCGCGGGAAAGGGGGACCTAGTGGCACAGGCGGTTGCGCCAGGAGATGCAGTCCAGGGCGCCGTGCCGGCCAAGAGCCGCCCGAACGGGCCGCTGGAACTCTGCGCTCAACCTCCTGCGCACCTATCCCTACCTGTTGCCCGCCATCATCTTCTTCCTCGGCTGGCAGCTTCTGCCGATCTATGACGCGCTTCGGATCAGTTTCACCGACGACAAGTTCCTCGATCAGACAGCCCCGAACTGGATTGGGCTGCAGAACTATCGTGACGTCCTGCACGACCCGCTCTTCTGGGAAGGAATCAAGCGCGCCTTCATCTTCACCCTGATCTTCGTGCCCGGGGTGATCCTCATCCCGATGGCGGCGGCAGTCTGCCTCGACCGAGTCAGGAGCAATAAGCTCTCGACGGCCTATCGTGTGATCTTGCTCATTCCTGCGATGATCCCGGCGCCGTTGATCTTCATCCTCTGGCTCTGGATGTATAACCTCTACGTCGGTCCCATCAACTACGTTCTCGTCGATGTCCTCGGGATCTTTAACCTGCGGAACCAGCCCCAGTGGATCAGCAACCCGCAGTTGGTCTTCCCCTCGATCGCCTTTATGGAGTGGTGGTGGGGGCTCGGCTATCACACGATCTTTTTTCTGGCCGGGCTGGCGACGATCCCGCGCGACCTCTTTGACGCCGCCCGCGTCGACGGCGCGAGCGAGTGGCGCATGTTCTGGGGAGTAACCTTCTGGAGGCTGCTGCCGATCGTTCTCGTCCTGGCGGTGATTCGCTTCGGCAGCGCAATGGCGGTCATCGAGGAATACCTCATCATGGGTGGCTTCGATAGGACGCGTTCGACCTACACCTGGACGGTCTACATGTACGATACGGCGTTCGGCGGCGGCATGCAGTTCCGCGGCTATGCCGCCGCAATCGGCTGGGTCGGTGCCTTCTTCATGCTGATCGTGGTCGCCATCATGTTCTACCTCTTCCGCTCCCGTGACTGAGCGGCAGAGCAACTAGCGAATGGGGGCTTTGGGCGAAGAGAGAGGCAGGCGATGACTTCGGCTGAGTTGACTGCCGGTCGGATCGGCTCGACAAGCCAGGAGAGATTTCGGGTCTGGCATCCCAGGAAACGCATACGGTGGGGAGCGATTGCGCGCCACGCGTTCCTGATCATTCTCTGCTTGTGGGTGCTGTTTCCGCTGGCGTGGGTCATCCTCCTCTCGGTCAAGTCGCTGCCGGATGGCACGCAGCGATACATCTGGCCGAATCAATTCGTGGATCCGATTTACTCCCACTACGCCTTTGTCATCGAGAGGTCGAAGGACGCGGTGGTGGCCTTCAAGAACAGCGTGCTTGTAACCGGGCTGACCGTCATCGCCTCGACCATCACCGCGGTGCTTGCCGGGTACGCGCTCGTTCACCTGAAAACACCGTTGCGGGGCGTCGTCATCGGCTTGCTCGTGGCGTCGCTGTTCTTTCCGACGCGAGTCACGGCGCTGCTCGGGATCTACAACATTCAGAACCGGCTAGGGCTGATCAACGAGACGTGGAGCCTCATGCTGCCGTACACGGCATTATCGGTGGCAATTTCGGTTTTCATCATGCGAGGCGTCTTCGAAACGGTACCGAAGGAGTTGGTCGATTCGGCGCGACTCGATGGAGCGAATTCGCTGCGAGTTCTGGGCGGGATCATGCTGCCCCTTGTTCGCAATGGCATCGTGGTTGTCATCGTCGTCAACTTCGTGGCGGCCTGGGGAGAGTACCTGCTTGCCTTGACGCTGATGAACGACGCCGGCCAGCGGACCCTGCCGGTCTTCATTGTAAGCACCTCCGGCGGCATCGGCGCGTCCCTCTGGCCGCGGATCGCAGCGCTTTACATCATCGCCATCCTGCCCGCGCTGATCACCTTCGGCATCGCACAGCGCTGGTTCATGAAGGGTCTCCAGGAGGGCGCGCTCAAGGCGTAGGTTTCGCCCTCACCCCCTACCCCCTCTCCCTGTGCGCAGGGAGAGGGGGCCGGAGATGGAAGCGGACCGTTTATCGCTACGTTGCCGACTGCATGCGGATCTCGCCGAGGTCGACGATGTCCGGATCATCCAGACCGGCGAACTGCTTGTTCTCGGCAACTTTTCCGAGGTAGCCACGAGCAATGACGATGACACCGTAGGACTGCTCGCGGCTTACGGGCGGAGCAGTCTGGTACGTCATCCCGCGCGGCTGGGAGAGCCGACTGTGGCATCCCAATGAAGTGCAACGTGCCAGCGCAGACGACGGCGAGCACAGCTGCGTGGAGCTTATCGATACACCCTGTATTCCCGAACGTTCGGCCAGTGGCCGAACCTCAGACCTGATGAACCCTGGCGTCAAGCTGCTCGAGAGCCAGTCTGAATCGTTCAGGCTGAATTCTCATCCGTGAGGTCTCGGCACCTCCCGCGATACCAGTGGTTTCTCAGACTTCTTCCCATGGGTGAGCCGTCGCTCGCTTACCGACTTCCTGGCCGGAACGGCAACGTTCGGCACCGATTTATTGCGGAGGTTCTGGGAAACGCCAGATACTGTTCTTTACGGAAGACGAGCCGCAGGCGGCAAGCCTAGGAAAAGTGAGAGTTCCGATGACGACTCTGCGCGAGCGGCAGGCCCCGCTAAAGACCCAATACGAGACCGATCCCGAAAGCGCGAAACTGGTGATGACGGTGCGTAGTGCGACGTCCGGCGACGATCCGACGCGTTGCTCAGTAGCTACGATTGGCTCGACAGGCGGCAACGGCGTGACATGGGAAGCCGGAGCGCACCCGATGGCCGGAGGCGAGGGCGATCTGGCCTGCTCCGGCGATCTGCTTCTGGCATCCCTGGCCGCCTGTCAGGAGATCACACTGCGGATGGTGGCCTCGGCGATGGGTATCGAGCTCCGCAACGTCGAGGTCAACATCGAGGGTGACCTCGATTTCCGCGGCACGATGGGGATCGACCCGGAGACGCCGGTCGGGTTTCAAAGCATTCGCACCTCGGTCAGGTTCGACGCGGACGCGGCTCCCGATCGCCTGCAGCGGCTGGCCGCCCGAGCCGAGCGCTACTGTGTTGTGGGGGCCACCCTGCGGGAGGGCACCTTGCTGTCGACCGACATCGCGCCCCGGCATGCCGGCGGAGATACGAGCGATGAATGAGGCAAACGGAAAGATCGCCCAGAACGGCCCCGGTTCTGGCGCGGACGAGGACGAGCGGATCTTCGGGTTCGATACGTTAGCGGTCCATGCGGGGCAGAGGCCTGATCCGGTCACCGGCGCGCGGGCGATGCCGATCTACCAGACGACATCCTATGTTTTCGAAGACACCGACCACGCCGCCGAGCTGTTCGCGTTGCAGCGATTCGGGAACATCTACACGCGGATCATGAACCCGACGACAGCCGCTTTCGAGGAGCGGGTTGCCGCGCTCGAACAGGGCGTGGGCGGTCTGGCGACATCCTCAGGACAGGCCGCGCAGTACATCGCGCTGGCAACCCTGCTCGGTCCCGGCGATCAGATCGTCTCCTCGAGTGCGCTCTACGGTGGCACCTATACCCAGTTCGACATCACGTTGCGGCGCTGGGGAGTTGACGTCGTCTTCGTCGATCCTTCCGATCCCGATAATTTCCGGCGGGCAATCACGCCGCAAACCAAAGTGGTCTACGGCGAGACGATTGGCAATCCCCAGATTGGCGTCATCGACATCACCGCCGTCGCCGAGATCGCGCACGAGGCCGGTGTGCCGCTGATGGTGGACAACACGTTCGCGACTCCGTATCTCTGCCGGCCTCTCGAACATGGTGCGGATATCGTCGTTCACTCCGCGACCAAGTTCATCGGTGGGCACGGCACCGCTATCGGCGGCATCATCGTCGAGTCCGGTCGCTTTCCCTGGGACAACGGAAACTTTCCCGGCATGACTGAGCCGTCGCCGGGCTACCACGGCATTCGCTTCTATGAAACGTTTGGCGAGTACGGCTACCTGATGAAAGCGCGCGTCGAAAACCTGCGTGATATCGGACCGGCGCTGAGCCCGTTCAACGCATTTCTCTTCTTGCAAGGCCTGGAGACATTGCCGGTGCGAATGGAGCGCCACACGCGGAACGCGGAGGTGGTCGCCGAATTCCTGAGCGCACATCCTGCCGTTCCGTGGGTCAATTACCCAACGTTGCCTGATAGCCCGTATCGCGATCTTGCAGCGCGCTACCTGCCGCTTGGCGCCGGGGCAGTCTTTACGTTTGGCGTCAGTGGCGGCCGGGAGACCGGCGCCAGATTCATCGAGGAGCTGCGGCTGATCTCTCACCTGGCCAATATCGGCGATGCGAAGACACTGATCATCCACCCGGGCAGCACGACCCACCAGCAACTCTCAGATGAACAGCAGGTGGCGTCCGGAGTGACGCCGGATCTGGTGCGCATCTCGGTTGGGCTGGAAGACGTCGACGACATCTGCTGGGATCTCGATCGGGCGTTGAGACGGGCAACGGGAGAGAGGGGTCGCTTCGCTCAGGGGGAGAAGACAGGACTCGCTTCGCTCACAGGAGGGGCGGCATGACTTCTCGTCTTCCAGCCTCGCCACCGTCTCGTCCGCTGGCGACGGTTCGCGCGTCGAGCGGAGCATGGGAGCGTTTGCACATCTTGCAAGAGAATCACCGCATTGCGATGGTGGGGCTCTCCGCTGACCCGATGCGACCAAGCCACTTTGCCGCGATCTACATGCAATCGGAGGGCTACGACGTCATCCCCGTAAACCCGCGCTACGCCGGCCAGAGGATTCTCGGCGAGACGGTCTATTCCTCACTGGAGGAGATTCCGGGACCGGTCGAGATCGTCGACGTCTTCCGACGCGCCGAAGAGCTACCGGGTATAGCGCGCAGTGCGGCGGCAATCGGAGCGAATGTGCTCTGGATGCAGCTCGGGATCGTCAATGACGAAGCCGCCCAGATTGCCCGCGATGCGGGGCTGGAGGTCGTCATGGACCGCTGCGTCAAGATCGAGCACGCGAGATTTTTCGGAGGGCTCAATCTGGTCGGCATGAATACCGGTGTGGTGACCTCCCGCCGGCGAATCGGTTGAGGACCTAGGCACACATCCGGCGCAGACGCAGGGCCACTATTGCCCAGAGAACGAGCAATGGCACGACGAGCAGCCGCATCGTGGCACCCATGGGGATGCCCAGATGGGGCCACCAGATCGAGACCTGAGAGAGGATTGCTCCCAGCAGGGCGAGCAGGAACAATGCGAGCGCGGGGCGGAACAATTCGCGCCATGCCGAATCGGCACGAGCCGCGAGTGTAAAGGCCAGGGCGGCCGCAAGCTGGGCAACGCCGCCGGTCGTGCCCGCGGTCTGGTGGGCGTCGCCCAGGATCGTCGTCGGTCCCGGCGCATCGATCGGATACCAGACGAGCCCGAGACTGGCAATGCCGGAAAGCGTGAGCAAGAGGACGATGGGCCAAACCCACCATGATTTGATGGTGGACCGGAGTGCCGCACCGAGCGCCATCGACGAGATGCCCAGGGTCGCGAACGCGCCCGCCTGGAGTACTCCCCAGGGGCCAACGGCGTAATAGCTCAATGACTTCTCGAGGAGATTGAGGTCCGGACGCAGAACCGGCGTGGCGATGAGGACGACGAGATTGACGGCGACTCCCGCGAGCACGATGAAGGCCCAGGCGCGGGCGAGGTGGTTCCGGGAGCAGATCAAGCCAGCAGCCTAGGTGTCCGGGGGTGACGTGGCTCGAAAGCAGCCCTTGACATGGTCGTCGACGAGACCGGCGCTCTGCATGAACGCATAGCAGATGGTGCTGCCCACGAAGCGGAACCCGCGGCGCTTCAGATCCTTGCTCATGGCGTCGGATTCCGCGGTCGTGGCCGGAATCTCCGCCAGGCTCCGCGGCCGCTGCTTGCCTCCAGCCGGCGCAAACTGCCAGACGTAGGCGTCGAACGAGCCGAAAGCCTCCTTCGTCTCGAGGAACGCCTGAGCGTTCGATATCGCCGCCGCCACCTTGAGCCGGTTGCGGACGATTCCGACGTCACTCAACAGGCGGGCGACGTCGTCGGGTCCATAGGCAGCGACGATCGCCGGCTCGAAACCGTCGAACGCCCGGATGAACGCCTGGCGCTTGCGCAGGATTGTCGACCAAGAGAGTCCCGCCTGGAACCCCTCCAGAATGAGGCGTTCGAATAGATCGCGGTCGTCATGGCAGGGAACACCCCACTCGTCGTCGTGATAGGCAACCATCAACGGATCGGTTCCTGTCCACTCGCAACGGAACACGCCATCCGCGGAGTGCCTCGCCTCCAAAGGTTGATCGCTTGTCACGTCCACGTCATCCACCATATCTGTTGCCGGCCCCGGGTCATGGCTTGATCTCACCGCGCGTTCCCCCACCGGTCTGCTCTTCATTCCTCGGCCCTGCCAGGTCAAGCGGGGGTCGCGGTTATTCGTACCTGACGACGCGACGCGGGTGCAGCATGGTAATGGTTTTCGGCTCGATTGCGGCCATGAATGCCGTCGCCTGGGGAACCTCCATGAAGGCGCTGGCCGCCGCGAGCGCGTCCTCCATTGTCGCCCAACGGACCAAATCGACCCACTGGCCGCTGTCATCTTCCAGGAGCTCACGACCCAAGTAGCCGGGGCGATTGCGGAGCCATCCCGTGGCCTGGTCGGATATCTCCATGAACTGGTCCCGATTCACGTCCGGCTTGAGTCGGTAGATGACGATCTCGAACTGCTCATCCATCTCTGCGTGCGTCTCCTCTCATCGCGTCTGGGACCGGTCCACCCGGTCTCTGCTGAGAGTGAAGCAGAGCGATGTGTCAGCCCTATGTCAGCATCTCGATCAGGCCCTGAGCTTCCCGTCGAAGCTGGTCGCGTAGCTCGCGCGGCGCAAGCACCTCAGCGGCTGTGCCCCAGCCAAGCAGCCAGGGCGCGATCTCATCGAGGGAGCCGGGACGGTAGCGAGCCACAAGCTCGTCTTCGGCTCCTTCCTCGGCGACGAACGACCAGTGTTGTCGCTCTCGCACCCACCGGCTGACGTCATCGCGGAAACGCACGATCACGTCGATGGCCGGAGCCTGCTGGGTCGGAATTGTTGGTCGAGCGCGAAACCTTTCGGTTTGCACGTTGAGGCGCTCGATCCGGTCCAGACGAAAGGCGCGCTCGCCCTGACGGTCTCGACAGTAGGCGGTCAGGTACCACGCGCCGTTCGCATACCCGAGCCGGCGCGGCTCGACCTCGCGGATAGTCTCCTGGTCCCGATTTCTCCCGAAGTAATGGAGTGTCGTAACGCGGCGCTCCAGAATCGCTTGCCAGAGTGCTCGCACCCGCTCGTTTCCGACATCGAGTCGCGACCTGAACTCGGGAGACGTGGCCAGGTCGAGCACGTCGTCCAGCTCCCGCAAATCGCGGCGAGCGTCGTCGCTCATGACGGCCAGGATCTTGGCGACGGATTCTTCGGCCGCAGTGGCGATCTCGGCGCTTGCTTGACCGGCCACCAAACGCGCGCCAAGCACTAATGCCGTTGCTTCGCGTGACGAGAGGAGGAGAGGGGGTAAGAAGTAGCCATCGACGAGCGAATATCCGCGACCGGGTAGCGAGACGATCGGCACGCCCGACTCGCTCAGCGCGGCGATGTCGCGATAGATGGTGCGGATGCTGACCTCGTAGATGTTTGCGAGGTCAGCGGCCCGGAGGTGACCTCTCGCCTGGAGCCGCGTCGTGATGCTGAAGAGGCGGTCAATCCTGTTCATGGCGGTGCGAAGGTTCCGTCGTGATTACGCGTTGAAGCCAGGCAAGGAACAGATTCCCGGAAGGCGCCAGATGTGCCTGACGCCAAGCCGGATGTTGCGAGCTCGGTGTCAGATCTGATCGCGTGGGTCGAGGGCGTCGCGCAGACCGTCGCCGACGAACGTGAACGAGAGCGTGATCAAGGCGACGGCGACACTCGGCGCGATCAGCAGCCACGGTTGGTTGCGATAGGCGGTCTGTCCTGATTGGATCATCTGTCCCCATGAGGTCGGGAAGGGTGCGTCCAGATTGACATCCGGTCTCAAGCCGATCCCGAGATAGGTGAGCACCGCTTCCGCGATGATCGCGCCGGGAACGATGAAGGCACCGGCGACAATGATCGAGCCCAGAGCATTGGGGAGAATGTGGCGACTGATCTGCCGCCAGGCAGAGGCGCCGCTGGCTCTCGCCGCCTCGACGTATTCCTTCTCCTTCAGGGCGAGCGTATCGCCGCGAACAAGCCGGGCGACGCCGGTCCAGTTGATGATCGACAGCGTGATGAAGAGCAGAACCAGACCGTTGAGCAGTTGCCCGATTTCGGTGTCACCGAACGATATCTGCATGATGATAAAAAAGAGGAGCGCCGGAAACGAATAGACGATGTCGGTGAACCGCATCAAGAGGTTATCGAGCGCTCCTCCGACGTATCCCGCGGCCAAGCCGATCGGAATCCCGATGAACATG
This sequence comes from uncultured Chloroflexia bacterium, assembly GCA_963724295.1. GTDB lineage: Bacteria > Chloroflexota > Chloroflexia > Thermomicrobiales > UBA6265 > JACCXM01. The sequence goes on along the minus strand of CAVRUC010000005.1, from coordinate 141,836 downwards.
ATGACGGCCATTGGAATGAAGCCCACGACGAGCGAGATGCGAGTGCCGTAAACCAGACGACTGAAGACGTCACGGCCATTGCCGTCGGTGCCGAGCGGATAACTCCAGTCTCCCGTTGTCTTGGGATTGCCCGTCTCGATCCAAGCGGCCTGGCGGAACTTTCCGGCCGTGCGTAGATCGCTCTGCACCGGATTGTGCGGGGCGATGAGCGGAGCGAAGATTGCGACCACGGCAAGGAAGATCAGGCAGGCCATTCCCACCATCGCCAACTTGTTGCGCCGGAACTGACGCCAGGCGTTCGACCACAGGCTCCTCGGCGCTCGCAGGGCGCCAAGAGTCCCGGGCAGGGTCTCGGGCGGGGCATCCTGGGCGAGGGTGATGGCAATTTGTGACATACGACCCCCTTCTCCTAGCGGCGGACGCGTATACGGGGATCAACGAAGCCGTAGGAGAGATCGACCACGACATTCGCGATGGCGACAAGAACGGCGTAGAAGATCGCGGTACCCATGATCACCGAGTAGTCGCGTTTCGAGATCGACTCGACGAATTCTCGACCGAGCCCCGGTGCGCCGAAGATCGACTCGATAATGATCGACCCGGTGACCAGATCAGCGGCCGCCGGTCCAAGGATGGTGACGATCGGGATCAGCGCGTTTCGTAGCATGTGGGCGGTGATCACGTTGCTGCTGGCCAAACCCTTGGCGCGGGCGGTGCGGACGTAGTCCTGGCGCTTTATCTCGAGCATGCTGGTTCGCGTCAAGCGGGCGATGTAGGCCATCGTGCCGAGCCCGAGAACGATCCCCGGGAGCACATATGCGGGTCCGAAACCGACCCATTCTTCGGGATCGCGGATGGGAGAGAAAGAAAAGGTGCGGCTCAGTAAGAGCAGCAGGAGGAGGCCGCTGACGAAGGTCGGCACGGAGACGCCGATGGTGGACGTGCCAAGGCTGAGATAGTCGAGCCAAGTGTTCTGACGTAGCGCGGCGATGACGCCCAGAGGCACGCCGATGCTGACCGAAAAGATGATGGCGACGAGCCCGAGCTTCAACGAGACTGGAAATTTCCTCGCGATGAGCTCCTGAACTGTTTCGGCCCCCTTCGAGGCGTAGGAAGGACCGAGATCGAAGCGGAAGACGCCGGTCATGTAGTTCAGAAACCGGCTGTCGATGAACGCCGCGCCGAGCGCAAGCGGATTCCTGACGCCCTCGGAGACGGCAAGATTGACCGCCTCGGGATTGACCCAAAGCGGCTTGTTGAGACCGAACTTGGCGTCGAGCGCCTTGACGGTCGCGGCTGGCAGCGTCTTCTCCCGGTCCCATGGCCCGCCAGGGGCCCGGTACATGAGGAAGAAGGTGACAGCCGCCACGGAGACGATCACCGGGATGACCCACAGCACTCGGCGAAAGGCGTATTCCAGCATCACGGATCCTCAATCAGAGCATGTCGATCACGGCGCGAGGATAACATAAAGTCTGTTGCAGCCCTAACTCGGGCCGCCTGGTCCTGATGCTGGGCCCGACGGCGACTGCGAGATGCTCGCGATCGCCGTCGGGCCCAGCTTCAGCGCTCTAGCCCGTCTTGTCGATGGTCATCAACGACGAGAACTGGCCGGGCCATTCCGATTCGGCGGCCGTCGCCGTGTAACCAGTGACGTCGGGGCTGACGACGAAGACCGCGGCGATGTGGAAGATGAAGGGACCGGGCTGGTCATTGACCAGGATCTCACCAGCCTGCTCGTAATACGAGATGCGCTCTTCAGGGTCGACGGTGGTGTCGCCCAGCTCCGTTAGCCGATCAAACTCTTCGTTGCAGTAGCCCCGGTTCTGGGCGAAGGTCGAGTCACACGTCCAGAAGACGCTGAGCCAGTTCTGCGGGTCTGGATAGTCCTGGATCCATCCACCGAAAATCGTCATTTGTGGGTGGCTGGCATTGTCCTTCGTGAGGGAGGTCAAGGTCGTGCCGTCTGTGGGCCTGAGCTGAAGCTCGATGCCCAGGATGTCGCGGAACTGCCCAGCCATCCACTCGGCTCGCTCCGTGGCGCCGGAGCGCTCGCTGTTGTAATAGACCTCGATGGGCGGCAGGTTTTCCGCGCCTCCATAGGAGGACTCGGCCAAAGCCTGCTGCGCCGCCTCCGGATCGAAGGCGAACTTGTCAGTTTCGATCGCCCCCGGAATGCCCTCCGGGATCCAGGAGAGAGCAGGCGTACAGTCTCCGGAGCGAACTTCCGCGCAGTAGGTCTCGCGGTCGAACGCGTAGGCGAACGCCTCGCGCACCTTGAGATCATTGAAGGGCTCCAGGTTGAGGTTCATCTCCATCTGGTAGGTCGAGGCGGTCGGGTAGGAGAGGAATTGCTCGGAAAGCTCGGGATCCGTTTGCACCTCGGGGATCTGCGGCGGTTCCAGGTGGACGATATCAAGATCACCCGCGCGGAATGCCTCGAGCGCGACCGCCGAGTCCTCGACGTAGCGATATTCGATTCCGTCGAGCTTGGGTCGGCCCTCCCAGTAATTCTCGTTAGCGGCGAATGTCCAACGCTGCTCCTCATCGATGCCGGTGATGGTGAAGGGTCCGTTGCCGATGTGGTTCTCCGCGCTCTGCCACCAGTTGTCCGGGTCTTCCTGCACGATCTCCTGTTTGACTGGATAGAAAACCCAGAGTGCCGCGACGGTGTGGAAGTACGGTGCCGGATTCGCCAGATCGATCTGCAGAGTCCGGTCGTCAGCGGCAGTAACCCCCAGTGCGGCCCGAGCCTCGTCGTACTCCTCGGGGGTGTACTCTCGGGTATTCCCCTCCTCGTCGAGGGCAAGCCCGGCAAAGTCTGCGCAGCCAGCAATTTCAAAGAGGATGCCCTGGTACTCTCCCGCGGTGACGGGATCGCAGGTCCGCTCGACCGCGAAACGGAAATTTTCCGCGGTTAGTGGCGTGCCATCGCTGTACGTGAGCCCCTCCCGCAAGTGAAACGTGATCTGGGTGGCATCGTCGTTGTACTCCCACGACTCAGCGGCGGCGGGGACAGTCTGCAGCTCCGTGTCAAACCGCGTCAGACCTTCGTAGGCCAGGGCCAGGATGTCGATCTCGTTAGAGAAGGAGCTCTTCTGGGGGTCGACTACGTCAGGGTAGACCTGGTGGTGGACGCTCAGGATCTTACCTTCGTCCTGGGCGGCCAGTGTAGTCAGCGCCGGAACCATCAAGGCAAGCGCGACCGCTAACGCTAATAGCCGGTTCCATGCCTTCGTCGGTGAATGCATCGGTTCTCTCCTCTGTCCCGACCAAAGAGCCCGATCGAGTTACGCGCTGTTGTTCGCAGGAACCGTACCGAAGTGCCGGAATCACGTCAATTGACGGGAATCTCGCGACCAAGCACCAGAAATGAACGGGGCGCCCTGATTATCAGGGCGCCCCACGTCATCATGCCGGTGCGGTTATTCCGTCTTGTCGAGCGTCATCAGGGAAGACATTTGGCCGGGCCACTGCACTTCGGTGGCGGTTGGCGTGTACCCCGTGACGTTCGGCTTGACGACGAAGTTGCCAATGTCGTTGAAGAGGAACGGACCGGGTACATCGTCGATCAGAATCTGACCGGCCTGCTCGTAGAAGGTAATGCGCTCGTCGGGGTCGATCGTGGTGTCGCCCTGATCGGTAAGCGCGTCGAACTCCTCGTTGCAGTACCCCACGCGCTGGGCGAAGGTTGCGTCGCAGGTCCAAAAGACGCTGAGCCAGTTTTGAGGATCGGGGTAATCCTGGATCCAGCCCCCGAAATACAGGAGTTGGGGATGGGTTGTGACATCCTTGCGGAGTGCGATCTGTGTCGTGCCGTCAACAGGCTCGATCGTAAGCTCGACGCCGAGAATGTCGCGAATCTCCCCCGCAATCCACTCCACCTCTTCGGCTCGGCCGGAAATGTCACTGTTGTAGACGATGGTGATCTCAGGCAGTCCCTCAGGTCCGCCGTACGAGGATTCGGCGAGGGCCTGGACAGCCGCCTCCGGGTCGAAGCCGTACTTGTCGGTTTCGACGGCTCCAGCGATGCCTGGCGGGATCCAGGTGAGTGTCGGGACGCAGTTGCCGGAGCGGATCTCAGCTGCACAGCGTTTCGCGGTCCATTGCGTAAGCAAACGCCTCACGGACCTTCTTATCGGTGAAGGGCTCCTGGGTAAGGTTCATGGCCAGGTTGTATGTCGCGGCAAGCGGATAGCTGACAAACTGTTCGGACAGCTCCTGGTCCGCCTGAACCTCGGGGATCTGCGGCGCCTCGATCGTGGCCATGTCGAGGTCGCCAGCGCGGTACGCCTCGAGAGCTACCGTGGCATCCTCGATGTAGACGAACTCAATGCCATCGAGCAGCGGCCGCCCCTGCCAGTAGTTGTCGTTGGCCTCGAACGTCCACCGCTGGTCCTCGTCGATGCCGGTGACCTTGAACGGGCCGTTGCCGATGTGATTTTCGGCCGACTTCCACCAGTTGTCCGGATCTTTGTCCACCATCTCCTTCTTGACCGGGTAGAAGACCCAGGTGTAGGCGAGGGTGTGATAGTAGGGCGCGGGGTTGGTCAGGTCGAGCTGGAGCGTCTGGTCGTCAACAGCCCTGGCGCCGAGTGCGGCCCTTGCCGCCTCGTACTCCTCCGGCGTGTATTCGACGGGCTCGCCCGCCTCGTCAGCAGAGAGTCCGGCGAACTCGGCGCAGCCGACGATCTCGAAGAGAATCGACTGATATTCGCCTGCCGTAACCGGGTCGCACGTTCGTTCCACGGCGTAACGGAAGTTTTCAGCGGTCAGCGGGGACCCATCGCTGTACTTGAGGTCGGGGCGGAGATGGAAGGTGATTTGAGTGGCGTCCTCATTATATTCCCAGGATTCGGCGGCAGCCGGTACGGTTTCCTGGTTGGTGTCAAGACGGGTGAGTCCCTCGTAGGGAAGAGCGAGCACCGCGATCTCGATGGCGAAGGAGCTTTTCTGCGGATCGACGACGTCAGGGTAGGTGTCCTGGTGGACCCGTAAGACCTTGCCGCCCTCTTGAGCGGAGATTCCGGTCGTGAGCAATGGAACTATGAGTGCCAAGACCGCCACAATCGCGGCGAGCTTCACCCAGTAGTGAGACACGCGGGGCATGAGCTCCCTCCAGTCGCAATTCACGCTCCTGGAACGCGCACTGTCCCAGGGGACATGCAAGCTAGCCGAGCAGCGATCCATTGTCAATCCGAAATGAAAAGCGGATTGCCTGGTCCTACGAGATCACGCTGACCGCGGTTCCCAGTTCTGCCCAGCCGTACATCCACGCCGCGATGTCCATTGGCAAGTTGACGCAGCCATGACTCATCGGCGCGCCGAAGTTCGAGTGCCAATAAGTTCCGTGGATCGCGTTTCCGTTGTTGTCGAAGTACATGACGTAGGGAACGGCTTCGACGCGGTAGTACTCGCCGCTGATGGTGCCTTCCATGGTCTGCGCGTCGAACTTGGCGAGGACGGAGTGGTACCCAACCGGTGTGGTCGTCTCGGGTACCTCGGCTGTGCCGGTACTGACGAGGGATGACATCACCACCGCGCCGTCTTCGTATGCCCACATCATTTGAGCCGAGATGGAGACGACGACCTCTTTCCAGGCGCCTTGCTGCGGCCCGGGTCCAAATCCCCAATCCGGAATCCCCGTGTCGACTGGTGTTGCATCCGGCGGAGGGATGAAGAGTTCCTCGTCGTAAACGGGGACGTCCTGGGGCCGTTCAATCGGTTCGACGTCCAGTTTGGCTCGTTTCGCCGCGATACTGCCGAGCGGCAGCGGCTCGACTTCCGCTGCCGCGGTTTGGCGCAAGATGCCCTTCTCGAAGTACTGGATGCGGGTTCCGTCGGGTGCGATGAACGACTCAGTGAGTGGGAGCCCAAGCCATCTGGCCGAATCACCGGTTTGCCACCGCTCAAGGAACGGACCGCGCACCGTGTGACCGGATGCCACGACATTGACACAGCCGCCGGCGCTTGCCGGAGCACATACCGAGCGCTCGAGCGCTCGCTGCAGCGCCTGTGAGGTGCCGGCCGACTTGGCCTCTTCGAGCACCTGGCGTCCCAGGTCGACCAGCTGGACCTGATTCCCGGGTTCCTCGTCAGGAAGGTAGACCAGCGCGACGTTCTCGTAATATTGGATGACGCCAGCATCTCCGGTGTCGGTGAAATCGGTTCGCCCTCGGACCTCTTCGGTGACGGGATCACCAAGCAGAGCCGGCTCAGCCCGCCAGAGGTCGAGGAACAGCCCGTCAGTTGTGTGTCCGGTGCTGGGAACATAGACCGTTCGTGGGGCGGACCATTCTTGGGCCGACGCCGGAACTGGGGTGAGAATCGTCGCCAGCATCAAGACGATCGCGGTCACGGCGACCGGTCGTAGACCCCACGCACGCCGGTATCCGGCGCGCGCCCGCAGCCCGTTCCCCATCTTCTCCCCCAGAACCCCTACCGGCGCACAGCAGTCACCCGCGCACGCCGGAACCTCTCCCGCGCGCATTATACTCAGGTGCAGCAAGATGACGTACGTACGCGAAGTATCACCGCAACGCTCGATGGGCCGTGGGCCCGCCTCGTCCAGTATCTGGATCGAGCCGGCCCCGCTGCGTGATGGCCTGCCAGAGTTCCACAGCGATCCACTTATCCATGCCATCCTGGCGCGGCGATTGGCCGATGCCGCCGAGGCCGTGGACTTCCTCAATGCCGATGAAAGGACCGCGCCCGACCCGCATCTGTTGCCGGGGATGACCGAGGCCGCGGAACGCATTGCGGCGGCGCTGCGCCGGGGGAGCCGATCGGCGTTTTTGGGGACTACGACACTGATGGCGTCACATCGTCGGCGCTGCTGACGCACGCCCTGCGCGCCGCCAGCGGTGGCGCGCAGCCGGTTGCGGTTCGCTTGCCGCGGCGACAGGAGGGGTATGGGTTAAGCACGCTGGGGATCGAGGACCTCGCGGCCGCTGGCGCGCGCCTGGTGGTCGCCGTCGACTGCGGCAGCAAGGACCATGAGGCCGTGGACCGCGCGCGGCAGCTGGGCATGGACGTTGTCGTGCTCGATCACCACCGGATCACTGACCCTCCACCAGCGCATGCCATCGTCGCCTCCGCTCAGCTGCGTGAGGATGCGCCGTACAGGAACGTCTCCGCTGCCGGAGTGGCCTATCTGCTGGCGACAGCGCTTGCCCGTGACGGATTCGACTCGGGAGACGGGGTGGGCGAGGAGCCGACGAGTCTCCTCGACCTGGCCATGATCGGTCTCATCGGGGATGTCTCGGCCCTGAACGGCGTCAATCGCGCCCTCGTCCGTGACGGATTGCGCCGCCTTCGCCAGGATCCACGTCCTGGTGTGCGCGCTCTCTGCGATTCTGCCGGCATCGACGCTAGGACTTTGTCGAGCACTGAGATCGCCTTCCAGGTGTCGCCGCGCCTGAATGCGCCGGGGCGCCTCGACGATCCGAGACCGGCCTACGAGCTGCTCGTCACTCGTGACCCGAGGCAAGCCGAACGTGCTCGCCGAGCAGGCGGAGCAGGCGAATCAGCGCCGCAAACTGCTCCAGGATCGCGTCGTGCGCGAAATCGAAAGCGAGCTGGAGGCCAATCCGAGCAAGCTCGATCGTCGTGTGCTCGTTTTTTCCGGATCGGGATGGGAGCCGGGGATCGTCGGACTCGCGGCAAGCAAGCTGGCCGAGCGCCATGACCGGCCAGTTATCGTATTGACCGTCCACGACGGGGTTGCGCACGGATCCGCCCGATCGGTGCCGGGCTTCGACATCACGAGCGCGCTGTCGGCTGCCAGTCCCTTGCTGATCCGGCACGGCGGGCACGAACGCGCCGCCGGGCTTGCTCTCGAGGCGAGGAAGGTCGCAGAGCTCGACGACGCGTTGCAAAGCGCGATCGCCGAATCCGCCGCGAGTCCACCCGGGCCACCGCGCATCACGATCGATGCGGACCTGGAGCCGGCGCGGCTCAAGCTCGATGTGGCCCGCCTCATTCAGAGCCTCGGTCCCTTTGGCGAAGGAAATCCGGTGCCAATGCTGCGCGTTCTCCAGGTACCGATCCGGGGTTACACGGCGATGGGACGCGAGAAGCAGCACTTGAAGATTCTGACGGCGGGTCAGGCCGGTCCGGTGGAGGCGATCCTCTGGAGCGGCGCCAGTCGATCGCAGGAGCTCATCGGAGCGCGGCACATCGATCTGGTCGGGGTCCTGGAGACGAATTTCTGGAACGGGGCATCGCGGGTGCAGATGCGCCTCTCCGATTTCCGGTGCGGCACCGGCTAGATCGTCGTGCGAACCACGTGACATGCTGAGGTGCCAGCGGCCGTGCGCATTCCCGTCTGCGCCTGGCGACCGAGGCGTAACAGACGCGTTCCATTTCGGTCCTGAGGGCAGCAGCTAGACCGTTACGGTGTCATACCGAGCGTGCAGGCGAAGAATCTCGTCGTACGCGCATAACCGTGACCCACGACGAGATTCCACGTGCCTCGGAACACGCTTGCGCTGACTCGTTATTCAGCTTGGCGCGACTTCTGATCCATGCTCCGAGCATCGCGGAGGGCTTCAGGGGCCGCTGACGGTGCCTTCGTCGTTCACGTTGATCGTGACCGAATCTGCGGTCACCGCGGCCACGGCATCTGGAATCGGAATCGAGGTGGCGGGTTCGATGCCTTCCAGCAGGCCACCGACCTGAACGTCATCGAGACAGATCGCCGCGGCGATCACTTGATCCATGCTTGCCGCGAAGATGATCTCCATCTCGCGGTTCACGGCCGCGGGTAGCTTCGCCAGATCGCGCATGTTCTCCTGAGGCGCAATCAGGCGGCGGATACCGTGCCGGTGCGCGGCGAGCGCTTTCTCGCGGAACCCGCCGATGGCGAGCACACGGCCGCGCAAGGTGATCTCGCCCGTCATGGCTGTATCACCGCGCACCGGGCGTCGCACCAATGCCGAGATCAGGGCCGTCGCCATGGTGATGCCGGCGGAAGGACCGTCCTTTGGGGTCGCTCCTTCCGGCAGGTGGATATGCAGGTCGAGCGACGACTGAAACTCGGGATCGATCTGTAGCTGCTCGGCTCGAGAGCGAGCATACGAGACCGCGGCGTGGGCAGACTCCTGCATCACGTCTCCGGCCTTGCCGGTGATCGTGAGGTGACCTTTGCCGGGCATGGTGGCCACTTCGACCGGAAGCAGCTCTCCGCCGACCTCGGTGACCCCCAGCCCAATCGCCAGCCCAATCTGATCTTCCCCGAGATGGAGATCCTGACCAAACCGCGTCGGACCGAGGTAATCGGTGAGGCGGGCGTCGGTGAGTCTCACGCGTTCGCTCTTGCCGCGAACTACGTCGCGCGCCACTCTCCGGCATATTGCCGCGATCTCGCGCTCGAGCTGCCGGACGCCGGCCTCACGGGTGTAGTCGCGAACGAGCCGCACCCAGGTGCGGGACGGGATCGAGATCGACTTGGCATTCAGCCCATGAGCCGCAAGCTGCTTCGTCAGCAGATGCTTGCGACCGATCTCGACCTTTTCCTCTTCGCTGTAGCCCGGGATCTCAATGACTTCCATCCGGTCGCGTAGCGGGCGCGGCACCGGCGCCATGTTGTTCGCGGTAGTCAGAAAGAGAACGTGCGAGAGGTCGTAGGGCAGGTCAAGAAAATGATCGCTGAAGGTCCGGTTTTGCTCCGGGTCAAGAACCTCGAGCATGGCAGACGCGGGATCACCGCGGTAGTCCGACGAGAGCTTGTCGATCTCGTCGAGGAGCACCACCGGGTTCACGGTTCCGGCCTGCTTCATGGCAGAGATGATCCGGCCAGGCATGGCGCCGATGTAGGTGCGACGGTGCCCCCGGATCTCCGCCTCATCGCGCACGCCGCCCAGGCTGACGCGCACGAACTCGCGGCCCATCGCGGTGGCGATGGAGCGGCCAAGACTCGTCTTGCCGACACCCGGGGGACCCACCAGACAGAGGATCTGCGTTGCGCCGCGCGCCGTGGCATCGATCGTAAGCTTGCGCACGGCGAGAAAATCGAGAATCCGTTCCTTGACTGTTTCCAGGCCAAAGTGGTCGGCATCCAGGATGCGCTCAGCTTCGACGAGATCCAGTTGATCTTCGCTCGATTCCCGCCACGGGAGCGCCAGGATGGTGTCGAGATACGTTCTGACGACTGTCGCTTCGGCAGAGACGCCGGGCATCCGCTCCAGACGATTGACCTCCTTGAGCACCCGGTCTTCGACTTCAACGGGCATGCCGCGCTCGGCAATCCTGGCTCGGAGCTGGTCGAACTCGCTGCCGTTCTCGCCGCCGAGCTCGTCGTGGATCGCCTTGAGCTGCTCGCGGAGGTAGTACTCGCGCTGGTTACGGTCGATCTGGTCTCGCACACGGTCTTTGATGCGCCGCTCGAGCGCGGCGACTTCGATCTCGGCGGAGAGGTGAACGGCGACATGCTCCAAGCGGCGTAAAGGATCCGCGATCTCGAGCAGAGCCTGGCGGCGGGAGACGTCGGTCAGGAGCTGGGTCGCCAAGAGATCGGCAAGATGGCTGGGGTCGGACGCGCGGTGGACCATGTCCTGGACTTCGACGGGAAGTGCGCCGCGCGCCTCGGCGAAGCGATGGGCCAGGTTCTGGACGTGCGCAATGAGGGCCCGTGCCTCTGGCGCAGGCGCCTCGGGTTCGTCGAACGGCTCGGCGACGACGGTGAAAAACCCGGGCTGGTTCGCAAAATCGCTGATCTGGACGCGGCTTATGCCCTCCAGGACGACCTGCACGTTTCCGGCCGATTGGCGTTCGGACGAGACGATCGCCACGAGCGTGCCGATGTGATGGAGATCCTCGGGTCGGGGATCGTCAGCATCGGGATCACGGTGAGCGGTCACGATCAGTCGCCGGTCGGAGGCCAGAGCGTGATCGACCGCGCGTACCGAGCGGGGTCGTCCAACGAGCAGGGTAACGACATTGCGCGGGAAGACGACGACGTTTTTCAGCGGCAGGAGCGGATGCCGGTCCTGGAACTCCTCCCGAGGATCCACCGTGCTCATGCCAATGTGCTTTGCATGCGGAATAGCCCCTCCGCGGGACGAATCGCGTCGGTCCGGCGAGCCAAGCCCACGGGGCACTCTCGCCCACTCATGGTAGCGGGGTCATGATCATACCCTGTCGGGTGCCGGTAGGCAAAGGGTGAAACGCGCGGTTCCACGATCGCATCGGGAAACACGGAAGCGAGCGATCGTTCGATCGCCCGCCGGAAGATCTGTATTGGGTGAATGACTTCTACGGATTGAGCTCGAGTCCGGATCCGGTGGAGCCGAGCGCCCCGCTGCTGTCACGAACCAGAGTGTCGGTTTGCGTCCCGGCCTGGTCCGGATCGAGGGCCTTGGCCCGGATGTGAACGCTCTCATAGTCGCCAAATGGCTGATCCAGCTCGAAGCGAGCCTGCCCCTTGCCATCCCGGCCGACAGTGAATTCAGCGGCCGGAACCAGCTTTCCGTCCTGGTTGACCAGTAGCTCGTATTCGCCCGCCGCGTCTTTGCTATTCACGTCGATCTGAAGCATCCCGGCCCGGCCATCGGAACCGATGACGAGCTCGCCCTCCGCCTGCGGTGCTTCGTATCCGGGCGAAAGCGGGTACGACGTCGTCCCTGAGCCAAAATTGGCCAGTTCGGACTGGAGCTCGGCGAGCTGCGAGCTCTGGCTCGACAGCCGATTCTGGAGTTGAAGCCCCCAGAATCCCGTGGCCACCAGGGCGATCAATAGCGGAACGGACAAGACCGAAACGAGCCAGCCGCTGCGCGATCCCCGCGAGGTGGGCACCGTTGTTGCCGTCGAAGACAAGCTGTCGTGCCCCGCGTGCGCCAGTGCGACGCCCGCAGAACTGGGGATGGTCGGTGTGCGCCAGGCTTCGGCGCCATGCAACGGAAGAGACGACTCCGCTGCCGCTCGCCGGGTGTGGGCCACGCGGGCGAAGAGCGCGACCTTGCTGTCGATGGGGGGCTGATGCATCGGTACGATGAAGGGAAGCATGCTCGCGGTGCGCTGCGATTCAGCAAGCGAACGCTCACAGGCAGGGCAGGTCCGCACATGCGCGTCCACGGCCGCGGCCTCGTCGGCTTCGAGAGCGCCAAGGACGTAACCGGCGACCAGGTCGTCGACATGCCCGATATCATCGGTGGCCGACGTGAACGATCGGCTGCCTGTTCCGGCCAGCCGGTAGGTCCGCCGAATCTTACGTTGCAGATCGCGCTCGTCGCTCACGCCAACTCTGCTCCGTCACTCCCGAGGGCGTCCTTGAGCTTCTGAAGCCCGAGGCGCATCCTCGTCTTGATTGTTCCCAGCGGCTCACCCAGCGCCTCGGCGATCTCGCGCTGCGTCAGTCCCCGGAAGTACGCCATCTCAATCGCTTCTCGTTGCGCTGGCGGCAATTCTGCCAACGCTTCGCCAATCGTCTCGCGCAACGCTCCAAGCCAGACCTCGTCCTCGACGTCCGCGCCTGACCCGGTATCGGGTACCGCGGCGAGGACCTGTTCCGGCTCTTCGCTGTCCGCCTTCTGCGGCCGCCGCCGCCGCCGTCGGATCTCGTCGATCGACAGGTTGTGCGTGATGCTCAGCAGCCAGGTGATGAATGTGCCCCGGCTGGCGCTGAAATTACCTCCCTGCTGCCAGGCGCGAAAGAACGCCTCTTGCAGGATCTCCTCCGCCAGGGGTCGCTCGGCGACAATCCTCAATGCGAAGGAGAACACCACGCCCGAATATCGCTCGTACAGGACCTCCAGCGCGCGGGCGTCGCCCTGCGCGGCGCGACCGATCAGGTCGGCGTCGCTAGCTTCGATGAGGTTGGGCGGAACACCAACCTCGTCGCTGGCCGGCATGGCCACTGTAGCCTCCACGCCGGTCTCGACGGTGTATACGGTCGAACCGGCAAGATTGGATTTCTCTGACGCGCGGCGAGACGCTGCCCGGCTCGCCAGCGCGGGGCGCCTCAATGCCTGCGTCAGTTGCGGGTCGGGGAGACGCTGAGCAGCAGTCTACTGTATTGCCGCCAAATCCTTTGCGGTGCGGTCGATTTCTATGGCCGGCTGTCGGTGTTGGCTGGGGTTGCGGCGGCCCGGTTCAGAGCGAGCCATTCGACATCAGGTTCGGCGAGTCCGAAGGCTTCCCGCCCTTCGCCAACGACGAAGAGGGACCCGGTAATGAGAATTGGTCCATGGTCTCTCGCCTTGGCGGCGTCAACCGCCGCGGAGACTGACGGCTGCATCTCATGTGGAATGCCGAGCGCCGCGGCGGCGCGTGCGATGAGGTCTGCATCGGCGGCGCGAGGTGAGTCAGCCCGGGTGACGATGAGGTGGTCGATAAGTGGCTGCAGCGCGATAAGGAAGGCGCACGCATCTTTATCGGCGCCCATGCCCAGGACGACCGTCGCGCGGTCAATGCCCTGTGAGTCACGCCAGGCTTCGACCAGGGCCTCGGCGGCGGCAGGCGTGTGCGCCCCGTCGAAGATGACAACTCGGTTCGCGAATGTGATCTGCTCGAAGCGCCCGGGCCAGCGCGCGGATGCCAGCCCGGTGCGGATCGAATCCTCTGACACGGGAATGCCTGCCGCGTCGACGATGTGCAGCGCCGCAAGCGCGGTGCATGCGTTCTCGACCTGATGTGGGCCACGGATGCCGAGCGCGAGATGGGCGAACGAGCCCCACGGCCCCTTCGCCTCGAATGAGCGCCAGGTCCCGTCCCAGGACCAGTCCCGGCCCGCGATCTGGAGCGGTGAGCCCACCTCGGCGGCGGCTTCGAGAATTATCTTTGCCGCGGGCGGTACTTGCGGACTCGACACCGAAGGGACGCCGCGCCGCAGGATCCCCGCCTTTTGCCAGGCAATGTCAGCGTATGTTGGTCCGAGCACCGCGGTGTGCTCGAGGTCGATGCGGGTGATGACGGAGACGATTGGATCGATCACGTTGGTCGAATCGTAGCGGCCGCCGAGACCGACCTCGATGACCGCAAGCTGGCAACCGCGCCGCGTGAACGCGGCGAGCGCCATTGCGGTGAGCATCTCAAAGGTCGACACCTGCCCCAGGTCCGGCTGGGATGCCTCCAGACGCGTCGCCGCGGCGGCCACTGCCTGCGCCTCAACGGCGAACGCATCGTCGGGCAGCGGTTGACCGTCGACGGTCAGCCGTTCTGGAAATCGGTGCAGATGCGGCGACGTGTAGAACCCGACGCGGTGACCGGCCGCTGTCGCCGCCGAAGCGATGAACGCACCCGTCGAACCCTTGCCCTTGGAGCCGGCGATGTGGACGGCGGGGAGGTTCACTTGGGGATTTCCCAGTGCCGCCAGCAGCTTTCGCATCCGCTCCAGACCTCGTTCGGCCCGCGCGGAGTCTCCGAACGGATCACTGATGAGGCCGCGTTCGTAGCTCGAGCGCCGCCAGAGCTCCGCGATCGCTCGCTTGTAGTCCCAAGCCCGACTCATCAATTTCACACCCGGGTTACGACGCGAGTTAGTGCCGATCTCTCATTGTTCATCGAATCGACTTGCCGCGCGGTTCACGATCTGGCATCTTGCGAGTGAAAACACCACGATGGCATCCCGGCATTGCCCAGTTGGCAAGCGGGTTCGGGTTCGCTGTACGATCCGCGCGAGCATCACCGCCTGGGAAGGGCTAGACCCGAATGCTCGACAGCCCCGCAAATACAGAAGGCCTCACTTTCGTTTCGGCTTCGTCCGCATCCCAGACACGCCCGGGGCGGGTCTGATGCCCGGACGCATGGCGGTGCGCTCGGGACGACCGGACGGCCCGCGGCCGTTCTCTTCAGAATGGCTGGCCGCCGATCCACCGGCCGAGCCACCTCGGGCAGCGTACCGACTGCCGGGCTGGATTCCCACCGGGCGCACGGTGAGCACCGTGATTCTGGTCATCGTCTCGATTGCCGCGGCCAGCGCGGCGCTCCTCGGCGGAAACCGCTCGCTGTTCACCGCGCCCGATCCCACCCAGACGCTGACACAGCCAGCTCCAGCTCCCGCTGTGAGCGACCCCACAAACGTCGCTGCGCCTGTCAGCGCGCCAGCGCCGACCGCAGCGGCGGCGTTGGCGCCGGAGACCGGCGACCAGGGCATTGCGGCCCAGCCGGCGCCAGAATTCGCCCGCGCTCCGGATCTGTCGGCTGACCTCGCCGCGCCGGTGGTGAGCGCTCCCCTCGATGCTCCGCTGTTGCCTGACTACAGGATCGTCACGTTCTACGGGCATCCTCACGACCCGGGAATGGGAATCGTCGGCGAGCACGACATCGAGCAACTTACCAGCATTTTGCGCGAGGAGGCCGCGAACTACGCCGCCGCCGACCCATCGCGACCGGTGATTCCGGCGCTGGAAATCATCGCGACGGTCGCGCAGCGGGTGCCGGGGTCAGACGGAACCTACATCCTCGACACCGACACCAAGACGTTGACTGAATACATTGATTTCGCCGCCGAGAACGGAATGGTGGTCGTCCTCGATCTCCAGGTCGGACGGGGCACCGTCGCCGCCGAGATCGAAAAGGTGCGCGAGCTGCTGGCGCGGCCAAACGTCCATCTGGCCATCGATCCGGAATTTGCGGTGGCCGAAGGAGAGATACCGGGCGAGTACATCGGCTCGATCGATGCGGAGAGCATCTCCTACGCGCAGAGGGTACTCGCCGAGATTTCGGCGGCGAACGGGATACCACCCAAAATGCTGATCATCCACCAGTTCAGAGAGGACATGATTCGCGGCAAGGACCAACTCGCTCCGCTTCCCGGGGTGCAACTTGTGATCGACGCCGACGGTTACGGCGCGCCGGAGCTTAAGACGGCGGTCTATAACTTCCTAGTGCGCGACGAGCCTGTCGAATTCGCGGGGGTCAAGCTCTTTTACGGACAGGACGTGCCGTTGATGACGCCGCAGGATATCCTGGCTCTCGTCCCGGCTCCTGACGTGATCATCTACCAGTAGAAGTACCCCCGATCAATACCAGCCTGGCCGGCAAGAGGCGGGCCCGGGCGAGGTGGTTCAGGTCAATTCGGTTTTTGGGAGATGCCGATGTTGCACTGGGGCGTGATCGGCGCTGGTACGATCGGGCGGGAGTGGATGGTCCCGGCGATCAACGCCCAACCTGACTCGATGGTGGCCGCGCTGGCGAGCTCCGATGCGGAGCGAGGCAGGCGTTATGCGGCACAGCTCGGGATCCCGAAGGTCCATTCATCGGTAGCGGACCTGCTGGCGGACCCAACCATTGATGCCATCTACATCAGCACGACAAACGAATGGCATGAGCCTCAGGCCCTGGCGGCGATCGCCGCTGCAAAGCATGTGCTTTGTGAAAAACCATTGGCCCTGTCGGTGGATGGCGCGAGGAAGATGGTCGCGGCCGCGGCCGCCGCGGGCGTCAAGATGGGCACCAATCACCATCTGAGAAATGCGGCGACCCATCGCAAAATGCGCCAGCTCATCCAGAGCGGATCGATTGGGCAGCCGCTTGCGGCTCGCGTTTTCCACGCCGTTTACTTGCCTCCGCACTTGCAAGGCTGGCGCATCGATCGCCCTGAAGCCGGCGGAGGCGTCACCCTGGACATTACCGTCCATGACGCGGATACGCTTCGCTTCGTGTTGGGTGACGAGGTCACGGAGGTGACCGCGATGACCGCCAGCCAGGGAATGGGACGAGCCGGATTGGAAGACGCGGTGATGGGTGTCATGCGCTTTGGCAATGGCACTATCGCCCAGTTCCATGATGCCTTCACCGCGCCACACGCTTACACCGGCTTTGAGGTCCATGGAGCCGAGGGGTCGCTCTACGGCCGGGATGTGATGACGCAACGGCCGGTAGGTACTGTCACTATGCGACGCGGCGAGTCGGAGGAGGAGGTTCTGGTGGAGCACGAGAACCTCTACGAACGATCGGTGCGTTGCTTCAATGCGGCGATCCGTGGCGAAGGGGAACCCGCGGCGAGCGGGGCGGACGGTGTCCGATCGCTGGCGGTGGCCATGGCGGTTCGTGAATCGGCGCAGACAGGCCGCACGGTTCGAGTAGCTGACGATTGATATGGCATTGGACAGGGGGATGAGTCGATCGAAGCGGATTTCGCTGCAGGAGGCGGCTGCGCTCATCCCCAATGGGGCGACGGTTTCCGTCAGTTCCTCGTCGGGGCTCGGGTGCCCGGACGCGGTGTTGAAAGCCATTGGCGACCGCTTCCGGGGCATGGGAGAACCGAGCCGATTGACGATGATCCATCCGATCGCCGCCGGAGACATGTACGGGATCGACGGCGTCGATCACATTGCCGAACCCGGTCTGATCAAGCGAATCATCGCCGGCAGCTATCCCAGCGGACCCTCCTCCATGCCTTCACCAAAAATCTGGCAGCTGATCGATGGGAACCAGATCGAAGCCTACAACCTGCCGAGCGGCGTGCTGTTCCACATGCACGCGGACGCGGCGGCGGGTCGCCCGGGAGTGCTGACCAAAGTCGGACTCGACACGTTCGTCGATCCACGCCGGCAGGGTGGTCGCATGAATCGAGCGACTAAGGAAGAGATCGTGCGGCTTGTCGAGTTCGATGGTGACGAGTGGCTCCACTACCGCGCCATCCCGGTCGACGTCGCCATCGTGCGAGGCACGACGGGCGACGAGCTCGGCAACATCTCGATGGAGCATGAGGGCGCGTATCTGGGAGCTCTCGACCAGGCATTAGCGGCGAGGAACAACGGCGGCGTCGTCATCGCCCAGGTGGAACGAACGACCACGGCCGGGTCGCTCCTGCCGCAGCAGGTCCGTATTCCAGGCACTCTGGTCGACTGGATCGTCGTCGTTGCGGACCAGTGGCAGACGACTCAAACGGAATACGACCCAGCCATTAGCGGCGAGCTGCGCCGGCCGGTCGATCAGTTTGAATTGCCGGATTGGGGCCTTGACAAGGTCATCGCCCGCCGCGCCGCCCTCGAGCTCATCGACGGTGAGGTGGTGAACCTCGGCTTTGGCATCTCAGCCCTTGTGCCGAGGATCCTGCTTGAGGAGGGGCTCGATGGCCGTGTCACATGGGTGATCGAGCAGGGCCCCGTCGGCGGCATGCCGCTGCTCGGATTTCAGTTCGGATGCGCGGCCAACGCGCAGGCGATCATGCCCTCGCCCGCCCAGTTCACCTATTTCCAGGGGGGCGGATTCGATCGCTGCCTGCTGTCATTCCTGCAAGTGGATGCCGCGGGAAATGTCAACGTTTCGCGGCTGCGCGGCAAACCGCACGTGTCGGCGGGCGCGGGCGGATTCATCGACATCACGGCCGCGGCGCAAAATCTGGTGTTCAGCGGGGCGTTTTGCGCGGGGCGCCAGGATATCGCAGTCGAGAACGGCGAACTCGCGATTCGGGACGACGGTGCCGTGGCGAAGTTCGTGCCTGAGGTCGAGCATGTGACCTTCAGTGGCCGCATGGCTCGAGAGCGCGGACAGAACGTCACCTTCATCACGGAGCGCTGCGTGATTCGCCTCCTCCCGGAGGGTCTCACCGTGACCGAAATTGCGCCGGGTGTCGACCTCGAGCGAGACGTGCTCGATCGGGTGGAGGTTCCCCTCCGCGTCAGCCCGGAACTGAGACAGATGGACGCGCGACTGTTCCGCCCTGAATTCATGGGACTGACGCTGCGGACAGGTGCGGAAACGACTCGGCGGGAGTTGTCGCAGCGCGGGCGAGACAGGGCGGCGGCAGTTGGACGAGTCTGAGCCGCTGCTGGCCCTGACCACTCGGGAGGCGTCGGTCGCGGCGGCTGCCTTCGATCGGATGTTTCCGTCCGACGAGGAGAGTCCCGGCGCTCAACAGATCGGCGTGGTCACCTACCTGGACCGGGCCCTGGCGGGTGCGTATCGCGAGCACTTACATGTCTATCGCAGTGGCCTGGCACTGCTCGACAGCGTTAGCCGGGCCCGCAATGGTGTGCGATTCGGAGAATCCGCGGAATCGGCGCAGGATGAGCTTCTCCGTGACCTCGAACGCGGCGAAATTCCGGGCTGGGTGGCGCCCGACCAGGGTTCGTTCTTCGAGCTCATGCGATCCCACCTCCAGGAGGGTCTCTTCAGCGATCCTGCCTATGGTGGTAACCGTGACAAGCTCGGCTGGCGTTTCCTCGGTCATCCGGGAGTGTGGCTGGAGAACAGCGCGGAAGAAAATCTCTCGCCTGACCCGGTGACCAAGGGAGGCCGCATTCAGTCGCTCGCCGACGTTGCAAGCGCAGTCCATCAGCGACAGCCCGAGGAAGAGGTCCCGGGATTCGATCCGCAGCGCGGAGCGGCACCGCCCGCCGACCGGGCCGACGTCGTCCTCGTTGGGGTCGGCGGTGCGGGGGGATTCATTGCCCCGGTGCTGACGAGCGCCGGATTGAACGTCGTCGGCCTGGAGGCCGGCCCGTACTGGCGACGCGAAGACTTCCAGCCGGACGAGCTGGCGGCGACCTACTACTGCCGAGCCGAGATGGGCGCGAAGTTCAAGAGTGAGACACCGCGCTGGCGCCGCAACGAATCTGAAGCAACCCGCGAGCTTACCTTCTCCCTCGGGCGAATGATGAATGGTGTCGGCGGATCCGTGATCCACTACGGGGGCTGGTTGCGCCGGTTCCCCGCCCACAACTTCCGTCTGCGCTCTCACGCGGTGGGGTGCTGGGGACCGGCGGCGATACCGGAAGGAAGCACAGTCGTCGACTGGCCGATCACATACGACGAGCTAGGCCCCTATTTTGGGGAAGTCGAACGCATCGTCGGCATCGGGGGCGACGAGGACAATATTTTCCTGCCGCACGATCAACCGTACCCTCTGCCCGCGACACGGCCATTCCGAATGGGCGAGATGTTCATGGCCGCGGCGCGGAGTCTTGGATTGCACCCGCACGCGGCGCCGGTGGGGATGACCACCAAGCCGTACAACGGTTACCCGGAGATGACGTACACCGCGTGGAGTAACGGCTTCGGCTCCTGGACCGGCGACAAATGGCAGCCGGGCCTGACGAGCGTGCGGGAAGCACTGGTCACCGGCAATTTCGACCTGCGGACGCATTGTCGCGTCACCCGGGTTCTGACCGACGCCGACGGCCGGGCGCGAGGCGTGGAATACGTCGACGCGCTGGGGCGTCCTCAGACACAGCTCGCGGACACGGTCATCCTGGCAGCATACACCTTCGAAAATGTGCGGCTGCTCTTCCTCTCAGGCGACGATCGGCATCCGAGTGGGCTGGGGAATGCGACCGGGCAACTCGGTAGGCACTTCATGAGCAAGATGTTCCCGCACGTCGATGGCTACGTACCGGACGCGGTCTTCAACCGGCACACGGGTCCCGCGGCGCAGGCCGTTGTCATCGACGATTTTCTCGACGCCTCGTTCGATTGCGGAGCGCACGGTTTCCTCGGTGGTTCGACGCTGGGCGCCGAGAATCAGTTCTTGCCAATCCAGATCAGCCGCGAAACGCTACCGCCGGATGTGCCGCGTTGGGGCAAGGACTACAAGGCGCACTTGCGCGATTGGCAGCGCTGGAGCGTCGTCCGCATGCAACCGGAGGCACTCTCCTACGGCAGCAACTACCTCGACATCGATCCGCATCATCGGGACCGCAGCGGTCTCGGCATGCCCGTCGTCCGGGTGACCTACGACTTGCAACCGAATGAGCGGCGGTTAGCTGACTTCATGGCGGGGCAGGGCGACGCGATCCTACGCGCGATGGGGGCGACGAAGACCTGGCACGGTCCGATGTTCACCGGGGCCGGAAGCTCGCACGACGTCGGCGGTTGCCGCATGAACGACGATGCTGCCGCGGGTGTCGTCGACCGCACCCTTCGGGTGCACGACACGCCTGGACTGTATGTCTTTTCCGGAGCCGTCTTCCCGACCTGCGCGGGCGTCAATCCAACGCTCACCCTGTGGGCGCTCTGCCTCAAGGCCGCGCGTGAATTGGTCGACCGACTTCGGTCCGGGGAGGAGCGGTGACGAGCGGCGAACTGCCACCCGCAGGGCGCGTGGTGCTTGTCAGCGAAGATGGAATTGCGACGCTGACCCTGGACCGCCCGGCCAAGCTGAACGCGATCGGTCCGGAGATGCTCGCTGATCTGGATCAGCTCATAGCCAAGATCGATGTCGATCCCAGCGCGCGTGTGGTGATCATCACGGGATCCGGCGACCGCGCGTTTTCCGTCGGGGCCGACGTCAACGCATGGGCGGCGCTCGAACCACTCGATATGTGGCGGAGCTGGATCCGGGAGGGACATCGCGTCCTGCAGCGTCTGGAACATCTGCGGCAGCCGACCATCGCGGCGATCAACGGCTTCGCGTTCGGCGGTGGGCTGGAACTGGCGCTTGCCGCCGACATCCGCATCGCCGCTGATACCGCGACGTTCGCGCTACCAGAGACGAAGATCGGCACGCTGCCCGGATGGGCCGGGACGACGCGACTCCCAGAGGTGATCGGCGTAGCCCGGTCCAAGCAGATGATCTTCTCGGGCTCGGGTATCGACGCAGCTACAGCGGAGCATTGGGGATTGGTCAACGAGGTCGTCGCGCCTGGCACGCTCATGGCGCGGTGCCGCGCGCTGGCGTCCGAGATCGCGGCGAACGCTCCGATCTCGGTACAGCTTGCGAAAGCCGCGATCAACGGTGACACCTCGGCGCCGGAAGCGTTTGCGGGGTCGCTGGCCGCCGCCACGGAGGACGGCCGAGAGGGCATCGCCGCGTTCCGTGAGAAGCGCCCGCCGCGCTTCTCGGGCCGATGACATTCGTCGTGCGCCGCGAGCGGCAAGGAGGTCATCGGTGACGCGATTCGATGCGACCGCCCCACTGGAGACCCGTGCCACTCAGGCGCTCGAGCTGGCGCAGACGCAAGTGCGGGCGCTTGATCACCAACCATCCCGACTATTTCCCGCTCTATACCGAGGGTGGAAAGTGGCAGCACGGCCGCGAGGCGTGGACGAACTGGTGTGAGGGATTTCTCGGCGGCATGATGTGGATCTTCGCCGCTCGAACCGGTGACCAGTACTGGCGCGAGCGAGCCGAGCATTACTCACTCCTCATCGAGGAGCGCCAACACGATACGAATGTTCACGATCTCGGATTCGTCTTCTGGTCAACCTGGAAGCGGTGGTTCGACCAAAGCGGGGATGAAGCCATCGAGGCTCGAGTGATCCAGGCCGGCAAAACCATGGGCTTGCGCTTCAATGAGCAAGGCAAGTACTTACGATCCTTCGTGGCCCCAGACAGTTGTTTTATCGACATCATGATGAACGTCGGCATCATCTTTCACGCCGCAAACAGGAGCGGCGATCGAGATCTGCTGCGGAGAGCGCACGAGCACTGCTTGACGACGAGACGGTACCTCGTACGCGGAGATGGCAGTACGGCCCACGAGGGCATATTCGACGTACAGACGGGTGAGTACTTGCGCCAGGCAACCCACCAGGGGTGGCGGGATGATTCGTCGTGGGCGCGGGGCCAGTCCTGGGCACTCTATGGATTTGGCATCGCGTACTGGCTATCAGGTGACGAGCGCTTCCTGGACACGGCGCAGCGTTGCGCGGATTTCTATATCGAGCGCACTCCAGCACATGGGGTTCCCCCGAACGACTGGGAAGAGCATCCGCCGCGGCGACCCTACGAGAGCTCGGCGGCGGCCATTGCCGCCAGCGGTCTATTGCAGCTCGCCGAACTGACGCGGGAAGCAGCGCGGGCAGTGAACTACAAGGAGTACGCCCGGACGATTCTGGACACGCTTCTCACGCCGGAGTTCCTGGCGGTGAACACGCCGGGCTGGGAAGGGATCCTCAAGCATGGCAGCTACCACGAGCGCAAGGACCTGGGCGTCGACGAAAGCGTGATGTGGGGCGAGTACTTCTTCGTCGAGGCGCTGGACAAAATGCTTGGCGCGCCGGCGGTCAGCTGAAGAGAAACTGGTTGACGGTAGGGAAAAGGCCATGTACAAACCCGGTACATGCCGTAGGTCTCGCAGCGATGTGGGTGTTCTTGGGGGCCGTCCCTCTGTGCCAAGCGATCGCTGGCGACTCGTGCGTGGGGGTTGTGCGATGGCGCATGGCCTATGTTCCGCAATGGAGAAGGAGTAACTCGTGGACGATTTTTCCAGGAGGTTTGCGTCACGCGCGTCGCGGCGCGGTGTTCTTAGAGGGGGAGCGGCACTCGGGATCGGGGCCGTTGGTCTTGGACAAATTGGATCTCGCCTAGCAGCGGCGCAGGCTGAGGACGCGTTGGAAATTTTCTCCTGGTGGACTTCACCCGGCGAGTCGAAGGCGCTGCAGGCTCTATTTGATGCCTTTACCGCGGCCAACCCCGGGGTCGAAGTTGTCAACTCGACTGTTTCGGGAGGCGCGGGTGTTAACGCGAAAGCGGTGTTGCAGACGCGTTTGCAGGGCGGACAGCCCCCCGACTCGTGGCAGACACACATTGGCCGAGAACTGACCGATCTCTACGTCATTCCAGGTAGCTGCGAGCCGATCACGGATCTCTATGAATCCGAAGGCTGGGCAGACGTCATGCCAGCTGGTCTGATCGAACAAGCGTCGTGGGAAAGTGAACAGTACTCGATTCCCGTCGGCGTCCACCGCGGAAACGGGTTCTGGTACAACAAGACGGTCATGGCCGACAACGGAATCGAAATCGGCGACACGATGTCCGTTGATGAGTTCTTTGCCGCGGCTGACACGCTCAAGGCCGCCGGAATCCCGGCGCTGGCCTTCAGTAACAACGAAGGTTTTCAGGGGCCTCAGACGTTCGAGAACACGTTGCTCGGCGTAGCTGGACCCGAAACATACAACGCGCTATTTCTCGGCGAGACTCCCTGGGACGATCAGGGTGCCCGAGAAGCCGCGGAAATATTTGCCAGAATGCTCGATTATGTGAACGAAGACTTCTCGGCCCTGGCATGGAGCGATGCCATAGCGCTCGTGATCGAAGGCAAGGCCGGCTTCAACAGCATGGGCGACTGGGCATATGGTGAAGTGCTGGCCAAAGATGCCCAAGACAACATCGGCTGGGTGAGCCATCCGGGATCTAATGGCTCCTTTGTGCTCGTCGTCGACAGCTTCACATTGCCGGTGGGAGCGCCGCATCCTGAGAACGCAAGGAACTGGCTGATCACGCTCGGCTCGAAGGAAGCGCAAGAGGCATTCAATCCATTGAAGGGATCGATTCCGGCGCGAACCGACGCGAATCGCGATCTCTTCACGCCGTATCATCAGTGGTCAATGGACAGCTTCAGCAACGATGCGCTGGTGCCGTCAGCTGCCCACAGTCAGGCATGCTCTCCGGCGTTCCAGCAGGCGTTCTACGACGCCACGACCGCGTTCGTTACGGACAAGGACGTCGACACATTCTCGCGATGCTTGGCGATGCAGCAGCGATGGATGCGGAGGCGAGCGCGTAATTTTCAGACAACGCGCGGGTTGCGGTTGAGTTCTGCGAGTTCGCATTGGTCTGCCATACCGTCACCGCTGCCTTCTCTCCCGGTGAGCCGGGAGAGAAGGCACGATCGCGCACATTTCGATTCGTCCAGCTCGAGGGTCATTGAGTGGCGGTTACATCTCCAGCACTAGCTCCGGAAGCGCGACTGGCCACGCGGGGCACGCCGCCGTTTCGCCGTGGATAGGATCCTCTCGCCGCTCCTGCTGGCGCCGTCGGCAGTGGTGATCTTCATCTTTGTCTATGGGTTTATCGGCTACACGTTCTACATTTCTCTCACCAATTGGAAGAGCGCGAAGCCGGATTTGACGATCCGCCGGCCAATCGGCTCGGTTTATCCAGATCTGTTTGGTCAGACTCGATTTCAAATTGACCTTCGTAACACCATCGTCTTTACCATCGCATTTCTGATCATGGCCGTGTTGGGAGGGCTTGGTCTGGCGATTCTGCTCGATCGGCATATTCGCGGAAGTGGCTTCTTCCGCAGCGTCTTTCTTTTTCCATACGCGCTGTCATTCATCACTACCGGCGTTGCCTGGCGATGGATCTTCAATCCTGAGACTGGAATCAACCTGCTCATCGATGCCACCGGGATCAACGAGCTCCTGGCTGCTAGCGGATCCGAGCCACTCAAACCCGGCTGGATCACGGACCCAGTGTCGTCTGGCAACTCAACGGTCCAATTGCGGCAGTCTTTCCGCCTGCCGCCGAGTGGAGTCTCAAGCTCGGAGTCCCAGTCGCGATGATCGCGGTCGCTGTCGCCGCGGCATGGCAGCTCTCCGGTTTCGCAATGGCGATGTTCCTGGCTGGACTCGGCACCGTCTCGCACGAAGTACGGGAGGCGGCTTCGCTCGATGGAGCAAGCGACTATCGGCTGTATAAAGACATCATTATCCCTCTCCTCAACCCCATCACAGTCAGCGTGCTGATTATCCTGACGCATGTGTCGCTAAAGATCTTCGACCTGGTCTTCGCCATGTCCGGGAAGGGGCCAGGATTTGCGACCGACGTGCCGGGCATCTTTGTCTACGAGATGATCTTCCGTGCCCAGCGCTTCAACTTCGGCGCGGCAGCCGCAATCGTGATGCTCGTTGCCGTGTCGATCGTCATCGTGCCGTATCTCGCTCGCCAGTTGAAGACACTCTAGCTATGGCTACTGTGATGGCCCCGGCGCCACGCACGTATTCGCCACGCAAGAAAAACCGTTTCGGCCGCTACGTGGTCTACGCACTTCTAGTCGCAGCGACGCTGTTCTATTTGATGCCCGTCTATGTGATGGTTGCGAACGGACTCAAAGACAAGACGTACATGACCCTCTCGGATATGTGGAAGTTGCCGCTCTACCTGAACGGTGGCGGTTTTCCAGTGGCTTGGGACGTGCTGAGTCCCAGCCTCTGGGCAAGCGTGCGCATGGTCATTCCGGCAACAATCGGCTCCGCGCTTCTCGGCGCGGTGAATGGCTACTTGCTTTCGAAGTGGAAATTCCGCGGCTCCGACGTGATCTTTACGCTGATCTTGTTCGGGATGTTCATTCCTTATCAGGCAGTTCTCATTCCACTCATCCGGACGCTCGACCTCATCGGATTCTACGGGAGTTGGCAGGGACTGGCTCTCGTTCACATCATCTATGGAATTCCGATCACGTCTTTGATCTTCCGCAATTACTTCGCAAATGTTCCGAGCGAGCTGGTCGAGGCGGCGCGGATCGACGGTGCTGGCCTGATCCAGACGTTCTTCCAAATCATGCTGCCATTGAGTTTGCCGGCGTTTGTGGTCGTCGGCATATTTCAGTTCACAAACATCTGGAATGACTTCCTGTTCGGGGTGACGGTTGTCTTCAACCCGGCCGATCAGCCGGTGACGGTGGCGCTTAATAACCTCAATGGCACGACTTCAGTCGACTGGACCGTCGTCATGGCGGCCGCGGTGCTCTCGGCGCTGCCGACGGCGTTGGTCTATATCCTCCTCGGACGATTCTTCATTCGAGGCCTGCTCGCCGGTTCGATGAAGGGCTAGGGTCCAGCTCCACTTCATGACGCGAGCGCAACATGCCGACGTGGTGATCGTCGGGTCTGGAATGGGCGGGGGCACCCTGGCCTGGGCCCTGCGGGACTGCGGCGCCAAGGTGCTGCTGCTCGAACGCGGATCGTTTCTTCCGAGCGAGCCACAAAACTGGAGCGCCGCGGCTGTCTTCGGTGAGAATCGTTACAAGGCCAAAGAGCAGTGGCGCGACGCCGAGGGCGGCTGGTTCTCGCCGGGTGTCCATTATTTCGTCGGTGGGAATACCAAGGTCTATGGGGCCGCGCTGCCACGGCTGCGTCGAGAAGACTTTGGGGAGATCCAGCATGCCGGAGGCGTGTCCCCCGCGTGGCCGATTTCGTACGAGGAGCTGGCTCCGTACTATGACCGGGCGGAGCGCTTGTACTGGGTGCACGGTGAAGCCGGAGCCGACCCGACCGACCCACCCCGCTCGGCACCGTTTCCCTTCCCGCCAATGCCGCCTGATCCTTACATGGCGGAGCTGGCGGAGCGCTTTCGGCGTCAGGGGTTGCACCCGGCGCCGCTGCCGGTCGGTCTTGATTACCGCCCCGGCGGGCGGTGCATCCGTTGCGGAACTTGCGACGCTTTCCCTTGCCAGGTGCTGGCAAAAGGGGACGCCGACATCTGTGCAGTGCGCCCTGCGCTCGACTCACCGCACGTCGAGATCTGGACCGAGGCCTTTGTCTCACGAGTCTCGACCAATCCGTCCGGCACGCGAGCGACCGGGGTGGTTGTCGAGCGTGATGGGGAACGGATCGAGGTCGAGGCTGACATCGTCGTCGCCGCGTGCGGTGCGGTGAACTCGGCCGCACTCCTTTTGCGGTCCGTGACTGACCGCAGTCCGGACGGGCTTGCCAACAGCTCAGGTCTCGTCGGCCGGAACTATATGGTGCATACCAACTCGGTGCTGGTTGCGATCGATCCGCGCCGGCCGAATCCGACCGTGTTCCAGAAGACGATCTCGGTGAACGACTTCTATCGCGCCGGTATCGATCCCGGGTTTCCGTTCCCGATGGGGAACCTGCAGCCAGTTGGCAAACTACAAGGCGTCATGATGCGCGGCTCCGCTCCATATGCTCCGGACTGGTCGCTGCGAGCCGCGGCGCAACGCAGTGTCGACTGGTGGGTGATGAGCGAGGACCTGCCCGATGCCGCGAACCGGGCGACGCTCGACGCCAGTGGCAATATCGTGATCCATTGGCGTCCCAACAACCTGGCGGCCCACGTCCGGCTCATGGGTCATGCAAAATCCATGCTTCGCCGCGCCGGCTTTCCGGTTCTCCTCGATCGTCAGATGGGGATTGCCACGAATTCGCATCAGTGCGGAACGCTGCGGTTCGGCCGCGATTCGGCTCGCTCGGTGCTCGATCCCTACTGTCGCGCGCACGATCTGGATAACCTCTACGTCGTCGATGGATCGTTCTTTCCATCATCGGCTGCGGTCAACCCGGCGTTGACCATCGCGGCCCAAGCGTTGCGCGTCGCCGATCATCTGCGAGATCGGTTGGGGGTTGTCGGGTCGCGGAAGCGTAGCCAGGGAGAAGTGGTGGCATGACAGACAAAGCGGAGCGATTGGCAGGATACCGTCACCGCCGCGACCATTTTTTCGCGGAGCATCCGCATTCTCCACTCAGTGAATCGCAACGAGCGCAGTTCGAGGGTCTTGACTATTTTCCCGAGCGCGCTGACCTGTCCCTCAACCTGCCACTGGATGATTCGGGTTCAGACATCGGCGAAACGCTCGATGTGCCAACAACCGATGGCAAGACGAAGTCGTTCTCCCGTGCCGGACGAGTCCGACTGGAGGTCGACCGTGTTCCAGTTGTGCTAACCGTCTTCAGGGACAGCGATCGCGGGAGTCTGTTCATTCCGTTTCGAGACGCATCAGCAGGAGGAGAGACCTACGAGGTTGGGCGCTATCTGGAACCCCAAACTCGTCCCGACGGAACCATCGAGGTCGACTTCAACTATGCCTATAACCCCTTCTGCGCCTATGGCACGGGGTGGAGCTGCCCGATTCCGCCCGAGGAGAACCAGCTCGCGGTGACAATCGCGGCCGGAGAGAAAGCATTCCGCGGTTCAGCAGCGAGCGAGTCTGAGACGTCCTCGCTATCGGATTGACTCGGATCGCCTGACCCACGCCGAGAGCCCACGCGCCGCCTCTTCCGCCCGGCGCCGTCCGCCGACGAACGATCTGCCGAGGAGAGCACCGGCGGCCTCGCGCGGCCACTGGTACGTGGCGCGCCGGACTTCGAGATAGCGGCATGACTGCGGGTCGAAAAGCAATTCGGCGAGAACCCAGTTCGTTTCGCCGCCGTCGAGAATCCAGAGCCGCCGGCCATCCTGCCATGCGAACGGTCCTGAATGATCCCGATCGCAGCGACCCGCCAGCGTCGTGGGTTGACGTGGGCCGAGGTCGTCATTTGGTTTAGCGGCCGCGTCGGTTGGCACTTCAAGCTCCTGCCGCTACAACAGCGTGCGGCGTATCCCCGCGTGAAGCTATTGCGGACACCGGCCCCGCGCTTGGGAATGGTCCGGGTATCCGGACCATCTACGGCTCAGCGCGGGAAACTGAACTTCATCCTGTCCCGACGAAGTGAGCGTACCACCCTGTTTTCTCGGGTGGCAAGCCGCGCGAAATCGTCACCTGCCACTCAGGATTCTTCACGTACTTCGACGGCGGCCTCGTGCACCGTGGCCCCGTTCAGAGAAATTCTTACCTCATATGTTCCTACCGGCCATTCCACTTCGGGATCCCGCTCGATGTAAAAGCTGATCCACTGATTGGCTCCGTTGCCGGCCGGCGTCAGCCGGGTCGTAAATGCGTCGAGAGACGTGTCGTTGTACTCCCAGGTGGCTTCGACGCTTGACCCGGCCGGGAGCGCATCGGTGCGCATCGCGGCCACAATTCGCAAAGTATTCGCAGGGTAGCTGGAGACGGTATCTATCGGCGCGTTGGTCGCTGGATCGGTGGCGGTTGCCCAGATTACGTCGCCAATCTGTTGAGCCGCAGCGGTGGCCATCGGAGTTGCGGCGGAAATCTGCCTTGTATCGATCGTAGGCCGGGGAGACGGATCGACAGGAGGCGCCAGAATCGGATCGCCGCCGCAGCCGGCCAGCAGAGCGCAGGCAAGCGCAATCGATGCGGCCCGGAGCGACCGCCGCGCGGTCGGTCCCGCTAGCGGTCGCCGAGCACGGTGGTCACCAGGACGTTGCGAGAGCCTGAGCCAGCCCACGATGCCCCGATCCCTTCCCCCACGACGCCGGCTGTTTCTACCGGAACTCTATCGTCCCATGGCGACGCTTTTGGTGCGAGTGCCGCCGGGAGCGCATAATCCACGCAGTTGCAGACAACGCCCGGTCAGGAATGTCGTTGCCTTGAAACAGCACCCCCCGCGACAGGTCTCGGAACAGCATGACGGACTGGCGCTCTTGCCGTCGGTCGATGGGGTTCTCGATCCCCCGAATTTGGCCGTCAGAGAGGAGCGCGGCGACGGGCCGCAGCTGAGCGTCGTCGTTCCCGCGATGAATGAAGCAGGCAATATCCCGGCCTTGCACCGTGCCATCGCCGATGTTCTCGAAGCAACAGACATCTCGTTCGAGTTGATTCTGATCGACGATGGTTCGACAGATGAGACCTGGGAGGCCATAGAGGCTCTCTCCGAGCGCGACCGGCGGGTTGTGGGGCTGCGACACCGGAGGAACTTTGGAAAGGCGCGCGGGCTGGCGACGGGGTTCGCGGCTGCGTCTGGTGATCTGATTCTTACGATGGATGCCGATCTCCAGGATGATCCCGCGGAAATCCCCCGCTTTCTGGCCAAGCTCGACGAGGGCTTCGATCTGGTCTCAGGCTGGAAGCAGCGGCGCCAGGATCCACTGGGGAAGACCCTTCCCAGCCGACTCTTCAACGCCACGGTGCGCGCGGTCTCCGGTGTGCCGCTGCACGACTTCAACTGCGGATTCAAGATCTATCGCGCTGATGTCGTTCGCACGATCCGCCTGTATGGCGAACTGCACCGGTTCACGCCAGTGCTGGCCCATGCCGAAGGCTTCCGGGTCGGGGAGCTTCCTGTCCGGCATCATCCGCGTCGCTGGGGGACATCGAAGTACGGTTGGTCTCGGTTGATCAAGGGGTTTCTCGATCTGCTCACGGTGACGTTCCTGACGGAGTATCGGCAGCGGCCGATGCACGTGTTGGGCGTGCCCGGAGTGGTCGCGCTGGCCACCGGTGGTCTCATCGGTCTCTGGCTGACCGCGGAGAAGATTCTCACCGGCGCTTCGATCGGGAATCGCCCCCTGCTACTCCTTGCCGTACTGCTCGTGGTGGTCGGCGTTCAGTTTTTTGGTCTCGGCTTGCTAGGCGAGCTGCTTGTCCACCGGGACCACGGGCATGACAGCGCCGCGTGGCCCGCGCCTGTCCGTCAGTCCGTGGGAAGACAGAACCCTCGCGGTCCAGAAAACGACCCACAAGCGCCGGTAGGCCGGTGAATGAGACGGCTTCGCCCCGTGAGAAAAATGCACGTCTGAACGTGGAGGAGGGCACGACCGGGCGGCGGAGACGCTGGTATGGCCCCATCCTGGCGGTGCCGACGCCCGTCATTTTCGGTCTCGCTGCCGCCTTGGCGACCTTTCTGCTGTGGCGACAGGGTGGGTTAGGCGAGATCGTGGATTCAGTGCGCACGGTTCACCCGGCACGCATCGCCGCCATCTTGCTCATTTACGCTGCCAGCATTCTGTTGCTCGGGATTCGTTGGCATGCGCTGGTCCGGATGGCCGGTGGCGTTCCGCGCTGGAGCTCGTCGGCTGAGGTCTTCCTGACGTCGGTGATCGTGAACTATGCGGCGCCGATTGGGTTGGCGGTACCGACCCGGGCTGCGCTGACCGTCCGCGACCTGGAGCTCAGCCCCGGGCAGAGTGGAGCGGTCGTTGGTTGGGAGGCCGCGCTTGACGTGACGGCGCTAACCGTTATTTCTGCCGCGTGGCTGCTGCTGGGCGGGTCGGACCTTGTGCAGTCGATGCGTGTCGACGGCCGAGTCCTGGCGATTCTGGTGATTGTCCTGGCCCTAGGCGCCATTGCGATGAGTGTCATGAGCCGATCGACGGCAATCCGGGAACGGATCGCTCCATTTGCCGGTCGTATGCTTTCCAGCCCGGCTGACCACCCGATGCTGGCGCTCCTTGCCCTGACCCTGACCGGCGCTTTCTGGGCTATCCAGACAGGCATCATGGCCGCACTCTTGCAGCTTTTTGGCGTGACGGTTTCGCTTTCGCTCCTTCTCGGAATCATGGGTGTGCCGGTGTTGGTCGGCATGCTCAGCCCGGTGCCTGGCGGCGCCGGCGTACGGGAGGCGTTGATGGTCGCGGCGGCCGGGCTGGCGGGAATTGCCGCGGGACCGGTCGTGCTGGCGGCCGTTGCCTATCGGCTGGCGCTCTTTGTGGTAACGCCCCCGGTCTGGGGGGTAGTGCGACTGGCGCGAGCGGCTACCAATCGCCAGTGATGGCGTTGATACCGGATACTTCCCGACGGAGTACGTGAGAGCCGTGACAGAACAGGACCGGAATAGCTGGCATGAGCCTTGACGCTCGGTCTCGCATGTCGAGCAATTACCGCAAGCACACCGCGGCGAATCCGTTGCAGCGGGTGCTCATCGAGCGTTTTCACGACAAGATCGTGGCCGAGGTTGTAGCGCTCTCGCCGCGGACATTCCTCGATGCCGGCTGCGGCGAGGGGTTTGTCGCCCGCAGGATCATCAGCACCCTTCCGGAAATCGCTTTGACGGGTTGCGACGTCTCCGGCGGCGCGCTAGAGATCGCCGCCAGCGCGAATCCAGAGGCGCGGTTCGTGACCGGTAGCGTTGTCGACCTGCCGTTTGCAGACCGCTCGTTCGACGTTGTCGGTTGTTTCGAGGTGCTCGAGCACCTTCCCGGTGATCTGCCACGCCGGGCGCTGTCCGAGCTGGCGCGCGTCACCCGCCAGTCGGTCGTGCTCAGCGTGCCGCATGAGCCGCTGTTCTGCCTAGCCAACGCCGCGCGCGGGAAGAATCTCGACGTGCGTCCCAGGGGAAGCGACCCGGATCACAAGCAGTTCTGGTCACGATCGGCTTTCGGGGCATTGGTCAGGGAGCAGTTCGTCGTGCGGCGGCTCGTCGGTTCGTTCCCATGGACAATCTGCGTTGGCACAGTACCCGATCGATAGGTAGCCAATTACGATACGGCCAGCGGGCTCAGCACCCGGATCCCAGGGCGAATTGGATCTCAGAATATGGACGTTCGAGAGCGGCGCTGCGGTCTTTGTGGTCAAGTCAATCCACCGACGTCGGAATTTTGCGCCGACTGCGGGGTGCTGCTTGCCAGTGTCGCAACCCTTGGTCTCAAGAGAGCTCAACAAACACAGTTCGCGTTACCAGACTATCTCCTCGCTGCTCGAGAACGCGACCGCGAGGAACGCCGCCGTCGCATGGCGAGCGAGTCAGGGGAAGGACTGGGGCTGGTTTGGGTTGGCGCCATCGCGGCGTTGCTTGCCCTCTGGTTTGGCGGTGCTTCCGGAATCGCGGCTCCCGTATTCATTCTAGGCTTGCTGAGTGTCCTCGTTGGTTTCTTGCGGCTCAGACGCGACGACCGCAACATGGCTCGCGCCGGGACGGCGACCGTCGTCGTATCGTCGATCGTTCTCGGCGGTGCGCTGGTGCAAACGCTTGGCCTAACGGGGTCCCAGACCTCGGCACAGCCCACCACGGTGGCGGTTCCGACTCCAACGCCTGATCCGGCAGAGGTCTCTGTCGTGATAAGCGAGTCTGGCGCCATCGTGCCAATGTTTCGCGGCAACGCCGCGCGGACCGGAGAAAATCCGGGCCCAGCTCAACTGAAACGCCCGGTCGTGAAGTGGAAGACGTTCGTCGGCGGCGAAAGCTACGCATCGCCTGTCGTCGGCCCTGAGACCGTCTATGTCGCCACAAAGGCAGGGAGTCTCGTCGCCTTGCGGCTCGCAGACGGAAGTGAGATGTGGAGAGTTCATGTCGGGGACTACGTCGCCCGCACGACGCCGGCACTCTCTGACAAGACGGTGTTCGTCGCTGCCGGTTACGCGCTGCTGGCTATCGACGCACAGACAGGGCTGGAGCGCTGGAGCGTACCGCTCAGGTTCGCCGGATCCTGTTCCCCGGTGGTCGACGGGGACCGGGTCTATGTCGCGACACAGGAGGGACACCTCTCCGCGATCTCGACAGCGACCGGCGAAGAAATCTGGCACTACAGGAACGACAACCTGCTGTTTGGTTCGCCCGCAGTCGCCGACGGGGTGGTCGTCATCGCGGACGAGGCAGGCGTGGCCACGGCGATCGACGCCCAGTCGGGACGCGAGTTATGGCAGAGGCCGGTGGGCGGCGAAGCATTTACGACCCCCGCCATAGCGCGGGGCGTCGCTTTCGTGGCGACGGATGCACCATCACTCGTGGCGTTCGACCTGAAAACGGGGGCGCAACTCTGGCGCCGAGACGTCGGGGGAGAGTCGTCACCGGCCGTGGCTGACGACGTCGTCTTTCTCGGCGGCGACGACCAGTCGGTACGTGCCGTCGACGCCGCCACCGGTGAGACACGCTGGAGCAGCCCGCTCGGGTACGCCATACGCTCGTCGGTCACGTTTGCGGATGACGGTCTGTACATTGGCAGCGGACCGACGGTGACCGCCATCGATCGCCGCGATGGCACCACGCTCTGGACGCATGTCACCGGAGGCGCTGTCACCGCCGACATTGCGGTGGTCGCCGAGAGGGTCATTGCCAGCAGCCAGGATGGGTACGTCTATGCGCTCGGGCCGTCGGAACCGACCGCGAGTGAATCCGCCGGAAGTATGGATTCGTGATAGGGGGGTTTTACTTGCGGCTGGCAGGTAGTACAATGCGCTGGGCGTAGTGAGCGCCCGGCGAGCAGCGGTCGGGGGGCTGCCTGCCTCGTCGATCTTGGGCTCGGGGTGAGAGTCGCGGAGGGAAAGGTCACAATGAGCAGAATTTCGAAGGTGCGGCTTGGAGCGGGGCTGTTGAGCCTGGCGGTGCCGTTCGTGATGGCAGGCCCGGTTGCGGCGCAACCGTCGGCACCTGAAGTTTCGTCAGTCGAGTTGGCGTGCCTAGCTCTTGGCTTCGACGTCAATACGTGCACGACCGCCGTCCGAGAGGGCGTCTACCAGGTCGTCGAGGGCGTTGTGAACACGGACCTGGCCGATCAGGGTGTCGCCTATTCGGTGGACCTTGGCGATGTTGCGGCCGGTGATGAGTTCGCCTCCGACGTCGAGGCCGTTCTCGGCTACCCGCTGCCGCCGGTCGCTGCCTCGGGTGAGGTTCTGTTGCCGCCTTCGGCAGTCGTCGAGTAAGTAGTCCTGGCGCCCGGCCATGGTGGCCCGGGCTTTCTAAAACGCCGAGTTGACCGCGGGATCATTTGATCCCGCGGTTGCTTTTATTCACCGCTATCCGGTGTTCTTGAGACCGCCGGCGATTCCGTTGACCGTGCGCAAGATCGCGCGCAATGTCGAGTCCCGAGCAGAGCCTCCTCGCAGCCGGCGCAGCAGCTCGACTTGGACAAAAGAGATTGGATCGACGTAAGGATTGCGGCGGTCGACCGAACGCCGCAGGACCGGTTCGCGATCAAGCAGGCGGTTCTGACCGGTCAAGCGCAGGATCTCTCGCGTGGACCGTTCATGCTCGTCCTGGATCCGCTGCCAGATGCGACTCCGCACCTCGGCATCAGCGACGAGATTCGCGTAGCGCTCGGCGATATCCAGATCCGACTTGGCGAGCGCCATCTCCGCATTGGCGATAGTTGCGGCGAAGAATGGCCATTCTCGATCCATCGCCTGGAGTAGCTCCGCACCAAATGTTTCCCGGCCTCGCTCGAGCCCAGCCCCGACGCCATACCAGCCGGGGAGCAGAAACCTGGACTGCGTCCAGGCGAAGACCCAGGGAATTGCCCGCAGGTCTTCAATGCGGCGAGTTTCGTGCCGCCTCGCCGGGCGAGAGCCAATCTGCAATTGGGAAATTTCTGAAACTGGCGTCGCCTGCTCGAAAAAGCAAACCAACTCCTGGTCACCATAGACGAGATCCCGATATGCCGAGACCGCGGCTGCGGACATCTCAGCCATGGCGTCTTCGAACGCGGAAAGCCGCGTTGGATCCGGAACGGCGAGCACACCGACCGCGCTCGCCAATACGGCTCCGCTGACCAGTTCCAGCTCACGGTGGGCCACCGCGGCTGTCGCATACCGGGAGGCGATGACTTCGCCCTGCTCCGTCAACTTGACACGGCCTGCCACTGATCCAGGTGGGAGCGCCAGGATGGCGACGTTGGTCGGACCCCCGCCGCGCCCAATCGCGCCGCCTCTGCCGTGAAAGAACGTATGACCGATCCCTTCCGTCTCAAATAACCTGGTCAGATCCCGCTGCGCCTGATAAAGCGCCCATGCCGAACCGAGGAACCCGATCTCCTTGTTCGAGTCGGAATAGCCGATCATGACCTCCTGGTTCGCCCCGCGTGCCTGCAGTGCCTGTCGATAGACCGGGAGGCCAAGGAGCGTTGCCATTGTCCCGGGGGCATCACGCAGTCCCTGCTCCTGTTCGAAGAGCGGCGCGATAGATAATCGGGCGCCGGATCCTCCCGGCTCCGCCAATCCCGACTCCTTCATCAAGAGCAGGACCGCCAGGACGTCGGACGGAGCTTCCGCTCCGGAGATCACATAGGTCTCGATTGCTCCCTGGTGCCGTCCGTTGATCGCTTCGGCAATGATCCGAAATGTACCAACGACGTTCCGGGTCTCCTCCGAAAAGCGCTCCAGGCTGACCGGGATGAGGGGTCGCGGATTTTCGATCTCACGCGTGAGCAATGCGCTTCGCTCTTCCTCGCCGAATTCAAGGTAGGCATCCGTCATTCCGGTATGGCGAAAGATTTCCGCCAGTGCCGTGGTGTGACGCGAAGCATGCTCGCGGACGTCCATGACGGCCAGATGGAACCCGAAGACCTCGGTCAGCCGGATGACATCGCGCAGATCACCATCGGCGATCAAATCAGCGCCCTGGCTCCGCAGCGACCGGTCAATGACGCGGAGGTCATCTAGCAGGTCGGTTGACGTCGTGTATCCGGCAGATGCCGCGTCACGCGAAGCGCGTAGTCGCTCGCGCATCAACGTCAATGCCTGGCGGTAGGGTTCGCCGGCGTTGATGCGCAAGACCCGGGAGGCCGTCTCCGGGAATCGATCCGCCAGTCCCTGGATAAGTGGGTCGAGCAGCGGCGCCGGGCCGGAGATGCTCTCCGCGACTGACACCCGACCTGCCAGCTCGAGTAGACGCTCCTCCAACAATCCAATCGCCGCCCCGTGCATCACGTCCAGTGCCTGCGCTGTGACCTGCGGTGTGACATTCGGGTTGCCATCGCGGTCGCCACCGATCCATGTCCCTGGCATGAGCAACGGCGGCACGACGATTCCACTGTCCGGGTAGACAGTTGATATGGCTTCCTCGAGGTCTCGGTAGAGCCTGGGGATCACCTCCACGAATGTGGAGAGAAAATAGACCAGGCTGGTGCGTACTTCGTCCAGGACGGTGAGCTCTGTCGCTCGAACCTCTTCCGAGTACCACACCTCCTCGATGGTGTGGGCCAGACGCAGGCGCGCTCGCTCGACCTCGTCCGGGAGCAGCACGCGCTCATCGAGATCGCGAAGAATGCCGAAGATGCGCGCCAGCTTGGCGATAATCGTTCGTCGCCGCGCCTCGGTCGGGTGAGCCGTCAGGACAAGGCGAATCTGGGCGCGACTCAGCAGCTGCGCCAGTTGGCTGGCGTCGATTCCGTGGTTGGCGAGAAGCTGGACTGCCTCAATCAATGAGCCCCGCCGCGGTCCACCCTCGGCCACGCTGCGGGTGCGGATGCGGCGGATTCGCTCGCTGTCTTCCGCGAGATTGATGAGCTGGAAGTAGTTGGTAAAGGCGCGAACCAGGGTCTCGGCCTCGTCGTCGGGAAGACCTCGCACCAGGGCGTCGAGCTCAACCCCGGCCTGGGCATTGCCTCGACGCAGATCCTTGGCGAGGGTGCGCGCCGTCTCGGTCTGGACAAAGGCGCGCTCGCCGCCTGAACCGCGCAGCACTTCGCCTAGCAGCCCGGCCAGCAAATAGACATCGTCGGACAGCGTCCGTTGCGACGGCATGATGGGAGACACTATGTCAGGTTGTGCCACGGCTGCTGTCCTCGTCCTCGCTGGCACCCATGAATTCCAGAGACATTCTATGTGGCTCCGTGGTAACCGGCCCGTCCCGCCTGCGCGCTGAACGCCGGGCGTTGGCGTGCTGTTCGCAGGCGGCTACCATCGACGTTAACCACGGCTCGAGTCGCCAAGGCACCCCAGTTTCGCAACTGGGGTGCAGACTGACTGTCCCAGGAGGATCGATTGACCGCAACGACGTCAAAAAACGAGGTGCTGGTAACTGCTTCGGCCGACCAGAGTCGGCACTCGCCGCTGACGCCCGAGGAGATCGCGGATCGACTGACGCCAGCCGACCCGCGCATATCGCCGGACGGATCACGCGTGGTCTTCGTGGTGTCGGCGGGGGGCAAAGCTGGCGAGAAACGAACGCGCTCGCTCTGGATCGCCGGAGAAGGACTGCCTGCCCGCCAGTTCACTGCTGGTAATGCCGATGACTGCGATCCCCGCTGGTCACCCGATGGCTCGCGAATTCTCTTCCGCTCAGATCGTCTCAAACCAGGCGGCGACGACTATCGGCTGTTCGTGCTTTCCGTTTCGGGTGGGGAAGCCGTGCCGCTGGGCGAACTCGGTGGCGAACTATCGCAACCTGAATGGTCGCCCGACGGCCGGTGGGTAGCCGTCTTGCGCAAGGATCCCGAACCTGAAGCAGTTGCCGCACGAAAAAAGGAGCGAGACGACGCGGTCGTCGTCGAAGAAGACTCTCGGTTTACGCGCCTGTGGGTTGTGGACGTTGAGACCAAGCGGGCTCGCTGCCTCACCTCCGGCGAGAGGGAGGTGCGAAGCTCCGCCTGGGCACCTGACAGCTTGACCCTGGTTGCCATTTCCACCGACGCCCCTGAGTACGACGCCACGCTGGGATCCGGCGACCTGTGGCAAATTTCAGTCGCAGGGCGCGCTGCCGCGGCATGTCGCACGGTTCCAAACCACTCCATCATCTCCTGTCGTCGTCGAGACCAACGACGGGCCAATCGTCGCGGTTCGCGCCAACGGGCACCGCGATCAGCCTCAAGACTCTATCTGGACTGTTGCCCTGTCCGGTGGAGAGCCAGTAGACGCTCTGCCCGATCTTGCCGGAAACGTGGAGGAGCTACTTCCTGATTCCGGTTCGTGTGGACATGTGGTGGCGCGAATTATCGAAAGGACGCACGGGCGGCTCTACAAGGTCGATCTCCTGAACGGGAGCGTGAGCCCGATTTTGCCGTCCGCAATTGCCGGTCATGGCAGCGTCTCGGGTTCAGCATCGATCTCTGAGAGCGGACGTCGCCTGGCGGCAATCTGGAGCGATGCGACGACCCCCGAAGAGGTCTGGCTCGGCGACGCAGGGGGTGAAGCCCACCCCGTGACCTCGCTTGGCGAGGACTTTCGAGGGCGCATGCAACCGGCTGAGCATGTGTGCTGGACAAGTGACGACGGCGTGGAAATCGAGGGCCTGTTGACATACCCGGCAGGCTATCAGCCGGGCACGCGCTATCCACTCGTGGTTGAGGTGCACGGTGGGCCTTCCTGGCAATGGGAAGAGCGCGTGATGCTCGACTGGCACGACTGGGCGCAAATGCTGGCCAGCCGAGGCTACGCCGTCCTGATGCCCAACCCGAGAGGGAGCACCGGCTACGGACCAGAGCTGCAGCGGCTCCTCCAGGACGACGTCGGTGGTGGTGAATCGCGCGATCTCGTGGCAGGTGCTTTGGCCATGGTGGACAGAGGTATCGCCGATCCGGATCGGCTCGGGATTGCCGGTTGGAGTTGGGGCGGGTACCTCACGGCGTGGACTATCACCCAGACGTCGATCTTTCGCGCGGCGGTGATGGGCGCCGGTCTCGCGAATATGGTTTCGGACCACGGGCAGGGTGATATCCCGTCCGCGAACCTCCTCTACTATCCTGGTCAGCCGTATCACCACATGAAGGAGTACTGGAAATCATCACCAATACGCTACGTGGCGGCGGTCCGGACGCCCACGTTGATCCTGCATGGGGAGGAAGACGCGCGCGTCCATCCCGCTCAAGGCATGGAGTACTTCCGCGCGTTGAAGACTCTGGGTGTGCCAGTCCGCTTCGTTCGCTACCCACGTGAGAAGCACGGCATCGAGGAACGCGCCCATCAGGTCGACCTGATGCACCGGATCATCGAGTGGTTCGATCGCTATCTCATGAGGCCGTCGAAATCGTGAATCGAGGGCGCACGCACCGCCATCGGCGTGACGTGGGGAGACGACCGCATCAGGCGCAGAGCAAGCGAGTAATTGTTTCGACATAAACCTTTGCCTGGGTAACCAGATCGTCGATCTGGACCGCCTCGTTAGCGCCGTGAGCGTTCTCGCCACCGGGTCCATAGCCGACAGTGTCGATTCCCGCCTGGCGATAGAATCGTCCGTCCGTGGCGCCCGCCCAGGCGACGAAATATTCGGGCTCCTGTCCCGTCACTGTCGTGACACTGGCTTGCAACGACTGCACCAGCGGCGACGTATCCTCGGTGATATTCGCGGGGATGTGGTCCTTGCGCGGGTCGATATCGAGCTCATAGCGGAACGTCGGGTCCTCGCTGGCGATGCCATCGAGCGTTGCCGTGATCTCGCCTACAACGGACTCCCGCGTCTCACCGGGAATGAGACGCCGGTCTATCGAGAAGGTGCATTCTCCCGGAACCACGTTGTGGGCAACACCTGCCTGGATCGTGTTGACGCTGATTACCGGCTTCCCAACGGCGGGATGGAAGCGATCAATGTCCTTTTCGAGCGCGAGTATGGCTTTGGACGCTTTGGCGATGGCATTGACTCCCGTGACTCGTGCCGCCGCGGTGTGTGACGCGCGCCCCAGACATGTCACGTCGACAGCGAGGAGCCCGCGTTCAGCATTCCTGACCTTGAGATCGCTTTTTTCACCGATGAGGCAGAAATCGGGTCGGGGCAGGCGCCCGGCTGCGATCTCCTCGATCAAAAACGTTGTGCCGAGGGCGCCGCCGGTCTCTTCGTCGCTGACGATATGCGCCTGCAGGCAGCCCTGCAGCGGCACGTCCTTCAAAACATCCATGACATGAAGCATCACCGCGACCGAGCTCTTCATGTCGGACGCTCCGCGACCAATGAGTTTCTTCCCGTCGTCGGAAACGGTCGGATCGTATGGGCCCGTCCTCCACGCGACGAGATCCGACACTGGAACGGTGTCGAGGTGGCCGTTCATGACGATGGTCGGACCAGCCGCCGGATCACCGAGCGTGATGATCACATTGGGACGGTCATGGTCTGAGGCGATCACCTCGAACGTCAGGTCAGCGGACGCACACCAGCGGACGACTTCTTCCATGACCGCGCGTTCTTCGCCGCTGGTGCTGGGGATGGAGATGAGGCGGCTGGCGAGCGCCACGATCTCATCCCTGCTTACGCGATCGGCCGGGGAAGCGCCCGTCATCGACTCTGGTCCTTTCATTTGCACACGGCGGACGCGCCTCGCGATCGACGGAGGCGAAGGGTCGAAGGTCGTCGTTGATCAGAGACGTTCGAACTGAGCGACGTCGATCACGAACACAACGGCGCCGCCAACCTCGACTTCAAAGTTTTCCGGCATATAGAGCAATCCTGGCTCCAACGCGGGCGAGTACGGCACGGCAACCTGCGTGCGGCGGCGGCATGTACGTCGCAAGATCCCGAGCACGGCCTGCACCTGGTTGTCTTCGACCCCAATCAGGAGACTGGTGTTGCCGGTGCGCAAGAAGGAACCGGTCGTGCTGACCTTCGTAAAGCGATGCTCGGCCGCGACGAGCGCGTCGGTCAACGCGGGCGTATCTTCGTCCTGGACAATGGCGATTACGAGCTTCATTGGTCCCCTCCTGACGAAGCCGGCGCGCGAAAGCAACGCGTCGCTCCATGGAGGCATCGCCGTGCCGCATGGGTGGCGCCATGATAGCCGATGGGTTCGCCCTGGCAATGGGTCGGCGACCTTAGTTCTGGCTACGCTCGATGGCTACCTCGTGCGCGGCGATCACATCGAGCAATTTCCCGTGCAATCTGCCGTTCGAGGCGAGGATCTCGCGGTCGCTAGAACGAAACGGCCCGCCGCGCATGTCCGTCACCGTACCCCCGGCCTCGGTCACGATCAGGGCCCCGGCGGAGACATCCCATGGGGAGATGCCCCGTTCCCAATATCCATCGAGCCGACCGGCGGCGATGTAGCAGAGATTCAGAGCGGCGGAACCCGTCTGCCGGATGGCCTGCACGCGAGTCAGGAAGTCGCGCCAGACGTCGGCCTGCTGCACGCGGCGCGCGAAGTCGTACGAAAAGCCGGTTACGAGGATCGATGCAATGAGTTCGTCGACGGCGGAAATGACGATTGGCGTGCCGTTAAGAGTAGTGCCGCC
Organism: uncultured Chloroflexia bacterium; assembly: GCA_963724295.1. Lineage (GTDB taxonomy): Bacteria > Chloroflexota > Chloroflexia > Thermomicrobiales > UBA6265 > JACCXM01. The sequence continues at coordinate 99,777 of CAVRUC010000005.1, read as the reverse complement.
GCCTTTGCGGGCGACGAACAGCTCATCTCGCATTGGGTCGTAGACGACGCCGACGACCGGAACTCCCGCATCTTCGAGGGCAATGGAGACGGCGAAGGTCGGCAACCCATGAGCGAAGTTGGTCGTACCGTCGAGTGGATCGACGACCCAGCAGTACGTCCCGCCTGATGTTGCACCCACGCTGCCTTCTTCGCAGAGGAGATCATGTTCGGGACAGACGGTACGAAGTCGGTCCGCGATGAGATCCTCCGCTGCCTGGTCGGCTTCGGTAACGAGATCGATCGTGCCCTTGTACCGCACCTCGTGCGGCTGACCGAAGCGACTCACGCAAGATCTCGCCCGCGTCGCGAGCGATTTGCGCCGCCTCACGCGCATATTCTTCCAGGACGTGGTCCACCATGCGAAACCGGGCCTTTCACGTTTTGACGACAGCACATCTCGAGCTTCGAGTCCTACCCATGGACTGCTAGTCGGAGGAGTCTGGTGCTCGCCGCGACCCATGTGGACCGCGACGAGATTCACGTGCCACGGGATGACACTGGCGTGCGTTGTGGCTCTAACGTCGCATGAGTGGCAGTCGCGGATGGACATCGGCTTCCCAGCCGACGAGGTCGCCGCGACGAATGATCCAGGCTGCCGCTCCCGCGACCATCGCCGCATTGTCGGTGCAATAGGCGAACGCCGGGTAGGCGACCGGCACATCCGGTCCGCAGAGCTCCAGGACTTCACGGCTAAGCCGCTCCCGGAGCAGCGAGTTGGCCGCGACCCCACCGGCGAGAACGACTGTGCGAGCGCCGAACTCGGCCGCGGCCCGGGCAGTCTTGACTGCCAGCGGCTCGACGATTGCTTGCTGGAAGCCAGCGGCAAGATCGGCAATTGGAGAGTTCGTCGCGTAGACCGGCGCCTGGTGAGCCCGAAACGGCCCGGTAGGGCTGGTCGCGGAGGTTGTCTCCGAGTGAGTGTCACTCTCAGGCACGCGCATCGGCTCGGTCAGCCGGAGGAGTGCCGTCTTCAGACCGGAGAAGCTGAAATCGTGCGTGCCGCTCAACCAGGCACGGGGGAGCTCAAAAGTGCGCGGATCACCATCACGAGCGGCCTCCTCGATGGCGGGACCGCCTGGAAAGCCGAGACCGAGCAAGCGGGCGCCCTTGTCAAATGCCTCACCAGCGGCATCGTCCAGCGTCCGGCCGAGATGGCGGAAGCGGCCGTGGCCAGTCATCAAGATCAGTTCCGTGTGGCCGCCGGACACCAGCAGACAGAGGATGGGAAAGACTGGTTCCTCTGGCAGATCGGGTGCGTCACAGAGCCAGTTCGCATAGATATGCGCCTCGAGGTGGTTGACCGCCACGAGTGGACGGCCGAGCGCGTACGCCATCCCCTTGGCCGTGTTCATGCCGACGACCAGCGCTCCAGCGAGCCCCGGTCCCTGGGTAACGGCTATGGCGTCGAGATCATCGCGATCGACCCCTGCTTCCCGTAGCGCCTGCTCGACCACCGGGATGATGGCCGTCACATGGCGTCTCGCCGCCAGCTCGGGAACCACGCCGCCATGGCACTCATGGAGGTCGAATTGCGAGGATACGACCGAGGATAGAACCCGGCGTCCTCCTGAAACCACCGCCGCTGACGTCTCATCGCACGATGTCTCGATGCCAAGCACGATCACGAAGCTTGCCCCTCGGATGGGAGGGAATGCGCGCCCATCATGTCGTGCCGGCTCGGCTTGCCGGGTCCAGAAACGGGGTCAGACTACCCGGGGCCAGGCGATTGCCAAGTCGCCGCGCGAGCGCGGCGCGCCGGGATTCGACCTCCGCGCGATACTCCGCTTCGCCAAGCGCAGGAGACCACATGATCAGCGCATCTTCGTTGTTGTCGCTGTAATAGCGCTTGCGGGTGCCATGAGTGGTGAAGCCGTACTTCCGGTACAGCGCTTGCGCCGCGGCATTTGTCACCCGCACCTCGAGCGTCAACCAGTTGGCGCCGCGCTTGACCGCTTCATCAAACATGCAGAGCAGCAGAAGCTCGCCAAGACCACGACCTCTCTGGGCGGGGTCGACGCCGATCGTCGTTATGTGCGCCTCATCGAATGCCAGCCACATCCCGGCGAATCCGATGATCGCGGATGGCTCTCGCACATTGCCCTCCGATTGCCGGCCGCGTCCGATTGGCAGCAGGGAGCGCCGGGGCACGGGTCCGCGGAGCGGCGCTGCTTCACCGGGAGTGTCTCCGTCGTTCTGCCCGATCTCCGTTTCTGAACGGGCAGGGAGCTCGCGAGCTGCTCGCGAAGGACAACGTAGTGGTTCTGGGCGGGATTCTGAAGCTCTCGCCGGTATGCGGAGGCCGGCCAGGGGTTGGCGAAGCAGCGTCTCTCAACCCGGCTCACGTCAGGCACGTCGGCCTGGGTCATGATGTCGAGGCGGTACACCGGCTCGCCCACATTCGCGCCGGCGCGGCTAGCGGGGCGGCGCCGCAAGGTCGTCATTTCAGGCACGGTAGCATCAGCGCGGCGTCCCGGGCAAACCGAGTGCCGGCCAGAAGGCGATCAGCGAGAGAGGTAAACCGGCTCGATCGCGCTGGCATCATCGACGTGCCCAGCCCGCCAACGCCTCCAGGCAAGCTCGGCAATAGCACCGGGGTGACGCATGCGGAGAGCAAGGGGTGGGATCGAGACCCCGTCGATCGAATCGATAAGCTCGGCCTGATCCTCATCGACCTCGCCAGTGACGAGCAGCGGGCCCGAGCCGTTCAACTCGGCAACCAACTCACTGAGTGTCCCATTCCGCGGCGCATGCGATTGGGTGAGACCCGCGGTGCTGGATTCATACCAGGCCCACACGACCCGACCCCTGCCGGCGCCGACGACCGCGACGACGGGAGTCCCGCAGTTGGCGAACGCAAGCGCGGACGCCTCGAGTGTCGGCACGCCGATCAGTGGCACGCCGCTCGCCAGGTGAAATCCCTTGGCGACGCCGAACCCGACGCGCAGCCCCGTGAACGTCCCCGGTCCGGTCGCAACCGCCACGGCGGCGAGCTCTCGCACGCTGATCTCGGCTCTGTCGAGCAGGTGGTGGACCTCGGCGAGCAAGGTCGTTGTGTGTGAACGATCGGCCGGCCAGGATCGAGTCGAAAGCATCAGACCGTCGTAGAGGGCAACCCCGCCCTGGCCACTCGACGTGTCAATGCTCAGGATTGCCCGATCAACCTGGCGCGGTGCGGGTGCGCTCATCATCGATTGCCTGTGTTACCGCGTCGCCATCCGCCGGATGACGGAGGCGTTGCCAGTCTACCCGAGTCGGAACTGGCGGCAATGACGATAATCCCCGTCCTGACCCGAGTTCGATTTCGGCAGACGAAAGAGGCGCGCCACGATGCTCGTACGACCGACAAGCGGAAAGAACGTCCTCTGGCAGGAGCTGCTCCGCCATGAATTGCTGGCGGCACTAGCGCAGAACCCGGTCGTGATCGTTCCGGTTGGGTCGATCGAGCAACATGGCCCCCACTGCCCGCAGGACGTCGACATCAGCATTCCGTACCACCTGGCGATTCGAGCCGCGGCGGCGATCGAGGAATTTCCCGTCATCGTCGCGCCGCCGATCAGCCTGGGATTCACGCACTACAACATGGGGGAGGTCGGGACAATCAGCCTCTCTCTGGAGACCTTCATCGCCGTGCTGTGCGATGTCTCCCGCTCGGTCTGGGCAAACGGTTTTCGCCGCCTGGTACTGCTCAACGGGCACGGGGGCAACGAGCAGCCGACCTGGGCGGCGGCCGTGAAGCTCGCGGAGGAGGATGTCTGGCCAGTCGCGCTGACGTACTGGAACATGGCGTCGGATGAGCTGCAGGCCTGGAGCGATGCCGACAATGGCAGCATTGGGCATGGGGGTGAGTGGGAAACGAGCCTGCAGCTTTATCTACGGCCGGACCTGATCGACATGTCGCGCGCCATCAAGGACGACTGGCGCCTCAAGTTCGGACCCGAGATCGGGCGCTACGCGAAGTTTCCAGAGCGCCGCCGCGAGATGGCGCACGGAGTCATGGGTGATCCATTTGCGGCATCCGCGGCCAAGGGAGAGCGGCTATTCCTGGTCCTGCTGGAGCGACTCGTCGCCCTGTGCCGCGAGTACCACGAGATTGACCCGCCGAAATATCGTGAGTTCGGAAGTCATTGCCCTTAGGACCGGCAGCCGGTCACGTTGGGTCCGGGGCAAGGCCTGATCGTAGGCGCTGGAACCGGTCCATCCAGCCATCGTCATCGGGACTGGGAACGAACCGCAGGCGCCGTTGGCCGGATCCGACTGTTTCGATCTCGATCAAGAGAAAGCGCTCGGGCAGCACCGCCGCTGCTCGCTCGGGCCACTCCACGAGCACCACGCCGTCGGTGGACATTATGAGGTCGTCGAACCCAATTGACGCCAGATCTTCCTCATCCCGAAGGCGGTAGAGGTCAAGATGAAAGAGGCGCGAGACAGCCACGGCCGACTCGGTGTCGTACTCGTTGACGAGCGAGAACGATGGGCTGGATACCACATCGCCGACTCCCAGTGCGGCGGCAATCCCCTTGGCCAACGTGGTCTTTCCGGCGCCGAGATCGCCGTGGAGTAGCACGACATCACCATCCTGGAGATAACCGGCTAAGGCGTTGCCGATGGCAACGGTCTCGGCCGGACTGCGGGTGACGACTTCCCACGCGGCAACGGTGCCGCCATGTTGAGCTGGCGCGTTCCGAGGTCCGGTCGTCACGAAAGCGGTGGCCCACCGGCCGGCGGGATCACCGCCGCGTTCTGATCTGGCGGCAGTGCGACCGCGGGCGCCCACTGCGGGGGCGAGATGAATGGCGGACTGGCGTCAAATTCGAAACGGACGCTTGACATGACCGGATCGGCGCCAGAAAAGTCGACAAGCGTGCTCGACGTGTCGGCGTCCCAGGGTGCAAGGAGCAGCGCCTGACCGTCCGGACTCCATGTGATCTCGCCCGAGAGGGCCTCGTCGGCCTCCAGCTCATGTTGATTGCCAGTGGAATTGGCAACCACGATCGACTTCTCGTTGGTGGTGAAGGCAAATCTGGTTCCATCCGGAGCCCAGACCGGCATCGTCGGCCGCTCATCGAGGCCGGCTAGTTGGTCGATTTCTCCCGTGTCACGGTTCAGCATCCGGATCGACGTCGATGGCGGCTCGTACCACGTCTGACCGAAGAGACTGTACAGAAGCAGCTCATCGCCTTGTGGTGACCAGGAAACGCTCCAAACGTCGCGCACCGCACCGTCAGTCATGTTCTCGAATTCGTCATCCGATCGCTCCAGATTGGCGACCATGACATCGCCAGGTGCGTGTTGCGGGCGTTCGCCCAATCCCTGGTGCTTGACGATGAAGGCGATCTGAGAGCCGTCGGGGGACCACGATGGGTTAAAGGCAAGCGAGTACTCGTTCCCGGTCACGTCGGTCTCCTCGCCGCTCTCGATGTCGAAGACGCGAACACTGATCGCTCCTGACTCATAGACCGGGTCGTAGCCAGCAAAGCTCGTATAGGCGATACGGGCGCCGTCGGGACTCCACGACGGAGCGGCGTGCGCCGAGACGCCGTCGACCAAGCGCTCCGGCGTTGATCCGTCGACGGCTATTCGATAGAGGGAGACGTCGCCCATGGGGTCCTCAGGATCAGGCGCCAGGAAAGCGATCTGCGAACGATCCGGACTCCACACTGGCCAGATGACGTGGACGGCATCGGTGAGCTGGCGGGGCTCGCTTCCGTCCGGCGCCACCAGCCAGAGCGCGCGATCGTTACCGAGGACGACCGGGCCATGCTCGCGTTGCAAGAGACCCAGCCGACGGCGTGAGCTGTCGTCAGAAGCGTCCAGTGCGACCAGATCCCGCAATGTCCGCTCAGCGGCCGGCCAGTCGCGAACGGTCTCGGCTGCATCGACGTCTCGCCGCAGCTCGGCGACGAGGAGACGCTGCGCATCTTCGAGCCGTGTCGCGGTATCCCTGAGCCCGGGCGCCTGTTCCGCTACCGGCGCCAGCAGTTCGACGGCGGCGGCGTAGTTCCCGCGTTCGATGGCCTGGAGTCCGTCCAGGTAGGCCGCCTCCAGAGGTTCGAGGCGAGTCTCGATCTCGCGAGCTTGCGCGGCGGCATCCCGGTACCCGACCAGGGCCGCGAATCCTTCACGCGCCGCGACGATATCCCCAGCTCTGGCGGCGTCCTGAGCGGCGGCGTACGCTGAGGCCAGCGCCTGTTGCTGGGCAGTGTGGCGCTGCACGAGCCCGCCGGCGACAGCAAAGAGCAGAAGGATCGGCGCCAGATAGAGCAGGCGGATGAGGGCAGACTGCTTCGCAGGGGCATCACCCAGTAGTCGCGAGCCACGCAAGTCGAGCACAGGTGGATGCAGCGCGCCGCACGTTGGACACGACTGAGTGGGCGCTACAAGTGGTGAAGCACAGGCGGTGCAGAATGTCATCGTACGCCTCTGCGACCTACCAAGCCGCGGCCGGGCGCGGCGGCCATGCCAGCGCAATCGTAGCGGATGGCGGGGCAGGCTTGCTTGGACGTTTGTGCACGCACCGATATCGCCGTAGGAAGCGGCCGGGAGCTAGGGGGCCGATTTGGATCGACTGCGAGCTACGGTCCTGGCGGCGGCCATCCTGGCGGCGCCATTCATCGCATTGCTGTTTCGCACAGAGGTGGGACTGTTCGTCATGGCAGTAGCGCTTGGAGCGGGGTCGTACTTGCTTGCTGGCGCGCTTCCCGGAGCTCCCGAGCAGGTCCATCGCTGGCTTCGACCTGCGATTGGCATCAACCTGGCGCTAGCCACTGCCTGCATCGGGCTCGCAGTCTGGCTCCTGCTGCGTTAGTTTGACGAAGAGCCCCGACCCCGGCGCGGACGCGACGGACCTACCTTCGACTCCGTCGGCTCGTCGGGCGCGCGACGCGACGGTGCTCTCCTGCCTTTCTTCCGGGAAGCGTCGTGCCCGTCCGGTGTGGTGGCCGAACCGCGGGGGGAACCTGCGGCACGCCGCTTGTCGCGGGGGCCGTTTTCTTCATTACCTGACCGAGGAGTTCCTCGCCCCGCTTGGGCACCACGTCGAGCGGCTGCAGGGCGCTCGGCTTTCGCGGCCTCGAGCTCGCCACGGGCGATCTCCGGGAGCTCGATCGGGGCGAAGCCAAGGGCCAAGGAGTGCTCGACAATATCTCGGCGCAGCAGTGACTCTGCCTGCTGCAACCTGGTGCGTAATGGATGCTCCGGCTTGACGTTGACGAGCATCTCCCAGATCTGACGCATGAGATCAATGGTCTTGTTGAACGTCATGACCAGATCGCCTTCGGACAGTTCGATCTGGGCGCTGATCTCAGCCATCGTGGCGCCACGGGACCAGGCGCGCGCGGCGCCATAGAAGTTGGGATTGTGCCCCTCGGAGATGGCCAATCCTTCGCCCCGCTCCTCGCTCAACACCGCGTGCTCAACATCCTCGATTCGGCGGCGGGCGAGTACGAGTCGATCTGGTAGGACAAAGCGGTTACCGTAGCGGAACTCGCGGTCGAACGAGAACCAGGAGAAGAGCTCTGCCAAATCTTCGGGAGGGAGATTGTCGAGCACGCCGCGGTCGACCAATTCGCAGAGGATCAGGCCATCGTTGTCGAACACCTCGGCGAGCATGTCCGCCTTCTCGGTTGGATAGCCCCGATGCAGATAGCCGAACCGATGCAGCACGTTGCGGATGCCTCGAATGACATTGCGCAACCGTTCCTCTTCGAGGTCGATTTCCCGGCCGAGCTCTTCTTCGAGGGCGCGGCGATCCTTGTCGAGACGGTCGACCTGGGCGAGATAGTCGCGATGCTCGTTGCGCCGCGGGCACTCGTGGCAGGGGTGACTCTGCCGTTCTTGCCAGAGAGATCGCGCCTGGGTCACGGCCTCGGCGACATCGCCATCCAGGGCGAGAATGCGCGAGGCGGCGCGCTCTTCCTCGATCGCGCGATGCTCTGCCGCCATAGCATCGAGATCGGGCAGGCCCAAGTTGTCGACGATCTTCCAGAGGCTGTTTAGCCGGCGCTTGCCGCCGAGTGCGACACCGTCAGTGACGTCTTCCGGCGGGTTCTGGAATTCCGCCGGGAGTTCGATGCGCTTCTCGGTCAAGTGGTCGATCTGACGGTACTCCGTCAATAGTCGGATCGAGCCGTCCCGGAAAAGAAATCGCCCGACACCACCAATGGAGCCTTTGCCGAGCAAAATGCCCCAACCGCCGTCACGCGCGTGGGCGATCGTGCCAGGTTGGGCGGCACGGAACGCGCGGCGGAGCGCCTGGCGACCTGGCTCAGTCCACGGCGTGGTCGCTTGCAGATCCCGGTGAACACTCGATCGCTCGCCCTCGAGCCGGCGCTCCTTACTTTGAGCGGCGGCCAGGGACCGGTTGACCCGGCGGTAATCCTCGAGAAGTTCTTCGCCACCTTCCAGACCGATGAGACAGCCTTGCGGAATGCGATCGATCTCTTCGCCGAGGGCGATGATCTGATCTTCCAGATCGCGAATGCGCTGGCTGGACTGGAATTGAGCCAGGCTCTGCTGGAGCAAGGCGCGCACCCGCTCCCCGAGCGGGGGATCCCAGAGGTTGAGGACGGTGTTGTAGCGAATGGCGAACGCGGACTGGACGGGGTGGAGTTCGCCGGTGGCGATGTCGAGGGTCTCGCGGAAGGTAAACCAGGGCGAGTAGGGGACGACGACGTGGCCGAAGGGGTCCATGCCCCGGCGTCCCGCCCGGCCCGCCATCTGCTGGAACTCGTTCGGGATCAGCATGCGACGGCGGCGGCCATCCCATTTGCTCATGCGGCCAATGACGACGGTGCGCGCGGGCATGTTGATGCCGAGGGCAAGGGTATCGGTGGCGAAGACGACTTCCATCAGGCCGCGCGTGAACAGCACCTCGACGAGTTGCTTCAGGATGGGGAGCAACCCGGCGTGGTGGAACCCGATGCCCTTGCGAGCGAGGGCCGTCATGGTCTGGACCTGCTGCAGTTCCCGGTCTTCGGGGCGCATCCCCGCCAGGATGGCCTCGATCGTCTGGTCGATGAGACCAACCTGGCGTTCGGTAACCAGATTCGGTCGCATGACCGCGAGTCGCTCCGCGAACGCCTGACAGTCATTTCGGCTGAAGAGAAAGTAGATAGCCGGCAACATGTCTTTCGCGGCGAGGGCGTCGACGATCTCGCGCGGCTGCGGTTCGTCCATCTCGGGCGTACTGCGCTCGGCGCGTTGCTTGGCGAAGCCGCCGCGTGCCGCCTGGCGGCGCAACTCGCCGCCCGTGTGGGGAAAGTCCCGCACTCTGGCTCCGGTATGGTCGACCACGAGATTGAGCTTGCCGTCGATGAAATAGTGCAGCGCCAGGGGCACGGCTCGCTCGGTGTGAGTGATAAGGCGGATCGGCCGATGCGTGCGGCTGATCCAGGCCGCGATCTCGTCCGCGTTATTGATGGTCGCGGAGAGGCAAATGAGCTGCACGTGATCGGGGCAGAGGATGATTGATTCTTCCCAGGTCGTGCCTCGCTCCGGATCGGCAAGATAATGAATCTCGTCGAAGATCACTGTGTCGACATCGTCTAGATCCCAGGGCGTTTGCAAGAGCATGTTCCGCAACACTTCGGTGGTCATGATCACGACGCGAGCTTCGCGGTTCTCGGACACGTCGCCGGTGAGGAGCCCGACCTGGTCGCCGTAGATCGTGCGCAGATCGCGATATTTCTGATTCGAGAGCGCTTTGATTGGCGTGGTGTAGATGACGCGGCCGGTCCGCTTGAACGCTTCCCACACGCCGAATTCGGCGACCACGGTCTTGCCGGTGCCGGTCGGGGCCGCCACCATGACGGAGTCACCGGAGAGCAGAGTCTGGATGGCCTCCCGTTGGAACGCATCGAGCGCAAATGGGTAGTGCGATTCAAACTGGGCGATGGCGTCGTCGAATCGGCCGGGTTCGCCGACAGATGCAACATCCGCCAGTGCGGCGGATCGTTCGAGGAGTTCCGTGCTCACTGCGGTGCCAGCCGGTGCGGTCAGGGTGCTACTCCAGGGAGAATGGCGTGAGTCGACCAGGGCAAACCGAGCCCAACGTGAGCGCTATGCTACCAGCCCCACGAACCCGGCTTACCGGACAGGGGAGACTCGAGATGCGGGCGGGTGACTGACAAGCGTCGTATTCGCGATGTCGGCGAGTTTGCACTTATCGAGCTTCTTGCCGCATCTCTTCCGGCCGAAGTGCGAGCCGGCACCGACCTCGAATTAGGGATTGGCGACGACGCGGCGGTCTGGCAGCCGGCACCGGGCGAGCGAGTCGTGGTGACGACTGACAGTCTGATCGAGGACGTGCATTTTCGCCGTGATTGGACAGACTGGGAGAGTCTCGGCCACAAGAGCCTGGCTGTGAATGTCTCGGACCTCGCGGCGATGGGGGCGATTCCAAGGCTTGCTGTCGTATCGCTCGGGCTCGACGGGACCGAACGCGTCGGAGATCTTCAGGCGTTCTATCGGGGACTGGGAGCGCTTGCGCGACGGTACAAAATGGCAATCGCCGGTGGCGACATTGTCCGCTCGCCACGCGGAATGGTCGTTCACGTGACCGCTCTTGGGGAAACCCGGGGAAGGCGGGTCCTGACCCGCTCGGGTGCGAACGTCGACGATTTGATCGGGGTGACGGGTACGCTCGGGGCTTCGGCAGCCGGGTTACGACTGCTCGGACTCGACGCCGCGGATCCGCGGCGTGGCGCCGCAACATCCGATCAGCTTATCGGGGCGCATCTCAAGCCCGAACCGAGAGTGACGCTTGGCGCAACGCTGCTCGAACACGGGGCCACCTCGGCGATGGACCTGAGTGACGGCCTCCTCGGCGATCTGCCCAAGATCTTGGCCGCAAGTGGAGTCGGCGCACGGGTGGATGAAGCTGCCGTCCCGGTTGCCGCCGCGGTGCGAGCCTTGTTCCCCGGCGAGTGGGTCGATATGGCGTTGCGCGGTGGTGAGGACTACGAATTGCTTTTCACCGCGCCGCGCCACACGTGGGATGCGATCGAGGCCGCGGCGCGGACATTGGGAGGTTCAGTCACCGCAATAGGTGAGATTGTGGCCGGCGAAGCAGGCCTGCAGGCCATCGAGCTCGTGGGACGCGATGGCACGCCGCGCACGGTTTCGTCCGGAGCTTTTGACCACTTCGGCGGGGGATGACGGCTGATGTTTCGCGCAGCTGCTCAACGACTTCGCGAGCGCGCCAGGACACCTGAGAGATCCATGGCCGCCATCATGACCGGGAACAGATCAGTGTTCTCCAACGCCCCGGTCAATCGCTCCGCACCGGGCCCAGTAGAGGTAATCGGCACCGGCGCCGCCGTGTGACCAGTCGTGGCCCAGCCTACAACGAACCCGTAGCTCTCATCTGCAACCGGGAACGGGCCGTCCTCGCCGGCGAGCATGGTGTCCAGAAGTCCATCCCCCGGTTCGTAGGGGTAAGGCTGATCTTCCGAGCCGGCCACCGCGAGCCCGCCGCATTCATGGTCCGCCGTGACGATGATCAATGTGTCCGGCACGCGGGCGGCAAAAGCCAAGGCGACCTGCACGGCGCGGTCCAACTCAAGCACGCCCTTCAACGTGAGCGGAGCATTATTGCGGTGCGCCATGCGATCGATCGCCGACTCTTCGACCATCAAGAAGAATCCGTTCGGATTCTGGGAAAGGATCTCGATCGCCGCGGCCGTCAGATCAGCCAGCGCCACGGGTGGATCGTAGATGGCGCCGAACCCCTCCGCGGTCTGGACAAAGAACTCCTGGGCGGCAAACAGGCCAAGTAGTGGACCTGCGGGTTCCCGCCGGCGGCGATGCAGACTCGCGCCCAGCTCGGCGGCGTCGGTCACGAATTCGTATCCGAGCTGACGCGCCAGGGCGACGAGATCGCCATCTGACCCGATTCCATGACATGGCGCGCCAACCGTGATGCTGGCAGGCAAAGTTGCGCCATATGGGAACCAGTGCGCGGCCCCGCCGCCCAGGATCAGATCGGCTCCAGTGCGTTCGATGTACTGGCGCGCAACTTCGCTCTGGTCAGCCCGGTGCGGCACGTGGGCGGCAAAGGCAGCCGGTGTCGCATCGGTAATCTGACAGGTGCTGACGAGTCCCACCGATCGTCCCGAGGCCTTTGCAAGCTCGAGGATCGTTGTTCGCTCCTGTCCATCGCGATCGATGGAAACTGAGCCGTTGAGCGTTTTCACACCGGCGGCGATTGCAGTTGCTGCCGCCGCCGAATCGGTGACGAACGACGTCGCGTCGGCCGATGTCGTCCCCATCAGCCCGAAGTACGGCAGCCGGTCCATCGCCAGCCGACCATGACGACCGGCGGCGAGTAACTGAGCGGCGTAACGATGCGCCTGACCCATGCCGTCGCCGATCAGGAGGATGACGTTTCGAGCGATGGTCCTATCCCCAATTCCGGTGAGCGCCAGACTGGACACGGTTGCCTTTCAAGTGCAATGAGATCCGGAGCACGAAACTGGCCTCGCCGTGGCGTCGGCGGGGCCAGCATCGGCACACATATTTCTTCTTTAGCCAGTATCGGACCAACTGGTCGTGCTGTCGAGTTCCCGAAACCCGGACGCGGAAGCAGCTCGGAAGCTCGTGACGACTTGAAGACCCGGCGATCCGCATCGTACCGTTTGTATATCCGACTGGTTTAGTCGGATATGGATTGGTGAGCCGTCCGCGCTCGAACAGTGCGCGGGGCGGTACGGTTGCAGGAGGGTCTTGTCACGTGCTGATCGAGGAGCTCGAAGATTTCGCGGACCGCAACGGAAGACGGATCGACCGTCGCGGTCTGGTCGTAGCTTCGGCCGGCGCGCTGGTACTCGGATTCGCTGGTCCACTCGCCGCGGCTGCCCAATCCGCAACACCCGAGGCTGAGGCGGAAGCGGACCCGGTCGCGGATCCGGAAGCGGACCCTGAGGCGGGCGATGCCGTGGGCGCCGGCGATTTCACGCTCTATTCCGGCAGAAACGAGACCCTCGTCGGTCCGCTCGTGGAGCAGTACGCCGAAGAGTTGGGAATCGCTGTCGACGCCCGCTATGGCGGCACCGGAGAGCTGGCGGCGACCATCCTCGAAGAGGGCGACAATACCCGAGCCGATCTCTTTTTCTCCCAGGACGCTGGCGCACTCGGGCTGCTAGCCGACGAAGGGCGATTCGCGGAACTTCCCGCTGAGCTTCTCGATCGGGTCGAAGAGCGCTTCCGTGACTCGCAAGGACGCTGGGTTGGGGTGACCGGCCGGGCGCGCGTGCTGGCGTACAACACCGAGGTCCTTGCCGCGGAAGAGCTACCCGCGTCGGTGCGGAACCTGACCGATCCTGTATGGGCGGGCCGGATTGGCTGGGCCCCGGAAAATGCGTCGTTCCAGGCATTCATCACAGCGTTCCGTTTGATCGATGGCGACGATGCGGTCAGGGCCTGGCTCGAAGAGATGATCGCCAACGGAACCGTCAACTTTGGTGACAGTAACAGTGCCATCGTCCAGGCCATTGGCAACGGCGAGATCGATGCCGGCCTGGTCAATCACTACTACGTGTACGCCGTTGGCCGGGAGGCAGGCGAAGACTTTCCCGTTGCTAACCACTTCTTTGAGGCAGGGGATCCCGGGTCGCTGATCAACGTAGCAGGGATCGGGTTGATCGAAGGGGCGGATAATGCGGACGCTGCGCTGGCATTTGCCGACTATCTCCTGTCGGACGAAGCGCAGGAATATTTTGCCACTGAAACGTTCGAGTATCCGCTCATCGAAGGCGTTGCCGCGCCCGAGGGGCTCCTCGCGCTGACCGAGATCGGTCATCCAGAAATCGAGCTGGGAGAGCTGGCGGACCTGCGGGGTTCACTCGAACTATTGTCCGAGGTGGGCCTCATCTAGGGCATTTCGCCGCGTCCGCACTCACGAGTCGGCGTCCGAGCCGGTGCTACCATGCGGGGCATGATCAAGCGCTGGCTACGGCGCCGTCTCGACTTTCGGACAACGCACCTGGAGACCAGTCTGGACGACGAGGACCGGGAGCGAGGCGATCTCGTGCGAAAGGGGCGCCTCGTTGCCCTGCGAACGCACGTACCGGCAAACCGCGAAGCATTCCAACGCTGGTACGCGGATCGTGAGATCGCTGAGCTGCTGCGACACGATCTCGAGCCGCTGACCCCGATACAGTCTCGTGGCTATTTCGAAACGTTCATCTTGCCGTCTTCGGCAAGAGGCACCTGCTTCGCGATCCACGAGCGAAAGAGCAAACGCCTCATCGGCACCACCGCGCTCACCGACCGAACCCGAAGCCGGGATGGGGTCTCGGCCCTCTTTCGTATCGTCATCGGTGAGAAAGACGTTTGGGATCGGGGTTACGGGACCGAAGCGACCCGGCTCATGGCGGAAGAAGCCTTCGAGAACATGGGATTGAGCGAGATTCGGCTCGAGGTCTTCAACCACAATCAGCGGGCGATCGCCGCCTATTCCCGGGTCGGCTTCCAGGTGAGCGGCGAACACGTGGAATGGGTGTCACATCGCAAGACGGAGCTTCGCGTCATCGAAATGCGTTTGTCGCGAGATTCGTTTCTGGCGACCGGAGTCAGGGATGAGGCTGACTCCGCGGGCAATTCCAAGGCGGAGCACAAACGTCAGGCACGGCAACAGCGCCGGATAGAGCGCCGGGAAACCCGGACGAGGCGGAAGGCGGAGCGCGCAAGTCACCAGAGAGGGACCGGACAGGTTTCTGACGGCCCTGGAACAGTGCCGGCACCGCAACTCACCTACCCTGATTGACAGAAGCCACTGGCCCCCTTACCATCGGCTTGGCTGAGAGCCCGTCGCGGGAGACACCGCGGACAGCGACTTGGGAATCGCGGTCCGATGGCGCGGCGCGGGGATGGGACGCAATCGGGGAGGGGTCGGTACGCGTGACCGAGAACGAGCGGCGCGCAGCGGATTCGCTACGCGCATCGGATCTGTTTCTGCGAGGAGTTGGGGTGGTCGGACTGATCGCGGTAGCGCTCGTGCTGCTATTGGTTCTTTACCCAACGTAGTCGCGAAGAGCGCCGCTGGTCCATTGCTCCGCGGCGAGATGAAAACGATCCAAGTCAAGGAACCCGGCGACCGGATCGCCGGGTTTCCTTTGTCCGGTTCCGCTGGAGGCGCCGATGCCGGCTGCGATACGAGTCGCGAGTCACTTTCGATACTGCCTCCTGGCGCTGGGCGCGATCTTGATACTGGTTTTCGGGACACTGGCGATTCCAGCGAGCAGCCTGGCTATCCAGGACGCTGAAGGCGGATCCGCGGGGGCACGTGTTCGCATCGTGCACGGCATAGCTGACGCCGGTCCGCTCGACATCTACGTTGACGGGTCGCTGGTGCTGATTGGCATTGGCTTCGGGTCGACGAGCGGGAACGTTGTCCTGCGGGGAGGTGAGCATACGTTTGCCGTAGTCCCGACGGGGGAGGCATCTGAAGCCGCGATCGCCTCTGGCACGATCGCAACCCGCAGCGACACGCTGGCCTATGCGGCCCTCCTTGGCACGCAGGATTCCGCGAGCGTGGGGCTCTTCGAGGTCGATGTTCGTCCTCTGGATCAGGGTAGGGCGCGCTTCCGGATCATCAGCGGCGTGCCCGACGTTGATGAGATCACTCCAATATTCACCGCCGGCGATGCCCTGTCCGAGCCTCTTGAGTTCGGGGACGCCTCGCAATACGCATCGATCGAGGCCGGAACGTACGACCTCGATCTGCTCGAGACCGCGTCCGGCGTGCCGCTACTGACACTGCCTCAGACACCTTTTGCCGAGGGAACGACAACGGACCTGATTCTGGTGGGACAAGTGAGTGACGGCTCGTTGACCGCTCTGGTCGAACCGGTTCAAGTCGAGCTTGCGCGCGCCGTGGGGCGATCCGCCCAGATTTTCGCGGGAACCTGCGCCGAACTCGATATCGTTGCTGCCGATCTAGGGATCGTCCGGGCAGGGCAGGGCGCGGTGGTTGGGGCAGGCGGCACGGACTCAGTGGCTCAGGGATTCGGTACAGCAGGCATTCCCTTTGCCACCCTGGTCGAGTCTCCACACGCCGTCGCTGTTTCGGACGACATCGATGCCGGTGGCGGCGTTGTTGCCTGCGGTGAGATTGGTGGCACCATGACCGACACGGGGGCGCTGGTAATCGCGCTGCGCACGCAGGGCACAGGCGTCGTGTCGGGCGTGGCCGTCCTGGCGCCCGCGCTCGATGATCCCGAAGCAACGGGCGTCTCGGTCTTCCTGGTTGATGGAGTGCCGACGGCCGGCGCTGTGGCGACGCCGGTCATTGCCGTCGAGTAGCGACCGTACCTGATTCAGCCAGCGACGGGGCGGACCCTGCCGAGGACTCTTCCTGAGCGAGAAGCGCGTGCGCGATCCGCGAGGCGCCGTCCCGATCGTCAGGCGACAGCACACCTTCGATGACGAGCTCTCTCAGGTGATTCTTGACGTCCTTGATCCAGGGGCCGGGCGGCCGATCGAAGATCCGCATCAAATCGTTTCCATCGAGCGGGCTTTCGAGGCGGGCGAGCTCCATCTGCTCCTGAAGGTGCAGGAACCGCGCGCGTAGATCGGCAACGCGCCGCGACGCGGCCATCCGCTTGTGTTCCCGACCAGATGTGACATCAGCGGCCGCGAGATCGAGGAGATCGTCCCAGACCTCCCCGGTGTCGAGGGCGAGGCGGCGGACCGCGCTGTCAGTCCATGATGGGTCGTAGGCCGCCGGCCGGCCGTGAAGCGCAACCAGCGTCCGTACTGAAGAGCGTAGCGTGCGGTCCGCATTCAGCCGGCCCAGGGCTCGGTCCGCGAGATCCGCCCCGACGCGCTCATGCCCGAAAAAATGAACCTCGCCATCGAGCCCGACGCTCCGGGTAAGCGGTTTGCCGGCGTCATGCAGGAGAGCCGCCCAGCGCACAGGGGCGCGAGCTGGAGCCTGGCGTACGACCTGAACCGTATGCTCCCAGAGGTCTTTCTCACGACCGAACCGTGGCGCGAGGTTTGCCTCCGCCTCAGCCGCGAGCGGCTCGATCTCGGGGAGTGCAATGTGCAGGATTTTTGTCCGTCGCAACGCGTCGAGTCCGTGATCGACGTACTCGCCGAGCAACAGCAACGTCAGTTCCGCCAGGATTCGCTCCCGGCTGATTCGTGCCAGGCTCAGGGCCTGCTGAGCCATCGCTTGTTCAGTCCGCCAGTCGAGTCTGAAGCCTAGTTGCGAGACGAAACGAGCGGCTCGCAGGAGCCGCAGAGGATCTTCGGCGAATCGTTCGTTGGGGTCTCCGACCGCGCGCACTAACGACTGCGCGATGTCCGCTTCACCGTCCCATGGGTCGATCATCTCGCCTGACCTGGCGTCAATTGCGATTGCGTTCATCGTGAAGTCTCGCCGGGCAAGATCATCAATCAGCGTCGCGTCGAAGACCACTTCCGGGAAGCGATGTTCGTCCGGATACGTTTCCCGCCGGTAGGTGGTCACCTCGACCCGCAACCGGTCCGGATCTTTACCGAAGACGGCGCCGATCGTCCCGAACCGTTCGCCAACGAGATAGACGGACGCGGCCCCCGCGGATTCAAGCAGTTCGCGCGTGCGGGGAGGTGCGGCCGATGTTGCAAAGTCGAGATCAGCGGCTACCGCGCGCCCGAGCAGAACGTCGCGGACGGTCCCGCCGACGAGATACAGCCCCTCGCCGGCTGCTCCGAAGGCGCCGGCCAAGGTTCGGGTGATCTCTTGCTGCTGTGGAGTTAGCCGGTCCAACGCTTTACCGCTCGCGATAGAGGGCACGTCATACCCACGCATCTCAATCATATGCGGGCCCGTGATTCACGAGTCTACCCGGTTGGGTATGTCGCGGCGCTCGGCCGAGCGTGGTGTTCTGAAAACGCGGCATTCAGTATGGCTACGTTATTCTTCACCCGCGAGAGTCGCTCGGAGCAGAGCCCGAGTGAAGGAGCGTGAATGGTGTCTATCGTCCCAAGCGTCGCGCTCCTTGGATCGCGTCCGATTCCGCCGGGGCTCGTGCCGCCATGATCGCGCCACCACCTGCCCGAGATGACGATTCCGGCGACTCAGTCGTTCCGGGAATGGCCGCTGAGCACGCGATCCTGGGACTCCTGGCGTTGAGCGATTCGGGCATTGGGCACGGCTACGATCTGGCTCGCCAATTCAGCCCCGAGGCTCCACTTGGAAATGTCGTTCGATTGGAACCAGGGATGGTCTATCACCATCTGAAAAAATTGGAACGTCTTGGCTGGGTCACAGTGGTCCCTGAATCAGGTATGGGGAGGTCGGCGCGGCGGCTCTTCGCACTGTCTTCGTCGGGACGAACCGAGCTCCGGCGATGGCTGGCTGAGCCTGTCGCTCATACCCGAGAGATTCGGCTTGATTTTCTGGTCAAGCTCTATCTCGCCCTCCAGCTCGATCCAGCGCTCGCGGTGCGCCTCGTGGACGAGCAACGGCAGCAATGCGCCAGGCTTGTTGAATCGTTTTCCAACCGACTGCGTGAGGGGCACGTCGAGGAGAAGCAGGACCCCGATTCAGCAAGCTTTGGCGACATGGTGCTGGATATGCGGCTGGCGCAGACCCGGGCTGCTCTGACCTGGCTCGACCGCGTCGGTCGCGACGCGGTCATCGCGGTTGAGCGCGGGAACGCCTGAGCAGAAGTGGTCGGGGCGACCGGCGCGTCTCCGCTCGTTCCGCAGCCAGAAATAGAAGAATGAAAGGGTTCAATGCACGGAGTCGGTGGCGGCGGCGGTCGGTTGATGCGGACAGCTCCGCTGCCCGAGTCGGAGCGGCGCCCCGTCTCAACCAAAACCGTACGGCGCATTCTGCAATTCTTCCGGCCGTATTTGCTGCGTGTATCCCTGACTGTGGTGGCCATCATAGCCGTCGCCCTCATTGGCCTGGCCAATCCCTTCCTGCTCAAGCAAATCATCGACGACGCGATTCCGAATCAGGATCTGAACCGGCTCTACCTCTATGTCGGGCTGATGATCGCGCTGCCGATTGTCACGGGACTCATCGGGGTGGGGCAGACCTACCTCAACACGGTCATCGGCCAGAGCGTCATGCAGGACTTGCGGGACGCACTCTATGGCCACTTGCAACGGATGCCGTTGCGCTTCTTCACCTCGACGCGCACCGGGGAGATTCAGGCCCGGCTGAACTCCGATGTCAGTGGCGTGCAGCAGGTGGTGACGGATACCGCGACATCAATCGTCAGTAATCTGGCGACCGCCATCTCCACGATCATTGCCATGTGGTTGATCTCCTGGCAGATGACGCTTATCTCGCTGGGTCTGCTGCCGATTTTCCTTTTCATAACCTACAGGGTCGGCGAGGTGCGGCGGGACGTCAAGACTGAAACGCAGGAAACCATCGCCGACATGACGTCGCAGGTCGAGGAGACGCTCTCCGTCAGCGGGATGCTGCTGACCAAGGCGTTTGGCCGCCAAAGCCGGGCGATCGCAGATTTCCAGGCGATCAATCAGCGGCTGACCGCGCTCCAGATCAAGCAGCAGATGATAGGGCGCTGGTTCTTCATGATCATCGGGACGTTTTTCTCCATAACGCCCGCGTTCGTGTACTGGTACGCCGGGGTGCAGATCATCGGCGGAGACGCGTCTCTGACGATCGGCGATATCGTGGCGTTCACGACGTTGCAGAGCCGGCTGTTCTTCCCGCTGGGTCAGATGCTCAATGTCCAGGTCGAGATTCAGGTGGCGTTCGCACTGTTCGATCGCATATTCGAGTACCTCGATCTACCGGTCGAAATCGCGGATCGCCAGAGTGCGGTCACGCTCGATCCCAAGCAGGTGCGAGGACATGTCTCCTTCCGCAATGTCTCTTTCCGTTATCCGGGCGCGACGCCGGGGCGTGGCGGGGGCCGGGTAGAGGATGCTGTTGATCTGAAGAGCGAAAGCCGTCGTCCTCGCGCCGATCCTGATTTCGACATGATCTCGCCTGGCGCTGAGTCGCTCCTACCAACGCCCACGGCTCCGTTTGCGCGCGACGGCGCGGCTGACGATGTCGAGGTGGTCGTTCCGGAAGTGGTATCTGAGCCCCAGCGGCGAGAACCGTTTGAACTGATCGACATCGATTTCGACATCGAACCCGGGCAGCTCGCGGCACTGGTGGGTCCGAGCGGGTCAGGGAAGACGACGATTGCCTTGCTGGTACCGCGCATCTACGACGTCGATTCCGGAGCAGTGTCGATCGACGGCATTGACGTTCGAGACATCACGCTGGCGAGTCTGGGTAGCGTGATCGGGCTCGTCACACAGGAGACGTATCTATTCCATTCGACGATCCGCGAAAACATCGCGTATGGGCGATTGGATGCGACGCAGGACGAGATCGAAGCGGCCGCGCGCGCGGCGGCGATTCACGACCGCGTCATGGAGCTGCCAGAGAGATATGAGACCGTGGTCGGCGAACGCGGCTTCAAGCTGTCTGGCGGAGAAAAGCAGCGTGTCGCCATCGCTCGCGTCATTCTCAAGGATCCGCGTATCTTGATCCTTGACGAAGCGACGAGCGCGCTGGACACGAGATCGGAACGGTTGATTCAGGCAGCGCTCGATCCACTGATGCGCAATCGGACCACGCTCGCAATCGCGCACCGGCTGAGCACGATCCTCGCGGCGGATGTCATCCTGGTCGTAGACCGGGGCCGCATCGTCGAACGCGGAACGCATGCGGAGCTCCTGCACCGCGGAGGTTTGTACGCGAAGCTTTATCGGCAGCAATTCGCGCCCTCGACTACCCGCACGACCCTGGCGGAGCAGGCCCATTAGGCAGAGGGAATTCTGATCGCAGGACGAAAGGGAAGGTCTTATCCCGCGGCACCTGGCCCGATGGTCAGGGCGGCGGTTTCGTCCTGAGCGATCGGGAAGCGGAGGATCGCGATTGATCCGCCGTCGCTGGGACCGATATGAAATGAGCCGTGGAGATCGGCGGAGACCAGACGCTGGATGATCCGCATGCCCAGACCATGACCGTCTGACGGATCGAAGTCCTCAGGAATTGCCTCGCCGTCGTTCCAGATTTCGATAACAGCGTCACCCTGGTCCTGGTGAGCGCGGATCGCGATCGTGCCGCGGTCCCTTCCCGAGAAGCCGTGTTTCACCGCGTTGGCGACGAGCTCGTTGATGAGCAGGGCAAGAATCGTGGCCTGCTTCGAAGGCACCCGGACGTCACTCGCCGGGACATCGAACGTGACGGTGAGTCCGGGGGGTGTCAGTGTTCCATAAGCCTCGTCAGCGGCGTGACGGGCGATCACGTCGACGGTCGTCCCACCGAGTCTTCGCTCGTCGCTGAGCAGGTCGTGAACGGCCGCGATGGCCTGGACGCGGCTGATCGCCTCACGCAGGTGCGATGCCCACGGCGCACCTTCATTGTGACGAAGCTGAATCGAGAGCAGTGCCGCGACGGTCTGCAGGTTGTTCCGCACACGGTGGTGCATTTCCTGGAGCAATGCTGATGCAACTTCGAGTCCGCGCCGGGCGTCCTGATAGAGGGTCGCGTTTTCGATGGCGACGGTTGCCGCATCCGAAAACGCTTGCAAGAGACCGAGCTCATCTTCGGGGAGCTCGGCGTCAGGAGCCATGCGCAGGCAGAGTGCGCCGAACGGCTCGCGAGCAGACCGCAGCGGTAGGCAGTAGAGCCGGCCTGATCCGTCGACATAATCCATATCGACGGCGCGGGCCGCCCCCGTCCTCATGACCTCCCGGATAACCTCGTCCCGACCTCGTTCGTCGACGATGTCTTTTGCCTGCCCGGCGCGATAGCCGACGGTTGGCGGCTCGGCCGGATCTCCCGATCGTCCCGGGAATCGGATGATGGCGGCAGCTTCGACGTTGAAGAGCGCGACCGCCTGCTCCGCGATCAGCCGTAGCACGTCGTCGAGGTCGAGCGTGGAGGCGATGGTGTGCGAGACGCGCTGCATGGTGCCCAGTTCAGTGATCTTGCGCTGCAGTCGCGCGTCTGTCCGGCTGTAGAGGCGAGCGTTCTCGATGCCAATGGCGAGCTCGCCGGCGACCGTTTGCAGGAAGGCAATTTCGTCCTCTGAGAATTCGCGGCGTTGCAGGGTGAAGAGGTTGATGACACCGACCAGGACTTCAGGTTCTGCGCCGCGGCGGAGTACCATGGGCACCGAGATCTGGGATGCGTAGACATCTTCGCCGGTGGCCGGAATTGGGGCATACGACGGGTGGCGGCGGGCATCCGGTGCCGCGATAACCCGCTGCTCGGCGGCCGCACAACCGGTGATCGTCATTCCGGGATGGAGAGTCAGCACGCCAACCGCTGCCGGGTTGAGACCAACGGCGGCGCGCAGGGCCAGCGTGTGGGTGGTCTCGTCATAGAGCATGATGCTGCAGGCGTCGGCGCCGGTGGTGTCGGCCAGGACCCGGACGGCCGTCTTCAACCGGTCCGAGAGGTTGAGGTCGGCGGTTGCGGAGCGATTGATCCGGTGGAGCGCGGCGAGCCACGGCAGCGGGGCGTCGCCGACGTGCGATTCGGCGCCGCTGACGGATTTCTCCGCTTCATGGAATGAGGCAGCTAATGCCGCGAGCGCCGTTCCGGCCGCGAGCGCGGTCGCTGGGTCGCCACCCTGGCCGCCTGTTCGGTCGAAGAAGTCCTGCAGCGCGGCGATGGCGGCCGACATCGCCTCCTCGAGCCTGACTCCGGAGCGACCCGCTTCCGCGCCGAATCGGGCGAGGCGATCACGAAGCGGCTGCGCGCTGGCGCTACCCAACGTGGCGCCGCTTGGGTAGTCGGCGCGCAGATCGGCGATCAGACGATCACCGAGATCGTGGATGGCGATGGTTTTCACCGAAGATGCCTCCTGGCATGGAACGGCCGCCTGGGGCGATGCCTGGCGGCCGTTCCTCAGGATCGACTTGTCGGTTTTGCCTAGTCGAGCGTGACCGCTTCACTTTCGAGGCGATTGAGGACCATCAGCCGCAGCTCGGTCATGTCTTCGATGGCGTATTTCAGCCCTTCGCGGCCGAGCCCGGAAGCCTTTACGCCACCGTACGGCATGTGGTCGATGCGGTACGTCGGCACGTCGTTGATTACGACGCCACCGACTTCGATGTTCTCGAAGGCGGCGAGGGCTTTTTCCAGCGAGTTCGTGAACACTCCAGCCTGGAGGCCATACTCGGAGTCGTTGAGCTTGCTGATAGCCTCACCAAACGACTTCACGGGGGCGATCGTCACCAGCGGAGCGAACGCTTCCTTCGAGCAGACGAAGCTGGATGGATCGGCGTTCTCGATAACGGTTGGCTGGAAGAATCCCCGGTCCGCCGAGCCGCCGGTGAGAACCCGCGCGCCCTCGGCCGTCGCGTCGTCGATCCAGGTTTGCGTTCGCGTCACCGCCTTCTCGTCGATCATCGGACCGAGATCGGTGGTGCGGTCCAGTGGGTCTCCAAGCTGAATTCCCTTGACCGCGTCGACCAGCTTCTCCCGGAACAGCTCGTAAACCTCTTCGACGACGTAAACGCGTTGCACCGAAATACAGACCTGACCGGAGTAGGCAAAGGCGCCAACGCGGATCCGGTTCACGGCGAAATCGAGATCGGCGTCCTTATCGACGATCACTCCGGCATTACCACCAAGCTCGAGGACGACTTTCTTCATCCCGGCGCGGCGCTTCATCTCCCAACCGACGTCCGGAGACCCGGTGAAGGAGAGGAGCTTGAAGCGAGGATCCTCCACCAGGGCGTCACCGACTTCGCGATCCATCGGCATGATGCTGACCGCCCCTTTGGGCACCCCGGACGCCTCGACGATCTCGGCGAAGAGCAGCATGGTCAGCGGATCGCGGGAAGGCGGCTTGAGCACGATCGTGTTGCCTGACGCAATCGCCGGCGCGATCTTGTGGAGTGCCAGGTTGAGGGGGAAATTGAACGGCGATATGCCGGCGACGGGACCAATGGGAAAACGCCGTACGATGCCGGCCCGGCCCTTCGATGAGGGCAGCAGATCGAGCGGGATGACCTCGCCTTCCATCCGCTTTGCTTCCTCGGCGGCGGTTTCGAGGGTAAAGACGCCGCGATCGGTTTCGATCTCCGCATCCCGAATCGGCTTGCCGGCTTCGGCGGCGATCATCCCCGCGACTTCGTCACGACGCTCCTTGAGGCCGGCGGCCATCGCCTTGAGCTGTGCGACTCGCTCGTAGGTCGGCGACTTGCGCGTGATCTCGAAAGCCCGCTCGGCGCCGACAATGGCTTGCTCGAGCTGCTCCCGGCTGGCCTGATAGGTGACGCCGATGACATCACCTGAGAAGGGGTTACGGACGGCAAGCGGCTCCTGCGACGTTTGCCACTCGCCGGAAACGTAGATCGGATAGCTCCTGGCGCTCGTCGTGTCGGGCTTGGTCTGCTGAACGGTCGTTGCCATGTGGGTGCCTTTCGCTGAGAGAGGATGCGAGATTCTGACAGCATGATACGACACGGGGCCTGTTGCCAAGCCTCGTCGTTTGCGAGTTTTGGTCGACCGCTAGCGGCGAGACGTGGAGTCCACACCCTTCCCGAGCAGCGCTTTGCCGTCGCGGGTGCCCGCCCAGGCATCCGGGGCGCCGGCAAACTCTCCGGTGCCATCCTCCCACCAGTTGGGAAGCTGGGCGCCGATTGCCGCGAGCTCGGTCTTGGTGTAGATGAGACCATCGCGGTCCATGACGGAAAGCTCGTACTCATGACTC
Source organism: uncultured Chloroflexia bacterium (assembly GCA_963724295.1). GTDB lineage: Bacteria > Chloroflexota > Chloroflexia > Thermomicrobiales > UBA6265 > JACCXM01. The sequence continues at coordinate 75,044 of CAVRUC010000005.1, read as the reverse complement.
ATAGTGATGGCATCAACCGGGCAGACCTGCGAGCAGAGGCCGCAAAACAGGCAGCGGCCGGAGCGGAGGATGAACTCACCCAACTCCCGGTCACCCTCCTCAGACGGCACCATGTGCATCTCGAGGCAGGACGTTGGGCAGATGCGGGCGCAGAGACCGCAGGCCACACAGAGCGCCTCGCCCGTATCCGGGTCGGCCCGCAGCGACGGCAAGCCGCGATAGCGCGGCGCCATGTGCCGTTTTTCTTCGGGGTAGCCGATAGTCACGTTGGGCTTGAACAGCCGCTTGAAGGTGACCTGGAACCCCTTGACTTCGTCGAACATGTTTAGTCTCCAGTCCGTAGTGGTCTAGCTGAGAGAGCCGGCGGGAACGAGCCTGGGTGTCAGTTTGGCCGCGCTGTCGGCGGCTGGCGACAGAAGCGGCGTTCCGGCGTCGATGTACGAAGTCACCGGGACGTGGACGCCCTGGCGCTCGAGCCGAGCGTAGGTAATTCCGCCATATCCGGGAACGAGTTTGGCGATCTCGTCAGCGACCCGGGCGGGACCACGATAGTTCATCCCGTAGCCCATGCGGCGAGCGATGCGGGAGAAGATGTCGATCCCGTCCCTGGCCTCGCCCATGGGAGGAACGGCGGCGCGCAACCGCTGCACCGTGCGGTCGAACGAGGTGTAGGTCCCGTCTTTCTCCATCGACATGCTCATCGGCAGAACCACGTGCGCCAGACTGCCGAGCGGTGTGCCGGCATAGAAGTCGGTAACGACCAGCAGTTCGAGCTTCGGCAGGGCGTCCAGCAACGCGGGATTGACCGCCTCGAACCGCCCGGCAACCGCGTTACCGACGATCATTGCCTTGACCCGTCCGGTCTCTATCGCCTGGGGCAGCTCTTCCAGGCTCAAACCAGCCGAAGTCGGGAGGTGACGAACAGGAACGAATCCGTTTCCAGTCGTCACCCGATCGCCCCAATGCGGCATCCAGGCGGCTTCGAACCGGAGCCGTGCCTCGGCGTCCAGGGCATCGAATCCGCCTGGCAGACTGGCCGGATGGGCGCCCATATCGGTGACACCCTGGTAGTTCGCCGGGCCGCGCGGGCTGGCGACACCCCCACCCGGGCGACCAAGATTTCCGGTGATGACGGAAAGATTGATGCAGGCCGCCGCAATCTCGGCCGGATCTCCATAGTCGTCGTGACCGGATCCAGGCAGCTGGTTATGGGCGACGGTCTGGTAGATCAGCGATGCCGGGTACTCGGCATCCGCCGACGGGCCCGCGCCGCCGGTCGCGTAGAGAATCGCGGCCTGGCGAATCAGATCAACGGAGACCCCGGTGATCGAGACGACGCGCTCAGGATCGTACGCGTCGAGGCTGGCTCGCCACGCGGCAAGACCAGGATCGCGCTCGGCTTCGGGCCGTGCCAGCCCCAGGTCGAGGATCGCTCGCGCGATGCCGTTGAGTAGGACGGCGGTGGTCCCCGGATTCGGCTTCAGGTAGATCGGCGATCGCCAGCCAAGCGGGTAGTCGTCGTGGCTGATAACGACGTACTTCGCTTCGCGGTAGAGCTGCGAGTGGTAGAACCAGTAGGAAGCGATCGGTGCGGCCTTGCCGATGTTTGGTCCGACGACGAGACCCGCCTTGACATCAGAGAAGAGCTCTTGCATGTCATTGGTGTTTGACACGTCGGTGCCGAGACCTTTGCTGGTGGCGTGGGCCACCGCTGCCTGGGCTGGACCGAGGAAGCGGTCGACGTGGGGACTGGCCATCACCGCGCGCGTGAAGACCTGGGCTACGTAAGCCTCCTCGTTGGTCGCGTCAGGGGAGACCAGTGCCGCGAACTGATCACCCTGGTAGTGCGCCAGTGATTCGGCAACGTACTCGACGGCGTCGTCCCAGGTCGCCTCGTGGGTAAGCGTGCGTCCGTCGGCTTGCACGCGGCGGATGGTTGGATAAAACAACCGGTCCTGATGCTGGACCTGTTCATGACCCCATTTGCCGCGCTCGCAGAGGTAGCCGTGGTTGGTGCCGCGCTCCCAGAGGTTTGTCACGCGACGCACCAGACCGCGATTGGCTTCCACGTTGAGAGTGCAACCGACATCGCAGAATCCACAGATCGTTTCCGTCGTATCGAGCTCCCACGGGTGGAGCCCGAAATGGCGGTCGGTCAGTGCCCCAACAGGGCAGACCGCGATGCACATTCCACACGAAGTGCAAAGCGTCTCCGTGAGGTCAGCTCCGTAGGCGGGGGCGATGGTCGCCTCGAGCGATCGGTACGCGCCCTCGATCGCGGTCACGCCGATGACCTCGTCACAGACCCGCGTGCACCGGTTGCACATGATGCAACGGTCCCACTTGTAGTCGATGAGCTCACTGAAGTGAGCGTAGGGCTGGGCGAACTTGGGACGGCGGTAGGGATTAGCGTGGATGTTGTGCAGGTAGGTGTTGTCCTGGAGGTAGCACTCCCCGGACTTATCGCAGGTTGGGCAATCGAGCGCGTGGTCGATCAAGTACATCTGCAAGATGAACTGCCGTGCCTGCATCACCTCTGGAGAGTGGGTCAGCACCTCCATGCCGTCCGCGAGTGGAGTCGCGCAAGATTCGATCAATCCACCCCGCTTGCCCAGGATCTCGACGGTGCAGATACGGCACGATCCCCAGGCCCGCAGGAGCGGTTGGAAACAGAGGTTGGGAATTTCGATGTCGGCCATGCGGGCAGCCTCAAGGATGACCGTCCCCGCGGGGACGGTCACTTCCTGCCCATTGATGGTGCCGGTGACCATCTTCTGTTCAGTGCGAGTAGCAGTCACCATCGTTGAGGCGTTCGCTCTCCAGTCGGCGGTATCGCTCTATGCAAAGCACGGGAAATCACGGTGCAAGTCTCTTGCAACATGAGCAATTTTACCACGCCGGACTCATCAAACCGGCGCACGCCGCCCGGGTGGGTTGGCGCGAAGAATGGTAAACTTCGCGGCCGTTTGCATGCTGTTCAGGAGCGACGGGCAGGGTCCGATTTGATCGATTCGATGGGACGCGACGAGGTAGCCGGCGAAGGCTACGAGACGGTCATCGGACTCGAGGTCCACGCCCAGTTGCTGACGAAATCCAAGATGTACTGCGGCTGCTCGGCCCGGTACGCGGACGCGCCACCGAACACCCTCGTCTGTATGGTCTGTGGTGGTTTCCCCGGCGCATTGCCGGCACTGAATGAGGCGGCTATCGAAGCGGCGATTCTCACGGGAATCGCGCTCAACTGCTCGATTCCGCCCTTCTGCAAGCTCGACCGCAAGAATTACTTCTACCCGGACCTGCCGAAGGGTTACCAGATTTCGCAGTTCGATCTCCCGCTGGCAGTTGATGGAAATCTCGAGTTCGATTCCGGCGGCGCGACCCGGCGAGCGGGCATCACTCGCGTGCACGTCGAAGAGGACACCGGTCGGCTCGTTCATCGCACCGACGCGGATGGCGTAGAGGTCAGCCTCGTCGATCTAAACCGCTCGGGGGTTCCATTGATGGAGATCGTAGGGGAGCCGCATCTGCGCTCGCCCGAGGAGGCACGAGACTACCTCACCGCGTTGCGCCAAATATTGAGGTACATCGGCGTCTCAACCGGAAACATGGAAGAGGGCGCCTTCCGCTGCGACGCCAATGTCTCCGTGCGTGAGATCGATGGTCCGCTTGGCGCCAAGGTCGAAGTCAAGAACATGAACTCATTTCGGGCCGTCGAGCGGGCGCTGCGCTTCGAGCAGAACCGCCAGCTCGACGTACTCCGCGGCGGTGGGCGTGTCGAGCAAGAGACCAGGGGCTGGGTCGAAGACCGCGGCGTGACGGTTGCCCAGCGGACGAAGGAACAGGCCCACGATTACCGCTACTTCCCGGAGCCGGATCTTCCGCCGCTGGCGATCTCGCAGGAGATGGTGGCGGTGATCGCAGCCCGGCTGCCGGAGCTGCCCGCGCGGCGGAGAGCACGACTTGCCGAGCAGTATGGGATCGGTGCGAGCGAGGCGGCGCTCTTGACGGCTGAGCGTGATGTCGCTGATTTCTACGAGTCCGTGGCAACAAGCGACGGCACAGACCGGGCCCGACTTGCCGCCAACTGGATCGTCAACGACCTGACCGGGTTGCAACGGGCGCGGGGGCTGCCGCCTGACCGCCTTCCGGTCTCGGCACAGCAGTTGCAAGATCTTCTCGAGGCGCTTGACGCCGGAAAACTATCCGGGCGCGCCGCGAAAGAGCTGCTGCCGCAGCTGGGGGAGGGAGAGGCGGTCTTGACCGCCGCCGCCAGACTCGACCTGCTTGTGCTCGGCGAGGAAGCGGTCATTCGTGACGCGGTGCTCGAGACCATGGAGGCGTTTCCGGCCGCGGTGCAGGACTTCCGTGGTGGCAAGACGGCGGCCATTGGCAGGCTTATCGGCGAAACGATTCGCCGTACCGGCGGCCGGGCAAGTCCTGATCAGGTACGTCGGGTCCTGGAAGAGGAGCTGAACGGTCCAGTCGCGGCCCATGGCCGCGACGGCTGAAAGAACAGCGTAATCGGCAGCGGTGGGCGGCGCAGTGAGGCGCTGGCCGACAGTGGAGGCGTCCATGATCCTCGAGCAACAAGATGCGCAGATCGTCTCCGAGAGCGCCACGGCGCAGGTCGGCGCAGAGCGAGACCTGTTCAAGGTTGCCGTCGAACAATTTCAGATTGCCGCTGACGTCCTTGGACTCGACGATGGGATGCGCAAGATCCTGAGCCACTGCCAGCGCGAGCTCACGGTCCATTTCCCAGTCGAGATGGACGACGGATCGGTGGAGGTGTTCACCGGATATCGGGTGCAGCACAACAGTGGACCTGGACCAACGAAGGGCGGCATTCGATATCACCAGAGCGTCACGCTGGAAGAGGTCAAAGCCCTCGCCATGTGGATGACCTGGAAGTGTGCCGTTGTGGGCCTGCCGTATGGCGGGGCCAAAGGGGGAGTTCAGGTCAACCCGAAGCTACTTTCCCAGGGGGAACTGCAGAATCTGACACGGCGCTATACGACCGAGATTCAGCCATTCATCGGACCGAACCAGGATATTCCCGCCCCGGACGTCAACACCAATCCCCAGATCATGGCCTGGCTGATGGACACCTACTCGATGAATGTGGGGTACTCGGTGCCTGGCGTAACCACCGGCAAGCCGATCGTGCTCGGGGGATCGGAGGGGCGGAATGAAGCCACCGGCCGCGGCTGCATTTTCGCCATCGAGAGTGCTTCCCGGATTCTCGATCTCGATCTGTCGAAGGCGCGAACAGCGGTGCAGGGCTTTGGCAACGCCGGGTCGGTTGCGGCGCGCTTGATGTCCGAGCTTGGATCGTCGGTCGTCGCGGTCAGCGATTCCCGCGGCGGAATCTACAATCCAGGCGGACTCGACCTGGATGCGGTGAGCGCACATAAGGCGCGCACAGGATCGGTGCTCGGTTTTCGGGAGGCAGAGGACATCACCAACGAGGAGCTCCTTCTCTTGCCGGTTGAGATACTTATTCCGGCCGCGCTGGAAAACCAGATCAGTGCAGAAAATGCGAGCCAGGTCCAGGCGAGACTGGTCGCGGAGGCGGCCAATGGTCCAACAACTCCCGAGGCCGACGTGATCCTGTACGACCGCGGGGTGTTCGTTATCCCGGACATCCTTGCCAACGCCGGCGGGGTGACCGTTTCCTACTTCGAATGGGTTCAGGCGCTCCAGGCCTTCCCCTGGACCGAGCACGAGGTAAACGAGCGATTGCGACGCATCATGAACAAGGCATTCGATGCCGTCTACAGCACGTCCTCGAAGTACGGGGTTCACATGCGGACGGCGGCGTTAGTGCGCGGGATCGACCGGGTGGCGGAGTTCACACGGTTGCGGGGGATTTACCCATAGGCACCCGGTCAGGCATCACTGTGGGTCGCCGCTTGACGACGAAGGGTCAATCGTGAGCCAGGGCGAGCTTGGGGCCCGGCTGCCAGTTTCCGATCCGCGTTTTGGCGCCCATGGAACCATCGCACGAGGTTGATCAGGAGCAAGGAGACGCGCGGTCCCGCTCGGTCTGGACCGTCCTTTTCGTGCTCTCGGTTCTCGCGTTGATTGCCGTGGTGAGCTTCGGCTCGGGCATCGTCGCCGAGCGGTACCTGATCCGCGGCCCCGGGCTGGGGACTGACGGGTTTGGCGGCCTGAAGACTGATGGTAACCTGGAAACTGATGCGGCGTTCCCGCGCCAGGCAGAAGTCAGAGAGATCCTGGAAGACGAGTACTTTTTCCTTCCGGCGTCACCCGAGGCGCGGGCCACGTTCGTAGCCGAACTCGAACGGGGCGCGATCCGCGGAATGGCGATTACGGCCGCGACGCCGGTGGCCTCACTCGAGGACTACCGGCGCGAGCTCGACTACGGCGCGGCGCGCGGGATGACAGAAGCGCTGGCGGATGACTACACGGTATTTCTCGAGCCGCTACGCGGCGAGCCACTGCGCGAGGAGCTTGCCGGCGAGTACCAAGGTATCGGCATCTGGGTCGAGCACCCGGAGGGGCAGTTCACCATCGTCGCGCCGATTGCCGGTTCTCCCGCGGCTCGCGCAGACCTGAGGGCGGGCGACGTCATCGTCGCCGCGGACGGGAGGAATCTGGGCGAGCTCGAAACCGACGCGGCAATGTCGCTGATTCGCGGTCCGAAGGGTTCATCCGTGGTCCTGACCATTCAGCGTCCGGGGGTGCCTGAGACATTCGACGTCACTGTCCAGCGCGAGGCAATCGAGATCCCGGCGGTGGTCTATGAGCCGCAAGCCAACGGAAAAGTCGCGCATATCAAAGTTTCCATCTTTGGCGACAAAACGACGCGAGAGCTCGATGCGGCGTTGAAGCGAGCCAAAGATGAGAACGTCGCCGGCATCGTGCTCGACCTGCGAGGCAATGGCGGGGGGTGGGTGACCAGCGCCCAGGAGACGATCGGCCGTTTTGTTCCCGAAGATGCCGGCCCCGCGCTGTACCAGGATCTCGACCTCGAAGACGACGATCTCATCTCAGAGCCGATTGTCGGCGGCGGTGAAACGACCTTTGAAATTCCGCTGGTCATCCTGATTGATGGAGGTACTGCCAGTGCCTCCGAGATAGTCGCCGGCGCTATTCGAGACTACGAACGAGGCACGCTCGTAGGTGAGCCGTCGTTCGGAAAAGGACTCGTGCAGCGAGTTCACGATTTCGAAGACGGATCCTCGGCTCGCATCACATTTGCTCGCTGGCTAACGCCAGACCGGCATCCGATCCCGGATGAAGGGCTGGCGCCAGATATCGTGGTGGAGAATCAACCCGACGCCGCCGACCTTCAACTGCAACGCGCGGTCGACGTAGCGCTTGGCACTCCAGTCGCGAACTAGACGGTTGACTCGCGCGCTTTCGCGCCGCTGATCGCTGTTCGAGACGAGCCGTAGTGATCTCTGTCGGCCGCCTGGCACGGTGCCGAAGTTTCAGCGAGACAGAATAGGACTCTGACACCGAACTTCCTGACCTGCGGGGCGGCGGCCCTAGCGCACTCTGCGACGCCACGAGGCTCCTGCGCTGGCGAGGCCGGTGAGCAAACTTGCCGCGACGAGCAGTCCGCTGGGGAAATTAGTTGAGATTCCAATCCCGGTTCGCGGCACCTGTACGACGCGGGGGTCCGACGACGGAAGCGAAGAGCACGCTATGCCGTCGCCGCTTGGGTCCAGGTTATACGGGTCCGAAGGATCCTCGTCGTAGACTTCCTGCGCTTCTTCCTGGAACTCGAAATCGACGCAGTCGAAGTCTTCCTCGATCCGCACTGTCCTGGGCTCGTCGACGACGACCTCTGTCGGCGCAGGCTCCTCATCCTGATTGCGGCGGTTGCGCTGGCGATCTTCGCGTGCCTGCGTGTTCTCGTCAGCTCCCGGGTCGAGCAATTCCTCGCAGGCGATTCCGTTGTCGTCGGCGTCGAGGTCGGCTAATCCCTCCGGGTCCGCGTCGAACGCGGCTTGCGCCTCTTCCTGCGTTTCAAAATCGGCGCACGTTACCGCGGCGGTCTCTTCCCCGGTCGGCGTGCCCTCTTCATCTTGCTGACGTGCCGCTCGCCTTTCCGCTCGACTGTCTTCCTGGGTCTGGTTCCCGGCATCCGCATCCTGTGCGGCGGATACGTCGTCTCCTGGATCAGTCTCCGGGTCGTCAGCTGAAGGGAGCAGCGCGCAGGCGATGCCGTCCCGGTTGGGATCGAGATTGTTGGGGTCCGCCGGATCGTCATCGAGGACAGCCTGCGCCTCTTCCTGCGTTTCAAAATCCTCGCAGTCGAAGTCGTCGGCTTGCGCTAATTGAATGACGAATAGACCCGGGCCATCGGGCGACCCCGGTTCGGCGAAAGCGATGTCAGGTGCCAGCAGTAACGCGGCGATGCCCAGCACCAGGGCGAGAGATGAAATCCGGTTTCTCATCGCTACAACTCACTCCGGCAAGAACGATGGCAATATCCGTGCCGACCGTCGACGCCGGTCATGCTCATGGACGAACGAAATTGCGCGGAGGTTCCGGTCACTGGCGCATTGCGGGCCGTGTCCGTACAAGGGCACGTTGCCATGATTGGTTCGTTTTGGCAAGCCCCTTGCGTCTAGGTCGAGCCAAGCGCGGCCTCGTCGGCCCACTTGCGGTCGGGGTGAAGCGTTCTCCATCTGGTGACCGCGCGCCCGAGATCGGCCGCGAGCTGCTCGAGCTCGATCGGCGCCAGGATGACGCCGTCCGCACCGACCTGTTCAGCGAGTACGGGATCGAACTCGTCGCGGGATTCGGCAATGATGAGGATCGGAATGTCGGTCCGTTCGGCAGTCGGCGCCCGATCGGAGCGACCGCGTAATCGCCTCAGGAGCTCGATGGCGCCGATGCCGCCGAGCGCCGCGTCCAGCACCATAACGTCGAACGAGCGAAGTCGGAAGACTTCAAGGGCCTGCACCGCGCTGGCGATAGTGCTAGTCCAGAATCCGGCGTACACCAGTCCTTCGCCGAGGAATCCGGTCAGTTCCGGGTCATCGCTGACAATTAGGACGTGCGGGCGTTGCAGCGCTGGTGACATGGATGTTCACTTGCTCCAGGTGAGGCGATGCATCCGGCAGATGCGCTATGATGACGCTGCCCCGCACACGTCAGCCAAGCCCGGTGCCAGGCTCGCCGGGAAGGCGCGCTGCCCCATGGAGATCGCCGTCGTGAACTGGCTGGTCGACCACGAGGAAACGCGCGGTCTGCTCGAGCGATACGTTGCGCGTCTCGATCTGCCGACAGACCGCCTCCGCGTCACAACCGAACGTCGTGAATTCGAACGCTGGCTGGGACGACGGGTGCGAAGCTCGATTGGTGGCGCCTATACGTTTGTCGCTGCATCGAGTGAACATCTCATCCTGATCAACTTGCCGCGCATCGATCAATCGCGACCGCGCTCGCTCGAAGTCGTCGTCGCCGAGGAACTCTTGCACATGCGGGACCGGCTCGACGGCGATCTGCGCCGGCATGCGAAGCACGGGTACGATCGTATCGCGCATCGCGTCTCAGCACTCACCGGGGCGACGCTCGAGGAGATTCGCGCCTCGCTTGTGGCGCCAACGCGGCGAGCCCCACGTTATCTCTACTGGTGCCCCAGCTGTGGCGTCGCGTACCCCGACAAAAGCAGGGTACCTGGTCGTGTGGTCGATGCGCACCGCGATTCGATCCGCGGTTCCTCCTGCGTTTGCATGCGGCGTCAAGGGCGTGACTTAGGGTGCGGCGCAAAGACCAGATTTGGACTCGGGACTGGCCCGCACTGTGCTTGATGCTCAGATCATGGGGTGCTTGCGATTCGCCGATTGAGGAGATTCACGGAACGCTGAACCTGCAGGCAACGGGGTGCGGCGTCCAGGCGGGAGCGCGGTGAGTAACTGGGAACGGTTCGGCGACTGGATCGCGACTGTCGTTGTCGCCTCGTTTGCGTGGGTATCGGGTCTGGTGGCACCTGGCGCGCCTGTCGATTCTGCGACGGCAATGGTCGATGTGCTGGCCGAGAACCAGCTCAGCTCGGTCATGCGGTGGGCGCAGCAGGAGGATGAGCCGCCTGTCGAGCAAGTGGGCGAGGGCACCGAAGGAGACGTTGAAACACTCGACGAAGCGGCGCCCCCTGCGGACGAGGCGGACACGACTGAGGATGTTGAGCTCCTGGACCAGGGCCCTCCCGCCGGTGACCAACAGGACGTCGAGCTCCTCGACCAGGGCCCTGTAGCAACGACTGCCGCCGGTGCCCCGGTGGCGCCTCCTGTTTCAACTGTCCCCGAAACCACCTACGTAGCTCCGGCAACGGCGAGCGTCCCGATAGTTCCGCAAGGTTTCGGCACCGGCAACGTCCACGTTGCCACGGGGAGCGCCGGGTTCCCGGTTGGACTCGAGGATTGTCACGTGGGGGCGGTAACCGGCCGTGCCTATGTCGGCATTGATTGTGGCGACGGCAGCGGAAGCATGTTCGTCGGGCATGCGCCGTCGTTCGAAGCGTTTCCGTTCGTTGTCGACGAGAACTTCCCGTTTGGCCCGGAGAGCGTCTTCGCGGATCGCGCAGCGGGCCAACCTGAGGACAACGTCGAGACTCTGATCTCACCCGCGCGTGGCGCAACCCGGGATGATAAGGCCGCCGCGCCGGAGATCAGGACCTCCGGCGCGTCAACGGTTGAATTCGAGCAGCGCGCTCGCGACCGCAAGTCTCAAGTCGAAACTGACAACGGTCGTTCGAAACAGGGTGACGAGAAGCGAGGAAACAAGAATACCGGCGTTTCGGCATCCGAGTCGCAGGATGGGGCTGAGAGGAAATCGGCCGATTCCAAGCACGAGAAAAAGAAGAAGGGCAAAGACCGACATCGGGACGGCTCAACGTCCGACGACCAGAAGAAGTCAAAGGACTCGGGTGACACGAAGAAGCGTGACGGTAAGAAGGGTAAGCGCAGCCGGGACTCAAATTCAGCGAGATAGGCTACCGATACCGGCTAGCTCCTGCTAGCCCGAACCGCCTCGAGGCGATGCCTCGGCGGTGTGCCGTGCGGGAGCCCAGTGACTATCGGCCGGTGTAGGTGACGCGCTTCAGCTTGCGAAGTCGACGTCATTGTTGTTCCCGCCGTCCGCGGGCGGATCCGCTGGGGCTGTGCCGTTCGTGCCCGTGGTCACATCGCCGGTCTGAATAATGCTTGCGCCGTCGGGGCCGGTGACCGCTACGACGTCTCCAGACCGAGCGAACGCGAAGCCGCCACTGGTGCTGACAGTCGCAATGACGTCCTCGTTTCCTTGCACGACCAGGTCGTTGATCGACGTATCTGGGATGTCGTCAACCACTACATTCGGGTTTGCCGGTGTACTGGGTGCGTCGGGCACATCGTCCAGTGGCTCGTCTGCCTTCTTCTGCGCGAGTTCCCGGACGGACCGGTCGCCCTGCGGAGAATCGTCCGCCGAAGAGTCCCCACGCGAGGCCGAATCTGAGTCGCCATTTCGCCGCGATGACTCGCCGCGATCCTTGGCTCCATTAGAGCCGTTCTGGTCGTTGCTTTCCTCGTTCGAGGTCCGTTCCTGCTTCCTGTCCTGCTTCCCGGACTCACTTTCCGCGTCTTTATTTTCAGCGCCGTCTTTGGAGTCGTTCTTGCCGTTGGACTCTTGTTCGTCCGGGGTCTTTTCCGCATGATCGTCAGAATTGCCCCGAGCATCGTCATTGCGCCTGCCGCTTTTTCGCGCCGCTTCGGCTACCTCTGAAGAGAAAGCAGTGAGACCGAGCGCGGCCAGCAGCCGTCCAGTTCGGAAGCGCATCTCGGATCCTGACCTGAGAACATCCGCTTTCTGTGGCCGACGACTTAGCACGGCATCTTCCCTCTACCCGGTTCCTTGCGACATCGCGGCCGACGAAGCGTGTCAGCTGCCATCTACGTGTGACCGGCGATTAGACCTGTCCATGGCTGCAAACGAACGGGGCGTCCGGAGCGTTTCCTCGCCCGCACATTTGCACCGCGGGAGGACGCCCGAAGTCTATCACGACTTCGGACCGTTGGGGGTCGAATGAGCCGCGTACGTACGCGTTGCCGGAGGGCGAGGACCAAAACGTCGCTGAGATGGTCTCTCCACACTGTCTCGCACCGCGCATGGAAGACCCACAACCAAAGGAATCAAAGATGATCGTGTCCACTTAGAAGCGTCAAGCTTGTCCTCATCGCGTCGGCTTCGTAGTCTTGCCGACGTCAGGAAGCCGGCCACTGTGCGGCGGGGGTTGCCATGAGTCTCTCGCGGGGGCGGGGACAGATCAGGACGGACAAGGGTCGGGTTTTCGTCGTTGCCCGGTGCCCCTTGTGTGGCGAAGAGCATCGGTATGACAAAGGGGTAGCTGGCGGGGAAGAGATCGAATCGCTTCGCAAGACCGGCTATACCGACGAATGGCTACCCTGCCAGATGGACCTGCCTGGAAACTTTTGGCGAATCGTGATCACCGGTGGCCGCCTGGGGGCGCGAGCGGATTCGCCGCGCCGCGCGCGCAAGGCCAAGGGCAAGTGACCGCGCCTGAAGCCGCTGACCGGCAAGCACTATCCAGGAGCCAGCCGCTGAAGCATGACCGATGGCCGCGAACAGAGAGACGGCAGGCGCGCATCCGGTCCGTCCTCGCGCGACGGCAGCCGGACCTGACAGTCGTGCTCGAGAACGTCCACGACCCGCACAACGTGAGCGCCATTCTCCGCTCTTGTGATGGCGTTGGTGTGCTGCGCGCGCACGCCGTCTACAGCATTGAAGAGCCACCACCAGGCGCGTTTGCACGCCAAACCTCGGCAAGTGCCGCGAAATGGGTGGAGGTCGAGAGACATGGCTCGCTTGCCGAGTGTTACCGGCTTCTGAGGGAGGAAGGATTCTCCATCCTGGTCACGAGCATCGGGCCTGAATCTCGTCCCCTCTACGACTGGGATCTCAGACAGCCAATTGCGTTGGTACTGGGCAACGAGATGCGAGGAGTGTCCGCGGAGGCTAGAAACCTGGCCGACGGGGCAATTCAGATCCCGATGGCCGGCATGGTGCAGAGCTTGAACGTCTCTGTTGCCTGCGCCGTCTGCCTCTATGAGGCATTTCGGCAGAGAACCGCCGCGGGCGACTATGAGACTCCAAAGCTCGATCCGGATCGACTGCGGGCCCTCGAAGAAGACTGGCTAGAGCGCTAACTGCGAGCTCCGTGCCTACAGCGTTACTCTGACGAATCTTCGTCGCCGCCTGACTTGCTGCCGAGAAAACGGAGCTCGACGCGTCTTAGCAGAACGAGGGCAACCAAGGTTGCCACGGTGGCAACGACGGCGACGCTATAGAATCCCGCGCCAATCAAAAGCCCCAGCGCTGTCGCCACCCAGAGACCGGCAGCAGTCGTCAGTCCGATCACTTGTTTGCCAGTAGTGAGAATCACACCAGCGGCGATGAATCCGATGCCCTGCACGACGGTCGACGCGATGCGACTGGGATCCGAGATTCCTCCGGCCCTGGCAACTTGCTCGGAGAGCAAGATGGCGCAGATCATGAACAGGCACGCGCCTTCGACCACCAGCATGTAGGTGCGCAAACCGGCCGGCCGGTCGAGACGTTCGCGCTCGATCCCCAGAATGGCACCGACCACCATGGCCAGCGCCATTCGCTGGATAGCTTCGAGTTCGCTCAGGGACTCCATTTCAGCCCAGCTCCGAGCCGCAATTGAGCCAGGGGCGACTGTCTGGAAGCACGGCTAGAATTGGAGAACGATCGACTGATTCTCTCCGTCCCGGATGTACTTGGCGGTCGCTTGATCCCCGGGCTTGAGGGTTTCCACCATCTGGTCGAGCGCGGTCATGGTCCGCACCCGTTTCCCCGCGAAGCTGGTGATGATGTCTCCCGGCTTGAGACCGCCGCCCGCCGCCACGGTCTTTGGTCGGACTTTGCCGACATAGACGCCCTTGGTCCCGGCGGGAACCTTCTCTGCCTTCTCCGGATGTTTGGCCAGGTACTCTTCCGCGTCCGCGGCCAGGATACCGAGAGGTGGGCGTTTCGGTCCGGCAAACTTTTCTGCCAGCTTCGCGAATTTCCGCTGGTCGAATCCCAGGATGACATCGCCATTGGCGACGGTGACCGGCACGCCTTGCTGGCCGCTGACGCGAATCATCTCCATCGCCGCCTGGTAGTCCTTGGCGACGTCCTTCTCGACGAAGGGAACCTTGTTTCGGCTAAGGAACTCCTTAGCTCTATCACACCATGGTCAGGTGTTGGTGGTGTAAACGGTGACCTGTGGCGCAGTATCCGTCATCAAAATCCTCTTTACTCCGAGGCCGGCGGCTCACGATTGTCGGGCTAATCGGTTTAATGTCGCCCCGGTCGAATCACAGACATCATGGTACCAGTAGCGGTCCAACCAGCCGCGAGCAGCAGGCGCCTATTCCCACTCGATCGTTGCGGGTGGCTTGGATGAGATGTCATAGACGACCCGGGTAATGCCGTGTACCTCGTTGACGATGCGGTTGCTGATGCGAGCCAAGGCGTCATAGGGGAGGCGTGCCCAATCGGCGGTCATAGCGTCCTCCGAGGTGACCGCCCTGACCGCGCAAACGCGACCGTACGTTCGGTAGTCTCCCATCACCCCGACAGTGCGAACCGGCAAGAGGACCGCGAAGTACTGCCAGACCCGCGGGTCGTCTCCTAACGCGTCGACCTCTTCGCGCACCACGGCATCCGCGCGACGTAGCAGATCGAGATCGTCCCTCGTGACGTCGCCAATGATGCGCACCGCCAGACCAGGCCCCGGGAAGGGTTGGCGATCGACGATTTCCGCGGGCAGTCCGAGCGCGCGACCGACCTCGCGCACTTCGTCCTTGAAGAGATAGCGAAGAGGCTCCACGAGGGAAAACGTGAGGTCGGTGGGGAGACCGCCGACGTTGTGGTGAGTCTTGATCTTCATCGCCGATTTGGTGTCCGGCGCGGTGCTTTCGATAACATCGGGATAGAGTGTGCCCTGGGCCAGAAAATCGAACGGTCCGTGGAGATCCGCCTGCGCCTCGAAGGTCCGAATGAACTCGTCGCCGACGATCCTTCGTTTCTCCTCAGGATCGGCGACGCCCTCGAGTCGGTTGAGAAATCGCTCGCTGGCATCGACAAAGACCAGATTCATGCCAAACGCGCGACCGAAGACATCGCGTACCAGGTCGGCCTCGCCGAGGCGCAAGAGGCCGTTGTCGACAAAGACCGGGGTCAAGCGCTCCCCGATCGCGCGGTGGATGAGGGCGGCCGCTACCGACGAATCGACACCACCACTGAGCCCGAGAAGCACCCGGCCAGCGCCGACCGTCTCCCGGATCTGCTCAATGGCGTTATCGATGAAGTGCTCGGCGGTCCACTCGGCCCGGCAATGGCAGACGTCGATCAGGAAATTGCGCAACAAGTCGCGGCCGAGCGGAGTGTGCGCGACTTCGGGGTGGAATTGGATGCCGTAGCGCCGGCCGTCGGTCATCCCGGCAATTGGAGCGTTGCTCGAGCTTGCAATCCCAACATAGCCGGTTGGCAGGCGCGTGACGTGGTCGCCGTGGCTCATCCAGACGTCAAGTGATGCGGGCAGATCCCTGAAGAGGGGGGATGGCTGTGTCACCTCGATTTTCGCCGGGCCATATTCGCGGCGGGCCGCCGGCTCGACACCACCGTCGAGAGCGTTCGCAATTAACTGCATGCCATAGCAGATGCCGAGTACGGGAACCTCTTCGCGCAGAACCCAGGCGGGCAATGAGGGGGCTCCCTCGTCATAGACACTTGCCGGGCCACCGGAGAGGATGATGCCTTTCGGCTGCAGGCGCGCGATCTCCTCCCAACTCGTGTCCCACGGCAGGAGGATGCTGTAGACGCCCGCCTCGCGAATACGCCGCGCAATCAGCTGGCTGTACTGGCTGCCGAAATCGAGCACAACGACCGTGTCGAAGCCATGGCCGGTGGTTCCGTTCTCCCCGGTTGGGGCGACCGTTGGAAGTGCTGAAACCTTCATCCACGCTCCTAAGTGTTATTCGCGTCTCTCCAACGCAACTCGGCTGGGTCAGGCGTCCGGGGACTCGTGACCGAGGTAGAGATACGTCTGATCGAACTCCCATGCCGAGATCGTCTCGATGTCGATTTCGACTCTCGGACGAAGCGGGTCGATCTTTTTCGAAAGATGGAGATCGACGACCGCTCGGTCGTCGAAACCGATTGTCCGCGCCAGGGCATCCAGGCAAATCTTGAGGCCGCCGTCGAGATCCCTCCGGTGCGGCGTCTGAAAAAAATACACGAGGTACACACCGAGCAGCGAGTTCGCCAGCGCCTGCTCAATCGCCGTCGACAGCTGACCGCTGGTTCGCTGCGCCGCGATCAATTTGGCGACGTCGCGATTGAACGTTTTTGCTGGCGCGCTGAGAACCCTCCGCCGGCCAACGCTGACGTACTGATTATTCACTCCGGGCGGTAGCGGCAGGACGATCCGAAACGTTGTCGGCGGTTGGGCAACGAGGCGCTGCATGGAGGCCGATCTCTTGCGAGCGAGGCACAGGTAGTTTACCGATTACGCGCGCGTCCGGGCAACCCACGATCACCCGGCGAGAGCGTGAATTCCGCGGTCGCTATGCTTGCATCGTGTTGACTCCAGACGTGCACGGGCGCCCTGAATGATTGAAGCCGTCTTGCTGGGGACTGGTGGAATGATGCCGTTGCCTGGTCGCTGGCTCTCCAGTCTTCTCGTTCGGGTCAATGGGTATCTGACACTCTTCGATTGCGGCGAGGGCACTCAGGTCGCCTGGCGGGAATCAGGTTGGGGATTCCGGCGCCTCGGGGCTATCTGCATCTCCCACACGCACGCTGACCATATTGCGGGGTTGCCGGGACTGCTGCATGCGGTCGCTAACGCGGGTCGAACGGAGCCTCTCGACGTTTTCGGGCCTGGCGGCGCCGGCGACGTCGTGCGGGCGCTGCGCGTCATCGCCCCGGTATTGCCGTTCGAGGTTCGAGTTGCGGAGTTGCAGGGTGGCGATTGCTTCCCGCTGCCGGGCGGACTTACTGGGTGCTGCGAACCAGGGGACCACGCGTTGCCGGTCCTTGCCTATCGCGTTGATCTCGCTCGTGGCAGGGCCTTCCTGCCCGAACGAGCACGTGCGCTGGGCGTTCCGCTGGGACTCTGGAGCCAGCTGCAGGCGGGCGAGCCCGTGTCGTGGGATGGTGGACATGCGGCTGCTGACGCGGTGCTGGGGCCCCCACGTCCCGGGCTGTCCGTAGCCTATGTCACGGATACCCGCCCGGTGCCGCCGCTGGCGCGGTTTCTGGGCGGGGTGGATCTCCTGGTCTGCGAAGGAACCTACGGGAGTGACGACGATGGCGCCAAAGCCGTGCGCAACCGGCACATGACTTTTCGGGAGGCGGCAACACTTGCCCGGGATGCCCGCGCACGAGGTCTCTGGATCACCCACTTCAGCCCGGCGTTGGAAGACCCGGCGGAGTTCGCGGCGAATGCCACCAGCATCTTTGCGGGGGCAGAAATTGGACGCGACGGATTGACGACCCGACTCCCCTTTCGGGAGGGGTGATCGGTTACTCGAGATTCTGGCGTTCGCGACCGGCGAGCACCTGTGTGCGTTGATAGGCGGCATAAACGGCCCGCGACAATACGGTGCGCAGTCCACCTTTCTCCATCTGATAGATCGCCTCGGCCGAGGTGCCCCCTGGTGACGTCACCATGTTCCGAAGCTCAGCCATGTGCTTACCAGAGTCCCGCGCGAAGGCGACCGAACCCGAAACTGTTTGCAAGACGATCTGTTCGGCGATGCGACGCGGGAAACCCATATGCACCCCGGCGTCGATCAGCGCTTCCATCATCAGGAAGACGTATGTCGGACCCGTCCCGGAAAGGGCCGTGGCCATGTCGACGTATTTCTCCTCCTCGACCCACAGTTCCTCACCGAGCGCGCTGAGCACGGCCTGAACCCGCAACCGCTGCATTTCGGTCACGCCCGGTGTTGTGTTCCAGACGCTCATCGCCTGGCCGACCTGAGCCGGGGTGTTCGGCATGACCCGCGCGACGGCTTGATGGCCGAGACCGGCCACCAGGACTTCGATCGGCGCGCCGGCGATAACGGACACCACCACCTGCTGCGGTAAGAGCGAGCCTGACAACTGGCGCATCACCGCCTGCAGCACCTGTGGCTTGATCGTGAGGACAACCAGATCCGCGCCAAGCGCGGCCTCGATATTGCTTTCCGTGGTGCGGATGCCGAACCGCTCCTCGAGCCGCCGGAGCCGATCTTCCCGAGGATGACTGGCGATTACCTGGGTCGCTGAAATCAGTGCCTTTTTGAGGAGCCCCGCGATCATCGATTCGGCCATCACGCCGGCGCCGACGAAGGCGATGCACACCTCGGCAAGGGGATTCGCCCCGGCGAGCGCGTCGTCTTGTGCAGCGTTGGAAATATCGGACACGTACATCCTCCAGTGGTCGCCCTGTGCCACCATTGTAGCGAGGGCTCGGGGACGGGCACGTACCGCCGCCGGCCATGAACTGCGTGCAGAAGAAAGCGAGTCACTGTGCCCAATCGCCTGGCTTCCGAAACGAGTCCATACCTGCTCCAGCATGCCGAGAATCCCGTCGACTGGTACCCGTGGGGAGACGAAGCGCTGGCCAAGGCCCGCGAAGAGGACAAACCGATCCTGGTCAGTGTGGGTTACTCCGCCTGCCACTGGTGCCACGTGATGGAGCACGAGTCGTTCGAGAACGAGGAGATCGCGGCGACGATGAATGACCTCTTCGTCAACATCAAGGTTGACCGAGAGGAGCGCCCGGATCTCGATTCGCTCTACATGTCGGCGGTGCAATCGATGACCGGGCACGGCGGCTGGCCGCTCAACGTCTTCCTCACACCGGATGGAACGCCGTTTTACGGAGGGACCTATTTCCCGCCTGATGACCGGATGGGGATGCCTGGCTTCCCGAAAGTACTGGAAGCGGTGGCGAGCGCATTCAAGGAGCGCCGGGAGGAGGTCGAAGAGAACGCCCAGCAGATCCGCGGCCTTCTGCAGCGAGCAACGAAAGAACTGCCAAAACCCGATGACCTCACCCCGGAGCTTCTGGCCGAGGCCTCCGAGCAACTCGCCCAGTCATTTGATTCCCGCAATGGTGGATTCGGGGGAGCCCCGAAGTTTCCCCAGCCAGCCGCGATCGAATTCCTGCTACGGCAGGATAAGCGTGGCGGTGGCGGGCGGGAAGCGATCATGGTGCAGCGCACACTCGACCGCATGGCGAGCGGCGGTATTTACGATCAGATTGGCGGCGGTTTTCACCGCTATGCCGTCGATGCCATCTGGTTGGTACCCCACTTCGAGAAGATGCTCTACGACAATGCCCAACTCGCCTCGGTGTACCTTGCCGGAACCCAGGCCTATGGCGAAGACCGGTACCGAAAGGTGGCCGAAGAGACGCTCGACTTCGTCGCGCGGGAGCTGACCGATCCGAACGGTGGTTTCTATGCCACCCTCGATGCCGATACCGCTGGACACGAAGGGCTCTTTTACACCTGGACGGCCGAGGAGCTGGACGAGGCGCTGGGCGAGGAGGATGCCGCGATCGCCAAGCGATGGTTCAACGTGGAGCCTGCCGGCAACTTCGAAGGGCGCACGGTCCTGGCCGTCCCGCGCACTGCCGCCGATGTTGCCGACCGCCTTGGAATCAGCGAAGAAGCACTGATGGAATCGCTCGTTCGCATCAGGCAGCGATTGCTCGAAGTCAGGGCGCAACGAGAACGACCGGGTCGGGATGAGAAAGTCATAGCCTCCTGGAACGGGCTCATGCTGCGAGCGTTCGCCGACGGTTCACGTATTCTCGATCGGGACGACTTTCGCGGTGTAGCCGAGAGGAACGCCGAATTCGTGCTCGAGCATCTCCAGCGGGACGGCCGCCTTCTTCGCAGCTGGAAAGACGGCGACGCTCGCATTGGCGGCTTCCTCGAGGACTATGCCTTCTTCATTGACGGTCTCCTCGCTCTCTACCAGGCGACGCTCGACGCGCGATGGCTGGATGAGGCGATGCGCCTCGCGGACGTGATGGTGGCGGAGTTCGCCGACCCGGACGGCGCCGGTTTCTTCGACACGAGTGCCAGCCACGAGACCCCCGTGGCGCGACCGCGAGATCTTCATGACGGGGCGACGCCTTCCGGCAACTCGGTCGCGGCGGAGGTGCTCCTGCGACTAGGCGCAATGACCGGTAACGAGGACTATTCCGGTCGCGCGAGCGAGCTGCTGCGAGCGATGGCCAGCACGATGCGTGAACACCCGCTGGCTGCTGGTCGTTATCTTGGTGCGGTCGATTTCTATCTGGGACCGGTCAAGGAGGTCGCCCTGGCCGGGGACCGCGAAAGCTCCGAGCTGCAAGCCTTGCTGAATGTGCTTTACGACGAATTCGAACCAAACGTCATCGCGGGGTATGTGGATCAGGATCGAAGCGACCTTGTGGCGCGCTTGCCGTTCCTGCAAGATCGTCCATCGCGGGATGGACGCGCCACGGCCTATGTCTGCGAGCACTTCGCCTGCCTGCCGCCGGTGCACGATCCTGAGGCGCTGCTCCGTCAGCTGACCGAGGGTACCGGGATCAGTTGGAGAGATTTCTAAGGATGCCCGATTTGTTTCTCGAACTGCGAGATGAATCGGGTGGCGGGGAGCAAACACCGGCCGCCTTGTCGGAAGACGACGCACTCGAACTCCTGAGCAACGCCGAGTTCAGTGCGTCGCGCCTCATCCCCTGGGGATCGAACTACTCGTTCGCGGTAGCACTCGATGCACCGGACGGCCGCAGTCAGCTCGCCATCTACAAGCCTCGCGCGGGAGAGGCGCCGCTCTACGACTTCCCGGAGGGCACGCTCTACCTGCGGGAGTTGGCCGCCTACCTGTTTAGCCGCTGGGCCGGGTGGGACCTTGTTCCACCAACCATTGTCCGCAATGGTCCGCACGGCATCGGCAGCGTGCAGCTCTACGTTCAACCGGAAGGCGACCGCCAGGACCGCCACGACTTCTGGAGCAGCCGCGACCCGGCCATCGAACGGATGGTCCTCTTCGATCACATCGTCAACAACGCCGACCGGAAGATCAGCCATTGCCTGCGGGACGCGACTGGTAAAGTGTGGGGCATCGATCACGGCCTGACGTTCAACCGCGAGCCAAAACTGCGAACCGTCCTCTGGCAATTCGTTGGCGAACCAATCTCTCCGTCGTTGCGGCGAGAGCTGTCGGAACTGCGCGACCGGGGCGAGGAGCTGCGCGACACGCTCGCCGATGTGATAGACCGCAGAGAGATCGAGGCTCTCCTGGAGAGGATCTCCAGGTTTGCTAGTCAAGGGTGTTACCCCGCGCTCAATCCGAGACGTAATGTGCCGTATGGGTGGTGGTGAAGAGCCGGTTCAATGACCGAGGGCGGTGGTCACTTCAGGCAGCTCGCGGCGCCCGCGTTCATAATCGGTAATCCGTTGACGGAAGATCCACCAGACCAGGATCGACGCGGGTGCTGAGGTCAGCACGAAGCCAGTCCAGACCCAACCCATGCCGGCGTCGAACCAGCGCACGCCAATCCAGGCCAGTAAGACGGATAGCCACATCGTCGACGCCCCGACGATGAGCGGTGTGCGCGTGTCGCCGCTTCCCCGAAGGCTGCCACTGCTGACGAACCAGACCGCCCAGAACGGCAGAGCGATGCTGAGCGCGTGTAACGAGCTGACGCCTGACCAGATGACTTCGGGGTCGGACGAGAAGATCCGCATGAGCTGTTCGCTGAAGATGAAGACAAGCACACCACCGATGCCGAGCCAGACCAGAGCCCAGCGCAGCGAGATGCTCCATGCCTTTCGTGCGTCGGAGGGCAGCCGCGCTCCGATACTCTGGCCGACCAGGGCGGTCGCCGTGATCGAGAAAGCGATCCCAGGCAGGAACGCCGTCGAAAGCGCGGTGAAGGCGATCTGCTGGGCGGCGAGCGCCGGTGTTCCAATCAGAGCGACGACCGCGAGAAGAACCATGAATGCGCCGGAGGAGAGCATCTGCTCGACAGCAGCCGGAATACCGAGCGCGAAGAGTTGGCGAGCAGTGGTGAAGTGCGGGCGCCACCCCCAGGAGCCATGCAGCGAGATCGCTTTTCTGCCACGAGCCATCACCACCAGCATATAGACCGCACTGGCGCCGCGCCCGGCTGCAGCGCCGAACGCGCTACCGGCGACACCGAGAGCGGGGAAGCCGAAGTTCCCGAATATCAGCAAGTAGGCCACGATGATGTTGACGATGTTGGCCAGCACTGCCGCCGCGAGCGGAGTACGGCTGTCGCCGGCGCCACGCAGCACGGCGCCGCAAACGAATGAGAGGAACAAGGCGACGCTCGTGGCCGCAACAATCTCCAGGTAGGTGATGGCGGCCTCGGCGACGTCCGGCTCGGTGCCGAAGAGTCCGATGATCGCCGGTGCGGCGAAGTAGATGCCGATAGACACGGGGACGGCCAGGACCAGACCCCAGACGATCGCTTGCCGCGCGAGCTGGTTAGCCCGTCGCTGATCACCGGCGCCGATTGCTTGCGAAACGAGCACCGTCGCCCCGACGTCAATTGCCGACAAGATCGAGATGATGAAAAAGACGATCTCGAACCCGGTGCCAACCCCGGCAACTGCCGCCGAGCCCAGGCGCGCGACCATGAACGTGTCGACAGCGCCGACTAACGTCTGCAGCAGATTCTCGCCAATGATCGGCGTGGCCAGCGATAGCACGCGCCGCTGCGTCATCGGTTTTGGTGCGAGAGTTTCGGAACGAGGGGTGGAATCCTCGAGCAGACCGGGAGTCTCGAGCGCCCCGGCTGCCTCGAGCGCTTCGTCGATTGTGGTTTCCACGTGCCCCCCAGGCGCCGGAGCAGGACCGCTCAGGCGGCACGCAGGATACCTGAGGTGACTCCGGAGCGCACGCCGCTCCAGTCACTGGCGCAACGAGCCGGATCAGGAATGTGCGCGAAATGTGAAGGATTTTCGGGTTCTGGTGCGGTACTCTGGAGAGCAGTCAATCTTGCACGGCGGCTCGTGGGAGCAGACGCGGGCAATTCGGGGGTCGCTATGAACGGGCGCGATGGCATGCGTGGATCCCAGGGCGGGCGTTTCCAATGGGGAAGCTTTGGCTTCTTTGCGGGCATTCTGCTTGGTGTACTCCTGGGATGGTTCTTCGCTGGATTCATTGGCGCATTCATTC
Organism: uncultured Chloroflexia bacterium; assembly: GCA_963724295.1. Lineage (GTDB taxonomy): Bacteria > Chloroflexota > Chloroflexia > Thermomicrobiales > UBA6265 > JACCXM01. Next base: position 51,812 of record CAVRUC010000005.1, on the reverse strand, counting down.
GTGTGGCGATGGTCGCGCTGGTCATCGTCCCGGTCGTTGTTGTTTACCTGGCATGGCGCAGGTACGTCGCGCCTTGGCTGCGCCCACCGGCGGAGCGCCATTACGTGGGGCCCGTCAACGCAATTGAGACTCGCGCGGTCGTGCACAGGGGTGTGGTCGATCCGCGAACGCGGTGATTTTCGGGTTCCACGATCTTCTGATCGTCGGCGAGCTCGCCGCAGTTACGTTCGGCATCGGGCTCCTGATTGGGTTTGTTGGCGCGGGCGGCGCCGGGGTTGCCGTCGCGATCCTGACGACCGGGTTTGACCTTCCTGCTCACACGGCGATTGGCACCGCACTGGTTGCCATGTTCTTCGTCACGGTCTCCGGAGCCATCTCGCACGTGCGCGAGGGGAATGTTGCGCAGCGCCTCGGACTCATCATCGGACTCTCCGGTGCGGCCGGCGCAGTGCTGGGGGCTGATGCAAGCCAGGCGGTTGACGATCAAACGCTGGCAACGTCCGCCGGGATAGCGCTCTGGGGTCTGGCAGTTCTCATGTGGCTGAGAACGCGACTTACCGGCGCCATACCGGCGACACGCGAGCAGGTATGGCACGGAGAATCCTCGAGATCCCCGCGGGAGTGGTTTGCGGGGATTGGACTGGGCGCCACGGGCGGGGCAGCGGCTGCTTTTTTCGGCGTCGGCATGGCGCCGCTCTTGCAGCTTGGACTCCTGACCGTGCACCACTTGCCGCTGCGTCAGACCGTCGGCACAACGATGCTGGTGCTGGTATTCATCAGTGCCTCGGGGGGCGCGGCTCTGGCTCGCCACGGCGACGTTTCCCTGCCGCATCTCCTGGGGCTGACCATCGGGTTAGCATCGGGAGCCTATATCGGGGCGCGCTTCACACGGCGAGCGCCACGTCGGCTCCTGCGGTCGGCAGTCGTCATCATCCCATTCGTTGCCGGGGCGATGCTGCTGTTTCTCTAACCGGCTCCGCTCAACTCCGACTTCAGGCGCTCGTGCCTGCTACCTGAACCTTCAGCCCCTTGCCGGTTCGCACATGAGCCACAGCTTCCGGGAATTGATCGAGCGTGTACGTATCTGACACCATCCGCTCGGTGTCGATGGCCCCGGAGCTGAGGATGTCGATGGCAGGACCATAGGAATTGAGTACGGCCATCGTCCCCAGGATCGAGATCTCCTCGTTGTAAATCTTGAACGCGTCGTAGCTGGCTTTCTCGCCCGGCGGGCAGACGCCAAAGAGGAGCAATTTTCCGCGCCGCTTGACCGCGTCAATGGCTGCTTCAGCCACCTTGGTCACACCGGTCGCCTCGATCACATTGTCGAATCCCCGGGGTGCGATGGGCCGGAGATCTTCGAGGTTCGTCGCCACGTGCTCGAAGCCGAAATCGTTCCTGGCTCGCTCGAGCCGGCTGGGATTGATGTCGATCAGCGCGACCAGACTCGCACCGTTGTACCGCGCGACCTGAGCGTTGAGCAGTCCCATCGGTCCCGCACCGTAGATGAGATAGGTCTCTCCTGTCTGGGGTTGCAGGCGATGGAAGCCACGCACGACGCAGGAGACAGGCTCGATCAGCGCGGCAGCCTTCATCGACATGTCACCGGGGATGGGATAGACGACACGCTCGGGAACAGCCACATATTCCGCGAAGCCCCCGGCATGATGCCCGACGCCGACCGCGTTCCACCGCTCGCAGAGATTTCCCATTCCGCGTTGGCAGAAGTAGCAGGCGCCGCAATTCAGCGTAGGGTCGACGCCAACGCGGTCACCGACGGAAATATCTTTGACGTTCTCCCCTACCGCCGTCACTTCGCCGCCGAACTCGTGACCGATGATGATCGGGTAGACCGTCGGCGGGAACTCGCCGTCGATGATATGGATATCAGTGCCGCAAATACCGCAGGCGCTGACTCGGACGACGACGTCGTCTGGTCCCGGCTCGGGTTCGGGGACATCGACGACCCGAACATTGCCGGGTTCCTCGACCATGACCGCTTTCATTTCGCACCTCCGATGTGGGCTTTTAGTCATCGGTAGTTGGCTCTCGGCCGAAGAACACAAGTCGAACGCTGGTCGGTACCAGCAGCGAGTACAAGCGCTCCCGGCGGTCGCGGCTATTTCACGGCACCCATCGAGAGGCCGCGCACCAGTTGCCGCTGCGCCATCCAGCCAAGCAGGACGATTGGGAAGACCGCCATCGTGCAAGAAGCGGCCAGCTTTGCCCAGAAGAGTCCTTCCGACGTCACGAAGCGGACCATGAACATGGGGACCGTCGATTCTTTTGGCGCCAGGTTGTAGGCCAGAAAGAACTCGTTCCAGGCGAAGATGATCGAGATGAATATGGTCGCCACCAAACCGGGCGCCACCATGGGTAGCACGATCTGAAGCATCTCGCGCGGGAGACCCGCGCCGTCGACCCGGGCGGCGTCGAGCACGTCCCGGGGCACCTCTTCGAAGAATGAGCGCAGCATCCAGATTGCAATCGGTAGGTTCATGGCCGTGTAGAGGAGAATCAGCCCCGGCAGCGTTCCGAGCAAGTTGAGGCCGCGGCCGCCGAGGGCGGGATCACCAGTCGGGCTGAAGATGACGTAAAGGGGCACGATCACTCCGGCCACGGGCAAGAATCGGGTGGAGATGAAGAAGAACAGGATGTCTTTCCACTTTTTCGGCCGATAGAGGGCCAGGGCATATGCACACGGGATGGCGAGGAGCATAACGAAAAACGTGGAGACCAACGACGTGATGATCGAGTTCCGGAAAAACGGCAGAAAATTGATGCCAAAGACGGCTTGATAGTTCTCGAACGTCGGCCAGAAGATCAGCTTTGGAGGAAGCTCCACCGCCGCGCGCTCTGACTTGAAGCCGGTAAGGAACATGTAGAGGACAGGGAAAAAGGCGATAAGCCCCACGATCCAGGCCGTGACCGCCCAGAGCGGCGAGGCGGTTTCCTTCGAAAATCCTCGACCAGCGCCGATCGAGCCGAACCATCGACTTCGCTGTGGGCTGAGCGTTGCCATCTCTACGCCTCGCGCCGTTCCAACATTCGATCGAGGAGCCGCACCAGGAATGTGATGGCGACGATCGAAATCAAGACCACGATGACGCCGAGCGCTGCACCCCGGCCGATGTCGAACGACTCACGGGCTTTCTCGTAGACGAGATAGGGCAGCGTCGTGGTCGCGTCTCCGGGACCACCGCCGGTCATCATGAAGATCGGGTCAATCTCCTGCACGATGAAGACCGTGCCCAGAAGACCGCCAAGCTGCATGAATCGCCACAGCTGAGGAAGGGTAATGTCAAGAAACTCTTGCCTGGCCGTCGCGCCATCGACCCGCGCCGCCTCCCGCACCTCTTCGGAGATCGACTGCATGCCGGCAAGGAGGATAAGCATCATGAACGGGGCCCAGCGCCAGACGATGACCACGATGACTGAGAGCATGGGAAATTCGTCCAGCCAGCTGGGACCCGGGTTTCCGGGCAACGTGGTGTTGACCGCCCAGTCGACGACGCCGTAATTCGGATTGAGCAACTGGTTCTTCCATGTCAGCGCCGCCGCCGCGGGCATGATCAGGAACGGCGTGATCAGCATCGTGCGCACGATGCCCCGTCCGGGGAAGCGATGGTTGACCAGTTCGGCGTAGAGCAGGCCGAGGGCCAGAGACGCTACCACCGAACCAACGACGAAGACGACAGTGTTGCCTATGGCCTCCAGGAAGGCGGGATCTCGCGTCAGCAAGAAGACGTAATTATCCAATCCCACGAAGGCACGGCGATCGGGCCGGTTGAGGTTCCAGCGCTGAAGGCTGTACCAGATGGTCAGCAGGAATGGGACTTGGGTGACCAGGATGGCGAAAATCAGTGCCGGCAGGACAAGCAACCGGCCGATCTGATGATCAGCCAGGCCTCGCCGTACCGTTGGCACTGTATATGGCGATGCACGAGTCTGTAACGGAGTGTCCGCGATCGCCATAGAGAATCCTTCGTCGAAACGGTCTACGCGCCGGGGGCCGTGTGCCTTCTCCGACTAGGAGTCCGAGGCGGGGGTCGGAGCGAGTCGCTCCAACCCCCTGAGCGCCGAATTACTGGAGCCATCCTCCAGCGTCAGCCTCGATGCGCAATCGGGACTATTCCTGATATCCGGCGTCGATGGCAACCTGGTTGGCCAGATTATTGGCCTCCTCGATGGCCGCATCGATCTCGATATCCCCAACTATCGCCGAGGCGAATATCTGGGTGACGTCGTTGCCCAACTCCTGGAATTCCGGGATGCGAACGAACTGCCCGCCGGTGTATGGCACTGGCTCCTCGGTCGGCTCGTTCGGATTCGCCTCATTGATGGAGTTGAGAACAATTTCGGAAAAGTCGGCCGCCCGCTCCTGATACGACGGGTTCTCGTAGACGGAGGCGCGGGCCCCGGTCGGGGCGCGACCCCAGCCGCCGTCGGTGGCGACGATGGTGTCGACATAGTCGGTCGACGTTGCCCACATCATGAACGCGAGGGCGGCGTCCTTGGCATCCGAGTTTGCCGCCATGGCGAAGTTCCAACTCCAGAGCCAGTTGCCCGTGGGTAGCTTCTGCGATGGTCCGTAGGCAAACCCGACCTGCTCGTAATCAGGGTTGGTCGCCGGGTCGGTGATCAGCTCAGCTGCGGAGGTGGCGTCATACCACTGTGCGCACTGACCCTGGATGAGCAGGGTCTGACTCTCTGTGAAGCCGTTGCCGACAACGCCCTCCGGACCGTAGTTCTGGAGCAGCTCGATGTAGAAGCGGATTGCCTCCGCGGAATCGGGGTCATTGAGCTGGGCAACCCAATTCTCGTCGTACCATCGCCCGCCGAAGGCGTTGATCACGGTGCCCAGCGGCGCGCCCATCTCGCCCCAGCCGGGCAGACCGCGCAAGCAGACGCCGGAAACTTCGCCGGGCTTGTTGAGAGCCGCCGCGAACTCTTCGATCTGATCCCATGTCGGCCGTTCCGGCATTTCCAGCCCGGCCTCCTCGAAGAGATCCTTGCGGTAGAAGGTCATCGCGCTCTCGCCGTAGAACGGCAGTGCGTAGAGCCCACCGTCATAGGTAAGCCCGGCCTTCATGCTCTCGAAGACATCGTCAAGGTTGTAGGCGGGATCGGCCCCCGCCGCCTCACCGACTTCCTCCAGCCACCCTTGCTCCGCCCACAGCGGGACCTCGAACGGGCCGATGGTGAAGACGTCGAACTGGCCGGACTGCGTCGTCACGTCCTGGGTAAGGGTCTGCCTGATCTCGTTCTCGGGCAGGACGGTCAGGTTGACGACGATGTTCGGGTAGAGTTGATTGAAGGCACCCGACTCCACGACCTCTTGCAGCGCAACCATCTGCGGGTTAGCCACCATCCCAACGTCGATGGTGCCGGAAATGTCGGTGTTTGGCGCCGCCACCGGCGTTTGAGCAAGCGAGCTCGTCGCGAGTTGAAGCATGGTCGTCGCGGTGACCGCCAGGATCACCAAAATGGAGACAAGTCTCCTGCGCATTGTCGTCTCCTCCTTCAGAGGATCGCCGTCATTGCCGGATGCATCGCAGAACCTATGGATCGTGGGTTGCCAGCCCCCGCGGGCGAAGCTGAACTCCCGTGACTTGGTCATGAGTCGTTGCGGTGACCGGCGAGCTTTCAACTCGCCTCTACGTCGAGGTGGGCGGGATCGTATCGAGTGGTTTCCATCCTGTCAACGTGCAGCGAGATCGTCCCTCGAAATCCCGGACTTGTGCCTTGCCGCCGTTACCGCTAGGCTAGGCTCTATCCCGCCCCGATTGTAGTCACCGCACGAGACCGCCGGAAAGCGCGGCATGCATGATTTCCCGAATCTGGACCGAGGGCCGACAGCAGGATGAATTGGCGGCAGAGCCGGCAGGAGGATGTCGCCCGCGGGGCCATAATTCTGCTCATTTCACTCGGAATCGCCGCGCTCATCGTCGGGGCACGGTTGGGCAGCCAGCGACTCGCCGCTCCACCACCGACGGCCACGCCGGTCCCCACGGCAACTCCCCTCCCGACGCCGACCGCAACGCCATCACCCCCGACGCCGACGCCCCGACCCGAGTCGCCGACACCCACGCCGGCCCCGGTGCCCGTGGCTGGCGTCGACGAGCTCTATGCACAGGACGGCCGGAATATCGTCTGCATCGACCCTGGACACGGTGGTGAGGACCTCGGCAACGTGCGCGTGGAAAATGGGCGCATCGTCCTCCAAGAAAAGGACGTCGTTCTCGAGCACTCACTCATGTTGGCGGAGCGACTGCGCGAAAAGGGCTACGAGGTCGTGCTGACGCGCGAGACCGATACTGAGGTGAATCCGTCGAACGAGGACGTCAATGGAGATGGCGAGGTAGCACCGGAGGGAGGACCTGCGCGAACCGACCAACTGGACGACCTGCAAGCGCGGGTCAACATCTGCAACCTTGCGGCCGCCGATCTCCTGGTCTCGGTTCACTACAACGGCGCGGAAAACGAGTTCCTCGCCGGCTATGAAGTGTGGTTCAACGATAAACGGGGGTTCAGCGGCCGCTCGCAGGCGTTTGCGACGTTCATGCACGAGGCCCTGGCCGAGGCCTATGCGAACGCCGACTACGACGCGGTCGACCGAGGTATCGGCATCGAGGACCACGTGGTCACGGGTCCGGAACGCCCTGGCGAGCTGGTGCCGAGTGAGATGCCTGGGGCCGTCATCGAGGGCCTGTTCCTGTCCAACGCAGAGGATGCGGCCTTCATCCAATCTGAGATCGCGGACGAGACCATTGTCGGTGCGTATGAGCAAGCCATTACTCGATACTTCAGCGTATATCCTGGATGAGTAACTTGCCGGGGACGGCAGGGCGGGTGGTGTGCGCGGCGCGTGACCGGGATGAACGACTGGTATAAGGACAACCTACCCAGACCGAAAGCGCGCCTGCCGCTGGATGCGGAGGACTGGTCGTGGCGCGAAGAGCATGGCTCAGAGCAGCCAGTTTTGAATCTCGATTCTCAGTCCGTCCGGGCAGGCTCGGGACGTAGACCCAGGACAAGCGCCGGATCATCTTCGAGGGGAGCCGGCTCGAAGACTGGCGTTGCCCGTCCGGTTCCCCGGATGCCGAAGTCCCGCCCGGAAACCCAGGTTAGATCGAAGGGAATTACCCTGGCAGGGACACTGCTGATCCTGGGGCTCACGGTTCTCGCTTTTGCGGGCGGACGGCTCTTCGGTCGTGTTGAGGAGCCGACGCCGACCGGGACCCAACCAGACCTGGCAGCGCAAACAGTTCCAGCTCCTCCGGAGCTTGCTCCGGTCGCGCCACCGTTGGAACCAGTTGAGGAGACGCCAATAGCGCTCCCGGTCGCGTTCGCTCGACCGCCCGTCGTCTGCCTCGATCCCGGGCATGGCGGAGAGGACCGCGGGTTCGCTCGTTTCTTTGAAAACGACATCCCGGCCATGGAGGAGGCCATGCTCACTTTGGAGCAGGCATGGGATCTCGAGGCGCGTCTGCAACAACGTGGGTACACAGTGATCATGACCAGGGAGACGGATACGGCGGTGAACGTCGATGGGCGGGATGTGAACGGCGACGGCCGGACCGCCGCTCATGACGCGCCGCGCTCGAATCGCAACAAGAATCTGGACGAGCTTCAGGCGCGAATCAACGTCTGCAATAAGGCGAACGCCGATCTTCTCGTGTCAATGCATGTCAACGGGTACTCGACCGGTGGTCCGCACGGATTCGAGACCTGGTTCACCCGTGAGCGACAGTTCGGTGACCGAAACGCGGTTTTTGCCACCCTGGCATACGCGCATCTCAAGGAGCAGCTGGCAAAGATCGGTTACGTACTCCCCGCCGAGGATGAGCGAGGAGTGCTGCCGGATACTACCGCCGACGTGCAGATGGAACACTCGCTATTCCGGCATTTCATCATGACCGGACCTGAGGTGCCAGGCGTCGTTACGGCGAGCAAGATGCCCGGCGCGATCGTCGAGGCGCTGTTTGTCTCAAACGACGGGGATGCCGCGGTGTTGTCGACACTCGAAGGGCGGAGCGCCATCGTGACCGCGTACGAGAACGCGATCGTCGAATACTTCGAACGCTACCCGCCGGAGGCACGTTGAGCCAGGAACGCGCTGAGACGAATGGGTGACTGAGCACCGCATACCAATGTCGAAAGAACCAGGGCGGGCACCGACACACCGGGCACGGCCGCCGTTGAGCCGCCGCGCACTGGTCGCGGGAGCGATACCGGTCGCGGCGGCAGCGATTGGCGCCGTTGGTGCTCTCGCTGTTCAGTACTCGCGGACGGTCGAGGCGCCGGGTAGCGACACGACTCCAGCTGTGCCGTCAGCGCCTATGCCGGCGACCGTCGTCAAATCGCCAGCGACGCCCGTCCTGGCTCCGGCGACTCCGACAGAGACCGACGCCGCCGCGACGCCCGAAGTGCGGCGTGAACCGGTGCGGGAGTTGCGAAATATCGGCGTCCCCGAGGGAATGGCGCTTGTAGCGTCTCCCAGACTTCCGCTCGCCGGCGTCGGACCCGAGGATCCATGGAGAATCCTCACCGGGCGAGTCACCGATTGGGCCGAGGTTGGGTCGGCAGTAGCCTTGCCCGTAAATCCCGTCGGCCTTGCCTCAGCAGTAGCGAACGCCATGCAACCCGAACGCACCTATGAAAGCTATGAAGAGCTGGCAATGGCGTTGTTCGCTGATCCCGGGGCAGTGGCGCTCGTTCCGAACGAACTGGTCGACTTCCGGGTGCGGGCACTCCCCGTTGGCGAAGATGACCCGCTGCGTGAGACGCTCGACGGCGGAGCGGCAGTGCGCATCGGGGTCGTCGGCGATATCGTGCCGGGTCGCAACGTCCATCTGCACATGCTCGAGTACGGCGACTTCACGCGGCCATTTCTGCGGGTCGCCTCGCTGCTACGGTCGTTTGACGTGACTGTGGCGAACCTCGAGGGCAATCTCTCGGACACGCTGCCGCAACCTGCCGATCCCCACTCAGTTTCCTTCGTCTCCAGCCCGGCGATGCTCGACGGTTTCGCCCTGGCAGGGATTGATGCGGTCACCCTCGCAAACAATCATTCAGTGTGGAATGACGAAGGGTGGGGAGTGCAGGGGCTGCTCGACACCATCGCGGCGCTGGATGCCTACGACATCCCATACTTCGGTGCCGGCCCTGATCTCCCAACAGCCCGGGCGCCTTGGGTCGTGGCGGCGGGTGGGACTCGTATTGCCTTCCTCGGTATCGACGGAGTGACGGCGAACTATGAAGTTGAGCCGGGCGCGGCGAACGGCGTGCTCGACGTCGACGTTGGGGCCACAAGCGACAGTGCGGGAACCAATCCCTATCTCGTGGCCCAGGTCGTTGAAGACGTGGCGGCCGCGACCGCCATCGCCGACGTGGTCATTCCCTACTTCCATCTCGGCGCGGAATACGTTGCCGTTGTACCGCCCTGGGCGGTGCAAGCGGCCCACGCGGCGATCGACGCCGGGGCCGCCATGGTGTTGACCAACCACCCTCACCTGATCCAGGGCATGGAGATCTACGCCGGAAAACCAATCGTCTACTCGCTGGGGAACTTCATCCTCGATCAGATGTGGGCAGCGGAGGTGCGCTCCGGTTACGCGCTGGAGATCATTCTCCGGGGCACGACGATCGCCGGTCTGAGATTTCACGGCGTAGAAATAGAGGATTTTCATCAGCCGCGTCCGATGTCGTCGGGCGAGCAGACGGCACTGATGGACCGCTTCTGGGCGGCAACCGATCGGCTGGCCGCTCGAGAAGGGATCGCGGCTCAATCCTGAAGTTGCGTGGGGCCGGCGGCGCGGCGCGCTTGAACCTCGCGCAGGGTTGCCTCGGCGACGGCAACAGATTCTCGACTGCGCTCCAGCCGGTGCTGCGCTCGCAGCAAGCGAGCTTCATCGCTGGCGAGCGAGGCCAGGGCCTCCGCAAGACGATTCTCTGCCTTGCGCTCCCTGCGGAGCAGACCCAGCTCCGCCGCGGCTCCGGCGCTGAGGAGCTCCACCGTTCGGCTCTGCCTATCCGGGTCGTGGGGACTGGTGGCCATGCGTTCCTTCCGGTACTTGGGCGCTCCGTGACCGAATGCCGGCACTCGCGCCTTCCCGTCAGCCGCTAGACTGTCCGGCATGATACCCTCGCGGCCCGGTCCGGGAACTTCAAGCTGGCGCGTGGCATGACGGCACAATCCCCGCGGGCAATGGCCGCGGCGATCGACATCGGCTCGAACTCGATCAAGATGACGATTGGTTGCGCCAACGGCGAGGGTGGGATCGACCAGGTCGACTGGGCGTCAGAAGTCGTTCGCCTGGGACAGGGTCTCGATCAGACAGGGCTCCTCGACGAAGAGCGAATCGAGGCCGCTATTGAGACACTGAAACGGTTTGCGGCCCAGGCGCGCGAACGTGGCGCCACGCGGATCGTCGCGGTGGCGACAGAGGCGACGCGAGCCGCGACGAATGGCGGGAGGTTCCTCGAGCGGGTGCGAGCGGAGAGCGGCATCGACGTTCGCGTCGTTGACGGTGAAGTCGAAGCCGGATTGATGTTCCGCGGCCTGGCAGTCGACACAGATCTGGCCGGTTTTCTCGCGGTCGCCGATATCGGCGGAGGCAGTACCGAGCTGATTTCGGCACGGGACGGCAAGATACAGACGGTTAGGTCTTTGCCGTTGGGTTCAGGCCGGCTGACCGACCGTTTCGTGGTTGCCGATCCGCCGCGCCCGGATGAGATCGCGGCTTGCGAGAGCGAGGCCAGGACGGTGATTGAAACGTGGCAGCCGCTTGGTCTGCCGTCGGGGGTGCCAGATCGGCTGATCGTGGTTGGCGGAACCGGAGAATATATGGCCCGGCTGGTTGCCGACGACCAGCATATCGACCTGCAGGCCGTGCGCACCGTACTGGCAAAATTGCTCACGTTGACGGCCGCCGAGGTTGCCGACGAGATCGAAATTCCCGAGGCCCGGGCACGGGTGCTCCCGGCGGGCGTTGCCATCGTTGCCTCGATCGCCTCGTGCTTGCGCTCGGACCGGATCGAGATTGCGCGAAGCGGGATACGAACGGGTTTGCTTCTCGAGGCGCTCTACGGCGACGACATAGTCGCTACGGATGGTTCAGCGACGAAAATCGACGGAGCAGACGAGCAGCCGCGCAACGCCGGCAGGCTGGAGAAGCTCCAGCCGGAAGCAGCGGACAGGAATTTCCGGGAGACGATGCGAGCCCTGATCGCCGAGCGCTGGCAGGCCGTCTGGGAGGCGATTCCAGCCGCTCTTGAGGGCACCGATATCGAAGGAGTCCACGACGTTCGCGTTGCGTCGCGCCGGCTACGGGCGGCGATGGATGTTGCCGCGCCAGCATTTACAGGGAAGTGGTACAAGCCGCTGCAACGGACCGCAAAGGAGATCACCGGCGCGCTGGGAGAGGTCCGGGATCGGGACGTCTTGCTGGAAGCGCTCCGTGCCGACCGAAGCGCGGCGCCCCTTGCCGAGCACCCCGGGATCGACCGGCTGATCGAACGCGCCGAATGCGAACGCGCCGCGGCTCGGGTGGAGATGGAGCGATATCTCCGTCAACTCCTGGACGGTCCGCTGCGCAGCGAGCTGGAGCGCCGTTTCGGGCTCACCCAGGCGCCGGCGAACGGGTCAGACATGCAAGAGGGACGCGCATCGTGAGCCGGGCCTGGTCGGTCGACGACGTCGACCCGGATGCGTCGGTTATCGATAATGCGCGGCGCATCCTGGCGGTACGGATCGCCGAGTTCTATTCCTTCGAACCGATCGTCCGGCACCCGGAGCTCTCCGAGGCACTGCATGACCTGAGAATCTCAGCCAAGCGCCTGCGCTATACCCTCGAGCTTTTTCGACCTCAGTTCGGGAAAGCGGGTGAGCGGCAGATCGAGCGCGTGAAAAAAATCCAGGAGACACTCGGCGCATTGCATGACCACGACGTCCGCATCGACCTCATTGGCGACGAGCTCTCTGGCCTGATGGTCGAGCAAAGCCGGAAGACGCGATCAGATATTGCCGACGCCTCTCCCGACGAACTTGCCGCAATTGCCGCCGTCGCGCTGCGACCGCCGCCGGATGATCCGCGCCGCGGCCTGATCGCGCTTCTGGCACGTGAACACGCCGGCCGGCGAGCGGCCTACGCCCGGTTCCGAGAGGTGTGGGATAGATGTGCCGGCGACGGCATGCGCCGGGATCTCGTCGCGTTGTCGGTTACGCCGCTGCCCGACCACCGAGATCCCGCGCACTCAGGATCAGTGACGTGAGTGTGATGGACAAGACAGCCGGCATCGAGCAGCCAGTTGCTGAGGCGGTCAGTGCCCTGCGACCGGAGATCGTTTCAGCCCTACAGGAGCTCGTGCGCATCCCGAGTCAGACCGGCTCGGAAGGTCTGGCGCAGGAGGCGGTCGCGCGATTGATGCGCGCTCACGGCCTCGAAGTAGACGTCTGGGAGCCGGACGTCACCGCGCTGGAGCAACATGCGGAGTCGGTCACGCTCACCGGTGGCTTCGACGGCCGGCCGAACGTTGTGGGAGTCCATCGGGGTCAGGGAAGTGGACGCTCCCTGATCCTGAATGGGCACATCGACACGGTAGAGGTCGGCGATCCGGACGCCTGGTGTTATCCACCGCTTGATGGCGATGTCATTCACGGGCGCCTCTATGGCCGGGGCGCTTGCGACATGAAGGGCGGCATCGTCGCCAATCTCTTCGCCTTGCGGGCACTCCAACAGGCGGGATTCACTCCCAATGGCGATGTCATTGTCGAGAGCACCGTCTCAGAAGAAGATGGTGGCGCCGGCGCGCTGGCCGCTGTCTTGCGGGGGTACGTTGCCGACGGCGCGATCATCTCCGAGCCGACGAACCTCGCCATCGTGACCGCGCAGGGCGGAGCGCTGATGTTCCGGCTGCAGGTGCCGGGGCTCTCGGCGCATGCCTGCGTCCGCGATGAAGGGGTGAGCGCCGTCGAGAAGTTCGCCTATCTCCATAAGGGCCTGCTCGCATTCGAGCACCGCCGGAATGCGGAGATCACGCATCCACTTTACGAGGGAAAGCAAATCAAGGCACCGATCAACATCGGCGTCCTCCGCAGCGGCTCCTGGGCGTCCTCCGTGCCTGAATGGCTCATCGCGGAGGGTCGCGCCGGACTCGTGCCCGGCGAAGACTTGTCAACGTTCAAGGCCGAGCTGGCCGGCGAGATCGCGAGGCTGGCGGACGCTGATCCCTGGCTGCGGGATCACCCGCCACACGTGACATGGCTCAACGGGCAGTTCGCGCCCGCCGGGATCGAGGTGGACTCGCCGCTAGTCGAGACGCTGCGTCACGCCTGGCAGACAACGAGCTCATCACCGGCTCTGATAGAAGGCGTGACATACGGCGCGGATATGCGCCACTTTGTTGTCGCCGGTGGTGTGCCGTGCGTGATGTTCGGGGCCGGGGATGTCCGGCTCGCGCACGCTCCCGATGAGTCAATCCCGGTGGATGACCTGCTCACCGCGATCACGACGACCGCGGTGTTCATCGCCAACTGGTGCGGTGTCACGTGATAAAACCGGCGCTCGACACACGTCCGGGAGCTGGATTTGGCCTGGTCTATACTTGAACCGCAATGGTCGTAACCGCTCGATGGCAGCATGCGAGAAGTCTTCTCCGACGCAATGACACAGAGCCTCGACCTCGATACTGAGCAGGACGAGCTTTTTCCGGGCGAGCGTAGAGCACGGCCCGGGATCGATGCATCGCAGCGGATTCCCGGAAAACGAGAAGTCGATCTCTACGTCCGGACCTACACCACTCTGCTACAGAGCTCGGGTGCTATTCCGGTCTCCAGCCTGATCCCGGCCCACCTCACCGCGGCCTCGTCACTGCACGCGGGCGCTGCCGAACCGGACCCCGATCTGAATGCCTTCATGTATTCGGCGCAACGGCTGCCGGATTGCATCGTGGATGTCACGGACATCGTGCTCGGCCAGTCGGCCCGTGGCTTCCGGCGTGCCGGCTATTCCGGCATGGAGACATGGCAGATCGCCTCAGCTCCCGGGCGCCGTCGTCGCTGGCGGTATGACGGGGGTCGCACGCTGGCCGCGACCATCGCTTCGGCGTCCGATCTCGACGACCTCATCCCCTCGATCGTGGCGTACCAGATCGAGTGGAACAAGATGCACGGCATCGCTGCCGCCGACCCGGACTTGCGCGAGCTCATCGCGCGCGGAGCGGCCGGCGAGCGTCTCGATGACGACGAGCTGGCATTGGCCGGCGAGAAGCTCCGACTGCAGCCAGGAGATTGGCAGCGGTTGCAGAGCGTCTGGGGCGCCTCGCTGTGGCGGAACCTCGATCTCGTCGCGCAGAGCCGCAAGCGATACACGGTGCAGATGATCGGCGGCAGCCATCTTGGCAATGCCAGGGCCACCCATCAATGGTGGCTTCCGGCAGAACGCGTGCTGCACGGGCTGGGCGCCGCGGAACGGCCCGTCTACTTCGTTTCCTCGAACACCCATTCCATCGTGAACGTCCTTTCCGGGACGGCGCGACGGCGAAAAAATGATCTCACCGCGTTCATCCGGGCTCACGGCTCGGCCGAGCTGAAGGAAGAGCTGGCGCAGCTGGAAGCGGGCACGAGTCGCTCGAACTGGGAGAACTTGCTCTACTTTGCCGCTCGCCAGTACTTCACCAGTGCCGACCGGGCGAGCGAGCGCGGGAAGCGAAGCCACGAAGAGCAGGCCATTGGCATCCACCACATCGACGCCAGCGGCCCGATCGACGTCGGCATTCAGATTATCGAGCTGGCCAAGCTCGACCCATCCCAGTTCGATCCGAGACTCTGCGGAGCCGATGGCGTCTGTCTCGACCCCCGGAGCTCGGACGCGATCATCGTCAACGTCAACTACCCGCTCGGTCTAGCGGCCTACAACATCATGACTCAGATTGGGATGACCACCGACGAACTGCAGGGGATCTACATCCTCGGCAAGGCGGCAACGCTCAATGGACGTATCGGCGATGTCATGATCTCCGATGTTGTCTATGACGAACACTCGGGCAACACCTACTGGTTCGAGAATGCGTTCAGCTATGCCGACCTGGCGCCGTACCTGGAGTACGGCGCGGCGCTCGACAACCAGAAGGCGGTCACTGTCAAAGGGACGTTCCTGCAGAACGAGGGGTACCTCGACTTCTTCTACCGCGAGAATTTCACCGTCGTGGAGATGGAGGCCGGGCCCTATCTGAACGCGCTCTATGAAGATCTCTTCCTGCGCCGCTATCCGTCGGGCGAGGCCATCAACTTGCAGACGCACCGGCCTGGATCGCTCGACCTGGGGATCATCCACTACGCATCGGACACGCCATACACACGGGCGCAGACGCTGGGAGCGCGGGGCCTGTCCTACCACGGGATGGATTCGACCTACGCTTCCACGGTCGCCATCCTGCGCAGGATCTTTCAGCAAATAGTCGAACCGACAGAATCGCAACTCTTCGTACCAGCCCGCATGGCGCGTGAGGGCACCGCGGCATGACCCTTGATCCGGGTTCCCTCCCGGATCCGGGCGTTCCAGCATTCGAGACCTTTTTCCGAGTCCGGTTCCATGAGGTCGATGCACTCGGTCACGTCAACAATGCGGCCTATCTCAATTACCTCGAACAAGCAGCAATCGACCACGCGACGTACCTCGGTCTCGATCTCGCGCGGCTTCAGGACCTGGGCGGCGTGTTCGTGGCTCGTCGTCACGAAATCGTGTTCATGAAGCCTACGTTCGCGGGGGACCTGTTGCGGATCGTTACGTGGTTGGGTGAGCCGCGCGGCGCGCGCGTCGACCGGCAGTATCTGGTGTTTCGCGAGCTAGGACAGGTAACCGAAGTGCCCGTTCGGGGACGTGCAATGACCTGGTCAGAGACAACGACCGAGGACGCACTCGCGGCCCGAGCCACCACCGAGTGGGTCTTTGCCAACAACCAGGGTCAGCCTCGCCGGATTCCGAACGAGGTCGTCAGCGTGTTCCGAGCCGGCATTAGTGACGTGACCGACGAGAATCCGACGAATGCCTGAACTGTCCGTCACCGGGCTAGCGACGGCCCGAACGCGGGTCGAGGGCATCCTGCAGACCGTCGCCGAGAACGTTGAAGGCAAAGACGGTCAGGGTCAGGGCGAGACCAGGGAAGGTCGTGTACCACCATGCCTCCCGGAAGTAATTGCGGGCTGTCGACATCATGGTGCCCCATTCCGGTGAGGGCGGTTGCGCGCCGAGGCCGATGAACGAGAGCGAGCTGGTCGCCAGAATCGCGTAACCGACGTCGAGCGTGAGCTGGATGATGATCACCGAGATGGCGTTGGGCAGAATGTGCCTGACAAGCAGACGCGGGCCGGACATGCCGATGCTTTCCGCGGCCGTGACATAGTCACGCTCCCGAATGGACAGAATCTGGCCGCGCACGAGACGGGCGTACCAGGGCCAGAAGACCGTCGCCAGCGCGACCATCGTCCAGTGAAGCTCGCGGCCGAGCGACGCGGCGATCGCGATGGCCAGGATCAGGGCCGGAAAGGCCAGGAACATGTCAGTGAAGCGCATCAGGATTTCGTCCACGATGCCGCCGAAGTAGCCGGCGACCGACCCGACCAGCGTCCCGAAGACCACGGCGAACGTAAGCACCACGGCCGCGACCTGAAGACTGATGCGGGTACCGGTCATGACCCGGCTGAGAAGATCGCGCCCAAGCTCGTCAGTGCCCATTGGATGAGAACTATCCGGCCCCAGCAGTTTCGAACCAGTGATGTCCTGCGCGTAGGGATCGTATGGAGCGAGCGCCTGGCCAAAGATGGCGAGGGCGAAGAAGACAACCACGATGATCAAGCCGACGAGATTGAGCTTATTCCCGATGAGAAACCGCTTCAGATTCCGGCGCAGCTGGCTCTGACTCGCGGAAGCACCGGTGAGGGAAGCGCTGGCTGCGCTCGGGATATCGCCCGGATACGCGGCGACCGCGGACTCAGAGCCGACCGCGGATTGCTGGCTCATCAGTACGCGATCCGTGGATCGAGGAAGAGATACAGGATGTCAACCACAAGGTTCATGAGTACGAAGATCAGGGCAATGACCAATGTCGTCGCCATGGTGGCGTTGTAGTCGAGCCGCTGGATCGCTTCGACGGCGTACCTGCCGATACCGGGCCAGGAGAAGACGATCTCGACCAGAAACGCGCCTGAGAGGAGGAGTCCAATCTGGAGCCCGAGCGACGTGACTGTCGGCAGCATGGCGTTCTTGACCGCGTGCCCGAAGATGACGGTTCGCGGGGCGATGCCTTTCGCCCGGGCCGTGCGGATGTAGTCCTGATTGAGAACCTCGAGCATGCCGCCACGGACCATGCGCGTGACGACGGCGAGCGAACCGTAGGCCAGCACGGTGGCCGGCATCACGAGGTGGACAATGGATTCGCGAAACAGCTCCCAGTCGCCAGCGAGCAACGAATCAATCGTGTACATGCCGGTAACCGTCGGTGGTGGATCCGTGCCGATCGGAATGCGCGCTCCATCGGGAAGCCAGCCCAGCCGGCCGAAGAACACAAACTGAGCCATGATCGCCAGCCAGAAAACGGGCAGGGCCAGCCCCGAGATCGAGATGAACCGCGCGACGTGGTCGGGAAGCTTGTCACGCCGTACAGAGGAGAGAATCCCCAAGGGGATTCCGATCAATGTCGACATCACGAACGCGATAGCTCCCAGCTCGATCGTGGCCGGCAGATACCGCTTCAGATCGTCGCTCACCGGCCGCCTGGTCGTGAACGACGTGCCGAAGTCACCGTGGGCGAGATTTCGCACGTAGGTCACGTACTGCGTGGGCAACGGGTCATTGAGCCCGTACTTCTCGCGGATCTTTTCCACGGCGCTCTTCCCGGCGCGCGGTCCGGCCATCAGGCGGGCTGGATCGCCGGGAATGATGTGCGAAAGCCCAAAGGTAATCAGCGAAAGGCCGAAGAGCACGAAGATCAGAAAGATCAGCCGCCGAACGATCAGCCTGACGAGCATGCCACCATCACTGTCTTTGTGGGCGCGACCGGCGCAGTCGCTCTCAACGGAACCGTGGCCGCGTCAGGAGGATGCCCTCGACATGCCGTAAGCGTTGTAGGCCAGGAAGTACAATCGGGTTCGGGACGAACCCCTGGATGTCAGCGCCGAGCACTGTGAAGTCGGCCCGTTGCCCATGGTAGATGGCGGGCGGATCCTGCTCAGTCAGGATGTTCTGGGCTTCCTTCATCAGTTCGTCGAGTTGCTCCTCGCTCTCGAAGTGCTCTGCCTCCGCCATGATCTCTTCGAAGCGCTGAGTTCACCCATGCACCCGCGTTTGATCCGCCACCACCGACGTTGGCCTCCGTGAAATTCGGCCAGAGTTGGTTCCAAGGGTCGTTGTAGTCGGGCCACCAGCCCCAGAGACCGATAAAGTGCGGGCGCTCCTCGGGTGGGGCGTCTCCATAGACAGTCGACTCCATCGTGGCATAGTCGACCGAGATGAGTTCGAGATTGAAGCCCATAGCCTGGACGTTGGCCTGGAAGAGCTGAGCGACCGTCTGGTCTGTCTCCTCGTTCGCGTCGACCATGTACTCGAAGACATCCCCCTCCTTGAAGCCACCTGCAAGGATCAGTTCTTTTGCCTTGTCCAGATCGGTCTGATAGAGAAACACGTCAGGGTCATATCCGCGCACAGCTGTCGGCAATCGGGCCTGATCTCTTCAGGAGACCCCTGTAGACGACGTTCAGAACTTCGTCGTATGGGAACGCGTACGAAAATCCCTGCCGGACTTCCTTGTTGAGGAGTCGTGGGGCGTTCATGATGTCCCAGGTCACCCTCGTGGTCGGATATTCGATGACCTGAACCGCGGGATTACTGCGTAGGGCGTCCAGAGCCTCGATCGTCAAGTTGCTCGTCGTTCCGTCGGCCTCACCGCGCTCCAGCAGTTGTCGACGCGTTGCATCCTCCGGCACAACGCGAAAAATGACGCTGTCGAAGTGGTTGCCTTCCCATCCTCGATGGTAGTCATCGAATTTCGCTAAGGTTATTCCGTCGCTGACCGAGTTCGACTCAAGCATGTAGGGACCACTACCGACGGCAAATTGCCTTCGCCCATTCATGAGCATAAGGATCTTCTGCCGTGGCGTTCGCAGCGAGCGCGGTTGGGCTGATGACCATCGGGCCATAAGACGACGCCATGGCCGCAAGGAAAAGCGGCTGCGGCCTGCCGAGGTTGAAACGCAGCGTCGTTTCATCAACGACTTCCATCTTGTCAGGCGAATCGCAGAATCGGGTGATGACGTTGACGGGACCGCCTTCCAGCTCGATCCATCGGGTGTAGGAATCTTTCACGGCTTGAGCATTTGCTGGCGTTCCGTCGTGGAACAGCACGTCCGGGTAAGAGCTTGAATGTGTAAATTGACTGATCCTCGCTGACCTCCCAGGATTCGGCCAGCATTGGCTCGAACTCGTCGGTAGTGTCGCCCTTGAGAACCAAGAGCATCTCGTACACCAACAGTGCGACTGAGGAGGCGGGATCGGAGTAGGTGTAGTGAGGGTCGATATCCTCCGTGCCGGACGTCCAGAGGACGGTCAGCGTGCCACTGGACTCCTGCCTGAGCCGTGAACGCGCCAAGATGAACCGCCGGAGACGCAGGCGCGGCGGACGCGGCTTTGGGCGCAGCCTCCATCAAGGACAAGATCACGGGTGAGGCGAGCCCGAGGCGCAACCCAGTTTCGAGAAGTTGGCGGCGGCTCACGCGACCAGCCCGAGCAAGTGTGAACAGGCGGTTTACGCGAGCGTCTTTCACGTTGAGACCTCCATCGTGACTGCCGGGTCGCTACTCTCCAGCCTACCGACATCGCTACCATCGAACAGACGCGACCCGTTGAGCTACAAATGGTCTTAGCCCGCCGCCGGGAACATGGCACTACGACTCCCGATCTCGAGTATGCGGCCCATGCTATTCCGCATACACTGCCGGACGCAAGCCGACCATAACGCGTAGATCGATCTCGCTTGCGGATTAGCCTTCACCAGATGCCGGTAACGCTATTGCTCAACGCGGTGTGAAGCCCCATGCAGAGTTCCGACAGGTTCGATTATCGAATGGTCGGTCCGCGAGCTTCGTCCTACGCGCGAGCCTCACGCAGGTCGGCCGCGGCAACTTCGCCGATCACCCGGATCCCGGGGTCGATCAGATCGTCCTGGACAAACGAGTACGAGAGACGCAATTGATTGGCGCCGGCGTTTTCGGCGAAGCAGGCCGGCCCTGGTAGATACTCCACGCCTCGTTCCCGAACTTGCGGAAGCATGCGTTTCGTGTCGATTTCGGGGGGCAGGGTCAGCCAGATGAAGAACCCGCCCTCCGGGACGGTCCACGTCGAGCCAGGTGGCATGTGCCGCTCGAGCGCGGCAAGCATCAGGTCACGCCGTCGCTGATAGACGTCACGCAGCCGCGCGACGTGCGGAAGGAGCCTCTCCGGCACCCAGTCCGCGGCAACATGGGCGCCGAATACGTTTGTGCCGCCGTCGACCTTCAGCGCCGAGACGCGCCGGATCAGCTCCGGCGGACCCACCAGCCAACCAAGCCGCATGCCGGGACCCATGGTCTTCGAGAACGTTCCCATGTAGACGACAGAGCCGCCGTCATCAAGGGAATAAATGGTGGGCAGCTTCTCGCCGTCGTACCTCAAGTCAAAGTAGGCGTCGTCCTCGATGACCAGCGTATTCGCGGCCCGAGCGAGGGCGAGAAGGTCATGACGGCGCTGCAGGGACATGGTCGCGCCTGTTGGATTCTGAAAGTTTGCGTTGGCATAGATGAACTTCGGGGTCGTGCCCTGGTCGCGAAGCCGGCGCAGCTCGCGATCGAGCGCGGTCGCGTCGATGCCCTGCTCGTCGACCGGGATCGAAACGATGTCGGCGCCGACATTGCGAAACGCCTGCACGGCGCCGATCCAGGTCGGCATCTCGCTGACGATCGTGTCCCCCCAGTCGACGAGCGCGTCGAGAAGCAAGTCGATGGCCTGAGAACCTCCGGCGGTGATGAGCACGTTTTCGCGCTGCGCGCGAATCCCCTGATCGCGCGCCAGCTTCGCGAGCAGGGCATCGATCAACCCGGAATAGCCGGCGTTATCGCCGTACTGCAGGGCGGCGTGGCCACGCTCGCCGAGCACGCGAGTTGTCACAGCGGCCACTTCATCGGCCGGCAATGACGCCGGGTCTGGGAAGCCGAAGATGAAGGAGATGCGCTGTCCGACGCCGTCCATACCCTGCAAGAGCGGTTCGGTACCGACCTGTCGCGCGCGACGCGACAACAAGGCGTCGACGTCAGCGTGCCGCGAATCCCTGGTTTGTACTGTCATGCCATCTCCATCCTCACCATGCGTTTGTCGCATTCTCATGCATTCTAGGATCGGCCGGACGCGTTCTGAAACCAGGCCACGAATCGTCTCGGAATTGGGCTGAGGGTACAGGTGGATTCAGGGGCCGACGACCGGGGCGATGCTAGAATCGCTGGCAACATCGAAACGGGGAGCCGACCGCTGGCGTCCCCTGGCTAGGAGTCTTATCCCATGTCTCAGGTACCCGGGGCGGTCCTCGATCCGCCGCGCACGATTCCGGGCGACGACATCTTCGACATCACCATCATTGGAGCCGGTCCAACCGGGCAGTTCGCCGCATTCTATGCCGGTCTGCGCGGGGCTCGCACACAGGTGATCGACGCGCTGGAAGAGCCAGGCGGCGCACTGACCGCGATCTATCCGGAGAAATACATCTACGATGTGATCGGGTTTCCCCGCGTGCTGGCAAAGGACTTTGTCGCCCATTGCGACATCCAGGCGCGCCAAGCGGAGCCGACGATCCGCTTGAACGAGCAGGTGCTCGAGCTGGAGGCATTGCCGGACGGGTTGATCCGGTTGGGAACCACAAGAGGCGACCGCTGGAGCCGGACAGTGATCGTCTGCGCCGGGGTCGGAGCCTTCGAGCCGAAGCGATTGACGGTGCCCGGACTCCGGGAGCTCGAAGGTAAAGGCGTTCACTATTTTGCGAAGCGCGTCGAGGACTTTCGCGACAAGCAGGTGGTCATTGTCGGGGGCGGCGACTCCGCGGTCGATTGGGCCGTGACGCTGGAGCCAGTAGCGGCGCAGGTGACGCTGATTCACCGATCGAAGTTCCGGGCTCATGAAGCGACGGTCCGTCAGCTCGAAGAGTCGACGGTCGACCTCAACTACCCCGGCTGTGAGATTACCGCGATCCAGGAAGGCGACGATGGACGGCTAGGTGCTGTCACGTTCAAGAACGCGTCGGGCGATGAGCGCACCATTCCCGCCGACGATCTGATCGTGGCAATCGGGTTCGTCGCGGACCTCGGCCCGATGAAAACATGGGGCTTCGAACTGCAACGCAACCAGATCGTGGTCGACAAGACCACGATGGAAACTGGTATTCCCGGTGTTTACGCCGCGGGCGACGTCGTGACCTACCCGGCCAAGTTCAAGCTCATCGTGACCGGCGCGGCAGAAGCCGTCACCGCGGTCAACCACGCGGTGACCCACTACGACCCGAAAGCCCGCCTCGATGCCGGCCATTCGACCAACATCATGGAGAAGCGAGAGAAGGCGGAGGCCGGAGCTACGGCCGACGATTGACCGGAAGCTCAGCTGACCGGAAGTTCCTCGACGACGGCGCGGGCGATTTCCAACCATCGATGGTCGGTGTCGTCCGGAACCGAGCAGCCGTTGGCCAGAATGAATTTGCGACCGCCGGTTTGGGCCAGGGCGTCCTTCGCCTCGGCTACGATCTGCTCTTCCGGGCCCTGGGATAACGCACCAAACTCGTTCCAGCCGCCCATCAGGCATTTGCTCGTCTTGACTCGGGCCTCGCGCAGGCTCGGCCCGGCGATGCGATCGGACCAACTGAGAACCTGGACCGGATAATCCAGTGACTGGTCGAACATCAGATCTTTCTCACCATGGACGTGCAGAATGTTCAGCCAGCCGCTCGAGGCGCCGCGCAACGCTATGAGATCGTATGGCCGCCCGAACTCCCGGTACTGCTGCTCGGTCAAGATGCTGCGGGAGCAGCCTTGCAACGCAAAGAAGATGCCGTCCGCTCCGGCATCGATGATATCGCGCATATGAGCCGCCAGATTCTCGGCAATGGTGGCTAACGCCTCGTGGATGACCACCGGGTGCTCTCGGAGATGGGCGAGGAATTGATCGCGATCACGAGCCGCGTACATCGCTTCTGCCAGTGGACTGAACACGGTCATGATGACAGGAGTGTCGAAGCCGAGAGCATCCCTGAGTAACCCGACAGACTCCGCTCGCTCTCGAAAATATCGGGATCGCGTGGCGTCGATCGGCTCGATCAGCCGCCAATCATCGATCGAGGAGATCGATTTCTTGGGAAATGGATAGGGGAGATCCGGCATCACTTTCGCGATGTCTAACGCGAACTCGTCGTCGAAGAAACGAAGGGTGGCTTCCGCCATGGCGCGCCCGGAGCCTTCCGGTTGAAAGTGGTGCCAGAAGCAGATGGGAACCCGGTCCACCTCGGCGCCATTGACGGCCGCCTGCACGCGCTCGGTGCGCGTCATGTAGTCGACTTGAAGCCGCCGTCCTGACGCGTTTCCGCCCTTCGTTTTCGCCACGGGGAGCGCTCCTGTCCGCCGCATCGTCGATGCGGTGACGCAATGCAATCTTGCCGCTATCCGGGTAGACCGAGATCGATCGTAGCATAGGTTCCGGGAGGCGGTGTCGACGAGATTCGGGGTATCAATCGGTGACGATGACCAAGCCAGGGAGCTGAATTCGACATGAGCGAAGCGACGGATAGGACGCCGACTCTGGCCGTGGTATTGAATCGGGATCTGATTTTCGGGTCCCGCATTCGAAGCGCTCTCAGCAGCCTCGGGCTCGAAGCCCGCTTCGTCTCCACGGCCGAGCAGTTTGTCGACGCGTTGCATCAGGAGCCGGCGTCCGTGGCCATCGGCATCATTGATATGAATGGGGTTGTCTCCTGGGATGTGATTCGTGAAGAGCTGTCGGGGGCGAAGGCTGGAGGTGTGCCGACGCTGGCCTTCGGTCCGCACGTAGACGTCGAGGGCCGGCGCGCCGCTAAAGCCGCTGGTGTGACGCGCATCGTCTCCAACGGCCAGTTCCACGCTGACATGGCGGGTCTCATCGAACGCTATCGCCGCCGGTGAATTGCGGCCTGCGCTTCACGAAGCACCATCGGGCAAGAGCGCACAAGAGAACGTGCTACAGTGAACGTACAGTGGTTGCCCCGCACGGATCGAGCCCCCGCTTGCCGCGAATAGGGAGGGCCCGATGGAGCACTCGACGGCGCCCCGTGCCACGGACAATCGAGTCGCGGGGAGCGCGCACCGGGCACCAATGTCGCTGGACGAGCAGGGCGAAGGACCGACGATCGCGACCGCGGTCGATCTCTTCTTCGGCGACCTGCGACTCGCCCCCCGGACCAAGAAGACGTACTGGCATGGAATTGCCAAGTTCCTTCGTCATCTCTCGCAACACGAAGGAATCGATCCGGAGACAGCGCCCGTCACAGCGCTCCGACCCGACCACGTCACGTCGTTCGCGGCGATCCTGGTCCCTCCAGACATCCGCACACCGGAAGAGGTTTCACAAATGCGCACAGCGCAAAACAACATCTCCGCGGTGCGCAAGTTCTGCTCCTACCTGTCCAGCTACGACCTCAACACCGACCTCGCAGGGGACCGCATCAAAACCAGAATATCGGCCATGATGCCTCGCTTCGCTCCGCCACCGCCTGACGTCAAGCTTTCGGATCTCGAAGAGATCGTGTCATTTGTCGATAAGCTGCCGCGCGAGGAGAAGCCCCAGCTCGAGCTGCGCCGGTTGAAGGTGCGGGCAATGATCCGGTTTCTCTTCCGCTCCGGCGTGCGGGTTTCCGAGCTTTGCGCCTTGAGACGGCGTGACATTGATTTGGCCGATGGCGCGGCTGGCATCTATCGCGCCAAAGGCGGCAAGAGCCGCACCGTGCACTTCGACGGCGAGACGGCGACGGCGTTGACTGCCTACTGGTCGATGCGCGGAGACCCTTTACGAGGAGCTGGCGCGTTACCTGCCTTTAGCGGCCGGGATAGAATTGGCGTCCCTGGTTCGGCGATCAGCCCGCGCACGGTCGAGCACATCGTGGCTGGTCTGGCGGAGGCCGCGGGGATCGAGAGCGAGGTCACGCCGCATTCGTTCCGGCACGGACTGGCGACCGAGCTTGTCCGGCGACGAGTGCGTGAATCAACGGTGCAGACAATTCTTGGGCATGCCTCACCTGCTACGACACGAATCTACGTCCACAAGTCGGCCGTCGAGGTCGCCGACGAGTACCAGGACGCTTTCGGGCCTTATCGACCGCCTCGGGATTCCGTGGCGGATTAGGTCCGTCGCCCGGTGGTGTCTGGCGACCTTAGCGGTTTGCGTGGTCCTCGCCGGCTGCAGCACTGGAGCGGCACGAGATGCGGCAAGGGACCAGGCGCGAGACGCGGGGCTCGAGGATCAGCTCGCAGCGCAGCAAGCCACGCGCATCGTGCAAAAGTACTTCCCGCCGACGGGGACCCCGGCACCCACGCAACCGCCCGCGCCAGCATTGGGCCAGATAGCGCTGACCTTCGGCTTCCGTCCGGACGGGACTCCGGATGGGAGCTACGCCAGCGTGCCGGCTGGCGCGGGCACGGTTTACGTCGCGGCACGACTGACCGGGCTGTCCGTCGGACAGAAGGTGCGTGCCATCGTTACCGACGCCTGGGGCAACGACGTGGCAACGCCCGAGGTCGTCATCGATCCCGGCGCGGCGGACCGCTGGCTCGCGCTTCCCGTCGGTCTCCCGGCGGAGCTCGCTCCCGGGCAATATGGCGCCTTCGTGTTTGCCGACGACCGGGCGCTGGGTTCGTTGGCGTTCGGCGTCACGGGCGTGGGAACGTCCGCGCAACTCCTTCCCGAGCGACCGGCGAATCCCCAGGTTCGCAGCACCCTGCCACCGCCCGGCGCGGCGCGGGAGGCGGAACAGCAAACTCCGACTGATGGTCAAGTGGCGCCAACCGTGGCGCCCTCAGGCTAACGCGGTACCTCGGTTCGTCCCGAGATGTTCCCGTTGCCACCGTCCACAGCCGACCATACAATCCGGCGCATGAAGTTGTCGGAGGTGCCCGCGGCGGCTGGCATCGGGTTGGATGGTGTGACCTAGGGCGGGGAGGGTCTGTGGACGACCGAGATCTCTGGGCAGCTGCGATCGCCGAGTTCATCGGGCCGTTTGCGCTCGTTGTGGCCGGCGTGGGGGCAATCATCTCGACCCAGAACCTGGCTGATGGTGGCAATCTCGTCGCGGTTTCCCTGGCTCACGGGTTGGCGATTGGCCTTATGGTCGCCGCTTTGGGCCACATCTCCGGCGGGCATTTCAACCCGGCCGTCACCATTTCGATGCTGGCAACCGGCGAGATCCGCCTGACCCGGGCTATCACCTACATCGTGGCTCAGGTGCTCGGCGCCACCGCGGGAGCCGGTGTCCTGACGCTCATTTTTCCAGCCCTGGGACCGATGGGGAGAAACAATCCGGGGGTCAACCTGGGTTTGCCCGGGCTCGGTCCCGAAGTCACGGTCACCGGCGCGCTGATCATGGAAGTCCTGATGACGTTCTTCCTGGTCATGGTCATCTTCGGGACCGTGGTCGATCCGCGCGGTCCAAAGGCGATCGCGCCCCTGGCGATCGGCTTGATCATCACCATGGACATCCTGACGGGAGGTCGCATAACGGGCGCCGCGATGAACCCGGCACGGGCTCTCGGACCGGCGATTGTGCAGCAGGATTTCACGAACTGGTGGATCTACTGGGTCGGGCCGATCATCGGCGGCCTGATAGCCGCGTACGCCTACAAGGCGATCTGGCTTGGTGGCGGTCGCGTTGGACTGCCCGCCATGCGGCGTGGAACGCCAAGTGTTGCGCGACCGACCGCACCCGCGGCCGAGGCTCCCGTGGCCGGGGCGCCACCACCGCCTCAGCCGGCCCGACGGCGCAGCGGGCGCCGTCGCTAAGGTTGACCTGGCAGATCCGGTCAGCGCCGCGCCGGCTTCCAATCCTTGCGAATGGTGTCCCTGATTTGTTCGTACTTGCGCCCGGCGGCTAGCGCGTCCCGTATGGCGGGTTGGAACACTACCTCGTAAAACTCCGGACCCATGCGGTCGACAATCTCCCGGTCAAACGTCTCGTCGGACTGGAGCTCGCCATCGAGGGCTCGGAACTTGGCGCCGCTCTCACCGCCGAATCGACTCCCCTTGTCTTCGTCCCCGTCTGAGCCTTTTCTTCGCTCGTGGTTCGTCTTCCCGGCGGTGCTTCCGCCAAACCGCCGGCTGGCAACGATCTTGGCGATCCTGATTCCATATCCCTTCGCGACATCATCGGGCTCCCCGTGGGCCAGCGCTTCAAGACGCTTTGTCTCGGCGAACACGTCGAATCGCCGAATTGGTTGTCGCGGCCGTAGCTCAGGTTCTTCATTCACTACTGTCACCTCCGCGGTCGTCAGGTGCTGCGCACCTGCCATGGCGTCCAGACGTGAGATCGCTTGCCGCCGCTTCATCGGCAATGACCGTCAGCCGCGGGCCGGCCATGCGCAGCCACGAAGCCGGTACGTCCGCGCCCATTGGCTCCTCGAGCGTTCGCCGCACCATGCCTGCTTTCGCTTCACCCAAAACGAGCAACACGATCTGCTTTGCCTCGAGCAGTGTCCCGACCCCCATCGTCATAGCGAGATGGGGAATGGGTACCGTTCCTTCCCAGTAGGCCGACGCCTGGCTACGAGATTCGGGAGTCAGATCAATGACCCGGGTACGCGAGTCAGCGCTCGATCCAGGCTCGTTGTATCCAATGTGGCCATTGGGTCCGAGACCGAGTATCGCGAGGTCGAGACCGCCCCGGGCAGCGATTGCCGCTTCGTACCCAGCGGCAGCGGCAATGTGGTCTTTCTCGGTGACGGGGAGGCCGCGGAGTTGATCCGGTTTGACGCCAATCCGGTTCAGGAACCCTTCCCTCAGCCATCGGGTCAGGCTGTTGGGATCCTCGGCGGTAACACCCACGTACTCGTCCAGACAGAAAACCGTGACGCCCGAAAAGTCGATCTCGCCGCGAGCGGCGCGCGCAGCCAGGACGTCAAACATGCCAAGTGGCGTGCTGCCAGTGGGGAAGCTGATCGCGGCGTGAGGATTGCCGCCAATAACCGCCGACACGACATCGGCGACGGCCTCGCTCGCCGTGGACGAATCGCGGAAGACGGCGAGGTTCCAGTTTTCGCTTCCGGTGCCCATCTGTACTGGCCCTGTCCACTGGCGTTGAGCCGCCTTGAGCGACAAATGGCATCATAGCCCGACGGGTAGCGAGCCAGTCGGTCATCGATGTCGTCACAAGTTGGACTCGATTCGGCGCGCGGGAGGTAAAACTGGCAACGCCAACACGATCCATGATGCACGCGCTGAGCCAGGTCGATGAGTGGGTCGGCCCGCACGGGGTCCCCGGTGTCGGCGTCGCCGTCTGGCGGGGCGGCGAGATCGTGGCCGAGCGCTACGTGGGCGAGGCTCGAGCGGGCATCCCCGTCACACCTGAGACGCTTTTCCCGCTCGCTTCGGTGACGAAGCCGGTGACCGCCGCGACACTCATGACACTGGTCGACGAGGGCGCAATTTCGCTGGATGAACCCGTTGGCAGACTCCTGCCGGAGTTCCGCGCCGGACCAGCAGCAGGTACGGAAGGCGTCGATCCGACGCTCGAGCGCTTGCGCCCGACGATCGGCGCTCGGCAGCTTCTCTGCCACGTCTCCGGTTTGCCGGAAGATCTGGGGCCTCGCGAGTCGCTGTATCAGGACGGAGCCTCGATCGAAAGCGTGATCGATCACATGTGCCGTCAGCCGTTGCTGTCGGCTCCCGGAGAAGCAGCTCCGCTATTCCAATACCGGTTATGGAGTGATCGCCCGGCTCGCGGCACACATCGCGAAGCAGTCATTCTGGAAAATCGCACAGGACCGCGTGCTCGAGCCACTAGGCATCGAGAATATCGTGGCCGATCCCAGCGGGCCCACCCTGGAGCGGGTCGCACATCTCGCCGACACGAGTCATCCCGGAACGGATATCGAGTCCTACAACAGTGCGTATTGGCGCGGTCTGGCATTGCCATGGGGTGGACTCTTCGGTACGCCGCGTGATGCGGTCCGCTTTGCGGCCGCGTTTCTGCCGTCCGGAGAGCGGGTGGTCTCGGAAGCTGCGACGTCGTTGATGACGACCGATCAGACCATGGGCGTCCCAGGCGGTGTGGAAAGCGCGAAGGTGCACTGGGATCCCGGGTCCTGGGGACTCGGCTGGGAGGTCAAAGGGGAGAAGCGCCGCCACTGGACCGGCGACTACACCTCGGTTCAGACATTCTGTCATTTCGGACATGCGGGAACGCTGCTGTGGGGCGACCCGGAACGCGATCTTGCGCTCGCCGTTTTCGCCAATCGCACGGTGACGCACATGTGGGGGTTCATCCTTCCGCGGTGGGCAGCGACTGAGCAATGCGGTGATTGCGGCGGTCAGCCCATGATCGGCGTCGATGCCGGTTGATCACATTCGGTCGAGTTCGTCGTATTCGACTCCTGCGGTGGGCCGCTCTGCGCGCGGCGTGCGGCTGTCGACTCCGAGGGCAGTTGACAGTCATACCGGGCGTAGATACCGTTGCCCGACACAGAGGCAACTACCGGACGGCTCCAACGGGGGAGTCGCGAGCATATTCGCGCCGCGTGATCGCGCGGGTGAGGAGTCGAGCAGTGACGTTGGAGAATCCTCGTTTGTCGTCGCTTGTTTCAGAGGCGATCGAGGGCCGCTACTCGCGGCGAGAAATCGTGCGGCGAGGAGTTGCGCTCGGGCTGGCGGCCCCGGCGATTGGCATGGCGCTCAGTCGCGTCTCGGCCGCGTCGGTTGCCGCGCAGGACGGACCCGTGCAGGTCTCCATCGTGAACAAGGAGATGACCCCGGACGAGATCGTGGCGGCGATCCAGAGCGAAGGGGAAGTCAACGTCGGGAACTGGACCTACACCGCCAATGACACGCTCGATCGCGAAATTCAAGGAGTACGTCAGCACCACCTACGGCGTCGACATCACGCTGAATTACCAAGCGAGCCAGGCAGCCGAGCACCTATATCACGAATCTCTACACCGCGTTGCAGAGCGGCAATCCACCGTCGCTCGACGTGATGGCCATCGAGGAAAACTATCTGGCGGAGGCGCTGTCGCAGCCGGAACCGGTTGCGAGGAGTTCCTTCCCTCCGGGTCTGGTTCCGAATGCCGACCGTGTGCTCGGAGATGTTCCAGGCACTTTCCGCACGGCGGTTGGCTTCCAAGCTTCTGCCACCCCGGGCATCGTCTACGACAAAGAGCGGGCGCCCTACCTTGCCGACTGGCACGGATCTCGCTGACGAGCGCCTGCAAGGGCCGCTTGACCGATGCCGCTCCCAGGCGACATCACGATGGCTGGCATGCTTCTTGGGCATCGCCGCGTCTCTCGGGCTCGACTACAAGATGCCCGAGGAAATGACCGAAGCGATCGACTTCTTCGTCGAGCGGATTCACCCGAACGTCCTGCAATACACCAGCGACAGCGCCACGATGCAGCAGCTGCTGCGCGGCGGGCGTCGTCGACGCTGTCGGATTCTGGAACAGCCTGGCTCGCATGGAGTTCCTGAATGGGCAGACGAATACGGCGTTCATGATCGCCGAGTCGGGTCAATATCTTGCCAACGGCTACATGTGGATCCCGAAGGGCACGCCGCACCCGGTCCTGGCGCAGATCTTCGTCAACTGGCGCCTGAGCGACGAGGTCCAGTTCCCGCCGGAGAGCTGGGGTCTCGAGCCCGGCCGTGGGCCGAACTGAACGAAGGGCATCATCGGCGAGTCATACGCGGATCTGGTCCCGGAGTGGTTCGCGGAGGACTACTTCACCTACTACCCAACGACCGAGCAGCTCACGACAAATTACAAGGCCGTCGACTGGGACTACTTCGCCGAGCATCTCGGTGAGTGGTCGGACTACTACTCCCAGGGCATTGGTCAGTAGCCGGATGTAGAATCGCGCCACACTGGTTGTGAGACGCGCGAGCGATGGCAGGGCGCCGCGGCGGGTCAAGACGCGCCGCGGCGCCATAGCGATCGGACCGTGGCGCCCCGTCAGATGACGCACGCGCCCGCCGAAGTCGCAATCGAGTACGAGATCGCGGATGCTCGGTGCGGCAGACCGTTCGCATCGCTCGCGGTTGCGTGGGATCTTGCTTGCTTGCACCGGCGGTCGTCGGTCGCGATTCTGTTTTCGATCATCCCGCTTGGCTATCTGTTTCAAGTCAGCCTGACGCAAGGATCGTCGTTCTTCTTCACCGCCGAGTACACCGGCGACAACTACCGGGAAGTCTTCACCCGCTATCGGTCGGCGATCGTCGAGACGGTCTATCTGGCGGCGTTTCCTCGATTCTCGATCTCGTCTTCGGCTACCCGTTTGCCTACATCCTGATCCGCAAGATTCGCTACCGCGAGTTCGTGCGCACGATGATGACGTTCCCGCTGTTCGGCCCGCTCTATCTGGCATTTGGACTCTTCTACATCCTCCTGCCTAATGGTCCGCTTGGGCCGGTCTTCACGACGCTCGGCATCAACGTCGCCAAGTACCTCTTTTCGCAAGCAGCGGTCCTCTTCTCGATGGCGGTCTTCACGTTTCCGTTCATGGTCATGAACATCGGCGCCGCGCTCTCGAACGTCGATCCGATGCTCGAAGAGGCGGCAAGACCCTGGGGGCGAAGCCCTGGCAGACGTTCACGCGCATTCTCTTTCCGTTGAGCTGGAGCGGAATTGTCGCCGGCTTCCTGATGTGCTTTGGCTGGAATCTCGGCGTGTTCGCTCAGCCGCAGCTTCTGGGGTCGCCTAAAGAGCAGTCGGTGCTCTCGATCCAGATGTTCACAAAGGGCTCGTCCAGTTCAACTATGGGCTCGCCGCGGCGCTCGGTGTGCGTGCTGATGGTCATGGCGTTCGCTGTGACCTGGGTGTCGCTGCGCTTTTCGCGCGGCGCGCTCGGAGCGTAGAGAAACAGTATGGCTAGCGTGGCGGTCCCAGCCCGCGCGACAGCCAGACCGACGTTCCAGTTTCAGCCTCAAGGTGGCTTGGGACTGCGCTCGCGCACGGCTACATCTGGGCTGGCTCGCCGTTTTCGCGCTGCCGTTCCTGGCGACTCTTGCCTATTCGCTGCGGACACCGGATGGAGTCTGGACGCTCAGCGCGTATCAATACGTGTTCGGGAGCTTCAAGGAAAACCTGCTGCTTTCGTTGCAGACGACGGTTATCACGATCATCATCAATCTGGTGATCGCCATTCCCGGCGGCCTATGCCATCGTGCGCTATCCGATTCCCGGCAAGAGCTTCATCCTCTCGCGCTCAATCTTTCGCTCTACACCCCGGCGGCAGTCATGGGCGTGAGTCTGGTGATCGCGCTATGCCTTTCTGTTCCGCATTCCGCAGACGATGACCGGGCTGATCGCGGCCTACGTCGTCGGCACGTTTCCGCTTGATGCTGGTGCCGGTCATCGTCGCGCTGCGCGATCTGCCGATGGTTTTCGAAGAGGCGGCGCGGACGCTCGGCGCCACACGGATGCAGACGTTCTGGCGGGTCGAGATGCCGCTGCTCGGACCGGGAATCAGCGCCGGCATCCTGCTGACGTTTGTCATCATCTTCAACGAGTTCCTGGTGACGCTCTTCATCGCCGGGCCGAGCACGACGACCGCGGCGCTTGCGCGTCTACAACCTGACGCGAACGGCGGGATTCCAGCCGTCGACCGCGGCGCTGGCGACGACGATGCAGCTCGTCTCGTTCGTCGTGGTCCTGCTCTTCTTCCGCTTCTTCGGGTCGCGCTATCTCAAGGGCACGTATCTGATCTGAGTCGCATTGCCACCGACGGCGAGGGAATCAATGACTCGAGTCCAATTGCTCGATGTCACAAAGCGCTATGGGTCGACCCTGGCCGTCGATCGCGTCAGCGCCGACATCGCGGACGGCGAGTTTGTCACGCTGCTTGGACCCTCGGGATGCGGCAAGACGACGACCCTGCGCATGGTCGCGGGTCTGGTCGACCCGACGTCGGGCCAGATCCGGTTCGACGGGCAGGTCGTGAACAACGTCCGCCGCACAAGCGGAACATTGGCCTGGCGTTCCAGAGCCACGCGCTCTTTCCGCATCTGAGCGTCGCCCGCAACATCGCGTTTGGGCTGGAGGTGAAGGGCACGCCGAAACAGGAGATTCAGCATCGGGTGAGCGAAATGCTCGACATGATCGAGCTCTCGCAGCACGCCGATCGCATGCCGGCGCAGCTCTCCGGGGGGCAGCAGCAGCGCGTCGCGCTGGCCCGGATGCTTGCCACTGATCCCCGAGTGCTCCTCTTCGACGAGCCACTCTCCGCGCTCGATCGCAATCTGCGCGACACGCTCAAGTACTCGATTCTGGACTTGCAGCGGCGGACCGGAAAAACGGCGATCTATGTCACCCACGACCAATCCGAGGCCTTCGCGATCTCCGACCGGATCTTCGTGATGAACGAAGGGCGGATCGAGCAGGCGGGCACCCAGCTCGATATTTACCTCCGCCCCCGTACCGAGTTCGTAGCCGGGTTCGTCGGTGACAACAATGCGATCCCGGGAGAGGTGGTCGGTCTCATCGAAGGCGCGTCGGGTGAACCGGGTCTGGTCGACGTGCGGGCGGGAGGCATGCGGCTACGGGGACTGGATCCCGGAAACGTGCGCGTCGGCGACAACGTGCTGGCATTTGTGCGACCTGAAAACATCGAAGTGATGATGGACAGTGGCCCCGCTGATGAGCCAAACCTCGTTCGCGGTCGCATCGACCAGATCGTATTCGAAGGGCCGACCGTGCGACTGGTCATTGACGCGGACGGCGTCCCTATCAAGGCGACGGCCGGCGGACTCGGGCGACTGACGCTTCTGGCTCAGGAGCGGCGCGATGTGGTGCTCAGGTTGCAAGAGGTCACGGTCGTTCGCGACGATCCGGCGATCGCGGCCTGACGGCCCCGGTCTCCCACCCCAGTTCAGCAACCATCCGCGCGCCAGGCGTCGAGGGCTCGTCGCACGTCGCCGATCGTCTGCCGAGGGAGGGAAATCACTGGCCAGTCCGCGGCAACCGCTTCAGGTGACGCGTCGCTCTCTTGAAATGTGGTCAGTTGTGACCGGCTGAGCGGAGCAGCGACAAGACCGGTCGCTGGGTGGATGGAATAGGGCACGCGAAAGTTCGCGGCATCCTTGAGGATGTATTCGTCAAAGAGCAACGCGTTCGGGGTTCTCCCGATCAGCCGATCCGGTCGTGATCGCCTGTTTGCCAGGGCCGACGGTCTCCCGGATCAACGACGCCTGGGGATCATCGGCGAGCCGACGCTCGACCTCACAGGCGACCGCGCGGACGACGGCCCGCTCGAGCTCCCAGAGCGCGTCGTCCGCAAGATCACCGAGATCGGGAACATCCCACATCAGGTGAAACCCATCTGATCCCGAGAACTTGACCAGCGCGTCGATGCCTTGCTCAGCCAGGACGTCCGCGGCGTGAATCGCAGCCCGTTGCGCCATCTCCGTCGGCAGGTTGCGGGAGTCGATGTCGATAACGAACCAGGCGCCCCGGTCCTCGGATCGGATGTGCGCGTGAAGACCGACCGTGTGCTGCCGCGCCCAGCCGAGCAAGGCATCGCGATCGGCAATGCGGATCCACGTGTCATCGCCACTACCGCCCGTGTGACGGCGATAGACGATGTCCTTGCTGCTCGGAAATCGTTGCTCGATGGCAACTTGACGACCTTGCAGGAACGGCAGCATCCGGTCGGCGACGCTCGCGTAGTAGTCGAGGTACCTAGCCGCCATGAGTCTCTCTCTTTGGCACTGGGCTGCCATCGGCCGGCGGAGGCGCCGCATCGAGATTTCGAGGTCCAAACGCTTGCGGTAGGAGCTCATCGAGCCAAATCGGATCACCTGATTGGCGATCGTCGAGGATGATCACCAGGTCTGAACTGTCTGGCCGAAACTCGTTGAGGAATTGCCGGCACGCGCCACAGGGCGTTGTACGCGCAACCTTCGGCGCCGACACCGCAACCGCGATGATCTGTCGGTGACCGGAACTGACCGCGGCGGTCGCGGCCACGCGCTCGGCGCAGATCGTCAACCCGTAGCTTGCATTCTCGACGTTGCAGCCGGTGTGAATGGACCCATCCGCGGCCAGCACGGCCGCACCCACCGGGAACCCGGAGTACGGCACATAGGCCTGATTCGCCGCGGCCCGGGCGCGGGCCAACAATTCATTCTGCACGTTGGAGTCGATCGAAGGGCTGTCTTGTGATCCCACGGTTCGATACCTCAACGATCATTTTCTGGAGCGAGCGCTACTTCGCCTGGCAGGCTCACACTATCTCATTCAGCTCTGGCCGCGTCTGCTGGACCTCGAACTTCCCGCAGCTCCGTCGCGAGCGTGTCCGATTCTCGCAAGTACTGTGCTCGCCAGGCTGCTTCAAGCGCTGCCTCAACCTGTACGAATGTCGCGGTTGCGGTTGCGACTGGCGAGCCGTCGCTTTCAACCGCGAGCTCACCGGCAGTGGTGACAAGGCGTCCCCGAACTCCGCTCAGACGCGCGGTGACGACAGATGGCTCGCCGATGTAAAGGGGGCGGCGGAACCTGACGCGCATGTCGCCGGTCATCGCCCAGAACCCGGCGTGGGCGGTGGCCCAGGCCATTGCCTCGTCGAGGATGGTGGAGATGATGCCGCCGTGGACGATGTTGCCGAACCCCTGATGGTCGGAGCTGGGAACGAACGATGCTCTCACCGCGTCCCGTCAGTCGCAAACCGCAAGTGCAACCCGATTGGGTTGTCATCGCCGCAGCCGAAGCAGCCGTGATCCGAGCGGACGATGGCTAGCGGATCGAGCGTCTCTGACTCCGGGGTATCAGCCATTGGCCTGGGCTCCATTTCCGCCTATGCGTAACAGTGGCCGGCCCGGACGTGCAGTAAGTGCCCGATGCCAGGATGCTGCACCGGATGTCGACCGGCGAAGCACGGACGGCTGGCGTTACGAAGCGACGCACTCTAAACTTTACCAAGAACTCAAGAATATCGTGGACGTGGAGCCAGACATGCCAACCTACCAGGAAATGCTCGAGCAAAAGCGCGCCAGCGTGCGCGAGGTTGACGCCCGGGAGTCGGCGCGTCTCCGCGAGCAAGGAGCGATTCTCGTCGATATCCGCGAGCAAGACGAGGTCGATCAGGGGATTATCCCCGGGGCCGTGCATATCCCTCGCGGATTCCTCGAGATGAGGATTGAAGAGACGATTCGCGACCGCGACACACCGGTCATCGTCTATTGCGCTGGTGGTGTCCGTTCCATCTTCGGCGCCGAGGCGCTCAGTGACCTGGGCTATCGCGACGTCGCCTCGATGGCGGGCGGATTCAGCGGTTGGAAGGCGACGGGACTGCCCTGGCGCGTACCGCAGTCGCTAGGTCCCGATCAGCGGCGCCGGTACAGCCGCCATTTGCTCATTCCCGAGGTTGGTGAGGAGGGCCAGCGCAAGCTGCTCGACGCCAAAGTGCTTCTGGTGGGGGCAGGCGGGCTTGGTTCGCCCGCGGCACTCTATCTTGCCGCTGCTGGAGTCGGAACTCTTGGGGTCGTGGACGCTGATATCGTCGACGATTCGAATCTCCAACGGCAGGTGATCCATACCACCGAGCGAGTTGGCATGCCGAAGGTCGAATCGGCACGGATCGCGATTGAAGCATTGAATCCGGACGTGAACGTCGTGAAGCACGAGACCCGGCTCGACCAGAGCAACGTGCTGGATATTTTTGCCGAGTACGATGTCATTCTCGACGGCACCGACAACTTCGCAACCCGATATCTGATCAACGACGCGTGCGTTCTCCTCGACAAGCCAAACGCGCACGGGAGCATCTTCCGATTCGAGGGGCAGGCGACGACGTTCATTCCGCACCAGGGGCCGTGCTATCGCTGTCTCTTCCCCACGCCACCACCGCCTGAGCTGGCCCCAAGCTGCGCCGAGGCTGGGGTGCTGGGACTCCTGCCTGGCACGATCGGGATCATTCAGGCGACTGAGACCGCGAAGCTGATCCTCGGCATCGGCGAGCCACTTGTCGGCCGGCTGCTGACTTACGACGCGCTGGAGATGGAGTTCCGCGAACTTCGCCTTACCCGCGATCCGGAGTGTCCGATGTGTGGGCCCGGCGCACCGACATCACTGGACGAGATCGAGTACACGGATGTCGGCTGCCTGATTCCGGCGCTCGCCGTGCACTAGCGGATCGTCAACCGTTAATCTGATCGGCCGTCAGCCGAGACCAATACCCATGCGATCCCGTACCTGAGCCATCTTGGCCGTGGCGCGGGCGCGGGCACGTTCGGCGCCATCCTCGAGGATGGCCCGGGCGACGTCCGGGTCATCATTCAATTCGGCAAGCCGGTTCTGAATTGGCGCGAGCGACGAAACGACAATGTCGGCCAGATCGCTCTTGAAGGCCCCATAGCCCTTTCCGGAGTACCGGTCCTCGATCGCAGAAATCGAATCACCGCTGAGAAGGC
Source organism: uncultured Chloroflexia bacterium (assembly GCA_963724295.1). Lineage (GTDB taxonomy): Bacteria > Chloroflexota > Chloroflexia > Thermomicrobiales > UBA6265 > JACCXM01. Next base: position 14,117 of record CAVRUC010000005.1, on the reverse strand, counting down.
TGTAGATCGTCAGCAGATTCGTCAGCGCCGGTTTGTCGGGCGAGGCAATGACGTCGCTTCCGGAATCGGTGACCGCCCGCCGGATCTTGCGACGAATCGTATCGGCGTCATCCGTCAGCGCGATCGTGGCGTTCGGATTTGCATCGCTCTTGCTCATCTTTCTGGTGGGATCTTCGAGCGACATGACCCTGGCGCCGGCAGTCTTGATGTCCGGTTGAGGCAGGACGAAGGTCTCGCCGTAGCGCGCGTTGAAGCGAGCGGCGATGTCGCGTGTTAGCTCGATATGCTGCTTCTGGTCGTCGCCGACGGGCACCCGATTCGTGTCGTAGAGCAAAATGTCCGCCGCTTGCAGAACCGGGTAAAAGAGCAGGGCGGCGCTGACTTGCTCGTCTTTGCCGCCGGCCTTGTCCTTGAACTGCGTCATGCGACGGAGCTCGCCGTACTGCGTCACCGAGCTCAGTAGCCAGCAGAGCTCGGTGTGCTCACGAACGTCCGATTGAATGAAAATGATGGATTGGGACGGGTCCAAACCCGAGGCTAGCAGGACATTGGCGAGACCAAGGATGTTGGCCCGTAGGGATTCTTTCGTGGTTGGCTGGGACAGCGCGTGAAGATCCACGATGCAGAAGACGTTGTCGAACTCCGCTTGCTGATCGACCCAGTTTCGAATAGCCCCGAGGTAATTTCCGAGATGGAAGTTGCCGGTCGGTTGAATCCCTGAAAAGACCCGCAGGCGAGTTGTGGGGCCGACCGCGATCGATTCGTCTGTCAACTCCACATCGCCGGTTGCACGTACGGTAACCACGATTCCTCCCCGTACCAGCTTCCCGCTCATGACTTGCATTCGCGAGGATTATAGGCAGGCACACGAGGCCATGATGACCCCCGTGTGACGCGTCAGCGCTGCGTATGGACTCGGGTGCCTAGGGAGCGGTAGCCGTTTCCGTGAGCCAGGACAGACCGAACTCGCGCATGCTCTCGATTACGCCAAGCAGTGCGAATCCTTTGTCGGTCAGCCGGTACTCCACGCGCGGCGGCATTTCCGCAAAACACGACCTGGTCACGACTCCAGCCTCTTCCAGACGACGCAAGCGATCCGAGAGCGTCTTCGGGCTGATCCCGCCGAGCGACCGCTGCAGCTCGCTGAAGCGCCGGCAACCGGGCGCCAGATCGCGCACGATCAGCGGCGTCCAACGATCGCCGATCAAAGTTGCCGTGCGCTCGATTGGGCAGCATGCGCTGAGGGTATGTCCCATTGATGTCCCGGCGGGAAGAGTTCCAAACCGTGCGAGCCAACTGGCGAACCTATGACCCGCGAAACCACGTCCGAGCTACGATAGCATGCCGCCGACTGCGCCGAAGACGATGCTCGCCACGGTGCACAAGTCGATCTGCTCTTGGTGCATTCGAGTCCGGAAGGAATGATGTGAGCAGAGGTGTTTGGACCCGGAAGCTACCAATTGCCGAGAGCCGGATTCGGGTCGCGTCGCCGGTTCTTCTGGGAGTGGTGGCCGACACACACATCTCCCCGACTCGGACAGGGCGTTCGTTGGATCGAGTCAACGAGTTCTTTCGGCGGGCGCGCGTCGGGCTCATCCTGCATGCCGGAGATGCCGGTCACGCCTCGGTGCTCGAGGGCCTGGAGCACGTGGCGCCGACTGTTGCGGTGCGCGGCAACGCGGACCCGCTCGATCTGATCGAGACGCTGCCCGATCGTGTCTGGATTGAGTCGGGTTCGCGCACGGTGCTTTTGTTGCACGGACACCACGGCAAGACGGCGCTCAAAGCGGCCCGTGCCGCTGCCTCTGCTGAGATCGACCTGATCGTGTTTGGCCATAGCCACAAACCGCTCATCGACCAGGAAGGACGCACGATTCTCTTTAATCCAGGCTCGCCGACGGAGCGCCGCTGGAATCCGCACTTCGGCGTCGGTCTGGTTCGAGTCTCGGATGCCGAAGTCGAGCCGGAGCTCGTCCTGTTTGACGACATCCGCCACCTGGAGAATGTCGTCCTCTGACATAGCGGCCGCGTTCAGTAACTGTTATCTCCGGCGGGTTTCAGGGCACCCAGATTGAGCGGGGCGCAGTCACCGATGGCCTCAACGTCGTACGGCATGCGGCATGACGGACGCGGCGATACTCCTATTTGCGTTCGACGAGGCGGTGAATCTAGCATGCTGCCGCCGGGTCGTCGCCCAGCGACGCGTCCGATAGTCCCGCCAAGCAAATGCACGCGGCTGGAGCTCGCTTCATGTCAGTCAATTTTCGTCTACCGGGTCCCACGCCCTTGCCGCCGCAGGTGGTTGCCGCGCTAGGGCGCGAGATGATCCCGCATCGGGGACCCGCATTCAGAGCTCTGTACAGCGAGACGCTCGAGCTGGCGCGAGAGATCCATCGCACTGACGGCGATGTTCTGACGTGGGCCGCCACGGGCTCGGCTGGCTGGGAAGTCGCCGTGGTGAATCTCCTCTCGCCGGGCGATCCCGTCCTGGTTGGAGTCAACGGAAACTTCGGGGAGCGGTTTGCCGGCGTTGCCGGCCGCCTCGGAATTGACACGCGGCGCCTCGACGTCCAGTGGGGAGAGGCAATTCTGCCCGCGCAACTCCAATCGGCGCTCGAAACGCATCCCGACGTAAAGGCGGTGTTTCTCGTCCACAACGAGACATCGACTGGTGTCACCAACCCGTTGCGCGAGCTGGCCGCGATCGTGCGCGAACACGGCGCGCTCGTCGTGGTCGACGCCGTGAGCGCCGCGGGGGCCTTGCCACTGGAGGTTGATGCGTGGGGCGTCGACTTCGTTTTTTCCGGATCACAGAAGGCGTGGATGTGTCCACCCGGACTCTTGATCGTCGCCGCCGGGCCGCGGGCATGGGCGGCGCACCAACGGTCCGGCTACCCGCGGTTCTTTTGGGACATGAGCGAAGTCAAGAAAGCGGCGGATCAGGGCATGACTCCGACCACGCCGCCGCTTTCCATGATCTACGCATTCCGGGCGGCGCTGGGGATGATCGCCGGCGAAGGCATCGAGCAGGTCTGGGAACGCCACCGACGTTTGGGATCTCTGACGCGGGACGGCATCACGGACGCAGGGTTACGGTTGTTCGCGCAGCCCGGGTTCGAAAGTGACTCGATCACCGCGTTCGAGCCGCCCGCGGATGTCACCGCCGGCGAATTGCTGGCGATGCTACGCCGCGACTACGGCGTCGAGGCTCAGGGCGGACAAGGGCACCTGGCTGACCGCCTGATCCGAGTCGGACATATGGGGTGGGTGCACGAGCCCGAGATGCGGCAGGCAATCAATGCCATAGTCGAGGCGTCCGCCCGGCTCTCATCGACTCCCCGCGAATCAGCGGATGTCGACCCACTGACAGCAGAGACCGCCACGGCGTAGTTGCGTCGGTTCTTGCCAAGTCGCTATACTAATCGTTCTGGCTTTCCGAACTGGCTGACCCTCATGTGGGGGATAGCTCCGGGAAGTTTGCGGCATGTTCGGATTCTGGAAGGCCATATGGACGGTACAGACGTGAGCGAGCAGACGAACCAAACAGCGGTGGAAGAGGCCGTGCCGCAAGGTGTGGCTGCCGACGTCACCGCGTCCGCTGTCGAAGTGGCCGAAGGACCTGCCGAATCCGCCGTCAGCACGGAAACCGCGTCCGACCCAGCCGTCACTACTGAAGACGGTGAGCTCGACACGGCCTCGCTCATGGAACAGTTTCTCAATGACCCCAGCCACGACTACAAGAGTCTGAAGTATGGGGATGTCATGGATGGGGTGATCATGCACCTCGACCGTGAGGAGATTCTGGTCGACATCGGCTCGAAGTCTGAAGGCATCGTCCCCTCGCGGGAATACTCGAGTCTGTCCTCTGACGAGCGCCAGGCCCTGGCAGTCGGCGACACCATCCTCGTCTTCGTGGTGCAGCCGGAAAATCAAGAAGGTCACGCCGTAGTCAGCATCGACCGGGCGCGGCAAGAGAAGAGCTGGCGCCGGTTGCAGGAACTCCACGAGGCCAACGAGGTCATCGAGGCCGAGGTTACCAATTACAACAAGGGCGGCCTGCTGGTAAACCTGGACGGCGTGCGTGGCTTCGTACCGGCTTCACAGGTCACCGAGATCCGAGGCGGCGACGAGGCTAGCAAGCAGGCCGACATGGCGCGCCTGATCGGCAGCTCGCTGCCTTTGAAGGTGATCGAGATCAACCGGCACCGAAATCGACTCATCCTCTCCGAGCGCCAGGCGGTGCAGGAGCGGCGAGACGTCATGAAGGAACGATTGATCGACGAGCTGAGCGAGGGCGAAGTCCGCAAGGGTCGCGTCTCCTCGATCTGCGACTTCGGCGCCTTCGTTGACATTGGCGGAGCGGATGGACTCGTCCATCTTTCCGAGCTGTCCTGGAGCCGGGTCCGGCATCCAAGCGAAGTGCTACGAGTTGGCCAGGAAGTCGACGTCTACGTCCTGGGCATCAACGCTCAGGAAAAGAAGATCGCGCTTTCGATCAAGCGCACTCAGGCCGAACCGTGGAGCCGAGTGGCGGCGGCCTATGAGGTCGGCCAGCTTGTTCGCGGGACGGTGACTCAACTCGCCAACTTCGGAGCGTTCGCGCGAATCGAGGACGGCATCGAAGGACTCATCCACGTCTCCGAGCTCGTTGATGATCGGGTGTCGCATCCCAAGCAGGTTGTCTCCGAAGGCGATGATCTGCTCTTGCGGATCATTCGGATCGATCCGCAGCGACGACGCATGGGTCTTAGCTTGCGTCGGGCCCTCGATACGCCTGACGCCGAGCTCGAAGGCGTGTTCGGAGCGGAGGCGCTGCGAGAGCGGGATGAGCTGATCGAGCGCATCCGAGTTCGCCTCGAGGCCGAAGGGATCGAACTTGGCGACGCGTTCTCCGGGGAGGCCTCCGAGACGTCAGAAGAGGAGTCGCCAGAATCGGCTGAGGTTGACAGCCCGGCCGCGACAGTTTCCGAGGTGACGGCCGAACCACGGGGCGAGGAGGAAGAAGCGGCAGCCGCGGCCCCCGCGTCGGCGCCGCGACAAGCGGCTCAACCAAAGCCGCGCAAGGAACCGTCTCGACCAGCGGTCGATCTTCCCGAGGACCTCGATGGCGAGCTGTCCGCAATGGCCATGGCTTTCGCTATGGCTGGTGCCCCCGCCGACCTGGTAGCCGAGGCATCTGGTGAGGGCGAGACGGACGCGTCGGCGGACGGCGAGGGAGGAGCGACCGAGTAAGGTCGACTCAGGTCTCAGCTGGCGTAGGTTGACAACGAACTTTCTGTAGATTCAGTACATCAAGAGCGCGCGGCAGGCTATCCTGGCCTGCCGCTTGCGCATACGCTGGAACATGTAAGGGGCGCGCGGCGTTGCTTGTAGTGCATAGCGCGCAAGACACCCTTACCTGGGACGACTATCATAGAGGCAACAACGGTGGTGGCGGCATCGCCGCTAGCCGAGGGCGACGGGAGATCCACGGATGTCTGACAAATTCGACAAGTTTACGGAGCGCGCCCGGAAGGTGCTGACGCTTGCGCAGGAGGAAGCGCAGCGTTTCAACCACAACTACATCGGAACGGAGCACCTCCTTCTGGGTCTTGTGCGCGAGGGTGATGGCGTCGCCGCTCGGGTCCTGAGCAACATGGGTGTTCAGCTGCCGAAGGTTCGCTCGGCAGTTGAGTTCATCATTGGCCGTGGCGAGACCATGGTCATGGGCGAGATTGGCCTGACGCCGCGGGCGAAGAAAGTCATCGAGCTGGCAGTGGACGAGGCGCGACGTCTCAACCACCACTACATCGGTACGGAGCACCTGCTCCTGGGGCTCGTGCGCGAGGGCGAAGGCATAGCCGCTGGCGTACTGGAGAGTCTGGGTGTGAATCTGGAGAAGGTTCGCGCGCAGGTCATGCAGGTGGTGAGCCAGAGCCCGTCATACAGCCAGAGCAAGCAACAGACCAAAACACCCTATATGGACGCGCTTGGTGTTGATCTCACCGACGCGGCCAGGACCGGCAAGCTCGGCCCGCTCATCGGTAGATCGACCGAGATCGATCGGGTGATGCAGATCCTGTCCCGGCGCACGAAAAACAATCCGGCGCTGATCGGCGAACCTGGGGTTGGCAAGACGGCCATCGTCGAGGGCCTGGCGCAACGGATCATCAGCGGCGACGTTCCTGAGCAGCTGCAGAACAAGCGGCTGATCGCGCTCGACATTGGCGCGCTGGTTGCTGGCACCAAGTACCGGGGCGAGTTCGAAGAGCGGCTGAAGAAGATCGTGGGCGAGGTCAAGGAGACCGGAAGCATCCTCTTCATCGACGAGCTGCATACGCTGGTCGGGGCCGGGGCCGCCGAAGGTGCGGTCGATGCCGCCAATATTCTGAAGCCCGCGCTGTCGCGAGGTGAGCTGCAAACCATAGGCGCAACCACGCTCGACGAATACCGCAAGTACATCGAGCGGGACGCGGCCCTGGAGCGGCGATTCCAGCCGGTTCAGGTCGACGAGCCGAGTGTTGAGGAGACCATCCTGATCCTCACCGGGGTCCGTTCCTTGTACGAGGACCACCACAAGCTCAAGATCACCGATGAGGCACTGAAGGCCGCCGCGAACATGGCGGCCCGCTATATCACCGATCGATTCATGCCCGACAAGGCGATCGACCTGATCGACGAGGCATCGTCGCGCGTCCGCATGTATCGGTCCGCGGCCCCGCCGAGCTTGAAAGAGGCGCTGGCTGGTCTCCAGTCCCTCAATCGGGAGCTGGACGCGGCGGTGTCCAACCAGGAATTCGAGCTGGCCGCTGAACTGCGCGACCGAGAGCGGAAACTGCGCGACCGCATCGACTCGCAGGAGCAGGAGCTGCGCGACTCCAACTCGTCAGATGAGATTTACGTCACCGAGGAGGACATCGCGGGTGTCGTGTCGATGTGGACCGGAATCCCGGTCGTCCGCATCGCCGGGGAAGAATCGGAGCGGCTCCTCAAGATGGAGGACTCGCTGCACAACCGAATCATCGGCCAGGACGAGGCAATCACCACACTGGCGAAAGCGGTGCGGCGAGCGCGGGCTGGCATCAAGAATCCGAAGCGCCCGATCGGCTCTTTCATCTTTCTCGGTCCCACCGGGGTCGGCAAGACGGAACTTGCCAAGGCGCTCGCGGAGTTCATGTTCGGTTCCGAGGAGCACCTCATCAAGATCGACATGTCAGAGTTCATGGAGCGTCACTCAGTCAGCCGTCTGGTTGGCGCCCCTCCGGGGTACGTCGGTTATGAAGAGGGTGGCCAGCTCACCGAAGCAGTGCGCCGCAAGTCGTACAGCGTGATCCTGCTCGACGAAATCGAGAAGGCGCATCCGGAAGCGTTCAACATGCTTCTCCAGATCATGGAGGACGGCAACCTCGCCGACGCCAAGGGCCGCAAGGTCGACTTCCGCAACACGATCATCATCATGACGTCCAACGTCGGGGCGGAACAGATCACGCGGGACATGAATCTCGGCTTTGCCATGAAGGAGGACGAAGAGAAGAGCAAGGCGCGAGAGTACGACCGGATGCGGGAGAAAGTCACGGCGCAGCTCAAGCAGACGTTCCGGCCGGAGTTCCTCAATCGCATCGACGCGGTGGTCGTCTTCCACTCGTTGGCAAAGGAACAGATCCGCCAGATCGTCGAGCTCGAGCTTGACCGAGTGCGCAAGCAGCTTTCTGAGCAAGAGATCGAGCTCGAGGTCACCGAGGCGGCGATGGACCTGCTCGGCGACCGTGGCTATGACCACACATACGGCGCACGCCCCTTGCGCCGGATCATCCAGAACCTGATCGAGGATCCGCTGGCCGAGGGGGTTCTCGATTCCCGATTCCAGGCTGGGTCCACGGTCAGAGTGGATGTTGAAGACGATTTGCTCAAGCTCGAGCTGGCATCAGCTGAAAGAGCGGAGCTCGCGGGAGTCTCGTAGCCCGCTGTACAGCGCAATGTGTATCGATGGGGCGGCCAGGTGGCCGCCCCATCCCGTCAGACTCGCAATGGTGCTGCCGTCGTCGAACTAGCGAGGACATCGTGGCCAAAGTCAAGACGAGTTTCATCTGCCAGCAGTGCGGGGTGTCGAGCCATGCCTACCTCGGCCGCTGCCCTGGTTGCGGCGCCTGGAATTCGATGATCGAAACCATCGAGGAGCGGCCGCAACCGGCACGAGCTGCGGCGCGGCGCCCAGCCGAGCTGCCCCAACCGTTGACGGCACTCGGAGCAACCGCAATCGAGCGAATTCCCGTCCCGATCTCCGAGCTGGATCGTGTCCTTGGTGGGGGCTTGGTGCCGGGAACATTGGTGCTCATCGGGGGGGACCCGGGTATTGGCAAGTCGACACTGGTGCTCCAGGCGGCCGCGGCACTGGCCGACGTCAAGGGTCCGGTGCTTTACGTGTCGGCGGAGGAGTCGGCGCAACAGATCAGACTCCGCGCCGATCGGCTCGGAGTCCGCTCCGGCGACGTGCTGGTGCTCTCCGGCACGGATCTCGACGAGATCCTGGCGAGCGCCAATGCCGTGTCTCCGTCCCTGCTGATCGTCGATTCAATTCAAACTGTGTCCGTCGATGAAATCACCTCGGCGGCCGGGAGCGTTTCTCAGGTCAGGGAATGTACCGCGCGCCTCATGCAATGGGGAAAGAGCCGTGATATTCCCATCTTCATCATCGGCCACGTGACGAAAGAAGGCGCCATCGCTGGCCCCAGGGTCCTCGAGCACATGGTCGATGCCGTTCTCTACCTCGAAGGCGAACGACACGGGCACTTCCGGGTACTGCGAGCGGTCAAGAACCGGTTTGGCTCAACTGACGAAGTCGGCGTTTTCGAGATGGCTGAGTCTGGATTACGAGAAGTTGCCAATCCTTCGGAAGCTTTTCTCGAAGAACGGAACGACAACGCCACGGGCTCGAGTGTCGCCGTGACAGTTGAGGGGACCCGGCCTATTCTGGTCGAAGTGCAGGCCCTGACCACTCCATCGGCATTCGGGTTGCCTCGGCGAAGCGCGAATGGTCTTGACACCGGGCGCCTGCAGTTGCTCGTCGCCGTGCTGCAGAAACGGGTCGGGCTGGGCCTCGGCGGCCAGGATATCTATGCCAATGTCGTCGGCGGCATGCGCATCGGAGAGCCGGCGGCTGATCTCTCGATCGCCCTGGCCATCGCCTCGAGCTTTCGCGATCGTCCGATCGACTCACGGCTTGTGGCCATCGGTGAGATCGGACTCTCCGGCGAGCTTCGATCTGTCAGTCAGGTCGAGCGCCGGCTCAGCGAGGCAAGGCGGCTTGGCTTCGACAAGGCGGTCATTCCAGCCTCGTCAGCGAAGCGCGGCACGACAGACGTTGCCGGGTTGAAAGTCATTCGCGCGGACACTGTCGCGGAAGCGATTGATGTCGGCATAACGTCCGAATGACGATCCGATGCTATCGCGCTAGCGAAAGTAGCTCGTCGGCCAGCCGTGCGGCGGCGTCGGGTCGCGCCACAGCCTGAGCCGCTTTCGCCATCCGAGCGCGACGCTCAGGGATATCCAGAACAATGTTCTCCTGTTCTTGGACTAGAGTACGTATTGCTGTAGCACGTCCGCAACCGCTTCAAACTCCGCAGGCGAGCGAGTACGGTCATCCTCATTGCCTCGCGGAAGATAAATGATCGAGCCTGCGCGCCCGCGCGTCAGCAGCACTCGATAGCCATTCACTCGAAATCGTGTCATCGCCAGCCCAGCTCCGGAGCCACATTCTTCAAGAGGGCCTCGACGACATGGGCGTTGTAATCGACGCCGAGCTGGTTCGGCACGGTCAGAAGCAGCGTATCGGCCTCTGCAATCGCCTCGTCCGCCTTGAGCTCCTCCACGAGTCTGTCGGGCTCCGCAGCGTAGGAGCAGCCGAAGTCCGCGCGCCAATCGCGCCGCCTTAGGCCGAACGCCGGGGATCCGATGGATCCGGTTTTGCGGTGCTAGGTTCATCGCCGCTCATTCCGTCGAAGCGACTTTCAGCGCAGGGCAGGGGACTTTCTAAATTGGAGCCCAAGCGGACATCTGCGATCACTTACTGCGACGTGGACGTCTCATTGAGCCATTGCGACAATAATCGCGTTCGCAGTCTCATGAAGCTCGTCTCTGTACCCAATCCGAGCCGATGGCGCGGAGTCGTCGGATGTGATCGCAATGGTGAGCTCGAGGTCCGGGACGACATAGAGCATCTGCCCCCCATAACCCCAGGCGTAGCGCACATCGCGGTTGGCCATTCGTCTCAGGAACCAGCCATAGCCGAGTAGGCATCGCCCGTAAACGCCGAAGCCGTACGAGGATGCCCGGAGAGCCTGATCCAATCCTCGGGGACGATCTGCTTGCCGGTTGGCGTTCGGCCACCACTGCAGTAGAGAGCCCCGAAGGCGATAAGCGAACGGGGCGACATCGCCATCTGATTCCCACCAAGATAGATCCCCTGCAGATAGCGGTCCCAGCGTGCGATCCTGAAGCCGCGCACTTCGCCGAGCCACTCTTGCGCGAGGGCCAGCGTGGACCGCCCGCTCACGCGCGTGAGGATCGCGGAGAGGAGATGGGTTGACCCCGTCGAGTAGAGCATGCGGCCGCCTGGCTCGTCGACGAAGGGCTGCACGAGCACGGAACGAACCCAGTTCCGGCTGGCCACCCACGCTCCGTAGTTCGTGCCCGACGTCCGGGCCAGTTTTGATATCATCGACAGAAGATGGCCGATGGTGATCGCCTCGAGACGCGGGTCGGGCCGCGAGGGCAGGTCTCGCTTGAACAAGGATGCGATGGGTTGGTCCGGTCCGCTTAATAGTCCCTTGTCGATCGCGATCCCGACCAGCGCTGAGATGATCGCCTTCGACGCCGACTTGATATTGGTCGGTCGGTCAAGCCAGCTCCCGCCGAAAGTCCTCGCGGCGATCACATTTTGTTTTTGGGCGACGAGAAGGCTCTCCATCGGACCGAGCGGCTTGGCCGCATCGAGCTGGGCCTGAAGCTGGCCCGCCGTCGAGGGAACTGGCGCATCCGCATCTGCGAGGTCGGGCCGGGCAAAGGCGAGTGCAGCCACGGCTTCAAGGAAATTGCGTCGCTTCATGGACAAGAGGTAGACATTTAGACATCCCAGTCGCCGTCTTCCCGCGCGTAATCACAAAGTGTGAGTCGCATGCTGCGTATTCTCAGGGCGCGAACATCGAGTCCGGCCCCTGGCTCACGGGTGGCTGCCACGAGCAGGATGAGGCTCGCTACTTTGATGAATCGGGAGGCCTCACACCGTGCGCAGAAGCACCAAGACCATAGATTCATCTTAGCCCAATAACGCAGTCAGTCGAAGTCAAAAAGTTGGCCGAAAACGATTTGCGCTTGTGATGCCGGTGGCGCGAGTCCAATGCCGGTCGTCTTGATGCGCCTGCGAGTAGCGGGAGGGCGAGTCAGCCTGACGCTGAAACGGGATGAAGGAGGGCGACGATGCTGTTGCGGCAGGCGCTGACCGCTCGATGATCTTGTCCAGTTCACCACGATCCAGCCAGACGCCTCGGCATTTCGGACAGTAGTCAATCTCAATCCCTTGTCGCTCCGTCATGACTAACTCAGAGCCGTCGACAGGACATTTCATACATCTTCCCCATTTGATGAGAGGGTTGGCACTTCTTGCCCGAAGTGGGGAGGCGATTAACAATTACCAAGACCCAATTTGGCGCTGGCGGCGGCCCGCGACATGGGGGATGGGGGGTCGACGCGAGTCGGAGGCAACTCTTTACGGAGCGAGCATGAGCAAAGGGCGGGGAATAGCGGCAGCATCACCGTGACGCGCCGTACGAGTCGACATCCGAGGCAAAGGACACATGAGCGATCTCAATCCTTATCCTTCCGACCGGATGGGCCTGGTTGAACGCATCACCAAGGTCTTGCGCAGTTTGACCCTCCAGAATGCGCTGGTGATGGGCATCCTCGTCTGCATCGCCGTACCGTCGTGGTTCGCCTACAAGTTCATTCGTGATCCGGCTTTTCGGCACGAGATCATGAACACGGCGCTGATCATCGACATGAAAGTTCCGTGCCAGGTTGTGTTCGGCAATGTTTCAGGCCAGGGCAATGGATTTTTCATTCTCGTGACCTACGCCCTGCGTGAGCGGATGGAGCATTTCGTCGGCATCCGTTCGCCCGGTCTTCTTTCCGATAGCGAGGTTGAGCAAGTCTGCGCGCTTGTCGGCGAGGAAGTGAAGATTGCTCAGGCGCAAGAACGTGCTCTCTCCGAGGCAAAGGACACATGAGCGATCTCAATCCTTATCCTTCCGACCGGATGGGCCTGGTTGAACGCATCACCAAGGTCTTGCGCAGTTTGACCCTCCAGAATGCGCTGGTGATGGGCATCCTAGTCTGCATCGCCGTACCGTCGTGGTTCGCCTACAAGTTCATTCGTGATGCCGCTTTCGGCACGAGATCATGAACACGGCGCTGATCATCGACATGAAAGTTCCGTGCCAGGTTGTGTTCGGCAATGTTTCAGGCCAGGGCAATGGATTTTTCATTCTCGTGACCTACGCCCTGCGTGAGCGGATGGAGCATTTCGTCGGCATCCGTTCGCCCCGGTCTTCTTTCCGATAGCGAGGTTGAGCAAACCTGCCGCGCTTGTCGGCGAGGAAGTGAAGATTGCTCAGGCGCAAGAACGTGCTCTCTCGCCACGGCAGAAGGGGGAGGGCCGCCAATGAACGCTGCCCTCGTGAGCTTCCTGCTCATTGCCCTCGTACTGGGTTTTCTGTCTCATCTTCTGGGTTCTCGGCCAGTACTGACGTGCCGCAACCCATCAACAAGCTGATCCGCGTCCGCGTCGGCGTGATCGTCGCGCTCGTGCTGGTCCTTATGTTGTTCAACCTTATTGGCGAGCCAGTTGGCCTCGTCACGGTGGCGAGGATGAAGGGCGATACAATTCATGCCTTACTTACTCCGTGCTTGCCCCCCGTGGCGCCAGGCGAACGGCCGCTGTCGCCCGGGCGCGACGGACACGGCCAGCGACGACTTGCGGCCGTCGACTTGCGGCCTGCCATCACCCAGCAGGCTTCGCATCCATGGCTTCCACGAGTGTCGATGCGCACGCGGTTGCGACGGCAGATCGGAATTTTTCGTTCACGTTAGCGACCCATCCGGCCTTGGTGACAAAGTCGCGACGACTCCAGGAGCTCTCCTTCTTCAAGAGCACAAGCTGTTCCGGTTGCTGCTCCCCCTTTGCAACGCAGAGCGGCGTAAGTGCTGGGACTGAAGCATCCTGCGCACTGGTCGCCACCATTCTTTCGGCTGTTCCTCCCGTTACCCAGCCCCCCCAGGTGAAGCCGATTATCGTTGCAGCGACCGCGCCGCCGATTGCGCCCCATATTGCGGGCTTTACCGATGCTGGTACTTGCATTGTGAAACTCCCACTCAATTTTTGGCCAGGTTTAAGCGCTTTCTGAGGGTAGCCCTATTCACTCCTGCGACATATCGGAAAGGCATTTATGTGAAGGAGGGCGAGATCTTCCGGCGGCCCGGGTCGTGAGGTGTTCAAAAATGGATGACGCTGACCCGCCGCGCGAGGTCCTGGCAATCCACGAGGCCGGTCATGCCGTCATCGCTTGGCGGCTTCGGATCAAACTCCTGAGCGTCGACATCGAAAAGAAGTGCACGGGGTATGAGGGCCCAATTGATTGCTATTGCGCTGCTCACTGCACGGCGGAGGACCGCTCGCACAGATGGAACTCTGTCCCGATTATCGCGACCGTGCTTGGGGCGGCGGGGACGCGGTTCGGTTCCAGAAACTGACCGGGGAAAAAGCTCAGAGCGACACGGGCGAGAGGTGGGACGACATGTCGGTGAGCAAGAAGTTTGACGCGATAGAGGACCTCAAAGACGAGATCATAGAACGAGTGATCGAGTTCGTGCGAATGAACAAGCGCCATGTAAAGGCGCTGGCCGACAAGCTGGTCGTCGAGACGCGGATTGAGGGCGGAGCCGCGATGGCGTTCCTTGAGGCGCTAGACCGCCCGGAATGTTAGTGAAAGAGGGCGAGCCCCCGGCCCGAGAACGCTCGGCCCGTGGCCGCATCAGATGGAATCCGCGCCGGCGAGCGCTATCCGGCCCTTAAGGCCGAACAGTAC